>NZ_JABBAL010000030.1 GCF_018607995.1 Planktotalea sp.
TGCGCAGGAATGCGGATGTTTCGGCACCGGATCGGTTACATGTTCATCAAATAATGATGCGTGGAATCGAAATTTGTGTATTAGGTCAAGATCGGCGCCAAATTTCAAACCCGCTGACAACGCTGGTTCTGGCTCCTTTGGTCATTGCACCGCCGATCGTGGGGGTCCTGCTATGGAACCAAAACTGGAATTCATTTTTAGCGGTATTGGCTTTTGGATTGCTGTTGTTTTTAGGCTACGCAGCTGCGCCCAGTCTAATTCGCCGTTTCCGTCGCTAGTCCCGGTGGGAGACCCTGGTCTGCTGGAAGCAGAATTTGGGCAAGGTGTGGCTTTGTTGCACAAATTGGGTGATGGGTTCCCTGTGTGAATCCAGCGTGACAGCTGACGAGCATGAGCAGTTGGTCCCCTACGAAGTACAAGACCTGGAACTGGCCTTCGTACAACACGGCGCTGAAGCAGCGCGGATCGGGACCTCTCCACCTGCTGATCGATGCCACCGGGATCAAGGCCGAGGGTGAAGGAGAGTGGAACGCGCGCAAGCATGACGGGCCAAAGAAAGGGCCTGTGGCGCGAGCTTCATCTCGGCATGGACGAGGAAAAATTGGAGATCCGCGCGGTTTGCGTGACCACAAGCAATATCGGCGATGCGCTTATGCTGCCCGACCTGCTGGAACAAATCCCACCGGATCAAGCGATCGCCACGGTCACCGCTGATGGGGCTTATGACACGCGCAGATGCCACAACGTGATTGCCGCTCGGGGAGTCGCAGCTATCATCCCTCCGCGCAAGAATGCGCAGCTTTGGAAGCCAACGACGGCGGGCGCCATCGCGCGAAACAAAGCTGTGAGAGCGTGCAAATATCTTGGGCGGGCACTGTGGCGAAAACTGACCGGCTATCACGGCCGAAGCCGCGCAGAAAAGAAGCTGCACTGCGTCAAACTCCTCGGCCCAAGCCTCATGGCCCGAGACTTCAACCAGCAGGTTGCCGAGCTACAAGTCCCGATCGCGGTGCTCAACCGCTCTTGGCATACCAGTCACAGAGCCTGTAGGATAAGTCCGTCCGGGAAAAGGGAAAGTCCGCTCAAAACCCGTTTTGTGCAACAAAGCCATCATTAATAGAAAAAATGCAAATTATCCTCATACCTATACTTCAGTATATAATACTATACCAATAACTCATAACGTCATACTTTGGTCTAGGATATCTTATGATAAAGCAAATTTGTGGACGATCATAACGTATGAATTTTTCAGCTGCCAAAAACTTTGAAATCTTCTGCATAGTACAGAGCTCTTTGCCTCTTTACAAATCCAATTCTACTAGGCCAATAGGAGTTTTTTTCACATTTTTATATAAGTTAAAGTATGCAAATGAACGTTGAATTAAGGGGGTATAGAAATTTAATATTGGTAGCCCTATGCTTGCTGGCCATATTACTTGGGCTGATGATAAGTAAATTAGTTTCTGAATATCAGAATTCATTAATTATAGAAGATACGATCTTTACATCGCAGGATTACTTCCAGGTTAATGCTCAATTAGCAGACTTAGAGATAACTTTACTTAAAGAAACAAATAATAATAATTTATTAAAAGAAGAGATTTTATTGAAAATAGATACTCTCTTAAATAAACTTTTAGAGCTTGAAGGCAACCAATCGCAGATAATTTCAGGATATAATGAAAAAGTTCGGATTTTAATGAAGCCCATCGTTCAGTTCGTTGATGAAAAAATTTCGAATTTGGACAAGCTAGATGAAATATCAAGAAACGATCTTCTGTTTTTGCGTAACGTGGTAACGAAAATCAGGCCTAAAATTAGTAAAATTTCACTTCTAGTATGGCGTTTAGCATTTAGTCAATCGCAAGAGCAAAGATTAAATTTTTCAAGGCAACTTATTTGGACCGCCGGCGGTTTTGTTTTTTTATTAATGATGCTTGCTGGCTTATTGTTTTTATTAGATCGAATGCTGAGGTCTGCGATTAAGCGTACTTATGAACTTACTGCCTCCTCGAAACAATTAGCATTAACCGTGGCTGGCTCAATGGATGCTATTATCATAGCAGACGGTTTCAGTAGAATTATTGAATACAATACCTCGGCTCAGGGTGTCTTTGGGTGGTCTCGAGAGGAGATCATTGGGAGGACCATGGAAGAACTTTTCTTCCGTAAAGGTTTGAGGGATGCCTATAAAAATGCAGCGGATCAATCACTGGAGCAAAAAAAGGCAACTGATATTGAGGGTGTTCGAGTTGAGTTAACAGCTTGGAGAAAAAATGGTGAAGAGTTCCCCACTGAATTAAATATGACGTATGTTGAACGAAATAATGATGCGATCTTCATGGCGTATATTCGTGATATCAGTGATCGAAAGATTGCTGAAAAAAAATTAATTGAAGCGCGTGATCGTGCTGAACGCACAGACAAAGCAAAGTCACAATTTCTAGCAGTCATGAGTCATGAAATGCGTACACCTTTGGCTGGAATTGTTGGCGTAATGGACTTGCTTAAAGCTACCAAGCTCACAACAAAGCAGGATCATTATGTTCAGATTGCAACAAGTTCTAGTGAGATTTTGTTAGAACACATCAATGAAGCTCTAGATATTACGCGAATTGAAGACGGAGCTCTTAGATTATCCCCTCAAGAATTTGATTTGGATGATTTAGTTAGATCTTTGGTTGATGTACTCAAGCCACTAGCAAATGAAAAAGGGATAAAATTAGAGTTTCAAATTAATAAAAATATCAATACCTATTTTATGGGCGACAGACATCGGATTAGACAGGTTCTAACAAACCTAGTGGGTAATTCTATCAAATTTACGGAAACGGGAAGTATCAAAATTTTAATTAACTTTATTCAGGGATCAGGTTTTTCCGATTTAAAATTTAATATAATTGATACTGGCGTGGGAATTGCACCAATAAACCATGAAAGGATTTTTGATGATTTTGTCGCCATTTCCTCCGGTGATGCGCGTCAAACGCGGGGTGATGGATTGGGGCTCTCTATTTCTCGCAAAATTGCACGTAAAATGGGCGGTGATATTTTTGTGGAAAGTGACATTAATAAAGGTGCTAAATTTATATTGAGTTTACCTCTGATACCTGTTGCTAAGACTGATGTTGTCAAAACTAACGTAACAAATACTCTTATGGAAGTATCCAAAAACCTTTACGTTCTTGTTGTCGAGGATAGTATTACGAACATGGAAGTTCTTTGTGATATGCTTGAAGGAATGGGCCATACGGTGAGTAGAGCATGCGATGGTATGGAATCCTTAGATCAAGCTAAAAACCGAATATTTGATATCATTTTTATGGATATTAACATGCCAATTATGAATGGCATAGAAGCTGCAAAAATAATTCGTTTGGATGGAGGATTAAATTCAAAAACTTATATTGTTGGACTAACAGCGCACAGTAGTGATGAGTTTGGGGTAGACGCAGAACAAGCTGGAATGAATTGTTATTTTACAAAGCCAATCCGTTTAGCTGCTTTACGAGAGATTATTTCAAATTTTGCCTCAGTTTCTTCATTTGAACCTATTGGTGAGCTCTCACCAGTTCTCAAGGAATTATTCGAAACTCTTGGCATCGATAAAGCTTTGGGAGTTATTTGGATATTTTTCGAAGAGGTCGAAATGTTTATTAAACAATGTAATCAGGGTACATTTGAACAAGATTATAAAGCATTAGCAGCGGCTGCTCATAAGTTGAAAGGTGCCTCAGCTATGTTGGGGCAAGAATTGTTAGAAAAACAACTTACTTCATTAGAAATTGACGCTGACAATAATGCCATCAATAATTTAATTGATCGCATTCTAGTTCTTAAAAGTATCGCGAAACAATCAGAGGATATGTTGAGCAATTATGTTTCCTTGATAATAAAGTAGGTGCGCTGATGTAGTTGATATTTTTTATAGATTGCGACATTTTGTATGGAGTAATTCCTTCTGAAATCGTAATCATAGTAATTAATTATATATTTTTTGTGTACATTGTAAGGATAATGTTCTAAAATAATGTATTAGAAACTTTAATATTAATCGGGATAAGAGCGATGTCTCATTATTTGGAACTTTCTAAATTTTTCTGGCTGTCAATGAGTATCACCTATGCTTTTTATTTTTCTAAATTGTATACATATTTAACAATCCCTGAACTAAATGTTGAACTCAATAATGTTGATCAGATTATTATTACTATGAAACTTGCGACTGTTCGCCTTGGAATTGTGGCAATGGTTTTATCGGTATATCCTGTAATTTTATTTAGATTTTTTAAATATGCAAAGTACTTAACTGTTGCATTAACTGCATTGGCAGTCGCTATATATATTGATGATGTTTTTGTTTTGACAGATGTTATTCAATACCCAGATAGCGGTTTGATCCCTCTGATTGAATCATTTCGTCCAATTATGATTACTTGTCTACTTTGGATGAGCATCGAACTCACATTTCGTCCTGTGCCGGTGGGTTTATATTATGAAAAATAAAAATATAAATGATCTTGAATTATCTACCATACTGGGGACTGCTTCAGATGAATTTTCAAATGACAAGAATTATGTGGTTCAATCCTTTACTTTTCGACTAACATTAAGTTTTATAAATTTATACGCTCTTATACTTATTGCATTGTTCTTTATGGTAAAAGGTAACCTTGTACTGGGGATCAATAATAATTTTCTTGAAACAGGATTTTTATCAGTCTTAAACTCCAGGGCTTCGCTAATATTCCTGCTTTTGATATCTTTAAATATTTCAGCTTATTTTAATTTGGGGTTTAAGTATGTCTGTCTAACCATGATGGTCTACATGATTAACAGTGCAATTGACAATGCAGTACTATTTTCTTCGTTCATGCACTTAACTGACAGGCCATATATTTCAGTATTTAATGTCACTAGGCCTTTGTTCATTATTTCACTTTTCTGGGTTTTTATAATCCATAAAGATAAGAAAAAAATTACAAAAAATTTATATTATTAATTGATAACTTTTTATAAAATAGCTTATTCAAAATATGTGTTTGTCGAGAGTATGACGTTTTCAGTTGACGCTTGATCTATTTAGTAAGTCGCAACCTTAGGTGATTTAGAGTTTGCAACAACAGTTTCTGTTATGCCTGATCCAGATGACCCAAGTTGGATAAATTTCACATTCCCGTTGGAATTATAACCGTACCGTCCGATGGTGACGAAGGGTCTGGCCTTACCTTAACCGATATATCTCCCTGCGGGGGCGTAGTTGATTTTTATAGCAGCGTGGATATTGCGCCAATCACAGCAACAGTCGGTGCTACTTCCGATGATTCACTTGATTGAAGGATACTTGAGCCAGGTCAGCAAAGCGTTTAATGGGACTATGGAAACGATCGTTACAATGGCGATCTTACACCGGGTGATGCCCGTTTAATATGCTTCACCTCCGGTACTCTGATCAAGACCGATCAAGGCGAGCGCCCAATTGAAGGCCTCGTGGCTGGCGACATGGTGCTGACGGCAACCTCAACTACTATGGCCCCGCCGCCCGCATGAGCCTCAAGCACAATGAGGGCAAGCTCCTTGTGTCCTATATGGCTGGGAGCTGTTAGTCGGAAATTGATAAGACGTCTCGGGTCGTCTGGTGGGGTTTACAGTTGTTGGCCCACACCGAGAAGAACAACCGTTCCAACTAAGTGTTTCTCGCAGTCATACCATTGGCGGTACTGGCCAAGACTTACGTTCTCCTGGCGTCTTAAGGCTTAACCTATGAACACAAAGCTACATGCGCCTTTGGTTATCATGTGAGAGTCCGATGAGGGGTAGTAGATGCTGGATATGCCACTGATGGAAGGTATTTTTCGTTGACTGGCGTGGGTGGTTGTATGTTTTAACGCCGACACAAGTTTCTGAATTAAACAATAAAATCAAATCCAGACTAAGTGGCGGAGCGACAGTCCGTATATCTATAATTCCAGTAGCTTCAATTAGCGCAAATAACCATAAAATTATGCATATTTTATGGTTTCAATTTGCTTATGCCTTCCTCACAGTATTAATGTGTTCCAAGATTTTTGTGGGGGCGGGTGTGGAGGCTAATGGCAAAGAAGCTTACGATACAATATTTAAATTCACGACTTGAGGCAGGGCGTTATTATCACAGCTCGGGAACTGGCCTTCATATCTACGTTAGACCCAGTGGTTCGAAGAGCTGGTCTTAGAAGTTGCGCTTCGGCGGCAAACGGCAAACCTACAATGCTGCTGACCGCGCCATTAGGCACATTTTCAAATAAGGACATTACAATTTAATAGAACTCAATATTCAAGAGATTCACTTGCCCACAAACGATCTGAAACCCTGTCATGCGATCTCCGGCCATAGGTAACAAAACTGGCACAGTTAGGGGGACTACGAGAAATCTTTGTTGGCTAAGCGTAGATTAGATGGCGTGGGCCAAGCCACTGCATTGATAAAAATTAAATTAACCAAATTGCGCACAGGTAATTCAATCCCAGGTCTGGTGCGGATCGGGCAGAGGGATCGCAGACAGTAGCTCCCGCGTGTAGGGGGCTTGTGGTGCTTCAAACAACGACACTGTCGCACCTTCTTCTACGATTTCCCCAAGATGCAGCACCAATACCCGGTCACAGAGACGTCTTATCACTGATAGGTCGTGACTGATAAACGCCAATGTTAGCCCGAGATCGCGTACCAATTTTCCCAACAGATTGAGTACTTGCGCCTGCGACGACACATCCAGTCCCGACACAATCTCATCGGCCAGAATGAAATCAGGCCGCAGCGCAATGGCACGGGCAATCCCCACCCGTTGACGCTGCCCGCCAGACAATTCATGGGGGTATCGCTGTGCAAATTCACGCGGCAAACCAACCATATCCAGCGCTTCATCAATGCGGGTGGGTATGCCATCCAGCCTCTGAACCTGCAGTGGGGCCGCAATGATGCCCCCCACGCGCCGTCGCGGATTGAGCGATGACATCGGATCTTGAAAGATCATCTGAAACCGCTGACGCATCCCGCGCAGCTGGTCCTCGCTGAGGTGGGTAATGTCGGTGCCATCGAAACAGATGCTGCCGCCTGTGGGCGCTAACAACCGCAACATTGCGCGACCCAATGTGGATTTCCCTGATCCAGAGCCGCCGACGATGCCCAAAACAGCGCCTTTCGGCACGTCAAAGCTCAGACCTTTGAGGATCTCTATGCGGGGCGTTGCGCCGATTAATGGCTTATGGGCCATGTCCGGCAAAGATAATTTCAGATCACGCACCTTGTACATCATGATGCAGTCCTCAGGTCGTGTTCCATAACTTCACGCTCAACTTGATCAACCACAGTTTGTGGCACAGGGGTCAGGCTGCTTGTGGGATCGGTGTAGGTTGGCGTCGCGGCAAGTAGCGCGGCGGAATAGGGGTGGATGGGGCGCATAAAGAACCGCGGCATGTTCGCTTCTTCCACCACTTTCCCGGCATAAAGTACAGACAGAGTGTCACAGACCTTTGACATGACGCCAAGGTCATGGGTCACGAACAAAAGGGCGGTATCATGACGTGCCTGCATCTCGCTGATCAGGTGCAAGATCTGCTTTTGCACGGTCACATCCAACGCAGTTGTTGGTTCATCCGCGATGATCAATTTAGGTTCTGCTGCAAACGCCGATGCGATCAAAATACGTTGGCGCATGCCGCCTGACAGTTCGTGCGGATAGCTGCGCATGACGCGTGGGGCGTCGGGGATGTGCACTTCGTTTAGCAATTCCAGCGCGCGCTTTGCAGCGTCTTGGCGCTTCCATCCTAGGATGTCGACCAAACGTCGGGTGATCTGTGGTCCAATCCGCCGCGACGGGTTCAGCGCCGTCAGCGGGTCTTGCGGGATCAGGGCGGCCAATGCGCCAATACGGTTGCGGCGTTCAGCGGGCGGCAGGGTTTGCAGGTCAACCCCGTCCAGCCAGATCTGACCTGAGGTTATGTCCAACGCGCGGGGCAGGGTGCCCAACACGGCCTTGCCAATCATAGATTTACCCGCACCAGATTCGCCCATCAACCCGTGCACCTGGCCCGCTGCGACATTCAACGACACATCGCGCAAGATTGTCCCGCCTCCTTTCAGCCGTACCGTGAGGTTACGAATGGACAGATACCCGTTCATCTCAGTACCGGATCGAAGCGGTCTTTGAGCCCTTCGCCCAACTGGGAAAAACTGAGCACGGTGAGGAAAAGCGTGATCAACGGGAACACCAAAACCCACCATGCCTGATGCACCGATGTGCGCCCTTCAGAGATCATACCGCCCCATGTCGGGCTATCGGTTGAGATGGACAGGTTTACGAAGCTCAAGATCGCCTCAACAATGACGGCGATGCCCATTTCCAGCGTCAGCAGAACGACGATTGTTGGCAGGACGTTTGGCAGAATTTCGGTCAGCATGGTGCTGAACCGCGTCTGACCGGACACTTGCGCGCTGGCGACGTAGTCCATTGCACCCTGTGTCATCGCTTCAGCACGGATAACGCGGGCGAAACGGGTCCAGTCGATGATGACGATGGCGATGATGATCGACAACAGGCCTGTTCCCATGACGGCGATCAACAAAATGGCGAAAAGGACAGGGGGAAAGGCCATCCAAATGTCGACAAAACGGCTGATGATCCGGTCGGGCCAACCGCGGTAATAGCCCGCGATCAAGCCAAGTGTTGCGCCAACGAAGCAGGTTAACGTGCCCGCGACCAGAGCGACGATCAGGGCCAATCGCGCGCCATAGAGAATGCGGGAGAGCACGTCGCGGCCCAGAGAATCAGTGCCCAACAGGTATCCGGGTTCAGCACCGTCCATCCAAAAGGGCGGCATGCGGCCCAGGAATAAGTCTTGCATCAGCGGGTCTTTAGGCGCGAGCAGAGGCGCGCAGAGGGCGGCGAGGGCCAAAATTGTCAACCACCCACCGGAGAGCCACAGGCGCAGTCCTAAGGTGCGTTTTACGTCACCGCGCAGATCACGCATGGCGCAGCTTTGGGTTCAGCACGACATACAGCATGTCGACGACTAGATTAACGATAGTAAAGAGCAGCGCAAACAGGATCACGATGCCTTGGATCAGCGGCAAATCGCGATTGATCACGGCGTCGATGGCCATATTGCCGAGGCCTTCATAACTGAACAGCCGCTCGATGATCACCGTGCCGCCGATCAGAAAGGTAAATTGTACGCCGACCAATGTCAGCGTGGGCAGGATCGCGTTAGGCAGGGCCTCCCGCGCGATAACGTGGTTTTCACCGTAGCCTTTGGTGCGGGCGAGGGTGACATAATCAAGGTGCATCGTCTCCTTTAAAGACTGTTTTAAAAGCTGTGCGATGATCGCAGCAAGCGGGATTGCAAGTGCCAAGGCGGGCATGAACATATGACCGATCAGGTCGGCGATGACGTCGAAACGCAACCGCATTAATGCCTCAAATAGGAAGAAATTGGTTGTGAAATCAATGTTTATTGAGGGGGATACACGGCCAGAGATGTGAAAAATCGGCCAGAACACCCCAAAAAGTAAGATTAACACCAGCCCCCACAGGAAATCAGGGATCGACAGGGCCATGCCCGCGCTGACATCCACCGCTGCTTCGCCTTTGGTGTCGCGAAACCGGGTGCCAAGCAGGGCCATGGTGCCGCCTATGATCACCGCGATGGTGAGGGCGATGATTGACAGTTCTAAAGTGGCGGGCAGGCGGCCCAGCACCAAGTCAGATACTGGTTGGCGCAGGGAAATGGAGGTACCAAAATCGCCCTGCGTCACGTTGCCCAGCCAGATGACAAACTGCTGAAAGATCGATTTATCGAACCCGTATTGCGCTTGTAATCGGGCGATATCGGCGTCGGTGGCACCGGGGGGCAGCATCATCGCGATTGGGTTACCCGGCACCACACGGATCACCACAAACACAATTATCGCCACGCCAAAAAGCGTGATGGCCGTAGTCAGCAGACGGATCAGGATGATGCGCAGTAGGGTCATGGGAGGGCCAGTTAAAAAAAGATGGGGCCATGACAGCCCCGTCTAGTTACAGGAAGGTCGTGTTACGCCCGCGTCATCAGGTGTGGCAAAAGCGCGCCGGAGCGATGAGGCGTCACCTGCACACCAGAGGCGTGCAGGATCGGCTGGACGTATTGCAGAAGGGGAATTACTTCCGCGTTTTCAGCGATTTGGCGGTCAACTTCTTTCCAGCCTGCGATGCGTTTGTCCTCATCCGCTTCGCCCCAGAGGGGGAGGATCGAATTGAACCGTTCCTCGCCATCCCAGACGGAGTGAGGGGAGGGGCCGAACATCGCGAACCCGGTGGAGGTTGTCGGATCACCAACCGAATTGCCCCAGTTGTAGAAGGCGGCAGGTGCAAGTTGATCGGCAGCGCGCAGCTCAAAATGTTTGGCAATTTCGTAGACTTCGATTTCCGCCTCGATCCCGACACGGCGCCACAGGCCGACGATGGCCTGCACCATTTCAAAGTCCTTAGGTTTGAAGCCCTTGGTAGTTTGGATTTTGAATTTGACGGGATTATCAGGGCCATAGCCAGACGCGGCGAGCAGCTCTTTAGACTTCTCTGGGTTAAACTCAACGGTGATGCTGTCGTCGTAGGCGATGTAATCGGGCGTTTGCAGCGTATCGATGGGCACGCCGTAACCAGACAGCAAGCGGTCCACGATTAGTTGCTTGTCAATAGCATGGGCCGCAGCCATGCGCACGTTGGGATCGGTCATGACTTCGATGTCATTCAGGAAAATCATGCCGATATCTGAGATGGGCGATGCCGTGCCGTCCAGCCCGTCTTTGGCTTTCAGGCGGTCGAATTCCTCGTAAGGAATCTCAAGCGTAACGTGGGAATTGCCCGATTCCACCTCGGCCACACGGCTTGCCGCGTCAGTCACGAATTTGATTGTTACGGTTTTGAATTCTGGTGCGCCGCCCCAGTAGTTTTCGTTGGCTTTCAGGCGGACAAAGGCGTTGCGTTCGAATTTCTCGACCATGTAGGGGCCGGTACCGATGGGGGCAGCCTCAAAACCTTCCGCGCCCACTTTCTCGTAGTATTTCTTGGGCATGACATAGCCGGTGAGGAAGGACATCCATTTGAAGAATGTCGGCTCAAACTCAGGCATATCTGCGGTGACGCGGTTGCCGTTGGCTTTGATGTTGGTGATTTTGCCCCAGATGAATTGGATGGGGGAGCCTGTGTCCGGGTTGGCGACGCGGGCCAGCGACCATGCGACATCTTCTGCAGTCAGCGGATCGCCGTTGTGCCACGTTACACCTTCGCGGACGTCCATCCAAATGGCGGAATTGTCGTCGTTCCAGCCATAATTTGTAATAATGCCGGAGCCGAAGGACAGATCAGGGTTTTGTGGGATGTAGAGGTCAAACACCGACTGGTAGAACCCTTGGATTGTAGGGTTTACCGCTGACAAGCCAACGGTCGGATCCCAGCTGGGCAGGTTGACGTTATAGGCGATGACCAATTCGTCAATATTCGCGAATGCGGGCAGGCCAACGGTTGCAAATGCCGCTGCTGCCACGGAGGTTTTAAGAAGGCTTCTTCTGGATAGTTTCATGTGAGTTCTCCCTTACTCGTGTCTGTTTTTCTTATCAGTTAAGCGTTCAATTTCCGGCAAGCTTTTTGGCAAGCAGGGTGCCGGGCCCTGCCCCTGTGCCGCCACCGGGCCAGACAGCGGCGCCGGTGTGATACAGGTTTCTGATCGGTGTGGTCCCATCCGCGTATCCGCGCGCGGGACGGTTCATGAAATGCTGGTGTAGATGGTGGCTGCCGCAGACCTGATCGCCGCCGATGAGGTTGGGATTATCGGCCTCCAGCATTTCAGGCGTGACGGTGTGCTGGCCGAGGATTTTGGCACGCGTGCCGGGGGCGTAGCGCTCAATGATGTCAAGGGCGCGATTGGCGAAGGGTTCAGCGGCATCGCTCCAGTTGGTCGCGGTGATTTCGCCCTTGGCGTCGCCTTTGATCTGGCTGGGGGCCATGCGGACTTGCAGCCAGAGAATGTGCTTACCATCAGGCGCGCGGGAGGGGTCGACTACGGTCGGTTGCCCGCAGACAATCACCGGTTCATCAGGTAAAAGACCCGCTTTGGCTTGGGTATAGGTGCGCGCCATCTGGTCCATCGACGGGGCGAGGTGAACATAGGCGAAGCGTTTCAATTCAGGCGCGGACCAGTCGGGCAAGGCGTCCATGGCCAGGTGGATCATCATCGTGCCGGGGGCGTGCTGGAATTTCCGCATTGAAGTATCATGGCGTTGGTCGCCGGACCCGTTCGTCAGTTTCAACAGGGCAGAGGGGGAAACATTGGCGATGACGGCTTTGTTAGCATCCACCAGCATACCATCGTCGAGGATGATGCCAAACGCGCGACCAGCGGCGTGGTTAATGCCGATCACGTTGGAGTTGCAATGGACCGCACCGCCGCGCGATTCAATCATTTTAACCATGGCCGTGGTCATCGTATCCGCACCGCCCGCGCCCAGCACCAAGCCAAAAGCTTGGCCTGCCATAGCCTCTAGGTATGGGAACACCGCGCCGCCTGCGACGTCGGGGGCAAAATCAAGGTGCATGCCCCATGCGGCGAGGGTGGCTTTGACGTGGTCGCTTTCAAACGTCTGGTCGAGCCAAACACGCGGAGACGTCATCAAAAACCGTGCAAGGTCAAGGGTCCCGCCGCTGCCGCGCTTCCGCCATGTCTTCCAGCCTAAGGATGAAAATGCAAATAAATTCATGGGGGAGCCGAGGATAGAGAGGATCGCCTCGGCTTCTGATGGGAAATTGACGGTCAGGTCTTTCCACGCCTTTGCGTCGGCGTCAGAAAAGCTGCGTACACGTGCCGTTGTGAGTGCGGGATCGTTGGAAATGCCCAACCAGCGGCCATCCGGAAAAACCGATGCAAAGGGATTCGCCGATGGCGAAAAACTCAATCCGTGGCCCGCCAATTCAGCAGCGTGTTGTGTGTAAAAAGCTGAGCCGGCAAACAGCGACAAGTTCATCGCGGCCCAGTCGTGGCGGAAGCCGGGCAGAGTGTATTCCCCCGTTTTTACTCCCCCTCCGACAGTGGCGTTCTGTTCATAGACAATCACCTTCCATCCGCGCGCCGCAAGATGGCAGGCGCAGGCCAATGAGTTATGCCCCGCTCCGATGATGACGGCGTCTGGATTGGTGGTCATTCAACTATGTCCATTTCTAAGATAAGATAATTGCAAATGCATTTAGTCTTGTCTAGCATTGTTTCATTAACTTAACCGCGAACCATACCGCGGACTTCAGGGAGAGAACGACATGAGTGCAACAGATGTTGTAAGTGGCCTTGGCGCGATGCTGGCTTCTGGTGGGGTAGAAGTGGTGGATTGCACCGGGGTTTTGGGGCCGGAAACGCCGATCATCCAACTGCCGCCGGATTTTGCCAAGGCGACGCCCAAGGTCGAAATTCACAAGATCTCTGAGTACGACAATGACGGGCCGTTTTTTGCGTGGAACTGGATGGTGCTGGGCGAACATTCCGGCACGCACTTCGACGCGCCACACCATTGGATCACGGGCAAGGACCACGCCGACGGGTACACCGACAATCTGGATGTGCAGCGTTTGGTCGCCCCGGTGAATGTGATTGATTGTTCGGCTGAAACGGCGGCGAATGAGGATTTCTTGCTGACGGCTGATGGTGTGAAAGCGTGGGAAGCGGAGCATGGCGAGATTGGTGCTGGCGAATGGGTTGTCATGCGCACGGATTGGGACAGTCGGGTGGATGATGAGGCTAAGTTCCTGAATGCAGATGATACGGGGCCACATTCGCCGGGGCCGACGCCGGATTGCATTGAGTATCTGTTGCACAAGAAAATCGTTGGGTGGGGCACGCAGTGTATCGGCACCGATGCGGGTCAGGCTGGCGGGATGGAGCCGCCGTACCCTGCGCACAACCTGCTGCACCGGGACAATTGTTTTGGTTTGGCATCGCTGACTAACCTGTCGAAATTGCCACCCAAGGGCGCGATCCTGATTGCGGCACCTTTGAAGATCAAGAATGGCACCGGCTCTCCCATCCGCGCTTTGGCGCTTGTGCCGAAGGGCTAAGCTTTGGCGCAGGTGGATCACCTAATCATCGGGACGGGCATCAATGCGTTGGTCGCCGCCGCGATGCTGTCGCGCAAGGGCGATCGCGTGCTGATGATCGAACGAGAGGACCGGATCGGGGGGTGCATGTATACCTCCGATCAGGTGACGCTGCCGGGGTATCATCATGACGTGATGGCCGCGACTTTTGTGTTATTCATGACCGGGCCCGCGCAGGAGGCGTTGGGCGATGATCTGGGCAAGCACGGGTTTGAGTATTGCCATTCCCCTCATCCCACGGCGGTTTTGCGCCCCGATGGAACGGCATTGGTGTTGACCATGGACCGGGCGACGAATGTAGCAGCGTTTAATGCGCGGGGATCTGGCGATGGGGATCAGCATGGCCGCGATGTGAGTGCAGTTGAGGCGGATGCGCCGTTTTTGTTTGCGCTGTTGGGGCAGCCTTTGTGGTCTCGCGGGACGGTCGTCTTGTTGGCAAAACAGGCTTGGAAACGCGGGTTAGGGTCGCTTAAGGCGTGGTTTGGCGAGGCGTTGGAGCCTGCGCGCGGGTGGCTTGAAACGCGGTATTCCAGTGCGGATGTCCAGGCGATTTGGGCACCCTGGGTTTTGCATGTCGGGCTGACGCCGGAGGCTAGTTATTCTGGGCAGATGGCGCGGGTCATTGCATTTGCGTTGGAAGCTGCGGGCGCGCCTGTTGTCAAAGGCGGTGCAGGGCAGGCGGCGGCGGCGTTTCGGTCGTTGATTGAATCTCACGGGGGTGAGATCTGGACGGGGGTTGAAGCCACGCGTGTGATCCTTGAAGACGGTAAGGCTGTTGGGGTGAAGACGGCGGGTGGTGAGGAACTGCACGCGAGGAATGTCATCGCTAGCACCGCGCCGGGGCAGCTTTATGATGGGTTGTTGGCGGATGCTAATTTTCCCAAACCGGTCAAGAAATTTCGCCATGGGCGGGGGAATTTTCAGCTACATTTTGCGTTGGATGGTCCGATTGAATGGGCCGTTGAGGGTTTGGACGATGTGGCGCTGATCCATCTGGCGGATGGGGTCGATTCTGTCTCTAAATCAAGCAACGAAGCCGAACGGGGCATGTTGCCCGTGACTCCGACGATCTGCGTGGGGCAACCGCACCGGATGGATCCTTCGCGCTGTCCTGAGGGAAAGGCGTTGTTGTGGTTGCAGATCCCAGATGCGCCGACGTTGATCAAAGGCGATGCGGCGGGAGAGTTTGAAAGCGGGCCGGAGTGGACGGAAGCGACGCGGGAGGCTTTTGCGGATCGGATTGAAGCGATCTTGTCGAAACACATCCGCAACTGGGACAAGATCAAGCTGAAACGCCGCGCCTATTCGCCAGCTGATCTGGCGCAGATAAATGTGAACCTTGTGGGTGGCGATCCCTATGGTGGGGCTTGCACCTTGGATCAATTCTTTGTCTGGCGACCGCATGCTGGGCAGGCGAACAACGGCACGGCGATCCCGAATTTGCACCACATCGGCGCTTCGACCCATCCCGGACCAGGGCTGGGTGGCGGATCGGGGTTCAATCTGGCGAAGGGATTGGGCGCATGAACAAGCCGGACATAACGACACTGCCGCGACTGGGCGAAATCGGGCTAGAGAACTTTGCGCCCTATCTGATGAACCGGATCATAGGGCGGTATAATGCTGCGCTCTCCTCGGAGATGGCCGTGCTCGGGTTGACCACGCCGCAGATGCGGTCGCTTGCGGTTTTATCGGTGATTGATGGCATCTTAATCCGGGAATTGGCAGTTTATGCGGTGGTGCAGCAATCGACCCTAAGCCGGGCGCTAGACACGTTAGATCAAAGTGGAATGATCCGGCGGGAGTCGGATGGGAAGGACAGCCGCGCGACGCGGGTGTTCATCACCGACAGTGGGCGTGAGGCCGGTGACCGGATGTGGCCGCATATGGCGGGGGCGGCGGATGCGATGTTTACAGGGGTCGATATCGCGGAGAAACGCGCCTTTGTCGGGACGCTGCAGACCATCCTGCGCAACATCCGCAAACACGATTTTTAAAAACCGCTATGCGTTGAAAGGAACTGACATGACGCGTTTCATGATGACATTGACTGTGGGTATTCTGACGGTAAGCACAGCACTGGTGGCGGGATTGCCGGGGATGCGCGGTGTTGATCACATTGGCCTGACCGTGCCCGACATGACCGAAGCAGAGACGTTTTTTGTTGACGTGCAGCGGTGTGAAAAGACGATGTCGTTTGGCCCCTTTCACGATGATGAGGGCACATTTATGCAGGACTTGCTGGAAGTGGACCCCCGCGCAGTGAATGAGCAGATTACCCTGATGCGGTGGGGATTCAGTTCTAACACAGAGCTTTTTGAGTATAATACGCCTGATCAGAAGACCGTTGCGATGCATAACAGCAACATCGGTGGCCATCACATCGCGAACTATGTGGATGATATAAGCGCCGACGCTGCGTATCTCAAAGACAAGAGCTTGCGGTCACTAATGGGGCCGCTTACGATCAATGAAGGGCCCGCAGCAGGTCAATCGATCATGTACTTCTTTGCGCCTTGGGGTTTGCAAATGGAAGAGGTGTCCTACCCCGATGGCATAGCGTATGAAAAGGACGGTAGCACAGTGTTGTGGGCGTCACACGCTCCTTCAAAGTAGATTTCTTCGGGAGAGAAAAAACATGGCAGAACGCTCGTTCAAGGCTGAAGTAAAGCATCTTCGCAAGGGTGATGGGGATGTGTTCACCGGGGAAGGAATTCTCGCGTTGACCAAGGCGTTGTTGGAGAACGGCGTGGGGTATGTGGGCGGCTATCAGGGCGCGCCAATTTCGCATCTGATGGATGTGCTGGCCGATGCCGAAGAGTTGATGGATGAGCTAGGTGTGCGGTTTACGGCGAATGCGTCGGAGGCGGCGGCAGCGGCGATGTTGGCAGCAAGCGTGCATTATCCGATCCGGGGGGCGGTGACGTTTAAGGGCCCAGTTGGGGTCAATGTCGCCTCAGATGCGTTGGCGAACCTGTGTTCGTCGGGTGTGAACGGTGGGGCGTTGATTATCGTGGGGGAGGACTACGGCGAAGGGTCCTCCATCATGCAGGAACGCAGCCACGGGTTCGCGATGAAATCGCAGTTTTGGATGCTAGACCCGCGACCTAATTTGCCGTCGATCACCAAGGCGGTGAAGGATGGGTTTGAGTTGTCGGAGGCGAGCAATACACCCGTGATGTTGATGGTGCGCATTCGGTCGTGCCACGTGACGGGTAGTTTTGCGACCAAGGACAACGTCCCGCCGCCGCTGACGGTGAAGGAGGCCATTGCCAAGCCGCAGTCGGATTTCAAACGTGTGGTGTTGCCGCCCTGGAGCTATATTCACGAGCAGGATAAGATCGCGAAACGCTGGCCTGCAGCTGAGAAATTCATCATGGAAAAGGGACTGAATGAGGTGTTTGGACCGGACAAAGCCAAGCTGGGCATCGTGGTGCAGGGGGGGATGTACAACGGTTTGATCCGATCTTTGCAGCGTCTTGGGCTGGCGGATGTATTTGGGCATACGGAGGTGCCGATCTATTGTCTGAACGTGACATATCCGCTTGTTAGTGACGAATTTCACGCCTTCTGCGCGGGTAAAGAGCATGTGTTGGTGGTTGAAGAAGGCCAGCCGGAGCATATAGAACAGCACCTTGCGTCGTTCCTGTACCGGGGCGGTAAAACGCTGAAGCTGTATGGCAAGGACGTGTTGCCGATGGCGGGGGAATATACGGGCCAGGTGATGTTGGATGGGGTCACGGCGTTCTTGCGGCAAGCGGCACCTGACATATTGATGGGGCAGGTGCGTGCACCAAATCAGGAGCAGCCAGCGATCCTGGATTTGTCCAAGACGGTGCCCATTAGGCCTCCCGGTTTTTGTACGGGCTGTCCTGAAAGGCCGATCTTTGCGGGCATGAAATTGGTTGAGCAGGAGTTGGGGAAATCCCAGATCACCGCCGACATCGGCTGTCACTTGTTCGGGTCGCTGCCACCGTTTGAGATGGGCGGGGCGACGATGGGATACGGGTTAGGCCCGGCAGCGAATGCGGCGTTTGATGGGGGCGGTGAGCGGCGCGCGATTTCGATCCTTGGGGACGGTGGGTTTTGGCACAATGGGCTGACGTCTTCGATCGGGAACATGGTATTTAACAAATCGGACAACGTTGCGATTATTGTCGATAACTATTATTCCGCAGCCACCGGGGGGCAGGAGATACTATCGAGCCGCGCAAATAACAACACCAAGATGACGCAGAATCCCATCGGCGCGGCGCTTAAGGGTGTGGGGGTCGAATGGGTTCGCCAGATTGACCATACCTATGATGTGGCAAAGGTGCGTGACACTTTAAAAGAGGCTCTAACAACTGACTTTAAGGGGCCAAAGGTGATTGTCGCCTCGTCTGAATGTATGCTGAACAAGCAGCGGCGGGAGAAGCCGATCCGCAACAAAGCGATCAAGGATGGGCGGCGTGTGGACGTGCCGCGCTTTGGCGTGGATAGTGATGTTTGCACCGGGGATCACGCGTGCATCCGGCTGTCGGGATGTCCGTCGCTGTCGTTGAAACGGCTGGATGATCCGCTGCGCGATGATCCGATTGCGCATATTGATCAGACCTGTGTGGGGTGCGGGAACTGCGGGGAAGTGGCGGATGCTGCTGTGCTGTGCCCTTCGTTTTATCGCGCTGATGTGGTGCATAATCCGAGCGGGTTTGAACGGTTACGCGCGGGTGCGCGCGATAAGGTGATCACCTGGTTACAGAGACGGCGGGATGCCAAGCGGTTGCGGCTTGAGGGATCGCCCACATGAATTTTGTCATGCCCGAAAAGACTCCCGACGCGCGGGTGGGACAGATTATCAAGCTGGCGGTGATGGCTGTCGGTGGGCAGGGTGGCGGCGTGCTGACCGCGTGGATCGAGAGCCTTGCGCGAGCGCAGGGATACGAGTGTCAGGCGACCTCCGTGGCGGGTGTGGCGCAGCGGACCGGGTCGACGATTTATTATGTTGAGATGACGCCGGCCTCGGACCAGATGCCTATCTTTGCGCTGGCCCCGTCGGGCGGTGACGTGGATGTGTTGATCGCGTCTGAGATGATGGAAGTGGGCCGCGCGATCATGCGGGGGTTTGTGACGCCGGACCGGACGGTGTTGATCGGATCGACGCACCGAGCGTTGGCCGTGTCTGAAAAGATGACCCCTGGCGACGGGATTGCGGACGCAGATGAGGTGCGTGCGGCGGCTGCGATTGCGGCGCAAGAGTTGATCCTCGCGGATATGGAAACGCTGGCAGTGGGGCAGGGATCTGTGATCTCTGCCAGTTTGTTTGGGGCTTTGGCAGGGTCAGGTGCGTTGCCGTTTGAGCGTGCGGCATTTGAAGAAGCCATTCGCGCGGGCGGCAAGGGAGTTGACCCGTCGTTGCGTGCGTTTGCGGTGGGGTTTGATGCGGCGCGTGAGGGTATTACAGAGGCCGAAACGCCATTGCTAGAGCCGCAACCGACAATGCTTGGCCCCAAGGTGGAGATGGACAAATGGCAGGGTTTGCTGACTCGCGTTATCGCTTTGCCCGACCCGGTTCAGCAAATGGCACAGGCGGGTTTGACCAAGGCCGTTGATTTTCAGGATTGCGCGTATGGTGGAACCTATCTTGATCGTCTTGAGGGTGTGATTGCCCGCGATGATGCGGACCATGACTGGCTGTTTAGTACGACGGCGGCGAAGTACATCGCCAACGCGATGGCCTATGATGACATCATCCGGGTGGCAGATTTGAAAACGCGCGCGCCCCGTTTGGCGAGGATAAAAGATGAGATGGGCGCAAGGGACGCGAACCTTGTGGAGCTGACGGAGTTTTTCCATCCCCGCGCTGAAGAAGTGGCGAGCCTGATGCCAGCCAAAATGGGCGCGAAATGGGAATCGAATCCCAAGCGGATGGCGCTGCTGAACCGGTTGTTCAACAAGGGGCGCCGGTTGCGGACCCATACGCTGCGGTCGTTTTTGATGCTGCATTTCTTAGGTGGATTGAAGCGTTACCGACTGCGCACCCGCCGGCATAAGGTGGAAGTTGCACATCTGGAGCGATGGTTGGCGGATAGTCTTAAACAGCTTGAGAGAGACTATTTTCTGAGTGTTGAATTGCTGAAAAACCGGCGGCTGGTGAAAGGATATTCTGACACCCATGTGCGTGGTTTGACCAAATTCAGCACCGTGATGAACGCCGCCGCGCTGCTGGATGGGCGCGATGATGCGGCGGACTGGATGAACCGGCTGCGTGAGGCAGCTTTGCAAGACCCTGAAGGCAAGGCACTGGACGGGGCAATTGAAACTGTTAGGAGTTTTGTCTGAATCAACGTAGGTAATCCCATGTATGCGACCCGCGTAAATCCCAAAACAATGTATGATAGCCTAGCGTTTGGCTTTTCGCATGGCGCATTGTCAGAAGGCACCCGATTGCTGTATCTTGCGGGGCAAGTGGCCTGGGACCGCAAAGCCGCGTTGGTGGGCACCGGTGGTCTGGCCGCGCACTCTGGCGACAGGCGACCCGATACCACCACAGAAGCAGTGTCGAAACCAAGATGCATTGTGTGAAATTACTCGGTCAGCGCCTCTCAGTACGCGACTTAGATCGTTAGGTTGCGGAGATCCAAATCCGTGCTGCCATCCTAAACGGCTTCACAGCGCTTGGCATACCAAGTACAGTCTCTGTAGGCTAAATCCGTCTGGGATAACGGGGAGATACGCCTCAGACCGATTTGTGCAACAAAGCCCTATTCAGTCGTCAATGATCCGTTTGGCTTGGAAACCGTTGTAATCTCATGCAAATCGACGGCCTCTTGTTTTAGGGACCGCCAGAGCCGTTCGATAAAAATATTGTCCATATAACGACCACAGCCATCCATCGAGATTTTGGCCTAAGCTTTGGTTGGGGTCGTGATCCAATTTGCACCCGTATATTGACTGCCCTGATCCGTATTCATGATCTCGGGCTTGCCATATTTGTCGGCTGCCAAAGAACAGACTTTGACCAGCGCAATCCGCTTTGATCCGGAAACAGCAAAATTAAGAGGGGAAATAAAGGGGAAATCGATTTCAATATGTAACTTGGAAACAATTACTTAAATAGAAGAACTGGCGGAGCGACAGGGATTCGAACCCTGGGAACCCTTTAGAGGCTCAACGGTTTTCGAAACCGTCCCGTTCGACCACTCCGGCATCGCTCCGCAGGGGTAGTTAAAAACAGCGTTAATCCCAGAGCATCAAGGCCGCAACTGCTTTTTGCACAACCTTTGATTTATTCAAATGAAAGTGACGCAGGTTTAATATGGCAGCGCATTGGCAAGATCCACAATCAGCTTTAGGATTGTTGAGCAGTCGTTATCTGAAGGTATCTATGTCCCATATTAGTATTGCAATTGCGAGCCTTTGTCTCGTGCTTCTTCCGGTTGCATCCTTTGCCAGTGAACGTACCGACAAACTGCTCACGACCATGGGGATGGAACGCATGATCGCGTTGATGCAACTTGAAGGTCAAAGTTATGCGGTCGAACTTGGCGACGAGATGCTGCCTGGCGGCTATTCGAACAGCTGGGGTGCGACGGTCGCGCGGATCTATGACACCGATGCGATGCAAACTGCGGTGAGACGCGGTTTTGCTGACGCATTGGCCGGTGTCGATATCAGCCCGCTCGAAGCGTTTTTTGAGACACCGGAAGTCACAACGATCATTAATCTCGAAATCTCCGCGCGCGAAGCCATGATGGACACATCGATTGAGGATGAAGCAAAGCAACAGTCGCGCGCTTATGAACGTGCAGGCGATGATGCATTCATTCGCGTGGACGAGTTTGTGAAAGCTGGAGATCTGCTAGAGGCGAACGTGGTTGGTGCGCTAAACTCCAACATGCAGTTCTATCGCGGTCTGGTGGATGGTGGCGCATTTCAGCTCAGCGAAGACCAAATTCTCGCCAATGTCTGGGAACAAGCAGAGGAAACCCGCTCTGAAACCCGCGATTGGCTCTATGCTTTCTTGATCATGGCTTACACGCCTTTGGCCCCCGGTCAATTAGAGGCTTATACAGAGCTCAGTAAAAGTCCTGAGGGCGCAGCCATGAATGCCGCGCTTTTTGAGGGGTTTGACATTATGTATTCCGGTATCAGCTACGCGCTGGGTCTAGCCGCTGCACGTGCAATGCAAATCGAGGATATTTAGCCGGGGATTTTCGTGAGAATTGCTTTAGCGGCCCCTGCAGGCGCATCGGTACGCCAAATCTCATCGCCAATGGCAAAAAAATCGGTAACGGGCGCAAAGGCCTGTAGTGCAGCGTCATCGATTGCGCCTTCGGCGACAATTGGCACTTCGATCACTTCGGACCACCACTGAAACAAATCATGCTCCGCACGCGCGCCATCACCAAGCGTATTTTCTCCGATCGGGCCGAAACTCACGTAGTCCGCACCTGCCTCACCGGCATTCATCCCGTCATGGCGTGAAGTGCCACAAAACGCACCGATAATAGCATCTTCACCAAGCATTTTACGGGTCTTGGCCACACGCCGCGCGCCATCACCAAGATGAACGCCATCAAGTCCAAGCTTTTCGACCAACAAAATATGCTCGTCAATGACCAACGCGACATCCCGCGCTTGGGTCACTCCACTCAAAGTATCAGCCGCGCGACAAATATCATCCTCATCCTGGCTTGCCAAAGCAATTCTTACACAAGCCATGTCCACGCTGTCCAAAACTTCAGCTAAAAGCTTCGGAAACACATCCAAATCAAACGCGGGTGGGGTGATCAAATATAACTGTGGCTGCTCGATATCGGACATAGATTAAGCTCATTCGTTCGCTGATTTTGCACGCTATACAATGCTTCGTTGCCTTTGGCTACTTAACAGACAATTCACCCTAAAAAATTATTCACCAGCCACTTCTTCCTATTTCGATAAATCTCCTGGGAGAGCGCGAGAGGGCCGGCCCTCTCGTTCCCGAATCTCCAAAAACTTGAAACCTCTTAACTCTGGGCCTATTACATCAAAACTCGTTGACAGGAGCAAAAAAATGCCAACCGAACAGCCACAACCCTGCTTCGTTCTGGTGCGCCCGCAAATGGGTGAAAACATCGGTGCAGCATCGCGTGCTATGTGGAATTTTTCGTTGGATCGGATGCGTCTTGTGGCTCCGCGCGATGGGTGGCCGAACCCCAAAGCTGTAGCTATGGCCAGCGGTGCGGGGCGCTTGCTCGACGAAGCGCAGCTATTTCAAACAACGGCTGAGGCAGTTGAGGATTGCTCTTACGTGTTCGCCACAACTGCGCGGCAACGTGGGCTTACGAAACCGGCATTCTCACCCGAGGGTGCGATGAAGTTAGCGGCCGGAAAAATTGCGCAGGGCGAAAAAGTCGCGGTGCTGTTCGGACCAGAACGAGCAGGGATGGAGAACGATGATATTGCGCGCGCGAACGCGATGATCAATGTGCCTGTGAACCCTAAATTTGGCTCTCTCAATCTCGCGCAATGTGTGCTGTTGATCGGGTATGAATGGCAACGTCAGGTTGGCAATATCACCCATGAGCGCACGGAAATGGCCAAGACCGTTTGGGCCTCGCAGGGTGAAACCGAAACACTGGCCAAACACTACGAGGATCGCCTCGACGATGCGGGTTTCTTTTTCCCTCCCGAAAAAGTTGAAAGCATGCAAGTGAACCTGCGCAATATGTGGTCGCGCATGCCCCTGACGCGTGCCGATGTGCAGATGCTGCACGGCGTCCTGCGACAAATGGTGCGTTGGAAGAACAAAGGCTAAAACAAATCAAGGCGCGCCCTTGAAGGGTAGGGGTTTGGAGCCTACATCTTCGATCAACCAACCTCCCGCAAAAGAGGCAGAGAATGATCAAGAAACGCAGCATTTTCGAAGAGGTCGAAACGGTTGAAAAAGTCGCGCCTGTGACCGGCGTTATTGATGCAGGCAAGCGCGGAGCTCGCAAAGGCATACGACTTTGGCTGATAATTCTATTCGCGCTGGTCGCGCTGATGATCCATGTGGGTGGCCTTACCCGTCTCACAGACAGCGGCTTGTCGATCACCGAATGGAAACCCGTCACAGGTGCAATGCCCCCGATCTCGGAGGCCGCATGGCAAAGTGAATTCGACAAATACCGCGAGATTCCCGAGTACAAACTGCAAAACCAGGGCATGTCATTGGCAGAGTTCCAATTCATCTATTGGTGGGAATGGGGGCATCGTCAGTTGGGCCGTGTCGTTGGGCTTGTTTGGGCCATCGGGTTCTTTGGCTTCTTGCTAACTCGCAATGTTCCAACAGGCTGGACCGGACGCTTACTCGGCATTGGCGTTTTGGGAGGCATTCAAGGGGCCGTTGGCTGGTGGATGGTGTCGTCCGGGCTGACGGGAAAGATGCTTGACGTAGCATCCTACCGCCTTGCAACACATCTTGGTTTGGCGTTTATTATCCTCGGCTTCATCGCGTGGTTCGTGTTCGATCTAAAATGTGAAGAACGCCAATTGATTCAATGTCGCCGCCATCGTGAAATGCGGCTCTATACTCTTACAACTTGGCTGACAGCCCTAGCATTCGTGCAAATCCTGCTTGGAGCATTGGTCGCTGGCATTGACGCAGGGCGAACCTATACAGATTGGCCATTGATGTCGGGTAGCTTTATTCCACCGTTTCCGTTTGATCTAGACCCCATTTGGCGCAATTTCTTTGAAAACGCGGGGCTCGTGCAATTCATGCATCGAATGGCGGGCTACGCGCTGCTTATCTTTGGCCTGATCCTGTGGCGTACTTCGCGACGTTCCCCAAATTCAGGTACGCGGGGGGCGTTTACGGTGGTGCTTGCGATGATGACACTACAAATGCTGCTTGGCATATTTACCGTCCTTTACGGCGCTCCGCTTGAAATTGCGATCATTCACCAAGTTGGTGCCGTGGCGCTATGGGTCATAATCCTGCGCGCCCGTTTTTATGTTGGCTATCCCGCTCCAGACACGTTGCGAGGAGCAGCATCATGAGTGCATATGACGATCTAATGGCCTTCCAGAAAGAAACCGAATCTTTGGGTCAAATCATGGGCCGATTGGGATGGGACCAAGAAACCACAATGCCGCGTGGGGCCGCGCCGCAACGGGCCGAAGAAATGGCCGCGCTTGAGGGTGTTTTGCATGCGCGCCGCACAGATCCACGCATCAATGATTGGCTGTCCAAAGCCCACACGCCAAGCGAAGTAAGTAAGGCCCAGCTAAGATTGATCACTCGCTCGTATGAGCGCGCCTCCAAGGTGCCTGCAGATCTTGCACAACGCTTGGCTAAACTGACGTCGGCGAGCCAAGGAATCTGGGCACAGGCGCGCGCCGATGAGGATGTGAATACCTTCTTGCCTACCTTGAAAGAGGTTGTCGCGCTGAAACGCGAAGAGGGTGCTGCATTGGCGGCAGGTGGCGACGTATATGACGCAATGCTGCAAGACTATGAGCCGGGCGCAAGTGCAGAAAGCCTCAGCGCGATGTTCGCGGCCCTGCGTCCGCGTCTTAGCACACTACGTAACAAAGTAATGGCGTCAGAGCAGCCTGCCGATCTCGAATTTGACTTTGACGAGGGCAAGCAAATGAAGCTGACGCGCAAGCTTGCCACGACTTTCGGCTACGACATTAGCCATGGGCGAGTCGACAAGGCGGTGCATCCGTTCTCCTCCGGCTCTGGCCTTGATGTGCGTATAACCACGCGCACCAGACTGCGCGATCCGTTCAATTGCCTCTATTCCACGATCCACGAGGTCGGCCATGCGTGCTATGAGCAGGGGATCAGCAATGATTATCTGCTCACGCCGCTTGGTAAGGGTGTGTCCATGGGCGTGCATGAAAGCCAAAGCCGGATCTATGAAAACCAACTTGGTCGCTCCCGTGCATTCTGTGGTTGGCTATATGGTCAGATGCGCGACACGTTTGGCGATTTTGGCGTGGCGAATGAAGACACGTTCTACCGCACCGTCAATAAATTGCGCCAAGGCTACATCCGCACGGAAGCGGATGAGGTACAGTATAACCTGCACGTGCTGCTGCGCTTCGATCTAGAACGCGCTTTGATCTCTGGCGATCTCGCTGTGGGTGATCTGGAAGCCGCTTGGAACGATCGTTTCGCGTCAGATTTCGGCTTTGCAGTGGATAAGCCATCGAACGGAGTTTTGCAGGATGTGCATTGGTCCGTTGGCCTGTTTGGCTACTTTGCAACCTATAGCTTGGGCAATGTGTATGCGGGCTGCCTTAATGAATCGATGCGGGCGGATTTGCCAAATCTGGACGACGCATTAGAGCAGGGGGATCCGTCCCAAGCAACGGATTGGCTGAATGAAGCCTTGCAACGCCACGGTGGATTGCGTGAACCGCGCGCAACGATTGCACATGCCTGTTCAGGCGTTGTGCCAAGTGAAGGGCCATTGTTAAACTACTTAGAACGTAAGTTTTCTAATTTTTGAGGATCCATGCGTGCAGAACAACAAAAGTTTTGACAAAAAACCAGAGAGAAAGGCGGCATACAGGTTTTTGGTCAAAAAGAGAGTTGGATGTATTACTTTTTATCGCGCGCCGCTTTTTCGTCTTTGGTCAACGTCTGGTTCCACACGTTCTTGGAAATCCCAAGCTCGGGCTTCATTGGCTTAGTTACGCCTTTCTTGACCTCGCCACCCTTCTTCAGAAACGCCTGAATAAGCGCGTCATCGGTGTTGTTTTTAGGTACTTGTTTCATCTAAGTTCCTTTTACTCAACTCTCCGCTGCCTTCTCCTAGCTCATCATCGCCTTGATCTGCAATCCAGGCTACGGAGACGACGCTTTCGTTTTTGCCCGTGTTAAACACTTTCACACCGCCAGCTGAACGTGAACGGAAGGAAATTCCCTCAACAGGCACGCGGATTGATTGGCCCTTCGAGGTAGCGAGCATGATTTGATCGTCCAGCTCTACAGGGAAGGAAGCCACGACTTCACCGCCGCGCATCGCCTTGTCCATCGCCGTGACGCCCATGCCGCCGCGCCCGCGTAGAGGGTAATCATGAGAAGAGGACAATTTGCCCGCACCGCCACTGGTGATGGTCAGGATAAGGTTTTCAATCGCGGACATTTCTGCGTAGCGTTCTTGGGTTATCTGACTGTTTGCGTCACCCTCTTCCTCATCGGGCAGCTCCGCATCATCCGCGAGACCAGCCATAGCACGACGCATCTTGAGGTAGGCCGCGCGCTCGTCTGAGGTTGCTTCGAAGCGGCGAATGACCGACATCGACACAACCGTGTCTTTGCCTTGCAGCTTGATCCCGCGCACACCCGTTGAGGCGCGCGAGTTGAAAACACGCACGTCCGTTGCGCGGAATCGAATGGCACGGCCGGAGTTCGTAACCAGCATCACGTCGTCATCATTGCTGGCTATGCGTACATCAATCAGCGTAGTGCCTTCATGCTCGCCCTCGAACTTCATCGCGATCTTTCCGTTGCGCATGACGTTGGTGAAATCGGATAGCTTGTTGCGACGCACTGTGCCCGCAGATGTCGCAAAGACCACTTGCAGATCGTCCCAATCTTTTTCATCGCGATCCACTGGCATAATAGCCGCAATAGAGACACCTGTTGGGATCGGCAGGATATTCACAATCGCCTTGCCCTTGGCGGTACGTCCCCCAAGAGGGAGGCGCCATGTTTTGAGTTTGTAGCTCATCCCGTCTGTCGTGAAGAACAAGAGCTGCGTGTGTGTATTGGCGACGAACAACGTGGTAATCACGTCCTCATCTTTGGTCTGCATACCAGCAACACCCTTGCCACCACGACGCTGTGCGCGGAAATCGATGAGCGGTGTACGTTTGATGTAGCCGCCGGAAGTGATGGTGACGACCATATCTTCGCGCTCAATCAGGTCTTCGTCTTCCATGTCGCCGGACCAATCAACGATCTCTGTGCGTCGGGGCACTGCGAATTTTTCGCGCACTTCGGATAGCTCGTCGCGGATGATCGCCATAATACGATCCCGTGAGCCAAGAATCTCGAGGTATTCCCGGATCTTGCTCGCGAGCAGCTTCAGCTCATCCGTAACTTCCTTGACGCCAATCTGGGTCAAACGCTGTAGACGCAGTTCAAGTATGGCGCGGGCCTGTGTTTCAGACAGGTTATAGGTGCCGTCGTCGTTCATCTTATGGGTCGGATCATCGATTAGGTTGATGTATTCCGCGATCTCCATTGCAGGCCAACGGCGCGTCATCAGCTTTTCGCGTGCTTCACCGGCATCTGCAGAAGAGCGTATCGTTGCGACGACTTCGTCTACATTGGTAACGGCAACAGCGAGGCCACAGAGAATATGGCTCCGCTCACGTGCTTTACGTAGCTCATAGGCGGTACGCCTTGCAACAACATCTTCTCGGAAGTCTATGAAACTAGTGAGAAATCTACGAAGTGTCAAAGTTTCAGGACGACCACCGTTCAGCGCGAGCATGTTGCAGCCGAAATAGGTTTGCATCGAGGTGAAACGGAACAATTGGTTCAGCACGACCTCTGGGGTCGCATCGCGTTTCAGCTCCACCACGACACGCACACCATTGCGGTCGCTTTCGTCCTGAACATGAGTGACGCCTTCGATCTTTTTCTCGCGCACTTGCTCCGCGATTTTTTCGATCATCGTGGACTTGTTCACCTGATAAGGAATCTCGTCTATAACGATGGCGTAGCGGTCTTTGCGGATTTCTTCGACGCGGGTCTTTGAGCGGATCACAACAGAGCCACGACCCTCAAGATAGGCTTTACGCGCGCCAGAGCGGCCAAGCATCAAGCCGCCTGTGGGGAAGTCAGGACCAGGCACATACTCGATCAGTTCTTCCGTCGTGAGATCAGGATTTTCAATCAATGCAAGCGTCGCTGTAACCACTTCGCCAAGGTTGTGCGGCGGAATATTTGTGGCCATGCCGACGGCAATACCGCCAGCACCATTGACCAACATGTTCGGATAGCGAGCTGGAAGGACTGTCGGTTCTCGGTCTTTCCCGTCGTAGTTATCCTGAAAATCTACCGTTTCCTTGCCTATATCGGATAAAAGGAATGCAGCGGGTTTGTCCATGCGGACTTCAGTGTATCGCATGGCAGCGGCGTTATCACCGTCCATAGAACCGAAGTTACCCTGACCATCAAGCAAAGGCAGCGACATCGAGAAGTCTTGCGCCATACGCACCAGTGCATCGTAGATAGCACTATCACCGTGGGGGTGATATTTACCCATCACGTCTCCAACGGCACGGGCGGACTTGCGATAACTCTTCTCATGGGTGTTGCCCGCTTCATGCATTGCATAGAGGATGCGGCGGTGCACAGGTTTTAGGCCATCGCGTAGGTCGGGAATCGCTCTGCTGACGATCACAGACATAGCATAATCAAGATAGGAGGTTTTCATCTCCTGAGTGATCGAAATGGATGGGCCTGTGTATGCCGAAACAGAAGACGGCTTTTCGTCTGCGTTTTCAGGAATTTCTGGTGTGTCGTTCACGTGAACTTTCCCGCCTTATCACTGCTAACTCATTTTGGCTGAGCCGCTATATAATGTTAGTTCATGAGTATCAGAAACATGATGTGGGGTGCAATGGGGAGGGTGTCTAAAAGTGTTCAAGCGGGTTCATTTTGGAGTATTTCGTTCCCTTAATCGTAACACCCAGCTTCAGGCCGGCTTGGCCGAAAATAATGCTGATAACGGGGGCAGAATTCGTGGTGGTCGAGGTGTTGAAATTTTGACCGTCATCAAGGATCGCCGCTTCTACGTCTGCGCCAAGTTCCCAGCCGTCACTCGCGCGAAAATTGGTGAGCGCGTCCTCTGTCATAAAGAATAACACATGTGCGTATTGGTTGGCACCGAGCTGCACACCCCAGTTTGCCTTGATCGTGTTGTAATACTCAACAGATACGCCGCCAACGCGCAAAGCACCGCGTCCAAAGCCGCCACCAAATCCAAGACCCGCCTCTGTTATTAAAGGCATAACCAACATGCCCGCAGAGCGCGCGGCCAAGGATCGCGTTTTGCCGTAGGTCGCAAACATTTCTGCAAGGGTGGAATCCACTCGGGCGTCCAAGCGGACGGTAGCCGTGTTGCCGTTGATGCGGTCGCAGCCACTCAGCGCCACTACACTGCCAGCCAATCCAGAAAGCGCGAACGCGCGACGAGAAAATGACGTCATGGGGAATCCTGATTTTTGCCTCATCGTCCCAGCTCTTGCGGCTGGAGTTACCAGGACGCTAGCGAATGAGTGAGCAAAAGTCATGTCACAGTTAAGTGCGCAAGCAAAAATTAGTTTAGATTGTTACCCATTTGCCAGAATTTCAGCAACGCGCGGCGCGAAATAACTTAAAACACCATCGCAACCAGCACGTTTAAAGCACATCAGGCTTTCCATCATCACGCGTTCGCCATCGATCCAGCCGTTTTGCGCTGCCGCTTCGATCATCGCATATTCACCGCTGACTTGGTAGGCGTAGGTTGGCACACCAAAGCTGTCTTTCACGCGGCGGCAAATATCGAGGTAGGGCATGCCAGGCTTGACCATCACCATATCCGCGCCTTCTTGAAGGTCACGCTGGATCAGGCGGATCGCTTCGTCAGAGTTGGCAGGGTTCATTTGGTAGGTTTTCTTGTCACCCTGCAAAGCTCCAGACGCACCAATCGCATCACGGAATGGGCCATAGTAAGCGGAGAGATATTTTGCTGCATAGCTCAAGATCATCACGTCTTGATGCCCTTCGACCTCCAAGGCACTACGCATCGCGCCGATGCGACCATCCATCATATCGGACGGGCCAATGATATCGGCACCAGCCTCGGCCTGCGCGAGGGTCATTTTTACAAGCGCCTCGATCGTGCGATCGTTGACGATGATGCCATCTTCGACAAATCCATCGTGGCCGTTGATGTTATAAGGATCGAGCGCCACATCGGTCATCACCGCAATATCAGGGGCGGCGTCCTTGATGGCACGGGTTGCTTGATTGCTGAGGTTGTTAGGGTTCCAGGCCTCTGCGCAGTCTTCTGTTTTGAGGCTGTTATCGGTGTATGGAAACAGGCAAATCGCGGGAATACCAAGGCTTTGCGCGTATTTAGCCGCCACTGCAATCTTGTCCACTGAACGACGCATTACACCTGGCATAGAGCCAATCGGCTCTTCGATTCCTTTGCCATCGCGCACAAAGATGGGCCAGATCAAATCAGTAGGACTCAGGAGGTTTTCTTGCGTGAGCCCGCGCAAGGCCGATGTGCGGCGTGCCCTACGAAAACGGGCTGCGGGAAAGGCGGCGACGGTCGGGGTCATCAGGCTTGGCATGGGCGTCCTATTTGAAACTATTGCTCGCACAAGACTTGCCACGCACATCGCCTCAGAACAAGGCTGGGAATTACATAAAAGGCGAGCTATAGGGCACTAACACATGCTTAGCCCCGCGAGAGTTGTTTTGGAACTGACAGACGCCCTTTTTGAACTCATTGATATGCGTTCGTTTTCAAACCTTTGGTTCTGGATTGCGTTTGCTGTGATGTGGTCAACTGCCTCGCATTGGGTGCTGGGCGTACCGTATAATTTGGTGATGCGCGCGCGGCGTGACGGGGGCAGGGCTGTTGCGGATGTGAAAGATATGGTGCGCATCAATGTGGAACGCTTGCTCTATATCGGGCGCAGGTCTGGTCTCTGGCTTGCGGGGTGGACCTGTTTCTTGCTGACGGGGCTTGGATTGCTCGGGTTTGTCTATTGGATAGAGCTTGCGCAAGCCTTGTTCTTGCTGCTGTTGCCAATGACCTTCGTCGGTTTAATGAGCCTGAACACTGCGCGTGTTATCCGCGATACTAAGGCTTCGGGTGAAATGCTTTATAAACGTTTGTGCCGACATAGAGTGCTCGTTCAGATCATTGGAATGGTGTCTATCTTCGTGACTGCTATGTGGGGCATGTACACCAATCTTGCGCTTGGTCCTTTTGGGTTTTGACGTGGACGGCTCAAGGACAAAATTTCCTTTATGAAACCTGCTTCCCATACGACCGTTTCGGGCGCGCCCGAAGGTTTTGACGCGCAGCTGATCTTGCGCGAGATAGAGGCCAGCGATGGCCCTGTGTGCCATATTGCGCGCGACGACAAACGCTTGGTGGCAATGCAGGCCGCGTTGCGTTTCTTTGCGCCAGACATGCCCGTGGTCGTTTTTCCTGGTTGGGATTGCTTGCCTTATGATCGGGTCTCGCCCAACGCGGATATTTCTTCGGTGCGCATGGCAACACTGGCAGCGCTCGTGCATGGAATGCCAAAACGTTTTGTCTTACTCACAACTTTGGGGGCCGCCACACAGCGGATTCCAGCGCGTAAGATCCTGCGCGAAGCCGCGTTTTCTGCACAGGTGGGTGGCCGCGTTGATGAAAAAGCATTGCGTAATTTTTTAGTACGTATGGGATTTGTGCAAAGTCCAACAGTGATGGAACCGGGTGATTATGCAGTGCGTGGCGGGATCATTGATATCTTTCCTCCGGGCGAACAGGGCCCGATCCGGCTTGATCTGTTTGGCGACATCTTGGATGGCGCACGTCGGTTTGATCCTGCGACCCAGCGCACCACAGAAAAGTTGGAGTTGATCGAACTCGCTCCTGTCTCCGAGGTGATTTTGGATGATGAGGCGATCACGCGGTTTCGCCAGAATTATCGCATCGAGTTTGGCGCTGCCGGCACGGATGATCCGCTCTATGAGGCGGTCAGTGCTGGGCGAAAACATCAAGGTGTTGAGCACTGGATGCCTTTCTTTCACGAAGAACTTGAAACGCTCTTCGACTATCTGCCTAAGGCAAGCATTACCTGTGACGATGCCCTGACGCCTGCGCGCATTGCACGTTGGGAAAGCGTGGCAGATCAATATGAAACCCGCAAAATCGCGATGTCTGCGAAAAAACGTATGGATTCAGTCTATAAGCCTGCACCTGCTGAGTTGCTTTATCTCGATGAAGAAGCGTGGGACGCTGTGATGGCGGATCGCCGTGTGATCCAATTTAGCGCCTTGCCGCAAGCTGTGGGGCTTGGGATGACTGATGTATCTGGGCGGATCGGGCGGAACTTTGCGCCAGAGCGTCAACAAGAAAGCATCAGCCTTTTCTCGGCTTTGGCCGCGCATATTAAATTAAAGATGACCCAAGGACCGGTCGTCATCGCATCTTACTCAGAAGGTGCACGTGAACGCCTTATAGGTTTGATCGAAGACGAAGGCCTAGCGGAGACTATCGCCGTGCGCGATGCGAAGGGCGTTGGGAAACGCGGATTGCATTTGGCTGTGTGGGCGCTTGAGCATGGGTTTGAAACACCGGATATGACGGTGATTTCAGAGCAGGATGTTCTTGGGGATCGCCTTATCCGGGGTGCGAAAAAGCGCAAGAAGGCGGCGAATTTCCTGACGGAAACCCAGAGCCTCAACCCCGGTGATTTGGTCGTGCATGTAGATCACGGAATTGGGCGCTATCAGGGGCTTGAGGTGATCACTGCCGCAGGGGCTGCGCATGAGTGTATCCTGCTTGACTATGCGGAAAATGCGCGATTGTATCTGCCTGTCGAAAATATTGAATTGCTTAGCAAATATGGTCATGAAGAAGGTCTTTTAGACCGTCTTGGTAGCGGGGCGTGGCAGAGCAAAAAGGCCAAGCTGAAGGAACGCATTCGCGAGATGGCCGACAAGCTTATTCGCGTTGCGGCCGAACGTGCGCTGCGCCGTGCACCGATCATGGAGCCACCCCCCGGCATGTGGGACGCTTTCTCTGCGCGCTTCCCCTATCAAGAGACCGACGATCAGTTGGGTGCGATTGGCGATGTGCTGGCTGATATGGGCTCTGGTCAACCCATGGACCGCCTTGTGTGCGGTGATGTTGGCTTTGGTAAAACCGAGATCGCGATGCGTGCCGCGTTTATTGCTGCGATGTCCGGCGTTCAGGTGGCTATCATTGCGCCGACCACCTTGCTGGCGCGCCAACACTACAAGAGCTTTGCCGAGCGATTTCGTGGTTTTCCCATTGAAGTTAGACCCTTATCACGTTTCGTGACGACTAAGGACGCCGAAAAAACCCGCAACTGCATGGCCGATGGCACTGTTGATATTGTCGTCGGCACCCATGCGTTACTCGCTAAAAATACCAAGTTTAACAATCTTGGTTTGCTGATCATTGATGAAGAGCAGCATTTTGGCGTTGGTCATAAAGAGCGTCTCAAAGAGCTGCGCACTGATATTCATGTTCTTACGTTGACCGCGACGCCGATCCCCCGAACGCTGCAATTGAGCCTGTCTGGCGTGCGCGATCTTTCGATCATCGGCACGCCGCCCGTCGATCGCTTGGCCATCCGCACTTATGTCAGCGAATTTGATGCGGTCACGCTGCGCGAGGCGCTTTTGCGCGAGCATTATCGCGGGGGGCAGTCCTTTTATGTCGTGCCAAGGATTTCAGATCTACCCGAGATTGAGGCGTTCCTGAGAGAGCAACTGCCCGAATTGTCCTATATGGTCGCGCATGGTCAGATGGCGGCAGGTGAACTTGATGATCGCATGAACGCATTTTATGACGGCAAATATGATGTGCTGCTGGCGACCACGATTGTGGAAAGCGGGCTTGATATCCCGACGGCTAACACGATGATCGTGCACCGCGCAGAAATGTTTGGTTTGGCGCAACTCTATCAGATCAGGGGCCGCGTGGGTCGTTCCAAAACGCGCGCCTATGCCTATTTGACAACAAAACCACGCACCAAATTGACCACAACCGCAGAGAAACGTTTGCGCGTTTTGGGATCACTCGACACGCTTGGAGCAGGGTTCACACTGGCCTCGCAGGATCTCGATATTCGTGGGGCTGGCAATTTGTTGGGTGAAGAGCAATCGGGCCAAATGCGTGATGTGGGGTATGAGTTGTACCAATCCATGTTGGAAGACGCGATTGCGCAGATCCGTTCAGGTGAGATGGATGGCCTGTCCGTCAATGATGATCAATGGGCGCCGCAGATCAATCTGGGCGTGCCCGTGTTGATCCCTGAGGACTATGTGCCTGATCTTGATGTGCGTTTGGGCCTCTATCGTCGCTTGTCATCGCTTACGACCAAAGTTGAATTGGAAGGTTTTGCCGCTGAATTGATTGACCGTTTTGGCAAACTGCCCAAAGCGGTGAATACGCTAATGTTGGTCGTGCGAATTAAAGCGATGTGTAAGAAAGCTGGAGTCGCGAAATTGGACGGCGGGCCAAAGGGTGCGACTGTACAGTTCCATAATGATAAGTTTGCGTCACCGGAAGGTTTGGTCAGCTTTATTCAAAGTCAAAAAGGTCAAGCCAAGGTCCGCGATAATAAGATTGTGGTGCTGCGCGATTGGAAGACGGATGTTGATAAGATCAAAGGCGCATTTGCGATTGCGCGCGATCTTGCGGAACATGCGGGTGCGATCAAACGTCGAGTGGGGTAGCGAATTTCTTGAAAATTCGTTTTGCCTCCGGTGAGGATGTTTCTGGAGATAGGAAGCGTTTAATTTTTGAACCATGCTTTGATTTGAGGCGCAAGCCAGGTCCAAAGCGTCGGTGCGCCCTTGGCGACTTTAGACCCAACTCGGCTCTCAATTGTTTCATAGGTCACGCCGTAGTCGGTCCAGCTGCCGCCATTGGATATCAGGTTCTGATTTGGCGGCTGAAAGCGATCGAGCGATTTTGCGAAGATCGCGTCCGGTGTTTGTGCTGCTTCGAATTCATTCCAAATAGCGCGCAGTTCTTCGTTTTGATCGTCCGGAAGTAGACCAAAAATGCGATCTGCGGCTTTAGCTTCCTTCACTTCCATGGCTGAAATATCGTGATCGCCAAATATCGGCGCGTCGCCTGCATCGATTTCGACCAGATCATGCAGCAAAAGCATTTTGATAACGCGATTGATATCAACGCTCTCTGGCGCATGTTCACCGAGGGTTAAAGCATAGAGCGCGATGTGCCAGCTGTGTTCGCCCGAGTTTTCATGACGTGACCCGTCGCAGAGTGTCGTCGCACGCAGGACTGATTTCAGCTTGTCCGCTTCGTTTAGAAACGCCATTTGCGCATCGAGACGTGTGTTCATTTACTGTCCAGCTTGGCTGCTGCGGCATTGATACGTGAATCGAGCAATTTGCATGCGCGTATGATTGACATACGCACACGGGCCGCTGTCCTAAAGGCTTCTGCAACTGTCGTTGAAAAACTTGCGAGGTTGTTGCCTATATCGACAATCAATTCCTCTTCCCCCAAAGCTGTCGCCGTTTCGATTGCATCAACAGCCAAGTCGTGGGCCAGTATGCCATTGATAGCACTCATATGGGCAGCTCCTTTAGCGTGTTGTCTCCGTTAGGCGGCGTTTCACATAGGTTGAGACGTTGCCAATCATTGTATCCATTTGATCTTCCTCGGAGAAGAAGTGGCCAGCGCCATCAAGCTCTTGGTGGGTGATTGTGATGCCTTTTTGCTCGTGCAACTTGTTGACAAGGCTTACCGTGTCCGCAGGTGGGGCTACGCGATCCGCAGTACCATTGATCACAAGACCAGAGGCCGGGCAGGGTGCGAGAAAGCTGAAGTCATACATATTCGCAGGCGGGCTGACAGAGATGAAGCCCGTGATTTCAGGGCGGCGCATCAAAAGCTGCATGCCAATCCAAGCGCCGAAAGAGAAACCCGCAACCCAGCAATGTTTGGAATTGTTGTTCATCGATTGCAAATAATCGAGCGCAGAGGCCGCATCAGACAATTCGCCAATACCTTGATCGTATTCGCCTTGCGAACGACCCACACCACGAAAGTTAAACCGCAGGACCGTAAAGCCCATGTTGTAGAACGCATAGTGCAGATTGTAGACGACCTTGTTGTTCATCGTCCCGCCAAATTGTGGATGGGGGTGCAGCACGATGGCGATCGGCGCGTCCTTTTCCTTTTGCGGGTGATAACGGCCCTCTAAGCGACCTTCGGGACCTGGGAAAATAACCTCGGGCATGTATCGTAAACTCCTGCGGTAAGTGCGTCTGACGTCATTCTTGACGAACACTTCATAGCACTTTAGAACCATTCTAAGTTGAGCAAGGCTCGACCTCCGTCACGCATCTAGGCAATGCCTGCGCGAAGGTCAATCTTTTCAGTGCGTTTACGTATGTGTAAGCGCGTAAAGTGAACTATATCGGGGCATTGTCATGAAGTTATCGACAAAGGGGCGCTATGCGATGGTTGCTTTGGCGGATATCGCACTTCAAAGCGGCGAAACGCTGGTAACTTTGGGTGATATTTCAAAACGTCAGAATATTTCGCTGCCCTACCTTGAGCAATTGTTCGTGAAACTGCGCCGTGCCAAGCTTGTTGAGTCTGTACGCGGGCCTGGGGGCGGATACCGTTTGGCGAATGTGCCCTCAGAAATCCGTGTGCTCGATGTGCTTGGTGCGGTCGATGAGACAGTGGATGCGATGCACAAGGGGGCCGGGGCCTCTGGTGGCAGTTCAGGCAGCCGTGCGCAATCGATGACCAATCGTTTGTGGGAAGGGTTGAGTGCGAATGTGTATGTATATCTGCATCAAACACGCCTATCAGATGTGGTGACCAATGGCCTCGCGCCTTGCCCCGCAGTGCCTACACTCTTTGATATCGTGGATGAATAGATGAGCCGGATCTATTTGGATCATAACGCGACGGCACCACTGCGCGCTGAGGCGAAGGCTGCGATGATCTCAGCGATGGAATCTGCCGGCAATCCGTCTTCTGTACATGCCGAGGGGCGCGCGGCGAAGTCGATAGTAGAAAATGCGCGTGCGCAAGTCGCCAGTGCCTTTGGTGCGGATGGTGCTGATATTGTCTTTACCTCTGGTGCCACGGAAGCTGCGGGTTTAGCCTGTTTCGGGCGTGATTTATCCAGTGCGATGGTTGAGCATGACGCGGTTTTGAGCTGGACCTCAGGTGGGTTGGGCGTTGATTCTAAGGGCGCCGTTAAAATTAACAACCCCGGCAAGAGTGCTTTGCAGTTAGCGAATTCTGAAACGGGCGTTGTGCAGGATCTTGTCGATGGAATTGCCGTCTCTGATATGACGCAGGCCTTTGGCAAGCAGCCTGTCGCGTTCAATTGGTCCGGCGCGGATATGGCGCTTATTTCGGCGCATAAACTTGGTGGGCCCAAAGGTATTGGTGCGCTGGTTCTAAAGCGCGGTTTTGATGTGCAAGCGCAAATCAAAGGTGGCGGTCAGGAAATGGGGCGGCGCTCTGGCACCGAAAACATAGTCGGTATCGCTGGTTTCGGGGCGGCCGCGGAGGCGGCGCAACGTGATTTAGAGCAGGGTGTTTGGAATAAAGTTGAGAAACTTAGAAACATTCTAGAAAGTGCTATTGCAGATCGCGCTAAACACACTATTTTTGTCGGGAAAGAAGCTGTGCGCCTGCCAAATACATCTTGCATTTTGACCCCGTCTTGGAAGGGCGAGACACAAGTCATGCAAATGGATCTGGCGGGATTTGCAATTTCGGCGGGCTCTGCCTGCTCAAGTGGAAAAGTCAAAGCCAGCGGTGTTTTGATGGCGATGGGATACACTGAGCCGGACGCAGCTTGCGCGATACGGGTCTCTTTGGGGCCTGAGACGACAGAACAACAGGTGCTGGCTTTCGCGGATGCGTGGCTGGCACAACATGAGAAATTTCGCGCACGTAACGCGTGAGTAAGTCTAAGAACTGGAGGCCGGCATGGCAGCACTGGATAATGGGACCGAGACTGGCGTCAAAGAGGGCGTAGATCAGGAAACCGTCAATGCGGTGCGCGAGGTTGGCGGAGCGTATAAGTACGGTTGGTCCACTGACATCGAAATGGAGTATGCGCCAAAGGGTCTCAATGAAGACATCGTGCGTTTGATTTCCTCGAAGAACGATGAGCCTGAGTGGATGCTGGAGTGGCGCCTTGAAGCCTATCGCCGTTGGTTGGCCAAAACAGAACCCGCTTGGGCGATGGTCGATTACCCTGAGATCGATTTTCAGGATCAGTACTATTACGCACGCCCCAAAAGTATGGCCGTGAAGCCAAAGTCCTTGGATGAGGTGGACCCGAAATTGCTCGCCACTTACGCTAAGCTTGGCATCCCGTTGAAAGAACAGATGATCCTTGCTGGTGTTGAAGGCGCAGAAGATATTGACGCGGAAGCCCCACGCAAAGTCGCTGTAGATGCGGTGTTTGACAGTGTATCAGTCGGCACAACCTTTCAGGACGAGCTGAAAAAGGCAGGCGTGATCTTCTGTTCCATCTCGGAAGCGATCAAAGAACATCCTGAATTGGTGAAAAAATATCTTGGCACAGTCGTGCCCGTCTCTGACAACTACTATGCGACGCTAAATTCAGCAGTCTTTTCCGACGGATCCTTTGTCTACATTCCGCCGGGCGTGCGCTGCCCGATGGAGCTGTCCACGTATTTTCGTATCAACGCGGAGAACACGGGCCAATTCGAGCGTACGTTGATCATCGCCGATAAGGGCAGCTATGTAAGCTACTTGGAAGGTTGCACCGCACCCATGCGCGATGAATCCCAGTTGCATGCTGCTGTGGTCGAAATCATCATCGAAGAAGATGCTGAAGTGAAATACTCCACCGTGCAAAACTGGTACCCGGGGGATGAAAACGGCAAGGGCGGTATTTACAACTTTGTGACCAAACGGGCGGATTGCCGTGGTGATCGGGCCAAAGTGATGTGGACGCAGGTCGAAACAGGCTCTGCGGTGACGTGGAAATACCCAAGCTGCATCCTGCGCGGCAACGAGAGCCAAGGTGAGTTTTATTCCATTGCCATCGCCAACAACATGCAACAGGCCGACACAGGCACTAAGATGATCCATCTTGGCAAAGACACCAAGTCGCGTATCGTTTCCAAGGGTATTTCAGCGGGTAAAGCGCAAAACACCTACCGTGGGCTTGTTTCCATGCACCCGAAAGCGAAGGACGCGCGCAATTTCACGCAGTGCGACAGTCTTCTGATCGGCGATCAATGTGGCGCGCATACTGTGCCTTATATCGAGGTTAAGAATAACTCCGCACGGGTCGAGCATGAGGCTACAACATCAAAAGTCGATGATGAGCAGTTGTTCTACTGCCGGCAGCGCGGCATTGGCGAAGAGGATGCGGTTGCATTGGTTGTGAACGGATTTTGCAAAGAGGTGTTGCAAGCGTTGCCAATGGAATTCGCGATGGAAGCGCAACAATTGGTGGCGATTTCGCTCGAAGGGTCTGTGGGCTAAAGCATGAGCAAACGCGCGGTCCTTTCAGCTGTGATCACCGGCGGTTTTTGCGCGGTATTTGCCGTGCTCTTTACAATGCTTGGCATGCTGATTTCATTGGTGCCGGGTGTGTTTATTGCGTTCGTGTTGGGTTTTCTTGGATCGCTTTGTGCTAGTTATGTGATGAGAGCGAGCAAGTGACTCAAGTCATTTCCATAGACCGTCCAGAGTTGACCATGCCAGACGGAGAAACTGCGCATTTACGTGCGGCTTACGGTGCGGCAGATACCATTTTGGAATTTGGAGTTGGTGGCTCGACTGTCATGGTGGCTGAAATGGTGGGAAAGACAATCACATCTGTTGAGACAGATCAGTTCCGGGTGGACTCCTTGAACGAGTGGTTTGAACACAACCCAGCGAGAAGTAAGCCCGATATCATTTGGGCAAACATTGGTCCGACCAAAGCATGGGGGCGCCCAAAGACCGAAAATCACTGGAAAGATTATGCAAAATATCCTTTAGAGATCTGGTCGTTAGAGGGCTTACCTGATCCAGATGTCGTGCTCGTTGACGGCCGTTTTCGCGCCGGATGCATACTCGCAACCGCATTTCAAACACGCAAACCTACGCGGGTCTTCGTCGATGATTATGAACATCGCCCAAGCTATCACGCAGTAGAAAAAATCGTAGGCGCACCGCGCCTGATAGGCCGCATGGCCGAATTTGAGATAACCGCGACGCCGATCCCAGCAAGTCACTTGCCCGAGATCATCACACTCATGCAGGACCCGTATTAGGGCCGCAAACTGAACTAAACGAGGACGCAAAAATGCTGAATATCAATAACTTGCACGTTTCTCTTGAAGAAGAAGACAAGCAAATCCTCAAGGGCGTCGATTTGACGGTTGAGGCTGGAAAAGTCCATGCGATCATGGGTCCAAACGGCTCTGGCAAGTCAACGCTGTCTTATGTGCTCTCTGGCAAGGAGGGTTATGAAGTGACCGAAGGAAGTGCGGATTTGCTGGGTGAAGATCTTCTTGAGATCGACCCTGAGGAACGCGCAGCGCTTGGTTTGTTTTTGGCATTTCAATACCCTGTAGAAATTCCCGGGGTAGGCAACATGACCTTCTTGAGAACAGCGGTAAATTCCCAGCGAAAAGCACGCGGTGAAGACGAAATGAGCGCATCCGAGTTCCTTAAAGTCGTGCGCGAGCGTGCGAAATCATTGAAGATCGACGCTGATATGTTGAAGCGTCCGGTCAATGTTGGCTTTTCTGGTGGCGAGAAAAAGCGCAACGAAATCCTTCAGATGGCAATGCTTGAGCCAAAGATGTGCATCTTGGACGAGACGGATTCTGGCTTGGATGTTGATGCCATGAAGCTGGTGGCTGAGGGCGTGAACGCGTTGCGAAACGAAGGCCGCGGATTCCTTGTGATTACGCACTATCAACGCCTGCTGGATCATATCAAACCGGACGTCGTTCACATCATGGCCAATGGTCGTATTGTGAAAACTGGTGGGCCGGAGCTGGCATTGGAAGTTGAGCAAAACGGCTACGCGGATATTTTGGCAGAGGTGGCGTAAATGGCCTTAGCACAAGTAAAGATAGAGGCGACAGAAGAGCGTTTGAACACGCTTGATATGCCGCAAGAGGGCTGGAGCACCGCTGCGCGTGAGGATGCTTTGATGCGTCTGCGCAGTATGGGTTTGCCGTCGCGGCGCGATGAGTATTGGAAGTACACCCGCCCAGACACATTGGTTCAGCCTACAGCGCCGGATGCAGCGGTGCTTCATACGGACGAGGTGCCTGTCTTTGACGCTTTGGGACGTTTGAAAATCGTCTTTGTCGACGGTGTTTTCAGCGCTGACGAATCTGATGACCTTACACTAGAAGGTGTCACGATTGAGCGTCTTGCGGGTGCGACAGCTGATATCCACTGGGCCAAGGGTCTTTACGGTGTTTTGGAAAACAACGGTCAAAACCCTGTTGAACGTCCGCTTGCTGCGTTAAACACGGCTTATGCTACTGATGGCGTGTTGATCCATGTAACTGGTACGCCGAGTAAGCCTATTAATCTGATTTACCGTCATATTTCAAATTCTTCTGATGCGATCCTTCACCATGTTCTCAAGATTGACAAGGGTGCGGAAGTGACCATTTTAGAGAACGGTCCCGCGGCAGCACGCTTCAACAAGTGTATGGAGATCGACGTCGCAGATGGCGCGAAGTTCCACCATGTGCGTGCACAAGGCCGCGATCATGAGCGCCGCGCGGCGACGCATATTTTCGCACGCCTCGGAACTGAATCCAGCTTCAAGAGCTTCACGCTCACTGCGAATGGCGTGATGACGCGCAATGAGTGCGTGATCGAGCTGACGGGCGATGATGCACATGCAACTGTTGCAGGTGCCGCGCTTGGAGACGGCGACTTTCATCATGACGATACGGTTTTCATTACTCATGATGCGGTGAATTGTGAAAGCCGTCAGGTCTTTAAGAAGGTCCTTCGCAATGGCGCGACGGGTGTTTTCCAAGGTAAAATCCTAGTGAAATCTGGTGCACAAAAGACCGATGGTTATCAGATCAGCCAATCGCTTTTGCTGGATGAAGATAGTCAATTTCTCGCTAAGCCAGAGTTGGAAATCTATGCCGATGATGTGGCTTGCTCACACGGGTCCACCTCTGGTGCGATTGATGAGGAGGCGCTGTTTTATCTGCGCTCGCGCGGGGTTCCCGTTGGTGAAGCGACAGATATGCTGACTTTGTCGTTCCTTGCGGAAGCGGTTGAGGAGATCGAACACAGCACGCTCGCGGAAGAAATTAACGAGCGCCTCGCGGCTTGGCTGGCGCGACGTCGCGGCTGATGTCTGTCACCACTGACATCGTGTCTACCTACAAAGGACCGCGCCTTGTTTTGGCGCGGCTTTTCGCCATGGGTGAACGCGAAGCCTTTGCTTTGATTGTTATTATTGGTGCCTGCATCGTCGCTTTCGTCTCGCGTTGGCCCGGTCTTGCGCGCCAGGCCCATGAAAGTGGTGCAGAGCTTAACGCCTTGCTCGGTGGGGCCCTTATGGCGTGGATCATGGCACCTTTGCTGTTCTACGCAATCGCAGCCATCGCTCATATCCTAGCGATGATCGTTGGTGGTAAAGGCACTTGGTATCGCGCGCGCCTTGCTTTGTTCTGGGCGCTACTTGCGGCCAGCCCATTGCAATTGCTGTGGGGTTTGGTGGAAGGCTTCATCGGTAAAGGACTCGAGTGGCAAATCGTTGGTGTCGTTTGGTTTGCGGTGTTCGTCTGGTTCTGGATTGCAGGCATGTTTGAAGCCGAAAGGGCGGATTGATGTTGAATGCATTTATAAATCTGACGATGGGCACGCTGTCGCAACCACGTGAAGCGGCGGCTGAAATCCTTTCGATCAGACCCAACCGCTCCGTGATGTGGATCGCCTTGGTGCTCGCCGTGCTGCTCAACACGATGGTGTATCAGATTTCGCTTTTCGCTTCACCACCGCAGGTTGCGCTACCGGTCATTTTTTCTTCGCCAATCATCTTTGCGATCTTGATCGGCTCTGGCTTAGCTTTAAGTATCTATTCAATCACGTATGCAGGCCGGATTATTGGCGGGTGCGCGGTATTGGATGATGTCATGGCTTTGCTGATCTGGCTGCAATTCTTGCGCTTTGCAGTGCAATTGGCGGCCTTTTTGTTGATGCCGATCATTCCGGGCATTGCGGGTCTTTTGGTCCTATGTGCAACGCTTTACGGGATGTGGTTGTTGTTACAATTCGTCGATGTGGCGCATGGATTTGAAAACCTGTTCACCAGCTTCTGTGCACTCATTCTATCCGGCCTTGGTATTATGCTAGGCCTTGCGATCTTGCTGTCCTTGCTGGGCGTGCAAAATATGGGACTGACACCTTATGTTTGATGTAGAGACGGTCCGCGCCGATTTTCCAATTCTGTCGCGTGAGGTGAATGGCAAGCCGTTGATCTATCTCGACAGCGGTGCGTCCGCGCAAAAGCCGCAGGTTGTGATCGACGCAATCACGCGCGCTTACGCGGAAGAATACGCGAATGTGCATCGAGGGTTGCACTATCTCAGCAATCTCGCAACGGACAAATATGAAGCCGTGCGCACCACGATTGCCAAATTCCTGAACGTCGCTGATCCGGAGCAGATCGTGTTCAATTCGGGGACGACCGAGGGGATCAACAGTGTCGCTTACGGTTGGGCTATGCCTAATCTGCAAGCGGGGGATGAAATCATCCTCTCCGTGATGGAGCATCATGCTAATATTGTGCCATGGCATTTTCTGCGCGAACGGCAGGGAGCAGTGATCAAATGGGTGGATGTTGACGCTAATGGCGATCTTGATCCACAGGCCGTGATTGATGCTATGGGACCGCGCACCAAACTGGTGGCTGTCACGCATATGTCGAATGTTCTCGGTACTGTGGTGGATGTGAAAACGATCACCGAGGCCGCGCATGAGCGGGGGGTTGCAGTCCTTGTAGATGGCTCGCAAGCGGCGGTCCATATGCCGGTTAACGTTGATGATATCGGCTGTGATTTCTACGCGATCACGGGTCATAAACTATACGGACCATCCGGTTCTGGCGCGATATTCATGAAGCGTGGACGCATGGCAGAGATGCGTCCCTTTATTGGCGGCGGTGATATGATCCGCGAAGTCAGCAAAGACGCAGTCAGCTACAATGATCCACCGATGATGTTCGAAGCCGGCACGCCGGGTATCGTGCAAATGATCGGTCTGGGCGTTGCACTGGATTATATGATGTGCCTTGGTATGGAGGCGATTGCCGCCCATGAGGTGGATCTGCGCGATTATGCGCAGAGCAAACTTCGTGGTCTCAACTGGATCAATGTGCAGGGTAATTCCGCGAGCAAAGGCGCGATCTTCAGCTTCACCATGGAAGGTGCCGCGCATGCGCATGATATCTCCACCATCCTCGACAAAAAGGGCGTTGCGGTCCGCGCCGGCCAACATTGTGCGGGTCCGCTGATGGAGTTTTTGGATGAAACTGCGACCTGCCGCGCGTCATTTGCGATGTACAACACGCGCGCAGATGTGGATGCACTGGTCGATGCGTTGGAATTGGCGCACGACCTGTTCGGCTAGCGCTATTCTTTAACCATGAATCCGCCAGGCATCAGGGATGAGCTGGTTTTACCATGAAAGATGCCAATGGCTTCGGTGCCACCAATTTTGCCACGTAACGTGCCGGAAATATCGCGATAGTTCACAGTGCCAGCGAGGTTTTAATCGTCGAATCTGCCATTCACTGTGAGTATATCGTCGTCGGATGTTCCGCTCAGCGTATTGCCCTCAAAATCCGCTTCAAGCGTGATCGCACCGCCACCTTTACGCGCAAAGCCTGTCAGGCGCCCATTATCGAGATCTATTCCCGTGACCCTAGCGGCCTCGTATGTGCCTGTTAGCGTTGCGCCTCCGCCCTAAGGGAGGGTCGGAACGCGCGTGCTGGGAAGCAAACCTGCGCGCGCGACGAACCCTTCGCCGCCATCCACATCGATTTCATAAGCATAGCCGTCACCGTCTGAATTCACGTCAGAGCCATTGATGCGTTGCGTCAGTGTAGTTCCGATGATCTGCGCGGATGAAGCCCCCAACGTTACGGCCGTCGCAAAAGAGCTAGTCGTATAATCTTCTGCGTCTCTGACACAGCCTGCGGTGGCAATGAGGCAGGCAAAAGTCGCAAATAAGGTTGGTCGTACGAGGTTTTTCATAGATAGCTCCGCTCTTACCCTCGTTACTAGGCAAAAAGTTTGTTGCTTACAGGTGAGGAATACGTACACAGGCTTAAGGTGTAAGCTGGAACAAATTAATATTTTCAAAATATTGTTTCAGAGGGTTTGGCATGATCGGTACACTTGTTTCACTGGATTTTGACGTTGCGGGGCAGGGGCGGCAAAGTTATACCGCCCCAAAGACGCACCCATAGCTCAGCTGGATAGAGCGCTGCCCTCCGAAGGCAGAGGCCAGAGGTTCGAATCCTCTTGGGTGCGCCAATTTTCCCCTCGTTACTATCTTCCGCGAAGCTCCATGTGCGGAACACCGTTAGAGGTCTTCGCATGTGTCACACCATCGGCGTTCAGCACTACATTCACCTGTTTGCGAAATGAGCTGAATGCGCTGGATGTCACAACATCAACGGCCTCATCAAACACGACGGTGACATACCAAAAGCCACCGTTTGCAGCGCGAACCGCTTTGAGCTTTCCTTGGAACATATGCCCAAGGTAAGTGCCGGCTACAGGTTGGCCAACTGACCAGCCGCGCGGGGCGTTGGACTTGGAAGCGGCGCTAAGGGTGTTCCAGTCAGGGTAACCCCATTGCTTTGCCACCGCTTCCAGCGACATGCTTTGCGTGATGGGTTTTTGTTTTTCCGCCATCGTCCCACGCAATCGTTTTGCTTGCACTTTGAGTTGGTCGGAACTGGGCACTGACGTGCCATTTTCGATCGGTTTCATTGGTTTGGTCCCATTTGAATTATGGGTCACGGCGTATTGGGGGTGTTCGCATTGCCGCCCGCTTGTGACCATAAGTCAAAAGGAGGGCTCAATCGTTGTGCTGCATTTACCAAAAGGTCACCCTCGCGAACGGCAGGACACAGCGATCCTCTCGTCGATCTAGGTGGGCGTGGAGGGTTTGTCTACCCCATCGCTTAACCAAATGTAGGATAACAGTGCCGATCCGAAGGCAGGAAGCATGAAAAAGAACGTGCAAGAAAAAAAATAAACTGAGATGTAGCGGCAAGCTAACTGGCTTGGCAACGTGGCTTGAGCGTTGCAAATGGTGCCTGAGTTCCTCAATCGCAGGTTGATCGAGACGTGTAGTCTTGGACGTCTTGTCGCTAGGATCTTGGTTGGATCTGTTGGCAACACTTCGAATTTGAGCGTCGAGAAAGTGCAGCATTTCGTCCAACTCACTTTGGAAGTCATCCATAACGGCGCTGGTTATCGCTTGATCAAGCTCATTCCATAGAATTGTATTTGTAGAAACAGGATCACTGAATTGCATGACAAGCGTGCGTGCCAGTTTCGCGCTATTGATATGTAGGGGAAGCGTTTTTCTGGGTACAGGGCCGACGCGAGGCAGACAATCTTTGATGAAAACTCCGTTAGTGCGCGGTCATAGAGCGCAATGCGCACGTTGGCGAAGTCCAGAAATACAAGATCATCACAATCCCAAGTCACAGACCGTGTGCCAACACGCTGTGCAATCTTGCTTCGCAATATTTGATCCGCAATATCGTCAATATCCAACGTCGCGCTCTCTTTGATCAAGATCGCTGCAAGTGTCGAATTTTGTCCGAATGCTATTGTCACTAAGCCTTTGTTGTTACCTGTGAATATATTGTAAATGAAAATGGCCGGAATATGACATTGCGTTTTTTTTTGACTATTTACCTGATTAAGGTTGTTCCAAAGTGAAGGGAGCCGGAACTTACCGAGGCCTTCCTAATTCATCGAAATAATGCATTAACCGTCTATTTGAGCACCCATGATCGCGATCGCTTTTTGATAGACGCCAGCCGCATTCCATTGCTTGATAACTTTGAAATTCGTCTAACCTTCCTCAAAGCCAGTGCCTGGTTTCCAACCTTTTTCGCGTAGAAAATTGGCCGTCGATGCAAGTGCGTCCGCTTCTGTGTAGAAATTGACAAGTCCGTCGCGGTTCGCATCGATGCCGTATTTCAGTGCGTTGCCCGGTAGGAATTGTGTGTGGCCAAGTTCGCCCTGTTTCGCACCCTTGGTGTTGCCGTCGATCGCGCCTTTGTCGACAAGTTTCAGCGCACCAATCGCGTTTGGCACAACGACTGCGGAGCGGCGACAGTCATAGGCGAGGGTAGTGATCGCGGACACGATCCTACTATCACCCATAAAGCGCCCAAATCCTGTCTCCATGCCGTGAATGGCAATTATCACACCAGCCGGCACGCCGTAATGGCGCTCAAGTGCTTGAAAGAACGATGCGTTCTTGGCTTTACGTTTAAGACCTTGTGACACAATTGTAGGTGCGCCGCGCACTTTCATGAATTTATAAAGGCTGTACTTAAAGCTTTTTTGATTGCGATCTGCTGCAATCGTTTTTGAGGCATATTAGCTGCTTGCGAAAGCCTGAGGGCCGCGTTGACCGACACCTGCGCGTTTTGCTTCTGGCGCAAACGCTGCTTTCCACGTATTAAATCCCGAGGATGTGTTGCCGCATTTTGCCGCTTGAACCGCAAAGGTGCTGCTTGCAAAAATGGCGGCCGTTACCGCCGCTTTGAATAAATGTCCCATAAAATTCTTCCAAACCACGCGAATATCGGTGCCATGTTACCGCCGCGTGATTTAGCACCAATGAGAAAAATTCATATGTATTGAAACGCAAGCACAGTTGCGAGCATCACAACAAGCGCAAGGCGATGCAAAAGGCAATTGGAATGGTGTTGCCAGCAGAACTTTGCCTTGTGATGTGCGGCATGTTTCACGCTGATCTGTGCAATGTGGCGCGCGAACTCAAACTGGCCGCGTTGCCAACCTTCGAACGTGTTTTTTTATGTCGCTGTAGTTAATTGCCTTGCGGCTGTAACGCTAAAGCCACCGCTTTAAAGCAACATCCGGTTGTGCAAGACGCGTTCAATTTCTCGCTGGTCAATTTGATAGGCCGCGCCACGTGGCGACATGGAACTCATATCTGGGGATATATATCATTGTTACCGCTTTTATTGCTGCTCGTGACCTAAGGTTAACGCAGCAATTGGGGCGAGGTTTGTTTCCAAAATGGAATTTTCTGGTCGAAATATGATCGATTGTGTCGGCTTTGCCTAAATTAGGAATCAAAAAGAGCGTCCGTTTAGGACGCTCTCTCTGTGTCTTTAAGTCAATTTAGCAGGAGTAGTACATGCCATACTCAACAGGGTGTGGTGTGTGCTCGTACAATTCAACTTCTTCCATTTTCAGAGCTACATAGCCTTCGATCTGATCTTTGGTGAAGACATCGCCCGCCAATAGGAAGTCGCCGTTTGCCTGAAGTTCGTCCAGCGCTTCACGCAAGGAACCACAAACTGTTGGGATGTCCGCTAGCTCTTCCGCAGGAAGGTCATAGAGGTTCTTGTCCATTGCTTCGCCCGGATCGATCTTGTTCTTGATGCCATCAAGACCTGCCATCAGAAGTGCTGCGAAGCACAGATATGGGTTGGCTGATGGATCAGGGAAACGTGCCTCGACGCGCTTTGCTTTCGGGCTTTCTGTCCATGGGATACGAACACAACCAGACCGGTTACGTGCAGAATATGCGCGCAGAACAGGTGCTTCAAAGCCCGGGATCAAACGTTTGTAGCTGTTTGTGGAAGGGTTGGTGAAGGCGTTCAACGCTTTGGCGTGCTTCAAGATGCCGCCGATGAAGTAAAGCGCTTCTTGCGACAGGTCAGCATATTTATCGCCAGCGAACAAAGGCTTGCCGTCTTTCCAGATCGACATGTTAACGTGCATACCCGTGCCGTTGTCACCGTAGATCGGCTTTGGCATGAATGTCGCAGATTTGCCGTAAGCGTGCGCCACGTTGTGGATCACATACTTGTATTTCTGAAGTTCGTCAGCCTGCTTTGTAAGGCTGTCGAAGATCAAGCCAAGCTCGTGCTGGCAAGACGCAACTTCGTGGTGATGCTTATCGACCTTCATACCGAGGCGCTTCATCGTGGAGAGCATTTCGCCGCGTAGATCTTGCGCTTCGTCGATCGGGTTAACTGGGAAGTAACCACCTTTGACGCCAGGGCGGTGGCCCATATTGCCCATTTCGTATTCCGTGTCTGTGTTCCAAGCTGCGTCAGTTGCATCGACTTCGAAGGACACTTTGTTCATTGTGTTTGAGTAACGCACGTCGTCAAAGAGGAAGAATTCCGCCTCTGGGCCCATGTAAGCAACATCACCAATACCGGAGGCCACAAGATATGCTTCCGCCTTTTGCGCTGTGCCGCGTGGGTCACGCTCGTATGCTTCGCCTGTATCCGGTTCAACGATAGAGCAGTGGATGCACAGCGTTTTCTCAGCATAGAAGGGGTCGAGATACGTGGACGTGGTGTCTGGCATCAATTTCATGTCGGAGTTCTCGATGGATTTCCAACCTTCAATGGAGGAGCCGTCGAACATGAAGCCTTCTTCAAGGAAATCTTCGTCAACAAGGTCGCAGTCTACGGTCACGTGCTGCACTTTACCGCGCGTGTCGGTGAAACGGATGTCAACATAGGCGACATCTTCATCTTTGATTTGCTTTAGAACGGCTGCAATACTCATGCCATATGTCCTTATAGGTTAATGTTATTGGGATGTTTTACAACGCCTCTGAGCCGGTTTCACCGGTGCGGATGCGAATGGCTTGCTCGACGGGGCTTACGAAAATTTTGCCATCGCCGATTTTGTCTGTTTTTGCGGCACGAACAATAGCTTCGATTGCGGCGTCCACTTGATCGTCGTCGAGAACAACGTCAATTTTCACTTTAGGAAGGAAATCAACGACATATTCCGCGCCACGATACAGTTCAGTATGACCTTTTTGACGTCCGAATCCTTTGACCTCAATAACGCTCAGGCCTTGGACACCAACATCTTGCAGCGCTTCTTTGACTTCGTCGAGTTTGAAAGGTTTAATGATCGCTTCAATCTTTTTCATGCGGAATGCTCCAGTGCGCTTATACAGCTGCTGAAACCAGTTACCTAAGTTATGCACAATTGGATTGCCCGCTGTAGGCAGGAAAAGCCGCACTGCTATTTGAAACAAGGTTAAAAAATGAGTGGTTTGCACAATTATTAGGCGAAATAAAAACATTCTTGTATGCTGTCGAACGTCTAGTTCATGCGTCTTACTTTTACAGAGTTATTTGAGAGCCCACTTCAAGACCACCTGCATAAGTGACGTGCGGCTTGTCGAAAATGAATTTGACACGTCCAATTCTTGGTGAGTTAGGATTTTCACATATTCGCCATAGTGCAGATCTTGCGTGGCGATCAGGGCTTGTTTCGTTCCCAAAATCGCATCAGCGCGCCAATCTCGGATCAACAGTTTGATGCCGCAAGGCAGCACTATATCTTCGGATGGTCGTTTGCGCCCAAATGATACGGCTTTGATTTGCACCGCATCGCAAATTACGCGTTTTCGGTGCGCGCCAAGCAGCACAACCATATTTGCATCACGCGTTGTGATACGATCACAGGGGGCGATATCATGGGCAAGGAGCTCCCCATCCATTGTAAGTATAATTGTATTTGCGCAAAGACCTGCCAGCGCGAAATTTTCCTGCGCTTTTAGATCTTCCAATGCCTGCACCTAGTCCTCGCAACAGGCCATTTTTGGCTCCATTTGTGATGTCTTAACTCTGCTCTCACGGTCATTTTCGACCTTATTGAAGTCAAGGTAGCGGGTAACGCCGTGTGCATATAGTCTCTTGTGCAGCGGATGCGTATCGCAGCCACATCTTGAGATTTCGTAAAGCTGCATTTTTCCTCTCGCGTTCTGGAAATTGCTTTGCTAAGAGGCGTATAGTGCGGGTGTGGCGGAATTGGTAGACGCACCAGATTTAGGTTCTGGCGCCGCGAGGCGTGGGGGTTCGAGTCCCTTCACCCGCACCATTTTCATATCTCTTCCGAATCTACTTGATCCTGTCTTACTGCGCTCATAGTAAGGCCCAGATTTTGACCGCCGCGGACGCCTCTGCGGCCCCTACGACATGGATAAGGACGACATGCAGGTCACCGAAACATTGAACGAAGGTCTCAAGCGAGGCTACTCCATCACAATCGCGGCGGCAGAGCTCGAAGCGAAAGTAAACGAAAAGCTTGAAGAAGCGCGCCCAGAAGTCGAGATGAAAGGCTTCCGTAAGGGTAAAGTGCCAATGCCATTGCTGAAAAAACAATTCGGCCAGCGTATTCTTGGCGAAGCGATGCAGGAAGCTGTGGACGGCGCGATGTCCGAGCACTTTGAAAAATCGGGCGATCGTCCCGCGCTTCAGCCTGAGGTCACAATGGTTGACGGCGAGACGTGGAAAGAGGGCGACGATGTAAACGTCACAATGTCCTATGAAGCGCTGCCGGAAATCCCCGAAGTTGATCTGAGCAAGATCTCTCTTGAGCGTTTGGTTGCAAAGGCGGACGATGCCTCTGTAGAGGAAGCATTGGCGAACCTTGCAGAGACTGCGCAGGACTTCAATGATCGCAAGAAAGGCTCCAAAGCTAAAGATGGCGACCAAGTCACTATGGATTTCTTGGGTAAAGTTGACGGCGAGGCGTTCGAAGGCGGTGCTGGCGAAGATTTTCCACTCGTTTTGGGCTCCAACCAGTTCATCCCAGGCTTTGAAGAGCAGCTAGTTGGCGTGAAATCTGAGGAAATTAAGGACGTAGCTGTTACGTTCCCAGATCCTTACCAAGCCGAGCACCTTGCAGGCAAAGAAGCGATTTTCACATGCACAATCAAAGCTGTGAAAGAGCCAGTTGCAGCGGAAGTCAACGATGAGTTGGCGACGAAGTTTGGCGCGGAAGATTTGCCAGCGTTGAAGGCTCAGATCGCTGAGCGTCTCGAGGCGGAATACACAGGTGCTGCGCGCGCGGTTATGAAGCGCGGTTTGCTCGACAAGCTGGATGATGTCGTCTCCTTCGATTTGCCACCATCTTTGGTGACAGCGGAATCCGACCAGATCGCACATCAACTTTGGCATGAAGAGAACCCAGAGGTTGAAGGCCACGATCACCCAACGATCGAGGCGACGGATGAGCACAAGTCTTTGGCTGAGCGCCGTGTGCGCTTAGGTCTGTTGTTGGCTGAGTTGGGTCAGAAGGCTGAGGTTCAAGTGACCGACGCGGAGATGACGCAAGCGATGATGAACCAAGCTCGCCAGTATCCTGGTCAAGAACGTGAGTTCTTTGAATTCGTTCAACAAAACCAGCAGATGCAGCAGCAAATGCGCGCACCAATTTTTGAAGACAAAGTTGTGGATTACATTGTTGAGTTGGCGCAAGTCACCGACAAGGAGATCAGCAAAGACGATCTTCAAAAGGCTGTTGAGGCGCTTGAAGAGGAGTAAATTTCTCTCACATTGTAAAACAGAGAACCCCGTCTGAGTTGCAGGCGGGTTTTTTTTGTTTTGTGCGAAGTTGTGGCCCCGATTGGTCAAAAGCATATAAAAATGCAGGCCTCTACCTGTCAATCGAGACCCGCGAAACTGTCTATGACTGCCAGTTGAAGATTTGTGTGAGTGTGGCAACCAAAGTCAGCTCAACTGATTATCTTTCTGCTTCTGAGATCAATTTCAGCGTCGCATGAAGTTCTTCAGTACCGTCGGCCTCGCCGAGCTGTTCGTTCAGATAGGTTTGTAAAGCTTACATGGTTATTTTGGTATCGCCGTATTGCGCGATTACATGTTCTTCGTTGAGAATGACTAAACCCGTGATCCCAGCAAAGTTGCGCACAGTGGATATACGTGCTTCGATACAGTCCATTAGCGCAGCAATTGCCGTCACTTTGCCCACGGGTGTGGCTTTGCCAAGATAGTCGTATGGCGCATTGCAGGATCGCTTGAGGACCCGATTCATGATTGGATCGATAACCGCACCCGCTTCTCCAACACCAGCAGCACGAGCGTATTCAAACGCTCCGATCATCACTTAGCTTATAATATAAGAGATAGAGTTTCGAGTTTTGCCGGAGTGCAAAAAATTCGCGTCGACGCAAAACCGTGTTGCTTCCCAGATGAGCGGACTGCAAGGGGCAGGATCGCCTTGCCGTACCGTACTAAATACGTCTGCCAACATATTCAGGCCAGTGGTTTGCAAAAGTAGCATTGCGCTCGCGACCTGGCCATCATCGGTAATCGAGACGGTATGCGTTGGAAACAGATCGTCAAAGTGATCGCGTTCTTGTCCATCTGTGACCTCGACATCCCAACCAAGACGATCCCGAAAAAACGCGCGTTCGAAGTTAATATACTCGCCGAAGCAAGTCGGGGTAATGATCGACATACACACAGTCTATAATTATATACATTTCTTATTCCCCTTACCCTACATGCTTTGTTAACTATTTTGGACATGTCTATATTTGGGGGAATTCCGTAGCTTAGGCAAAAATACGTGGGTAATTACTGTTAATCGAACACTTGCCTTCGATCTTATTGTTTTCGCTAATGCAAGTCTGTCTACTTGGGATCGATAAAGCCCATCGAAATGCCTAGTACAACCGCCTGAGCAGTCGGAAGCGCACTTAGCTTAGTGCGAGCGGATCTTTGATGTACTTCATCGGTTTTCAACGAAATTGCCAAAATGTCACCAATATCTTGCTGAGATTTACCTGCCGCTGTCCATTGCAAAACTTCGACTTCACGTAGTGACAAAGTTGGGCGTCACATCACGCTAGCAAGCGAGTCTGAAGACTTAACTGCATCGTGCATTGTCACAGCGGCGGCTTGGAGCGTCGAAAATATGTTGGATTTGAGTGCCACCCAGCCGCTTTCTGTTGTGTCGTGCATCACACTTAGCAAACCGCATTCACCATAAGGTCCCCGGATAGGCACAGTTAACCCACGATCAGTGATCCCAAAATCGCGCACATTTACAAATACATCTTTTAAGCCAGCATTCCCTTTGAACTTGACCAGTCCAAAGGCGCAATAGAGCGCGCGGACACACCAATTTTCGGATCAATGTTTTGCAGACCATTGCCCATGTAGTGTTAAATCCAAGCGATTGGGGGAGTTAGCAAAGCCTTGAACAGTGTCTGACATTGTGTTGATCGCGCAATAGGAGGTATCTTAGAGCTCGAGCTGATCACAGAGCGTATTCCAACACTCTGTGAAATCAGCACCTTTTTTCGGCGTTTCCAAGAACGAAAAGGTCAATCTGAAACCCATTCAGACGTAATGAAGAAAAAATTCCTACGAATGGGTTAGCAACGCAATGATTGAAAGAAACAAATCTTAGGCGGAATTACTTTCAGTTTCTGATGTTTTGGCAAGGGTGCGCAAGAATGCCAGCACGGCCATCTGTTGCTCTTTCGGCAGCGTTTCAACTAGTGCGAGTATCTCGCTAACGTGGGTATCAGTCAGCGCGTTCATTGGTGCGCTTGGCCGCTCGCTGGATTTCTTGACCACAGCGTCGGACGATGCTGTCGCATCCAGCCCTTGGAAAAAGTAGGAAATGGGAACGCAAAGGGTCTCTGCGATCATAAGAAGACGGGACGCGCTTACGCGATTGGCACCTGATTCATATTTTTGAACCTGCTGGAAGCGGACACCAACCGCTTCGGCCAATTTGGTTTGAGAAATTTTCAATGCGATGCGACGGCCTTTTATTCGCGCACCAATTAAAACATCAATATTTGTCATCCTAATCACCTTTTCACCCAACACGCGAAGCACTACAATTGACGCAATTTCTAGTAGTGTCACATGGACTGAAATTGCTCAGGGTTGCAAGACGTTGTAGCTAATAGGGTTAAGGCGGGTATTGCTAACGGTGCTCGAAACGGTGGTATCTCGCCTAAACCACGCATGCGAGATTTGTACGAAACTCAACAAAAAAGGGCCACGAATGATTTTCGCAGCCCTCCGCTAATTAGTTAACCAATCAAAGCTTACGCTTAGTCAGCTTGCTCTGCATCTGCTTCTGGTGCAGCGGCCGGTGAGAGATCGTCGTCATCCATTGCCGCGGACCCTATATCATCGAACAGCTCAGCGATTTCGAAGTCTGCCGCAGCTTCTTCTTCTGCTGCAAGTTCCTGAATGGACTTACCAGCGGATTGAAGATCTGCTTCTTCGGTAGAACGTGCAACGTTCATGATGATTTCAGCATCAACCTCAGGGTGTAGTCGCACGGTTACCGCGTGAAGCCCAAGCTCTTTGATCGGAGCTTGCAAGACTACTTGCTTACGATCGACGGAGAATCCGCCGCCTGTTGCCGCATCAGCCGCATCACGTGTTGTAACGGAGCCGTAGAGATAGCCAGCGTCGGACGCTTGGCGAATCACAACAAATTTTTGTCCGTTAAGACGGGACGCCATGTCCTCGGCTTCTTTCTTGCTCTCCAAGTTGTTAGCTTCGAGTTGCGCTTTGCGCGCTTCAAAGCTGGCGATGTTCGCTTGAGATGCGGACAGGCCTTTGTTCTGTGGGAGCAGGAAGTTACGTGCGTAACCTGCTTTCACGTCTACAACATCGCCCATTTGGCCGAGCTTTGCGACGCGTTCAAGAAGAATAACTTTCATGATCGTTCTCCTTATTTCACAGCGTAGGGCAGAAGAGCGAGGAAGCGGGCGCGCTTGATGGCACGGGCCAATTCACGCTGCTTTTTCGCAGATACTGCAGTGATACGGGACGGCACGATTTTGCCACGCTCAGAGATGTAGCGCTGAAGTAAACGTGTGTCTTTGTAGTCGATTTTTGGTGCATTCTCGCCTGAGAAGGGGCACACTTTACGACGGCGAAAAAATGGTTTTGCAGCCATGGTTTAGGATCCTTTCTTCAGGTTAAATTAGCGACGCTCACGGCGTTCGCCGCGCTCTTCGCGTTTCTGCATTTGAACGGATGGCAATTCAGCATGCTCGTCCATTTTAATCGTCAGAACGCGCATGACATCTTCATGCAAACGCATCAAACGCTCCATCTCCTGCACGGCTGGTGCCGGTGCATCGGAACGCAAGAAGGCATAGTGGCCTTTGCGGTTCTTGTTAATCTTATACGCCATCGTTTTGACGCCCCAATATTCGTGATCAACTAGCTTGCCGCCATTGTCTGCGAGGACTGTGCCAAAGTGTTCGATAAGGCCTTCTGCTTGCGTGTTGGACAGGTCCTGACGCGCAATCATTACATGCTCATATAAAGGCATGTGTGCTCCATTCATGTATCGGCGCATTTCAAAGACCAGAGCAAAAAGCTTTCCGCGCCCCGGTCACGAGAGACTGCGCAGTGAAAACGTCCTGCGGAAAGCCTTTGTCGTTTAACTGGGTTAGAGGGGTCGCGCAAGTGTCCTGGACATTCGCTATGAAACTGTCCAAGGCGCGCCGTATTTCAGGCACAATGGTTAGCAAGATTATCCCTAGCGCAGAAACAAAATGGAAAACCCTATGTTAAATATTTCAGCGCAGATAATGTTGAAGCCGATCGCGGCAGAGTGTTAGCAAGCCGAGCTAAAAACGATCATTTCGGAGCGCACTGTGCGCCGTTTCTTTGGATTGATCTTTGGGTTTGCAGTTATCGGCCTTTGGTTTAGTGCCAGGCGTGCATGTAACCGCGGATGTTGTACTTTTGAAATCTGGTTTCACGGCAATTCTTTGATCTTGTATTATCATTGCGCTTTTGCCGCGTTTGAAAGACTAACTTCAAAATTATTCGCGACACATGTGTGCATTTACGCACACGATTTGTTGATCATCGTATGGTTGCGCGCACAACGAGGAAGACTTCATAGTTGGGCAAATTGATATGGAGCCTTACCAATGAAAACTGTTCTTTTTGCCGCAGCTTTCGCACTTGCAGGAACTAACGCTTATGCTGCGCCAGAAAAATATATGCTCGATGCGAGTCATAGCCAGATTGTGTTTAAATACAACCACATCGGGTTTTCCACGACCTACGGCATGTTTTCTGGCTTTGAGGGCGAGGTCATGTTCGATCAAGAAGATCCTTCCGCGTCCAGAGTTTCGGTTTCCATGCCAGCTAAATCCATGATCACAGGTTGGGAAAAGCGATTGGGTCATTTCATGTCTCCAGATTTCTTTGATGCTTCTGATGATGAGATGATTTCATTTACATCTACAGGTATCGAAGTCACCGGTGATAACACAGCAATTATCACCGGTGATTTGACTCTGAATGATGTTACGAAGTCTGTGGTGCTGTATGCCGTTTTGAACAAAGCCGATCAGCATCCGATGGCTGGCAAAGCTTGGGCTGGCTTTGATGCCACAGCAACTCTGCTGCGTTCAGACTTCGGTCTTGGCGCTTTCGCACCAGCGGTAAGTGATGAAGTTGAAGTTATGATTTCTATCGAAGCTGCAAAAGCTGAGTAACTTTTAAGTAGACAAAAATGAAAATGCCGCTGAACATGCCATCGGCGTGTTTTGTGTCTTCCTGGTTATGCCTTTAGGGTGTTCGCGTTGCAGTAAGCGTAACATCTACGTTCACTTTGAACGCAAGTGAGCCTTCATTTGGCAGATTGTCTCCGATCTTGAAATCCCTCCGATCTAGCTCAAGTCGACCCTTCACTTGCGCTTTTTCGCCCTCGACCTGGAGATCGAACGGCATGCTGACCGGAATTGCAGTGCCGCGAATACTGAGCGTGCCGTCAGCGGTGTAGCCATCGGCCTGAAAAATCAGGTCTGCATTAAATTCGGCAGTTGGGTGCGTACTAGCATCAAAGAAATCGGGTCCCAAGGCTTGTCCTGTGACTGACCCGAGCGTCAGAGATCCAATCGAAATCACAGCGCGCAAAGTGCCGTGAGAGCCTTGGCTTTCAAGTTCTGTGTACGTTATTTCGGCGATCCAATCTTCAAAACTGCCGCTGACCAGTGATCCGAATTGGGTAATTTCGAGGCTGAGCATACCGCTATCAACTTGCCAGTCACTTTGGACCTCTTCCAGTGCGACGCTTTGCGCTATGGCTACATGGCTGTTGTAAATGCCTATGGCCAACCCGACGCCCAAAGCCGCAATCCAAACCACGATCGCCATCACAAAGGGCGCAAGCTTGCTCGATGCATGGGGCGTGCCTGCTTCGGTCGTGCCGGGCAACATGCGACGCAGTGTGTCATCTTTGTCGACAAAGTGATGTTTCAGCGCACCTGCCACATGTAAGAAGATTGAAAGCGCGAGAACGCGTTCAAATACGATATGCAAACCTGCGGTTAGCGCAGCGAGGCTTTCGTTTTTGGGCACCATGGGTAGGTTTTGTCCGAACGGCCACCAGATTGGTGCAAAGCCTGAGGTTGATGCGTGATGGATCCATCCGCTCAGCGGTACTAACAAGAGGGAGCCGTAGAGGAGCCAGTGCACAAGCTCTGCTAGAAAGCTCTCGGCGCGACGTTTGGGGTGAAGCCCTGCAGGTTTCGGTTGGTAAAGCGCCCAGAGAACGCGGGCGAGGGCGACGAAAAATGCGGTGACGCCGACGGTTTTGTGCATCGAGAAGAAAAACGCTTTGAACGCAAGCGCTTCGCTGGTGTCATAGTCTAGTTTGTTGGCGATGATCCCCAGCGGAATAGCCGTTAAAATCAATAAGACCGTGAGCCAGTGGAAGGTTTTGGTGACCGAGCCATAGCTACGGGGTGTGTTGACGGTTGGCATTTAGTTGCTCCAATTAGCAGTATTCTGCGGGATAACGCGTCAGCTGAAGAATTTATTCGCACATTATCGCGCCTACGTGTTTGTTACAGTCATTTTATCAACACAGGGTCTGTGCGCCCCAGCAGGCAGGCTTGCGATGAATGCGGAGCAGGGTTAGAGCAAAAGAAACGCTTTTGAGGAGACGCGACATGAGCAAGGCCATTGTATTCCCCGGTCAAGGGGCGCAATCGATTGGAATGGGTAAAGCTTTGGCGGATACTTATCCTGCGGCGAAAGCGGTCTTTGACGAGGTCGATGAGGCCTTGGACGAAAAGCTGAGCGCACTTATTTGGGAAGGCGAGCAGGACACGTTAACGTTAACGCAAAACGCGCAGCCTGCGTTGATGGCGACTTCCCTCGCTGCGATGCGCGCACTTGAGGCGGAAGGCGTTGCTATTACAGATGCTTCTTTTGTAGCGGGCCATTCTTTGGGTGAGTATTCTGCATTAGCCGCAACAGGTGCCTTGTCAATCGCAGATACCGCGCGTTTGTTGCGCACACGCGGCTCTGCCATGCAAGAAGCTGTTCCTGTCGGTGTCGGCGCGATGGCGGCCTTGTTGGGGCTGGATTTTGAAACTGTGCAAGCCGTGGCCAGTGAAGCCGCACAAGGCGATGTGTGTCAGGCTGCGAACGACAATGATCCAAGCCAAGTGGTTGTATCCGGTCATCTTGGCGCGGTTGAACGTGCTTTGGTGATTGCCAAAAAAAAAGGTGCGAAACGTGCGGTTCTTTTGCCTGTGAGCGCGCCATTTCATTGCGTTTTGATGGAACCAGCGGCGCGCGTTATGGCTGACGCGTTGGGAGCTGTGGAGATTAACACGCCTGTCGTGCCAGTCGTCGCAAATGTGCGCGCTGATGCTGTGAGCGATCCGACAGCTATTCGCACCTTGCTTGTAGAACAGGTGACCGGTTCCGTGCGTTGGCGCGAAAGCGTTGGCTTTATGGCCGCGCAGGGCGTCGATACGATTTGGGAAGTGGGTGCGGGCAAAGCACTGTCCGGCATGATCCGCCGCATCGCGCGCGAAATTGTGTGTAGCCCTGTTGGAACACCTGAAGATATCGCAAAGTTGGAGCACTAAACGCGCTCTAACACTTATTCAACGGCGATTTCTGCGGTATTCCCAGGTCTTACCGGGTGCCCCGGGCGCGTAGCTTTTCTGGGAGTCTTGACCGCTGGAACAGCTTTGACTGGGGACGCATTCAGGCGCGCTGTCGCCTTCAACTAGGCGCAATTTTTGTTTGAATATATTTTGGAGCGTCTGACGTGTTCAAGGTGATCACTTGAACACCTGTTAGGTTTAGCGCTTGCCTTACAATTCCTTTTTCTTGTGTCTATTTTCCCAAAGCAGGATCAACTCCGCTAACATCTCTGCCCAAAAGGCATCTGCCTGAACAATCAAACACGCCGATATAAACATATTTGTTTTGAATAGCGCTTAGTGCATGAGCGCGCTCTGAACCGGCCGCTTCACGTCCAAGCTTTAGCAAAGCGTCCAGAGGCGTGAGCGCCATAATCATGAAACCGACGCCAAATTCATTCACGCTAGCTTGCACCAAAACGCGCATGCGCGCTTCATCAGGCGTCAAGGCTGCGCGTGCTTCAAAGCTGATCGCGCTCACATCTTCTAGCTGTTGAGCGGCTCTGCGAACCACAGGTAGAGGTGCTTGGGGTCTGCTTCCTTGAATTTCGCTTGTGTTAACAGAATAGATTGGTACCTCAGAACTTTCATCTGCCAGGCGCAAAGGCGCGACTTCTCCTGGATTGTGATCATCAGCTTCGCCCAAGTCGGGTTGCGCATACGCATGGCGACACGTTTGATGCGTGCGATTCTGCGTTTTTAACGGTTTCAACGCAAAGAAGACAAAGACACCAAGCCGATAAAATAATATTCTGGGTTTTGTTGCGGCACCAGTTTGTCTTTGAGCACAGGTATAAGTTGCATAATGACTGCAGGATCTGCGTTCTCAGTAGCCAGATTCTGCAAGGAACTCAAAAATTCTCAATTTGTAATTTTATGCTCTATCTCGCTTGGGCTAATCTGGCGTTTGTATGAAAAATGTGTCGAATTGTTAGAACCCACCTTAAGATTGGATTCTGCCGAAAAAACGGCGTGACAGTGAAATTTTTTGAGATCAGTTTTTTGCTTGGGTGTTTGCCGAAAACTGTTTGCATGAGCGAAGGGACGCTTTTGAAAACAAACTGTCCTTCATTTTTACGTTGAGAAATCGGCAATGCACGGTCACGCTGCGCGTGAGGCAGTTTAAAAAAAGCTCATCACAATGTAAAAGAGCACATTTTTATTAGGTTTTGCCGCCTTGAGCCTGTCAGGGTGCAGCCTATTTAGCAATCGCCCCCCAGTTCCCGTGGTGCGTGAAGGCTTCGTTATCAAATAGGCACCGGTGCAACAGGACGACATGACAGCCTTTTTGCCAGAGGGCGATATAATCTATTTATCAGGCTCCATTAACGAAGATACAGCTGCGGGCTTTGCTGCAGTACATGATGCCAATCCGAAAGCGAACCTTTTGGTGCCCCTTAAAGCAAATGGTCCCGCAGGCAGCGCTGCTACGATGGGCTTTGGCCGCGCTGTGTGGGAAGCGAGGTTTAGCACCCAACTATGGAAGGAAAGTGTGATTAGTGGCCGCGCGGTTGACGCCTTTCTGGGCGGCACGCAACGCACGATGGAAGAGGACGTCGTGATTGCTGTGGCGCGTGGTGCGGACATCAAGGCGCACAAAGGATTTGCCATGGAAATGACAGGCGGTGATGGATATGCGCGTTTTGCGGATTAATTTGGTGGCTGCCGTCGTCCTTGGGCGATGACAATCTCTGAGATTGGCGCTATGGGAATTTGTGAGTGCGAATGCGGGCAACGTATTGGCTGCGATTTAACGGGCTTTCCTTTGCTTGAGGGAGAGCAAAGGTAAGGGTTCTTTACATGTTCGATTTGACGGGAAAATGCGCGCTGATCACAGGCGCTTCTGGTGGTATCGGCGCGGATATAGCGCGTGGTTTGCACGCTGCAGGCGCAACTGTTGGCTTATCTGGCACACGTGTCGCGCCGCTTGAGGCGTTGGCCGCGGAGCTTGATGCGCGCGCGCATGTCTTGCCGTGCAATCTTTCTGACATGGAGGCTGTCGTGGCATTACCAAAGCAAGCGATTGAAGTGATGGGCCGCGTTGACATCTTGGTGAACAACGCAGGTATAACGCGTGACAATCTGTTTATGCGGATGTCTGACGAGGAATGGCAGTCTGTGCTAGACGTGAACCTTACAGCGACGATGAAGCTGTGCAAAGGTGTGATGCGCGGCATGATGAAGGCGCGATGGGGGCGTATTGTGAATGTCTCCTCCATAGTTGGGGCCACGGGCAATCCTGGCCAAGCAAACTATGCAGCGTCCAAAGCGGGCATAATTGCGATGGGTAAATCGCTGGCTTATGAGGTCGCATCGCGCGGGATCACCGTAAATGCCATTGCGCCGGGCTTCATTGAGACCGCGATGACCGACAAGCTAGCCGATGATCAAAAGGCCGGAATTCTGGGGCAGGTGCCTGCAGGGCGGATGGGTACACCGAATGAGATTGCCGCGGCTGTGATCTATCTTTCAAGCGTTGAGGCGTCTTATGTGACGGGTGCAACGCTGCATGTGAACGGCGGAATGGCGATGCTTTAAAGCGTGACGTGAAGTCTGGCGATTCCGTTTGCCTTATGCGTCGCGTGTGTTATAGGCGGCGCACCATTGGCCTTGGGATTGATTTTCCAAGGTGTTCCGCAAGGACCAAAAGCTGCCCAATCGGGCAATATCAAGTGCCCCTCTGGGGACAGGCACCAAAGGGCAGTATGCCCAAGATATAAGGATTTCGAGATGAGCGACGTTGCAGATCGTGTTAAAAAGATCGTAGTTGAGCACCTTGGTGTGGAAGAAGACAAAGTTGTTGAGGGTGCATCCTTTATCGACGATTTGGGCGCAGACAGCCTCGACACAGTTGAGCTGGTAATGGCGTTCGAAGAAGAGTTCGGCATCGAGATCCCTGATGACGCAGCTGAGAACATCCAGTCCTTCGGTGACGCGGTAAAGTTCATCTCTGAAGCAGCATAAGTTCGCTTAGATTAAGTTTTGAAACGCCTCTTGCTGATAAGCAGGGGGCGTTTTGCGTTTCATCCCCAGATATCGCCGACTGTGAAGCCTGTCTGGAACGGATCGGAGGGATCAAGCGTATATTGGCTGATACCAGTAATCCACGCGCGTCCTGAGAGCGTTGGAACTATCGCCTCGTATTTCCCAATTTTTGTGGTTTCAACGATTTTGCCAGTGAAAGTCGTGCCAAGTGGTCCTGCATTTACGTAGTTTTCATTTATCGCCAGTAGTCCCTTGGCATAAAGCACCGCCATTTTGGCGCATGTGCCTGTACCACATGGCGAGCGATCTAATGTGCCTGTAACTTTGCCTTGAATGTAGGGCCCCGTTGAGACCGAAATCGCACTGCGGCCTTGAGTGCTAGAATTAGTGGGATCTGCTGTGAGTGCACTGATCGTTGGTCCTTTGATATCTGGGTTTTCTGGATGGGTGACAGGAAACTGTTCGAGGCTGGCATGACGCATTGCTTCGCAAGCTTTGACAATATTAGCGCCGTTTTCAGCGATAGGATCTATATTGAATTGTTTCGCGTCTGCAAGTACGAAGAACATACCACCCCAGGCGATATCAACTTGGATCGTGCCGTAATCGGGAACATCGAGCGGAACGTCTATGTGGGCGGCAAAGCCAGGGACATTTAAAAACTCGACACGCTCAACATTGCCGTCTTTACAGGCTGCGGTGACATCGATGAGACCAGCGGGAGATTCAAGGCTCAGTTTGGTTATGGGTTCTTTCATCTCGATGATGCCTGTTTCGAGTAAAACGGTCGTCACACAGATTATGTTGGAACCAGACATCGGCGGATATTCGGTTTGCTCCATGATGATAAAGCCGGCGTCAGCAGTCGGATTGCAAGGTTCAACAAGTACATTGCAGCAAAGCGCAGGATTGCCACGAGGTTCTTGCAACATAAGCGTGCGAATGGCGTCGTGATGTGTTTGCATGTATTGCATTTTCGCAAAGACGGTATCGCCGATCAGACGTGGCATACCGCCAGTGATGACGCGACCACCTTCGCCTTCCGCATGGACGTCAACTGCGGTGATCATTCGATTTGTGCGCATCAGAAAGTGCCTCTGCTTTCGAAGAATAGTTTAGCAAAGGTTTATGCAGAAAATTAGCATTTGCAATGAAAGCTTGAGTTTGCAGGCAAAGTCATGCGGCTCTTGCCCCCAACCTCCAAGGCGAGGTAAGTGTGCGTTTAACAAACACAACATAAAGAGGGCAGTCTTATGCGCCGAGTAGTTGTTACAGGTCTTGGTTTGGTCACTCCGCTTGCGTGCGGTGTTGAAGAAACATGGAGCCGCATTTTGGACGGTAAGTCTGGTGCCGGGCTTATCACGCGCTTTGACGCAGAGCGGGTCACCACGAAATATGCCTGCGAAGTTCCTCTGGGGAATGGCGCCGAAGGCACGTTTAATGCAGATGACTGGATGGCACCAAAAGAGCGTCGTAAGGTCGATGATTTCATTCTCTATGGCATTGCAGCGGCTGAGCAAGCGGTTCAGGACGCAGGTTGGACGCCTGAGGATGAAGACAGCAAGCTTCGCACCGGTGTGATGATCGGTTCTGGCATTGGTGGTCTAAACTCAATCGCTGAAACAGCGGTTTTGATCCACGAACGCGGTCCTCGTCGCGTGTCGCCCTTCTTTATTCCCGGTGCTTTGATCAACTTGATTTCTGGCCAAGTCGGTATTCGTTATGGCTTTAAGGGTCCTAACCACGCGGTTGTGACGGCTTGTTCAACTGGTGCGCATGCGATTGGCGATGCGGCGCGGTTGATTATGACCTCTGATGCAGATGTCATGATCGCAGGTGGTGCGGAAGCGTCTATTTCCGAGATTGGCATCGCGGGTTTCAATGCGTGTAAGGCGCTTAGCACAAAGCGCGAAGTCGATCCCACCAAAGCGAGCCGTCCTTACGATTCAGACCGTGATGGTTTTGTTATGGGCGAAGGTGCCGGCGTTGTTGTGTTGGAAGAGTATGAGCATGCCAAAGCGCGCGGCGCGAAGATCTACGCGGAAGTAATTGGCTATGGTTTGTCGGGTGATGCGTATCACATAACCGCACCGTCTGAGACTGGTGAAGGTGGTGAGCGTTCAATGCGCGCAGCACTTAATAAAGCTGGTTTGGAGCCAAAAGATATCGATTATATCAACGCACACGGCACATCGACGATGGCTGATACCATCGAATTGGGAGCTGTGGAGCGGATGATGGGAGAGCATGCGAGTTCTGTCACAATGTCTTCGACAAAGTCGATGACGGGTCATTTACTGGGCGCAGCTGGCGCAATTGAAGCGATCTTCTCGATCCTTGCAATTCGCGATCAAGTTGCGCCACCGACGATAAACTTGGATAATCCAGCTGTTGAGACGGCCGTGGACCTGGCACCGAATGCACCTGTGAAGCGCGAAATCAACGTGGCGTTGAGCAATTCGTTTGGATTTGGCGGCACGAACGCGAGTGTGTTGTTCGGAAAGGTCAACTAATATGTGGCGGCACATTGCGTCTAACGCGGTGACATTTCTCATCGTGGCGCTTTTTCTTTTGGGTGGTGCTATTCTTTGGGGGCAGGGTCAGTACAAAAATGCTGGTCCTTTGGAGCAAGCTATTTGCCTGAAAGTAGATCGTGGAACGACCATGAGCAGGGTCAGTGACGATCTTGGCCTGCAAGGAGCGATTTCCAGCCCTGCAGTGTTTCGCATTGGTGCGGATTATGAAGACAAAACCACCAAGTTGAAGGCAGGTAGTTTTCTGGTGCCCGAGAATGCGTCGATGGAAGAGATCGTCAGCATTGTCACGCGAGGTGGGGCGAGCTCGTGCGGTACGGAAGTGGTGTATCGTATTGGTGTAACGCGGGCGACCGTGCAAGTGCGTCAGCTTGATCCAAGCACCAATCGTTTTATAGAGATGACCAGTTTCAATCCCGTTGAGGATGCTATCCCTGAGGAGTATTCCCGTGTGCGCGGTGAGGCTGACACGCGCTATCGGATCGCTTTGGCCGAAGGTGTGACCAGCTGGCAGGTGATTGAAAAGTTGAAATCAGTTGATCTTTTAAGTGGTGAGGTTGCTGAGGTACCAGCGGAAGGCATGCTTGCGCCGGATAGTTATGAGGTGAGCGTGGACGATACGCGCACGGAATTGGTGCAGCGGATGTTGGATGCACAACAGAAACGCATTGCTGATGTGTGGGCCGAGCGGCGCGAAGATGTACCACTGAAAACACCTGAAGAGATGCTGACGCTTGCCTCGATCATCGAGAAAGAGACGGGGATTGCGGAGGAACGTCGGCAGGTAGCCTCTGTGTTTACCAATCGTTTGAATCAAGGGATTAAGTTACAAACAGACCCGACAGTGATTTACGGTGTTACGCGCGGTAGGGGTTTGCTTGGCCGTGGTTTGCGGCGCAGTGAGTTGCGCAAGGATACGCCTTGGAATACCTATGTGATCGATGGTTTGCCACCGACTCCGATTGCCAATCCAGGATTGGCAAGTTTGCGGGCCGCGGTTGATCCTGACGAAACACCCTTCATCTTCTTTGTGGCCGACGGCACGGGTGGGCATGCGTTTGCTGAAACGCTTGCAGAGCATAACGCAAATGTTGCCAAGTGGCGCAAGATAGAAGCGGATCGTGCTGATAACTAAAGCGGCTGGGGAGCAGGAATTGCCCCCGTCCTCGATGAAGACTCCTCCGAGGTATTTTAAGACCAGAGAAGCGGGTAAGATTGAGAGACTGATTTTAAAATTCATCAATAATAATAAATGGTTGGAGTGATTTGATAATCTGGTTTTGCTTGATTTTGAGAATGGAAACTCCTATAAGTTGTGACATGCGAAGAGAAGTGGTGAGCCGGCCTTGAGGTTTTACTCGGGGCCGTTTTTCATTTTATCACGTGCGGAGGAAACTCGCATGAGGAGTAACTATGTATGACACAAAAACCTCAACGCGTGTCAGCTCAGGAGCTAACTGAGTTACAAATGTCAGCTAAAGCGCAACTGGTAGGCGCCATCGCGGCGCTCAACCAGCTATCGTTGAGGGTTGATGCAGGGACATTGGGACCTAAATCTGAAGCGATCAAAGTGTTTGGGAACATTCGGGACTGGTTGAAAATTGCTCATGAGATGGAGTTGCGTCTTGAAAAATATGAACAAGAAAGAGATGGCAGAGAACGTGGTACTGGAAGCGCCCTCGATTTGGCTGAGGCCCGCACTACAATCGGGGGCCGATTGGTTCGCCTGCGCAGATCGGGATGTCCGGGATGTTTTTCTAAATGAGTTGGAAGAGGGGGAGTTGTTGGCTCTCCCTTTTCGTTTTGAATTCTGGGCGATGGAGCATCAATTGCCACCAAGTGGTGATTGGCGTTCTTAGGTTGTCGAACTGACGGGTCACGCCCATCCCTTTTACGGGGGTGGGCCTATCGCCAGTCTCGCCTTACGAATGCACCTACCAGAGATGTCGACGCATCTTACCCATGAGACCTTGATGGCCTTATGCGTTGCGTTTCATGAAAATCACCGGTTTGCTGTATCACACTATCAACGCCTAGCCTTTTGTGATCCATCAATCATTTCTGTTTGAGGGATCACCCATTTGCATTTGTCCTGTACACAGCATTTGTTGTAAGGATAGCGCAAAGCAAGAGGAGCTTTCGCGATGGAGCAAGTCGATTCACCCCTTCGAAGTATCGATCCGGTTTGGGATCGTATCTCGCATGAAGCCGCTGACGCGGTGCAGGCTGAACCGTTGATGGGTGGGCTGCTGCACGCATGTGTTTTGCACCACAATAGCCTAGAGAAGGCCTTGTCGTATCGGTTTTCGGCCAAGCTTCACTCGAACGAGATGAGCCAGATCATCTTGCGTGACATTGCGGATGAGGCCTATGCACGAGATCCCAGTATTGTTGAAGCGGCACGCGCGGATTTAATGGCGATTTTTGAACGCGATCCGGCGTGCCATCGTTTGTTGCAGCCTTTGGTGTTCTTCAAAGGCTTCCAAGCGATCCAAGCCTTTCGTATCGCCAATTGGCTTTGGCGAACAGGTCGCAAAGATCTTTCTTATTTTGTGCAAATGCGCGTATCTGAGATTTTTGGTGTGGACATCCATCCCGCCGCGCATGTCGGTAAGGGCATTATGATTGATCACGCCCATTCAATCGTGATTGGCGAGACGGCGGTTGTGGGTGACAACGTCTCGATGCTGCATTCTGTAACGCTAGGCGGCACAGGCAAAGAAGAGGAAGATCGCCATCCCAAAATTGGCGACGGTGTGTTGATAGGTGCCGGCGCGAAAGTGTTAGGCAATATCAAGGTCGGTCATTGCAGCCGGATTGCGGCTGGATCTGTGGTACTCGCCGAAGTGCCGGCATGTAAAACGGTTGCAGGCGTGCCCGCGAAAATAGTTGGCGAGGCAGGGTGCGATCAGCCATCCGTGTCGATGCACCAGATCATCAACTCTGCGCCCAAGTAACACTTGTTGCAAAAGCCTGATGCCTGTGCGGCAGACAGATTTAGCCTGACCTAAAGAGGTCAGGCGGTGCCTCCGGTGGGAGTTTTTAGGCAAGATGGAGTTTAAGCGAGCATCGCGATTGGATTTTCCAAGTTTGCTTTGATCGCGGCCAGTAGATCAGCACCAAGAGCGCCGTCGATAACCCTGTGATCGACCGAGAGTGTGACGGACATCACAATTGCAATGTCGAGGTCGCCGTCGCTGTTCACAATTGGTTTCTTCGCACCCGCACCCACAGCGAGAATTGCGCCGTGAGGTGGATTGATGACAGCGTCAAAATTTTCGATACCCAACATACCAAGATTGGAGATCGCAAAGCTACCGCCCATGTATTCGTGCGGTGCAAGTTTGCGATCACGGGCACGGGTTGCGAGGTCTTTCATCTGCGCAGAGAGTGCGGAAAGTGATTTGGTATCAGCGTCTTGCAGGACTGGAGTGAAGAGGCCGCCTTCAATCGCGACGGCGACTGCTACGTCTGATGCCTTCATTTGGAGCACCCGATCACCGGCCCAAACCGCGTTGGCTGCGGGGACTTGTTGCAGTGCAAGCGCGCAGGCTTTGATGATGAAATCGTTGACGGAAAGTTTGATGTCGCGCACAGCGAGTTGTTTGTTGAGCTGACTGCGAAATTTCAGTAGCGCATCGAGCTGTATATCGCGGCGCAGGTAGAAATGCGGGATAGTTTGTTTGGCCTCAGTCAGGCGCGCAGCGATGGTTTTGCGCATGCCATCGAGGGGCAGCTCGGTGAACTCGCGACCTTCGTACATTTTGGCGATTTGGCTTGGATTTGTCTCTTGTACCTTGGCTGTTTGAGGCGTTGGAACAGCGGTCGGCTGCGCGGCAGGAGCGCTTTGCGCGTTTTCAATGTCGGCTTTGACGATGCGTCCTTTGGGGCCACTGCCTGTGATCGTTGCGAGATTAATGCCTTTGTCCGCGGCAATGCGGCGTGCGAGTGGGGATGCGAAAACGCGATCTCCAGTTTGCGTCGATTTCGGCGCAGGGGCCGTGGCTGCTGGCGCGCTTTGGACTTCTGAAGCCACCGGGGGGGGAGCGGCCTGGCTCGGGGCAACAGCCTCAGCACTGTCTTCGCCATCCTCGAGCAAAAGCGCAATGGGACTGTTGACGAACACACCTGCGGTGCCTGCCTCGACCAAGATCTTGCCTATGACGCCTTCATCGACGGCTTCGAATTCCATCGTAGCTTTGTCGGTTTCAATTTCTGCCAGCAGATCGCCAGAAGAGACTGTGTCACCCTCTTTCACAAGCCATTTGGCGAGAGTGCCGTCCTCCATCGTGGGGGACAGGGCGGGCATAAGAATTTCGATGGCCATTGGGTCTCTCCCTTAACTATATGTTACTTTTTGCACCGCTTCGATCACCTCATCGGTGGTGGTCAGCGCGAGCTTTTCGAGGTTGGCAGCATAGGGCATGGGCACGTCCTTACCTGTGCAATTGATGACCGGCGCATCAAGATAATCGAACGCTTCTTGCATAAGAACTGCAGAGATATGATTGCCAATTGCGCCGACGGGGAACCCTTCTTCGACGGTGACGCAGCGGTTGGTTTTCTTGACGCTTTCGATGACTGTTTGTGTATCCATAGGTCGAAGAGATCGTAGGTCGATCACCTCTGCACTTACGCCACTTTCAGAAAGCTTTGCAGCGGCTTCCATGGCGTAGCTCATCCCAATCCCAAAACTTACAATCGTCACGTCGCTGCCTTCACGTGCAATGCGAGCCTTGCCGATGGGAACGGTGAAATCATCGAGCACTGGGACGTCGAATGTGCGCCCGTAGAGAATTTCGTTCTCCAGGAAAATTACTGGGTTCGGATCACGGATCGCGGACTTCATCAGACCTTTCGCATCGGCTGCTGTATAGGGGATCACGACCTTAAGGCCAGGAATATGCGCATACCAAGCGGCGTAGTCCTGCGAGTGCTGCGCACCCACGCGCGCGGCAGCACCATTGGGACCACGGAACACCATAGGAGCACCCATTTGGCCACCTGACATGTAGAGTGTTTTGGCGGCAGAATTAATAATATGATCAATGGCTTGCATGGCGAAGTTAAATGTCATGAACTCAACGATGGGCTTTAAGCCACCGAAAGAGGCACCGACTGCAATGCCCGCAAAACCGTGCTCTGTAATTGGCGTATCAATGATACGTTTGCTGCCGAACTCATCAAGCATGCCTTGAGAAATCTTGTAAGCGCCTTGGTACTCGCCGACTTCTTCGCCCATGAGAAACACGGTTTCGTCGCTGCGCATTTCCTCGGACATGGCGTCGCGCAAAGCTTCGCGCACGGTTTGTTGCTTCATCTGAGTGCCCTCAGGCCAATCAGGCTGAGGCGCACGCCATTGCGGTTCGTTCTCCACGTCATTGTGCTGAACAGGCGCGGCGGCAACGGTGGGAGCAGGTGCCGAAACTGGAGCAGGTACCGCCACATCATTCGCGCTTTCTCCGTCTTCCAAAAGCAAAGCAATCGCAGTGTTCACAGAAACGCCTGCGCTGCCTTCGGGTACGAGGATCGAACCAATCACGCCTTCATCGACAGCTTCAAATTCCATCGTGGCTTTGTCAGTTTCGATTTCAGCGATAATATCACCAGAAGAAACGGTGTCGCCTTTCTTGATGAGCCATTTGGCGAGTGTGCCTTCTTCCATTGTGGGCGAAAGGGCGGGCATTAAGATTTCAATAGCCATGATTTACGCCTCCGCCTCTGCATATATATCGGTCCAAAGCTCTGAAACATCGGGCAATGCGCTTTCCTTGGCGAATTCCGCTGACGCATTCACCACTTTTTTGATCTCTTTGTCGATGGCTTTGAGATCATCCTCGCTCGCATGTTTGCCAGTCAGCAAAACGTCGCGCACTTGTTCGATCGGATCACGCTCGTCGCGCATTTTCTGCACTTCTTCGCGGGTGCGATATTTAGCAGGGTCCGACATGGAGTGACCGCGATAGCGATAGGTTTTGATTTCCAAGATGTAAGGGCCTTTGCCAGACCGGCAATGTTTTACTGCGCGCTCACCAGCTTCTTTGACGGCCATCACGTCCATGCCGTCAACGATTTCACCTGGGATGCCAAAGGCTTCGCCACGCGTGTGCAAATCAGGCGTGGAGGTGGAGCGATCCTGCGACGTACCCATAGCGTACTGGTTGTTTTCAATTACAAAAATGCATGGGAGATCCCAAATTGCGGCCATATTGAAGGTCTCATAGACTTGACCTTGGTTCGCAGCACCATCGCCAAAATAGGTGAAAGTTACGCGGCCATTGTCTTGATATTTGTCCGCAAAGGCGAGGCCCGCACCAAGCGGTACTTGCGCTGCAACGATGCCGTGCCCCCCATAGAAATGCTTCTCTTTCGAAAACATATGCATGGAGCCACCTTTGCCTTTCGAATATCCGTCGATGCGGCCTGTTAACTCGGCCATTACGCCATTGGGGTCCATGCCACAGGCCAGCATATGACCGTGATCGCGATAGGATGTGATGCGCTTGTCGCCTTCTTCGGCGGCGGCCTCTAAGCCTACAACAACAGCTTCTTGACCAATGTAGAGATGGCAAAACCCGCCGATCAGACCCATGCCATAAAGCTGGCCAGCTTTTTCTTCAAAGCGGCGGATGAGCAGCATGTCTTTGTAATGCTGCAACAATTCATCAGCAGACACATTGGGTTTGGTGGTCATTTTTCGCGCGGCCATAAGCGGTGCATCCTCCCAGAAACATCAAGTGGTTTAACGTTAAACAATAGTCTAGCGCAGGAAAACCATACTGACCAGAGTGCAATGATGTAGGTAACGGATCGGTTAACGTGACACGCTTTAACGAACAACTATTTCGTCAGCGCGTAGCAGGCCAAGCACATCTCGGGCCTGTTGATCGAGCAGGTCGAGATCAAGGAAGGTGTCCGAGAGGCGCTTGGTGAGATTTTCCATCTCTGCCACTTTGCCATTAAGTTGGCTGAGTTGCACATCTAAATCCCGTGCTGCCAAAGCGATTTCCGCACGGCGAAACACGCCATAGTCGCCTTGAACCGCCGCAAACGTGAAATACATCGCGAGACTGAATGCCGCTGCAAAGTAGATCAACGCGCCAAGCGCGGGTTTCGCGGTTTTTGGTGTCATTCGGATTAGCTGTCTCACTGGCCTCGGATGCGTCTCTTACGGACGATGTCTGAACTATGTGCCACAAAGATTTGCCTTCGGTCAGCCCTTTTTGCCCCCATGTCCAAACTGAGGGGGCAGGTGTGTGCTGGAAGGCACAATTGCTTGGTGCGCACTTGATTTAGAGGGCCGTCAAGACCTCTGCCGCCAGCTCGAAAGAGCGGATGCGCGCACTGTTGTCATGAATCGCCCCCGTTAGCATGATCTCATCAGGTTGATAATGCGCGATAATTTCGCTTAAGCGGGCCTGCACAGTTTCGGGCGCACCCGTCGCAGAGCACGATAAAGCATGCTGTACTTGCTGAAAAACCGCAGGGGGCACCTGGTCTTCCACGCGTTCAATGGGGCGTGGAAGTGGGCCAGGACTGCCCGTGCGCAAGTTCGCGAAGGCTAAGATTTGCGACGATCTCAGCACCTGCGCCTCCTCGTCAGTTGACGCCACACACACACCAGCGGCGAGCATCGCATGCGGTCTCTCAAGATACTTAGAGGGTTGGAAGGTGTCGCGGTAGATGTGCAGCGCTTGCCCTAACATGTCAGGCGCAAAATGGGACGCAAACGCGTAAGGCAGGCCGAGATACGCGGCTAGCTGTGCACCGAACAGGCTAGATCCAAGAATCCAGATGGGCACTTCTGTGCCTTGGCCAGGCACGGCTTGCACGCCATGATCTCCACCACTCTTTGAAAGATAGCCGGTAAGTTCTTGAACATCCTGGGGAAAACTATCCTCTGGTGCCATGTGACGGCGTAGTGCGCGTGCGGTCGCCATGTCACTTCCCGGTGCGCGACCAAGGCCAAGATCGATGCGATCAGGATAAAGCGTGGCGAGCGTGCCGAACTGTTCCGCAATCACCAAAGGGGCGTGATTTGGCAGCATGATCCCACCTGCACCGACTCGCAGTGATGTCGTGGCTGCCGCAACTTGCGCGATGAGGAGGGCGGTTGCAGCACTGGCAATGCCGGGCATGTTGTGATGTTCCGCCAGCCAGTATCGCGTATAGCCCGCGCGCTCTGCTGCTTTGGCGAGCTCAACTGTATTTTCAATAGCATGTCGCGTAGTTTGGCCTTTGGGAATGGGCGAAAGATCAAGCAGCGAGAAAGGGATCATCTTAATAGCCGCGCCAGATCCAGCCGCCGCCAAAGATGCGCGTACTGTCAGTGTCATAGAACACGCAGGCTTGCCCCGGCGACACGCCGTCCTCTGGGGTCAACAGCTCGACCGTTGCTTCTACATCAGAAATCGGGCGAATAATCGCAGGGCGCGGGGGACGGGTGGAGCGCACGCGCACCAAAACATGCCATTCCTCTTGCGAGCTGAGCAGCGCATCCCCAAGCCAATTGATTTCGCGCACTGGAATGGTGCGCGTGCTGAGCAGTTCTTTCGACCCAACTATCACATGTTTTAGATCGACATCCAGCCGCACCACGTAAAGCGGCGTTTCCAAACCACCGATCCCGAGGCCGCGACGTTGGCCAATGGTGTAGTGAATAACGCCTTCGTGTTTGCCTAGGATGTTGCCCTCTGTGTCGACAATATCGCCCGCTTCGGCGGCACCGGGACGCAGTTTTTCGATCACCACTGCGTAATTGCCGTTTGGCACAAAACAAATATCCTGACTGTCAGGCTTGTCCGCCACGCTTAACCCAAACTTTGCGGCGAGTTCACGTGTTGCATCCTTAGAGGGCAGGTGGCCCAATGGGAAACGCAGGAAGTCAAGCTGCTCCTGCTTGGTGGAGAAAAGAAAATAACTCTGATCACGCGCGCCGTCCGCTGCCGCATGAAGTTCGGCCTTTTCAGGTCCCATCTTACGCTGGATATAGTGGCCCGTCGCCATGCAATCCGCATCAAGGTCCTTGGCAGTTTCCAGAAGGTCTTTGAATTTCACCCGCTCATTGCAACGAATGCACGGCACAGGGGTCGCACCCGCCAAATAGCTATCTGCAAACTCGTCAATAACCGCATCTTTAAACACGTTCTCATAGTCCAGAACGTAATGAGGAAAGCCCATTTCCTCGGCCACGCGGCGCGCATCATGGATATCGAGGCCTGCACAGCACGCACCCTTCTTGGCCAAAGCCGCACCATGATCATAAAGCTGCAGCGTTACACCAACCACGTCATAGCCCTCGGACGCCAATTGCGCCGCAACCACAGAACTGTCCACACCGCCAGACATCGCCACGACAACGCGTGTGTCTGATGGGGCTTTGGCAAACCCGAGGCTATTTAATTTAGTCGCAGTGTCCAGCGCCATATCGGCAACTCCTTTGCAGACCTTAAAGAAATATAGGAAAATCCTAACTACTCTCACGGGAAGGCTTCACCTCGCTTTAAGAGATTGCGCGCAGAAAGGCGAGAGCAGACATAAGGCGATGAAATGTATCTCAAGAAAGTAGACGGACCGCGCGCGGTGACACTGCCAGATGGTAAGGTGATGAGCCGCGCAGACCTCCCTGCGAAAACGACTTGTCGGTGGGTCGCATCGCGAAAAGCGGCAGTTGTGTGGGGCGTAACCTATGGTTTGATCTCGAAAGATGAAGCGCTGGAACGATATTCTTTGAGCGAGGAAGAGTTCGCGCATTGGGTGCAAGCTTTTGCAAAGCATTGGGAGAATGCGCTGAAAACAACCAGCACAAAGGCTTATATACAATCATAGGTTGATTTTGTTATCGCTCCTTAACTTAAAGTAAAGTTGGATTAACTATTTTCGAGGAACTTGCATTTGAAGCAAAGTTAAAACGGAGTGTTTCCTATGCGCGTACTCTTGGTTGAGGACGATCCAACAACGTCAAAGAGCATCTATATGATGCTGACCCATGCCAACCTGAACGTCTACACGACATCGTTTGGTGAAGAAGGGATCGATTTGGCAAAACTGTATGATTACGATTTGATCCTTCTGGATCTCAATCTGCCTGACATGAATGGTCACGAGGTGCTGCGCCAACTCAGGCTTGCGCGGATTGAAACACCAATCTTGATCTTGTCGGGCTCTGACTACACGGAAAGCAAGATAAAAGGCTTCGGTTTTGGTGCTGATGACTATTTGACTAAGCCATTCCACCGTGACGAGCTGATTGCACGAATTCACGCGATTATCCGTCGTTCAAAAGGACATTCTCAATCGATCATTCAAATAGGTAAAATTGCCAGGAATCTTGACGCGAAAACAGTCGAAGTTGAGAATTCGACAATTCATTTGACGGGCAAGGAATACCAGATGCTTGAACTGTTATCCTTGCGCAAAGGCACGACATTGACCAAAGAAATGTTCCTAAACCACCTTTATGGCGGCATGCATGAGCCTGAACTCAAGATCATCGACGTGTTTATATGCAAACTGCGCAAGAAATTTGCGAAGCAACAGGTGAAGACAGCTATATCAAAACGGTCTGGGGCCGTGGTTATGTCTTGCGCGACCCGATGGATATGGAAGAACAAGCGCCACAATTGGCTGTTGCCGGTTAAGTCCGACCTTACGAAATTCTATCTTTGGCAATGCCGCGTTGCTATGGACGCGCCGCTTTTGCCCCCCTATCACTACGTCAAGCTTTAGGGAGGCATGCATGGCAAAGACGGACATCACAGAGTTGGGCGAAGACGAAGCTCGTGCTGAACTTGATGCACTTGCCAAGGCGCTGAATACTGCAAATGTTGCGTACCATGGCAAAGATGATCCCGACCTGAGTGATGCCGATTATGACGCACTAAAGCAGCGCAATGCAGCGATCGAAGACCATTTTCCAACCCTAGTTCGCGAAGATAGCGCAAGTAAGCAAGTTGGTGCCCCTGTACAGGACGGTTTCGGCAAGATCACGCATGCGCAACGCATGATGTCGCTTGGAAACGCGTTTACGGACGAAGATGTTGCTGATTTCACCCAAGGCATCCGTAAATATTTAGGCTTGAGTAATGACATGCCACTTGCGTTCACTGCGGAACCCAAAATCGATGGTCTTTCCCTGTCCTTGCGCTATGAAAACGGAACATTGATCCAAGCCGCGACACGCGGAGATGGGACAACTGGCGAAGATGTTTTAGCAAACGCTCTCACAATCGCTGACGTGCCAAAACATCTTGAAAATGCGCCCGAGCTTATCGAAGTGCGTGGCGAAGTGTATATGACCCATGCTGATTTTGACGCCCTGAATGCCCGGCAAGTCGAGCGCGGCGGCAAAACCTTCGCGAACCCGCGCAATGCAGCCGCTGGATCTCTACGCCAGTTAGATAGTGAAATCACTAAATCACGTCCGCTGCGGTTTTTCGCGTACGCTTGGGGCGTCTTGTCCGACCCTTTGGCAAACACCCAACATGGCGCGATTGCACGGCTTAAGATCCTTGGCTTTCAGACCAACCCTTTGAGCCAACGCTTTGAAAACGCCGTTGAGCTTATCAAGCATTATCAACAGATTGAGCAACAGCGCGCAGCGCTTGGCTATGATATTGATGGCGTTGTTTATAAGGTCGATGATCTCGCTTACCAATCCCGTCTTGGCTTTCGCTCTACCACGCCACGTTGGGCTATTGCGCATAAATTCCCTGCCGAACTTGCATGGACGCGACTCGAGGCCATTGATATTCAGGTCGGCAGAACTGGGGCTTTAAGTCCGGTCGCGCGTTTGTCTCCTGTAACTGTCGGTGGCGTCGTTGTCTCTAATGCCACGCTTCACAATGAAGACTATATCGAAGGGCGCGACAATTCTGGTGAGCCGATCCGTGGCGGGCGCGATATTCGCATCGGCGATTGGGTGCATATTTATCGCGCTGGGGACGTTATTCCGAAAATAAAAGATGTAGATCTCAGTAAACGTCCCAGCGAAAGTTCCCCGTTTGAATTTCCAAAAATCTGCCCTGAATGCCAAAGCGCTGCTCTGCGTGATGTAGGCGACGCCGTGCGACGTTGCTCGGGTGGGCTTATCTGCCCGGCACAAGCGGTGGAAAAGCTGAAGCATTTCGTGTCACGCGGAGCTTTCGACATTGAAGGCCTTGGCGCAAAACAGGTGGAGATGTTTTATCATGATCCAACGCTTCCCATTCGCGAACCTGCAGATATCTTCACGCTCAAATCATGTGATGTGCAACAATTAAGCAAGCTCAAAAACCGTGATGGTTGGGGGGCCAAAAGCGCGGACAAACTATTCGCCGCCATTGATGAACGCCGTAATATCAGTTTCGCAAGAGTGCTTTATGCGCTTGGATTGCGCCATGTGGGGACGCAAAGCGCGTCCTTGATCGCGCGGCATTACGGGGCTTGGGCAGTTTTTGTTGACGCAATGGATGCTGCTGCGGGTAAAACGGGAGACGCTTGGGACAGTTTGATGTCTATCGATGGTGTTGGCGAGGTGATGGCAAGTTCGCTCGTTACCGCGTTCAAACAGCAGGGCGAGCGCGCCTCGATCACACGTTTGACAGATGAATTGACCATCATCGACGCTGAAAAGCCCGACACCGATAGCCCTGTCACAGGCAAAGTGGTGGTCTTTTCCGGCACCCTTGAAAAAATGACCCGAGCGGAGGCGAAAGCCCGCGCAGAGGCGCTTGGCGCAAAAGTATCTGGTTCGGTCTCTGCCAAAACCGATATCTTGATCGCAGGTCCAGGCGCTGGGTCAAAAGCGAAAAAAGCGACAGAACTTGGCATCGAAACGCTGGATGAAGACAGCTGGCTGGCGCTGATCGAAGATCTATGAGCGCGCGCCCAGAAGTTCTTTTCCCGCTTTTCGCAGCACTCACAAGCCTTGAAGGCGTCGGCCCAAAGACAGCCCAAAACATGGGCGGACTTGGTGTTGAAAAGCCGCGTGATCTACTGTTTTTGCTTCCTTTTTCTGGAATTGACCGAACCTTAAAGGAAACTGTGCAAGGGGCCGATTTGCCCGCAACGCTCACGGTTGAAGTTGAAGTTGGTCAGCATCGCCCCCCACGCAACAAAGGCGGTGCATATCGGATTGATGTCATCGACCCACAAATTGCGTTTCAATTGGTATTTTTCCACGCGCGCGGTGATTATCTGTCCAAACTGCTACCAACAGGCCAACGTCGCGTTGTGTCGGGCAAGATCGAATTGTTCGACGGCCTTGCCCAAATGGTGCATCCAGACCACGCGGTTCGGGTCGAGGACGCAGTGCAAATTCCAAGTTTTGAACCGGTTTACCCTTTGACCGCGGGCGTGACGCAAAAGCCCTTAAGCAAATCCATGGCGAGCGCTCTAGAACGTGTTCCTCAGCTCGACGAGTGGATCGATTCAACACAGAAAGCCCTGAAAAAATGGCCAGATTGGCAGGCAGCGATCACAACGGTTCATGCGCCGAAATCGGTAGGTGATCTAGCCCAAACATCGCCTGCGCGCGAACGTTTGGCCTATGATGAATTCATGGCACATCAGCTCACACTGGGCCTAGCGCGGGCAAACCGACGCCGTGCACCGGGGGTTGAAAGTCATGGTTCAGGCGCTTTGCGTAATCAGGTGTTAAACGGATTGCCGTATAAACCCACGGGCGCGCAATTGCGCGCAATTGATGAGATCACCGCTGATTTGGCCAGCCCGCAGCGCATGAACCGTTTGCTGCAAGGGGATGTTGGCTCCGGCAAAACGCTCGTCGCGTTCATTGCTTTGCTCGCGGTAGTTGAAGCAGGCGGGCAGGGCGTGATGATGGCCCCAACCGAAATTTTGGCACGCCAGCACTTAGAAGGTCTGCAGCCTTTGGCCGAAAGCGCAAGCGTGGTCTTAGAATTGCTTACGGGGCGCGACAAGGGACGGGAACGTGAGGCCAAACTTACTGCGTTGAAAGAAAAGAAGATACAAATACTTGTTGGCACCCATGCGGTGTTTCAAAAGGACGTTGAATTTTCGGACCTACGCCTAGCGATTGTTGATGAGCAGCACCGTTTTGGTGTGCGCCAAAGGTTGGAACTGGGACGCAAGGGAGAAAATGCAGATGTCTTGGTGATGACCGCGACGCCGATCCCGCGCAGCCTTGCTTTGGCACAATATGGTGACATGGATGTGTCGGTCCTCGATGAGAAACCAGCAGGGCGACAGCCAATCAAAACCGCGCTGATCTCCGGTGAGCGCGTTAACGAAGTGGTAAACCATCTACGTGGTGCAATCAGCGAAGGCCGTCAAGCCTATTGGGTCTGTCCGCTGGTCGGTGAAAGCGAAGTGTCTGATTTGATCGCGGCCGAAGAGCGCTTCAAAACCCTGCGCGCGCTATTGGGCGAAGACGTTGTTCGACTGGTGCACGGGCAAATGCCTGCCTCAGAAAAAGACGCCGCAATGGCGGATTTTGTAGCGCGACGCGCGCAGGTTTTAGTCGCTACAACTGTGATTGAGGTGGGTGTTAATGTGCCCAACGCGACAATCATCGTAATTGAGCGAGCGGAAAGCTTTGGTCTCGCACAATTACATCAATTGCGCGGGCGGGTCGGACGTGGCTCCGCAGCTTCGACCTGTTTGTTGATGTACAAAGCGCCCTTGTCGGAGAATGGGCAAAAACGCTTGACCGTTTTGCGTGAAACTGAAGATGGCTTCCAGATTTCAGAGACTGATCTGCAAATGCGCGGCGCGGGGGATTTGATCGGCACTGCGCAATCTGGGCTCCCGCGGTTTCGTGTCGCTGATTTAGAGAGCCAAACCGCCTTGATGAATGTGGCCCAAAGCGATGCGCGTAAATTGCTGCATGATGACCCTGAACTCACGTCCCCGCGCGGGCAGGCCGCGCGTGTTCTTCTTTGGTTGATGGAGCAGGATCAAGCAATCCGTTTAATATCAGTTGGTTAGAAACGGTGTAGGCAAAATGTTCGCAAGTGTTCCATTTTGTTCTTTACATGCAATTCAGAAAATGAGAACAAAGGTGAAACATAGTCAAGATTGAGCAGGAGCCACACAATGATGGATCAAATCAAAACAGTCATCGCCCGCGCAGACCGCACCTTGGTGCAAGATGCGATAGGGGCCGTGTCTTTGATGACGATTTTCATCGCAGCCCTGCACATTCCCGGTTTTGTTTAACTTTTTTGCCTCGTGATTTCGTGCCGACCGCTGCGCATCCTGTCCCAACTTAGATGCATCTAACACGTCCTGTCCCAACGAGAGTGTTAACATTCGGAGCTTTGCCTGGCTCTTACACGGCGAGTATCGGATCCTACACGAAAACATTTACTTTGCGCCGCCATCCTTCCCCGGATGTGCGGCGTTTTTTTATGATTGGATAAGGTCAATCGCCTCACATGCGGCCTCGATCGACAACAGGATCGACGCGTGCCGGTTTTTATAAGCAGAGGCGGGCAGAAATACTTCAAACCCTTGGAAAGGACTTTCGGGCACGACTCCGTTCCCTTTTAAAAGTGCGCGCAATTGATCACGTGCGCCAAACAATTGTTCAGATGTCGTGCCAATAATTGCACCCCCAACAACGGATGAAGACGCCTGTCCAAGCGCGCAGGCTTTGACGTCTTGCCCGAATGCGCTGACCACGCCATCTTTCAAATCCAAATCAACAGTTACCATCGAGCCGCAGAGGGGCGAGCGCTTCTTGACGCTGGCTTGCGCTGTCTCCAACCGTTCCGCATGGGGAATATCGGCGGCAAGCGCTAGAATTCTGCCCGAATAGAGCTTGATAAGATCAGTTTCGCCTGACATGTGTTTGTGCGCTTTCGCCGTGTTTCGTTAATGATCACTTAGGCGAGGAGCCGCAGTTTTCAAAGGAATAGCATGATGACTTTTAATCCCGCAACACTGGTTTTCAATGAGTCCGGTCTTATTCCAGTGATCGCACAGTCCGAGGCGACTGGCGAAGTCCTAATGATGGCTTGGATGAACGCAGAGGCGGTACAACACACAATCGACACCCGCAAAGTTACTTACTGGTCGCGCTCCCGCCAATCGTTCTGGGTCAAAGGCGAAACATCAGGCAACGTGCAGCAGCTGATTGATCTGCGCATGGATTGCGACAAGGACTGTCTGTTGGCGCTTGTGAAACAGACAGGGCCAGCATGTCACACCAACCGACGAAGCTGTTTTTACACCTCAGTTTCAGAAGGTTCTGAAATTGAGGTGATGTCTCCTGAATAGTGCGTTCACAGCCCAACCAGTCGCCTAACATCCATTGGCGACATCCCATCCTCGCGAAATTTAGCGATAGCGCGCGCATCGTCTCGCTTAGCTAGCCTTTTACCAGCATCGTCGCGGATCAACCCATGATGTTGATACGTGGGCGTCTCAAATCCCAAAACCTTTTGCAACAAAATATGGATGAAAGTGGCGTCTCGAAGGTCCTCGCCTCGAATGATCTGGGTGATCTTTTGGTCGGCATCATCCACGACAATCGAAAGGTGATAGGACGCGGCCATATCCTTGCGAGCCACGACGATATCACCAATTTCGGATGTGATTTGATCTGCTGACTTAGTGTGATGCTGTTTACCATCCAGAAAACTGATTTCGTCAATTCCAAAAATCTTGAGCGATTTATAGATGTTAAGACGTAGAACAGTGTGTTCTGGCAAGCTGCCAAATTGATCTACTCGACACGTTCCCGGATAGACTAAACCGTCTGGCCCGATTAAAGGCGCGCCTTCTTGCGGAGCATTCGCGGCCTCTTTGATATCTTTTCGCGTGCACGTGCAGGAATAGAGCAAACCTAAATCCCACAAACGCTGCAAAGCACTGCGATACTGCTTAGAACGCGCGTTTTGGAACCAAATTGGACCATACCACGTCACCCCTAACCACATCAGATCTTCCACAATCTGATCGACCCAATGCGCACGCGCGCGGTTCTGATCAATGTCATCCATGCGCAGATGGAAATGGCCATTGTTCGCACGCGCTTTATCCTGTGCAAGAAGGGCTGAATACGCATGGCCCAAATGTAGTGGCCCTGTTGGGCTAGGTGCAAAACGTGTTCTAAAAATCAATTTTTCTCAAGCACATAAACGCTAGACTTCATGTTCTGACCTGGCAAATGATCACCGTATTCTTCTGACAAGAGCAGCGCATTCCCTTCGGAAATGGCGTCTTCGATCCGCGTGTAAAACACCGGATCTTCTAGCGTGTGATCATTGTAAGAGAGCACAAATTTTCCACCTGGATCGAGCGCTTCGAGCAACATGTCAAAAACCCCAACAGGCGCCGCACCAGCGCCGATCACACCAATCGCGCAAATCGCTGAGTAAGTGCCTTTTTTCACAGTGAAGGGTTGATCAGGCTCAGACAGATTCAAGTTTCTGTACAAGTTTTTTTCTGCTGCAAGATCAAGCATTTCCTGCGTCATATCCAAGCCATCAATCGTAGTAAAGCCTGCAAGAGACAACGCTAAACCAGACAAGCCCGTGCCACAACCAAAGTCCAAAATCGGTTGGGAAAAATCAGCTGTCACAGCTTTGAGTGCATTCGCACAGCGTGCAGGGGTCACGTAGCCGTTTTGACCAGTTTCTGTCTCGTAACTTTTTGCCCACTTGGCATAAAGATCGCGCGTGGCTGCTGTGCCAGTGACGCCGTAGGCTTTGTCGAGAAATGTTTCAGTCATAAAAACACGCTAGCGGGCGGGTTCGACCCTGTCTAGCTTTGCCCCTCCAACCACTCAGTCCAAGCAGCCTTCGCGCGATCTGTGTAGGCTTTGTAACGATCTGTGCGACCACGTCGTCCGCCTTTGAGGCCTTCTACGGGGCGAAACAGTCCGAAATTCACATTCATCGGCTGGAACGTTTTTGCCTCTGCTCCGCCTGTTATATGATGCACCAAAGCGCCCGTTGCCGTATCTTGCGGCAGCTCAGAGAGCGGTGTTCCCTGGATTTCTGCGGCGGCAAGTCGACCTGCAAGGAGGCCCATCGAAGCACTTTCAACGTAGCCCTCAACACCTGTGATCTGACCCGCAAAGCGGATGTGCGGCTGCGATTTCAGACGCATTTGATTGTCTAGCAAGGTCGGCGAGTTAAGGAATGTATTGCGGTGGATACCACCAAGACGTGCAAAAATCGCATTCTCAAGTCCGGGAATGGATTTAAAGACATCAGCTTGCGCGCCGTATTTCATCTTCGTTTGGAAGCCTACAATATTATAGAGCGTACCAAGCGCATTGTCGCGACGCAATTGCACCACGGCATAGGCTTTCACGTCTGGTTGATGCGGGTTGGTAAGGCCAACAGGCTTCATTGGCCCAAACCGCAACGTTTCGCGACCACGTTCAGCCATGACCTCAATCGGCAGGCAGCCATCGAAGTATTTCGCGGTTTCGCCTTCGTGAAACTCGGCCTTATCCGCTGTTAATAAAGCGTCAATGAACCCTTCGTATTGCTCTTTGTCCATTGGGCAGTTGAGGTAGGCAGTGCGCTCTTCCTCGGTTTCGCCTTTGTCGTAGCGCGATTGCATCCAAGCTTTGCTCATGTCGATGCTGTCGGCATAGATGATCGGGGCGATCGCATCAAAGAAGGCTAATGCGTCTTGGCCGGTCTCCGCGGCGATGGCTTCACCAAGATGGGACGAGGTCAAAGGACCCGTCGCAATGATCCAATGACCATTTGAAGGAAGCTCTGTAATTTCCTCATAATCAACAGTTATTAATTCATGATTATTGATTTTTTCTGTCACACCAGCAGCGAAGGCTTCACGATCCACAGCCAAAGCACCGCCCGCAGGAAGACGATGTTCACCCGCCATTTCCATAATCAAACCGCCCGCCTGTCGCATTTCCCAATGCAGCAAACCGACCGCGTTTTGTTCGTGATCGTCCGAGCGGAATGAATTGGAACAGACCATTTCAGCAAGGTCACTCGACTTATGCGCAAAGGTTTCCACCTTCGGGCGCATCTCGTAAATGACGACGTTGATGCCCAAATTGGCCGCTTGCCATGCTGCTTCGGATCCAGCGAGCCCGCCGCCGATGATATGTAGAGTTTTATCCATGCCGCGCATGTAGGTCAGCACGCGGCAATTAGCAAACTTTTAACTCGGGTCTGAAATAGGATCGAGCGGCAGGTCAGAGGGCACGCGAACTGGAACACCTAAGCGGTCATGACGGCTAATTGGATCTTCAAGCGCACGCAGGAATCTCATGAAGTAATCAATTTCGATATCACACAGCTCGACAGGTTCGATTTCAGCGGCCATCGCGATGCGCAGCACTTCTGCAAGATCATCCATCGGTTCCCAGTCTTTAGCGGATTCACCTAACTCGTGAAGCGCAGCTTGACGGCGGTCATAGATGCCTAGACCTTCAAACCGGTCGAGGTGGTGGCGCACCATCGCCTCTAGGTCTAATATGCGCCATTGTGACCGTATGGTGCACTTAGCGTCACATTGCGCAGGCTTGGGGTACGGAAACGATATTTGTCGTCCTCAACGCCGGAAATCATGCCGCGACCCGCATCCGCATAGGCGTCGTCTTTGCCGGGGCTGAATTGCGGAAGGCCGATTGCGTGGAAACCATGATCGGTTTGGAACTTGCCAGAATGGCATGAGGCGCAGTTACCCTTGCCATAGCATATTGCCATTCCGGACATCTTATCGATGCTCAACGCGTCTTCTTTGCCATTGAGATATTGATCAAACGGGCTGTCAGTGGCGCGAAATTCATAGGTAATGAATTGCGACAGGGCATTGCCTATGTCAGTGATATGCAGCGGTTGGTCTTTGCCAATGATCCAGTCGAAGGCCACCCGGTATTCGTCAATCGCTTCAACTTTGTCTTTGATTTGTTGCCATGCGCCGTTCGGGCCATGAATGATTTCGGCACCTATGGCGTCAGCGATCGGGTTTTCGCCAGGGTGCCCCGCCATTTCATCGTGGCTGAGGATCAGGAGAATGTTTTGCGCAGCAAGAGCGGTTGGCACGGGCCGCTCCAAAGTGCGGCCCTCAGGCATAGCGATGCCGTACATCGCCTCTCGGTTTAACTGAACGCGACCGTCATGGAACATCACGGAAAATTCGCGTGCACCTAAATTGAAAAGAGCAGGGGCATTGCGCGGGATGCGTGCTTTCGGAGCATTGCCATTCACGACTTCGCGAAGACAACCTAAGCCTAGCCCCCCTTCACCAATCGACAAAGACATCGCATCACCGGTTCCCAAAGCAGGATGATGGCACGTTGCACAAGCTATATCGTCATTGCCAGACAGCACCGGATCAAAAACAATTGACGCCAGAGTGTGACGATCTCCGTATTTAGCACAGGGAAGTCGGAAGGCATTAGGGGGTTTGGCAGATCGGATGCCGTTGCCATGCACGTACTACTCAACAAAAGGACGGACGTAAGAAAATAGCGCATTTGAAAAATCCCTGAAACTCGAAGCATCTCGCGCGGTAAATATCACGCGTCTGTGATCAGGGTGTGTATAACTGTTGGCCCAGGCAAATGATGAATTGGAAACACTGCGGTACAGCTTTGGAAACAGCGATGTAAAAGGACACAATAAAATTTACAAATATTAGGGTTAATGCGGTCTCGACACGCGGAAGCCCATTTGCCTACGATAAAGGACGCCAACACAATCGTCTCCACATTGTAGCAAATCGCACTATGGAAGTGACCAATGCCCATCAATTGTTTCGCGCTTAGTCTTGCGTCCAATTTGGCGGTCGTTTGTCCAAAAACGCAGCAATTCCTTCTTCTGTATCGCGGTAGAGCATGTTTTCCACCATTACGTCGCCCGTAAAGTCATATGCCTCAGCCAGTGGCATTTCGATTTGCTCGTAGAACGCTGATTTACCGATTTTCACTGCCGCCCCAAGCTTGGTCGCGATGGTTTCAGCCATATCTTGGGTTTCACTTGCCAGCGTATCAGCCGCAACTACACGGTTAATCAAACCTAAATATTCGGCACGATCCGCATCGATAAATTCGCCGGTTGTCAGCATTTCAAACGCCTGTTTTCGAGGGATATTGCGCGTTAATGCAACCATTGGGGTTGAACAAAACAAACCGATATTCACGCCATTCACGCCAAAGCGCGTGCCCTGCGCCGCAACGGCAAGATCGCAGCTTGCCACCATCTGACACCCCGCGGCAGTCGCGATGCCATGCACTTGTGCGATAACAGGTTGGGGCAGGGCGCGGATGCTTTGCATCATGGCGGCGCATCGATCAAAGAGATCTTTGAAATACGCCTTGCCGCTATCCGCATTTTGACGCCCAGACGTCATTTGCTTCAAATCGTGTCCTGCACAAAAGGCTTTGCCCGCGCCAGATAAGATGATCGCGCGCACAGAGTTGGTTTCGCGCAACTCATGAAACTGCGATTGAAGCGCTGCGATCATTTCATCAGAGAGCGCGTTCAGCCGCTCAGGTGCATTCATATGAAGATGCGCAACCGCACCTGTGCCGCGACGTTCTAGAATTGCCATCTTGCTCTCCATCCTGTTGTTGCTGAAACTGTAGAAGCTAGAAGCGCTGGAGAAAAGCCATGGACCTCAAATTGGATGCATATGGATTAAACGCATTGATGCGTGCAGAGTTTTCGCAAGTGGCGGGTGATTTCGTCGTGGAAGACGTCAAACCGATGGAAGTAAGCGTGCGTATGCCTGTCGCGGAGAAACATTTGCGTCCCGGGGGTACAATCAGTGGTCCAACCATGTTCGCACTGGCAGATGTATCAATGTACCTCGCAGTTTTGGCAATGCTCGGACCTGTAACGCTGGCAGTTACCACCAATTGTTCCATAGATTTCATGCGAAAGCCCGTAGCTGACGTTGATTTGATCGCAAAAGCGCGTCTGCATAAGCTGGGGCGATCACTTGCTGTTGGAGATGTATTGATACAATCTGACGGCAAGGCCGAGCCTGTGGCAAGAGCCTCATTAACCTACGCGATTCCGCCAAGATGAGCACTAAAACCGCTCAGTTGAGCTTCAAAGCGATAGGGCTCTTGTTGCTGACCATTCTTTGCTTTGATGTCATGTCGATCTTGGTCCGCATCCTGAGCACAAGCTACAGCGCTCAAGAACTTTCAGCTTATCGCAACGTGTTTGGCATCATTCCATCACTTGCTTTGTTAATCTGGACGGGAGAGCTGCGCTTTAAGGCAAGTTCATTCAAAATTGAGAACCCAAAACTCGCAATAGGACGCGGTGTTGTGGTGGCCGCGGCGCAACTTTTCTTCTATTCGGCGCTTGCACAGCTAGAACTCGCGACAGTTGCCACATTGGGTCAAACAAACGCATTCTTTGTGGTCATTCTGTCGGTACTCTATTTGAGCGAAAAGGTGGGGATCTGGCGGATCGCGGCCTTGATCATCGGCTTCGCTGGGGTCATTTGGATCTTGCGACCTGGATCTGATGCATTCAGCTTGGTCGCGATCCTGCCGGTGGGGGCAGCAGCCTGCTATGCGTTTGCCATGGTGAGTGTGCGAAAGTTCGGATCTAACACATCTAACGCCCTTTTGTATCTATATTCCTCTATCGGTTCAATCATAGGAGCCATTATTCTTGCTGCTTTCACAGCTGAGTTTTCAGGGGTCCACAGCTGGACGGATGCGGGTCTAATCCTACTTATGTCGACGATAGGCGGGATCGGCGTTTTACTAATGATGATCGCGTTCCGCATTGCCAGCCCGTCTGTCTTGGCTCCGTTCTGGTATTTCGGCATTTTGACTGCGGGCCTGTTTGGCTGGCTCCTGTTTGGAGAAGCGCCGCTAGATACGTTATTCCCCGGCGTCTTGTTGATTGTGGGCGCTGGTGTTTTGATCATCTGGCGCGAACGCAAGCGCGCATAAAAAGCGGCAGCCCATGACATACATTAAAGCCACCGAAGTAAGAGGTTCGTTAAACTTTGGAACAGTCCGAAGCGCGTTTTAGACGCGGCAGAGGAGCGGCCGGACGTTGTGCGCTTAACCTCGCCACAGTTGCCGGATGTTGGGCAAAGGGCTTTGATTCAACGCTTGATGGGGCAGGTGGCAGCCAACCCGAGGTCGGGCGTGATGCATTACCCTAATCGCACAACATTTCAGCCCGCGCGCGAGGCGACGTTGCATTGGCTGCAAGGCACTCCGTTAGGGGCCATTGATGAGCAAGACGTTGTTTTATCGTATGGTGGACAGAATGGGGTGAGCCTTGTGCTGCAATCCATTCTAAGCGGTCCAACACCAGTAGTTTTGGTGGAAGAACTGTTTTATGCAGGATTTCGATGGGCGGCAGCCTTGTTGCGCGCAGAGGTCATCGCAATGCCCATGGATGCACGCGGCGTGATCCCCGAAGCGATTGCCGCCATTGCCAAATCCCACGATGTTCAGGCCATTTGTACGTCGCCGGAGGTCCATAATCCAACGGGTCTGTTTACACCCGTTGAGCGGCGCGAAGAGATAGTCGAGGTCGCCAGAGACAATGATATTCAGATCATCGAAGATGATTGCTACCGCATGGGAGCTTCACGCGCGCCGAGCTATCGTATGCTCGCGCCAGAGCGAGGCTGGTATGTCTACTCAATCTCGAAAACCTTAACGCCCGCCTTGCGCATTGGCTTTGTGGTCGCGCCAAAACCAAGTGTTTCTGCGTTGCGCCGCTCGGCAGAGCATGGATTCTTCGGCCTCGCGATCCCCTTGGCAGATCTAGCAGAACGTCTTTTGGTCGATCCGCAAGCCGCTGAATATGCTTCTAAGGTGAACGAGGTTTTCGGAAAATATGTGCAGACCTGTGTGAATACCTTGGGGTGTTATGACTTAACATGGAATGAGGATGTGCCATTTGTGTGGTTAAAGCTTCCCGAAGGGTGGCGAGCGTCGGCCTTTTGCCAAGCCGCCGAAAGCGAGAAGGTTCAAATTCGCCCCGCAGAAGATTTTGCAGGGCGCGAAGCACGCGCCCCTCAAGCAGTGCGCATCGCAATAAATGCCCAAATCGCGCATGATCATTTTGAAAGAGCGATGCTGCGTTTGAGGGATTTACTAGATTCTCCGCCAGAACGGATCGGTGTTTGATGGGGTATCATTATACCTAATTTTTAAGATGCTGTTTTTGTTTGATTATATCAGATTAAGGACGCTTGACGTGAAAATTCGAGTGCTTATAACGCCTCTATTCGACGCGGTCATTGCTGCGTCACGTGATTAGAAAAGACCTATAAGGTATATGTCGATGAAAACTTACTCTGCAAAGCCAGCAGACATCGAAAAGAAATGGATCATTATCGACGCTGAAGGCGTTGTTTTGGGCCGTCTCGCTTCGATTGTTGCTATGCGCTTGCGTGGCAAGCATAAAGCCACCTTCACGCCGCACATGGATATGGGCGACAATGTCATCATCATCAACGCTGAAAAAGTGCAGATGACCGGCAAGAAGCGCACAGACAAGAAGTATTACTGGCACACGGGCCACCCGGGCGGCATCAAGTTCCGCACGGCAGGTCAATTGCTTGAGGGTGATTACCCAGAGCGCGTGATGACCAAAGCGGTTCAGCGCATGCTGCCAGGCGGTCCTTTGTCCCGCCAGCAAATGACGAACCTGCGTGTGTACGCTGGTGCAGAGCACCCGCATGAAGCACAAAACCCAGAAGTTGTGGATGTGAAGTCCATGAACTCCAAGAACACACGGGTATAATCATGGCTGATCAAGTAAATTCTCTCGAAGAGCTCGGCGCAGTTGCCGAAGGCGTTGAAACAGCGGTTGTAGAAGCTGCTACTTTGCGCGAATCCGTCCGTGATGAGCTAGGCCGTTCCTATGCGACCGGTAAGCGTAAAGACGCGGTTGCCCGCGTTTGGATCAAGCCAGGTTCCGGCAAAGTTGTCGTTAACGGTAAAGAAATGGCTGCATATTTCGCGCGTCCGGTTTTACAAATGATTCTGCGTCAGCCGTTCACAGTTGCGGGCGTTGAAGATCAGTTCGACGTCATGGCGACGGTTAAAGGTGGCGGTCTGTCCGGTCAAGCGGGCGCGGTAAAGCATGGTATCTCTAAAGCTTTGCAGCTTTATGATCCCTCCTTGCGCGGTGCTTTGAAAGCAGCTGGCTTTATCACACGCGACAGTCGCGTTGTGGAACGTAAGAAGCCTGGTAAGCGTAAAGCGCGCCGTAGCTTCCAATTCTCTAAACGCTAAGTTCGAACCTTCGAATTTACCATACAAAACAAAGGGTTGCGTATTTCGCAGCCCTTTTTTTTATTTGTAGCAGAATTGTAGTAGACGCTGTGTATGTTGACGTTATGGTTTAATGAGCGCCTCCGGCGTGCAGTTTCTGACCTGACGTTGGATAAGTTGATCTTGAGGGAGGCCGCATCGGGAAACTTCTGAGCCACTCGAACAGACGTGCCTACATCAATCATGTGCGCGACCAAGAGCGCACTATTAAAGCTTTTCCACCTGTTTCACCTGAGATTGAAAAGGCTGCTGATGGTTTCTCCCTTAAGCACCAAATTAGCCTCGCTTGTAAGGATGTGGATCGGAATAAGGATTACTGCGCAATTACTGCAATCGCGCACGCGCAGCGACCCGGGAGATTGCAGAGAAGACCTCAGGTTGCGACACGTGTTGTGGCATATGCCCTATACCTTTCAGCACCGTAAGATTGGCATGTTCTATTTGATTGACCAACAGCTCGGAATGGATGGATAGACTGACAATCGTGTCCACGTCGCCGTGAAGCAGCTCTGTTGGCACCGATATTTCACCGTATCTCGGGATTAGCGTGTTGATATCGGGCAGCAAACGAACGCGTTGTCGCGCGTTCACAACCATCGTTTTGCGTCGCAATGTGATGCCAGGGCCGAAATGACGCGCGTAGCCTTCTGGTGCACCTTGAGGTTCGAAAACTCCCTCAAGGGCGTAGGCAACATAAGATTTTGGCACCCACGCTGTCAGGATCGGCACTAAAAGATGTGCTCCCCAAAAGGACGATGTTGCACGGTAGAGCGGGTCGATGGGCGTGCTCCAAATATTGGAAGGCGCGGCGAGCAAGATCAGTCCAGAGAGAGTATCGGGGTGATGCACGGCCCATGCGAGCGCGACCGCGCCGCCAAAGGATTGGCCCAACACGATAGGGTGATCTGCGCCGAGTTCTGCAGCTGCTGCCGAAAGCAGCGCTGCTTGTTCCTCAAGGCTCTCGCCGTGTTTGTGAAGTCGCGGCGTGTAACCAAAACCAGGCCGATCCAACACGATCACTCGATAGTCTCTCTCAAGCTGAGCGACCAGCGTATGAGTATAGTCGCGAGTAGAGCCTGACGCACCGTGGATCAGCACTAGATCCGGCCCCTCGCCACGCACAACTGCGTGGACCTTGTAACCGTTTACCTCGATGATTTGGCCCTCAGGCGGGTAGGCCTTTTCCGCAGCAGCCTCACGGACGTTTGCGCGCCAAAGCGTTATCGCCGCAAATGCGATGAGGATAAAACCTGTAATGATCAGAGTCTTACCCACCAATTTCCGTCACATCATAGGGGGTTGATTGATAGATTTCATTCACCCAGTTGCCGTACAGCAGATGCGCGTGGCTGCGCCACTGGTTCTGCGGCGGTTGTGTTGGATCATTATTGGGGTAGTAATTCATCGGCACATGGATCGACACGCCCTCCACAACATCGCGGTCGTATTCTTGCTTAAGCGTGCCTGTATCATACTCGAAATGATTGAAAATATAAAGCGCACGGTGCTTTGGATCTTCTACCAAACACGGGCCTGCGTCATCGCTCGACAACAGTGTGGTGAGGTCGGTGTTCCGATCAATCTCGGCTTGATGCATCTCTGTCCATCGGCTTACGGGGATTACGCAATCATCTGAAAAGCCACGCAAATAAGGTGACGCGGATGCCAAATTCGAATGGCGATAACAGCCAAACAGCTTGTGATCCAAAATATGTTTTTGAACGCCGTGGAAATGATTGATCATCGCCATGCCGCCCCAACAAACGCCAAATGTGGAATGTACATGGGTCTGAGTCCATGCAAAAACCTCGCGTAGTTCTTCCCAATAGGTGACCTCGTCGAATTCCAAATGCTCGATCGGAGCACCAGTGATGATCAAGCCGTCGAACTTCTCATCCTTCACCTCGGAAAATGGTCGATAAAAGCTTGCCATATGTTCCGCCGCTGTATTGCGCGTTTTGTGTTCGCTCATACGGATAAGGGAGAGTTCGATTTGCAAAGGCGTCGCGCCAATGAGGCGGGCAAACTGGTTTTCCGTCTGGATCTTCTTAGGCATCAGGTTCAGCAAAGCAATCCGCAAAGGGCGGATGTCCTGACGCGCTGCTTCGTCCTCGGAGACAAGCATCACGCCTTCTCGCTGAAGCACGTCATAGGCAGGAAGGTCAGCAGGGAGTTTTATCGGCATCGCACCGGACTTTCTTTGATTTTAATGAGGTAGATAGGTCTAGGGCTGATGTGCAGCAAGGGAGTTGGCGATCACATCTACGAATGTGGCCTCGGAGGTGATGGTTTCCCACGCGCACGCATCTACGGTTATTCCAAAGTTTTGCGCCATTTTGGCGTAGCGCGGCTGGCGGTGTGCAAGGGCCTGTGCATAGGTCCAACGCACAAACCCATCTGGATCAACATCGATCTCTTTCATATTGTTATCGTTGAGGTATTCATCCCAAACACGCTTCAAGAATTCGGGCTGATAGGACATCGGTTTCGGCTTTTTATCAAAGCGTGCAACGAGGGCGTCCGTATGCGCATCACCACCTCTGATCCACACCATCAGGCAGTCCTCGGCCAGCTTGCTTAGCAATGGATCATTTGGGTCATTCGGATCAACCCATTCGCAAATAGACCCGCCAGTGTCGCAGATAAAATTGTCATAGCCATAGATTGATTGGCCGCGTTCAATAAAATGCGCTGTGTCTTTCAACGCCGAAATCTCTGCCTTGCGGAATTGATCTTGGCGGTGCTGATACTCTGCGAGCGGCAGGCCACCTTGATCGGGGTTGCCCGGTTTACCCAAATAGGCTGCAACTGGGCGCAGATCGTGATCATGCACGTTAACGCCAAAATGGATCAGATCCTGCATCAACATCTCGCGTAGGAAGGGTGTTTTCATCGCCTCGCGTTTGAGATTGTCGATGATATGTTCGTTCATTTGGCGCGTGCCGATGCGATAATCCACGGAGTAGTGAAACCAGTCGCCTTGTTCGGCGAGCATTTCGGACACATGGGTTTTACCAAGACCCGACATCGCGAAGATCAAAACGCGTTTGTGAGGAGCGTCGCGCCAAGCTTGCGCAGTGGGATAAAGCATGTGGCGGTCCTTTGCGCAACTAACGATACCGCCTTGCTACTTTGCGCGGCGAAAGGCGTCAACGGCGCGTCCATCGAGAATAAGCAAACCGACGGCCAGCAATCCAAACCCAAGATAAGCGCGCGGATGCAAGGATTCGCCCAAAAATACCGCGCCAAGTACGATCGCTATTGGCGGCACGAGCAAGGTTACCAACATCAAGTTACCGCTACCCGCTAATGCAAGGATGCGGTAATACAGTAGATAGGCCATCGCTGTCGCGATCACCACAAAGTAGCAGATGGCAAGCCATGTGATGGGTGCAAGTGCAAGCGTGATCGGCCCCTCAATGATCCAAGCAGCAGGGAGCATGATTATGGTTGCGCCTGTGAGCATTCCTGCAGCCGCAACTTCGGGGGGCAGGCAGCTTAGACGTTTACGTGCCCATATCCCTGCAAAAGCATATGAAATCGTACCAGCTATGATTGCCAATTGCGCTAGGGAGCGCAAATCGAAACTCATAAGATGCCGAAACCCGATGGCTGTGGCTACACCGCAGAACCCGATGATGACACCCAGCAGTTTTCGAAGGCTTAAGGTTTCATCTGCAAAAAACAAAGACGCGAGAACCACGCCAAAAATCGCGGTCCCTGCGTTGAAAATGGAAATGAGGCCGCTCTCGATGGTCAATTGACCCCAAGCCATCAATGAAAAAGGGATTGCATTGTTGAGCAAGCCCATCCCAAGAAACCCGATCCACACCTCGCGCGAACGTGGGATTGGGATGCCACGCAGCCACACATAAAGCCACAACAGACACATGGCCCAACCCGTGCGATGCGCCACAGAGGTCAGAAACCCGATCTCATCAAGCGCAATCCGAATGGACAGGAACGAGCCGCCCCAAATCAAACCCAAAACGCCCATAAGCATCCAAGCGAGGGGGGATATGTCTTTACTTTGTATCATGGGAACCCATTGCAGCTTAGCACACGCTGGCTCAATCCGAAATCCGCGCTTTGCGGGTCTCTGACCAGATATTATAATAGTTGCCCGCAAATATGAGCGCGGCCCCCACGAACACCCAAATATCAAGCGCTTCGCCAAAGACCAACATACCAACCACAGCAATTAACGGTAGACGGGTGAAATCTATCGGCATGACAACGGTCGCAGGTGCAATGCTCAGCGCTTTGGTCAGACAAAAATGCGCGATTAAACCAGCGAGGCCGACCAAACCTAAAAGCGGTGCGCTTTCTGTTGTTGGCAAGCGAATATCGCCATCTAATCCGGCGCAGATCAGTCCAAAAACGGCCTGTGTCACAGTGAGATACGCCAAGATTGAGGTCAGACTTTCCGTCTTCGTCAATCGCTTGGTTAACAGCCCCGTCAGCGCGAAACAAATCGCGGCAATCGCTGCCATCACAATACCTGCATTCAGCGGCGTTGCCCCGGGACGTGTGACGATCAAGATGCCGATGAAACCTAATACTGCCGCCACTATACGCGGACGCGTCATGCGTTCGCCCAAGAAGATAGGCGAGAGAATCAAGATCCAGATGGGGGAAGTAAACTCAAGCGCAAAGACCTGCGCCAATGGGATGACCGTGATTGCGTAGAACCACAAGTTTTGCCCAGCGAAGTGAAACAAATTACGGATCACATGGGTAGGGGCAGATCCCGGGCTCAAATCGTTCAGAGTCCCGAAAAACGCCGCAAACAAAAAGACTATCATGATGCCCGTTAAAGAACGATAGAGCATGATCTCGAAGGTATCATACCCCTCCGCCAGCCAACGCCCCGCAACCGCCATGAAGGAAAACGACAAGATTGAGCCGATCATCCAAAGCGCCGCGCGCAGTTCGGGGGCAAGCGTGTCCTTCATCTTGTCTCTAAACTATCTTTGGGGGTATCATTCCCACTCAATAGTACCGGGTGGTTTGGACGTAATATCATAGGTCACACGGTTGATCCCCGGCACTTCGTTAATGATCCGCGTCGCCGTTTCGCCAAGAAATTCGTGGCTAAACGGGTAGTAATCCGCCGTCATGCCATCAACTGAGTTCACGGCGCGTAAGGCGCAAGCAAAATCATAGGTACGCCCGTCACCCATCACGCCAACAGTGCGCACAGGCAAAATCGCAACGAAAGCCTGCCAGATTTCATCATAGAGGCCATGCTTGCGGATTTGATCGATATAGACCGAATCTGCTTCGCGTAGGATATCAAGCTTTGCGCGGGTGATCTCGCCAGGGCAGCGAATGGCCAGTCCTGGACCCGGGAAAGGATGACGGCCGATGAAAGAGGCTGGTAGGCCAAGCTCGCGGCCAAGCGCGCGCACTTCGTCCTTGAACAACTCACGCAAAGGTTCGACCAGCTTCAAACCCATCTTTTCGGGCAAGCCACCCACATTATGATGTGACTTAATAGTGACGGACGGACCACCAGAAAAGCTCACACTTTCAATCACATCAGGGTAGAGCGTGCCCTGCGCTAGGAACTCTGCACCGTCAATCTGGCCCGCGTATTTCTGAAACACATCAATGAACAAACGGCCAATGATCTTACGCTTAGTTTCTGGATCGTCTTGCCCATCCAACTCGCCCAGGAACAATTCCTGCTCTTCTGCGTGAATGAACTGAATGTTGTAGTTGTCGCGAAACATCGACACGACCTCATCCGCTTCGCCCTTACGCAGCAAGCCGTGATCCACGAATACGCAGGTCAATTGATCGCCAATCGCTTTATGAATAAGCACTGCCGCGACAGAACTATCAACGCCGCCCGAAAGACCGCAAATGACTTTCTTGTCGCCAACTTGTGCGCGGATCGCCTCGATCGCTTGATCGCGATATGCATCCATCGTCCAGTCGCCTGTAAATCCAGCAAGGCGTACAAAGTTCTCGTATAATTTCGCGCCGTTCGGCGTGTGATGCACTTCAGGATGAAACTGCACCGCGTAAAAATTGCGTGCGGCATCCGCGGTGATCGCGTAGGGCGCATTAGGGGAGGTGCCAAAGACCTCAAACCCTGGCGCGAGTGCGCTGACGTGATCGCCGTGGCTCATCCAGACTTGTTCGTTGCCCTCTGCGAACCAACCCTCAAGCAAAGCCAATGTGTTTTGAGGTGTCACAAACGCGCGGCCAAATTCAGCAGTCCCACCACCGCCAGAAATCTTGCCGCCGTCGACCTCGCCACCCAACTGTTGCATCATGACTTGCTGGCCGTAGCAAATGCCTAATACGGGCACGCCGTACTTAAAGAGGCTTTCGGGGGCGCGCGGCGAGCCTTCGCGTGTCACACTATCAGGACCGCCCGAAAGAATAACCGCTTTCGGCGCAAAATTCGCCAAAAACGCATCGGTCACGTTTTGAAAGGGGTGAATTTCACAGTAAACATTTAGCTCGCGCAAACGACGCGCGATAAGCTGTGTGACTTGGCTACCAAAGTCGACGATGAGAAGGCGGTCATGGGATATATCTGTCATATCTGTGCTCTAGGGCAGGGCGCGACAGAGGTCAATTCGGATGCCCTACCAAAATTTGCGATACAGGGGACAAATATCTGAATAAAATCACGTCGAATACATCGACAGGACAACAATTTGAAACCTCGCTACACTATTCTTCAAGTTAAAAATTCGCTAAAAGCATGAACCTTTACGAGGCAGCCTTTGGCCTAACACGCGGCTTTATCCATGAAGGTGGTGATTGTCACGGGCGAAACAAAACTGGCTTTCGCCGCGAAAGAACTGATCGCAAAAACAAGCAAAGACTTTGGCGTTGCTGATCCGTTCAAACCCGTGTTCGAGATTGCGTTTGAAACCAATGATGTTGAGCGAGCGTTAAAAACCGCAGTGGAGGCAGGCGCGGTTTCGCAAAAGAACCGACGCAGATGCCGTGTGGGCAAACCGTTTCATTCGTGAGCGATCCAGACGGTATTTTGTTTGAAATATGTTCACCCGTCGCAGGCTCTGCTTGGTCCAGATCGTGTATCAGCGCTTCTGATTTCGCACCAAAGGTCGCTTTTCCACCGCAAAGGCCGCAAACCCGCGGTGCGAGCGCAGAAAGTTTGCTTATCAAAGCCTCACATTGTCAGCACCCTTCAAACGTAAGGATCAAAGGTATGGCCGAAGCAGCACGCACACGTAGAACCCGTGGAGGTGGCGGCGCAGCACGCCGGGCAGAACGCACATCCGTTAGCTTTGACACCGCCAAATACATCGAGCGCAATATCCCGAACTATGAAGTTCTGAGCGAATCCGCGCTGGATGTAATCGAGGCAAATGCCGAGAAAATCCTTGAAGAAGTAGGTGTAAATTTCGTCTCCAACCCTGCAGCGCTTGAGCTTTGGCGCGCGGCAGGCGCGACCATCGAGGGCGAGCGCGTGCGCATTCCAAAAGGTTTGGCGCGCGAACTCTGCAAGACCGCGCCGTCGAGCTTTACCCAGCACGCGCGCAATCCTGAGCGCAACGTGGTTATCGGTGGCAACACGTTGGTCTGCGCCCCTGTATATGGCCCGCCCTTCGTGCGCGACGCAGAAGGTGGCCGTCGTTACGCAACGATGGATGATTTTCAGAAGTTTGTTAAACTCGGCTATATGTCCAAGTGGTTGCACCACTCTGGTGGCACAGTTTGCGAACCGACAGATGTCGCCGTGAACAAGCGCCATCTTGATATGTTGCTCGCGCACATGACGCTCAGTGATAAACCGTTCATGGGCTCCGTCACCGATCCAAGCCGCGCGCAAGATAGCGTCGAGATGTGTGAAATTCTGTTCGGCAAAGAGTTTGTTCAGGAAAACACAGTGATGACCTCGCTCATCAATATTAACTCACCGATGACGTTCGATGATATCATGATGGGCGCTTTGGAGGTGTATGCGCAGAACAACCAAGCCTGCATCATCTCGCCCTTCATCGTTGGTGGCGCGATGGCACCCGTTTCGGTTGCAGGCACGTTGACACAAGTTTTAGCGGAACTGCTCGCAGGAATCGCCTATAGCCAACTCATTCGCCCAGGCGCGCCAGTCATTGCAGGCGCCTTTGTGACCTCGATTGACATGAACTCTGGCGCTCCGACATTTGGCACACCAGAGGCCAGCCATATTCTTTACGGTGCCGGTCAACTTGCACGGCGTTTGGGTCTGCCGTTCCGTTCTGGCGGGGGGCTTTGCGGGTCGAAATTGCCCGATGCGCAGTCCGCGTATGAAACAGCCAACACCCATAACGCAGCGCTGCTTGGTGGCGTAAACTTTATGCTGCATTCTTGCGGCTGGCTTGAAGGTGGGCTGGTCTCATCCTTTGAGAAATTCGTGGTGGATGCGGATCAGTTAGGAATTTTGCATCATATAGCGCGCGGAGTTGAGATTGACGAGAATGCCCAGGCAATGGATGCCATTCGCGAAGTAGGCCCCGGCGGACATTACCTTGGCTGCGCGCACACGCAAGCCAACTTTAAAAGTGCGTTCTGGCGCACGGATGTCTTTGATTATAAACCATTTGAGACGTGGTATGACGAAGGCGCGCGCGACACTCAAACCCTTGCAAGCGCGCGGGTGGCACAGATGTTGGCCACCTACCAACAACCAGCTCTTGATCCGGAAATCTTAGCCGCGCTAACCGCTTATGTTGAGGACAGGAAAGCCTCTATGCCAGACGCTTTCGTCTAAGCTATCCGGACTGGTTCGCGAAGCGCCGGCTTTCGGCGATGAGGGCAATTAATTTTTCTATATGATGCGCGGCACTGTAAACATAATCGCGCGTTTTTCGTAGACTATTTTGGTGTTTCTCAGGATCGCTTTGCAGCTTTTATTACAATTTTAGGAGACCTAATTGGGTGATGTTTTGATCGGGTAACTCAAAGTCAAAAGTCGACCCCCTGTATCCTCCCATGCAGAGAGTTGATCTAACGGCGCTTCGTGAAAACGAGCACCATTTGGTTGCCTAGGACCTGTGGAGAGCGCATCCCAGCTATGCATTTGCGCCGCTGGCAAACGCAGGAATGTGTGCTAAACCATCGACAACACTCTTTTCGTTTCTATGCTTGAGAGGGCTTTACGATGCGCGATCTTAAAATTCCCGACCAACGTCACCCAGAAAAAGCCCATCGTCCTGACAATGCGCAGCCCAAGAAACCAAGCTGGATTCGCGTGAAAGCGCCCACCGGTGCTGGATATAAAGAAACCCGCAATATTTTGCGCAAGAACAAGCTGGTGACAGTCTGCGAAGAGGCGAGTTGCCCGAATGTAGGTGAATGCTGGAACCAAGGTCACGCGACCATGATGATCATGGGCGACATTTGTACACGCGGTTGTACGTTTTGTAACATAGCGACGGGTAAGCCTGATGCTTTGGACGCGTTTGAACCTGGCAGGGTGGCCCATGCGGTTGAAACGCTTGGTTTGAACCATGTTGTGATCACCTCTGTGGACCGGGATGATCTGGCTGATGGCGGTGCCGAACATATTGCGCAGACCATTCGCGCTGTGCGCCACCGCGCACCCGAAACAACGATTGAGGTTCTGACACCTGATTTCCTAAAGTGCCCTGTGAGCGCGGTTGAAGCGGTCGTTGAAGCCCGTCCCGATGTGTTCAATCATAACCTCGAAACCGTCCCGGGCCTTTACCCGACCGTACGCCCCGGTGCGCGCTATTTTCATTCGTTGCGTTTGTTGCAGCACGTGAAAGAGATGGATCCGACGATTTTCACAAAGTCGGGCATCATGGTTGGTCTGGGCGAAGATAAGCAGTCTGTTCAACAGGTTATGGACGACATGCGTGCCGCTGACGTGGATTTTCTGACCATTGGTCAGTATTTGCAACCCACGCCCAAGCACCATGGCGTTGCACGCTTTGTCGAGCCTGAGGAGTTCGCAGCCTACGAGAAGGCAGCCTGGGGCAAGGGGTTTTTGATGGTCTCAGCCACACCTTTGACACGCTCTTCGTACCATGCGGGCGATGATTTCGCGCGCTTGCGCGATGCCCGCGCTGCAAAACTTGGTTGAACTACCATTTTTTCTAGAAAAATTGACACCCGCACAGCGTAAAGGTCTTGCGCAGTATCTCAAGCTGTCATAAACGCACGCTATTAAATTCCTCAGGTGGGGTTGGGCTTTTGAGGGAGAAATCCTCAAAATGTCCGCCGGTTTGAACATTCGTTCATCACCCCCACCAAGGCGAAACCGGAAAAAGGAAGACTCACATGGCTCTACCAGAGTTCACCATGCGCCAACTGCTTGAAGCAGGCGTACACTTCGGCCACCAAACGCAGCGTTGGAACCCACGTATGGGTCCGTTCATCTACGGCGCGCGTAATGGCATACATATCATGGACCTTACACAGACCGTTCCAATGCTCGACGCAGCGTTGAACGCTATCCGTGACACCGTCGCTAAGGGCGGCCGCATCTTGTTTGTTGGAACAAAGCGTCAGGCAGCAGCACCGGTTGCAGCAGCAGCTGAGCAGTGCGCACAGTATTACATGAACCACCGTTGGTTGGGTGGAACGCTGACAAACTGGAAAACAGTTTCTCAGTCGATCAACCGTCTTAAGTCCATCGACGAGAAGTTCGAGACAGGCTTTGAAGGTCTGACCAAGAAAGAACGCCTCGGCATGGAGCGCGACCAAGGTAAACTTCAGGCATCCCTCGGCGGTATCCGCGAAATGGGCGGCGTTCCTGACCTCATCTTCGTCATCGACGTGAAAAAAGAAGCATTGGCAATCGCAGAAGCCAACAAGCTCGGCATCCCTGTTGTTGCTGTTGTTGACTCCAACTGCTCACCTGATGGCATCGACTACATCATCCCGGGCAACGACGACGCGGCACGCGCAATCGCACTTTATACAGATCTCGCGGCACGTGCTGCGCTTGACGGCATGTCTGCTCAGCTTGGCGCCGCTGGTGTTGATCTTGGCGCGATGGAAGAAGCACCTGTTGAAGAAGTCGTAGCCGAAGCAGCACCTGAAGCACCAGCTGCAAGCTAAGCCTTAAGTATTTATTGAGCGAGGGCAGGGACCACCCCGCCCTCGTTTTCCCCATTTTAGGAGATATGAAAATGGCAATCACAGCAGCCATGGTTAAAGAATTACGCGACGCATCCGGCGCAGGCATGATGGACGCGAAAAAAGCACTCACAGAAGTTGACGGCGACATGGAGGCAGCAATCGATTGGTTGCGCACCAAGGGCCTCGCGAAAGCGGCAAAGAAGTCCGGTCGTACGGCAGCAGAGGGTCTTGTGGCTGTTGCGGTTGACGCCGGCAAAGGCGTTGCAGTCGAAGTGAATTCCGAAACTGACTTCGTTGGTAAAAACGCAGAATTCCAAGAGATGGTTGGCGGTATCACGGCAGTTGCAATGAGCGTGTCCGACGTAAAAGCACTCGCAGGCGCGGATATGGGCGGCAAGCCTGTTTCTGAGGTTCTTACAGACAAGATCGCGACGATTGGCGAGAATATGTCCCTGCGTCGCATGTCCGCAGTCGAAGCGCCTGCTGTCGTGTCCTACGTGCACAACGCAGCGACAGCTGGCATGGGCAAAATCGGCGTTCTCGTTGGTCTGTCCGCCGATAACGAAGCGTTCGGCAAGCAGGTAGCGATGCACATCGCGGCGGCAAATCCAGCGGCTTTGTCCGAGGCAGATCTGGACCCAGCAATCGTTGAGAAAGAGAAGCAAGTTCAGATGGATATCGCACGCGAGTCCGGCAAGCCTGAGCAAGTGATCGAGAAAATGATCGTGGGTCGCATGAAAAAGTGGCTCGCAGAGAGCACGCTTTTGGGCCAAGCGTTTGTGATCAACCCAGACCTGACTGTTGCTGAAGCCGCGAAAGAATCTGGCGTCGACATCACTGCATTCGTGCGTCTTGAAGTTGGCGAAGGCATTGAGAAAAAAGAAGAGGATTTCGCGGCAGAGGTTGCAAAAACAATGAAGGGCTAAACACTTTTCATCTTTTCTTTAGTTAAGAGAGTGCCGCGCAATTTGGTTTGTGCGGCGTTTTTTTGGATTGCGTGAGAGCACTCATTGTTTTTTTGACTTTGTTTGTCGCAATGTCGAACTTTCCCAAGTTATCGAGACCGAGAAGAGAGGCGTAGTCACCACCGTGAGATATGCGAGAGTGGCCATTTAATTAAGTTTTTAAACGACTAGGGCAAGAAAATCGGGAAAGGGGGCACAGCTTTTATTTCTAATAATGGATGACCTCAGCAATCAGTGCCAAAGATAAATGTTAAAAGATAAGTCAGTCTAAACACCGTTCCTCCAAGTAAAAGGACAATACGACTCATCAAAGATCAACAAAAATTTCCTCTTAGTATTGCCAACAATATTGATGAAGGAACGCTAATATTTACGATGGGTGCATTGGTGATCAACCTGATTAAACTCACTCTTAGAACGCAATGTTGTTAATTAATTTCAATAACTTGACTCTAACGTTCGCTAAGACTAACGCATGCGAGCTCATCCCAGAGATGGCCCCAACTGCACGCACCCACATTGTTCAAAGCGCACCGCATCATCTGCGCATAGCGATACAATCCGTTACCGATAAACAGCTTCATGTATTTAGGATCATGGTTCGTCAAAAGGACAAAGTCATCAGGATCCCCTAATAAGGTTTTCGACATGATATGCGGAAATTAGTAGCTGATACGATCAAAGCCATATTCTGTCATCTTCGCGCAGTGCTTGGTCCAAAGATCTTCTGCCGATTGCGCGGCCGTAAGGCCTTCGAGAAATGCGCGCAGTTCGCTCAATTAGGTTTTAGCCAAATGCGCGCGCAAAGCGTCGAGCGCCAACAGATAACTCTGCGCGCCAAATCCCGCGATTTGACCAATCGCAACTGGTGCAATGTGGGAGTGATGTCGAAACGGTTCGCGCGCATGAATATTGCTCAGATGAACCTCGACGCACGGCAGCTCGACGGAGGCGAGGGCATCATGCAGCGCCACCGATGTGTGCGTATACGCACCAGCATTTAGGATGATACCGTCTTGCGTGGATTTAGCAGCGTGGATCGCGTCGATCATTACACCTTCATGATTGGATTGTGCGAAGGCAATCGCAGCCTCCGGCGCATGCGCGTGGCACATCTGTTCAATGTCCTTGAGCGTGGTCGCGCCATAAACCTCGGGTTGTCTTGTGCCCAACAAATTCAGGTTAGGCCCATTCAGGATCAATACGCGCATTTTACTCGGTCTCATTTGTTCAACGATGAGTGTGCCGCAGTCAGGCATCCAGTGTCTAGAGGGGAAAACCTAGTTTTTCTAAGCTTTCCCTAGATAAAAAGTTTACATAATATTGATTATACGCATTATACAGTCAGTATCCAATGTCCATCTAAGCCCGCCTACTAAACTGTTCGCGCATTGTGAATTAGAAGGCTGCGACATTAAATATGCGTCGCAACCTGCTCACTTCATTAAGCTTAAAAGAACGCCTGTAAGCCAGTTTGTGCGCGACCAAGGATCAACGCGTGCACATCATGTGTGCCCTCGTAGGTATTTACCGTCTCGAGGTTCACCATATGACGGATAACGCCGAATTCTGCCGAGATGCCATTGCCGCCGTGCATGTCCCGAGACATGCGTGCAATATCAAGAGCTTTTCCACAGTTGTTACGCTTCACAATCGAGATCATTTCTGGCGCAGCGTTAGCGGCGTCCATCAAGCGACCTACCTGCAGGCTGGCCTGTAGACCCAAGGCGATCTCTGTCTGCATATCGGCGAGCTTTTTCTGGAACAGCTGTGTTTGCGCCAAAGGCTTTCCGAATTGCTTGCGATCAAGCCCATATTGACGCGCTCCGTGCCAGCAGAATTCCGCAGCCCCCATCACGCCCCAGCTGATCCCATAACGCGCACGATTCAAACAGCCAAACGGACCTTTCAGACCCTGCACATTCGGCAACAACGCATCTTCGCCGACTTCGACATTGTCCATGACAATTTCACCAGTGATAGACGCGCGCAGGCTCAGCTTGTTGCCAATCTTTGGCGCGCTCAGACCTGACATGCCTTTTTCAAGCACGAAACCGCGGATCTTGCCACCATGCTCTTCCGATTTCGCCCAGACCACGAACACATCCGCGATTGGACTGTTGGAAATCCACATTTTAGAGCCTGTGATCTTATACCCCGTCGTAGTTTTCACAGCGCGTGTTTTCATACCACTGGGATCAGAGCCTGCGTCAGGTTCGGTCAATCCAAAGCAGCCGATCCATTCGCCACTTGCCAATTTTGGTAAGTATTTCTTGCGCTGCGCTTCAGAGCCATAGGCGTAAATCGGATACATCACCAAGGACGATTGCACTGACATCATAGAGCGGTATCCGCTATCCACACGCTCCACTTCGCGCGCAGCAAGACCGTAGCTGACGTAGCCAGCACCAAGACCGCCGTATTCTTCTGGGATCGTCGTGCCAAGCAGACCCATCTCACCCATTTCGCGGAAAATTTCAGGATCAGTCTTTTCTTCGACATAAGCCTCTAGTACCCGCGGCAATAGTTTTTCCTGCGCATAGGCGCGTGCGCTATCTGCAATCATGCGTTCGTCTTCGCTAAGTTGCTCCGACAGACGGAACGGATCATCCCACTGAAAATTGCTCAAGTCTGGTTGATCTTTCGCGCGCAAAGCTGGTGCATTCGCTGACATTTCGTTCATCTATCCACTCCGGTTTCTGGGCCGACTGGCCATATTCAAGCTCTTGTATAGACGCAATTCTTGAAAGACGCTAACAAGAGTATTGCACAACTTCATGAGTTTTTAGAATATGCCTGCAACATTCTTGCCCCGACGATATCTGCCTTCGCTATCGTCCTTGCGTGCGCTGGAGGCGCTCGATCGCCTCGGCACGGCCACCGCAGCGGCAGAGGAGTTATCGCTGACGCAAAGTGCTGTATCGCGGCAATTGCAGATTCTGGAAGAGCAGCTTGGCGCACCATTAATCACGCGCGAAAAGCGTCGTATGTATATGACAGACGCAGGTGCCCGCTATGCCAGTGAGGTTCGCACGGCCCTCGCGCAGATTACGCGAGCTGCGATGCAGCTTCATGTGCAACCGGGTGCTGGTGGTCTCAGTCTGGCTATTCTGCCTAGCTTTGGCATGCGTTGGTTAGTGCCGCGCTTAGCGCAGTTTGCGGGGCTTCATCCAGAAGTGACCGTGAATCTGTCTACGCGCATGAAAGCGGTGCAATTTCAAGCTGAGCCTTTTGATGCAGCCATTCACTATGGGAATGGTCATTGGGATGAGTGTCAAAGCATCTTGTTGCGCGAAGAAACCCTCATCCCTGTTTGTGCACCCGATTTTTTGGACCGCCTGCCGCTAGATAGCGCAGAGGCGCTCTGCACCCTGCCCTTGCTGCATATCGAGACGCGACCAGAGGCATGGCGCAGATGGCTTGCCTCCCACAATGCGCCACCGCCCAGTCTTGCGGGCGCGCAGTTCGATCAATTTTCAACCATCACTCAAGCCGCGATCCATGGGCTTGGCATTGCGCTACTACCCGATTTTATTGCGGAACAAGAACTGCGTGCGGGCCGCCTTATCACTGCTTTTGGTGGGCCCACACGTTCGATTGGGGCGTATTATTTGGTTTGGCCGAACCGCAATGCGCAAAACCCGACCTTGGCGGTGTTTCGTGACTGGATCTCAACGCAGGCCGAAGGCGAGGACTGGTTGCCGCGCTAGGCTTTAGCCGAACGCATACCCTGCCCCACGAATCGTGCGAATAGGATCAGCTCCGCCTTCGGCTGTCAGGGATTTGCGCAAGCGTCCCACATGCACATCGACGGTGCGTGTGTCCACAAATGCATCGCGGCCCCAAACATGGTCCAGCAATTGCTCTCGCGGCCAAACGCGGCCGGGTTTTTCCATGAATTGGCTAAGCAATCGGTATTCGGTTGGACCGAGTTTTAGCTCAACACCTGCACGGGTCACTTTGTGAGTTTCACCGTTCAAAATGATATCCTCAAACACCAATTGCGCACCAAGGGCGGCAGGTCTCGTGCGCCGTAATTGCGCCTTCACGCGCGCCATCAGTTCTTTCACAGAATAGGGTTTTGCAACGTAATCATCCGCCCCTGTTTCCAAGCCACGCACCTTATCCACGTCCTCAGAGCGCGCGGAGAGTATAATGATCGGGATGGCTTTCGTGGTCGTGTCTGATTTAACCTGCCGACAAACCTCGATCCCCGACATCTCAGGCAGCATCCAATCCAGAATGATCAGGTCGGGCACGTTTTCACGCGCGAGCAACAGGCCTTCATCGCCACTTTCAGCTTGGAGAACGCGGTAACCCTCCGCTTCCAAATTATAGGACAGGACTTCGTGCTGCGCGGCTTCGTCTTCAACCACTAGAATACAAGGTTGAACCGCGTTCATGCGATCAGACCTTGGAAATAGAGCTGTCGGTTGAAGACAAGTCACCCTTTTGGCGTGCTTCTTCCGGCGCGCCGCCTGTCACGAGATAGACCACTTGTTCTGCGATATTTGTCACCAAATCCCCCATGCGTTCCGTATTTTTGGCAATGAAGTGCAGGTGCATACAAGGGGTAATGTTGCGCGGGTCTTCCATCATAAAGGTAAGGAATGTGCGAAACTGCGCATTGTACATCTGATCGACGTCTTCATCCTGCGAGATGACGGCCATGGCGAGATCCGCGTTGCGCTGCACATAGGCGTCAAGCACGTTTTTCAGCATCCCTTGCACCTCACGCGCCATGCGGCGCAGTGATGTATGCGCGCCCGTCACCTCTGGTAGATCGTCCAGAACCGAGGTGCGTTTGGCCATATTTTTCGCGTAATCGCCGATACGTTCAAGGGCAGCGCTGATCTTGATCACCGACAGGATCAGACGCAGGTCAATCGCCGTGGGCGCACGCAGCGCAATGACGCGCGCAGCCTTTTCATTGATTTCCAGCTCCAGCGCATCGATTGCCTTGTCGCCGTTGCGCACCTGTTCGGCCAATTCAATATCGCGTGTTTCAAGCGATCTGGCGGCGTCAATGATGGCGGCTTCGACCATACCTCCCATTGTCATGATCTGCGCTTGGATCGCTTCGAGATCGCGATCAAACGCGGAAGAAATATGAAGGTTGCTCATCGCTTTATCCAATCCGTCCAGTGATATAGCTTTCCGTACGCGGATCGCTGGGTTTGGTGAAGATCTGGTTGGTATCGCCGTATTCGACCAAGTTTCCAAGGTGAAAGAACGCCGTTTTTTGACTGACACGTGCGGCTTGCTGCATGGAATGGGTGACAATCACCACCGCAAAGTTCTGGCGCAGCTCGTCGATCAGCTCTTCGACTTGTGCAGTGGCAATAGGATCGAGCGCCGAACAAGGCTCATCCATCAACAGCACTTCGGGCGCAGTGGCCACAGCACGCGCGATGCACAATCGCTGTTGTTGCCCACCAGAAAGCCCCGTGCCCGGTGCGTCAAGGCGGTCCTTTACCTCATCCCAGATCGCAGCTTTACGGAGCGACATTTCCACGATTTCGTCCAAATCAGATTTTGCACGCGCTAGACCGTGGATACGCGGGCCGTATGCGACGTTGTCATAGATTGATTTCGGGAATGGATTGGGCTTTTGAAAGACCATGCCAACCTTGGCGCGCAATTGCACAGGATCAACGCGACGATCATAAATGTCTTCGCCGTCAATCAAAATATCGCCCTCGACACGGCAGATATCAATCGTGTCATTCATCCGGTTCAAGCAGCGCAGAAATGTGGATTTACCGCAGCCAGACGGCCCAATGAAGGCTGTGACTGTTTTGTCCTCAATCTCGACATTCACGTCTTTGATCGCGTGATTGTCGGCGTAATAGACCTGCACGTCTTTGGCGGAAATCTTGATTGTATCCATTAATCTATCTTTCATGTCTCGGTCCCTACCAGCGGCGCTCAAAGCGGCGGCGCAGGATGACGGCGATGGTGTTCATTGTGATCAGGAAGACAAGCAGGATGATGATTCCACCCCACGCACGTTCATAAAATGCGGGGTCCGCACGTTTCGCCCATTCATAGATTTGCGCAGGCATGGCGGAGTTTGGATCAAGAAATCCGCTAGCCACAGAATCCGGCGCGTTGGAAGCGATAAAGCCAATCATCCCGATCAACAGCAGCGGCGCTGTTTCGCCCAAGGCCTGCGCGAGGCCGATGATTGTGCCGGTGAGAATACCTGGTGCGGCAAGCGGCAACACATGATGGAACACCGATTGCATTTTGGACGCGCCAACCCCCAGTGCCGCATCGCGAATGCTGGGGGGCACGGATTTCAGAGAAGCGCGCGTTGAGATGATGATCGTCGGCAAGGTCATCAACGTTAGTACCAAACCACCGACAAGCGGTGCCGATTGCGGCAAGTGCATCGAATTGATGAAAACCGCGAGGCCCAAGATACCAAAGACAATCGACGGCACAGCCGCGAGGTTAGAGATATTCACCTCTATAATGTCTGTGATCCAGTTCTTCGGCGCGAATTCTTCAAGGTAGATCGAAGCGGCAACACCAATCGGCAAGGCCAACGCGAGCACAACCAACATCATAAAGAAACTGCCCAACATCGACACGCCCATGCCAGCAGCTTCGGGGCGTTGATCAGACGCATCCGCACCCGTGATAAAACTCAGATTAAAACGTTGCTCGATCACCTCAGCCGCAAGAAGCGCATCCACCAGATCAAGCTGTGCCGCATTGATGTTCTTGTCATCCGCAATGCTCTCACGGGTGACGCGGTCCTTCAGATAGCCATCAACGCGCGCATTGGCGAGGAAGGTGAACTCCACCGTCGCACCAATCATATCCGGATTCGCAAGCACATAGTTGCGCAGCTGTGCGGCGGCACTTTTCGACAATAGCGCGGCTTGCTTTTTGCTCTTTAGGTCCGTCTCGATCCCATTCTCTGCGAGCGTGTCTTCCATTGCTTGCTTGAGTAGTGGCGCATAGCCAAAAGTCGACACTTTCTTAATCTTTTCCAGATTGCGCGTGCTATTTTTATCGAGCTTTTCCTCGAGCAACGGGACGTTCAGCGTCACAAACGTTTGTTGAAACGCACCAAGCCCGTTGCCGAAAATCGTCAGCAGTAACAAGATAAGCATCGCCAGACCGGCACCAATCGCGGCGATCCCATAAACACGAAAGCGGGTCTCAGCCGCATTGCGTTTCTTGGTGCGCGCATCGAGGGTCAAAAGAGAATTGTTCAGAGTGTTACTCATTCATATTGCTCCCGGTAGGTGCGCACAATGTAGAGCGCGATGACGTTCAAACCCAAAGTCAGCACGAACAGCGTGAGGCCAAGTGCGAAGGCAACAAGGGTTTCGGGGCTGGCAAAATCACCGTCGCCGGTCAGCTGGCTGACGATGCGGGTGGTGATCGTTGTCATCGCCTCAAGCGGATCAAGCGAAAACTTCGCAAGCGCCCCCGCCCCAAGCACGACGATCATCGTCTCACCAATTGCGCGCGACGCAGCGAGCAGGATCGCACCGATAATACCGGGCAAGGCAGCTGGGATCACGACTTGGCGGATAGTTTCTGATTTGGTCGCGCCAAGCCCGAGAGAGCCATCGCGCATCGCTTGCGGCACCGCGTTGATGATATCATCGCTGAGTGACGACACGAAAGGGATCAACATGATGCCCATAACCAGCCCCGCCGTCAGCACAGCCGTAGCGCCTGTCATCCAGTCCACGCCCAACAAACCTCCGCTGCCAAAGGTTCTGAGCAGCAATGGACCTACTGTGAGCAGCGCGAATAATCCGTAAACGATTGTTGGAATGCCCGCGAGGATTTCGAGCAGCGGTTTTGCGACCCCACGTGTTTTAGGGCCTGCGTATTCACTGAGATAGATCGCCGCGAAAAGGCCAATGGGTACGGACACCAGCAAGGCGATCAAAGAGATATAGATTGTGCCCCAAAGCAGCGGCAGGATCGACAATTCGCTGTCGCCGCGAAAGTTCGGGGCCCATTTGAGGCCAAAGAAAAAGTCTTTCCAAGAATACAGCCCGAAGAAATTCCGTGTCTCGAACAACATCGACAGAACGATTCCTATGGTGGTCAAGATCGCGAGCGAGGCAGCTGCAATGAGCAAGCCAAGAACGACCAGTTCAACCGCGTTGCGAGCGCGAAAATCGGGTGTGATGCGGCTGATTGCGAGGACCATCAAAAGCACCGCGAGTCCCAGGACAAGGAACATGCGGAACTGTGTGCTGACCTGCTCTAACGGTGGCACCACAAGCCACAGAATCAGCATGAGAAGCGATGGGATTAAGACGGTGAAGCCAACGAAACTGCCGTAATACTTTGGCAAAGAATGCAGTTTGCGCACATCCCCAGCCACAACGGAAAAGGCCCGACGATACCCTGCAAAGGTGCCGAGAAGAGCGATTAAAAACACGGCAAGTGTGAGCCAAAACACGGACATAGTGCCTCCGGTCTAGTGAAATTGGCGCGGGCAAATAGTTCGCCCGCACCAGAATGATTTACATCATGTCTGCGATTGTTGTTTCATTCGCAATCGTCTCTTGCGTTATTTCCAGTTCTGGATCCGCCACAAGACCGTATTCTGCCAATGGACCGTCTTCGCCGGCAATCTCGTCAAGCACGAAGAACTCTGCGAAGTCTTTCAAGCCTGGGATTACGCCGATATGCGCTTTCTTAATATAAAAGAACAAAGGACGCGACACAGGATATTCACCCTTTGAGATACTCTCAACCGTAGGCTCGATATCCGCCATTGTCGCGACTTGCAGCTTGTCAGTGTTGTTTTCATAAAACGCCAGACCGAAGACCCCGATGCCATCTTTGGTGCTCTCAATACGAGCAAGGGTCTCTGTGTAGTCGCCGTCGATATCCACTGACACGCCATCTGTGCGCAAAGAAATACACGCCTTCTCAGCCGCCTTCTTGTCGCCGCCATTCGCCTCTTTAAGAACGTCAAATGCGCCCGTAGCCTCGCAGCCTGCTAGGATCACTTTGTCCTCGAACACTTCGCGTGTGCCGTGCTTTGTGCCAGGAATAAACGCCTGCAATAGCTGTGCCGGCATGTCTGCATTCACGTCCGCCCAAGTCTTGTTTGGATTCGCGACCATCTTGCCGTCCACAAGGACTTCATCGCTGAGCGCGAGGAACCAATCGCTTTGCGTGTACGCAAATTTGTTGCCGCCCTTTTCGGATGCAAAGACGATCCCATCATAACCGATCCGCACTTCGATGATGTCTGTGACATCATTCTTCGCGCATACTTTAAGCTCGCTCTCTTTGATCTGACGTGACGCGTTGGCGATATCGATCGTGTTTTCACCCAGACCTTCGCAAAACCGCTTCAAACCTGCGGAAGAGCCACCGGATTCAACAACAGGTGTTGGAAAATCAAAATTTTCGCCGAAAGCTTCAGCTACGATGGAGGCATACGGTAAAACAGTTGATGAACCTGCGATTTGAACCTGATCACGGGCACTTGCGACGCTCGCCACGGTGCTGATTATAAGGGCAGAAAGACTGGTCTTTGCGATATACATCTGTATCTCCAATTTGCAAAGTTTCAGGTCCGTTTTCGACCTGTCCCGCCTTGGTTTTGCACCACCAATGTAACAGTTTCATGACCCCCAGAGAAATATTCAAATCATCTGTGAAAAGGCTTTAATTAATTGGAAGAATAACTTTAAATTCAGAGCCTTGCGAGACAATGCTACTGATACTCAATCGTCCACGATGTCGCGCAACAATGTGCTTTGCGATTGCCAACCCTAGCCCTGTTCCACCTTTGTCGTGGCTGCGATGGTCATCGATTCTATAAAATCGTTCCGTTAAACGCGGCAGATGCAGCGGGGCAATGCCCTCCCCTGTATCGCAAACAGAGACGCCAATAGAGCGGGCACGTAAGCGGCGATCCATTACGATATCCTCTGATTTGACGGTTATCATCCCCCCTGTCGCCCCATACTTTATGGCGTTTTCAATCAAGTTGGCAAAAACCTGATGCAGTTGATCCGCATCTCCAAGCACTAAGTGTTCTTTGGCAAGAAATTCGGTCGTGATAGTAATTTTTGAAGAGGTGTAGCCGTCAACAACCTTCGCGAGTAAATCGCGCAAATCAACACTATCACCCGGCCTTTGTCGTTCTTGCGCATCGATACGGCTGAGCGTTAGCAGGTCCGATACCAAACGATCCATCCGCGCGCTTTGCCCAGCCATCATGCCGAGAAACCGATCAAGCACTTTTTCGTCTTTCTTTGCAGAGCCTTGCAGCGTTTCAATAAAGCCGCTGATTGCAGTTAGAGGCGTGCGCAACTCATGACTGACGTTGGCTACAAAATCGCGATGGAGTTGGGTGTTTTTATCTTCTTCGGTACGGTCCTTTAGTGTGATCAAGACCCCTGTCAGACCCTTATCAATATAGGCACAGCGAAGATCAAAAGCCGTATCGGTGCCGTTCTCGGTATGATGGATGCGCGCGGTTTGAATCTTATGATGCTCCAAACAGGCATGGGTCGCTCGAATCGCCGCTGGCTGCCTTAATGCAGCACTGTAGATAAGACCCACAACGTTTACATTATAAACAGAAATAGCTAAATTATTCGCGGCAATAATTCGCGTATCGTCTGCCACGAAAAGCGCAGGTATTCCAAGCGCATCTATCCAAGCTTTGATCTGGACTTGGTCCATTCTGCTAAATCACCGCTCCGCTGCGAAAGATCTGTTCCGCCAAACATAAATGCATCACCTAAATCGCTCTCAGAGCATCTCGAAAGTGGCGCATGTTATCTTGGTAATGCAGCGCCGACGCTTTGAGACCTTCAATCGCAGCCCCATCGAGCTGGCGCACCACTTTGCCGGGGGCCCCCATCACGAGCGACCCATCAGGGATCACTTTACCTTCGGTGATCAACGCGCCGGCGCCGATCAGGCAATTGTCACCAATAACCGCGCCGTTCAACACGGTTGCCCCCATACCGATCAAGGAATTCTGACCAATCGTGCACCCATGCAACATGACTTTGTGCCCAACCGTGCAGCCGGCGCCAATCGTTAAAGGATAACCGCGATCAATGTGCATGATCGTGTTCTCTTGCACATTTGTGCCCGCGCCAATGTGAATAATTTCGTGATCCGCACGAATGGTTGCCCCAAACCAAACAGAGCTACCTTGCTCCATCACCACCTGCCCGATGACATTGGCATCGTCCGCAATCCATGTGTCTGCGTGTATGGATGGTGCGTCCTCACCAAGTGCGTAAAGGGTCATGATATATCCTCAAATTGGCTTTGCAGCGCACGCACATGTTCTGTGAGATCGGGCTGCTGGGAGCGGCGCAAGCGTGTGGCGGTGATGATGATTTTCAACTGTTCTTCGGTCTGATCGAGATCATCGTTGATCAACACAAAATCATAGCCGTCCCAATGTGAAATTTCGTCCCAGCTTTTCGACATGCGGCGCTCAATCACGTCGTCACTGTCTTTCGCGCGGCTGACCAGGCGGCGGTGCAATTCAGTGATTGATGGCGGCAGCAGGAAGATCGACAGTGTGTTTTGCCCAAGCGCAGAGTTACGAATTTGCTGGGCGCCTTGCCAGTCAATATCAAAGAGCACGTCTTGGCCAGCATTGATTGCCGCCTCGACAGGGCCTTTGGGAGAACCGTAGAAATTGCCGAACACATGCGCGTGTTCCAGCATCTCGCCGTCTATGACTGCTGCTTTAAACGCGGATTCATCGGTGAAATTATAATCTAGCCCATCAACTTCGCCCTCGCGCGGCGCGCGGGTTGTGGCGGAGACAGAAAAACGCACGTGGTCATCCCATCTGCGCAATCGCCCGGCGAGCGTTGATTTGCCCGCACCAGAAGGCGAAGACAGAATGATCAAAAGGCCTCGACGTTCTATACCCATCTTCACTTACTCCACATTCTGAACTTGTTCGCGCATTTGATCGATCAGCACTTTCAACGCCAGTCCAATTTCCGTGAGCTTAGCATTTTGCGCCTTTGAGCAAAGTGTATTGGATTCGCGGTTAAACTCTTGACAGAGAAAGTCCAATTTGCGTCCCGACGGAACTCCGCTGGACACAAGATCGCGTGCCGCAGCAATATGAGCGTGCAGGCGGTCAATCTCTTCGGTGACGTCTGATTTCACTGCAAGCACTGCTATCTCTTGTGCCAAACGCGCTTCATCCATCTCTGCGCGACTGCCCATAACACGCGCAATAGCCGCCTCGAAATTGCTGCGCATGTCGTCGGTGCGATCTGCCAGTAGCGCTCGCGCGTCGTTGGTGAGGGTTTCGACCTCATCCAATTGGCGGCTTAGGACGCCATGCAAGGATGCACCTTCAGCGGTGCGCATCTCATTGAAGCTGCTTAACAATGGCGCAATGTCAGACCGTAAGGAATCTAGCAGCTCTACGCTCGCATCACGGTTCTGAGGAACATCCATAACGCCACGAAAATTCATCACATCGCTGGCGCTTGCAGGCGTTAGATTCACGCCCGTAGCCCCTGCCCGTTCTTCTATTTGCCCAATCGCATCCAGCACACGGTTCAGCGCGTCGGGATTAATTTCGACAGAATTTTCCCCAGCCTCGCGCGCGATGCGCAGGTTCAACGACACAGAGCCCCGGGTGACGATCGCGCCTACTTGCTTGCGCAGATCCGCCTCAAGCACCGCCAGCCAATCTGGCATGCGAAAGCGCAGATCAAAGCCCTTGCCATTGACGGATCGCAACTCCCAGCTCCACGTGAAGCCATCAGCACTTCCTGTGCGCGCGGCGAAGCCTGTCATCGAGGTCAGCATAGGACAGTCCCTTATCATTGCATCAATCAAGTCATGGTCCCATATGCCAATTGCACCCCGAACACGCAAGTTTTGCGGTGCTTTTATCAACCCTCCAGCGCTGCGTGCGTTAACCACAACTATAGAATTCGTTAAATTTTGAGCCAGAGTTGATCTATTAACAGAATTGTAAGCTCCATTGAGGTATCTTTAACCAAGGGCGACGCTGCCTCGCGATAAGCTGTGGCGACGATCCTTTGACCCAAAAAAGGCAGACTGCGTAATGATTGATAGGCCCACGCTTCCCCTACGATCCACTCCGGACAATGTCGTGCATCTGGATCACGGAAGTTGGGCGCAAGGAAGCGAGGACTTCACTGCCTGCGCTGAGTTGCTGCAATATTGACAAGAGCTGCGCGGCGCGCGTCAGATGCCTGCGCGCAGCGAGTTTGATCCGCGCGCCATTGAAAATTCGTTGGCATCCATATTTGTGGCCGAGAAGGTCGCGGCAAGCGTTGCGCGTATTCGCGTTGCAGGGGCTATTTTGAATGATACGCTTGGTATGGACGTACGCGGCATGCCTTTAACGGCCTTGTTCGAGCCGACAGCCCGCGACAGCGTTGCAGAGGCCACGCGCGATTTGTTCGCTAGCCCTGCGATGGTAGTTCTTGAATTGAACGGCGCTGCGGATTTTCACGCAGAAGAGTGCGTGCGCGACTACTGCTTTTGCCGATGAGTGATACGGATGGGAACATCGCTCGCATCGTCGGATGCTTGGATATCAAAGGTGGCGTCGGAAAATCGCCGAGACGATTCAAGGTCTCATCGATCCGCCCCACAGATGTCATAGGCGATGCGCCGCAACCAACGCAGGTTGAGCCGCTCTATTCGACGGCGATGCAACGTGAACAGTTGACAGAGACCTATTCGTTCTCGGAAAATACGCCAATTTTCAAATCAAAACGTCAGAGTGAAAAGCCACCTGAGGTGTCGCATGGAGGTTTGCGGCTGATCGTCTCGAACGAATGAGCGATCGCGATATGGTAAACACAAACGCCCCGCAGATACGGGGCATTTTTTCGTTAATAACTCGCTTTTAAACAGCTTTCGCTTGAACCGCGCTGCGACGCGCAGAGAGCTCTTCTGCAACAAGGAAGGCCAGTTCCAACGACTGGCTCGCGTTGAGGCGCGGATCGCAGGCTGTGTGATAACGATCAGATAGATCCTCATCACTGACCGCACGAACGCCGCCTGTGCATTCTGTCACGTCTTGGCCTGTCATCTCGAAGTGAACACCGCCGGGTACTGTTCCCTCAGCCGCGTGCACACCGAAGAAATCACGCACTTCGCGCAGCACACTCTCAAACGGGCGCGTTTTATAGCCGGAGGCGGATTTGATAGTGTTGCCATGCATCGGATCACAGGTCCAAAGCACTTCGGCGCCTTCTTCGCGCACGGCTTTCACCAAACGGGGAAGATGCTCACCAACATTGCCCGCGCCAAAGCGCGCGATCAGCGTCAAGCGGCCCTGCTCGTTCTCAGGGTTGAGTTTGTTCATCAGAACTTTGAGATCATCCGCCGTGGTTGTTGGACCACACTTCAAACCAATCGGGTTTTGCACGCCACGCGCAAATTCAACATGCGCACCGTCAGGCTGACGGGTGCGATCGCCGATCCAGATCATATGACCCGAGCCTGCAAGCCATTTGCCGGATGTGCTATCAAGACGGCATAACGCCTCTTCATACTCTAGCAGCAATGATTCATGGGATGTGTAGAAATCCACAGTCTGCAAATTCGGCTCTTGCGTGCTATCAAGCCCAGCTGCGCGCATGAAATCAAGAGTGTCACCAATGCGGTTAGCCATTTCACGGTACTCGGCGGCTTGCTCACCATGAGTGAAGCCAAGCGTCCATGCATGCACTTGATGAACATCGGCATAGCCACCTGTTGAAAACGCACGCAACAGGTTCAGCGTTGCGGCGGCCTGTGTGTAAGCTTGCAGCATTTTCTTAGGGTCAGGAATGCGTGCTTCGGGGGTGAAGGCTAGCTCGTTGATAATGTCGCCACGGTAGCTTGGCAGCTCTACACCATCAATCGTCTCTGTGTTGGCGGAACGTGGCTTGGCGAATTGACCCGCCATGCGACCAACTTTGACCACGGGAACTTTCGCACCGTATGTAAGGACCATGGCCATTTGCAGCATGACTTTGAACGTGTCGCGAATACCGTCTGCGCTGAATTGCTCAAAGCTCTCTGCGCAATCACCGCCTTGCAGTAAGAACGCTTCACCGCGCGCGGCGGCGCCAAGCTGGGATTTGAGTTTGCGCACTTCGCCAGCAAAGACCAGTGGTGGATAAGCAGCGAGGGAACCTTCAACAGAGGCCATTGCCACCGCATCAGTATACTCCGGCATTTGGACCCGTGGCTTATTACGCCAGTCCGTTTTTTGCCATTCGCTCATCTGTCTTCTCCTGAGAAATAATATGTCCAACAACGATATATAGGACGCTGTTAGCGCTAAGGCTAGTGGCTTTTCGCAAAGGTGTTCTTGACGTTGTTGATATGATGAGCTCAAGGTGAATTTGGCCTCCAATCTATGAACCAGGTTCATTGGGGTATGCCTTCGACATACAAGCGCTAAGACGCGATCCAGGATCAACCGAAATGACTTCAGACAACGTCAAGATAAACGTGGAGACAGAAACCAACAAACCCCGTCGCTTTGTCTTTGTTCTATTAAACGATTTTACGTTGCTGTGCTTTTCGGCGGCACTAGAAAGCTTGCGCATTGCGAACCGTCTCGCGGGTAAAGAACTCTATTCGTGGACGCTTGTGGGCGAAGGCGGCGAGACCGTCTCTTGTTCAGCTGGGACAGAATTCAAACTCGACACAGACCTGAGCGAAATGCAGCGTGATGACACAGTGCTTTTATGCGGGGGTATGAACATTCAGTTTGCTACCACCAAGAAGCTGCTGAATTGGCTACGTCGCGAAGCGCGTCGAGGCTTGGTGTTTGGCGGGCTTTGCACAGCATCTTATAGCTTGGCAAAAGCTGGAATGCTTGACGGCAAACGCGCCACGATCCATTGGGAAAATCAGGACAGTTTTCTGGAAGAGTTTGATGAAGTCGAGTTGACGAAATCGGTTTTCGTGGTCGACGGCAACCGTTTGACCACTGCGGGTGGCACCTCTTCTATTGATTTGATGTTGAAATTGATCGCAGACGAGCATGGTGAAGAATTGGCTAATGCAGTCGCAGATCAGCTGATTTACTCCTCTATTCGGACGGATCAGGACACACAGCGCTTGTCTGTGCCGACGCGCATTGGAGTACGCCATCCAAAGCTCAGCGCCGTGATCCAGATGATGGAAAGCAACATCGAAGAGCCGATAAGCCCGTCGATCTTAGCCAAAGACGTGGGCATGTCGACGCGTCAGCTGGAACGTTTGTTCCGCCGGTATCTAAACCGCTCTCCCAAGCGTTATTATATGGAGTTGCGTCTGCAAAAAGCGCGCAACCTGCTGATGCAGACGGATATGAGCGTGATCAATGTGGCGTTGGCCTGCGGGTTTGCGTCACCTTCGCATTTCTCAAAGTGCTACCGTGCGCATTATAATACGACCCCTTACCGCGAGCGTGGATCACAAGCCGCTAGGCTGTCGATTTAAGCACAGACGCGAATTTTCAAGAAAATTCATTTTCGCCTGCGGCGAAAGTATAATGGCACAATGATTGTGCTAGCTTGGTACTAGTCTGTTGAGCGTCGCATTCCCCACAGGGAGGAACCAGATACTGCCATCAGGTGTTCCGCGGATATCACGCACGCGCGAAGTTGCGACTGATTGGATGTGCTCCACCTCGCGCAGATTAGAACCTTTCAATCGCGCGATGTAGTCGAATTTTAAGCTGCCAACAAAGTGATGCCCCCATCATTGGCGGTTTTGCTTTCCGGAATAAATTAAATAACCTGAGGACGCGATATAGGGGTCCCAGAAGTATTGCGGTTGCTCCGTGCCGTGGTTCTCCGTTCCCATGCCAATCTTGCGACCACGGTAGTGACGACCATATGCGATTTTTGGCCAGCCGTAGTTGGCTCCTTTGGTGATCTTGTTTACCTCATCGCCACCACGCGCACCGTCCTCGTTAACCCAAAGATTGCCCTTTAGATCTAGCGTCATGTCTTATGGGTTGCAGTGACCGTAGGACCAAATTTAAGGCAATTGATCCGGCTTGCCGATGAAAGGATTGTCATTTTGGACGGCACCGAGCTTGGTGATGCGAATAACAGTTCCATTGTGACTCTTCGTGTTTTGCGCCTGCTCGCGGTCGCTGTGATCCCTGATGCTAAAGAACAGCGTGCCATCACGCGCACCAACCAGCCGCGATCCAAAATGACGCCCGCCACTGAAGCTTTTGCTCATCTCAAAGCTAGTAGTGACATCGCTGAACACGGCTTCGTTCGGCTCAAAACGCGCACGCATTACAGCCGTGCCGGACTAGCGCCCTTGCGCATTGGCGTATGTCATGAAGATATTACCCGAGCGCTCAAAATCGCGCAGGATCTGCAGATCGAGTAAACTGCCCTGCCCGTCGACTTCGATCTTGGGCAGACCAGAATCATGTTGCTGTTTGTCATCTGCGATCCACAGCAAGTTCCCGTCGCGCTCTGTTATCAAGATGCCACCTGTGGTGAAGGTAAAAGTCTAAGGCGCATCCAAGCCATCTAGCACCGTATCTATCTAATAGTCGCGCGCAGAGAGTCTGCAAGACTTGGCGTTCCGAGGGCCGCAAGCAAGAAAATTCTGCGAGTAAGGGTCATTTGTGTCTCCACCTCAAATCTCTACGCCCAACATATCTCGAAGGTATGTAGACAACAGTGCCCCACAAGCAATTTACTTTGCCTCGCTTCGCGTCAGGGCTTTTCAATTGTGAACACCCCGCCTAGTCTTCAATACTAATTTGACGCCACATGCTGCACACCAAACATGGCGCGATCATGACAAGCGCGTTAAGACGCTTTGGCACGACGGGGGAACGAATGTGATCAGGGTTGAAAACCTGCATAAGCACTTTGGCGGCTTTCATGCTGTTGATGGCGCCACGCTTGAGATTGCCGAGGGATCAATCACCGGGCTTGTCGGACCGAATGGAGCTGGCAAAACCACGCTGTTTAATGTCATTGCGGGCGTTTTGCCGCCGACGTCAGGTCGCGTTTTCATGGCCGATGAAGACATCACCGATCTACCCCCGCATGAGTTGTTTCTCAAAGGCCTGTTGCGCACATTCCAAGTAGCGCATGAGTTTTCGTCCATGACATGTCGCGAGAACCTGATGATGGTGCCCGGTGCGCAAACAGGTGAAACTCTGTGGAACACTTGGTTCTCGCGTAAACGGATCGCGAATGAGGAACGCGCGTTAGCCGCGAAAGCGGATGAGGTTCTAGATTTTTTGACCATTGCGCATCTAAGCGATGAAAAGGCTGGAAACCTGTCTGGCGGTCAAAAGAAGCTGTTGGAGCTGGGTCGCACAATGATGGTCGACGCGCGGATCGTGTTTCTGGACGAAGTTGGTGCGGGCGTGAACCGCACCCTATTAAACACCATTGGCGATGCGATTTTACGACTGAACCAAGAGCGCGGCTATACGTTTTGCATGATCGAACATGATATGGATTTCATCGGTCGCCTTTGTGATCCTGTGATCGTAATGGCCGAAGGCAAAGAGCTGGCTGAGGGCACGATTGAGCAGATCAAAGTCAATGAACAGGTGATCGAGGCCTATCTGGGCACGGGCTTGAAAAACAAGGAAACCGCGTGACGCTGGCTTTGCTTGTTTGGGGCGCTGCCCCCGCGCCTATGGCGCTCCCCAAAGGTATTAATGGACCAAAGAAGGACTGGAGCCGTGACTGAGCCGTTTCTGATTGGCGAGAACATGACCGGTGGGTATGGCACTGGCGCAGATATCCTGCACAGCTGTACCTTGGCTGTTGAAAAGGGCGAGATTGCCGTAATTGTAGGCCCAAACGGGGCCGGTAAATCAACTGCAATGAAGGCCGTGTTTGGAATGTTGAATTTGCGCGAAGGAGCCGTGCTGTTGAACGGCGAAGACATCACGCAATTGACGCCGCAAGCGCGTGTGGGCAAAGGCATGGGCTTTGTACCTCAGAACTCGAACATTTTCACCTCCCTCACTGTGGAAGAAAACCTTGAGATGGGGGCATTTATCCGGCGCGATGATTTCGCTGAGACTATGGCGCAGGTCTATGATCTGTTTCCCATTCTTAAGGAGAAACGCCTGCAAGCGGCTGGTGAATTATCAGGTGGGCAGCGTCAGCAAGTGGCCGTCGGGCGCGCATTGATGACCCAACCGCAGGTTTTGATGTTGGATGAGCCAACTGCAGGCGTGTCACCGATTGTGATGGACGAGCTGTTTGATCGCATTATCGAAGTCGCGCGTACAGGAATTTCCATTCTGATGGTCGAGCAAAATGCCCGTCAAGCGCTTGAAATTGCAGACAAAGGGTATGTTCTGGTGCAAGGTTCCAATGGGTTTACCGATACGGGGCAAGCGCTTTTGGCTAACCCCGAAGTACGCAGAAGTTTCTTGGGGGGATGAGTATGCGAAGATTTCACCCTTATTTTAGCGCCATTGCGCTTGCAGTCTGTTCGCCCGCTTTTGCGAATGACGAAGACGGGTCCTACACTTTGCAAAACGCGCCTGTTCAGTCAGAGATTTCGACGCTTTGCGCGTTTGAAAACGAATGCCTTGACGCGGAAGCGTGCAATAACACAACGTTTTCTTTCGAACTCAAAGGCCGTGCAGGCGGCTTGAATGATGTGGATATGGTCGTCCAAGCCGAGCTGATCAGCGAGATCGGTGATACAATTCTACTTGGCGCGCGCTCTGGCGAGGCGATGTCGCTGTCTGGCGGTACATTTGACGCGCGGCATTTACTAACCATCGCGAACAATGGCAACGCGCGTTACACGTTGCATTATTCTGACGGACCCCTGGCAATCAGTTATCTTGGAGCGTGCTCATGATCGATTTTCTGAATGCAATTGTGGCCTTGTCAAATTTCGTGATCGTACCCGCGATTGCCTATGGCAGCCAATTGGCGCTTGGCGCTTTGGGCGTCACTCTGATCTATGGCATCTTGCGGTTCTCCAACTTTGCGCATGGCGATACTATGGCCTCGGGCGCGATGTTCACCATTTTCGTCACATGGTGGATGCAATCTGCGGGCATCAATCTTGGACCTTTGCCGACAGCCTTACTTGCCCTGCCGTTTGGCATCCTTGGATGTATGGCTTTAGTCTTGTTCACAGATCGCTTTGTCTATCGTTTTTACCGCGCCCAAAAAGCCAAACCAGTGATCTTAGTGATTGTTTCAATGGGTGTGATGTTCATCATGAACGGGCTCGTACGATTTTCAATTGGACCGGGCGAGCAGCGCTTTTCTGACGGCGAGCGTTTCATCATTAATGCGCGTGAATTCAAAGAGTTTACAGGTCTGCGCGAAGGATTGGCTATCAAAACCTCGCAGGGAATCACAGTCATCACTGCAGTGATTGTCGTGGCGCTTTTGTTCTGGTTTCTCAATCGCACGCGCACAGGAAAGTCGATGCGCGCCTACTCTGACAATGAGGATCTTGCGCTGCTTTCGGGCATCAATCCAGAGCGCGTGGTAATGTACACTTGGCTCTTGGTGGCGGCGTTGGCGACAACTGCAGGCGTGCTATACGGACTCGACAAAAGCTTCAAACCCTTCACCTATTTCCAGCTTTTGCTGCCGATCTTTGCTTCCGCCATTGTGGGTGGGCTCGGCAGTCCCATCGGAGCCATTGCTGGCGGGTTTGTGATCGCTTTCTCGGAAATCACGATCACCTATGCCTGGAAAAAGGTGCTGGTCTATATGATGCCGGAGCAGCTTGAGCCTTCAGGCCTAGTTCAACTTTTGAGCACCGATTATAAATTCGCGGTTTCCTTTGTGATCCTGCTGATCGTACTTTTGTTCAAGCCCACGGGCCTGTTTTCGGGGAAAGCGGTATGACATTTCCTATAAAAAACGTGGCTTTATTCGCGATTATGGCCGGATTGCTGTTCTACACAGGCATAACAGAAAGCTGGAACACGGCGCTTGGCCTGTTCAACATGTGTCTTATCTCGGCGATCATGGCGCTGGGAGTTAACTTGCAATGGGGCTATGCAGGTCTGTTCAATGTGGGCGTCATGGGCTTTGTCGCGCTTGGCGGATTAGCAGCTGTGCTGGTCTCACATGCGCCCGTGACAGAAGCTTGGAGTGAAGGTGGGCTTGGCGTGATTGTGGCGCTTCTTACAGGCGCAGCAACGATTTTACTGGCGACGCTAATCATGAGGCGCAAACCCCATAGCCGCACGCGCACTTTGGCGCTTTTGGCGGTACTGGTGGGTGGTTTCTTCCTATTTCGCGCGCTGTTTGACCCGTCTGTTCTTGCGATTGAGAAGGTAAACCCAGCTGCCACAGGCTTCTTAGGCGGGCTTGGCCTGCCGATCTTGATGTCCTGGCCAGTGGGCGGCCTGCTCGCAGCAGCCGCTGCTTGGTTGATTGGTAAAACTGCACTGGGCTTGCGCTCTGACTACCTCGCAATTGCGACGCTTGGGATTGCGGAGATCGTGATTGCGGTCCTAAAAAACGAAGATTGGCTGACACGTGGCGTTAAGAATATAGCAGGGCTTGAGAGACCCGTACCTTATGAGGTGGATCTGCAAAACAGCCCAGCTTTTGTTGAGCGCGCGAATAACTTCGGACTGGACGCGATCGAAGCGTCCACACTCTTCGTCAAGGCCAACTATTCGCTCTTGTTCGCGGCTGTGCTGATTATCTTGCTCGTCATGTTCCAATTGGCGCTCAACAGTCCGTGGGGCCGCATGCTACGTGCGATCCGAGACAACGAAGTCGCAGCGGAAGCGATGGGAAAGGACGTCACGGCGCGCCACTTGCAGGTTTTCATCCTAGGCAGCGCAATCTGCGGTCTCGCAGGAGCGATGATGACCACTTTGGATGGCCAGCTGATCCCTGGCACATATCAACCGCTGCGCTTTACATTCCTTGTCTGGGTGATGGTTATCGTAGGTGGATCCGGCAACAATATCGGTGCGATCTTAGGTGGCTTCCTGATTTGGTATCTGTGGATTCAGGTGGAGCCGCTAGGTCATTGGCTGATGGGGGTTGTCACGTCCGGCATGGCTGAGGGCAGCGCGCTCAAAGAGCATCTTCTGGAAAGCGCCGCGCATATGCGCTTGCTAACGATGGGCCTTGTTTTGTTACTTGTTCTGCGTTTCAGCCCACGTGGCCTGATCCCGGAAAAATAAAGTCCAACTTCATTTTGCCTTTAAACCCAAAAACGCCGGCCCAAATGAGACGGCGTTTGCAATTCTAGGTGAATCGATTTTTCTAGAAAAATTGCGTGTCGATCAGAGGGCAGTCCAGCCACCATCAACAGAAATCGTCGTCCCTGTGATCTGCGCTGCAGCATCAGAAGCAAGGAATACTGCTGTGCCACCCATTTGCTCAACCGTGGCGAACTCTTTGGATGGCTGACGCTTCAGCATCACGTTCTTAATCACATCTTCACGTGACATATCATATTCGCGCATTGTGTCCGGGATCTGCTCCTCCACCAAAGGTGTCAGAACATAACCCGGACAAATGGCGTTCGCAGTGATCGGTTCCTGCGCAGTTTCAAGCGCAACCGACTTGGTCATGCCGACCACACCATGTTTCGCAGCGATATAAGCGGATTTAAACGGTGAGGCGGTCAAGCCATGTGCCGAGGCGATATTGATTACCCTGCCCCAGCCAGCCTTTCGCATTAACGGTAATGCGGCCGCTGTCGTGTGAAAGGCTGAGGACATATTGATCGCAATGATCGCATCCCATTTTTCCACCGGAAAATCATCAATCGGCGCAACATGCTGAATGCCCGCGTTGTTGATCAGAATATCGCAGACACCTGCTTTCTCAATGAGGGCGCGACATTGATCGCCTTTTGACATATCCGCTTGAATGTAGCGCGCTTCAACCCCGTGAGTTTTTGCGATCTCTACCGCAATCGCATGATCATCGTCGCGATCCGTAAATGAATTCAGCACAACGTTCGCGCCAGCCTTGGCCATCTCTTGGGCGATTCCCAAACCGATTCCCGAGTTGGACCCAGTGATCACAGCGGTTTTTCCTCTCAGTGTCATTACAGATCTTTCCTTAACAATTTCATACCTCGCGCTTGGAGGACCCCATACCATGCTGCGCCCGCAAAATAAGGGGTGAAACCACACTTTTTACGCGCACATGCAACAAAGTGAACGGATCAAACAGGGATCGATATGGCCAAAAAAAACCCCAGCACGAAGCTGGGGTTAAGTTATTGAGGCAGGTTTCATACAGGCAAGAAACCTATCGAGCAGTGGTGCGTTTATAGGCCTTAAGTTGCAGCACTCCAAGCAAAAAGTTTGATACATACCCAAAGCCCCGTTATGGTTTTTACCCACAGGCTAAGCATTTAAAGGGTTGTTTACCAAATGAGATCAATGTTTTTCGCGCAGCAGTTGCGTTCAGTCGCTTATATCTTAACGCTTTGCACCTTGCCTGCCCAACTTGCGGCAGAGCCTGCGCATGGCATAGCTATGTATGGTGATCCAGCCCTGCCACAGGATTTTGTGTCGCTCCCTTATGCGAACCCTGATGCGCCCAAAGGCGGCAAGATCAGTTTTGGCGAAGTTGGCGGTTTCGATTCGCTTAATCCACACATCCGAAAAGGCTCTGTTCCGTGGCAGCTCAGATCATTGGCTTATGAAAGTTTAATGGGCAGATCGTACGGCGAACCTTTCTCGCTTTACGGACTTTTGGCTGAATCGATTGAAACAGGCCCGAATCGCGAATGGGTGGAATTCACCCTGCGCCAGGGAGCCAAGTTCTCTGACGGAACCCCAGTCACGACCGAAGATGTGATTTGGTCCTATGAAACCCTCGGCACGGTTGGTCATCCACGTTATCGCGGGCTTTGGTCGAAAATCGAAACGATTGAAGCCACCGGCCCACGCGCTGTGCGGATCACCTTTAATGAGGACAACCGCGAGCTCGCCCTGATCGCAGGTCTGCGCCCTATCCTGAAGAAAGCACAATGGGATGGTAAAGACTTTGCCTCGTCCACCTTGGACGACATCCCGATTTCGTCCTCACCATATGTGATCGCGGAGGTGGATGCGGGCCGCTCCGTTACTTTGCGCCGCAACCCTGACTATTGGGGCAAAAATGTGCCGTTCAGACGCGGCACGATGAACCTTGATGAAATTAAGATGGAATATTACGGCGACAGCGCGGTTCTCTTTGAGGCCTTCAAAGCCGGTGAGCTGAGCATGCGGCGCGAAAACAATGCCGAAAAATGGGAAACTCAGTATAACTTTCCTGCGGTGCAAAATGGCGATGTGATCAAATCCTCGATACCGCACAAGCGCCCCACAGGTATGACCGGATTTGTGATGAACACCCGCAAAACCCCTTTTCATGATTGGCGTGTACGCGACGCGATGATCCATGCGTTCAACTTTGAATTCATCAACGACACCCTCACGGGTGGGCGTCAACCACGCATTACATCCTATTTCTCCAACTCCGTCTTGGGGCTGCGCGCAGGGTTAGTCAAAGGCAAAGTCGCCAAGCTTCTTGAACCTTACAAAGACCAATTACGCCCCGAAGCCCTTGAGGGCTACAAGCTGCCCATCTCCGATGGTTCCGCCCGTAATCGCAAGAATATTCGCACAGCAATGAAGCTACTCACGGACGCGGGTTATAGTGTTCAGGACGGCAAGATGATTGGCGCGGATGGCAATCAACTTAGCTTTGAGGTACTGTTGCGCCAAGGCGGGCAAGAGAACCAAGCAATCATGGACATCTATATCAACGCGCTTGAGCGTTTGGGCGTCGACGCCAAAATCTCCACCACCGATGATGCGCAATACACAGAACGCACCGCTAATTACGATTTCGACATGACCTATTATCGCATTGGTCTGTCCCTTAGCCCCGGCAATGAACAGTATCTCTATTGGGGTAACGAAGGCGTGGAGAACCCTGGTCGGCGCAACTGGATGGGTATGAATGTCCCTGCCGCAGAAGCTATGATCGAGCAGATCCTCGGTGCACGTTCACAAGAGGATTTCATCTCTGCCACACGCGCATTGGACCGAATTTTGATGTCGGAGCGATACTTTATCCCGCTCTATCAATGGCCCTTTAGCAATGTCGCTCATGCGAAAGAGTTGAAGTATTCTGAGACCTTGCCAATATATGGCGACTGGCTTGGATTTTTGCCAGAAGTCTGGTGGTGGGAAGAGGGGTAATACCGCTCTGCGCTCATAGTTATTTTTACAAAGTAACGAATAAAAAGGGTTTCTTGCGCAGACTGCTCGTGACGTAACTTAGGAGTGAACGTTGTGGCATGGACGAAACTTACCGAGAACTGGTCTGAAAACTTGCAAGCACTTGCGCGCCGCTTTCCACATGTAAGCGCGCAGATGCTTGATCCTCTCAAGGATGAACCGACGAAGATTAGTCGCGTCATTGCGCAGACACTTGATTTGACCGAACCAGAAGCGCGAGAAGAGTTGGAGAATTTGATCGACCTTCAATCGCTTGCACGCGAAGCGTGCAGATTTTCGATCCCATGGCGCGGCAGCTAATGCGGCGACATCTCCGCATAAGGATGTCCATTACCCGCGCTCTTGATAGCCGCCAATCGCTGGGATACCGATGGGGGCTATGTCTGATGCGATCCATCCGCCCTGCCCGACACCTTTTAATCTAGCGCAATATGTGTTGGACGCAGGACTCGCGACGCCTGACAAATCTGCGCTGGAAGTGCTTGGAAGTGATCCGCAGACGTGGAGCTACGCGCAGCTAACTAACGCAGTACGCGGCGTTGCAACGGGTTTGCTAAACGCGGGCTTGAAACCGCAAGACATGGTGATGCTGCGTCTGGGCAATACGCCAGACTTTCCAATCGCTTACCTTGGAATCATCGCCGCGGGCATGGTCGCAGTACCGACGTCTGCCGCCTTAACCGATCACGAGATAACCAAGATGGCGGCACAGATTGCACCCGCTGCCATCCTGCAAGACCTCAAAGTTTCAGCGCCCACGTCAAAGGCACGCTCCATAACACTCGAAGACCTTCAAGCGATGTACACGCTGCCACCAGCCCCTTGGCATATGGGCGATCCTGAACATCCTGGCTATGTGGTGTTCACCTCCGGCACATCCGCAGCACCACATGCAGTTCAACATGCCCACCGCGCAATCTGGGCGCGTAAAATGATGCAATGCGATTGGTACGATTTAAACGCTGAGGATCGATTGTTGCACGCAGGCGCGTTCAATTGGACGTTTACGCTTGGCACGGGATTGATGGATCCGTGGAGTGTTGGTGCAACCGCTTTGATCCCACAGGATGGCACAACGCCAGAGGCACTGCCTGCTTTGCTCGCCCAGCAAAACGCCACGCTTTTTGCTGCTGCACCCGGTATTTTTCGCAAACTTGTGCGCACGGATATGCCTGCGATGCCGAAACTGCGACATGCGCTGAGTGCGGGTGAGAAAATGGCAGAAACGCTGCACGCGGAGTGGCAGCGCGCCACTGGAACACAAGTTTATGAGGCGTTTGGCATGTCCGAATGCTCCACCTTTATTTCCTCTAGCCCGACGCGGCCTGCCCCCACATCCACCCTCGGTCATGCCCAAACCGGACGGCGGGTTGCGGTGATCCAAGACGATGGTAAAGAGGCGGCGACGGACGACTTGGGCACCATCGCCGTACACCACTCTGATCCAGGTCTCATGCTTGGTTACCTTAATGCCCCCGATGCGACCAATGAACGCTTTCAAGGCGATTGGTTTTTGACGGGTGATCTAGGACGGTGTGACGCAAACGGTGCTATTTCCTATGAAGGACGCAGCGACGATATGTTGAACGCGAGCGGCTTTCGCGTCTCACCCATTGAGATTGAGACTGCATTTGCAAAGATCGACGGCCTCATTGAGTGCGCTGCGATTGAGACAACGGTCCAATCCGGCGCACAGGTGATTGCACTGTGCTATACGGCCCAAAACACTGTGCACAAAAGCACGTTCGAGGCTCTGGCCTCCACGCGATTGGCGCGTTACAAACAGCCCAGAATTTACCACCAATGCGACACCCTTCCTAGCAGCGCCAATGGCAAGCTGTTGCGCCGTGTGCTGCGCGCTCAGATTGAGGCTCTTTATGGTTAAGCTTGATATTATTTCCGATCCAATTTGCCCGTGGTGCTATATTGGCAAAACGTTGCTGGACCGCGCACTGGAAGCAGAGCCGGAGCATCCCTTTGAGATCGAATGGCATCCGTTTCAATTGAACCCGGACATGCCGCTCGAGGGCATGGATCGCCGTGCCTACCTTGAGGGCAAGTTTGGTGGCAAAGAGCAAGCCGTGAAGGTTTATGGCCAGATCGATCAGCACGCACGCGATGTCGGTTTGGAGCTTGATCTCGGGGCGATCAAACGCACGCCAAACACATTGAACGCGCATCGCCTGATCCATTGGGCGGGCATTGAGCAGCGTCAATCCATGGTAATGTCCGCGTTGTTTCGCGCCTATTTCAAAGAAGGTCGCGACATTGGCGAGGTGGAAGTTCTGGCCGATCTCGCAGACACATGCGGGATGGACGCAGCCCTCGTGCAACGTTTGCTGGCTACGGATGAAGACCTTGAGGGCATTCGTGAAAAGGACGCCGGCTTTCGCAAAATGGGTGTGAATTCGGTGCCCACCTTCATTATCGCAGGTCAGCACGCGGTGCCTGGCGCGCAATCAGTTGAAGTCTGGCGCAGCGTGATCACCGATATCAAGTCTCAGATCGAAGCCGAGGAATGAACGCACCCGTCGCGATGCGCATGGGAACGATGGAGTTCATTGCCTTCGCCGCGATGCTCTCTGCCACGGTCGCGTTTTCTATTGATTCCATGCTGCCCGGATTGCCCGAAATCGCGGCAGAGCTAAGCCCGAGTGATCCCAACAAAGTGCAACTGGTTCTCACCAGTTTCGTGCTGGGCATGGGGGTTGGGACGTTTTTCGTAGGTCCACTGTCGGATCGTTATGGGCGACGCGCAATGATGCTGTTTGGCGCCGTGTTTTATTGCATTGGTGCGTTCATCGCATGGCGCGCGGCGTCGCTGGAAATTCTGTTGGCCTCGCGCATGTTGCAAGGCTTAGGGGCAGCGGGCCCGCGCATCGTATCTATCGCGGTGATCCGTGATCTCTATTCGGGTCGTGAAATGGCGCGGATCATGTCGTTTGTAATGATGGTTTTCACATTGGTCCCCGCCATCGGCCCCCTGATCGGCGCAGGTCTGATCTATATCTCCGATTGGCGCGGAATTTTCGTGGCCTTCATGTGTTTTTCGGTGTTGACAATGCTTTGGATGGGCATTCGCCTGCCAGAAACACTAGCCCCTGAAAACCGCCGTGAGATCAACGTCAAAGCGCTTTTGGCTTCGGTAAAAGAACTGATGTCTTACCGCAGAGCACGTGTGTCGATCATTTGTCAGTCGATGATGCTTGCGCTTTTGTTCGGTATGTTGTCGACGGTCCATCCAACATATGACGTCACATTCGGACGCGCGGATAGTTTTCCTTATTGGTTCGGGGTAATCTCTCTTCTTGCGGGAATGGCTTCGCTATTAAACGCAAACATCGTTTTGCGCTTAGGGATGCGAAACGTCATCACCACCAGTTTCGCTGTACAGATCATCCTTTCTGGGATCATGCTCTTGCTCAGTACGTGGCCACCCAGCGATCAAACGTATTTTGTGCTGTTTATGATTTGGCAAACCTCGGTCTTTTTTCTGGCGGGCCTCACATTGGGCAATCTCAACGCGCTCGCAATGGAACCGTTGGGACATATCGCAGGCATGGCCGCGTCTTTTATCAGCGGGACTGCCACGCTATTTGGAACGCTCGTGTGTATTCCAGTGGGTTTGATGTTTGCGGGTACGCCCGTGCCTTTGGCTGCATCTAGCGTTGTTTTTTGCGCCATTGCAACGCTCATGATGCTTTGGTTGCGCAACTATGAGCGACGCACAGGGCGCGAAGTTTGAAATGTCATTTCACCGTTAACCTAACTCGGACATGCAACGCCAAACGATCAGCGTATTCCGCACAAGAAGGCAAAGCACATGAGCAAGATAAAAGTCGCAAATCCGATTATTAAAATGGACGGCGATTAAATGACCTGTACCATTTGGGATTTCATCAAAAAGAAACTGATTGAACCCTATCTCGACATTGATCTGCTGTACTACAACCTGAGCGTTCAAGACCGCGGCGTGTTGGCACCGGATCAAACTACTCGGCGAGGCAGGTATCATCACACGCAAGATCGCGCTCCTTGATGCGGAGGCGATTGGACTCGGGTTGAATGCCTTTATCCAGGTGCGTTCCTATCAACATGACTCCAATTGGTCCACCAAGTTTGCGCGCGCCACGAAAGTGATGCCTAAAATTAAAGGGGTGTAACGCATGTCTGGTGATCTGGATTATCTGATCCGCGAGCGCGTGGCTGATATTAAAGACTACGATCGTCTCTATCAAAATCTGACCGATTCTGTTCCATTGGCAGACGTGTCCGCCAGCTTTGTGATGGAAGAGATCAAGGACACCACCGCCCTGCCCGTTTGGAAGGAAACTCAATGCCGATCCATTACCTAGTTTTGCTCCTCGCAGTTTTAAGCGAAACCATTGGCACGGCCGCGCTGCAAGCCAGCCAGCAATTCACAAAGTTATTGCCCTCGGTGATCGTGGTGATTGCCTATGCGATCAGCTTTTACTTTCTGTCCGTCGCCCTGCGCGCTATCCCGCTGGGGATCGCATACGCCTTCTGGTCCGGCCTTGGAATCGTATTCATCGCGGGCATCGGCTACTTGGTCTATGGCCAAAAACTCGACCTGCCCGCAATTCTAGGCCTTGGTATGATCTTAAGCGGAATTCTCGTGATCCATTTGTTCTCAAACACATCAACGCACTGACGGCTTCTCTGACCCTAAAATCCTCAGCGTGCTCATCTATATAGACAGAACAGCGCCCCATCCGCCCTAACCCATCGCGCGCAAGCGCTTAATCAAACTCGACGTATCCCAACGCCCGCCACCAAGTTTTTGCACGTCTTTGTAAAACTGATCGATCAAAGCCGTAACAGGTAGGCTCGCGCCGACCTCATCACTGGCATCCAAACAGATTCCCAAATCCTTGCGCATCCAATCCACTGCAAAACCGTGTTCGAACTCATCATCAAGCATCGTTTCATAACGGTTCGCCATCTGCCAAGATCCAGCAGCGCCTTGCGAAATCACTTCCACAACAGCACGCCCATCAAGACCAGCTTTCTCGGCAAAGTGCAGCGCTTCGGACAGACCCTGCACCAAACCTGCAATCGCGATCTGGTTGCACATTTTGGTCATTTGCCCCGCACCGCTCTCACCAATGCGGCGACACATCTTGGAATAGGGCGCCATCACTGGCTCTGCGCGCGCATATGCGCCTTCATCACCACCACACATAATCGACAGCGCACCGTTCTCGGCCCCTGCTTGCCCCCCCGAAATCGGCGCATCAACAAAACTAATCTGCGCTGTGTCTGCAGCTTTATAGAGCTCCGCCGTCACTTTCGCGGAAACTGTCGTGTGATCCACAAAGACCGTACCACTATCCATGCCAGCAAATGCGCCCGTCTCACCCAAGCACACAGAGCGCAGATCATCATCATTGCCAACGCAGGCAAAAACGAACTCTGCACCCTGTGCCGCATCGTGCGGCGTGTTCGCGCTTTGGCCGCCATTCTTCTCTGCCCAAGCCTGTGCTTTCTCATGCGTGCGGTTATAAACCGTGACCTCGTGGCCAGCTTTCACCAAATGTGCAGCCATGGGAAATCCCATCACACCAAGACCCAAAAATGTACATTTTGCCATCGGCTTTTCCCTTCGCATCAATTACCCTAAACGGTGTGTCGGACACTGCGCGCAAAGACAAGCGCTTTGCACTTTAAATGCCGCAGACATTAAAGGAGACGCGAGAAAATGGTGATGATTTTTCGTTGGACGCTGCGCCTTACGGGCGGCGTTATCATCGCGGTACTCTTGATGACTGTTCTCGCTTATCTTCTCGCGGCACGCTCGCTTCCTGACTATAATAAAACGTTGAAAGTTGACGGGATCACCGGCTCTGTCGAGATTGTGCGCAACAATGCGAATGTGCCCCATATCTTTGGTGAAACAGACGCAGATGTCTTTTTTGGACTTGGTTATGCCCATGCTCAGGACCGGCTGTGGCAAATGACAATGCTGCGTAGAACCGTACAAGGACGCTTGTCCGAGGTGTTTGGAAAACGCACCTTAAGCATCGACACATTGTTGCGCCGCCTTGATATTTACCGCCTCGCAAGCGTGTCGGTCGCAAGTCAGGATGCGCGCACCAGAGATGCGTTGTCTGCCTATGCCGCAGGTGTGAACATACGCATTGCAGAGATCAACAATAGGTCTTTGGGCCGTGGTGCCCCTGAGATGTTCCTCTTCGGCGCACCGATTTCACCTTGGCGCCCCGCGGATTCCCTTGCGGTGACCAAGCTGATGGCGCTGCAGCTCTCAGGCCATTTGCAAGACGAGGTTCTGCGCGCGCGCACGTCTTTGGTGCTTCCCGATGAAGCACGCTTGTCAGACATCTTGCCCGACATGCCCGGCACTGGGGTTGCCGCTTTGCCCAAATACGCCGCACTTTTTAATCAATCTTTACCGCAATACGCTGAGGCTACCACGCAAAGAGATCCGCTGCATCCAGTCCCACCGCGCGGTCTCGGTGGCGCGTCCAACGCATGGGCCGCTGCGCCCTCTCGCTCCGCCTCCGGTGGAACGATCTTGGCTAATGATCCCCACCTTGGCTTTACCGCGCCTGCGATTTGGTACCTCGCGCGTCTTGAATTGGCCGCAGGTGGCGTAATTGGCGGCACAATCCCCGGTATGCCCGTGGTTCTCGCAGGGCGCAGTGCGACTATTGGTTGGGGCATCACCTCCAGTTATCTCGATGATCAGGATTTGTTCATCGAACAACTCAATCCCAACAATCCAGAAGAATACCGCACGCTCGACGGGTTCAAACCATTTGAAACCCGTAGGTCGATCATCAATATCAAAGATGCGGAGCCCGTCACGCTCACTCTGCGCTGGAGCGACAATGGCCCTGTTTTGTCGGGGTCGGACTTCTCGCTCTCTACAATTACGCCGAAAGGGCACGTTGCTGCCCTCGCCTGGACAGCGCTTAGCCCACGCGACACTTCGCTCAGTGCGACAATGGGAATTATGCAATCTGTAGATGTACAAAGTGCTTTGATCAGCACAGAATCCTACATCGCACCTTCTCTGAATCTGACACTCGTAGATAAAGACAAGATTGCGCTCAAACTCATCGGTGCGATGCCTCAACGCAACGCCAATCACCAAAGCAAAGGCCGTATGCCTAGCCCCGGCTGGATCGCAGACAACAGATGGCAGAGCTTGTTTCCTGCGCCAACCAACCCACGATTCCTTGATCCCGAGGGCGGCATTCTTGGCAATACTAACAACAAGCTAGTGCAGCGCCCGTTCCCCATGCACGTGTCCTATGAGTGGGGCGACAGCCAACGCATTCAAAGATGGCAACGCTTAATGCAGAAACGTCAGGTGCATACGCGCGATAGCTTTATCGAAGCGCAGCTCGACACGGTCAGCTTTACCGCGCGCACGTTGCTGCCCTTGATCGGAGCAGATCTGTGGTTCACCGGCGAGCCTGCACCAAATGGAACTCCAGAGCGTAAACGCCAGATCGCATTAGAGCTCTTGGCCAATTGGACGGGTGAAATGAACGAACACCTGCCCGAACCCCTAATCTACTCAGCCTGGCTGCGCGCGTTGCAAGGTCGCTTGATAAAAGATGAACTTGGCCCACTCTCGAAAGAATTTAAACACGTCGAACCCCTGTTTATAGAACGCGTATTTCGCAACATTAACGGCGCGACAGAGTGGTGCGATATCTTGCAGTCCTCCCCAAAAGAAACCTGCACCGATGTTGCGCGCATCTCGCTCGATGAGGCGATCTTGTGGTTAGAAGAAAACTACACGATTGATCTCGCCTCTTTGCGCTGGGGCGATGCGCATCAGGCGACCCATGACCATGCGGTCTTGGGCGCAGTTCCCGTTCTGCGCTATTTCGTCAACATTCGCCAATCGACTTCCGGTGGGGATAACACCCTGATGCGCGGGCGCACGAAAGGTGGTGAAGGCACGGAGGCGTTCTTGAACGTGCACGGCGCTGGGTATCGTGGCGTTTATGATTTCACCGATCCCGACAGCTCGCTCTTTGTGATTTCTACAGGTCAGTCAGGGCACCTGTTTTCACACCACTATGATGATCTCGGCAAGCTTTGGCGGCGCGGTAAATATATTCAGATGTCACTAGATGAAGGCCTTGCACGCGCGGCCGCCGTCGGCATCACAACGCTGATTCCAGAAGAACACTAAATGCTTCATATCTCAAAAACATTCTCGCTAAAGGCCCTTACCTTTTAGATCGTCTGAAACTGCGCACGATCTTTGGCTTTCCAACGCAGGTCCAATTCGAAGCCATTTTCACCCTGACGTTCCGCTTCGACCAAAGACCGCTCAAACAGCCACGCGCGTTTTCGACCCTCAGAATAGGACAAGACCAACGTTTCGGTGATAATTTCGCCTTCGAGCGCGTCCTCTACAGCGACAACAAAGTCCTGCATCCCATAGCCCGAGATTGACGATACCGCGATCACATCGTCGTGTCGTGCCGCGCGGGCCAGAACTGCGTCTTTGTCATGAGGCTCCAGCAGATCAATTTTATTCCAGACCTCGATCTGCTTGGCACCTTCACCGACCCCTAGAGAGGTGAGAATTGTGCGCACATCAGCCGCCTGCTCTTCCGTGCCCTCGTGAGAGATATCCCGCACATGTACGATGAGATCGGCAGCCACAACCTCTTCCAGAGTCGCGCGAAACGAGGCGACAAGCTCCGTTGGGAGATCAGAAATAAAACCAACCGTATCTGATAAAATGACCTGCGGCCCATCAGGCAATTCAACCGCACGCATAGTTGGATCAAGGGTGGCGAATAACATGTCTTTGGCAAAGACATCTGCGCCTGTGAGACGATTAAACAAGGTTGACTTGCCCGCGTTCGTATACCCTACAAGCGCCACGATCGGGAACGGAACTTTGGCGCGTGATTCGCGGTGCAAGGCGCGGGTTTTCACCACTTTGGAGAGCTTACGGCGCAAGCGCACAAGTTGATCATCGATCGCACGGCGATCAGATTCGATCTGCGTTTCACCAGGACCACCAACGAAGCCAAGACCGCCACGCTGACGTTCTAAGTGGGTCCAAGCGCGTACAAGTCGCGTGCGTTGATAGCTCAAAGCAGCCATTTCGACCTGCAACACACCCTCACTGGTGCGCGCACGATCCGAGAATATCTCAAGGATCAGGCCCGTGCGATCCAGCAGCTTTACGCCCCAAGCCTTCTCAAGATTGCGTTGCTGAACTGGCGTCACTGGCCCGTCAATCAGAACCAGATCCACCTCTTCAGAATCAAACAGCTGATGCAGCTCTTCGATCTTACCCTTACCAAACAGCATACCAGAGTGCGCTTTGGGCAAACGCACAATTGTGTCGCCAAAAACCTCAAGCCCAGGCAACGCTTTAGCTAAAGCCACGGCCTCTGCCAAAGCAGGTTCAGGCAGTCGACGGTCATTGTTACTTTTTATGTCAGGATGCAGCACCCATGTACGGGTAATCGCAGGATCATGCCCCATCAGTTTGCGTCTTCGCCCTCATAAAGGGAAATCGGCTGGCTTGGCATAATCGTCGAAATCGCATGCTTATAGACCAGCTGAGACTGACCATCACGACGCAAAAGAACGCAGAAATTATCAAACCAAGTGATGACGCCTTGTAGCTTCACACCATTGATCAAAAAGACCGTGACCGGAACTTTGGTTTTGCGAACATGGTTGAGAAATGCGTCTTGCAGATTTTGTCTATCGTTGGCCATTGGGGCATGCCTTTATTCTTGCGTTATTATTTTTGGGCGCAGCGTCGCGCGCTCCAGTGCGCGCGGTCCATAATACATAAAGTATGAAGACTGACAGAGCGAGTTTCCAGCCCTTTTTTCAACTCGAGGCCATAAGTTGAAAAGCCGCGTTATCGGCGCCAAAGCTCTGGCGTCATTAATGCGATGATTGCAAGGGTTTCCAAACGCCCCAAAATCGTCGCAGCGGCAAAACAAAGCTTGGCCCCGTTTGACAGATCCGTCAGTAAAATTGGATCAGCCCCCGCCACATCCAAGAGTGGTCCTGTGGTTGAAAGCGCCGCCACCGACATCACCAAAGCATCCGAAAAACTGGTGCCAAAACCCGTAAGTGTAAGTGTGACCAGTGCCAGCGACATGGCAAACAACATGAAAAAGATCCACGCAGTATACGCCCCTTGCCGCCTGATCCGGCGATTGCCCGCGCCTTTGCCACTGACCGATGAAGGATGAATGAGTTTCTGCATTTCCCGCAAGCCATTCAGGTAGAGTGTGAGGACCCGCAACAATTTGACACCACCCGCTGTTGTCGCCACGCCGCCTCCCATCAAGGCCAACCCCATCAAGATTACACCCGGTGTTGCCAAGCCAGACCAGCCTTGCGCCGCTTCCCATTCAGAACTGACAAAACCCGTTGTCGTCAAAAACGACAGGACTGTGAACATACCACCCCACAAGGCTTTCAACCCAAGAAGAAGGTTTTCCTCTTCACTCACTTCAAAGGCCCCGAACCAATGCCGCGCGAACACAATTAAGGGAACACCGATGACAAGGATCAAACCGATGCGAAATTCAGCATCTTTATGCAAACCATGCGTGTTTCCAGTGATCGTGTCTGTGGAAAACGTGAGCCGCGACAAGGCAAACAAAAGAAACACAAATATTAAGAACTCAGCTGCGACCCCGACTGTGCTTTCCTCAATTCCACCAATCGCAGAAATCCCGCTGGTCGATAAGGTCGCCATCGCATGCATCAACCCGCCAAGTGGCGTTTCCCCTGTCAGGAGCAGGCAAAACCACAGCGTCAACGTGAGGCTCGTATAAATCGGGAAGAACTGCTTTGCCGCGCGGATCAAACGTTGCCCAGGAGAGGCCGCACGCATATCAAAGCGGCGAATGCCGCCCTGTCCTGGCTCTGCACTTGTGGTCACTTCAAAGCCACCCAAATTCAGCGGCGCAAGGATCGCAGCCGCAGAAATCCACATCAACAAACCACCCGACCACCCAACAATGCCGCGCCAAAGATGCAAGCTTGGCTCGAGCCTGCTGGGATCTGGAAACATCGTCGCACCCGTGGTTGTGATCGAGGACACCATTTCGAAGTAAGAATTCAAAAAGCTAGTGGTACGCAGAGATTCGTAGAATGGAACTGCTAGGAAAATCGGCAAAACCGCAAAAACAGCGAAGAGTGCCAAAAGGTGTTCCAACGCAGAGCTATGCGTGGGCCTCCCCGACAAAGCAATCCCGATAAGTGCGCAGAGAATTAACCCCAAAGTTGCCGAGTAAAAGAAGCTGCGCGCGACGTGAAAGGACTCTTGGGTCAACCCGTGGATCGCCGGAATATACATCGCCACACAAGCGAGGATCAAGAAGATCAAGAAGACCGGTAAATCCAGAATACGCGAAATCATCAGACGCGTCTCAGAAAAAATCGATGGAGACTTGAAGCAAACGCTCCACCTCAGGCACGTCCGCCGTCATCGTAAACAACGCGATCACATCCCCTTCGTCAATGCGCAGTTTACCCAAAGGTTTATGCAGCTTGCCGTCCTTCAACACCCCGCCAACAAGAACCCCTTCAGGAAAATCAATTTCGCGGATAAGCTTACCGGCTAAGGGCGACGTGGACAGAACCTCCGCCTCTATCATCTCCGCTTCGGCGTCGCCAATGGAGTAGACCGCGCGCACACGTCCATGTCGGATATGGCGCAAAATCGAACTAACGGTGGTGGCACGCGGGTTAATATAAGCGTCGATCCCGAGCGGCCCCATCAGCGGTACAAGCGTCGGGTCATTGATCAAAGCGACAGCCATCGGACAACCCGCAGCTTTCGCGCGCACAGCCGCCAGCATGTTGGTTTTATCGTCATCAGTCACGGCCAAAACAGCATCCGCACGGCTGATGTTGGCTTCGCCGAGCAATGCGCCATCCAGCCCATCGCCATGCAGCACGATCGTGCGTTCTAGCTCATCAGCGGCAATTTCAGCAATCTCACGGTTCTTTTCGATAATCTTCGCCCGCACGCGGGTGGTGCGTTTCTCAAGCGCTTGTGCGACAGCCAAGCCAACATTGCCGCCCCCAATCAACACAACACGCTCTTGGGTGCGGTGCGATTTGCCAAAAATCTCCATGGAGCGCACGACATCCTCCACATGGCAAAAGATGTAGCATTGATCCCCCACAAAAAGCTGATCGCCCGCTTCCGGCGCAAACAACGTGCCCTCACGACGCACACCAACCACGATAGAACGCAAAGTTGAAAACAGATCCGTGAGCTGACGAAGTGGCGTGTTTACAACAGGACAGGTCTCATCAATGGTAATGCCCAAAAGCTGGGCCTTGCCATCAAGAAATGTCTCCGTGTCAAACGCAGATGGCGCGGATAGACGTTGCAAGGCAGCATCTGCCACCTCCTTTTCAGGGCTGATCACAACATCAATTGGCATGTGATCACGCCGATAAAGATCCGAATAGATCGCGTCGAGATAGGATTGCCCACGCAAGCGCGCAATCTTACGCGGGATCGCAAAGACAGAATGCGCAACCTGGCAGGTAACCATGTTTACCTCGTCAGAATAAGTGGCAGCGATGATCATATCCGCATCACGCGCACCTGCCCGATCCAAAATATCGGGATAGCTGGCAAAGCCCGAAATGCCCTGCACGTCCAATGAATCGGTCGCACGCCGCACGAGTTCGGCGTTGTTGTCGACAACCGTCACATCGTTACGCTCACCTGAAAGATGTCGTGCAATTTGCCAGCCAACTTGGCCAGCTCCGCAAATAATGACCTTCATGTTCGGCCTTCTGCTGAAGTCACGTCATAATTGAATGACAGGTTGCGCCAATCGGGTCAATGGCAGCGCAACTGTGTCGCGCTTCATCTTGATAAATAAATTCATCCTAGTAGCACATTTGGGCTGCTCAAAAAAGCGCGCCTTTAGGCGCTTAATAGGATCACTCCACCTTGCTTTCATCCTCTTCAACCCGCGCGATACGCGCGCCCGCTTTGTTGGTTGTAACGACCCCCAAAGACTTTAACTTGCGATGCAGGGCCGAGCGTTCCATGCCAACAAAATTAGCCGTGCGCGAGATATTACCACCAAAACGGTTGATCTGAGTCAACAAATATTCACGCTCAAACGCTTCGCGCGCTTCTCTCAAAGGCAAGGTTGCAAGCGAGCCAGACAAGACCACCCGCCCTTCTTCATCATTGCCCGTTTGCTCATTTGGCAATTCTTGCGCCTCAATCGGGCCAGTGCCTTCGCCAAGGATCAACACACGTTCCACCAAGTTCTTAAGCTGGCGCACATTGCCCGGCCAAACCATTGTCTGCATCAAAGCTGCCGCTTCATCTGAGAAATCACGCGCAGTCAAACCCTGAATTTTGTTGCATTCCTCGATAAAATGCGTGCCCAAAAGCGGAATATCTTCACGACGCTCTTCCAACGACGGCACAGGGATTGGCACGACGTTCAAGCGATGGAACAATTCTTGACGGAAGCGTTCCGCTTCGATCTCTGCCTCCAGATCACGGCTGGTCGACGAAATGACCCTCAAGTCTACGAGCACTTTTTCCGACCCACCCACGCGGGTGAATTTCTGATCCACCAATACGCGCAATATTTTTCCTTGCGTGCCAAACGGCATATCCGCGACTTCGTCAAAGTAGATCACGCCGCCATTGGCTTGCTCCAGGAGACCAGGTTGCACGCCCTGATCTTTTTCTTCGCGCCCGAAAAGCACCTCTTCCATTTGCTCGGGTTCAACGCCTGCGCAATTTACCGTCACAAACGGTGCATCCGCACGGTTGGAATTGGCGTGAATATAGCGGGCTGCCACCTCTTTGCCCGATCCCGCAGGACCGCGCAGCAACACGCGACCGTTAGATTTTGTCACCTTATCAAGTTGCAAAATCAACGTGCGGAACGCAGCGCTATCACCGATCATTTCCGTACTTGGCGCATCGCGACGTTTGAGTGATTGGTTCTCATGACGCAAACGCGAGGTTTCCATCGCCCGGCGGATCACCACCAAAAGCTGATCAATGTTGAAAGGTTTCTCGATGAAATCATACGCTCCTTGCTTAATCGCGGCGACCGCGATCTCGACGTTGCCATGTCCTGAAATGATCACCACAGGCACATCAGGATAATCTTTCTTGATGACCTTCAGGATATCAATTCCATCCATCGAGCTGTCTTTCAGCCATATATCAAGGATCATCAGCGCGGGCTGTTCTTTTCTGACCTGCACCATGCACTCATCCGAGGTGCCTGCTAGTCGTGTCGTAAACCCTTCGTCTTCCAGAATATCCGACACCAGTTCTCTGATATCGCGTTCGTCGTCTACAATTAGAATGTCGCCCATCATTCTCTCCACCAATTACTGCTTTGTTTCATTGAGGTCACTACGCTGCGCATCCAACAGCGGTAATCGCACCACCGCCATCGCACCGGGACGCCCTTGCCCGTTCATCAGAGGCGCATCCGTCAAAATCAGGGAGCCTCCATGTTCTTCGATAATCTTCTTCACAATCGGCAAACCGAGGCCCGTGCCTTTGTCGCGCGTTGTCACATAAGGCTCAAACAGCCGCCCACGATCTTCAGGCAGACCTATGCCGCTATCGGCAATCTGGATCAGCGCCGTTTTGTTGTCTTGCGTTAGCAAAATCGCCACTTCGCGCACCACATCGGCGTCTTCGAACTTTTCGATATAGCTCTCAATCGCTTCGCCCGCATTCTTGATCAGGTTGGTCAGCGCTTGCGAAATCATGGTAGCATCAAATTGGGCCAAAAGTTCAACATCTGGCAAGCTGATATCAAAGCTAACATCAGGCTGCCCCGCCTCTTGCAAAATCACCGCATCGCGCACGATTTGGGTCAGATTGCCAGAGCGGCGATCTGGTTCTGGCATGCGCGCAAATTTGCTGAATTCATCCACAATGCGGCGTAAATCACCCGTTTGACGGATGATAACACCCGTCATCTGCTCAAGCCGTTCTGCATTGTCGCCGACCTGCGGCATAAACTTGCGCTGGATCCGTTCGGCGGACAATTGGATCGGGGTCAACGGATTCTTAATTTCATGCGCAATGCGGCGCGCCACATCACCCCACGCGGCCATACGCTGCGCCGTCACAAGATCGGTGACATCGTCGAAGGCCACAACAAACCCCTCAAGCGTGCCATCGTCGCGCAATCGACGCGACATGCGCACCAAAAGGTTCTCCAGCTGGCCATCGCGACTGACTTTGATCTCGCCCTGCGCGGTGCCCATCTGGCCATTGCGCAACTTGTCGAGCAAAGGACCAAACTCAGGAACCGCAACGGACAAATCGATGTCCTGCTTGTCTTGATGCCAACCCAATAGCCGTTCCGCTGATCGGTTCACAAAAGAGATACGGCCAATTTCATCAAGGCCAACAACGCCAGAGCTGACGGAAGACAAAACGGAATCAAACATGCGCCGACGGCGTTCAATCTGGCGGTTGTTTTCAACAAGCGTATCGCGCTGTCCCTTCAATTGACGGGTCATCTGGTTGAAATACCGCCCAAGCATGGCGATTTCATCATCGCCTTCTTCCTCCAAAACCTGCACATCAAGATTGCCCGCGCCTACGCGCTGCGCCGCACCCGCAAGACGTCCCACGGGTCGTGAAAGGCGTTCGGCAAACCAAAGGCCAAGCCAGACAGCCGCGAGAATAAGAATGACGGCGAAGCCAATATATACCAAACCAAATTCGAACAGTCGACGGCCGCGTTCGCTTTCTTGTTGCTGATAAAACAGTGCGGTTTCTTGTGTTTCATCCAAGAGTTTCAGGATTGATCCATCGACTTCGCGGCTGACATAAAGGTATTCGTTGAGGTACCCCACAAGATTAACAACGGCGCGGAACTCATTGTTTTCCCAATCTTCCATGATCAAAATTCCGTCCGTGCGCGCAGTCTCAATCTCAATCGGGGCAAGTGGGTCGAAGTCAAACATGTAAGAGCGATCCCCACGTGCTTTTATTTCACCGATGCCATCGACCACAAAGGCTTCGCGTAAACCCCGTTGAATTTGCAACTGACCGTCGCGCAACACCTCGCCCAAGCTTGTGGTTCTCGCAAAGCGCACCTCACCACTGCGCGCGTTGAGGTAGTTCGCTAACGCTTGCGCATCTTCTTGCAAATCGCGGCGTTGTTCATTTTCATAAGCTTGTGCCGCAGCTAAAGAATTGCCCACAACACGTTGAACACGTTTGGAAAACCACGCTTCCAAACCCATATTTATGGTGATACCCGCGAAAATCGCAACAGTCACCGTCGGGATCAACGCCATTAATGCAAACACGCCTGTGAGACGCAAATGGAGTCGAGATCCAGCTGAACGCGCGCGCCTCGCTGCGATCATTTGCACGACGCGCTGTAGCACCAAGGTGGCGACGACCAATACGTATACCAGATCGAGCATGAGAACAAAGCGCAGCCCAGGACCACCCACATCCTGGTCCAAAGGACCCAGCACCAAGAAAGTCGCAAAGGCTAACATCGGCCCCAGCAAAACCACACCTAGCGTGATCGCGTTTTGCACACGCCGTTGCCTGCGCAAATGCGACAGACGCATCCACAACGATACCTTTTTGCGCCGCGCCAATTTGGCGAGTGCAGGTGGTGTTACAGGCTGGCTCACGCACTGCCCTCGATCTATGGGAGCGTTCGCTCCACCGCCAAAATTGTGGCTCTCGTTTGTGGAATCGCAAAAGCGATGCCATTAGGCCACGTTTATGTTGCGGTTTTACATCAATTTACGGCGCCGTGTCACGCGAATATCGAGGTCTGTAATCTTCTTACGCAAGGTATTGCGGTTAATACCTAGTAAATCGGCACATTTAGCCTGATTTCCACCGGTCGCCTCTAATGATATTTCTATCAGTGGCTGCTCAAATTCACGCAAAATGCGCGTGTAGACACCAGAGGGTGGCAGCGATCCACCGTGTAAATCGAAATATCGTCTCAGATGACGCTCAACGGAGGCCGACAATTTCTCGGTCGATGTGCCCCCTGTAAGGATCGGATCAAGGTCGGGCTGATTGCCCAAAACCATCTCCACTTCTGAACGCACAATTTCATCACTGCGCGCACTTAGCCCCAACCTACGCATCGCATTTTCCAACTGACGCACGTTGCCTGGCCAGCTGTAGTTGTGAATTAGCTTAGAAGCATCCGTGCTAAGTTTCCGCGTGATAACTCCGCTGCCTTCTGATTTTGAAAGGAAATGGGTGGCAAGCAGGTCGATATCGTCCACGCGTTCGCGCAGCGCGGGCACATTCAAGGTTGCGCCATCAAGTCGGTAATAAAGCTCCTGACGGAGCGCACCGTTTTCCAAACGGCTGGCCAAGTCCACCAACGAAGTTGCTATAAAACGCGGCACGTGTTCACCGGGTGCATCCATCATGCGCACCAGTCGCGCTTGCGCTTGCAGGTCGAAATCTGCAATTTCTTCGATCAAAAGAGTGCCGCCCTTAACACGCGCTAAAACACGCGTAGGCCCTTCGATATCTCGCAGATCGAGAGCTGTGACTGTGACAAACGGCAAAGTCCGGCGATCCGAAAAATCATGAATCGTGCGGGAAATTGCGGTTTTTCCAGTGCCGGATTCACCCGTGAGCAAGACCGGTATATCCGTGTTCATAACCCGCGCCATTAACGTGTAGAGCGCCTGCATTACAGGGGTTTTGCCAACCAATGGCAGCTCATCCTGCGCGGCCTCTGTCTTTTCTGAGCGCGGGGCTTTTGTTCCGCTCGCATCCAATGCGCGCGCGGTACGTTTCATCAAATCGGGCAGATCAAAGGGCTTGGGCAGGTAATCATAGGCCCCTGCCTCATTGGCTTTAATCGCAGTCATGATCGTGTTTTGCGCAGAGATAACGATCACCGGCATGCCCGGACGTTCCTCTTGTATCTTTGGCAGCATTTCCAAGCCGTTTCCGTCTGGCATCATCACATCTGAAATGACTACATCACCGCGCCCTTCTGCGATCCAGCGCATCAAAGTCGTCAACGAAGACGTCGCGTGCACCCGGCAGCCCGCACGCGTCAAAGCTTGTGTTAAAACCGTGCGAATTGTGCGATCGTCATCCGCGACCAGAACCGTTCCATCCATCAACCAATATCCTTTTTCTCAAGCGCATCAGCCGTCGCCACAGGCAGTGAAATTCGAAAAGCCGTGTGACCGGGCACTGAATTGACAGCGACCCACCCGCCATGATCGGCAATAATCTTTGACACAAGCGCGAGACCCAGCCCGGTGCCGTTCTCATACCCTGACACGAAAGGATCAAACACACTGTCTTCCAGCTCTGGGGGCAGTCCCGGACCATCATCGACGATCTCTATTTGCAGCGGCAGCGGCCGACCCGCATTGCCAGCGCGGCGCAAACTGAACGAATGTTCATAAAACGTGCGCAACCGGATTGTGCCACCGCGCTTGCCAGCCGCTTCGGAGGCATTCTTGAGCAGGTTCAAGATCACTTGCAACATTTGATCTGCGTCCGCATGTGCGTCCGGCAAGGAGGGATCATACTGCTCCACAACACTCATATGTGCGCCAACACCCAACAAGGTCGAGCGCCGCGCGCGATCCAGCACATCGTGCAAGTTCACACTCCCCAACTCGGGCGGTCTGAGATTACCAAATTGCTCAACCTGTTCGAGCAATTTCACAATCCTGCGCGATTCCTCGACGATGAGATCAGTCAGTTCCAGATCTTCCGCCTTGAGGTTCATCGACAACAATTGCGCCGCGCCTGTTATCCCCGCCAAAGGGTTTTTAATTTCATGGGCCAGCATTTCCGCCATGCCAATCGCGGATTTCGCCGCTGATTTCACGCTTTGGCTTTGACTCAAACGTCCGGCAAGCTCACGCGGGGAGATCATCAGGATCATCATCCCATCAACTCCAGCCATTGGCGCAAGCTTCAAGCTGCACAAGAGCGGCGCGCGCTCGCCCGTGCTCACGTCCACATCGTTCACAAAAAGCGGGGAGGCATTTTCGCGTGCGCGCTTCAACGCTTGCTCAATCGGGGCATCCACAGCCAGCCGATCCCAAACCGGCGTTCCGCTCAGCGCTTTTGCCGAGTTGTTGAAAAACGTTTCCGCGGCAGGATTGATATCTGCAATTTTGTCATCCTGATCAATCAAGACAGTGGCAAGCGGCAAGGATTGCCAAAGATTTGCGTTTGAATTCATGCGACGGCCTCGCTTGCATCATGGCTTACCAAAGCGCGCGGCAGGAGCGCCATGACATTTTTGGAAGTACGTGTGGTTAGAACAGTTTTGCGGATGTCCACTGGTGTGTGAGCATCATCCATATACCAGCCCAAATGCTTGCGCGCGACGCGGCTGCCCAGTGCTTCGCCGTAAAACGCAAGCATGTTTCCATAGTGACCTTGCACCATATCAATTAGCGCTGCACCTTTAGGAAGCTTGGGTGCAGGCAGGCCGTGTAGCTCCGCCGCGATCTGCGCCAAGATCCAAGGACGTCCCTGCGCGCCACGCCCAACCATAATGCCATCCGCGCCACTTTGTGACAGCGCCTTGCGTGCCGTCGCCACATCAACGATATCACCATTCGCAATCACGGGGATACGCACCGCAGCTTTGATCGCTTTGATCGCACTCCAATTGGCCTGCCCCTTATAAAATTGACAGCGCGTGCGTCCGTGGATCGTAATCATTTGAATTCCCGCAGATTCAGCCCGTACAGCCAGTTCTGCGGCGTTCAGTAGATGATCATCCCAGCCCAACCGCGTCTTCAAAGTAACGGGCACATCAACAGCCCCGACCACTGCTTCGATCAAAGTCAGAGCGTGATCGAGGTCTTTCATCAAAGCAGAGCCGGAATAGCCGCTCGTCACTTTCTTAGCGGGACATCCCATATTGATGTCGATAATTTGCGCCCCATTGCCTGCGGCAAGACGAGCAGCTTCGGCCATCCAATAGGCCTCCCGCCCTGCAATTTGCACCGATGTACGCGCCGCGCCAAAGCCCAGCTCCGCTTTTTCACGCACGCCGGGTTTGGCTTGCACCATTTCTTGGCTCGCCACCATTTCGCTGACCACTAAACCTGCGCCGAAACTGCTGACTAGATTGCGAAACGGCAGATCGGTAATGCCGGCCAAAGGCGCGAGCAATACTGGCGGTGTCAGTTGGGTGTGTCCGATGTGAAGTGTCCCTGTCATATGGGATTTATAGGAATGCATGGGAGAAGGCTCAATGCAGTTGCGTGTAAATAATAGGCGAATTCATGTTTGTGCGTAATTTTTGTGCAAATAGCACCTTCGTTGCACGCCACATGTCAGCGCGATAAGACAAGATCATGAAGATAACTCGTTCAAATATGCGCATAGGCGTTGTCATCGTTGCAGCAGGTCGCGGCGCGCGGGCTGGCGGGCCTTTACCCAAGCAATGGCAAGAGATCGCGGGCAAGCGCATCGCGAATTGGAGCTGTGATCAGTTTAGCAATCGCGGAGACATTGCCGATATTGTTCTCGTGGTTCACCCTGATGACGTTGATTTTGCGAAAGACATCCAAGGCATCACACCCATCCATGGAGGTCCCACGCGCGATGTGTCTGTGCGTAATGGTTTAGAGGCCCTAAGCCCCGAGATCACCCACGTTTTGATCCACGATGTCGCGCGCTGCACCACTCCGTCCTCTGTAATCGAAGGTGTCATCAGCGCTTTAGAGCATGCAGCGGGCGCCGCCCCCGCCATTGCCGTCAGTGACGCGCTTTGGATCGGCGCTGGTGGCAAAGTCAGTGGCACGCAGGATCGCAGCGCTTTGTTTCGCGCACAAACACCGCAAGGCTTTGCCCTGCCCGCCATTCTAGCCGCACACCGTGCCCATAAAGGCGGTGCTGCCGATGATGTCGAAGTCGCGCGAGCCGCTGGTCTTGACGTTACGATCACTGAGGGCGATGAGAGAAACTTGAAGATCACAACGCCCGTAGACTTCGCCCGCGCGGCCGCCATATTGGAGCAAAACATGGATATACGCCTTGGCAACGGCTTCGACGTGCACGCGTTTGAAGACGGAGATCACGTTATTCTATGCGGCGTCCAAATTCCGCACACCAAAGCCCTTAAAGGGCATTCGGATGCAGATGTGGGTATGCACGCGGTCACTGACGCGATCTATGGCGCTTTGGCAGATGGCGATATTGGCCAGCATTTTCCACCCTCTGATCCGCAATGGAAAGGCGCTGCAAGTGAGATTTTTCTGCGTCACGCCGTCGATTTGGCACGTGTTCGTGGCTTTCAGATCTCTAACATTGACTGCACGCTGATCTGCGAATATCCCAAGGTGGGGCCGCATGCGACCAAGATGAAGCTGACAATGGCGCAACTGATGGACCTTGATGCAAATCGCGTGTCGATCAAAGCCACAACAAGCGAACAACTTGGATTTACAGGACGCGAGGAAGGCATCGCCGCCCTTGCTACAGCAACATTGGTAAAAGCATGACAGCCACTCTCGGACGTTTGATCGGCACAGTTTTCTATGTGGGGCATTTGAAACCTGCGCCCGGTACATGGGGGTCGCTGGTAGCCCTGCCTATGGGATTTCTGGTCTATCAAATTGGTGGCTTTTGGCTGTTTTGCATCGCCATCGTCGTCGGTTTTTTCAAAGGCTGGTGGGCGACAGAACAAATGACCAAAGGCAGCGACAATCATGACCCCTCAGAAATCGTGATCGACGAAGTGATCGGCCAATGGATCGCCATTGCCCCTGTGTTTTATGGGGCTTGGTTATTGGAGATCAGCACGCTTACGCTTTGGCCTGGTTGGGTTGCGGCCTTCATGTTGTTTCGTGCTTTTGATATTCTAAAGCCATGGCTTGTGGGTTGGGCGGATCGGCGTGACGATGCGTTGGGCGTCATGCTCGACGATGTGTTTGCGGGTGTCTTCGCGGCAGTCAGTGTAATCCTGTTCGCGGCCTTCTTCCATTTTGTTTTATTGTGATGAACGCTGCTCACATCCTTGAGCTTGCCAAATCGCAAGGCCTGATGATCACCACAGCGGAAAGCTGCACGGGGGGATTGATCGCCGCCACGCTCACAGAGATTGCGGGAAGTTCCGCCGTTTTTGAGCGCGGATTTGTCACCTATACCAACGCGGCCAAATACGAGATGCTTGGCGTTCAAGATCAAACATTAACAAAGCACGGTGCTGTCAGTGAAGAAGTGGCTGCTGAAATGGCGCGTGGTGCTTTGGCGCACTCAAACGCGCAGCTTGCTGTGTCCGTGACTGGCATCGCGGGGCCCGGCGGATCAGACTTCAAACCAGAGGGGCGCGTCTGCTTTGGCTTGGCGACCCCAACAAAAGCCGCCACGCAAACAGTAGAATTCGGCGCATTGGGGCGTGCAAATGTCCGCCATGCAGCCCGCGATCATGCGCTTGAGTTGATTCTAAGCGCCCTTTCACAAAGCGCCTGATTTTTAAGCAAACCCGCAAAAACAGCGCCCAAACTTAAGGCGGTTATTGATTTGCAGCAGAAAGTGGCAGTAATCCTGTGCCTCGCCTCTTTTTAAGGCAGCCGATGGACGTCACTTACCCCTCAGACAGTTTTTATGGAAAAGGAGCCCCGCGATGATCGGTGCTGATACTGCTTGGATTATGACCGCGACGGCGTTGGTCCTTTTTATGACACTTCCGGGACTTGCTTTGTTTTACGGTGGCCTTGTTCGTGCGCGCAACGTTCTAAGCGTATTTATGCATTGCTACGCGATTGCCTGTTTGATGAGCGTTCTATGGCTTGCGGTTGGCTATTCTATCGCATTTGGCGATGGCAACGGGATCTGGGGCGGTTTGGGTAAATCCTTTCTCAATGGCGTGACGACTGACAGTCTGTCCGGCACGATCCCCGAAATCCTGTTCTTCGCATTCCAAATGACCTTCGCTATTATCACTCCTGCCTTGATCGTAGGTGCCTATGTGGAACGTGTTAGCTTTGGCTTTGTGATGCTCTTCTCTGGCGCTTGGATGCTACTTTGCTACGCGCCTGTCGTGCACTGGATCTGGGGCGGCGGTTTTCTAGCTGATGGCGGAATATTCGGCGAGACGGGCGTGCGTGATTTCGCGGGCGGCATCGTGGTACACGAAACCGCTGGCCTTGCGGCTTTGCTCATCGCCTTTTTCCTTGGGCCACGCAAAAACCAGCACACACCTCCTCACAACCCCGGTTTTGTGATGATCGGTGCGGGTATGCTTTGGGTCGGTTGGTTCGGCTTTAATGGCGGATCGCAATTGGCTGCTAATGGGGGCGCTGCGATGGCCATCACGGTGACGCATATTTCTGCGGCAACTGCTTCGCTGACTTGGGCGCTGTGGGAGCGGTATAAGTTTGGCAAGGCCTCCCTCGTGGGCATCGTGACGGGTACGATTGCAGGCCTTGCATCCATCACGCCTGCGTCCGGTTTTGTTGGCCCTGTTGAGGCCCTGATCATCGGTGCTGTTGCTGGTATCTTGTGCCAAGAAGCGGTGCTTCTGATCCGCAACCGTCTTAAGATTGATGACACGCTTGATGTCTTTGCGGTGCACGGTGTTGGCGGCATTTTCGGAACTGTGATGATCGCGATCTTTGGTGCAGGCACATGGGCTGCGCAACTTGGTGGCTTGGTAATTGTTGGTGTCTACACTTCTGTTGTCACAGTTGTTTTGATCTTTGTTGTTAAGGCAATCACGCCAATGCGTGTGGATCTTGAAACCGAGACGAGCGGTCTGGATCTCGCGGTACATGGCGAGCGCGCTTACGATATGTCCTCGTAATAACAAAACATTTACGGCCTTTACAGGCGGGCCATTTGGTCCGCTCGTTTGGTTTCAGGCCCTGTTTTCCCATGTCTCAACACGTAGGTCCATAACCCGTCGCCAGAGCGGCGGCATCAGCGCGATCACCGCCATCATTGGCAAGCTGTAGGGGAGCATTGGCATCTCCGCCTCAAGCAGATGTAGCGATGGATAGTTGCGACTGGGATGCGTGTGGTGATCAGAGTGACGCGGCGCATTGAGCGTCATCGCCCCAGAGAAGCGATGCGGCGTGTTCCAGCTCTGGCGCGCACCAACCGCTTCAAGCTTACCATTTTCCAACATTTTACGTCTCAGACCATAGTGTTGCACATAGTCGCTGAGAAAAATTTGCAGCTGCGCATATGCCCCCAGTAGAGCCCAAATCAAACGCCGATGACGCCCCCGATCGCAAATGCGCCAAGCAAACTGACAAGCGCACCAAGGAGGTACATCGTGTAGGGGTGCAAGCCCTTCCCTCTGTGGCGTTTGCTTTCGGCCGTATAGCCCGCGCGGTACGACCCGATCCACGCACGACCGAAGAAACGCCAGAACCCACGCCCTTTCGGCGCGGACACAGGATCATTCGAAGTGCCCACATGCACATGATGCACCAGCGGATGCGCAGAGGCGTGATGCCCCATCAGGATCGACATATAGACCGCCTTACCCAACCGTCACAGTATTCGGTTCGGTCGGTGGATCAGCTCATGTGCATTGGGATGCACGATCTGACCTGCAAACAATGCAGTCGCAAAGAACAGTGCGATTTTTTGTAGCATTGGCAATGTTGCGTCATGAACCAGCGCATAGACGACAGCGCCAAGAACAATGAAATGTGCGAACGCCAAAGCAACGCTAAGCACGTCAGACGTAGGAAATTCCGCACCCATATTAGCATTTTGAAAAAACAGCGGCGTGAGGCGATCAAATGCATAGGCGAACACGGTGATGTAAGTCAGCCTGGCCCAGATCCAAACGCCGCCAAAAAGCGCGCCTGTCAAAAGCGGCGCAACAAGTGCGAGTGTAGTAATCGTAAATCTCAATATGGTTTTGGCCTTTGATCCAAGGCCCTAACGCCCGTCCTACGCGCTATATAGCGCGTCCGCCCGTTTCTCAAACGCGCGCACGACACGTTGCATGGCCTCGTTAAAGACAATACCGATAATACCCTGCAGGATCGCGTTCTTGAACTCAAAATCCACGAAGAATTTCACGTGACAACCGCCGTCCGGCGCATTCTCGAACGACCAGTTGGATTTCATATACTTAAACGGCCCGTCCAAATATTCCGTATCCACCTTTTTATCGCTCGGATGCAGCACCACGCGACTGCCAAACTTTTCTCGGAACACTTTAAAACTGACGACCAAATCCGCCAGCATGACTTTGCTCTCACCCTTAGGCTTCACGGATCTAATCCGCGCAGCCGCGCACCACGGCAGAAATTCAGGATAAGACGCAACATCCGACACAAGTTCGTACATTTGCTGCGCCGTGTAAGGCATGTGGCGATCTTCAGAATGCGTTGGCATACCGATGCATTTCCCGTTATCTCAGTTGTGCTGCATGTCTTATGCATCGAGCCAAAAATCAAGAGGAAGCCATGTCACAGCGTCCATATGTCATCGATCAAATGATTTCGGCCAAGTCGATTGCGGCCCGTATTGAGGAGTTGAGCCACGATATCGAAGCCGAATTCAAAGGTACAGACAAGCTTGTGGTGGTTGGTCTTTTGCGCGGATCATTTGTGTTTATCGCTGATATAGTGCGTGAATTGGACCTGCCCGTCGAGGTCGATTTCTTGGAGGCATCTTCCTATGGCGACGGCATGGAAAGCAGCAGAGAAGTACGCATTCTCAAAGACTTGCGCGGCGCAATTGAAGGGCGAGATGTGCTGGTTGTCGAAGATATCGTCGATACGGGTCACACGTTGAACCATGTCACGCATTTGCTGCAATCGCGCAATCCTGCACGGTTGAAATCCATTGCATTGCTCGACAAACCGACGCGGCGCGAGGTGGATTTCCGCTCTGACTGGATCGGTTTTGAAATTCCAGATGAATTTGTTGTGGGTTATGGCATCGATTTCGCACAGCGCAACCGCAACCTGCCATTTATAGGCAAGGTTCGCTTCATCGAAGACGACGACGCATAGAGCGATGATCAATCCGCGTCATTTTCTGCGCATGACCCGCTGGGCGCGCAATCCACCGTCGGAAAAGCGCGTAAAGCCGGTAATTGCAATTGTTTTGATTTGCGCGCTGGTTTTTTTGATCGAGCCTACATCGGATGGCCAGACGCACTGACCACCAACTCGTTCAAACTAGGGGGTTAAACGGCCTTTGCAGCCGTTTCGCGAATGCGCGTGATCATCGCTGCCAATCCGTTAGAGCGTTGCGCAGACAAGTGATCGTTGAGGCCTAAGCGGCCCAGCTCACCTTTAGCATCCACACTGAGCACCTGTGTGACAGGTAAGTCGTTGTAAAGAATCCGCAAAACACCAATCAATCCGTTGACTATCATCGCATCACTTTCACCGTCAAACCGGAAAACCCCACCCTCTATCTTAGGATGCAACCAAACCTGACTTGCACAGCCATTAACCTTTGTTGCGTCCACTTTCAACGCAGCATCCAAAGGTTCCATGGCTTTGCCCTGCTCAATCACATGGCGATACCGCTCCTCCCAATCTTCCAGAAATTCAAAATCTTCAACGATTTCTTCAAACGCAGCGCTTGCCATGATGCTTCCCCTCTCGTGTTGCACTTGAGGTAATCAGCAAATGTGCAAACGTCCAGTCTTGTGTTGCCGCTTTTCAAGTCCGCACGGATGCGATATCTCAGACAAAAGTAAAGACGAGGCACCACATGACACTACCATCTGCACGTTCGACAGCGCGCCCACTGCTTTTGTGGAGCGCCTTGATTTTGACTGGTTGCGGTGGCGGCGGTGGTCTTTCTGACAGCTGGGTCAATCCCGGCAATTGGTTTGGTCAATCACGCAGCGAAGCGATAAGTGCCGATGGCATCGTTAACCCGTTGATCCCGAAACAGAAAGCCCTTACGCGTAAGAAAGTTGATTATCAAGGAACGCCCGTCGCTCAGATCAAGAGCTTGCGTATTGAACGCAAACCGGGTGGTGCGATTGTCCACGTCGTGGGTGTGTCTGACGGTATCGGCTATTATGACGTGCGTTTGCAGCAAGACAATGACGGCATGCCCGTCGATGGTGTACTCAGCTACACTTTGAAGGCAGTACGTTCTAAGAGTGCTATCCGTGGTGGCAGCGAAGCGGCCCGTCAGATCAACGCAGCGCGCTACATCAGCAATCAAGAGCTGAAAAGCGCACGCAAGATTATCGTGATAGGCGCACAAAATCAGCGCAGTACGCGACGTCGTTAATGTAAAACCTGTCGCTTAGACTGGCACCAAGATCACGTCATTCCCTTTGGCAGCCAGCGCAATTTTACCATTGCACAGCTTTAGCGCATCTTCGCCAAAAATCTCAAACCGCCAGCCAGTCAGTGCCGTCACATCCCGCTCACCCGCTGCGATAGCATCGAGTTCTGACGTCGGCGCGACCAATTTGGACGCAACACCAGCCGAGGCTGTTTTGGCCTTCAGCAACACGCGCAAAAGATCTGCCAAGGCAGGGTTCACTTGCAAACGCTCGTTTTTGTAATCCACTTTTGGAAGATCACTTTCAGGGCAAGCCAAACCGGTTTTCACAGCTTTCAAGATGCCTTCAGCTATATCACCACGACGCGCCTCGCGCAGCAAAAGGCGAGAACGCCCTAAGTCACCGTGATCTTTGGGTTTTGTAGAGGCCAGTTCAACCAACGCATCATCTTTATACACGCGGCTGCGCGGCACATTCTTGGTCTGCGCATAGTCTTCGCGAAACCGCGCCAATTCACGCACGATCGCAAGGAACCTTGACCCGTTGTTGCGGATCTTAACACGCTTCCACGCGTTTTCAGGCAGTGTAATGTACGTGTCCGGATTGTTGAGAATCTCCATTTCCTCATCTACCCAATGAGACCGCCCTTGATTCTTTAGTTTTTTAGCCAAGAAATCATAGACTTGGCGCAAATGCGTGACATCCGCCAATGCGTAATTCGCCTGCGCATCGCTTAGAGGACGGCGCGACCAATCTGTGAAGCGCGAGGATTTATCAATCTCTTGCTTGGCAATCTTGCGCACGAGGGTTTCGTAACCCACTTGTTCGCCAAACCCACACACCATCGACGCCACTTGCGTGTCAAACAAGGGCGTTGGAATCACTCCTGCATCAACTTGGAAAATCTCAATATCCTGACGCGCTGCGTGAAATACTTTCACCACGGATGTGTCGCGGAACAAATCATAAAGCGGCTCGAGCGAGATGCCCTCCACCAAGGGGTCTACCAAACAACAATTACTGTCATCGGTTCCTGGCATCGCCAATTGCACAAGACAGAGTTTGGAATAATAAGTCCGTTCGCGCAAAAACTCTGTATCAACCGTCACATAGGGGTGTTTTTTGGCCGCTTCGCAGAATTCGGCAAGGGCTTCGGTTGTAGTGATTGTCAGCATGCGTTTTCGATCGTCCAAGTTAAGTTGAGGCAGGCCTACGCGAAATGCATAACAAAATAAAGGCTTTCGTCAGGGCGGCTCTAGTATGGTTTACAAAGCTTCAGAAAATCGTCGTAAAGCCAATGGATAAATGCGGTGTTCTTCGATCAAGACACGCGCCGCAAGCCTATCTGGCGTGTCATTGCTCAAAATAGGCACGCGTGCTTGCTCTATGATAGGGCCATCGTCCAGTTTGGCTGTGACCTCATGCACAGTGCAGCCAGCTTCTGTATCCCCCGCTTCCAATGCGCGGGCATGAGTGTGCAAACCTTTATATTTAGGCAATAAAGACGGGTGAATGTTCAACATACGTCCGTCATAGCGATCAATGAAGTGCGAGGTCAGCACGCGCATGAATCCTGCGAGACAAATGAGATCGGCCTGTGCTGCATCAAGCTTGGCAATCAATGCATATTCGAACGCTGCACGATTTTCGCCGTATAGCCTGTGATCGACGAAATCGCTTTGCGTGCCGAGCGCTTGCGCTTTTGCTAGACCACCTGCGCTATCGGAATTGGCCAGCACCAGAACTGGTTCTGCCGGATGGTTACTATCCATGCTTTCCAGAAGCTTCACCATGTTGGATCCACCACCAGATATTAGCACCGCAACGCGTGGTTTCAAAGCAGGGATCCTGTGTAGCGTACTTCGCCCGTGTCAGTAACATAACCAAGGCGCGCGACGTTTTCACCCTCGGCCTGCAACAGCTCTGTCAGCGCGTCAGCGCGATCAGCGGCGACGCTAAGGACCATGCCCAGCCCGCAGTTAAATGTCTTGAGCATTTCGGCTTCTGCGATATCGCCTGTCTGCGCCATCCAACTGAAAACAGGTGGTAATTCCCATGCGTTGAGGTCAATCTCGACACCATAACAATCTGGCAGTACTCGCGGGATGTTTTCTGTCAAACCACCGCCGGTGATATGCGCCAAAGCATGCACACCACCCGCACGGACCGCCGCAAGCGCCTGCTTTACGTAAAGCCTTGTAGGCGTCAACAGCACCTCGCCAAGCGTACCATCTGCGAAGGGACAGTCGTCACCCCACGCGAGGCCAGATATCTCAACGAGTTTGCGCACAAGCGAATAGCCGTTGGAGTGCACGCCGGCAGAGGCAAGGCCAAGCAAGACATCTCCAACCTGCACATCAGCTGGCATTTCACTACCACGCTCCATCGCGCCAACAGAGAAACCTGCAAGATCGAAATCGCCATCAGGATACATTCCTGGCATTTCAGCAGTTTCCCCACCAATCAGCGCACAATTGGAGCGCACGCAGCCCTCTGCGATGCCTTCAATGATGCGGGCGGCTGTGTCTGTTTTCAGATGTCCTGTTGCGAAATAATCAAGGAAAAACAAAGGCTCCGCGCCTTGGCAGACAAGATCATTGACGCACATGGCGACAAGATCAATGCCAACACCGTCAACATTTCCTGTATCAATCGCAATGCGCAGTTTAGTGCCAACACCGTCGGTGGCACCCACAAGGATCGGGTCATTAAACCCTGCCCCTTTAAGATCAAAGAGTGCACCAAAGCCACCAAGCCCTGACATAACACCACTGCGATTGGTGCGCTTAGCGGCGGGTTTGATCCGCTCGACCAATGCGTTGCCAGCGTCGATATCCACGCCTGCATCTGCATATGTAATGCCGGTTTTGGGGTTTTGCTCGCTCATGGAAATCTCCGAGATGTTAGCTTTGCGCATCGCCTACATTATCATACGCGGCGTTGCAATCAGCACGCTTGACGCGCCTGCGCCGTGTGCTAAGCAAAGGTCAAGGTAGGGCCTGTAGCTCAATTGGTTAGAGCAGCGTGCTCATAACGCGTTGGTTGCAGGTTCAAGTCCTGCCGGGCCTACCAGATTCGCCCTATTCGCAGATATTTTCTTTGATGAAGAAATTGGATCCGATGCAGCCATTCCAGCCCGCGTCCTTGGCAGCCTGGGATTTTTCAGCGAACGTGCCGTCGATTAACTCAACTGATTTGATCTTCTCGAATTTAAAAAAATAGCTTGGCTTCAAATTCACGCCCTTTGGTGCAGCAGCGAAATTGCCAGCCGTGCATGTAAAGACTGCCATTGTTGCCAAAAGCGACCTGATGCATGTCGATCAAGCGCGGCGCGCAGCCTTTTGAAGCATCTTTGTCGTAGACCACTTCAATCGTGCGATTAGTTTCAGCAGCTTCGCACAATTCCGTTCCGAATTTTTCTTGGGCCATTGCTTATACAGGGATCAGCGCCAAGCCTGTTAAGGCGTTAAACATCTTCATTACCACGTCCCTTAAAACCAGTCGCGACAACAAATTTCTCAGAGCTATCCGAGCGCGAGCTTGGCGGTTTCATATGCGCAACCTTAGTGAAGTTCTGCTTTAGCAATTTTTGCAAATCGCCCTCCGCGCCGCCCGCAAGAACTTTCGCAACGAACGTGCCACCCTCCGCGAGGACATCAAACGCAAAGTAAGCAGCGGTTTCGCACAAATGCATGATTCGAAGGTGATCGGTTTGTTTGTGCCCAGAGGACGACGCGGCCATGTCGGACATGACAACATCTGCCTTACCGCCAAGCCACTCTTTCACTTTGTCGTCGGCGCCTTCATCAAGGAAATCCAAGACATGAAACTCAGCGCCAGCCATGGTTTCCACCTCTTGAATGTCAATGCCAAGCAATGTGCCCACCGATTTGCCACGGCGATCACCAAGCGCGTTAATGCGCGGTACAGCTACCTGACACCAGCCGCCTGGCGCGCAGCCAAGGTCAACCACGCGCGCGCCGGGCACTAGAAAGCGGTATTTGTCATCAAGTTCCATGATTTTGAATGCGGCGCGGCCACGATAACCTTCCGCCTGCGCGCGTTTGACGTAAGGGTCATTGAGTTGGCGCTGCAACCAAAGCGTTGAGGACATGCGTCTCCCGCGCGCGGATTTAACTTTCACGGTTAAATCACGTTGGCCGCGGCCTGAATTGTTTTTGCCCGTAGGAGTCTTTGCCATGCCACTTATCTTTCTGAACACTTGCAAAAGGCGCTGGTTCTATTTTTCGAGAACAATCCCACCCTTTAATACATGCCGTCTTCCAAAACACCATCTGCGCTCATTTGAGCGTAGAGTAAACCTTCGCGCAGCCCTCTATCAGCCACAGAGAGTTGATCCGTCGGCCAGCACCGCAAAAGCGCCTGCAAGATCGCGGCACCCGACATGATCAAAGCTTGGCGATCATGTCCAATGCGTGGATCCCTGCGACGCCCTGCAGGGCCAAGGTTCAGATACATCCGGATCACTTTGTCGATTTGATCGGACGTCATACGCAGCCCATCAACCTTATTCCGATCATAGCGCTTAAGCCCTAGATGTGAGGCCGCAACTGTAGTTACAGTGCCAGATGTTCCAACGATTTGAAAACCTTCGCGGGTTTGCTCGTCTTTGTAAGGCGCAAACTCCGAGAGATTCTCTTCAAAATACCAGCTCATCAACGCAAAGCGCGCGGCATCATCTTCCACATCATCGAAATGGTCACGCAAGGTCGCGACCCCTAATGGCACGGAAATCCAATCCACCACTTTGGCCGCCGCAAAAGGGCTATCTTGCGTGTGAAATCCGGCGTGCAGGCGCATGATCGCTTTGGGGCGTTCGGGCTTTGGCACCGCGCTTAGATCGATCCAAACCAACTCGGTCGAACCACCGCCTATATCCACAACAAGCAGTTGTTCTGTCTTGGTCGACACCAAAGGCGCACAGGAAATCACCGCTAAACGCGCCTCTTCCTCAGGCTTAATTATATCCAGAGTAAGACCCGTTTCACGGGTGATTTGGCGCATAAAGCCTGCACCATTTCTCGCGCGGCGACAGGCTTCTGTCGCCACAAGACGCATGTGTTTCACTTTGTGGTGTTTCAGTTTTTGCTGACAAATTCTCAAAGCCTGGATCGTGCGCGACATAGACGCACTGCTCAGCTTGCCGGTACTCTCCAACCCTGCCCCTAATTGGACGGACTTGGAAAAGCTATCAACCACATGAAATTGACTGCCCTTCGGTTGGGCGATCAACATGCGACAACTGTTCGTACCCAAATCCAGCGCTGCATAAAGCGCACGTGAATCGGGCGGTTTCGGCGCGGGGCTCTCGACCGTTTTCAGGAATGCGCCCGCACCTTTGGGACGCTTGGGCGTCATACTTACGCCCTCCGATGTTTCGTGTTGCCCCTAGCCTACGCCCGCTTTTTGATCCTCGCAAGAGGCTTGTGCACGCGCGCTGTTTCATAAAGTCCATGAGAATTTTGAGCCGCGCGCAACCTGAATCATACTAGCAAGTGATGCTGCGCTGCGGCTAAACTCAACTTATTGACAAGCGTCGCTGCGGTGCGACGTTTTGTCGATATCAAACCCTGACGCACCCGCGCTGTGCAGTACGAGGGATTAAGAACTTAAAGACGTAAGGAATCAGCAATGCCAGATGTAGTAGTTGTGTTTTGGCGCGACATTCCCGCTCAAGTGATTGTTGGCAAAGGCCGTCGTGGATCCAAGCGCCAACTTGAGGAGCGGTTCGAGCAAGCGATTGATCGTGCTGCGATGAAAGTGAATGCCAAAGATGCAGACGCTTATCTGGCGGAGTGGCGCAAAGCCGCGCCCTATCCCATGGAAGGTGAGCCGGACGCAATCGTAGAAGCGGAAGCACTGCGCCTTGAGGCAGAGTATGACAACGATTGCTTAAAAGCGCTGATCGCTAAGGATGGCTGGGCGTAAGCGCCAGCGACTAATTTGATGGGTTTGGGAGAGACAATCATGGCCTTGTTGAATTTTATGAAAAAGGTGGCCCGCGTAGATCTGGGCAATAGCGCCGAAGTTGAAGCGTTCCTGCAAGGCTACTCCATAGAGGTGATGCCGCGCACGGCTGAAAAGGTCGATGATTTCCGCGCCTATCTGCCCAAGGGCACACGCGTCTACATCGCCCATATCGAAGGCACGCCGATTGAAGATATGGTCGCAACCGCCGCACGCATTAAGTCTGAGGGTTACGATGTCATGCCGCACTTTCCCGCGCGCATAATCAAAGACGAAGCGACCCTCGCGGATTGGATCGCCCGCTATCAAGCTGAAGCCGATGTGCATCAAGCGCTCTTGCTTGCAGGTGGCATCGGCACGCCTCATGGCGACTTTCACAGCTCAATGCAGCTTTTGGAGACGGGCCAATTCGATAAGGCAGGTTTCAAACGCTTGCACATCGCGGGTCACCCTGAGGGCAACAAAGATATCGACCCTAGCGGCTCAGATGCAAATGTGATGGAAGCCCTGCACTGGAAGCAATCTTTCGACGAGCGCACGGATGCGCAAATGGCTTTAGCCACGCAGTTCGCTTTTGAAACAGGTCCACTCATTGATTGGGCCGATGCGATAAAAGCAGCAGGCATTGATATCCCGATTCACATAGGCATTGCGGGTCCAGCGAAATTGCAAACCTTGATCAAATTCGCGATTGCTTGCGGTGTAGGACCCTCTTTGAAGGTTTTGCAAAAACGAGCAATGGATGTGACGAAGCTGCTTTTGCCCTATGAACCAACTGAAGTTTTGGCCCAACTGGCCGCGCACAAAGCCGCGAACCCCGATTCCAACATCGAAAAAGTACACTTCTTTCCCCTTGGCGGCATCAAGACCAACGCCAATTGGGCAATTGAGCACGGCGGCGCTTCTGGCCGTCCCGCAAACGCTTTCTAAGGATCGAGCAATATGACGCTTACAGTAATTGAATCCAAAACCAAAACAGCCATCATGGGCTTTGACCAGCCCTTTTGCGTGATCGGCGAGCGGATTAACCCAACAGGTCGCAAGATCCTAAATGTAGAGTTGGAGCGCGATGATTTCTCGCGCGTGGAAGCTGACGCGATTGCGCAAGTTGCGGCGGGCGCGAACATTCTCGACATCAATTCCGGCGCGGTATTCTCGGGCAAAATGGCGGAAGACCCACGATATGCGGACAACAACTTTGTGGAACCCAAATTGATGCGTCAGCTGATCGAAGTCGTGCAAGCGGTCACAGACTGCCCTTTGTGCATCGACAGTTCGGTTCCCGGTGCATTGGAGCAGGGTTTGGCCGCAGCAGAGGGTCGCCCCTTGCTCAACTCCGTGACGGGCGAAGAAGAGCGTCTTGAGATGGTTTTGCCATTAGTGAAGAAATACAATGTGCCAGTTGTTGCAATCTCCAACGATGACACAGGCATTTCAGAAGACCCCGATGTGCGCTTCGCGGTTGCTAAAAAAATTGTCGAACGCGCAGCTGATTTCGGCATTCCTGCGCATGACATCGTAGTCGATCCACTGGTGATGCCGATTGGTGCGATGGGCACAGCTGGTTTGCAGGTGTTCACACTGGTGCGGCGCTTGCGCGAAGAGTTGGGTGTGAACACGACCTGTGGCGCATCCAACATTTCTTTCGGCTTACCCAACCGTCACGGCATTAACAATGCGTTCCTACCGATGGCGATGGGCGCTGGCATGACTTCGGCAATTATGAACCCTGTGGCCATCCCAGTTGGTCCTAAAAAGATGGCTGAGAAGCGTGCTGAGATCGAATCCTCCGGTGTGATTCTGCCTGCGTACATGGACGATGAGACGATCTGTAAGCTATTTGGATTTGGATCGACCAAACCACGTGCAGGCAAGGAGATGGAAGCCATTCGCGCGGCAAACTTCCTTACAAACAATGATGAGGGTGGTGGGGAATGGATCAAATCCAACAAGGTGGCACCAAAAGCTGGTCAAGAAGGTCGCGGGCGCGCAGGTCGCACAGGTGGACGTCGCCGCAAGGCTTAATCAGCTGTTAAGCTTGAGTGATTGGGTGTTGGTATGAAAACCAGCACCCTTTATTTTTCGCCACGCAGTTGGCTCAATATGATTTTTGAAGTGAAAGCTGCGCGAACAATATGAGTGGGCTTTGGGCTATGAAAAACGTCTTGGTGCAGAACAGGTGGATTTTGACACGCTCGTACGCACGCCCAAAGCCTCTTATTAAGCGTTGCAACACGCCTTGCGTTGTTAGCGCAAACGCGTATTGAGCATCCTATGAGCACAAATACCCTTTTAACCCTTGCCGCAGACATAGGTGGAACGAACACACGCGTGGCGTTGCTGGATGGCACGGTGCTGCGCGCGGAGACCGTGACACGCTATGAAAATGCGAAATCCAAGAATTTAGAGTATATTTTACGGCACTACGTGACAGCGCAAGGCGCGAAGCCTGATGCCGTCAGTCTTGCTCTGGCGGGTCCTGTTGAAAACGGCGCTGGTCGTTTGACAAACCTTGATTGGGCGATTGATACCGCCTCTGCGTGCAAGGCCACGGGCGGCGCGGATGCTTTTTTGCTAAACGATTTGCAAGCGCAAGGCCATGCTCTGCCCTTCCTGTCACCCGATGCGCTAACCCGCGTGCAGACAGGTGAAACTGGTGCCACTTACGCGCCGTGCCTGATGATCGGTATTGGCACAGGCCTGAACGTCGCTCCTGTGCACCGTATTGCAAGCCACACATATGTTCCTGCCGCAGAAGCGGGTCACATCAGCTTTTCAGCGCGCGACGAAGCTCTAAGCGCCTTTGAGCGTGATCTTGAAGCACGTCTTGGCCATGTGGCCGCAGAAGATATCATGTCAGGTCGCGGCTTAGAGCGGGCCTATCGTCATTTAACGGATCAAGAACTTGCGGCTTCCAAGATCATGGCGCTTTGCGGCACCGGCGATCAAGACGCCGATGTCGCCACAGGTCTTTTGATCCGCGCACTGGGCCATTTTTCTGGCGACATGGCGCTGACGCATTTGCCGACGGGTGGCATATTCTTGGTCGGTGGCGTAGCTCGTGCTTTGCTTCCTTATATGGCGCAACACGGCTTTCAGACTTGCTTTGCAGACAAGGGACGCTTTTCGGACTTTATGTCGCAATTTGCGATCCATGTGGTGCAGGATGACTATGCAGCGCTCATCGGGGCGGCCTCTTACGCACAAGAGTGTATCGGCCCGTGCTAACAGCCCTTTTGGTTTGCGTATAATTTGCCTATGCTTCTCGCTAGGTAAAGCTGGGAGCTCTCATGACAGATTCGATTGATTATGGAAATCTCATGCACACGGCGATGCGTGGACTGATCAAAACGGTTCTGCTCGATGTGAAAAACCACGGACTGCCCGGCGAACATCACTTCTTTATCACGTTTGATACCACCCATCCTGACGTGCAAATCGCCGATTGGTTGCGCGAACGCTACCCGACGGAAATGACCGTCGTGGTACAGCATTGGTTCGACAATCTCGATATTCGCGACGACGGCTTTTCGATCACATTAAATTTTGGTGATGCGCCAGAGCTGCTGAATATCCCTTTTGACGCATTTCGCACTTTTGTTGATCCCTCCGTCGAATTCGGCCTGCGTTTTGAGACGAACGAGGACGATGAAGACGAACCAGCGCTGCATTCTGTTGACCAAGAGGCTCCCGAAACCGAAAATGCTGAGATCACGCTTGTCGATGAAGAAGATGCCCCTCAGAAGGACGCAGAGATTGTGTCTTTGGATGCGTTTCGCAAATAAGCCGCTCGTTTTTACCTTTCTTTATTTGCACGTGCATAGCTTTTTGGCTTAAACGGCATGCAATTGTATACCAGACCCCACACCTCAGGAGCGTCCCATGTCCACGACCCGCACAGAAACCGACAGCTTTGGCCCTTTAGAAGTTCCAACGGATAAGTATTGGGGCGCACAAACACAGCGCTCTTTGATGAATTTCCCAATTGGTTGGGAACAGCAGCCTGTTGCGATAGTGCGCGCGCTGGGCGTGGTTAAAAAAGCCTGTGCGATGGCAAACAAGGCCTCGGGCGATCTGGACCCAAAACTAGCAGACACGATTATCGAAGCGGCTGGCGAAGTGATCGACGGTAAGTTCGACGACAACTTCCCATTGGTCGTATGGCAGACTGGGTCCGGCACGCAATCCAACATGAATTCCAACGAAGTCATTGCCAATCGCGCGATTGAAATCTTGGGTGGTGTGATCGGATCAAAAGACCCCGTACACCCGAATGACCACTGCAACATGGGCCAATCCTCCAACGATACGTTCCCGACAGCGATGCATATCGCCGCTGCCATGATGGTACGTGACACGCTGATGCCGGGCTTGCAGCAATTGCTAGCTGGCTTGGAAGCAAAAGCGGAAGAATTCAAAGGTATCATCAAAATCGGCCGCACACACACGCAAGATGCGACGCCTTTGACGCTCGGTCAGGAATTTTCTGGTTATGCTCATCAGATCCGCCAAGGTATTTCGCGTGTAGAGCTGACAATGGCTGGCATTTACGAGCTTGCCCAAGGTGGCACTGCCGTCGGCACAGGTTTGAATACCAAACAGGGCTGGAGCGAAACAGTCGCCGCCAATATGGCCGAGATCACAGGCCTGCCCTTCGTGACCGCGCCAAATAAATTCGAAGCTCTCGCCGCACATGACGCAATGGTCTTCACTTCTGGTGCTTTGGCGACGGTTGCGGGATCTTGCTACAAAATTGCGTCCGATATGCGCCTTCTTGGCTCTGGTCCGCGCTCTGGCCTTGGCGAATTGATCCTGCCTGAAAACGAACCGGGTTCAAGCATTATGCCGGGCAAAGTGAACCCGACACAGGCCGAAGCCCTGACACAAGTGGCCGCACATGTGATGGGCAATGATGCTGCGATTAAATTTGCAGGTTCTCAAGGTCACTTTGAACTGAACGTCTACAACCCGATGATGAGCTATAACCTATTGCAATCCATGCAACTTCTGGGTGACGCAACCGCAAGCTTCACTGAACGTATGCTCAACGGTACGCAAGCCAATGAGCCGCGCATCGAAAAGCTGATGAAAGAGAGCCTGATGTTGGTCACCGCCCTCGCGCCGAAGATTGGCTATGACAACGCCACGAAGGTCGCTAAGACCGCGCATAAGAACGGCACAACACTGAAAGAAGAAGCGATTGCGCTTGGTTTCGTAGACGAGGAAACTTTTGACGCGGTTGTGCGCCCCGAAAACATGATCGGTCCTAAATAGATGAACACGCCGGTCAATCTTAACCGGTTTCGCAAACAAAAAGCGCGGGCTGAAGATAAAGCCCGCGCAGACCAAAATGCTGCGCTGCACGGATTGAGCAAAGCGCAGCAGGAGCTGGAAAAAGCGAAAAATACGCTCTCTAAACGTTCGTTGAATGGGCTCGAACGCGACAAATTATAGTAAAATCAGATTATCGCCGCATTTCTTTGGCATAACCGTTTCGAATCTAGCGATGACGAGAGTTAAAGATGCGCCAAACAGAAAAAAACAAAGACATTCCAAAATCTCAGGTTATCGCTATTCGTATAGCACGGCGCTATTTGAAGCGTTACACTGAAACACTGGCGCGCGCTCTAAATGCGCACCAAAGTGCTGCGCAAACAGGCACTCAAATCGGATTTTTACCGGAGCAATGATGCAACGTCCCCAAAAACGCAGTCTCACTTTGAAAGGACATCGCACGTCGGTGTCTTTAGAAGATTCATTTTGGGATGCTTTTCGTGACATCGCACAGGATAAAAACCGCGCCATAAATGACTTAGCCGCTGAAATTGATGCAATTCGCGGCACCGATTGTGGACTGGCTTCTGCAATTCGTTTGTTCGTACTGGAACAATCTCGCCGCCGCTAGTTCATATTTAGAGCGAGTCCAGGCGTAGAAAAACCCCATTTTTAGAGCGCACTGTCAGATGCGCGACAGGCTCTGGCGCGTTCCTATTCGTCAAACTTACACGGTATTTCTGCAAGATCATCGACAGGATCAACACTACCTCGATCATCGCAAACACCGCCCCTGTACACACGCGCGGTCCCACAGAAAACGGCAAATAGGAATCGCGCGTACAGGTTTTGCCATTTTCGGTGCCCCAGCGTGCGGAATCAACGCCATCAGGATTCTCCTACATGCTTACGTGACGATGCAAGTGCCACGGGCTAAGCACAATCTGACTACCCGCTTTCACTTCACGTTTACGAAACTTTCAGGACAAGTGTTTTGGCGTACCATCATTGGCACTGGCGAGTAAAAGCGCAGCGCTTCGCGAAACACATGCGACTGATATGTAGCTTGGCCACCACATTGAAATCATTGACGAGGCCTGCTTTCGCCTCTGCCGCAACTTTGTCCTACTAATCAAGGAAATGCGCCATTATATATAACGACCACGCCAAAGCGGAAGCGCTGGTTTCATGCCCCGGTAGAAAGAAAATTGCGACCTGATCGACCATTTTTTCGGTCATGAAGGTTTCGCCAGTCACAGGATCAGCGGTTGTCATGATCTTGCTTGGTCAAATCGTCAGGCGCTGCGCCAGCGTCGATCCCTACCATGCGCTCACTGGTCAATTTGGTGATCAAGCAGCAAATTTTGGCAGCAGCTTTACGCGTATCGCTGCGAAAAGATCTAGGGAACCATCGAGGCATCGGAATGAACCCCACAATGTTTAGGATCGGCTGTGTGCGCCTATATGTGCGGAACTCGTGAAAGACCTCACTGGCGGTTTCATGCTCAATGGGGATCGAAAACAAAGTGCGAAAGAACACATCGGCCGCCGCCTTGTTTGTGTGTTCCTCTATCTCGACCGCACCGCCTTGAACCTCTGCCAAACGCGCGACTGCCGCATCGGAGGCGTCCCAAATTGCGGAGAATGTCTCACGTAGACGGCCACCTTCAAAGGAGGAATTAATAATCCGGCGCTGGCGCTTCTATGTCTCGCCATTGGTCAGAAAGCTGCCTAAAATACAAGCGCTTGCAGCTTTTCAGGTAGTGTGATCCCACTCACGCTGACCGGATTACAGAGCACGAACGCGCAGCCATCACCGGGCGCCGTGACATCAACCCAGAACGGAGTTTACTGCTGGGACAGATAAGTCAGATCTGCACGCAACCGCCATGCGTCACGCAAGAAGGGCACCATGGGCACCACTTGGCCAAGCGTCAGAAAGCTTAGAGTTGGACCATCCGCAGGCAAACGCCCTGCCCGCAAAAGTTCCGCAATCACAGAAACACCGATATGCACACCCGAGGAATGGCCGACGACCAAGACCTCATCCACATCAGAGCGTAGCGCCTCATTAATGCGGTGCACAAACTCGTCCATGCGCGTCTCAAGCTCCGGCGCGCACGCACCTTTCGTACGTGCGGAATAGGCGTAGTCATGCATGAGATAATAAGCGAAAAACTTGTTATTCTTGCGGCAAAAGAAATCAAGAATACAGTAGGCAAGTATCGATCCCATTCCCCACCCAAGTACAGTGCCAAGCATATTCGGCACAAACATCAGCACCAATTCTGCGAGACCAAAAGCAGTGATTCACGCCAACACAGCCTGCAAAACCAAGAACCCAACGGGATATAGAGCAGCAATCACTGGCCCCTTTCGCAGACGCATCAGCCGCCACAAAACCCAAGATCCGATGTAGGTCCACGCTGTGCGCAGCATGACACCATACGTCGGCAAAATCCCCATATTCATGCTGGCTTTGACCATATTGACCCAGTAGAGCACATGGATCTCGCTCTCGACCTCTGTGTCATCAATCGCTCTGCTCAAGTGCCAGCCATAGGGACCTTTGCCCTCTTTTAGATTCAACGCGATCTCATATCCTGAAATAACGACTCGGGCAGCGCTTTCTTTGCGGTAGAGTTCGCGGTAGCGGCGCGGATGAAACGGATCATAGCCCAGAATGTAGAAAACCCGCCGCTTGCATACCGTTTTGCGCTCACCTGAATTTTACTCACTCATACTGCTCAACCCTCTTGGCACAGCTTTTGTCTAGCGCACGGATTTGGCAAGTGTATGACCTAGCCAATAAGACCAAGTACGGGAAATGTTTCCAATAACCAGAAGGCGAAGAGAGAGAATGCCCCTGTGATCATTGCGAACCCGACGAGGATCAAAAGCACGCCAGAGACCTTTTCGATCAGGCCCATGTGGCGTTTGAACAGGCTCATCACGCCCATCGCACGATCAATGAAGAACGCGGCCAGCAGAAACGGGATACCAAGGCCGAGTGCGTATATGCCAAGGAGGGTGGTGCCGCGCACGACGTTCGCTTCTGACGCGGCAAGTGACAGGATTGCCCCAAGTTGTGGGCCAATGCAGGGTGTCCAGCCAAATGCGAAGGCGAGACCCAGAACATATGCGCCAAACGAACTGCCACCGCGATCTCCTGCATCAAGGCGCGCTTCACGGTTCAATAATCCTATTCGGAAAATGCCCAAAAAATGCAGCCCAAAAATGATGATGACAACGCCCGCGATTTGACCGAAGAGCAATTGGTTTTGCAAGAAAAACGCACCTAATATCGAGGCTGTGAAGCCAAGCAATAAAAAGATCGTCGACAGCCCCATCACAAAGAATATCGCAGCGATCCCTGTTTGGCGGTGCGCGGCTTTTGTGCCTTGCATTTCGGGCAAGCTGATACCGCTCATGTAGGCCAGATACGGCGGCACAATGGGCAACACGCAGGGGCTGAGGAAAGACACGATGCCTGCCAAAAGGGCAACGATCATTGCAGGCGCGAGGCCGAGTGATATGAGGTCAATTTCTGCCATTTATTCACTTAGCCTGAGAGTGCGCGGAAAGAAAAGTCACAAGGACGTGGACAGGTTGAAAAATCACGCTTAGATGATCGTAATGAAACACAAACTTGATGCGATTGGGCTTTTGTGTCCGCTGCCTGTTTTGAAAGCGCGCAAGCGTTTGCAGCCCTTAGCCACGGGTGATACGCTGGAGATACTCGCTGATGATCCAGCAGCGATCGTTGACGTGCCGCATTTTTGCGTAGAGGCCGGACATGAACTGGTCGAGCTGCGTGACGATGGCGCAGCGCAGATCTATGTGATCCGCAAAGGCCGTTAACAAACAAAAAACGCCGCGTTCAATGACGCGGCGTTTGTCTACTTTTCTTTGATCAGAGTTACTTACCCAGTGACCACCAACCACGCCGCTTTGGCTTGGCAGGCTCCACAGAGGCGAGCACTTCTGGTTCGCTCTTCGGCTCTGGTACAGGTGTGGGTTCTGGCGCAGGCTCAGGTGCCGCTTTAACCACAGGTTCCGGTGCAGGCGCTGGTGCGTCTTCTACAACAACTGGTGCCGCGTCGACCGCAACTTCTTCAGATTTAGCGACCTTCGGTTTGCGTACACGTGGTTTGCGCTTTGGCTTTTCCGGTACTGCTTCTGCTTCAACTGCCACTGCTGGTGCGTCACTTACGACATCTGCTTCACTCGTTTCAGCGACCGCATCCACCTCTTCGACCTTTGGCTTTGCACGACTGCGCGAACGTCTGACACGCTTTGGCGTCTCGCTTACTTCAGCATCTGCATTTGGCGCGTCTTCCGCTTTAGCAGGTGCTGCGTCACCGTTCGGATTACCCTCTGCAGGAGTTTCTGAGATTTCAGCCGCAACCGCGCCCTCTTCGCCCTGTTCATCCTGCTGCGCGTCAGCACCGCCAGAATTGTTTTTCTTACCACCCCGACGACGACGGCGACGACGCTTCTTGGGCTTGTCTTCACCATCATGCTCTTGGGTTTCAACTGCAGCAGGCGCTTCGTCTTCCTCTGCTTCGCTCACATCTTCATCGACTTGATCCATGATGGATGTATCAACAGAGACGACATGCGCGGACGGCTCTGGTACAGAGCGCGTCGCAGTCTTAAACTTCTCAAGCGCAAAATCGGGGCTAACCATAAGCGGGTCACCCTCGATGCGTACGGACAAACCATACCGCAGTTCGATCTGCGCGATATGCTCGCGTTTTTGGTTCATCAAGTAGTTACAGATCGCAACCGGACAGCGCACAAGCACTTCGCGCGAACGACGGCGCACGCCCTCTTCCTCGATCTGGCGCAGGATGTTCAACGCCATGTTGCCATCAGAGCGGATCAAGCCTGTACCATGGCACGATGGGCAAGGCGCGGTCGTCGCTTCGATCATACCGGGGCGCAAACGCTGGCGCGACATTTCCATAAGGCCAAAGCCGGAAATGCGACCGACCTGAATACGCGCGCGATCAGACTTCAACTTGTCCTTCATGCGCTTTTCAACGGCTGCGTTGTTCTTACGCTCGTCCATGTCGATGAAGTCGATAACGATCAAGCCCGCAAGATCACGCAGACGCAATTGCCGCGCCACTTCTTCGGCCGCTTCAAGGTTGGTCTTGGTCGCTGTGTCCTCGATGGAGCCTTCTTTGGTCGCACGCCCAGAGTTCACGTCAACCGCAACCAGAGCTTCGGTGGTGTCGATCACGATATAACCGCCAGATTTCAACTGTACGGTAGGATTAAACATGCCCGACAGATAGCTTTCCACCTGATAACGCGCGAGCAACGGCATTGGCTCTGTATATAGCTTCACGTTTTTCGCGTGCGAAGGCATAATCATCTTCATGAAGTCTTTCGCCGTGCGATATCCGCGCTCGCCCTCAACAAACACTTCATCGATGTCGCGATTGTAAAGATCGCGGATCGAACGTTTGATCAGATCGCCTTCCTCATAAATCTTCGCGGGGGCGATGGATTTGAGAGTCAGTTCGCGAATTTGCTCCCAGAGGCGTTGTAGGTATTCATAGTCGCGTTTGATCTCGGTCTTGGTGCGTTTGGCACCAGCGGTGCGTACGATCAACCCAGCGCCCTGAGGTACTTCAATTTCGTTCGCGATCTCTCTGATTTTCTTACGATCTACGGCATTGGTGATCTTACGAGAGATGCCGCCACCACGTGCTGTGTTTGGCATAAGAACGCAGTAACGACCTGCCAAAGACAGGTAGGTCGTTAGCGCCGCGCCTTTGTTGCCGCGCTCTTCTTTAACAACTTGCACCAAAAGAATTTGGCGAACTTTTACGACTTCTTGAATCTTGTAACGACGTGGACGCGCCTTGCGCGTGGGACGAATGTCCTCAACGTCATCATCATCCGCAACAGATTCAATGTTTTCATCACGCTGAGCCGCCTTCTTGGCTTTACGCGCGTGATCGTCCTCGACCTCATCATCATCTGTTTCAGCAGCGGCCACTTCTTCCGCTGGCAATTCCGCGTCAGCGTCTATCTCTTGTGTAATTTCCTCGACTGCTTCATCCGCAACAGATGTTTCGACGGGCGTCTCTGCAACCGTATCTATTGGGGATGATCCCTTTGGCACGGCCTCTACCGCTTCCGCAGCCTCGTCGCCCAGATCAATTGTTTCCATGCCAGCGATATCACCAGACGTAGTGTCTTCCAACGTTTCTACCGCTTTGCTGACAACCGCATCATCACTTGATGCCTCAGCGGCTTTCGCGGAGGAGCGGCGACGACGGCGCGGCTTGGGGTTGTCCTGCTCTTCGTCACGCTGACGCTGGCTTTCAGTATAGGCGCGCTCTTCCTCCATCAGGGCCTCACGGTCCGCAACGGGGATCTGATAGTAATCAGGATGGATCTCAGAAAACGCAAGGAAACCGTGACGATTCCCACCATAATCTACGAAAGCCGCCTGAAGCGACGGCTCAACCCGTGTTACTTTTGCAAGATAGATGTTGCCAGCAAGCTGGCGTTTGTTTTCGGATTCAAAGTCAAATTCCTCAACCTTGTTTCCGTCGACCACAACAACGCGGGTTTCTTCCGCGTGGGTGGCATCGATAAGCATTTTCTTAGCCATGATATCCGATTGCGCCCAACACAGCTGACATTGGCCCTATCAAATGCATGATCTGGCGGTCCATTTGTACACTGTGTGGGACGTCTATTTGTGGCGATAGTGCGCGCACGGCGGCAGAGCCCTTGCGGGGCTCCTGCTCTCGAACTCGTAACCTGCGCACGCTTCATCGCGTTTCTTCTCCGACACGTCACATCGTTGCCAATGGCGTGCCTGCTAAAATGCCGCTCTTCAAATCAAAGAAACGGCGCGTCGTAAGGTCGTTTGATATCTATTTGAACCAGATCATCAAAAGACCGTATCGGTCTGCGTCCAGTCGACTTTGCTTCATGCAAAGTGGGACGCAGCGGAACTCCCCGGGCCATGTTTGCGAGGCAACCACGGACCGTAAACTCTACATAGGGTCTAAGCAGGTCACTCTGCAATGGGTAAAAGCGTGCAAATTGCGCTATCCACTAAGGAAGCTATGATCGTGAGATACCTCACAAACGTCCCAATTCCGGAAAACCACAGCCCACAACCCCTGCCAAGCCTAATTCTATAAACTTGCAATCGACATGAAAGGATACCCAATGGCCTTCTTAGCCACCTCCCCGAACCGCCAACAAAAACCATCCAAACCGCACCTCCAGCCAAACCTAGAGAAAAACCGGAAAAACCTGTTCTATTTACGGATTTTGCAAGTATCTGACCTACCGTCCATGTGATGAACAAGAGACATGACAGATCCCATATCCAGCATTCCCAATCTCGGGCCAGCAAGTGACATCAGCTTTGCAAAAGCAGGTTTAACAAGCGCAAAACAGATCCGCGACTTAGGCGCTGAATCCTGCTATGCCAGACACATTCGCGCAGAAACCAAACCTCGTTTGATCAGTTTTTACGCGCTCGCAATGGGCCTGCAAGGGCGTCCATGAAATGATTGCCAAGGCGCTGAAAAAGCCGCGTTGCGCGTGACCTTCGACCTACTTAAAGACGCAGTCAAAGTACAAAAGAAAAAGGCTGTTCCGATCTTGAAATAGCCCTAGATGCGATTGGCGTCATTAAAAAAGCACGCTAACGCCCATCGTCCGATTTCCACAAACATCCCGAGGGTGTGGGGGTCTGGCCCCCACGTTGTCCCCGACAATTATTAGCCTACCAATTCAAGGCCAGAGAAGAAGAACGCTATTTCTTCTGCCGCTGTCTCAGGCGCGTCGGAACCGTGTACAGAGTTTTCACCAACTGACTCCGCGAACTCAGCGCGGATTGTTCCCGCTGCAGCGTCCACAGGGTTTGTTGCACCCATAACTTCGCGGTTCTTCGCGATTGCGCCTTCGCCTTCCAGAACTTGCACAACGACAGGCTCGGAGATCATGAAATCGCAAAGTTCTCCAAAAAACGGACGCTCAGAGTGTACGCCGTAAAACGATTGCGCTTGTGCAAGCGTCATTTGGATGCGCTTGGATGCGACAACGCGCAGACCTGCGTCTTCGAATTTAGCAACGATTTTGCCTGTGAGGTTCCGGCGTGTTGCATCAGGCTTGATGATCGAAAATGTGCGTTCCAGAGCCATGAGAGACTTCCTTTATTTAAACGGTGCATCGCCCCATGCGATAAGCACCTCGTAATTTCTGTCGCGCGCTTAGCATGGGGGTCTCAAGTTGAAAAGCCGCGATATGAAACATGCGCAATATCACCGCTAGCGCTGCGCCATTGCCTCTGTTAGAGGCTCGCCATGCTTAAGATATCTGACATCACATATTCCGTCGCGGGCCGCACTTTGGTCGAAAACGCATCCGTCACTATTCCAACAGGCCATAAGGTTGGCCTCGTGGGGCGCAATGGCTCAGGCAAAACGACTTTGTTCAAGATCATTCGCAAAGAAATGGTGCTTGATACGGGCAACGTCAGCATGCCGCAGGGTTGGAAAATTGGTGGTGTCAGCCAAGAAGTGCCAGGCAACGAAGTGTCCCTTATCGACACCGTCCTGCGCGCAGATACAGAGCGCGAAGAGCTTTTAACAGAAGTGGAAACCGCCACTGATCCAAGCCGCATTTCTGAAATCCAAACCCGCCTGACGGATATCGATGCATGGTCCGCAGAAGCACGCGCCGCGACAATCCTAAGGGGTCTCGGCTTTACACATGATGAGCAGCTGCAACCCTGTTCTGCTTTTTCTGGTGGCTGGAGGATGCGCGTGGCGTTAGCGGCGGTTCTATTCTCCCAACCTGACCTGCTGCTGCTAGACGAGCCAACCAACTACCTCGACCTTGAAGGTGCGCTTTGGCTTGAGGCGTACCTTGTTAAGTACCCACATACTGTCTTGATCGTCAGCCACGACCGTGAGCTGTTAAATCGGTCTGTTGGTGGCATTCTGCATCTCGAAGACAAGGGCCTGATCTACTACACAGGCACCTACGACATGTTCGCCAAACAGCGCGCACAAAGGCGTGCGTTGCTGGCATCTTCTGCGAAGAAGCAAAAGGCAAAACGCGAACATTTACAAGCATTTGTGGACCGATTTAAAGCCAAAGCTTCAAAAGCAAAGCAAGCGCAATCGCGTGTCAAAGCGCTGGAGAAAATGGAAACCATTCGTGCGCCCGAAGATGTCGCGCGCACTGTATTTACCTTCCCCAAACCCGAAGAGCTGTCGCCGCCGATTATCGCGACTGAAAAGGCCTCTGTCGGCTACGGCAAAACAATCATTCTGCGCGACCTCAATCTGCGGATTGATCAAGACGACCGCATCGCGCTGCTTGGTCGAAATGGTGAGGGCAAATCGACCCTTTCCAAAATGCTCTCAGATCGCCTCAAGATCGCAAGTGGCTCTATGGTGACCTCTAATAAGCTGCGCATCGGCTTCTTTGCACAGCATCAAGTAGATGAACTATACGTCGACGAAACCCCGCTAGAGCACCTCTTGCGCGAGCGTCCTACGGAAGGCCAAGCAAAATTACGCGCGCGGCTTGCAGGCTTTGGCCTTGGCGCAGATCAGGCCGACACGGCTGTTGGTCGCCTGTCGGGTGGTCAAAAGGCGCGTTTGTCGCTGCTGCTCGCCACGCTCCCTGCTCCTCATTTGCTGATTTTGGACGAGCCGACCAACCACCTTGATATCGAGTCCCGCGAAGCGCTTGTTGACGCTTTGACCGCATATAACGGCGCTGTCATTCTAGTCAGCCATGATATGCATCTGCTGTCGATGGTCGCCGATCGGTTGTGGCTCGTGAAGGACGGGCACGTATCGGTCTATGAAGAAGACCTGCAAGCCTACCGCAAGATGCTTTTGAGCAATGACAAGCCCGCTAAACAGGCCAAAGGCGCGAAGCAATACGAAAAACCAAAGGCGAAGCGTCCCTCCCAAGATCAGATGAAAGCGCTGCGCACCGATGTACGTAAATGCGAAGAACGCATGACCAAGATCGACGATATGCGTGATAAACTAGCGAAAAAACTTGCTGATCCAGTCCTTTACGAAGATGCACGCAAGGGTGAGTTGGAGACATGGAACAAGAAATACGCGGAAGTCATGGAAGCTCATGGCCGCGCAGAAGCCATGTGGATGGCCGCGCTTGAGAAACTGGATGCTGAGGAAAATTAATGATCGATACCGCGTTTTTCATAACCTCTTTTGTGACGCTATTTGTCATTATCGATCCTATAGGCCTGACGCCTTTATTTGTCGCTCTGACCCAAGGAATGAGCGTCAAACAAAGGCGCGCCATTGCGATCCGCGCAACACTGATCTCAGCGGGAATATTAGCGCTTTTCGCCATTTTTGGCGAGGCTTTGTTGGGCTCTATCGGGATTTCTATGGCGGCGTTCAAGATTGCAGGCGGCATTTTGTTGCTGCTTACAGCGCTTGATATGTTGTTCCAACGGCGTGCGAAACGGCGTGAAGATACAGCAGAGGAAGACGAAGACCTTGATGATCCGTCGGTCTTCCCGCTGGCCATTCCCTTAATTGCAGGCCCCGGATCAATAGCAACGGTGATCCTACTAGCAGGCGCACACCCCGGTTTAAGCGGCCTTGGCCTGTCACTGGCTGTCATGGTTTTGGTCTTGCTCCTCACCTTAATTTTCTTTGAAGCCGCGACACCGCTGGAGCGGCAGCTTGGCAAAACAGGAATCAACGTCGTTTCGCGCTTGTTGGGCATGCTTTTGGCGGCTTTGGCTGTGCAATTCATGCTAAATGGCTTGCAAGATTTTGGCCTGCTCGGGATAGAGCCTACATAGAATAAAAGGAGATCCGTGATGCAGCAATTTTCTGGCGATGACTTCGGCAATTTAATCTATCTGGTGATTTTGGGGGGTGTGATTGCCTTTTGGTTATTCACCAGCGGGCGCAATTCGATGAACAAAGTGCTACAACAGATGGCTGTTTGGGTGCTGATTTTCTTTGGTATGATCGCCGCATATGGCATGTGGAGCGATATTCGCCAGATCGTGGTACCACAGCAAGCTGCATTTGAGAATGGCGCGAGGATCGAGCTGCCCCGCGCGCGCGACGGACACTACTATGCAACAGCCTTGGTAAACGGTATGCCAATCCGGTTTGTGGTCGATACGGGCGCAACTGGCGTGGTTTTGCGCAAAGCCGATGCGACTGCAGCAGGTATTAATATCGAAGAACTCGCGTTTTTAAATGAAGCTATGACGGCAAATGGCCCTGTGCGGATTGCCTCTGTACGGGCTGACAGTTTTGGGCTGGAGGGTGCCGAAATACCGCGTTTTCGAGTGGATGTGAATGAAGGGCAAATGTCCCAATCCTTGTTGGGAATGAGCTATTTGCAAACCTTTGAGCGGATAGAAATTTCCGGTGGGACTTTGCTTTTGGTCCGTTAAACGCAGGTGGATAGGTTTGATGCCACTGGCGGAGATATTTTAAGAGAAAAAAAGAGACGCGCGATTAGTCTATCTTGGCTTTTATTGTCCAAGTGCCGCTGTCTTCTGACCAATATTGCGAGGCACAGCCTGCATCGGTGAGGGTTTTCCATTGGATGCGCGCCGCTTGCACCTCTTGCTCATTATTGCCGTCAAAAAGAATGCAGGTGCGTGCGTAGGTTTTTACCTGATACGGTGACACTTCAGCGCCATCAACGCACATGACGCAAGCCGCTTCGTTGATGTCTGTGTGCGTGTCAGCCAGTAAGATCGGTTGGGCGGCGTCTTGCGCGCCGTCTGCGCGCCCGTGGGCCAAAAAATCTGTGTCCGCGCCCTGCCAAAGCTGCGTATCAAGCGCATCCAACCTTTGCGGGTTGCGCCCTACCACCAAACAGCGCCACCCCTCCGAGCGCGCTTTGCTAAGAAGCAAAGGCAACGTCGCTTCAAGGGGTTTGCGCGTCAGGTGGTAGAAATAGACCGCACCCATATCAAGCCTCGAACATGTCCTGCACGAGCCGGTTCAGCGCCATCACACCCCAACCCGTCGCACCCACGGGCGCGAGTATGGTTTCGGATTTGACTGACGCCACGCCCGCGATATCGAGATGAATCCAAGGTGTGGCGTCTTTCACAAACCGTTGCAAGAATTGTGCTGCTGTCACAGATCCAGCGGCACGGCCACCGATGTTTTTCATATCCGCGATGCGCGATTTGAGCATGTCGTCATAGGCCTGTCCCAATGGCATGCGCCATGCGCCTTCGCCCTCTGCTTCAGCAGCTTTCAGGAACGCATTGCAGAGCGCATCGTCATTAGAAAACACACCTGCATTTTCGTGGCCAAGACCGACAATGATCGCGCCGGTCAGAGTCGCAAGGTCGATCATACCGACTGGCTCAAACCGCTCTTGCGCATACCACATGACATCACAAAGCACGAGGCGACCTTCAGCGTCGGTGTTGATGACCTCGACTGTGTCGCCCTTCATCGAGGTGATCACATCGCCCGGACGCACCGCATTGCCTGATGGCATGTTTTCGACCAGCCCCACTAGACCAACAACGTTCGCTTTTGCTCCGCGCATCGCCAAGGTGCGCATCACGCCCGAAACAACACCCGCGCCACCCATATCCATGGTCATATCTTCCATTCCAGCACCGGGTTTGAGCGAGATACCGCCTGTGTCAAACACCACCCCTTTGCCGACAAGAGCCAGCGGTTTGTCCTCAGGCGCGCCACCTTTCCACTGCATCACCACGACCTTGGACGGGCTATCAGAGCCTTGACCGACACACAAAAGCGTGCCCATGCCAAGAGTTTTCAGCTCTGCCTCTTCAAGAACTTCCACTTCGAGTCCGAGACTTTCCATTTCCTTCAGACGATCCGCAAACTCGGTCGTGGTCAAAACATTGGCAGGTTCGTTAATCAAATCGCGGGTCATATGCGTACCCTCGACAATTGCGCGGAGTGTCGCGGCCTCCGTTTCCAGTTCTTCAGCCTTGGCGCACATGACGCTCAAGTTTCGCGCTTTATCATCCACGGAGGTCTTGTGCGGATTAAAATCATAGGCACGCATCACAGCACCCAGTGCAATTTGCACTGTTTTTGCGTTGCTTCCTGCGACAAGCAAGGCCCCACCTTGACCAATAAGCTTGCCAAACGAGGCTCCTGCTTTGCGCGCATCCAATGCATTCGGGCGGCAATCAAGGCACAGGATATCAACCGCTATCGCTGCTAGGCCCGCAGGAAAATTCAACGTGACCACTTTGCCCGCTTTGGCGTCTTTCAATTTACCCGCTTCGATCACCCGCGCAACCGCCCCTTTGGTCAATCTATTCACACGACGCGCACCTGCATCCAGCTTGCCATCACTTGCCACCACCAGCGCGATACGGCCTTCAAATCCAGCAAGAGCATCAAGATCGACGGCAGTGAAAGAGGTCGTCATAAGGTTGGACATCGCAGGGCTTCCCTTTTACAAATTTCCTACAGGGATAGCGGGGATAATGCGGCTTTGCCAGATAGCAGTTTTCCAGAACGGCCAAATAAGGTACAATAAGAAAAAACGGTAGTAAATGGGGGCAGATTTGGCAAGATTCGACAGATATGTACTGTCGCAACTTTTTGTGCTGTTCGGCTTTTTCTCGTTGGTGCTGGTTTCGGTCTACTGGATCAACCGGGCAGTAATCCTGTTTGATCGCCTGATTGCTGATGGTCATCCCGCCTCTTTGTTTCTGGAATTCACCGCTCTTAGCTTGCCAAATGTAATTCGCATGGTGTTGCCGATGTCCGCTTTCGCAGCCTCGGTCTACGTAACCAACCGTCTTGCCTCTGAAGGCGAGTTGGTGGTGATGCAAGCTACGGGCTATTCGCCATGGCGTTTGGCGCGCCCCGTTGTAATATTCGGATTGATCGTTGGGACGTTCATGATGGTGCTGACCCAGTACCTTGTGCCGACGTCTTTAGAGCAAATTCGCTTTCGCGAGAACGAGATTAGCGGCTCGCTGTCTTCGCGATTGTTGCGCGAAGGCGAGTTCATGAACCCCACTAAAGGCGTTACATTTTACATTCGCGAAATTACCCCAGAGGGCGTTCTAAAAGATGTATTTCTAAGTGATCGCAGAAATGAGGGGCGCACAACGACTTATTCGTCCGTCGAAGGGTTTTTGGTGAACAAACCCACAGGTCCGAAACTGGTGATGGTGAACGGTGCCACGCATACGTTGAATGAAGACACACGAAAACTGACTAAGACCAATTTCACAGATTTTTCCTGTAACATTTCAAGCCTGATCGATGGTCCGGGGTCATTTTATAAGAGGCTTGATCAACACCCAACGATTGAACTGTTGTTTGCGACCAAGCTTGTCAGCAAACGCACGTCCCAAACCGAAGGGCGCATTCTTGAAGAAGCGCACAGCCGCTTTAATCAACCATTACTCTGTATGGTTGCAGCCCTCATCGGGTTTTCTACATTGTTGGTTGGAGGCTTCTCTCGGTTTGGAGTAGGTCGGCAAATTATTGGAGCTATTTTGCTTTTGGTAATGGTAAAACTGGTCGAGAGCATTGTGACGGACCCAATCCGCGCAGATGCCCAGCTTTGGCCCTTGGTCTATGCACAAAGCGTGTTTGGGTTCGGCGCTGTTTTCATCATGCTCTATTTTGCAGCGCGACCACGTCGACTAAATAGAAGCCAAAACTTGGTGGAGGAGCCTGAATGATCCTTCATTTCTATTTTGCACGCAGGTTTTTTAGGGTATTCCTGACAACGCTTCTGATTTTTCTTGCGTTCCTTACATTGATTAACCTCATCGAACAGATGCGACGATTTGATAGCAACGATGTGAGTTTCTCCGACATCGTTTTTCTCACCTTGCTCAATGCGCCCGGCGCAATTTATCAGATCTTACCGCTAGTAATGATCCTATCTGCGGTGTCGCTGTTCCTTACCTTGGCACGCACGTCTGAATTGGTGGTGACGCGCTCTGCCGGTCGTTCGGCGCTTGTCACATTGGCCTCCCCTATTTGTGTTGCCGCTGTGATCGGGATAACAACCGTCACGTTGTTTAACCCGATTGTAGCCTCAACCACGCGGCAATACATCACGCTTGAGCAGGAATATAAAAGCCAGAAGAAAAATGCGGTTTCCATTAGTCGCGACGGTCTGTGGCTCCGTCAGGGTGATGAATATGGGCAAACCGTCATTCATGCTTTGTCCACCTCTGACGATATGCGAACGCTATTTGATGCACGATTCTTGCAATATAATACCGACGGCCAACTCAAGGCCCGGATCATTGCCGACGAAGCCCGTCTAACGAACACCGGCTGGCAATTGATCCGCGCAAAACAATGGTCATTGGACAAACCCGGAAACCCCGAAGAAACCGCCGAAGAAATTGGTGCGCTTACACTGCCAACGACCCTCACAATTGACAATATCAGAGAAAGTTTTTCCGAACCTACAGCGATCTCGATCTGGGAAATGAATGCCTACATCGAAGGCCTCGAAGAAGCAGGGTTTTCCGCGCGTCGTCACAAAGTTTGGCAACAGATGGAGTTCGCAAAACCGCTTTTTTTGATGGCTATGGTCTTGGTTGGCGCAAGCTTTACCATGCGCCACACGCGATTTGGTAAAACCGGTGTTGCGGTACTGGCGGCCATTATGATGGGCTTTGGCCTGTATTACGTACGCAATTTCGCACAGATTTTGGGTGAAAACGGGCAACTTCCGACGATGATTGCTGCATGGACACCGCCTATTGCTTCGATTTTGCTTGCACTCGGTTTGCTGCTGCATATGGAAGACGGATGAATTGCCCCGTCCAAATACTGCGCTTTTTGGCAACATCGCTGCTATGTGTTGCGATGCTCAGCCTGCCTGCGCGCGCACAAGATTTGGATGCAGCTCTCTTGGTGGCGGATAGAGTTCTGATTACCGAAGATGAACGTCTTGTGGCAACAAGCAATGTCGAAGCGTTCTATGATGGCATTCGCCTTTTCACAGATGAGATTATTTATGATCAAAAGCGCGATGAATTGATCATTAACAGCCCTGTGCGCTTATCTCAGAAGAACGGCGACGTGATGATTGCGGACAGTGCAGATCTCGATAGCAAACTTGAAAACGGAATTTTGCGCGGCGCGCGCTACGTTCTGGATCAGGAGTTGCAAATTCTCTCCGCTCAAACAGATCGTGTGGAGGGGCGGTATACCGTTCTACGAAAAGTCATCGCCACCTCTTGTCAAATTTGCGGCACAGGTATTCCAATCTGGCAAATTCGTGCGGATCGGACGGTCCATGACCGCGAAGAAAAGCAGATCTATTTCCGCCGTGCACAGTTTCGCTTGCTTGGCGTGCCAGTACTTTATCTTCCGACGATGCGGATACCAGATCCTTCGCTTAAGCGCACAACAGGCTTTATCATTCCAAAGTTCGTATCCAATACAGTCTTGGGCTTTGGCGTTAAGGTCCCATATTTCATCACGCTTGGCGATCACGCAGACGTCACGATTACCCCCTATGTTTCTCCGGTTACAAGCACGGTTGAGCTGCGCTTTCGCAAAATGTTTAGGCACGGGTATTTAGAGTTAAACGGCGCGGTGTCTCAGGACACGGTCCTCCCCGATGTGCAACGGCACTATTTGACAGGTTTCGCGCGCTTTGACCTGGGGCAAGGGGTTAAGTTGGATTTCGATTTGGAAACTGCTTCAGACGGTGGCTATCGCTCGCTTTATGGCTATTCGGGGAAAGATCGCCTTGGGTCCGGGATCACGCTATCGCGCGTGAAACGAAATGTGTTTTTTCAAGCTGAATTGCTGAACTACGAAACTCTGCGTGACAATGAAAGCAACAAAACCCAACCAACGCTCATTGGGAATGTAACCTACGAGCGCCGCTATCAACCCTCCCGCCTAGATGGCGAAACACGCGCATTACTTGTGCTTCATGGTCACAAACGGGTCTCTCATACGGACGTTATCGGGCGTGATATGGCTAAGATCAATTTCGATCTGTCTTGGCGAGATGAATGGACAGTCGGTGACGGTATACGCTTGGGTCTTTTGACATCCCTCGGGGTCGAAAGTCAAACGGTTGTGCAAGATTCCACCGCGCGAGGTCGAACAGTGCAAACCACACCAGCCATCGGGGCGACGCTTAGATATCCTTTGCACAGTACCAGCTCTGACGGGTCTCGCTATTTGATCGAACCCCTTGCGCAGATCGGTTGGGTCGATGGCAGCCCCTCTATCCTGCCCAATGATGAAAACATCAGTACTGATTTTGACGAGGGCAATCTTTTGTCCCTGCCTCACTTTCCCACCAAAGAGTGGCGCGAAACGGGTGTCATTGGCGCGCTCGGTGCACGTTGGGAACGGTTTAACCCTGAGACCTGGTCAGCTGGTGTAACAGTCGGACAAATTTTCCGCGATACGATGGATCCGGCCTTTTTAGCGAACTCGGGGTTGAAAAACCAAACCTACAACAGGATTCTTGCGATGCACTTTACCGCAGCTTGGGGTGGTTTTTTGCAAGCGAGGGGACTGTTCGACAGAAGTTTTGAAACCGTCAAAGCTGAGGCGCGTGTCGGATACGCGCACAAAAAGCTAAGCGTCTCAGGCACATATGTGCAGCTTGACGCAGATGCAGATGAAAACCTCGCCGCCTCCGTTGCGGAATGGTCGCTCAGCGGGACATACAAGATCAATAAACACTGGACCGCAAATGGGAATGTCCAATATGATTTGATCACAGATCGCGCGGCAAAGACCGGCGGCGGTCTTAACTATAAAAACGAATGCGTCACAGTTGGCTTTGGCGCGACACGAAGCTTCGCAAGATCAACAACGCTAGTGCCGGCAACAACCTATGAGCTATCAGTCTCGCTTTTAGGGTTCAGCACAGGAGGCAGCGGAAAATCAGCACGCCGCACATGCAGGAAATGAACGAAATGGATCACATGAAATTCTCTTTTAAGTCTTTCACGCGCAAATGCACATATGCCCTCGCATGTGGCGCGTTGTTCACTTTTGGAAGCGCGCAGCATTCCAGAGCGCAAGGGCTTTTCGCGACAACTATTAAGGTTAATGATCGCTCGATCACGAATTTTGAAATCGACGAGCGCGTCAAATTTCTAGGCTTCCTGCGCGCCCCCGGCGATCACAAAAAACTTGCACGCGAGCAACTTATTGAGGGCCGCTTGAAACTTGGAGCGGCGCAATCCGTTGGTATTTCGCCAACCCGTGAAGAGGTTGACGCAGGCATGGTGGAATTTGCTGGGCGCGTGAACCTTGAAACCGCAGAGTTCATCAAAGCGATTAATGCAGATGGCGTCTCTGAGGACGCATTTCGCGCCTTCGTTCTGTCCGGTCTCGCCTGGCGCCAGTTGGTTCAAGCAAAGTTTGGCAGTCGCATCACAGTCAGCGAAGACGATGTAGATCGCTCGCTCGCAGCGTCTGGATCTGGCGGTGGCATTCGCGTATTGCTTTCTGAAATCATCATGCCTGCCAATCCAAGTCAGGCTGTCGCGGTGCAAGAACGGGCCGAACGCATCTCGCAAATTACCAGCTTAGCCGCATTTGCGTCAGAAGCGCGTCGCTACTCTGCTTCGCCTTCAAAAGCGCGCAATGGCCGTCTTGATTGGTTGCCGATCACGCAATTACCAGCGCCGCTACGTCCGCTGCTCTTGGGGCTTGCACCTGGCGAAGTTACGGACCCGATCCCCCTGCAAAACGCGATTGCCTTGTTTCAATTGCGCGACATTGAAGAATCCGACGTACCTGAACCGAAATACGCAGCAATTGAATACATGGCCTACTACATTGCAGGGGGACGCACGGACGCGACGCTCGCGGCCGCTCGCAAAGTGCAAAGTCGCGTAGATCGCTGTGATGATCTTTACGGCGTTGCAAAAAGCCAAGACCCCAGTGTTCTGGATCGTAGCTCCAGAAAGCCAAACGAAATCCCAACAGATATCGCTCTGGAACTTGCCAAAATGGACCCCGGTGAGACCTCTACAGCGCTGACACGCGCAGCCGGGCAAACTTTGGTGGTTTTGATGTTGTGCGGACGCACCCCCGAACTTGAGCAAGAGGTAGATCGCGCCGAGATTTCCATGGGTCTGAAAAACCAGCGGCTCGCTTCGTTTTCCAAAGGTTATCTCGAAGAACTGCGCGCTGATGCCCGCATCGTTGAGAAGTAATCATGCCCTTGCCAATCGCGCTCAGCTGCGGTGAACCAGCGGGCATCGGTCCCGAAATTGCTGTGAAAGCGTGGAACGCATTGCGCGCTGAATTGCCGTTCTTCTGGATCGGCGACCCAAGGCACCTACCAAATGGAACGCCGTTTCAAGAGATAGAGATGCCCGCACAAACCCAAGCGGTCTGCGCGCAGGCCCTGCCTATCTTGAGGCAACCCTTCGCACAGAAAAACACCTTGGGACAGGCAAACAGCGCCAACGCCCAAGGCGTGATCGATGCGATTGAAACTGGCGTGCGCCTCGTTCAAACTGGGCATGCGGTCGCGCTCTGCACCGCTCCTATCCACAAACAAGCCCTGCAAGATGGTGCAAACTTTGCTTATCCCGGCCACACAGAATTTCTGGCCGCATTGGATGGTAAAAGCGATGTGGTTATGATGCTGGCCTCGGAGCAATTACGCGTTGTTCCCGCAACGATCCACATTCCTTTGAAAGATGTGCCACACGCTTTGACACCCGCTGGACTAGAAAGCGTCATCACGATAACTAATGATGCTTTACGCGCACAATTTGGAATCAAAGATCCGGTCATTGCCGTCTCTGGATTGAACCCGCACGCAGGTGAAGGCGGCAAAATGGGCTTTGAGGACGCAGACATCATTGCCCCCGTAATGCAACGTCTTCGCGGGCAAGGATATAAGCTCTCCGGTCCATTACCCGCCGATACAATGTTCCACGCAGCCGCGCGCTCGCAATATGATGCGGCGATCTGCATGTATCACGACCAAGCGCTGATCCCGATCAAAACCCTGGATTTCGACAAGGGTGTCAATGTCACACTTGGTCTAAGTTTCATCAGAACCTCGCCAGATCACGGAACCGCCTTTGACATTGCAGGCAAAGACATCGCCAACCCGACCAGCCTGATCGAAGCGCTGCGCATGGCCGCAAGGATGAGCACCACATGAGCACGATTGATCGACTTCCCCCGCTGCGTGACGTGATTGAACGCCATGAGCTGAGCGCGCGCAAATCGCTTGGGCAGAACTTCCTACTAGATTTGAACCTAACAGCAAAAATTGCCCGCCAAGCGGGCGATCTGAGCCAATGTGATGTTTTAGAGATCGGCCCAGGGCCGGGTGGTCTGACGCGCGGGTTACTCTCAGAAGGCGCACGCAAAGTGCTCGCCATTGAAAAGGATGCGCGCTGTTTGCCAGCCTTGGATGAAATTGCGCAGGCCTATCCAAATCGATTGCAAGTAATTGAGGGCGATGCGCTTGGGATTGATCCGCTGGTCCATCTCACGCCGCCCATCAGGGTCACATCAAACCTGCCATATAACGTTGGCACAGAACTATTGATCCGCTGGCTTACCCCCAAACAATGGCCGCCTTACTGGCAAAGCTTGACGTTGATGTTTCAACGCGAAGTGGCGCAGCGTATTGTGGCGGAACCAGGCAGCAAAGCCTATGGACGCCTTGCCCTGTTGGCGCAGTGGCGGTGTGACGCACGCGTTGTGATTAACCTGCCACCAGAAGCGTTCAGTCCGCCCCCAAAAGTATCCAGCGCTGTTGTGCATTTGACCGCCTTATCAGAACCGCGCTTTCCAGCTAATTTCAAAACCCTCGAAAGATTGGTCGCTACAGCATTCAATCAACGCCGAAAAATGCTACGCTCTTCGCTCAAGTCCATCTCGCCGGATATTGAAGATCGCTTGCGCGCAGCCGGTCTCAAACCAACAGAGCGCGCTGAACAAATTCCCCTCGAAGGCTTCTGCGCCCTCGCCCGCGAAGTCGCAAAACCTTAAGATCTCCTTTGGTCTTTAAATACCTTGGGGGTTTGGGGGCAAAGTCCCCATGTAATCGTGGGGTTTGGGAGCAGAACAGCCAAGCAGCTCGATCGCGAAGCGATTGGAAATCCGAAAATTTACTCGGCTGCGTCAGGCGATGCGACGACAGGCATATTAATAGTCGCGTCACCGTCAACGGGCTTGCGCGGTCCGCGCGGTTTGCGCGGCGTGCGCTGGCGGCGTGGCTTACTCTCTGGCGTTTCCACCAGACCACTATTCGCAGCTGGTGCGCTCTCAATCACATCAGGTTGCGCGCCTTCTCCAGACACCGCCTCTGCGACCACCGGCTGCTCTTTCGCTTGAGCCGCTTCGCGCTCTGCACGTTCTGCGTCACGTTCGGCGCGTTCACGATCCCGCTCAGCTTGACGCTCACGGTTCTCGCGCTCTTGCTGATCACGGCGCTCGTCGATCTCTCTTTGCGCTGCACTTAGCATGCGCAAATAATGCTCTGCGTGCTGGGAAAAGTTCTCCGTTGCGACGCGATCACCAGAAAGCTGAGAATCCCGCGCGAGCTGCTGATATTTATCAATAATTTGCTGCGGCGTGCCGCGTACTTTGCCTTCGGGTCCTGAACTGTCGAACACACGATTAGGGATATTGCCGCCATTTTGCTGCGGACGATTGCGGTTATTCTTCCGCGAACGTGGTTTTGATGATCTCATCTAGCTTAAATCCAGCTTCTCAATGTCACTGTGATCTAGGAGAAGCGCAAGGTTGAGGCGCAAACATCAAGATCACTATTTGTGGCTTGGTGCCAAGGGGAACAAGCAAACGTGTTCTCCCATGTAGCAACCTTCATAAAGCACTTCGCGCGCGTTGCTGCAACCGATTCCGTACCACTTGAACAAAACCGCGGTAAATATACACTCAGAGTGGCTGTTAAACAGCCCAAACGCCGCTAACCACCCGGTCTCTCCCTGCCATATCGGGCAAACACGTAATTTGTGTAAATCCTGCCGCATCAAACAAGTCTTGCACAGCACGCCTTTGGTTGTGTCCAATCTCCACCATCAGATGCCCACCCATTTCCAGATAATCACCTGCTTGTGCCACGATCACGCGATAACAACTCAACCCGTCGGCTTCATCAGTAAGCGCCACGCGTGGATCAAAGCCGCGGACCTCGAAATCCAACGCATCCCATTCCTCAAGCGCGATATAGGGCGGATTAGATATGATCAGATCAAAGCGACCTTCGACTGCTCCAAACCAATCCGAACGCAGCAAGCGCACACCATCTGCAACGCCAAAATTTTTCATGTTGAGCCTTGCCACGTCCAGAGCTTTATCTGAAATATCCGTGCACATAACATCCCCACGCGGCCATTCCGCGGCCAGCGTAAGGCCAATCGCACCACTACCTGTGCCAAGATCAAGAATTTTATCCTGCGGTCCTAATTTCAAACACGCAGCGATCAACGTTTCTGTGTCTCCACGCGGATCAAGCACATTTAGATCTACATCAAACTCACGCCCCCAAAAGAGGCGCTTTTGAATGATCTTGGAAATCGGCATGTTCGACATGCGCTCGTCGATCAAAAGGTTGAAGTGTTCGCGCTGTTTTTCCGTCACTTCGTCGTGCATATGCAAAGTCATGCGTGATGCATCCACCTGCAAAACATGGGCCGCCAAAATACGCAGATCACGCATCACATCTTCTGTTTTCACCCGAGAGAGCCGATGACGCACAACCAAAACCAGCTCTTGCCAGATCACCCGTTCATTTCCGCCAATTTCGTCGCCTGATCATCCGCGGTGAGCGCGTCGATAATCTCGTCCAGATCGCCCTCCATCACCTGATCCAGCTTATAAAGCGTCAGGTTAATGCGATGATCACTCATCCGCCCTTGCGGGAAATTATAGGTGCGAATGCGTTCAGAACGATCCCCAGAGCCAACTTGTGATTTACGGTCCGCAGAGCGTTCATCATCAATCCTTTGCCGCTCCGCATCATACAGCCGCGTGCGCAGCACCTGCATCGCGATCTCCCGGTTGCGGTGCTGTGATTTTTCCGCGCTGACCACGATAATACCTGTTGGAATATGTGTGATACGGACGGCTGAATCTGTAGTGTTAACGTGCTGCCCGCCTGCCCCGGATGCGCGCATCGTATCAATGCGAATATCACTCGCAGCAATCAACAGATCAACTTCTTGAGCTTCGGGCAAAACGGCAACTGTCGCGGCAGAGGTATGAATTCGCCCACCGCTTTCGGTCGTTGGCACACGCTGTACACGGTGAACACCGCTTTCATACTTGAGCCGCGCAAAGACGTTTTCACCTTTGATGTGGCCAGTAACCTCTTTAATGCCACCAAGCTCTGTTAGTTGTTCCTCAATAATCTCGAATTTCCAACCCCTTGCTTCCGAATACCGCTGATACATGCGCAGTAAGTCCGCCGCGAAAAGCGCAGCTTCATCGCCCCCGGTACCCGGTCGGATTTCAATCATCGCAGGGCGCGCATCGGCCTCATCCTTGGGCAACAGCGCGAGCTGCAAGTCCGCCTCTGCTTCAGGCAATGCCGCTTTCAACGTGGGCAATTCCTCTTCGGCCAATTCCTTGATGTAAGGATCATCCAGCATCGCCTCTGCATCTGCGATATCGGACAAAAGCTGACGATAGGCCGCAACCTGCTCGACCACAGGCTTCATATCTGAATACTCGCGCGCAAGATCAGCAATTTCGCCCGGATCGGCCCCGCCCGCCATTCTCGCCTCAAGAAACTCGAAACGTTGGATAATTTGCATGAGGCGGTCCATAGGAACCATATTGAAAACTCCTGAAAACGCGCGAAACTTGGCGCATAAGCCTGCTTATGATATACTTAGGGTCATGAGAAAAGTCCTGACGTTCCTGTTGTGAGCGGCACCCATTTTTGCCAGCGCGGATGTCACCAGCCCCAGCGCTAAAACGGTGGACGGCTATTGCACAGACAAAAGCGGCTCTCGAATGGAACTCGGGTAAATGACCTGCTTGCAAGTTGACGGACGCATGTTCATGGCGCAATGCCAGGTGAGCCTCAATGTCCCAATGTGGCGCGAAGTTGCGCCCGGGTGCCTGTCCTCAGAGTTGCAACAACCACCCCTCAACACGCCGCTTGTTGACGCCCAGATCTGATTGACCAAAGCGCGAGCGGCTGTAAATACGCAGTTTTTCATTAAATTTTTGTACCGTTATGTAGTCGGGAAATCCCATGATCCGCGACCGACTTATATAAGTTATGTGTCCACTATCGACACTGCCCGAGAGCACTTTGGCCCCGATCTTGCGGATCACAGCGTCTATGGCGATCAGATCCACATCGACAATGCGCACAGCGCCGCCCGTGAAATCTTTATCCACATCTGCGTTCACATCCGTGTGCCAGCGTTTCGGATCGCTTGGCGCAAGCTGAATATAGCCAACCCCGAAGATCACGAGCGCTATGATGACCCAAATCCACATGCCTTCCCCCTTCATCTTGCCCTTAAACTCATTGCGCGCATTAGCCTAGCGACACGCCACATTTAGCGGCACATATCCCTCTTCATTTGGCCTTACGCACCCCAACCTGTGTTAGTTCACAGTCCCGTCAAGCGGCTGGTTAATCATGTACCTTTGCCCAAGTGGTTCCAACCCCACAGCGACATCAATTCAACTGCAACATGCGCTCCCGCAATAGCTGTCGCTCCCGTGGTGTCAAAGGGCGGCGAAACTTCGACAATATCGCCACCTACCATGTTGATCCCTGCGAGGTCACGTAATATCGCGGCGGCTTGCCATGACGCCAAGCCCCCCCAAACAGGCGTCCCAGTGCCCGGTGCAAAGGCCGGATCAAGGCAATCAATATCAAAGGTCAAATATGTTTCATGCGTTCCGACAATCTCTTTCACACGCTTGGCGACCGCAGCTGCACCATGTTCATGCACCCAGCGCGCATCAATGATATTCATCCCCAACGTATTAGGATTATCCGTGCGAATTCCGATAGATACCGAGCGTTTTGGATCGATTAACCCCAACTTAATCGCCTTGTAAAACATGGTGCCATGATCAATGCGCTCCATGTTGTCGTCTTCCCACGTATCCGTGTGGGCATCGAATTGGATCAGGCTGAGAGGGCCATATTTCTCGGCGTAGGCCGTGAGAATTGGAAAGCTGATATAATGATCGCCACCAAGACAAATGCTGGCAACTTCGGCCTCAAGAATTCCTTTTATATGGGCGGTCAAGGCATCAGGAAAGGCACTGACCATCGCGTAATCAAAAGAGAGATCGCCATAGTCTACCACATTAAGCTCAGACAGCGGATCGTAGTTCCAACCATAGGGCGCATCGGGGGATTGCAAGCTCGAGGCTTCGCGGATCGCGCGCGGGCCAAGGCGGGTGCCTGTGCGATTGGTCGTAGCCTGGTCAAAGGGAACGCCCGTTATAGCGAGATCAACGCCGCCAAGATCTTTAGTGTAGCGACGTCGTAAAAAAGAGGTCGCACCGCCGAATGTGTTCTCGTTACTTAATCCACGCAAAATATCGCGCGTAAATGCATGATCTACCTGCGTTTTTGCATCTTCCAAACCCAATTCTCAAACCTCCGAAAGAGGTTGTGAGCGTTCAACAAGACGCGCAAAGAACGATGCACCAACCGGAGCAACCTCATCATTGAAATTGTATTCAGGGTGATGAAGTCCCGCGCTTTCCCCCTGACCTAGGAATAGATAAGCACCGGGCCGTTCCTGCAACATGTAGGCGAAGTCCTCTGCACCCATTTCACGGCCTGCATCTGCAATGACATTGTTTTCTCCCGCAATTTCGCGCGCAACTTCAGTGGCGTGCGCCGCTTCTGTCTTGTGGTTGATGGTTGCTGGATATCCTCGCTCAAACTGTAGCTCTGCCGTCACACCGTAAGAGGCCGCTTGTCCCGCCACAATCTCATGCAGGCGACGTTCCACCATGTCCTGCACTTTGGGATCGAATGTTCGCACAGTGCCGTTCATATAGGCCGTGTCTGGGATCACATTGTCGACCGTGCCCGTGTGGATTTGCGTGACACTCACCACCAGATCATCAAGCGCATAATGATTGCGGCTGACAATTGTCTGGATCGCTTGCGCTATTCCGCAGGCTGCGATCACCGGATCGCAAGTTTCATGAGGCATTGCGCCATGACCACCTACCCCTTTGATATCAATGTGAAACGTATCAACCGCAGCCATGATCGCATTAGGTGTAGTGTAAAACCCGCCCGCGACAAAACCGGGCGCATTGTGAATGCCATAAACCGAACCGATGTCGAACTTGTCCATAATCCCTTCCTGCACCATGACTTCTGCGCCGCCACCATTCTCCTCAGCGGGCTGAAAAATCAACGCGACGCGCCCTTTAAAATTACGCGTTTCTGCGAGGTATCGCGCAGCGCCAAGCAGCATCACCGTGTGCCCGTCATGCCCACAAGCATGCATTTTGCCCTTATGGGTTGAGGCGTAGTCCAAGTCCGTCGCCTCAATAATAGGAAGGCCATCAAAATCGGCGCGCAGGCCAATCGTCGGCCCACCGCCCTGACCGTTTATAATCGCCACGATCCCTGTCTGTGCAATACCTTCATGGATTTCATCGACGCCGATCTCACGCAGGCGTTCTGCAATAAACGCTGCCGTTTTCGGGCAATCAAATGCCAATTCTGGGATCGTGTGCAAATGACGTCGCCATTTTGTCATGTCAGCAGAAAATTCGGCGATGCGGTTTACGACCGGCATAGGTGGACTCCCTCAAGGCTATCGTTAGAGATGCTTCTGACAGAAAAGGACGGCGCAGCGCAATGACAGATACGAATTTGATCAATAATCCCAAAGGTGGCATGCCTCGTCTGCTTGAGATCATGCGCGCTTTGCGAGATCCCGAAACAGGCTGCCCTTGGGATGTCGCGCAGGATTTTGCAAGCATTGCACCCTACACGATTGAGGAATCATATGAGGTAGCGGACGCAATCGAGCGCGCAGAGTGGGATGAGTTACGCGGCGAATTGGGTGATTTGCTGTTCCAGTCAGTGTTTCACGCGCAAATGGCGTCTGAACGTGGCTTGTTTGATTTCGATGATGTGGCCAACACGATGTCTGACAAAATGGTCGCGCGCCATCCACACGTGTTCGGCGATCAAAGCAACGCGAAATCCGCAGAGCAGCAAACGAAGGACTGGGAAACCATCAAAGCCGCGGAACGTTTAGGCAGAGCCCAAAAAGGTACGCTAGATGGAGTGGCAGTTGGATTACCTGCATTGTTGCGAGCGAAAAAGCTCCAAAAACGCGCCGCGCGGGTCGGGTTTGATTGGCCTTCTACAGATGAGGTGCTTGATAAGATCGTCGAAGAGGCGGGCGAGCTACTTGAGGCGCGCGAAGAGTTAAGCCAGGCAGAAGTCGAGGAAGAGTTCGGCGATCTTCTGTTTGTGATGGTGAACTTGGGTCGTCATCTTGGGATCGAGTCCGAGACTGCCTTGCGCGCAGCCAACGCCAAATTCACGCGACGGTTTGAGAGTATCGAGCGCGCTTTAGCAGCCATCGGGAAAACGCCAGAACAGTCAAATCTAGCTGAGATGGATGCACTATGGGATGCGGCGAAAGCAGAAGAAAAGCGTAAATCTTAGCGGCAAGAACATGCCACCTTAGCCTCGCCTGCTCTGGACAAGAGACGTACGGCAAATCAGTGTGCGCGCAAACATCGGGAGCAGATAATGCCGCCAAAAGATATCATCATCGACACCGATCCGGGTCAGGACGACGCAGCCGCAATCCTGCTTGCGCTTGGCAGCCCTGACGAGATCAACTTGCTAGGTATAACAGCTGTCGCTGGCAATGTACCCCTTGCCCTTACGCAAAAAAATGCTCGCATTGTTTGCGAGTTAGCGGGCAAAACGAATGTACCAGTCTTTGCAGGCTGCGACGCGCCACTTGTACGCAAATTGGTCACCGCAGAGCATGTTCATGGCAAGACTGGCCTTGATGGGCCTGCTTTACCGGATCCTGATATGTCTTTACAAGATCAGCACGGCGTTGATTTCATTATCGAAACCCTACGCGCGCGCCCTGTGGAAACTGTCACGCTGTGCCCGCTTGGGCCGCTGACCAATATCGCGACAGCGTTACAGCGTGCCCCCGACATTGCCGAACGCATTCAGGAAATTGTGCTCATGGGTGGTGCTTATTTTGAGGTTGGTAACATCACCCCTGCCGCTGAATTCAACATTTACGTCGATCCAGAAGCTGCTGATATTGTGTTTAAATCCGGAGTAAAGATTACTGTTTTGCCACTGGATGTCACCCACAAGGTTCTCGTCACACCCGAGCGCATAAACGCCCTTCGCGCGCAGGCAACGCCTGTATGTGATGCGATGGCCGACATGGTCGATTTTTTTGAGCGGTTTGACACAGGCAAATACGGTTCTGACGGCGCGCCTTTGCATGATCCATGCGTCACCGCCTATCTAATCAAGCCAGAGCTGTTTTCGGGCCGTTTCATAAATGTCGAAATCGAAACTCTGTCCGAATTGACTCTTGGCATGACTGTCGCGGATTGGTGGGGTGTCACAGATCGCGCACCGAACGCAAAGTTTATGGGTGACGTGGACGTGCAAGGCTTCTTTAATCTTCTGACAGAACGTTTGGCACGATTATGAGCCCCGCGCTTTACCGCGCAAAGCCCGACGATCTTGAGCGGCTCATGCCCCTCGGCGCAGCGTTCCACGCGGAAGAAATTCTACAATCAACAGAGGACACACGCCGCGCCACTCTTGCACCTCTGCTCGATGGCTCACCGCATGGAGCCGTGTACCTGATCGGCCCTCAACGTGCGCCAATTGGTTATATTGTCGTGACCTTTGGCTGGTCCGTTGCGCCTGGCGGCTTGGATGGGTTCATTGACGAGATCTTCATCAGCTCTGGTGCGCGCGGGCCTGGCGTTGGCTCCGAAGAGATCACCTCTCTCGTGGCCATGCTGAAATCCGTTGGAATGAAAGCGCTGTATCTTGAAGTCGATCCCAAAAATGCTCGCGCATTGCGGCTTTATGGGCGTTGCCATTTCAAGCCACGCAGCGGATATCAGATAATGTCGCGCGTGCTGTGAAGGACTGAACAGATGAAAACGACCTTTCCTTTCGACAATAGTTTCGCACAGCTTGGCACAGGATTTTTCAGCTATCAAATGCCTGAACCCTCTCCCACGCCTGAGCTGATTGCCTATAACGAATCGCTCGGCTCAGAGTTGGGTATTGATGCAGGCGATGACCGCGCCGCGATCTTTGGCGGGGCTTTGATCCCTGATGGCGCTGAACCGCTCGCGCAGCTCTATGCAGGCCATCAATTTGGCAATTACAACCCGCAACTTGGCGATGGTCGCGCTGTGCTTTTGGGCGAAGTGGTTGATATCAATGGCAATCGCCGCGACATCCAACTTAAGGGCTCAGGCCGTACGCCTTATTCACGTAGTGGTGATGGCAAAGCATGGCTCGGCCCTGTCTTGCGCGAATATGTGGTGTCGGAGGCGATGCATGCCCTGGCAATACCGACGACCCGCGCGTTGGCCGCGGTCCGCACGGGCGAAGATATCTACCGCGAGGCGATTTTGCCAGGCGCGATCGTTACGCGCGTTGCTGCGTCCCACATCCGGGTCGGCACGTTTCAGGTCTTCGCCGCGCGCCAGCAAATCGATAAGCTCCAAGAGCTGTGCGATTACACACTCGCGCGTCATTATCAGCATGCGAATGGCCCTGAAGGCTTGCTGCAAGCGGCGATGGACGCGCAGGCCAAATTAATCCCTGCATGGATGGGTGTCGGCTTTATTCATGGCGTGATGAACACCGATAATTGTCAGATCGCAGGTGAAACGATTGACTACGGCCCATGTGCTTTCATGGATGCATTTGCGTCAGATCGCGTGTTCAGCTCAATCGATCGCATGGCACGCTACAGCTACGCCAACCAGCCAGATATAGCGATTTGGAATATGGCGCAGCTGGCGACGTCTTTGGTGCCTCTTATGCCTGATGCAGAGGCGGCGGTTGAGCGGTTCACTACTATGTTACACAAAATGAAAGATCACTTGCGTGCAGAGTGGCTGGCGGTCTTTGCTGAAAAACTGGGCATTTCGCAGCCCTATATTGAGGACGGCACGTTGATCGCTGATCTGCTTGATCTAATGGAGAGATGTGGCTCTGATTTCACAAACACATTTGCGGCGCTCAACCATGGGTCTGCGATTGATGAGGTGACTGACCGCGTGGCCTATAATGCTTGGCATCATAGGTGGTCAAACCGGATCAAAGATGAAAACGACCCCAAAGCACTCATGGCTCGGCGCAACCCTGTGATCATCCCGCGCAATCATCGGATCGAACAGATGATTACCGCCGCAGTAGAGGGAGATTTCGCGCCGTTTCATCGCTTGAACGCAGCACTTCAAACCCCGTTTGAAGACTGCGAAGGTTTTGACGATCTGAAACGACCGCCAAGCACTGAAGAGATCGTCCCAGCGACCTTCTGCGGTACTTAACTGGTGCGCTTTGCCCTGCGTGAAATCAACACGAGACCGATACACACAAGGATCAATGCTACAACCGTTTGCGCGTGGATCTCTTCGCCCAAGATCCACCAACCAAAGAACACGCTTAACACGGGTGACAGAAACGAGAACGACGCAATGTCGGAGGCTGGGTAGATCTTCATCAGCGCGAACCATAGCAAAAACCCGAAGAGCACCATCACGATTGACTGAAACAACAGGCCGATCCCGTGCATCATTTCGAATTCGCGGATCAGCGGCCCGAAGAGCGGGCTGAGCAAAAGCAAAACCACGCCCGAAATCGCCAACTGACACACGAGTTGCAGCTCTGCGGGCGCTTCGCTCACAGGCGTGAGGCGCACACAAAGTGCGATCCCTGCCCAGCCAAATGCTGCGATCAGGGCAAGCACATCGCCGAGCAAGCTCGCCTCGCCGCCGCCACGGTTCAAGAACGCCCATGCCACGCCGCAAATTGCTACCAGAAAACCGATCAAACGGATGCCTGTAAGTCGCTCACCGGGTAAAAAGAAATGCGCGATGATGCCAAGCCAGATCGGCATGGTGTAGAAAATCACGCTAGCACGGCTGACCGTTGTGATGTCGAGCGCGATGAAGAGGCAGAGAAATTCGAAAGTGAACAAGAGCCCAATCAAAATTCCGCCCCAAAGTTGGCCACGGGTCATGCGAATGGGAATGCCACGCCATTTGATCCAAAACCAAAGCGCCACCAACCCAATCAAAGAGCGTGCTGCTGCCGAAAATATCGGCTGCAGCCCATCGATGGTGATCTTGATAACAATCTGGTTGAACGCAAACAGGCTCGCAAACACAAGCATCGCTATGACCCCAATGAGGTCTAATCTGTCTTTTCTATCCATCCTTTTGGCAAACCCGATGCAGCCCTGCGGGTCAAGTACGCAATTCACTTGGTGCTTTCCAATTGCCCAGCCTGCCCCTAGTTTGCAGCAACTCTTGGCTTTTTAAAGTGTACTACCTTATGAATTTCTTACAAATTACATCGCTTTTGATTGTTCTCGCGGGCGCGTTTGGTGCGTTGAACTATCTCTTTTTGAAACTGCCAAGCGCAATTGGCATTTTGGTGGTCTCGCTTCTGGCCTCTTTAGTTATCCTCTGCGTTGATCTCGTCGCCCCCGCCCTTGGGATTGCCGATGTGGTTCGTGACACCGTGACCGGCATCAATTTCTCTGAGGCACTGCTGGAAGGTATGCTTGGCCTTTTACTATTCGCGGGTGCTTTGCATGTGAAGCTGAGTGATCTCAAAAAAGAATGGCGACTCGTGTGTCTTATGGCGACGATTGGCATCGCGCTCTCCACAGCAGTGGTTGGATTTGGTTTTTCTTGGCTTACGGGCATGCCCTTGATCGTTGCACTTGTCTTTGGTGCGTTAATTTCGCCGACGGATCCAGTCGCAGTCTTAGGGGTTTTACGCGGAGCAGACTTGCCGAAATCGCTGGAAACCAAGATTGCAGGTGAATCGCTTTTTAATGATGGCGTCAGCTATGTCGTTTTCCTCGTGCTTGTTGGCATAGCCTTTCCCCATGGCGATGATCATCATAGCAGCGGCGCCGCTGATGCCGTTAAACTGTTCTTCCAAGAAGCGGTTGGCGGAGCGGTTCTTGGGATTGTACTTGGCTGGCTCACATTCCGTTTGATGCGCCGCATTGATGATTATTCTCTCGAAGTGCTTCTGACCCTTGGCCTAGCGTTTGGTGGCTATGAATTGGCGGTCTTTCTGCATGTTTCTGCCCCAATCATGGCGGTCTGCGCCGGTCTGTTGATTGGCGATATCGGCACCAAGGAAGGCATGACGCAGCAAACCCGCGAGTATGTGGATGCGTTTTGGAAATTGATTGACGAGATCCTGAATGCAGTCCTGTTCTTGTTGATCGGCTTTGAAGCTTTCGCGATTGCTTTCGATACAAGCTTCCTTGTGACGGGCATCATTACGATAGTCCTGGCATTGGTCGCACGCCTTGCCGCAGTGGCGATCCCTGTGCTGCTGCGGAAACCTTTCCGCCAATTCAGTCCAGGCGTCATTCCGATAATGACTTGGGGTGGCCTCAAAGGTGGTATCTCCGTCGCTTTGGCCCTGTCTCTGCCTGAGGGGGAATGGAAGCCACTAATTCTCACCGCGACCTATGTTGTGGTGATCTTCTCGATTATTGTACAAGGTCTTACAGTTGCACGCCTCGCAAACCGCTTTGGTCGCGCACCAGATTTGGTCTAAAGACACATCTTTCAGGGTACCTCGCCCGCATTCAGGAGAATACATATGAGCCTCATGGGAACACTGGCAAAAGTTGCAATCGGATATGCAACTGCGCGCGGCGTGGACAAAATGGCCAGCGGTGGTGGCCTTGGCGCACTTTTGGGTGGTCAGCAGGCAGAGGCTGGTGCCGAGGCGGCAAACCTAATGGCAGATATGATGGGCAAAATGATGGGCGGCGGCGCTGAGGGCGGCTCTAACCCTATGGCCGATATGATAAGCAAGCTCACAGGTGGCGGCGCTGAAGGCGGCTCCAATCCTATGGCGGATATGATGGCGCAAATGACCAGCGGCGGAGCTGCCGGCGGTGGCATGGATTTGCAAGGCATGCTTGGCGGTCTTATGGGCGGCGCCGCAGATGCAGGCGCTGACAAAGGCGGTTTGCTTTCCTCCCTCACCGGAGGCGGCGGCGCTGCTGGCGCAGGTGCAGGCGTTGGCATGGCAGGCATTTTCGCAGCTCTTGGCGGCGCAGCAGCTGTTGGTGGGAAAGGTATGGGCGACATGCTTGATGGCTTTAGCAAAGTGGCACCTGCGGCCCCAGAAGCCGAAAAAAACGCAGGCTTGATGCTGCGCGCAATGATCCAAGCCGCTAAATGCAATGGCGATATTGATGAGGGCGAACGCCAAAAGATCCTAGAGACCTTAGGCGATGATGCAGAAGCTGAGGACATGGCGTTCATTCAAGCGCAGCTTGCAGCACCTGTTGATGTCGAAGGCCTCGCGGCTGATACGCCTGATGCGCAGAAGTTCCAGCTCTACGCGATGTCGATGATGTCGATCCGCGTTGATACCCCTGCAGAGAAAGCCTACATGTCAGCGTTGGCTGACGCCCTTGGCATTGATGCGCAGACTGCGCAAATCCTGAACATGCAGATGGGTGTTACGGGGTAATCAAACCTACCCATTGTAAAAACAGACCGTCGCACATCGATGATGTGCGGCGGTCTTTTTTTGGAAACGTCAGTGAAAAGAAGGCTTGTGTTTATACTCAAGAATAGCTCCGAGCCAGTATCAGTGCTGTTCAGTTAACGCGGCTGTGAATTGACCGGATCAAGTGTTCAGTTATGTGACGGCAAACACAACAAAGGAGACCCACGCGCAACTCACCCGTCGTCAAACTCTGCTCTCTGGAGCCGCCCTTCCACTTGCCGCTGCTGCCGCGCCGACTGCTACGTTGGTTGCTGGTCACTCAGCGACAACGATGCCAACGCACCGCGATTTCACGCTCGGTGATTTTCGCGTGACGACCCTGCTTGTCGGGTCTCGCAGTGTTGAAAGTCCGCAGAATATCTTCGGAATGAACGTCAGTGCTGACGAATTCAATGAGGTCAGCGCTGCGAATTTCATTTCCACCGAAGCCGCGCAATTCTTCTTTACGCCAACAGTGGTTAACACAGGCTCAGAGGTTATCTTGTTCGACACAGGTTTGAACGCTGCAGGCACGAGCAAAGCGTTGAACGCCGCTGGTTACGAGACGAGCGATGTCACACATGTGGTTCCGACGCACATGCACGGCGATCACATTGGCGGTCTCACGGATGAAAGCGGTAATGAGACTTTTGCGGGCGCTGCATATGTGACAGGACAGGAAGAATTCGACAGCTGGGCGAAGGCCGAAAACGAAGGATTTAACGCCAAGTTGCGCCCATTGGCAGAGAAGATGGCATTCTTTCAAGGCGGTGCGGATGTGCGCTCTGGCATTACGGCAGTTGAAGCCTTTGGCCACACGCCCGGTCGCATGGGCTAAATGCTGGAAAGCGGCGGCAAGCAGTTGTTGCTGATGGCGGATACAGCGAACCACTATGCCTGGTCTGTGGCCTATCCCGATTGGGAAGTGCGCTTTGACATGGACAAAGCGGCAGCTGCGGCAACGCGTAAGAAACTGATGGATGTGGCATCTGCGGATCGATTCCCGCTGATTGGCTACCACATGCCGTTCCCGGGGATGGGCTTTATCGAGACGCGTGGCGAAGGCGGCTATCGCTACGTGCCGCACAGCTATCAGCTGATCTAAATCCATCGCAAACGAGTTGTATTGAACCGGTCAGCGCGTCTGGTCGGTTTTCTTTTTTGTTCATACTAAAATTAACGAAAGACGTAAGTGTTACGCCTCCGTTATTCTCTAAGATGCGCTTGGCTTTGCACCACCGCCGCCACTACGACGTCGACGACCACCACCGGGCTTTCCGCCACCGCCACCTGGACGACCGCCACCACCACCAGGTCGACCACCGCCTCCGCCGCCGCCACGACGACCACCGCCACCGCCTTTACCGCGACCACCCATGCCAGAGCGGCTTTTCGCCGACACACCATCGAAATCAACCCAAGGCGTGCCAGAGGCAACGGGGATCGAGGTTTTCATGGTCTTTTCGATGTCTTTCAGCAGATCCATTTCGTCTGGTGCACAGAACGCAATCGCAGCACCATCTTTGCCCGCACGCGCGGTACGACCAATGCGGTGCACATATGCGTCAGGCACATTAGGCAGCTCATAGTTATAGACGTGACGCACATCAGGAATATCAAGTCCGCGCGCCGCAACGTCCGTTGCGACCAGCACTTTCATCTCACCGGCTTTAAAGGCCGCCAATGCGCGTTCACGCTGGCCTTGGCTCTTATTACCATGGATCGATGTCGCTGCGAAACCACGCGCAACCAACTGCTTCATCAGTTTTTCGCAACCGTGCTTTGTGCGACCAAACACCAATGCGCGCTCGTCTTTGTGTTCGCCAAGCAGCTCGATCAGCAAAGACTGCTTTTCCGTTTTCGCAATAAAATGAACTACTTGCGTGACTTTATCCGCAGCTTTTCCCGGGGGCGACACTTGGATACGACGCGGGCTCTTCAGATATGTGTTGGCGATCTCGTTCATCAGCTTCGGCATAGTCGCTGAGAACAACATCGTTTGGCGCTGCTCCGGCAAGACTGCCGCGATTTGACGTAGCGCGTGGATAAAGCCCATGTCGAGCATTTGATCCGCTTCGTCGAGCACGAGGAAATGCGACTCTTTCAAGGTCAGCGCACGGCGATCCATCAAATCAATCAAACGACCCGGTGTTGCCACCAGAATGTCGATTCCCCTTTCCAAACGCTTGGATTGCACATTGATCGACTGACCACCCACAACCAGCGCGACTTTTATCGGCGTGCCTTTGGTGTAGTCTTTGAGGTTCTCAACGATCTGACCCGCAAGCTCTCGTGTAGGCGCAAGAATAAGCGCGCGCACGGTTTTCGGCGAAGGACGCCCCGGGTTTTCGCTGAGCAATGTAATCAAAGGCAAACCAAAAGCGGCAGTCTTTCCAGTGCCGGTTTGCGCCAGACCCAGAACATCGTGACCGTTTAAGGCCTCTGGGATTGCGCGGGCTTGGATTGGTGTCGGTGTGGTGAGGCCAAGCTCTTTCAAACGAGCGACAAGACGCTCGGACAGGCCCATAGTTTCAAATTCACTCAACGGATACATGTCCTTTAGGGGTATATGTTGCAGCGCAGCCCGTGTTTGGGCGCGTTTTGCAGTATTTTATGCGCTCATGGCCCCTTTGGGCCTGCAAGTCAACCGCAGCGCCCGCGCCTGCCCCCTTTTCCGCGGCTTCCGCATGCGCTAAGGACCCCCTAATAGATGAAGCCGGAGCCCCGTCATGGCCGATACAACCATCATTGAACGCTGCGAGGAAAAAGGTCTGCGCATGACCGGCCAACGCCGCACCATCGCGCGCGTACTTGAGGCCAGCGCGGATCATCCTGACGTGGAAGAACTATATGCACGCGCCTCTGCAGAGGATGACGGCATTTCTATCGCGACGGTGTACCGCACAGTGAAATTGTTCGAAGAAGCGGACATTCTGGACAAGTTAGAGTTCGGCGACGGACGTGCGCGCTATGAAGATGCAGAACGTGATCACCACGATCACTTGATCGACATGAATTCAGGCGAAGTCATTGAATTCGTGGACCCAGAGATTGAAGAGCTGCAAGAACGAATAGCCGCCCGTCTCGGTTACACGCTGAAAGGCCACAAGCTCGAACTTTATGGCGTACCCGTAAAACCGAAAGCTCAATAACGAGTGGAAAACACCCGCGCAGTTCTTTTGATGGTGCTCTCCATGGCGACATTTGCCATGGGCGATGCCTTCGTCAAACTCTCCTCGGTTGCGATGTCCGTGTCGTTGGTGCTGATCTTTATGGCTCTGCCCGGCTTGATCATTTTAGCAACCCTTGCGCACAGATCCGCGCAATCGCCTTTCGCGCCTGAATTCTTCGCAAAGCCTGTTGTTTGGCGCAATATCGTGGAAGCCATCACAGCGATCTGCATGGTCAGCGCGCTCGCGCTCGCGCCTTTGTCCTTGGTGATTTCGATCATTCAAGCGGTGCCTTTGTTTGTGACCCTCGGGGCTGCTTTGGTGCTGAAAGAAAAAGTGGGACCGCGTCGTTGGTTCGCGGTTACCGCAGGCTTTTTCGGAGTCTTGCTAATGCTGCGCCCAGACACGAGCGGAATTTCGTTCGGCGCTTTGCTCGCACTCGTCGCAGCCATCGGACTGTCCACCCGCGATTTGCTGACGCGCGCAATGCCTAAGACAGTCGGCACCTTGCAAATGGCCACATGGGGCACGGCAGCACTCATCCCAGCAGGCCTCTTCTTACTACCGATCACCGGCCCGCACACCCTCCCAGCGTTCGGCGGGATTGGCTTGGTGCTTTGCGCATCATTGGTGAATGCAATCGGCTACTATTCGATCACGGCCGCAATGCGCATGGGCGATGTCTCCTTCGTCACCCCTTTTCGTTACACTCGACTAGTCTTTGCTTTGATCATAGCAGCCCTGTTTTTCCAAGAGACGCCAGATGCTTTGACGCTACTGGGCGCTTTCATCGTTATAGGCTCTGGCCTGTTCGTCATGTGGCGCGAGCGAAAAATTTCTGTTAGCGGTAACAATTAGGGCGCAAACAGGGTTCCACAGCCGCCAAGCACAGTGTAGAGAAGCGTCAAATCCATATTTTAAAGGACCCATCCGTTATGAGCGCTATCATCGACATCCACGCCCGCGAAATTCTTGACAGCCGGGGCAATCCCACGGTTGAGGTAGATGTGATACTGGAAGACGGCACAATGGGCCGCGCGGCAGTTCCTTCCGGTGCCTCCACGGGCGCGCATGAAGCGGTTGAAAAGCGCGATGGCGACAAAGCGCGTTACATGGGTAAGGGCGTGTTGGAAGCTGTGGCCGCTGTGAACGGTGAGATCGCTGAAGAGCTGTTGGGCATGGACGCAACAGAGCAGGAATTGATCGACGCGATGATGATCGAACTGGACGGCACCCCCAACAAGGCCCGCCTTGGCGCGAATGCGATCCTTGGCGTATCCCTCGCAGTTGCCAAAGCGGCAGCAGATTTCAGCACGATGCCGCTGTTTCGCTATGTTGGCGGCACCTCCGCGCGCACGCTTCCCGTACCGATGATGAACATCATCAATGGCGGCGAACATGCTAATAACCCTATCGATATTCAAGAATTCATGATCATGCCCGTGAGCGCGAATAATATTCGCGAGGCAGTGCGCATGGGCTCTGAAATCTTCCACACATTGAAGAAAGAGCTGACCGCAGCTGGCCTCTCTACAGGGATTGGTGACGAAGGTGGGTTTGCACCCAACATTGGCACGACCCGAGAAGCACTAGATTTCATCATGAATTCTATTGCAAAGGCTGGATATAAAGCGGGCGAAGATATCTACTTGGCGCTTGATTGTGCAGCGACAGAATACTTTAAGGACGGCAAGTATGTCTATGCAGGTGAAGGAAAGTCCCTGACATCCGCTGAAAACGCAGCCTACCTCGAAGCGCTTGTGAACGACTATCCGATTATTTCGATCGAAGATGGCATGGACGAGGACGATTGGGACGGTTGGAAAGCCCTGACAGACTTGATCGGGGATCGTATCCAGCTTGTAGGCGATGATCTGTTCGTCACAAACCCTGATCGTTTGGCTTTAGGAATCGAGCGCGGTAGCGCCAATTCTATGCTGGTAAAAGTAAATCAAATCGGTACCTTATCAGAAACTCTTAAAGCGGTTGATATGGCACATCGCGCGCGCTTCACCAACGTGATGAGCCACCGCTCCGGCGAAACCGAAGACGCGACCATCGCAGACCTCGCAGTTGCGACGAACTGTGGTCAGATCAAAACCGGCTCACTCGCGCGTTCAGACAGATTGGCGAAGTACAACCAGTTGATCCGCATCGAAGAAATGCTGGGCGAAACAGCGCGCTATGCAGGGCGCTCCATCCTCAAGTGATGGACGCCGATGCGATCATAAAGCATCTCGATCTCCAACCGCATCCAGAGGGCGGCTGGTATCGCCAAACGCACATCGACGACGCAAGACCGCGCGCGCACGGGACTTGCATCTACTTTCTGCTCAAGGCCGGCGAAAGTAGTCATTGGCACAAAGTCGACGCAACCGAAATTTGGCACTATTATGCAGGTGCCCCCTTGATCTTGAGCCTGTCAGAAACTGACGCAGGACCTGCATCTGAACACCTGCTCACGCCTGATCTGACCAAAGGCGTGCCACAGCTGATCGTGCCTATCCATCATTGGCAAAAGGCGAAAACAACTGGGGCGTTTACATTGGTTGGCTGCACCGTGTCCCCGGGTTTTTCCTTTGACGGCTTTACCCTCGCTGCGCCGGGCTTCGAGATACCGAACGCATGATATTCCATTTTTAACCACGCTTATTCCAAAGCAACAACAGGCGGGCTTGCCAAAAGTTTGGCAGCTCGCCATGGCGGATCGCGTGCGGTTCAACGAGATTGACATGCTCGGACATGTGAACAATGCCGCCTATCTCACATGATTCGAAAAGCTCAGAACGATCTACATTCAGGAATGTGGCCTTACGACATATGATCAAAAGAACGATCCACGGATCGTTATCCGGTCAGGTGAAATTCACTGGAAAAAGGAAATGCTGCGCAATGAGGCCTATATTGTCACCGCGCGTGCAACAGCCTATCGCACCACCAGCTTTACAATCGCGTCAGAAATCTGGGCTGGTGATCTGCGCACGACTTTCACCTGCGTGTGTGTCACGCTTGAGCCGGACGGCTCTGCACGCCGTCCCCTAGCCCAAACTTTCATAGACCACATCCGCACAATCGACGGTGCCCAAACCGCTTCCTCTTTCTAAAAGATATCCCCGCCGGAGGCCTCGACCTTTTTCAAACAGAGCGGGTCTGGAGATATTTCACCAAAGCTCGGGTCGATCCATCTTTGTCATCCGCAGCTTCGCTCCCCTCGACAATCGGTTGCAGCGCCGTGGCGAGTTCTTTGCCCAACTCAACACCCCATTGATCATAAGAGTTGATCCCCAAAATCACGCCCTCTACGAAAACACGGTGCTCATAAAGCGCGATAATTTGGCCGAGAACCTCAGGAGTGAGCTTTGGATAAAGCAACGTCGTTGACGGACGATTTCCAGGGAAGACACGGTGACGCGCTTGGCGTTCCAGCTCATCACCGACCAAGCCTTTAGCAGCCATCAAGTCCCGTGCCACGTTAATCGAACGGCCTGTCATCAGCGCTTCGGATTGCGCGAGACAGTTCGCACTAAGCAGTTGGTGTTGATGCACCAAATCTGTCTCATGCCCTTCTGCGGCCAGCAAAAATTCGCAAGGCACCACACGCGATCCTTGATGGATCAGTTGATAGAAGGCGTGCTGCCCGTTTGTGCCCGGCTCGCCCCAGACAACAGGACCTGTGTGCACGGCAACATCAGAGCCATCCATTTGCACGGACTTACCATTACTTTCCATCTCAAGCTGCTGCAAATAGGCAGGCAAACGCGTCAGGCGTTGCTCGTATGGTAGGACCGCACGGGTGGTGTGTCCGCAAATCTGGTTGTGCCAGATCCCAACCAGCGCGAGCATGACAGGCAGGTTGTCCATAAAGTCAGCATATTGGAAATGGCGATCCATTGCCTCTGCACCACCCAAGAAGGCACCGAATGCATCGTTCCCAACAGCAATCATAATGCCGAGCCCGATCGGACCCCAAAGCGAATATCGCCCACCAACCCAATCCTCGAAACCGAACACACGGCTAGCAGGAATGCCCATCGCTGCGGTTTTTTCTTCAGACGTGCTGAGCGCTGCAAACTGTGCGCTGGGATCTTTGACTGTCTCAGACATCCACGCCATCGCTGTGCGCGCATTGGTCATCGTTTCAATCGTCGTGAAAGTTTTGGAGGCGACAACAACCAGCGTTGTCGTAGCATCCAGCCCACGCAAAGTGTCGGCAATATGCGCGCCATCCACGTTGGAGACATAGTGCACGTTCGGCCCGTCGTGATACGGCGCAAGCGCAAGTGTCGCCATCGCAGGTCCCAGATCAGAGCCGCCGATACCAATGTTCACGACATCGGTGATCGCGCCACCCTGCCCTTTGAAGACGCCCTTGCGGATGTCTTCCGAAAATTGCGCCATGCGATCCAACGTCTTATGGACCTCTGGCATCACATCCACCCCGTCCACAACGACTGGATCGCCGCTGAGGTTGCGCAAAGCCGTATGAAGAACCGCGCGGCCTTCGGTTTCGTTGATTTTCTCACCCGCAAACATCGCATCGCGCTTGGCGGTCACGCCTGCTGCGTTCGCTAAGTCAATTAGCGCTGTACGAGCTTCTTCAGAGATGCTGGTTTTTGAGTAATCAAAAAGCATATCCAGCGCGTTGACGGAAAAGTCGCCTGCGCGGTTTGCATTGCTTTCGAAGAGATCAACAATCTTGGTACCGCAGTCCAGCGCCTTCACATTTTTCCACATCGCTATAATCCTTTAAGGTGCCCAGTGCACATCTGCGCCCGTCAGCACCGATTTGATTGGGGCATCATGCGCACTAAGATGTTGTGCTTTTTCAAACGCTTCACGCTTTTCTTCGCCGATGATCACAACGTGTTTTCGCAAAGCGCCATCCAAAACACGCGCGCTTAGCGTAACACGTGGTTCGGGCGCGTTCGGTGCGCGCATTGGCACCAAGATTGGCGCGCGCGGATCAAGGGCTTCGTCGAGCTTATCAGCGCCCGGAAACAGCGATGCAGTGTGCATATCTGCCCCCATGCCCAGCAAAAGGACGGCAATCGGCAATTCCGGTGCAATAATCGCTTCTAATTCTGGCAATTTTTCCTCCGGCGTGTCCGCGCTCGCATAAAGCGGTAGATGACGCGCAGCGGCTGCACGATTGACCAACAATCGTTCGCGAATGAGTTTAGTGTTTGAGCGGTCACTGTCGGTTGGAACCCAACGTTCATCCGTCAACATCACATCAACGCAGTCCCACGGCAAATCTGCGGCGCACAAATCATCAAACAAAGGGCCCGGTGTTGTGCCTCCAGGGACAGCCAAACAAGCGCGGTCCTCATGACGAAGCGCTGCGTTCAGATCCCCTGCAATTTTGTTGGCAAGATCAATCATCAAAATATCTGAGTCGGGGTATTCGATAAAATTCATCGTTTGATTTCTCTCCAAATGCGGCCATCACGTGCGATCATAGCCATAGCATCGGTCGGACCTTCGCTGCCGCTATCGTAAGTTTTAGGCACTTCGCCGCGCGCTTGCCAGCCCTCTATGATAGGATCAGTCCAGGCCCATGCCGCTTCGACCTCATCGCCGCGCATAAACAGCGTCTGATTGCCACGGATCACATCCATGATCAGTCGCTCATAAGCATCAGGTGCATCAATTGCGTTGTCGCCAAGCGCGTCGGCAAAAGACATATCAAGCGGGACATCAACAAGACGCATGCCCCCTGGCCCTGGTTCTTTAATCGTAACATCAAGCGTCATGCCTTCATTCGGCTGTAAGCGAATCCGAAGCTCGTTGTTGTGACGGCCCGCGTCGGCACCAAAAATCGAATGGGGCGCATCTTTAAAGACAACGGTGATTTCAGAGGTACGCGCCTTTAAACGCTTGCCAGTACGCAGATAAAACGGTGTACCCGCCCATCGCCAATTACTGATCGCCATTTTCATCGCAATGAAACTTTCGGTTTTGCTACTGGAATCCTCTACATGCGTTCTGAAATCATCGTCGTCCTCGGAGGGGCCGTATTGTCCGCGTACAATATGGTGCGGAAGCACAGGTTCTAGCGCACGAATGACTTTCAGCTTCTCGTCTCGCACAGCATCAGGATCAAATTTTGCAGGTGGTTCCATCGCTATGAGGCAAAGCAGTTGCATCAAGTGGTTTTGCACCATATCGCGTATTGCGCCGGAGCGGTCGTAGTATTCACCGCGCCCGGCAACACCCACAGTTTCGGCGACAGTTATTTGGATATGATCGATGTATTGGCTGTTCCAAAGCGGTTCGAACAACATATTACCGAACCGCACAGCCATCAGGTTTTGCACAGTTTCTTTGCCAAGATAGTGATCGATCCGGTAAATCTGCTTTTCATCAAAATGCTTGGCCAAGGACGCATTAAGGGATTTCGCTGTTGCAAGATCGCGGCCAAATGGCTTTTCTACGACGATACGGCTGTCGTTATCTGCCATCGCAAAGCGCTTTAAGCGTTCTGCAAGATCACCAAATAGGCTTGGCGCGACTGAGAAATAAAACGCATTCACCAAGTCTTTGCGAATTTTTCCGGCTAGCTCTGTCCAACCAGTGTCACCACGCGCGTCCACAGCGACGTAATCGAGCCGTATAAGAAACTCAGCAAGGACACTCTCGTCAATCGCGTCGCTCGATACGAATTCGTGAATAGCGGCAGCCACGATCTCGCGGAATTCTTCGGCTGAATGCACACCACGCGCTGCGCCAATGATTTTACTCTCAGACGACATTTGACCAGAACAAAACCGACGAAAAAGTCCCGGCAAAATCTTCCGACGGGCGAGATCGCCCGTTCCGCCGAAGATGACAAGATCAAAAGGATCTACAGGAATGACGCGAGAAACCATGCGAGGCGCTCCTAATATTGATACAACGCAACAACCCAAGCTGTTAGCGCTAACGTTAAGCTTTATGCCTCATTAACGCGCAGCAAAATGAATGTCTAACACTGCTTTGTGTCATCACAATGGTGTCAGTGTTTCTTTGAGCGCTTATATGTCTTAAGCGCGCGGAGTAAACGCAAGCAAAACGCTCTACTGAGGACAATCCATGAAAGATATCGAAAATCCGCTTCTTTCGGCTAAAAAATTCAATGACCCCTTCATTACGGCCAAGGGTGAGCAACGTGCAAGCGTTGCATTGAGCGATCCGCAAACGCTTTGGTTTAACACAGGCACCCTGTGCAATATTGAATGCGAAAATTGCTATATTTTGAGTTCCCCAAAAAATGACGCGTTGGTCTATATTACCGCCGGCGAAGTGCGCATCTATCTGGATCAGTTGGAGACCCGCAAGTGGGGCGTGCGCGAGATTGCCTTCACGGGTGGTGAGCCGTTTATGAACCCCGAGATGATTGAGATCACCCGCGCCTCTCTCGAGCGCGGCTATGATGTGTTGATCCTGACCAATGCGATGCGCCCGATGATGCGTAAATCTATGCGCGCAGGGCTGTTAGAGTTGAATGCAGCCTACCCCGGTAAATTAACGATGCGTATTTCTGTGGATCACTGGGATAGCGTCAACCATAACAAAGAACGCGGCGCTGGAACGTTTGAAAAAACAATTGAAGGCATGGCTTGGCTACAAAGGAACGGCTTTGCCATGGCTGTTGCGGGTCGCACGGTCTGGGGCGAAAGCGACGCCGCATCGCGCCAAGGCTACGCCGCGCTGTTTGCAGAGCATGGCTTTGAAATAGACGCCCGCAACCCCGCTCAGACAGTTTTATTCCCTGAGATGGATGAGACCGCCGATGTTCCCGAGATTACAAGCGCTTGTTGGGTCATTCTAAACAAATCGCCTGACGCAATGATGTGCGCGTCCTCGCGTATGGTCGTTAAACGCAAAGGTGCGGATAAGCCTACGGTTCTAGCTTGCACCTTGTTGCCGTATGCGCCCGAATTTGAACTTGGCAGCAGCTTGGAAGACGCCGAAGGGTCTGTACAGTTAAACCATCCCCATTGCGCGAAATTCTGTGTCTTGGGTGGGGCGAGCTGTTCGGCGTAAGTGCTTTTTGGACCTGCTGGTATCAGAGGCCAGTCCCTCACAAACCCTAGGGTATTTACAGAGATATGATGCGTGCGGAGTTAGTCTTTGCCTAAAGGTTTGCTAAGGATGCCACCGCCGACATGTCCGCTAACACCAGTGGTGCTTGGGCCACTGGTTGGAAGGCCCCGCGCGACTCTGACTGCTAGATAAGCAAACGCTTGTGCTTCAAGCATATCACCATCCAAGCCAACGTCTTCTACGGGATCTACTGGGCAATCTAGCGCTTCGCGCAGCATATGCATCATCACCGGGTTGTGGCGACCACCGCCGCATACAAACACACGTGTCGGAAGGCTTGGGCAATGCTCCATCGCCTGCATCACGGCTGCGGCGCTCATCGCGGTCATAGTTGCTGCCGCATCTGCGTCGGAGAGTTTGCGCACCAGTTCCAGCATGATAGAGAAATCGTTCCGATCCAGTGATTTCGGTGGAATGCGAGCAAAATAAGTCTCGGTCAGGAAGAGTTCCAGCGCGCCTGTCTCCACCTGCCCTTTCTGGGCCAATTTGCCGTCTTTGTCGTAACTCAACCCGCGCCGCGCTTGCATCAAATCATTGATCGGCGCGTTCGCAGGCCCTGTATCAAAGGCGAGCAACGAGTTCGCGTCCTCAGCTTTGGATTTGCTCGGATCGATCCATGTGATATTACCCACGCCGCCCAAGTTTAGAAACGCAATCGGTGCATCCGCTTTGATCCATTTGGCACATGCGAAGTGAAAGAACGGCGCAAGCGGCGCGCCTTCGCCGCCCAATTGCACATCATTCGTGCGAAAGTCCCAGACCACAGGCGCGCCAACCTGTTGCGCCAAAGCGGCACCATCGCCAAGTTGATGCGTTCCCCGCCCGCGCGGTTCATGCGCGAGGGTTTGGCCATGAAATCCAATCAAGTCTGGATCGAACCCGCTCAGTACCCCTATGTGTGCGTCTTGCACGACGGCCAAAGCTTGTTCCAATCCGTTGCCAGGCCAACGGCCCAACACACCACGCAGCACTGCGCGTTCTTCGTTTGAATAACTGCGATATGCGCTTGACCCGAAGGCATCGATGATCTCGCCGTCGGTCACCACTTCCGCCGCATCCACCCCGTCCAGCGACGTGCCCGACATCAATCCAATCGCTTTCACCAATCCCGTGCCCTTCATAGGCTTTTCCTTTACGCATCTGCCCTGTATGAGCTTTGACCAGAGCTATACGTGGACGCAAGTTATGACCTACCATCCTAAATCCGATTTCATTGCAGTGATGATGGAGCGTGGCTTTTTGGCCGATTGCACCGATTATCAAGGTCTCGACGAGGCGGCGCTAAAAGGCGGCATGCCCGCCTACATTGGCTTTGATGCGACGGCTGAGTCTTTGCATGTAGGCTCGCTGATCCAGATTATGATGTTGCGCTGGTTGCAAAAGACAGGCGGCAAGCCAATCACTTTGATGGGTGGCGGCACGACCAAAGTAGGTGATCCGTCTTTTCGCGCCGATGAACGCCCTCTGCTCACGCCTGAGAAAATCGATGATAACATTGCTGGCATTAAGAAAGTCTTCAGCGCGTATTTGACATATGGTGATGGCCCGTCTGATGCCTTGATGATCAACAATGCGGAATGGCTTGATGGGCTGAACTACCTCGATTTCCTGCGCGACATTGGCAAGCATTTCTCGGTTAATCGGATGCTCGCTTTTGAAAGCGTAAAGTCGCGCCTTGATCGCGAGCAGAGCCTGAGCTTTCTTGAGTTCAACTACATGATCTTGCAGGCCTATGACTTTCTTGAGTTGAACCGCCGCTATGGCTGCGTGCTGCAGATGGGGGGCTCGGATCAGTGGGGCAATATCGTCAATGGTATTGACCTGACGCGCCGCGTTTTGGACAATCAGATCTTCGGATTGACCTCGCCATTACTGACCACATCGGACGGCAAAAAGATGGGTAAGAGCGCAGATGGCGCTGTTTGGCTAAACCCTGACATACGTAGCCCCTACGAGTTTTGGCAATTCTGGCGTAACACGACCGATGCCGACGTAGGCCGTTTTCTCAAACTCTACACGGAAATGCCTGTAGAAGAATGCGAACGCCTTGGCGCGTTAGCAGGCTCCGAGATTAATGAGGCGAAGGTCATCCTCGCCAATGAGATCACCAAGCTTTGCCACGGCGCGGAGGCCGCCGGCACCGCCGAAGCGACATCGCGCGAAGTGTTCGAAAAGGGCGGCGTTGGCGATGATTTACCCACGCTCGAGCTAACACGTGAAGAGTTGGGCGATGGCCTTTCCATCGTACAAGCCATCGTGCGCGCGGGGCTTGCGAAGTCCGGCAAAAACGCGAAACGTCTGATCTCCGAGAATGGTGCAAAGATCGATGATGCGCCCCTGAACGATGCAGGCCTCATGCTCGACGCGGCCGCTTTGACGTCACCTATCAAGCTAAGCGCAGGCAAGAAACGCCACGCGCTTATCGTGCTGAAAGGGTAAACAATGCTGCGCCTCACAACCGCCCTTTTGCTCATCACTAGCCCGCTCACTGCGCAAGAATTTTACGGCAGCGCACAATTGTCTTTCGAGCAAAGTCAAACGGCAGGTGCCCCCGTCGCAATCCAAGGCGCAACAGGAACTTTGCTGACGGGGCGCACCAATCTGAGCTTTGGCCGCCTTACGCAAAGTGGTCTCTATATCCAAGCGGATCTTGGACTTGCGGCGACGAACAACGCCAATGCGGCCCCCAATACGGCAAACACCTCAAACAGCCTGATACTGCGCACGGGCCGCTCTGCTGATCGCTTTAGCTACGGTGTCTCTGTGGGCGCGCTGCAATCGGACCACGACAATGACGGAAGCGATGATGCGATGCGTCTGCTCGCGCAGTATTGAAGGCTCGTACTCACTATGTAATAGTTGGTCATTCAATGGACATCTGGGATACATTACAGGCACCAGTAGAACAGACAGCGTCGCAACAGCCACCGACGGTATTGCGACTGGCGTTGGCATCACCTTTGCAGCTACTGATCGCCTGAGCTTTGGCACCTCCATCGGCTACCTCAACGCGAAAATGGACGCCCCGAGCACTGTGGTTGAGCTGTGGACGCTGGAAGCGCGCGTCGATTATGACATCCAAGCGGTGCCCGGCTTGTCGCTCTTCGCCGCTACGCAATATGGTGAGAGCCACCGGAAAGAGATCGTCGGCACCGATGATATCACTGACACCACCTCAATCATGGCGGGAATCACCTATCGCTTCGGTGGAAAACGCCTCAGAACCGCCAACCTCACCTATCTGGAGCCATTCCTCGCCAACACAGGCGGCATTATCGAATAGGCTTCATCTTTGCAAATAAACTTCGGGGGAGTCTCAGCTTGCGGAGACGGGGGCTGGCCCCCTACTCACCCAACATCCAAGTGCCATCTGGCCAAAAAGCGTGAAACGCGAAGGCAAACATCACATCATGCGGTAAGTCGCGCCCCTGCGCATCCTTGACGCGTACACCGCCCACATCACGGCTTTTCGCAATATTGCGGCCATCTAAAGCCGAGGCTTGACCTGCTTTCCAGGTCAAGCTCACACCGTTTTCCGTCACAGCGCCAAGCTTGGACAAACGCGTCAAAGGCCAGGCGCGATCTCCGACACGCACAACGCGTTCCAGCGCAGGAATGCCATGGGGCGGATTTTCACCACTATACAAGAACGGCTTGGTTGAACTGTCATAACTCACATAGGGGTTGCGGCCATATTGGCGTGCAAAATCAGGTTCGTCCATCACTAACCCTTCTGGATTGCGCGCAACGTACTCGTCCCAGCTTTCCATCCAAGTGGGAAATTGAACCAGTTCACTTTCCAGCAAATCACCAACGATTGCCTCGCCAATCGCTTGCTGCCACCAGGTTTCAGTTTCGCGATCATACATTACCATATCCGAATTGCGCAGCTTGCCAGACACACCAAACGTCAGCGTGCCTTGCTTTACGCGCCGATCAAAGGTGATACCGGAATTACACAACGGACAGAAAGTTACAGCAACAGGCACGCCACCGACCACATCATTGGCGATCTCATGCCATGTCAGATATCGTACAGGATAGGCACGCACATCACCGTTGATCTCAACGGTGATCACAGGTTCTGTCCCGCCAATGCGCGTCTCCGTGCTGGCTTTGCGAAACTTGGGATTGTTCAGCGCAGGGATGCCATCTTTGGGCGGACCGCCAGACATGATCTCAACCCAGTTTTCAACTGTGGTTTTCTCAAAATCAGTTTTCGGCCATTCATGTTGCCAAAATTCAGGGCTGGCCGACGCCGTCCCCATCACCAGCGATAGACCCAAGGCCAAAGCGATCCGTTTCAACATAAAAGCACCCTCCAGAGAATTCCTCCAAAGGGTGCTTCAAAAAGCTTAGTTCGTATAGCTCCACACACGCAATTGTGCATCCGGCTTTACTCGGTGACGGTCACAGTCTTCATCATATCAGGCGTGCCCACAACGGCGCCATTGCCGCCTGTGCCCAGCTTGATTTGATCTACCACATCCATGCCAGCTGTCACGCGACCAACAACCGTGTACTGACCGTTCAGAAAATCGCCATCATCGAACATAATGAAAAACTGGCTGTTCGCTGAATTCGGGTTCTGGCTTCGCGCCATGCCGACGATACCGCGTTTGAACGGCTCGGACGAAAACTCTGCCTGAATGTCAGGCATATCAGAGCCGCCCATGCCAGCACGGGACGTATTGCCGCTGGATTGACCAAACTGAACATCGCCCGTTTGCGCCATGAAGCCATCAATCACACGATGGAAAACAACGCCATTATACGCGCCGCTTTCTGCAATCGCAGTGATCTGCGCGACATGTTCCGGGGCCAAATCCTCAAGTAAGTCGATGGCGATTGTACCATTGGCACCTTCACCAGCGACTTCAACCTGAAGGCCCGTCGCAAGCGCGGGGCTTGCGAACAGGCACAGGGCAAACGCGAGCTTACGCATCTGCGGCAACTTTCATGGACACCATGCGATCCGGCTCCACAGGTGGCTCGCCGCGTGTGATTGCATCAACCAAATCCATGCCTGACGTCACGCGGCCATAAACCGTATACTGACCATTGAGAAAGTTGTTGTCAGAAAAGTTAATGAAGAACTGGCTGTTTGCAGAATCAGGGCTCTGGCTGCGCGCCGCACCGATTGTACCACGATCATGTGGCAGCTTGGAGAACTCAGCTGGCAAATCAGGCATGTCAGAGCCGCCCGTGCCAGCCATACGGATGTTGAAATCCTTTTCCATGTTGCCATTCGCGACGTCACCAGTTTGCGCCATAAAACCGTCAATCACACGGTGGAATGCCACGTTGTCGTATGCGCCTGAGCGCGCAAGCTCTTTCATACGTTCACAGTGCTTCGGTGCTACATCGGGAAGCAATTCAATTGTGACTGTGCCGTCTTTGAGTTCCAGCAGGATTGTGTTTTCGAGATCTTTTGTATCGGCCATTCGGGCGCTCCTTTGATATCTGTTGGCGCAGTATCTAAGGCCCATTGCCGCAATGGACAAGGCAAGCATTGACGATAAGCGCTTTGAGCGGCAAAGACAGGCTAAACCTGACAGGAGAAATATTATGAGCTGGACAACTTTGGATCAAATGGACCTTGCAGGAAAGCGTGTGCTGACGCGCGTGGATATCAACGTTCCGATGGAAAACGGCGTGGTCACAGATGCCACACGGATCGAACGGATTGTTCCGACTGTGCGCGATATCCTAGCTGCTGGCGGCCTGCCGATCCTGCTTGCACATTTCGGGCGCCCCAAAGGTCAGCGCATACCAGAGATGAGCTTGCAGCCCTTGGTACCGACCTTGGAAACCGCATTCGAGTGTGATGTCATGTTCTCTGCCAATTGTACTGGCGCGGGCGCAAGTGCGGCCGCCGGCGCATTGCAAGCAGGTCAGGTTCTTTTGCTGGAAAACACACGCTATCACGCTGCAGAGCCTGCGAACGATCCCACCTTCGCGGCTGAAATCGCCAAACTTGGCGATATCTATTGCAACGACGCCTTCTCTGCTGCGCACCGCGCACACGCAAGCACCGAAGGTCTCGCACATCTACTGCCGTCCTGCGCGGGTCGCTTGATGCAAACGGAATTGAGTGCCTTAGCGGGTGCATTAAGCGCGCCGAAGCGCCCTGTCGTTGCGGTGGTTGGCGGTGCGAAAGTGTCGAGCAAATTGGAGCTGCTCGGCAATCTCGTGGAAAAGGTCGATCATCTCGTGATTGGCGGCGGCATGGCGAACACCTTCTTAGCCGCACAAGGGATTGATGTAGGTAAGTCGCTGGCAGAGCATGATATGACCAACACTGCGCTTGAGATTCTCGGCAAAGCCAAAAGCGCAGGAAGCGAAATTGTGCTGCCCTCTGACATCGTTGTCGCGCGAGAATTCAAAGCAGGCGCAGATAACCAGACCCTACCCGCAAACGCCTGCCCCTCAGATGCGATGATCCTTGATGCTGGCCCCAAAACCGTCGCGCGGATTTCGACGATCCTGGATGGTGCCAAAACGCTCATCTGGAACGGCCCGCTTGGCGCGTTTGAGATAGATCCTTTCGATATGGCCACCAACGCTGCTGCTGCTTACGCAGCGGATCTCTCCGAGCAAGGCAAGCTGATCTCCGTCGCAGGCGGCGGCGACACCGTCGCGGCCCTGAACCAAGCGGGTGCGGCAGAGAAATTTACCTATATCTCTACTGCAGGCGGTGCATTCTTAGAATGGATGGAGGGTAAAACATTGCCTGGGGTCGCCGCCCTCAGCAGCTAAGCACGGGGACGGTCAGGTATCCTTGCCCTTGCCGAAATACGAATTTCGAGTACCCTGAGGGTGATTTTATCAGCCTCGGGATTATACGATGTCCGTTACACGCACTATTTTACACACTACTGCGCTTACTTGTGCCCTTGCACTGCCGCTTCATGCTCAAGAGCAAGCCGCTGAAAACCCTGTCACTCTTTGGGATAACTTCTCGCTCGACAATATTTTGGCGATGGTCGTGCAAAGCTTTATTCCAACCCTGCGCGTATTGGCAGATGTGCGCTATGAACAGATCGATGTCGAAGTTGTACGCAACCGTGTCGCGCTTGTTGGCGTCGATGTGCGCCCGTTTTTGCCCTATGTCGAGGGGGACGCTTGCGCAATTACAGCTGACGGGCTGATACTGAGCGGGCAGCCTCTTGATCGCCAGCAAGGCTATATCATCAATATTGCACTTGAAGGCGCGGTACTTGATTTTGATTGCCTGCCAAGCGACGCGCGCCCTGTAGTTGGCATGATGGGCGTCGATGATATCCGCCTTGATCGCATGACTATTAACGTGAACTACGATTTCGCCTCCGGCGGGGCGATGATCAATTTCGGCGCAGATCTAGACAAGCTTGCAGCACTCAGCGGCTCCGTCGATCTTGACTACATCAGTTACCGCATGGATCTCGACACCGAAGAGGTCAGCCCAGCCGTCTATGTGAACCACGCACAGCTTTCTTTGGAAAATCGCGGGCTTTATGAAGCGGGATCGCGCATGGCCCCTCCCGGCATGCTTGATCCGGCCGCTTTGGAGCAACTGATCCCCGGAGCGTTGAGCGAGATGTTTGGTGAGATGAATGGTTTTGATGCGCGCGAGCTTAGTACAGAGCAAGAAGCGTTCATTAATCAAGCCATCGTTACCGCCAAAGCCTTTGTCGCAAACCCCGGTCAGATAACCGTTGAAACCGCCGCGCCAAATACGCCTGTGCGTTTGGGAGAAGGCGATCTGGAGGACCCCAAAGCGATGTTCTCTAAACTCGCGCCGACAATCGGCACAGTTCCCATGGCGATCTCTCGCGGCATTCCCGCGGCTGAACTAAAGCAAGCAATCGACGGGCTTTTGCCGACAGCGCGCAATCTTGACGTTGGTCGTGCTCTGCTGAGCGGAGTGGGCGCACCGCGCAACACCACTTTGGGTCTGCGTCTGCTTGATCCGCTCGCAAAAGAGGGCAACGCTGAAGCAACATCCCTGATGGCAGAAGCAATGCAGCACAGCAACGCCGCGACAGCCTATCGATTGGCCCTGCATGCAAGCGCAAATGGCCAAACCGGCAGTCTGAGTTTGCTCAATGATCTTGAGGATGCGCTAAGTCTGAACGAACTGCTTGAGGTGCAAGATATCATGCTTGGTGGCGGCGGACCTGTTTCTGCTGATTTCGCCTCTATCGGTGACATTAGGCGCGCGGCGCGCGGCCATCTTTTGGGAACCACGCGCATTCGATCCTACCGCGCGGCCTACTACTGGGCCTCTGTGGGGGCCGCAACGGGCGATGTTGCCTCTGCCACGATCCGCAACGAGATTGATACGATCATGCGATTGCGCGGTGCCACAAATGCTTGGGCAGAGGTACAAACCAGCCTCGAAAACGGTGTACTGCGCGATTGGGTAGGGCGTGATTTGCCTGCTGAGCTGCAAAAATAGGCTATCCGCAAAAAAGCTGCCCCCATGTTAGCGCAACCCTGATTGCCTAAGAGCGGGGGCTCACCTACACCGCGTTTAACGCAAGCAAAACAAGGTGTTCAGATGACCAATCCACAAATGGCTGAGAAAATTCGCACAGGTAACGGCTTTATCGCGGCCTTGGATCAGTCGGGTGGATCGACACCGAAATCTTTGCGTATTTATGGCGTTGAGGACAGCGACTACAACACCGACGCGGAAATGTTTGATTTGATCCACAGCATGCGCGCGCGCATCGTGTCGTCCCCTGCGTTTACGGGGGAGCGTGTGATCGGCGCGATCTTGTTCGAGATGACGATGGAGCGCGAGATCGGTGGCAAACCTTCGGCCAAGGCGCTCTGGGAGGACAATGGCATTGTGCCGTTCTTGAAGATCGACAAAGGTCTCGAAGATGTCGCCAACGGAGCGCAGATCTTGAAACCGATGCCCGTGCTCGACGAATTACTTAAACGTGCCGTTGCCAATGGCGTGTTCGGTACGAAAGCGCGCTCTGTCATCAGCGCTGCAAACGTTGATGGCATCCGCGCCGTTGTCCAGCAGCAATTTAAAGTGGGCAATCAGGTTTTGGCCGCAGGGCTTGTCCCGATCATCGAACCGGAAGTCACCATCGATATCGCAGACAAGGCCGATGTAGAGCAGATTCTGCTCAACGAAATCACGAGTGCCCTTGATACGGTGCCGGAGGGCCAGCAGATCATGCTCAAGCTCACATTGCCTGAAGTCGCCAACACATATGCGGCCCTCAATGATCATCCCAAAGTGATGAAAGTCGTGGCGCTTTCGGGCGGCTATGATCGCGCTGAAGCAACTAAGCGCCTATCCCAGAACACAGGTATGATCGCTAGCTTCAGCCGCGCGTTAACCGAAGGGCTTTCGCACAAACAAAGCGATGCTGACTTCAACACCACACTGGATGGCACCATAGCACAAATCCACGAGGCCTCGATCGCAGGATAAATTAGTCCGCCTCGAGCTTTGCAATGCGGACTTTTAGGGCGGCGTTCTCCGTCTGTAACTGCCCCATTTGACCACCGACGACTTGGCGGATCACATCCTCTGAATCAAGCTTCGAGACGTATTTCGGACAGTTCCAGTCCAGCGCGATCACGTCGATACACAAAAGGCGCTCTGGCGAGGTCTGATCTTGTGGCAATGCAGCGATCAAACCATCTTGTGCGTCGGAAAGTCTGAGCAATGTCGCGCGACCTTGGATTTTTAAGCGAGCTTGGTTCAGATAATCAATTAAGAACAACGATACATGTGCGTCTTTTTGCAAATTGCCCATGATGATAAACTGACGATTTCCATGGTAATCCGCACAGACCAGTTAACGTGTTGTATGGACGCGCAAAAATCCGAAGGGACCACCGCAATGTTGCACATAAAGCCAGTAATCTGGGTTTGTTGAGGCGATGTAAAGTTCTCGCACGCTTGGATGAAGGCGATGTCATCGGGGCTTAAGCTGTCTTGCGTGCGGCGCGGGTACATCTTTTGGAATTGCTTGAAAGACCCATCTGCTTTTTGTAGCTCTTGAACTGCTTGGTGAAAAATCAGCTCGCCATAGTTTTCCATGGCGTATCCTTTTTAGTTCAGCGTTTGGTGATCAGACAGCCCGTCAAGCACAGCCTGCGCCGCACGAAGACCGGGCGCATCGCCGCCCTGCCCGAGCCGCTGCATCGTGACACGCATCGTCTCGTTTTGGTTCGCACCATCATTCATCACTTGCAGCAGGCCTTCGGCAATGCGTTCAGGCACGCACTCCGCACCTATAAATTCGGGAACAGCGCGGGTGTCTGAGACGAGATTGACCAGCGTTACAGTATCTACTTTTAACATGCGTCCAATGATCTGGCGCGACAGCCAGTTCATATCATAGGCGATAACCATAGGTGTACCAGCCGCTGCAAGTTCAAGCGAGACAGTGCCAGACGCCGCGAGCGCAACATCAGCTGCTTTGAACGCTGCACGCTTTTGCGCCTTGTCTTCAGAGCGGATCACAAGCGGATCACAGGGCCAGTCTTTGACGGCTTCACACACGAGATGCTCAACAGGTGCGGCGGTGGGGATAACGACACGCAGATCTGGTGTCGTTTGCAAGACTGGTTCAAGAACTTGCCCAAAGATCGGCGCGAGGCGCCCTACCTCGCCGCGTCTTGATCCGGGTAAAACCAGCGCAAGCGGTGCATCGCCAATACCATGCTCAACGCGAAACTCTTGCGCTTCAGTTTCACTGGCTTGCATATCCGTTACCACAGGATGCCCCACGAAATCGCAGCGCATCCCTGCGGCTTTCATATAGGGCGGCTCAAACGGGAACAACGCGAGCACTTGATCGATATGGCGCGCCATCTTCACGGCACGCCCTGCACGCCACGCCCAAACTGTTGGGGCCACGTAGTGCACACAACGAATTTGGCTTTTTTCCTTCACGAGCTTGGCAACACGTAGTGAAAACTCCGGCAGATCAATTGTGATCAACACATCCGGCTTATCCGCAATGATCGCATCAGCTGTTTCAGAAATGCGACGTTTGAGATGGCTATATTGCGACAGAATTTCCAAAATCCCCATGATGGAAATTTCCTCCATCGGGAAACGGCTTTGCAAGCCTACCTCGCCCATCCGTGCGCCACCTATCCCGTCAAATTTAACCTCAGGCACCAGCGTTTGAAGCCCCTCCATCAAGGCCGCGCCAAGCTTGTCGCCAGAGGGTTCACCCGCGATAATAAAGGCCCGCATCACTCAGATGTCCTGTGCGAAAATTGTAATATTGGCGGCTTTCGCAAAACGCATGGTTTCATCACGTTCAAGCAAAAGAACCGCGCCAGAAGCGATAACCAGCGTAGATAATTTTGCCGCTTTCATAGCGGTGAGCGTATCGGGTCCAATCGTTGGCATATCAACGCGCAAGTCCTGACCACGTTTGGGTGCTTTGACGAAAACACCACCCATTTTGCGCAAGTGTAACGGAGTTGCTGCGACAAAATTCAAAAGCGCATCAGTACCTTGCAGAGTCTCAATCCCGAGGCAGAGACCAGTCTCAACAACAACGCCCTGCCCTACGTCCACAGGGCTTAGGGTTTCAAGGATCGCAATTCCTTTGGCTACATCGTTGCCGGTGATCTCGCTCAAAGCAGCGCCGCAAAGAAGACCGGCATCAACAGTCAAAGTTGAATCGACCTCGTGAGCCCCACGCACGCAAAACCCTTGTTCTTCAAAGATTGCAATTACCAGACGCAAAAGCGCATCATCCCCGCGCTGCATTGCCGGAATCAATCGCGGTGCGAGGCCTGTCATCACTGCGTCAAACGCGCTTGGATCAAGGGGGGGGCGCGACATGGCACCTGCCATCACGATTTCGCTCACGTTTTGTGCTTTTAGAGATGCGAACAAAGCACCCATTTTTTCAAACGCATGTTCTTGTGTGGTGCCTGTAAGATCATGTCCAACGCCGGAAAAGCTGACCAAAATCGCATCAGGTTGAGCATACGCCAAACGCTGGGGAAGCGCGCCACTGCCCGACAAGATCGCAAGACGGCCCATGCCTTAGCCACCCGGCGTCAGGAAGGAGCGATCCGAATCACCCGTGACAAAATCCACAATATGGTGCACGTAATCGCTATTGGAATCTTCGCCCATACGCTTAACACGGTCTTGGAACGTTCCTTCGCCTTGCGCCATCATCTGGAACCCAGCACGCAGGGCCATAATGTCACCGCGCTCTACACCGCGACGTTTGAGACCAACAAGATTCAAGCCGTCAAGCTGACCACGCGGAGCCTGTACAAGGCCGTAAGGAATCACATCATTTGTCACCATTGTCACGGCACCAACGATCGCACCTTTGCCGATACGCACGAACTGATGAATGCCGGCTAGACCGCCGATGATAACGTCATCCTCGATGATACAATGGCCCGCAACGGCCGCACTATTCACCACAATCACGTTGTTGGCGATGATCACATCATGCGCCACATGGCATCCCGCCATCAACAAGCAATCATCCCCAATCTTCGTCAGACCGCCGCCACCGCTCGTGCCTGTGTTCACGGTCACATGCTCGCGAATACGATTGCGCGATCCGATCTCAAGGCGGGTAATTTCGCCATCAAACTTCTTATCCTGCGGAATTTCACCAATTACGGCAAAGGAAAATATCGTGTTGTCCTCGCCTAAAGTGGTTTGGCCTTTCACGACCGCGTGGCTCATCAAAACACAGCGCGCACCCATGTGCACATCAGCGCCGATGTAGGCGAATGGACCAATGATACAGCCCTCGCCAATCTGCGCACCGTCCTCGACAACAGCACTCGCGTGGACGTCTGCGCTAGGGTGAACACTCATGCAGGCAAATCCATCATCGCAGTGAATTCAGCTTCTGCAGCCATCTCGCCCTCGACCGTGGCAATACCGGAAAACTTCCAGACCTTGCCACCCGGTTTTCCGCGCACGGTTGTGAGGTTCATCTTCAACACGTCACCGGGGCCAACTTTGCGACGGAATTTGCATTTGTCGATGGCCATGAAATAGACCTTCATTTCTTTGTCCGCCATATCGAGCGCAGTGCCTACCATCACAGCCGCCGTTTGCGCCATGGCTTCAACGATCGTGACGCCAGGCATGATCGGCAGCCCTGGAAAGTGGCCTTGGAAATGTGGTTCGTTCATTGTGACGTTTTTGATCCCGACCGCTGTTTGTGTACCATCTATATCCTCGACTTTGTCGACCAATAGAAATGGATAACGATGTGGCAAGATACGTTGAATCAGTTGAATGTCTGCGCTCAAAAATTCGGTCATGAATGTCTCTCTTGGATCAGTTGGTCCACGTCTACATTTGTCCTAGCAAGTGCGCCAAAGAGGGGCAAGCCGCCGTGATCATTGATCTTGCGTTGCATTCTCTTGGCGCGCAGGAGTAGGCGCCAGCAATTCGTCAAGCGGCATGCCCTTCCCGAGTGCCGAATCTATCCGGCCTATCGCTTCTTGCGTAATGTCTGACGCATCAGCGCTGACGAAAACGGCCCGACGATCCAAGATCACACTGGCGCCTTTTTCGCGCATCAAGACTTCAATGGCCGGTGCAATCGTGAACAAAAAGCTTCGCTCCACTTGATCGGTCAACTGCGAAAGGCCGCGTGCTTTGGTGTCTTGCTCAGACCGTGCTTTCGTAACTTTGATATCAAATTCATCAGCGAGCACTCGAAACTCTTCGGGATCAAGCGTTTTGCGCAGCTTTGTAAGCTCGCTTTCCTCATCCGCCAGTTCTTGCTCGATCTGCCTGTTTTCCGCCGAGAGGCGCCGTCCCCGCGCCGCGATTGCTGCAGATAAGTTTTGCCCAAATTGCGTTTCCGTGAACAGGCGCTCCCGCTCTATCGTGAGAACAGGAATGTCAGGTAGTGAAAACGAGCTGGCTTGCGCAAGTGATTTCGATGGCAGCGCTATCAGGCTGAGGGCCGCGAGACACAGCGAAAGGATCGGCGCACCAAAGACGGAACGCCAATATTTGTGTTTAAAACTTTGTCGAAATGGAGAGGTCAAAGGTTTGCTCCCGATCGCCAGCTACATTGGACAGGGCTTTAGTAAAGTTAAAGCGCAACGGTCCAACCGGCGTTTTCCAGAAAATCGAAGCACCAACCACGCTGCGGGCAGCAAAGTCTTCGTTGATGACATTCGCATTGCTTTGATCCAGTGACCACAGCGAGCCGATATCATAAAACACACCGCCCGAGATACCATACTCTTCTGGCAGGCCAAGCGGGAATTCCGACTCAAAACGCGCCACCACAAACATATTACCACCGAGCGCGTCATTGGCATTTTCGTTGACTTCGCGTGGGCCGATGCCGCTGGGTTCAAACCCGCGCATCAAGGCAGGGCCCATAAAGAAGCGATCCGTCGCGCGGCTAGAACCAGTCACATAGTTCAGCGCCCCTCCCTCCAGCGTCGCCCGAAGCGTGACTTCCTCGCTGAGCACTTTGGTCTGCGCGATCGCTTTTGCAGTGGTGCGAACGTATTGATTGTTGGAACCGATGCCACCGAAATCCTGACCAAACTCTAGCAAAATACCCGCATTCGGGTTCAACCCCGTGCGGCGCGTATCAAAGCTGTAGGTGTATCCAACAGAATTCGAGAACTCGTCGCCACGTGCGATTTCGGACGAAATCAACGCACCAGCCGTTGCACCAACATCTGCCATTTCGGACATATCAAGGGTGTAGCGCAACTGCAGGCGGCTATTATCTGACACAGGGAATTCAAACGAGGGACGAAACCGACCCAAGTTGGTGTCATAGACAGCGTTTTGATTGTCTGTTTCCACATAGGACGCTACGAAGCTGAAGTTCAAATTACGACCCAAAAACGCCGGCTCATCAAAACTAAGCGAGTATTCGCGATTATCGACACCAGTCGTCAAGCCAAACCCCAAACGCTGGCCACGGCCAAGGAAATTGCTTTCGTTGTATTTGATAATCGCGCCTGGGCCGGTCGTGGTAGAAAACGTACCACCAAAGGTCAGCGAACCTGTCGTCGTTTCTTCAACATTAACGTCAACAATCACTTGGTCAGGGCTGGATCCTTCACGCGCTTGCACATCAGCACCACTAAAGTAGCCAAGCGCACGAACACGCTCCGCGCTTTCACGGATTTCACGTGGGTTAAATGGATCACCTTCGACAACTTTGAATTGCTGACGCACAACGCGATCAAGCGTAGTTGCATTGCCCTCAATATCAATGCGTTCCACGAACACGCGCGGACCACGCACAAGCGCGTATTCAACGTCAAGCGTCAGATCACGATCATTGCGTGTGATGCGAGGCTCAACGCGCACGAAATCGAGGCCCAGTTTAATCGCCAATCTCTCAAGGCGTGCGATCGAATTTTCCACTAAGGATGGTGAGTACACCACGCCAGGGCGTATTTTGAGCGCAGCTTGGAATTCCGCTTCATCGGCATCCGCGATCTCGGAGGTCGTTGTGATCGCCCCAAATTTGAATTGTTGGCCCTCTTGAATGTTGAACGTCACGAAATAGCCGTCGCGTTCACGTGCGAGTTCGGCATTCACAGATGTCGTGCGGAAATCAACATAGCCACGGCTCGCATAGAAGTCGCTTAGGATCTGTTTGTCGAACTCAATCCGGTCTTCGGCGAATGTATCGCGTTTCACGAAAGCCCGCAGAAGGCCCGCTTGCTTGGTTTCCAGCACACGGCGTAGACGGCTGTCTGAGTAAACTTGGTTGCCCACGAACCCGAGGCGTTCAATCTCGGTCAGACCGCCTTCAAAAATTTCGAACACCAAATCAACGCGATTGTCAGAACGGCGAATGATGCGAGGACTGACCGTCGCGGTCAAACGCCCTTGCTGGGAATAGGCTTTGGCAATTTCAGAAGCATCACGCTCTGCCGTGGACGGATTGAATACACGGCGCGATTGGCTTTGCACGATTGTGGAAAGGTTCTCGTCCTTGAGACGGCGGTTTCCTTCGAAATTAATCTGGTTTATCGTTGGGTATTCTGTGACCTTGATCACCAAGCGATCGCCGCGGGGCTCAAGATCGACACTTTCGAACAAACCGCTACCTCGAAGGCGCTGAAATGCACCGTTCAGATCGGACCCAGAGACCGCAGTACCGCGACCGATTCCTGCATATTCAAGGATCGTAGACGGCTCAATGCGTTGATTGCCCTCGATCGCCACACTGCTAAAGCGGTATTGCTGCGCTTCAGCCATACTTGGCAAGGCAACACAAGCCACTGAAAACACTAAGGCAATCGATGCAACGCTTGACTTAAGTAGAGTTATTCTTAACGTTTGTTCTGCGCGACGTTTTCCGCCGCTCATTATTTTATTGGTCATTACACCGATCCAACAGACACCCCAGATAAGATCTGAGTAGCCTCATTGGGGGGTGATGTCAAAAGCGGATAGGCTGTTTTTCGCGGTGGCGGCCCTAGACTTCCCTGCAAGATGAAGGGGTTGGCAAAGCTCACCGACGCGACATAGCCTGAAAGTGCCAAACACAGGCCAAGTATCACAAAGTAGACGATACGGTCCCAATGTAGCGTGATCAGGAAGCCTAAGCTAAGTTTACCGATTGAATCATTTGCATGTCTTTCACTCATCTCTATGCGCGACTTACACGAGGGATTTCATCCATCAACATGATATTACCAAGAGAACGAGGCCAAAAGTGGGCAGAGCATATATCTGTTTGAAAGCTTTACGGGCAGAATAAATCGTTCCCGAGCGCAAAAACCATCAACGACAAGATCATGAATAGACCGACAGACATGAACACTCCCAAAACCCGCTCACTTGGCTTTTTGCCTGCAACGGCTTCATAGGCGAAAAACACCAAGTGACCGCCGTCCAGAACCGGAATCGGGAAGAGGTTCAATAGACCCACTGCCGTCGACAAAACCGCGATAAACCAGATAAAATTGGTCGCACCTTGACTTGCCATCGCACCAGAGGTTTGTGCGATTCCAATCGGACCTGACAAGTTGCACGAACTGATCGCGCCCGTCACCATATGATACATGCCCGAAAGCGAGCCTTCGATGATACGCTTCGTCTGCATCACACCGTTGCTCAGTGCAGATGTCACGCTGGTTGCTTGGGTCGCAATTTCAAAGAAAAAACCGCCCGCGACGCCGATACGCCATTGTGTGGCGAAAGTGTTGTCCGGCTGTGGCTCATCCACGCGCTTTGGCGACAGGATCACCTGACGGGTCTCGCCGCTATTCCAAAGGTCCAACAGCAAAGGTGCGCCATTGCCGCTTTCGACAGCATCCTTAAGCTGCGAGAAGGCAAATACAGGGGCACCATCAATCGCCGTGATGAAATCGCCAACCTTAAGACCTGCTTTAAGCGCTGCAGACTGCGGCATTACATTTGTAACTAAAGCTGGATACGGATAAGGACCCATGACATCCAGCTCAGAGCCATCGCGCCCAACGGTGTAGCTCACCTGCGCTGCTTTGCTGATTTGCTGCTCTAGCGCGTTAAACCCTGCCCCATTTTCAAAACTTGGCACAGGAATACCGTCAATCGCCAGCAATTGATCTCCAACTTGAAGTTCTTGCACACCTGGTATTTCGCGCAATGCGCCAACTGCCAAGGGATCCGCCTCTTCGCCCTGAGCGAAGATAACGGCCGCAAACACAATGATTGAGAGCGCGAAATTGAAGATGGGTCCAGCCGCAACCGTGGCGGTACGCGCCCACAACGGTGCACCGGGCATTGTACGCCGACGCTCTTCAGCGCTCATCTCTCGCACAGTTTCGCCGTCGGGTGCGCTGACCGCGTTAGCATCGCCTAGAAACTTGACGTAACCGCCAAATGGCAGAGCGGCGAACTGCCAAACCGTTCCACGCTTATCAACGCGGCTGAACAAGACGGGACCAAAGCCCAACGAAAAGACCTCCGCATGAATCCCCGACCAACGTCCGACAATGTAGTGGCCATATTCATGGATCGCGACAATCACCGAAAGTGCGAGCACAAAGGCCAAGAGCGTCCAGATCACACTGCCAAATTGCGGCAAAAGCCCCGGAATATCCATGATGCGTGCGTCCTTGTGCTGCTCTTGCACCTCCTTAGTGGCGGCGCGTTGTTACGGGTTTGCGATGATTTCATCGGCCGTGTTACGTGCCAGATGGTCCATCTCAAGCACGCTATCAAGGGTCATTTTGGCATTTGTGAGGCCGGATTGCGCAGAAAGACGGTGCAGCACCTCCTCCACGACCTCGGCCATCTGCAAAAAGCCTATTTTTTCGCTGATGAAATGATCCAAAACGCGTTCTTTCGCAGCATTAAACACGGCACCCGCATGTCCACCCGTCGCCATCACCTCGCGCGCGAGACGCAAAGCAGGCCAGCGCTTCTCGTCGGGCGCGCGGAAAGTCAGCTGCGACAAGGCCGCAAGATCTAGGCGTTCAACCGGCAAATGACGCCGCTCAGGCCAATGCAGCGCGAAGCCAATCGCGTGGCGCATATCGGGCGGACCCACATGCGCCATCAACGCGCCATCGTTGAAACCAACAAACGCATGCACCATGGATTGCGGATGTACCAAAACTTCAATGATTTCGGGAGAAACTTCGAAAAATTCCCGTGTTTCTATGATTTCCAAAGCCTTATTGAACATCGACGCGCTATCGATGGTGATCCGCTGCCCCATGTCCCAATTTGGATGGGTTTGCGCCTGCGCAACGGTGGCACCGGCGAGCTTATCCATTGGCCAATCACGAAATGCACCACCAGACGCGGTGATAATGATCCGCTCTACCGCAGACATATCTTCGCCAATCAACCCCTGAAACACCGCGGAATGTTCGCTGTCCACGGGGAGGATGCGTGCGTTGTGCTCTTTCGCAGTCGTCTTCACCAGAGCGCCTGCACAAACCATGGATTCTTTGTTCGCGAGCGCGAGTGCGGCCCCCTGTTTGAGCACTTCAAGCCCCGGCGCCAAACCCGCCGCGCCAACAATCGCAGACATAACCCAATCTGCGGGACGGGCGGCGGCTTCAATGACTGCACTGGCGCCTGCCGCTGCCTCAACACCGCTACCAACCAAAGCTCTGCGCAACTCTTCAAGGCGCGCGGGGTCTGCTGTGACCGCCACCTTTGCGCGTAATTCAATCGCGTCTTTCGCAAGTTGCGCGATGTTTTGTGCGCCAGTGAGTGCGACAACCTCGTAGTCACCTGGCGCGTGTTTGATCAAATCAATCGTGTTTTGACCGATGGAACCCGTCGCCCCCAAAATGGAAATCTTGCGCATCGTCCTACTCTACCCAGCCGCGTTCGGCGGGAAATTAAAAGCCAGCTCTACGAGGAGGAGCAAAAGCGCAGCCCCAAGCATGCCGTCAAAGCGGTCCAACAGTCCGCCATGGCCTGGGATCAGGTTGGAGCTGTCTTTCACACCCACATGCCGCTTGATAGCGCTTTCAATGATATCACCAAGCTGCGACGCGAACGCAGCACCAAAAGAGACGAGCACGACCAGTGTACCACCACCGTAAAGCTTCGCAAAGATCAGTCCGACAATCGCCGCCCCGATCCAGCCTGCAATTGTGCCAGACCATGTTTTTTTGGGGCTGACAGCAGGCCAAAATTTTGGCCCCCCAAGCATGCGACCCGCAAAATAGCCCGCCACATCCGTCACAATCACCACGATCAGAAGCCAAGCCATCCAAGTGATGCCGAAATCATCGCGCAATGCGATAAGGCTAAAGCCTGCGATCAAGATCAAGGCCGTGTAGCTCATGCAAATTGGGAGTCTGGTGAATGAACGCGACCCTGAGGAGAGCATCGAAAAGCCAACAAGGCTAGGGGCGAGCAGCATCGGTAAAATGACCCTCGGATACGGCGCGTAGCTTGCGACGAACAGAGCGGCACCACTAATCAACGCCAGCCACAACGATTTTTGGCTGTCCGCGCCTTGCAGCATGCGAACGAGTTCCCAGACCATCAAACCGCATGCAGTTGACACAAGTAGATGGATCCATAATCCACCTGCCCAAACCGCAATGATGCCAATAACCAGCATCGCAATCGCGCTGAGCACGCGCGGCGCAAGATCGCCCCATTGTGTGCCGGCCGCGCTCATACTTTTACGCCGCCAAATCTGCGGTCTCGATTGGCATATTTTGAGGTAAGCGCGCCGAATTCTTCTGCTGTAAAATCTGGCCAAAGCGTGTCGACAAATTCATATTCCGCGTAAGCCGATTGCCATAAAAGAAAGTTGGAGATGCGCGCTTCACCGCTCGTGCGAATAACCAGGTCAGGATCAGGTAAAACGTAAGTATCTAAGTACTTTGGCAGAGTTTCTTCATCAACATCATCAGGGTCCAAATTGCCACTTTTCACGTCCTGTGCCAAACGCTTGGTGGCGCGCGCAACTTCGTCGCGACCGCCATAATTTAGAGCGATCGTGAGGTGTAGTTTGTTGTTCTTTTCGGTCGTGCTTTCCAAGCTGTCCATCAACTCGACAAGCTTGTCATTGAGCCGCACGCGATCCCCGATAAAGCGCACCCGTACCCCCGCTTCCGCCAGCGTGCGCGCTTCTTTGGTGATATAGCGCTGAAACAACTTCATAAGGCCGGACACTTCGACCTGAGTGCGCTTCCAGTTTTCCGTCGAGAAAGCAAAGATGGTGAGGTACTTCACCCCATTGGGCGGACAGGATTCTACAATTTGACGCACACGACGCGCGCCTGCGTGATGCCCAAATAAGCGCGGACGATTGCGCATTTGTGCCCAACGTCCGTTGCCATCCATGATGATCGCGACGTGACGCGGCCCAGACATCGGGTTGGCCTCTGCCGGGATGAAAATCTCGTTTTGCTGAGGGTTCAGCGCCGGTTTCATCACTTAAACCTGCATGATTTCTTCTTGCTTCACCTCAAGCGCTGTGTCCACTGCTTTTATCGCAACATCTGTCAGCTCTTGCACTTCGGCTTCCCAAAATTTTTGGTCGTCTTCGGACAAGCCGTCGTTCTTGGCCTTTTTGATCTGATCCATACCGTCGCGGCGCACATTTCGCACAGAAACGCGGGCACTCTCAGTATACTGCGCGGCAACTTTCGTCAGATCACGGCGACGTTCCTCGTTCAGTTCAGGGATTGGCAGCATAATGATCGTACCGTTAAGCTGCGGGTTGATACCTAAGCCGCTTTCACGAATGGCTTTTTCCACCTTTTGCACGAGACCCTTGTCCCACACATTGATCGTCACCATTCGCGGTTCTGGCACGTTGACAGTTCCGACCTGATTGATCGGCGTCATGCTGCCATAGGCATCAACCATCACCGGCTCTAACATCGAGCCGGACGCACGACCTGTGCGCAAACTGGCAAATTCAGTCTTTAAATTCGCCATTGCGCCATCCATACGGCGCTGCAAATCGTCGGTATCCAGCATAAAGTCGTCTGACATAGTGCTCTCTAAGCCTCGTAAATAACGTTCTATTCTTATTAAGTCAGCAAATACGCGTTGTATAGCGCCCTTTACTGAAGCCTCGTCAGCCTTGAACACGCGTATAGGTACCTTCGCCCGCGAGAATGCCTTTAAACCCGCCCGGCTCATCAAGCGAGAACACGATGATCGGCAGGTTATTATCGCGCGCAAGGGCAATCGCGGAAGCATCCATCACTCCAAGATGCTTTTGCAAGACTTCATCAAAGCTGACCGTGTCATAGCGCTTCGCATCTGGGTGTTTCACAGGGTCCTTGTCATAGACGCCGTCCACTTTGGTGCCCTTAAAGATCGCTTCGCAAGCCATTTCGTTCGCACGCAGGGTCGCGGCGGTATCTGTCGTGAAATAAGGGTTGCCTGTCCCAGCCGCGAAGATGCACACACGTTTCTTTTCAAGGTGACGCACAGCGCGGCGGCGAATGTATGGTTCTGCCACTTCGTTCATCGTGATCGCGGAAATCACGCGCGTGTGGATGTTCTGCCCTTCCAGCGCGGACTGCATCGCGAGCGCGTTCATTACCGTCGCAAGCATGCCCATGTAATCCGCTGTCGTGCGTTCCATCCCTTGGGCAGAGCCTTGCAGGCCTCTGAAAATATTGCCGCCGCCGATCACCATACAGATCTCGACGCCCATATCGTGTACGGTCTTTACCTCACGCGCGATACGCTCCACCGTGGGCGGATGCAATCCGAACCCTTGGCCCCCCATCAACGCCTCCCCGGAAATCTTAAGCATGACGCGGTTAAACGTCGTTCCGTCGGCGGTGGTGAGTTCAGTCATATTGTGCTCCGAAATATGATTGGTATGAGTGTGGTGCAAAGTGCCCAAAAGTCGGGCAATGTTCAATCGCTCAAACGGCATAACGTGATATTTAGCAGTTGTTTGAAAATCAATAGAGTAATCCTGTGGCAAACATAGACATTTCCAATCTTAACCCGATGAAACCTGTATTAATCGCAGGACCGACGGCGTCGGGAAAATCAGCGATGGCGCTGGAAATTGCTGAAGCGCAGGGTGGTGTCATCGTCAATGCAGATGCCAGTCAGGTGTTCGAAGGCTGGCGGGTCTTGACCGCGCGCCCAGACGCAGCGGATGAGAAACGCGCGCCGCATCACCTCTTTGGACATGTTCCTTTTACGCAGGCTTATTCTGCGGGCAAATGGCTTCGCGATCTAACGCCCTTTCTGGATCAACCCAATGCCCGCCCGATTATCGTTGGCGGTACAGGCCTCTACTTTCTCGCGCTAACCGAAGGTCTCGCCGAAATTCCTGAAACACGCGATGAAATTCGCGAAGAGGCGGATGAAATTCGCATGGCAGGCAATCTAAAAGCGATGATTGCGGATCTTGATCGCGACACGTGCGCCAAAATAGATTTGCACAACCCCATGCGCGTTCAACGTGCTTGGGAAGTGCAGCGCGGTACAGGGCGCAGCTTGGCGCAATGGCATGCAGAAACGCCTGCACCGCTACTTTCATTGGATCAAACTCATGCGCTCGCCTTAGATGCAGACACTGATTGGCTGAATAAACGCATCGCACAACGCTTTGATATGATGATTGAGCAAGGTGCTTTAGACGAAGCGCGCATGAACCTTGATCGCTACGATCCAAACCTATTGTCGTGCAAAGCCATTGGCGCGCCGGAGCTTGTGTCGCACCTGCGAGGTGAGCGTACTTTGGGCGAAGCAAAGGAGGCTGCAACGATAGCCACACGGCAATTCGCCAAACGGCAAAGAACATGGTTTCGCGCCCACACAAAGCAATGGACCCGCGTGTCTTTGCCCTCAGGTCGAAACTAGGGCTATCCTGAAAGACACATTCGAGGTGATATTCTGAACAAATTATTTAGATATATGTCCACTTACTAACATTTATGCATTTAGTGACGGTATGAATGAACACACAGCCCCTCACCCTAATCAAAGCACGGTTTTGACAATCTCGCAGCGCGTCAAAGGCGCGCCTTGGCGGCTTGGGCTGGCCCACGCACGCGCGCAGCACATGCTAAACAGCACATGCTAATTTGGGTCACGCGCGGGGCCACGAGCTGTACTGTAAATGCTCAAAGTTCTGCGATGAACAGTCACAATGCTTTGTTTATCACTGCAGGCACGTTGTTTTCATTCAACTACGAGTCTTCATTTTTGGGGCAGACCGTCGTCCTGCCTCCAAGTGACCGTCTGGACTGGCCAGATGAGCATATGTTGCTAAGGGTGCGTGAACCTAAAGCGCAGCTTACGCTGACACATTATGTGGAAACCATTCAAAGCGAAGCCCACGACGCCGAGCCGCTCGCGCGCACGCCGCGCAAACCCATGCTCAATTGATGATGGTTTGGGCGCATCGCTACCTAATGTACCAACATGCCGCTTCCGACAAAGCCGCGCAGCGTTTGATGCGGGCGTTTTGCTCTTTGATTGTGCAATCTAAGGCACAAGACACCGAAAGGGGTACAATGGCAGATTTTGCAGCTTAACTGGGTGTGACACCGGCCCACATCGCACGAGTTTGTAAAGCAGCCTGTGGCATCAGCGCTGCCGATCTTTTGAAACAAAACAGCCTGCAACGCGCACGGTGCCTGTTGAGGGACGAGGGACTGAAAGCCGTCGACATTGCCAAGCGCCTTGGCTTCTCAACCCCCGCCTATTTCACCCGCCTCGTTAAAAGCCACACGGGAGAAACACCTTCGACCTTGCGTAAAAAAGGCCAAGTTGCAGCGTCAACAAAACTCGGTGTAAATCTTCCATTTGGTCGAATTATCAAGATGGTGCGTCTTAATTCGAAGGTTTCCGTAGGGGAAAGTGTCTTTCTCAGTTGCATTCACAGACGATGTCGTTTTCTTTTATGCTCAATGTCGCATTTAAACTTCACTTTACCGAAAGCATGAATTGACGTCAGGCACTTTCTAGTGCCGAATGGAACGACTTGGGATAGCGACGAACGGCGAGGGAAACACCCGCTGCACAACGCGCCTTCAAAATAAGAATAGAAAACGTGTCACAGGGAGAACAAGATGACGCTCACCACAAAAATCCACCCGGCAGCGAAGATGTACGCTGAAGAATTCAAAGCAGGTCTTCTAGATCGTCGCGAATTCCTCACACGCGTATCCGCTTTGGGCGTTGCAACAGCAACTGCCTACACCATGGGTGGCCTTACGCAGCCTGCAGCAGCCGCAGGACACGCCAAGCAAGGCGGCACAGTTCGCATGCAGATGGAAGTGCGCGCGATGAAAGATCCGCGTACATTTGACTGGACGCAGATTGCATTCGTTGCAAACGGCTGGCTTGAGTATCTGATTGAGTATAACTCAGATGGTACATTTAACGGCTGGCTCGCAGAGAGCTGGGAAGTCAACGAAGACGCGACTGTTTACACATTCAACATCCGCAAGGGTGTTAAATGGAACAATGGCGACGACTTCACCGCCCAGCACGTCGCATACAACTTTGCACGTTGGGCCGAGGCAGACGCCGAAGGCAACTCCATGGCGGCACGCGTTGACGCAATAGTTGACCCCGACACGAAAATGGCCGCTGAAGGCGCAATCGAAGTTTTGGACAGCCACACAGTTCGCTTGAACCTGCGTCAGCCAGACATCACATTGATCCCAGGCATTGCTGACTACCCTGCGTGCCTTGTTCACCCAGATGACAATGTTGAAGACTTGCTTGAAAAGCAGATCGGCACGGGTCCATACAAGAATGACAGCCACGAGGTCGGTGTGAAGTCTGTTCTTGTGCGCAATGAAGGTCACGACTGGTGGGGTTATGCTGCCGGCAAAGGCGCATTTCTTGATCGTATCGAGTTCATTGACTACGGCACAGATCCAGCAGCATGGGTTGCTGCGGCTGAATCCGAAGAAGTCGACGCACTTTATGAAAACGTTGCAGACTTTGTTGACGTATTTGATGCACTTGGCTGGGAGAAATCTGAGCTCGCAACAGGTGCAACACTTGTCATTCGTCCAAACCAAGCTGCGACAGATGCAGATGGTAAGGTGATTTTTGAAGACAAGCGCGTGCGTCAAGCGATCGCAATGTGTGTCGACAACGCGGTTCTCCTCGAGCTTGGCGTGTCTGGCCGCGGTATCCCTGCGGACAACTGCCACGTTGGCCCTATTCACCCAGAGCACGATGCATCTGTAACCCGTCTTCAACATGACCCTGCAAAAGCAATGGAACTTCTGACAGAAGCAGGCATGGCGGACTATGAGTTTGAGCTTCACTCCATTGACGATGATTGGCGCAAGAACACAACAGATGCCGTTGCTGCGCAAATGCGTGATGCAGGCATGAACGTGAAGCGTACAATCCTTCCAGGCTCTACATTCTGGAACGATTGGACGAAATACGCGTTCTCATCCACGAACTGGAACCACCGCCCATTGGGTACCCAGGTTCTTGGCCTTGCGTATAAGTCTGGCGTTGCTTGGAACGAGTTTGCGTGGTCCAACGAAGAGTTTGATGGGCTTTTGGCTCAGGCGAACTCTATCGCTGACGCAGATGCACGCCGTGAAGTGATGGCAAAGCTCCAATCGATTGTGATCGAAGAAGGAGTAACGATCCAGCCATACTGGCGTTCTGTCTTCCGTCACATCCGTCCTGGCTTTGTCGGCATGGACATGCACGTTGCATATGCTTCCCAGCTTTATAAGTGGGGCGTTGCTGCATAAGCGAGCTTAACAAAAAGAAACCGCGCGCACCTATGGGCGCGGTTTTTTTTGCGAAAGAGCAGGCCACAAAGGTTTGCCAACCCCGTGGATCGCATCTCGATCCGCTTAGCCTTATCAACAGGGGCACGAATGGGACTGTTTATTCTTCGCCGCTTGGGGGTCATGATCCTCACGGCAATCTGTCTGACGTTCATCGTCTTTTTCTTAACCAATTTACAACCTAACCTAGAAAAGCTCGCCAAAACTCAAGGCGAGATGCGCATGAGCGACGAACAAGTCGAACGCTGGCTCGCAAATCGCGGTTATGATCAACCTTTGCCGATCAAATACGGCGAATGGCTTGGAGTTTGGCCATCTAAGATTATTGAGACAGATGACGGCCGCACCTATGGGCGATGCCTCGAAACTGATGTATCCATTGAAGATGCACCGCGGTTTTGCGGCGTAATCCAAGGGGATTGGGGCTTTTCCACAGTCTTCAGAGATAAAGTATCCAGTATCATCGCCACGCGTTTGTCGCTGACTGGCAAATTGATGTTTTGGGTGATGGTTCTGATGATCCCATCAGCGTTACTGATTGGTGTTTTGGCGGGCATGCGTGAAGGTTCACGCACAGACCGCTCCCTTTCAACACTTTCAATCGCAACCACGGCAACGCCTGAATACGTCTCTGGTGTTATTTTCATTGCCATTTTCGCGGCCTCTGCGTCGCCACTTAATCAATGGCTCGCGTCAATGGACTGGATTGAAGGGCGTACCTTGTTCAAAGGCACTGCTACTTCTGCCATGGAAAGCGCAAACTTTAATAACTTCTTCCTGCCCGTCTTGACCATTTCGCTTTATGGCATGGGCTATATCGCCCGCATGACACGCGCATCCATGGCGGAAGTCATGACAGCGCAATACATTCGCACCGCTCGTCTGAAAGGTGTGAGCTTTCCAAATATAGTGGTGAAACACGCATTGCGGAACGCGCTGATCGCGCCTTTCACAGTTATCATGCTGCAAATCCCATGGCTTTTGAATGGCGTGGTAATTGTGGAGACCTTGTTCAACTACAAAGGCTTCGGCTGGGTTCTTGTGCAAGCCGCGGGCAACAATGATATCGAACTCTTGCTCGGCGTGTCCGTCGTGTCGGTGATCGTCGTTTTGATCACGCAGCTGATATCGGACATCGGCTATGTTTATCTCAACCCACGCATTAGCGTCAGCTAAGGAATATTGGATATGGAACCGCTTTCTTGGGGCGCAATTTTCGCCGGCATGTTCACCCAATTGACCCCTGTTTGGGTCGCGCTGATTGCTACATTCACATTGTCTATCATCTACAAGCGTCGTCTTGGGCTTTATGGCAAACTCTTTGACTCTACGATCGGGATGATCGGGTTTGCTTTGGTTATGTTCTGGGTTTTCGTTGCCATCTTTGGTGCGATGGACATGATCTTGACACATGATCCCCTGTCCCAAGTTTCCGGGATGAAGAACAAAGTCCCCGGCACAGCACTCCGAGGCGCTGAAGATGGCGACTACGCGTATTATCTTCTAGGTGGTGATAACCTCGCGCGCGATATCTTTAGCCGCGTGATGGGCGGTGCGACCATCGTGATCTTGATCGCTCCATTGGCAACCCTATTCGCCTATATGGTTGGCATCACTCTGGGCCTGCCTGCGGGTTACTACGGCGGTCATTTCGACACAGCGCTATCGTTCGTCGCGAACCTTGTTTTGGCTTTCCCTGTAATCTTGTTGTTCTATCTTTTGGTGACCCCTGAAATCGTCAACACAGGCCTGCCTCAATATATGGCAATTGTCCTGTTCTTCTTCCCACTGGTCTTTTTCGCAGTGTTGATCAACACGCGTCTAAAGGAGCAACCCCAAAAGAATATGGTCTGGCTTTGCGCAGCGTTAATCCCGATGGCGATCTTGTATGTGGTTACAATCAATGCGCCCGGGACAAAGATTGATCTGCTGGGACCATTGGACTTCTTCAATCCTGCGTCGGGTATCTTGGTGGTCTTCGTGTCAGTCGTTTTCGTGAACTCACCCACAGTTTTCAGAATTGTGCGCGGTTTGACATTGGACATCAAACAACGCGACTACGTCGCTGCAGCGCAAACACGTGGTGAAGGCGCTTGGTACATCATGCTCTGGGAAATCTTGCCCAACGCACGAGGTCCACTGATTGTCGATTTCTGCCTGCGCATCGGCTATACTACCATTTTGCTTGGAACCCTTGGTTTCTTTGGCCTTGGCCTGCCGCCAGAAAGCCCTGACTGGGGCAGCACGATAAACGAAGGCCGTAAGCTTTTGTCGATCTATTTGCACCCTGCTTTGCCACCTGCCTTAGCATTGTTGTCATTGGTCTTGGGGCTAAACTTGCTGGCGGATGGTCTGCGCGAAGAAAGCTTGCGCGATTGATTGAGAGGGTGGACGGAGGGCCAGCCCCCTCGACCCCCAAGATATTTAGAAAGAGAGGAAACATGGGTTTTCTATCTTTGCTCCAAAGGGAGACTTGAGAATGGCTAAAATGGATTATGATGGACCGATCCTAGAGATTGATAAGTTCTCGATTTCCTTTTTTACACGGTTGCGCGAAATTCCAGCTGTGATGGATTTTTCTGTGACAGTGCAACCCGGTGAAGCGGTTGGGCTGGTCGGTGAATCAGGTTGCGGCAAGTCCACTGTCGCACTTGGTGTAATGCAGGATTTGGGCAAGAACGGCCGCGTCGTTGGCGGCTCCATCAAGTTCAAGGGCCGCGATCTGGCGGAAATGAGCGCAGAAGAATTGCGCGACGTGCGCGGCAATGAGATTGCGATGATCTATCAAGAGCCGATGGCGTCATTGAACCCTGCGATGAAGATCGGCAAGCAGCTTGCTGAGGTGCCGATGATCCACGAGGGCATCGATGAGGCAGAAGCTATAGAGCGCGCGTTGCAGGTGGTGACGGACGTCAAACTCGCCGACCCTGCGCGTATCTTGGACAGCTATCCGCATCAGCTCTCGGGCGGTCAACAGCAACGTATCGTGATTGCGATGGCCTTGATGTCCAAGCCAGCCTTGTTGATCCTGGACGAACCGACGACAGCCTTGGACGTGACTGTTGAAGCCGCAATCGTGGAACTCGTGCGCGATTTGGGCAAGAAGTACGGCACATCGATGCTGTTCATCTCACACAATCTTGGTTTGGTTCTAGAAACCTGTGACCGCATCTGTGTGATGTATTCCGGCGAAGCGGTTGAGCGCGGTTCCATCGAGGATGTATTCGACGAAATGCAGCATCCTTACACGCAGGCGCTATTCCGCTCGATCCCGCTGCCGGGAGCCGACAAAAACGCGCGCCCTTTGGTGGCGATCCCTGGCAACTTCCCTCTTCCACATGAGCGCCCGACCGGCTGTAACTTTGGCCCGCGTTGCGACTACTTTGAAGCAGGTCGTTGCGATCGAAGTGATATTTCTATGGTGAACGTGTCTGGCAACGACCGCCACGCAACACGGTGCTTGAAGCATGAAGAAATCAACTGGAACGCCTCCATCACCGTCGGTGAGCAAAAGGAAAAGGGCGAGATTGGCGATGTTGTTCTGAAGATGGACAACCTCAAGAAATACTATGAGGTGTCTGCCAACGCGCTTTTCAGCAGCGGCAGTAAGAAAGTCGTTAAAGCCAACGAAACTCTAAGTTTTGAAGCACGCGAAAGCGAAACTTTGGCGATTGTGGGCGAATCCGGTTGCGGCAAATCCACCTTTGCCAAGGTTTTGATGGGGCTGGAGACAGCAACAGACGGTGAAATCTTGCTCGACAATCAGAGCATCGGGAACACGCCCATCGCGGAGCGTGACACGAAAACCGTCGCCGATGTTCAGATGGTGTTCCAGAACCCTTTTGATACCTTAAACCCTTCGATGACGGTTGGTCGTCAGATCATTCGCGCGCTTGAGATATTCAAAATCGGCAAGAACGAAGCGGAACGTAAGACCCGCATGTTAGAATTGCTAGATCTGGTGAAGCTACCGCGCGAATTTGCAGATCGCATGCCGCGTCAGCTTTCTGGTGGGCAGAAACAGCGTGTCGGAATTGCGCGCGCGTTCTCTGGTGGTGCGCGCATTGTTGTGGCGGATGAACCTGTCTCGGCGCTTGACGTGTCGGTCCAAGCGGCCGTCACGGACTTGTTGATGGAAATCCAGCGCAACGAGAAAACTACGTTGCTGTTCATCTCGCATGATCTCTCGATTGTGCGTTATCTGAGCGATCGTGTGATGGTGATGTATCTTGGCCATGTGGTCGAACTCGGTACGACGGATCAGGTCTTCTCGCCGCCTTATCACCCTTATACAGAGGCGCTTTTGTCAGCGGTTCCCATTGCTGATACGAGCATTGAGAAGAAACACATCGTGCTTGACGGCGACATCCCGTCTGCGATGAATCCGCCCTCTGGCTGCCCATTTCAAACGCGCTGTCGTTGGAAATCCGAAGTTCCAGGCAACCTGTGTGACACAGAGGTACCACACGTGCGGACCCTTGATGGCAACCATCAAGTAAAGTGCCATCTCAGTGATGAAAAACTCTCAGAAATGGAACCGGTCATCAAAATCGCAGCAGAATAGGTTTCATCTTTCAAAATAAACTTCGGGGGACCCTGCGCACGCAGAGTGGGGCTGGCCCCCTTACCCCGGAAATTTGCGCGGTATTTTACCAGTGATGCGCAAAAACTCGCGGTTGAAATTCGACTTGGTATTGAACCCTGCGCTCAGCATCACTTCTGTCACACTGTCCCCTTGCTCCAATGCTGCGCAAGCAGCTTTGATCCGGGCGCATTGATGTAGCATGACACGTATTCACCACTCACACGGTTAATCACAATCGAAAGCGTTTTGACAGGCAATCCTAAGCGCCTAGCCAAGCGGGTCAACGTTAGATCAGGATCAAGATAGAGCCGCCCCTGCTCCATCAACGCATCCAAGCGGTCGATGATCTGCGTGTCTTCTTCACTGGCCACTTGCACCATATCGCTTGTATCGCCCACCCTCCGGCACATCGATGACGCTGCGCGATAGGCTCAGTGCACCCATTAACAACAGCATGTTCGAAGACGCAAAGCCAATGATCAATGGCTACCACTCGGGCTTGCCTGTAACAATCGTTGCAATAATGGCAATATCGGTGAATGCAGACGCAATCAGCGCAAAGCTAATCCACCGCCAAATGCGATCAGAGGCGTCGCCACTTTCAATCCGCAAGCGCGGCAACATGTCAGCCCCACGTGAGACGTTGTAAAAAACGCTGCGCCATAGGCGCAAAACAAAAGTGGAATCATCACGTCAAGCGCATAGGGTTGAACAACAATCGCAAAAAGCGCCAAGACGGGAGGCATCACATGCGGCCACACTCTATGCCCACGCTCAAGCCCGAAATGCAGTAGTGCGATCGACGCGAGCGGTGGAATAGAGGCGGCCAAAACAGGCAAGGCCCATCGCAACGCATCCATTTCAAAGTGCATCACCAATGCAATCAACGCGGATTGAACAGTGCAGGCCGCTACAAGGATCGCCAACGGAGTGATCAGCCGATGCGTTTTGATGAGTGACACGCATAAGAATGCGAGCACAAGCGCGCCGAACAACGGAATAGTTAGGGTTGGCAGCATCACATTACTCTAAAATGGACTAAAACCGGTTTTGCGACGTCCCAAAACCCGTTTCAGGACGCATATATTAAAAGATGCGCGCATCTAAGACTCATCGCAACCACGAAACGAATGGACGAACAGATGCCCTACACACAGATATTCACCTACACCGCAGCAGCTTTGGCCAGCGGCGTAGCACTTTTCTTTGGCGCGGCTTGGATGCTCTCGACAGCGACCCGCGAGAACCCCAAAACACAGGTTGGTTTCACCGCCATGCCACTCACTGTTTCGCATCGCGACAAGACGCTCGATATGCACATTTAGTATTCCACGGAAATCACTGGCGAGGCTGATCTGAACGCACAAAACGCGCTAATTTATGGGTTTCACGGCCATGAAGGTGCCACCCCGCGTGACAGTACTTTTCCGTTGATCGTTCTTAGCCATGGCTCTGGCGAACGCATGATGCAAATGGCGTGGCTCGCCACTGAATTGGCCGAGCAAGGCTACATCGTTGCCGGCATAAACCATCACGGCACCACTTCCGCGGACAGTGATCGCACCGCACGATTCAAATCTGGGAGCGCTCTGCCGATCTGAGCGCGATCGTTGATACCTTTGAAGCCGGATCACCCAATGGCTTTCAAGCCGACCTAAGCGATGTGACAAGTGCCAGTTTTTTACTGGGTGGTCATTCGGCCTTGGCCCTTGCAGGCGCTCGCCTGTCTAAGAATGCGTATATCAAATATTGCGATGCGCATATTGGCATGCTCGATTGTGGCTGGATGACGCGGGGCGGCGTTGATTTCAATGACATTGATTCAATGCGCTGTAAGGCCTCGTTCAAAGATTCGCGCATAATTGCGAGCATAGCGATTGATCCAGCCTTGCCACAAGTGATGACCCAAGAAAGCCTGAGCACCATCGCGCATCCGACCCTATTGCTTAATCTTGGGGATTATCCGTATATGCCCGCAGGTACTGACGCAACTGGTTTGGCTGAGACCATTCCAAATGCGCGGTATGCGGCATTTTCATGTTCATGGCACATGAGCGGGATTGGCGAATGAAGTATGCTCGGACATTTGATTATCAGCCCATCGGGTTATTTCACAGGAGAAGTGAACATTTGCGGTGAAGCTGCGCGGTATAGCAAGATCATCCAAGATGAAATGTTTTGCGAGATCTTGACGTTCATGAAAGCAAACCGGGCGCGTGTTCTAGGTACAGCAACCTCTTAGCTGCCCCAGATCACCTTCACGTAGTTGCGTGTCTCGTTGTAGGGAGGCACGCCACCATGCTTTTTGACGGCGCCCGGACCGGCGTTATAAGCCGCAAGGGCAAGACGCCAAGATCCAAATTCACGGTATTGCTCTTTAAGATAGCGTGCGCCGCCGTCAAGGTTTTGCTTGGGGTCACTTGCATCAACGCGCAAATACTTTGCAGTTCTCGGCATCAACTGTGCCAAACCTTGAGCGCCAGCATGCGACACCGCATTGGGGTTCCAATTGCTTTCCTGCTGCACGAGGCGCAAAAACAGATCTTCGGGAATGCCATGTTTGCGCGCCGCAGCGCGCGCCATTAGGGAATACTTGCCTTTATAGCGCCCACGATATTTCAGCGATTTGCCCGGCGTGCCCCACTTCGTTGGCGTGACAACCGACGGCGGCTTCAAACGTACAGAGGCCTTGTATTGCTCAGACGCTCGATTATCCAAAATTTTGGATTGCGACTTGAACAGTTTTTGGCGTGATTTTGTAGATAGACGATCCGCCGCGACAGGCGTTGCCAGTGCAAGAATTAAAAGTGCCGCAATACTCGTGCGAGCTCGCGTATTAAAAACGCTCATTTAAAAGTACCTGTTTGCCTATCGTTGAGCGCAATATAGCGGTTTTTCGCCCTAGGACTAGTACCAGCGTCGTTATTCCATTTTTAACCATGATCCGGTGGTGTAGGTTCGACAAAACTTCGCTGACTGAGTCGGTGAATTACTCGTTTTACAATCCCAAAGGGGGCAAACATGGCCGGTTCAGTTAACAAAGTCATACTCATTGGCAATCTCGGGGCCGACCCAGAAGTGCGCACGTTTCAAAATGGTGGCAAAGTCTGCAATCTGCGCATCGCCACGTCTGAGAATTGGAAAGACAAGAACACAGGCGAACGCAGAGAGAAGACCGAATGGCACACGATTGCCATTTTTCAAGAAGGTCTCGTGCGTATCGCGGAGCAATATTTGCGCAAAGGCTCCAAGATTTACATCGAAGGCAAATTGCAGACACGCAAGTGGCAGGACCAATCTGGTCAGGATCGGTATTCCACAGAAGTGGTTTTGAATGGCTATGATGGCGTCATGACGATGCTCGATGGTCGCAACGACGACCAAGGTGGCGGCTATAGCGGCGGCAACCAAGTTGGCGGGTATGATAGTGGCCAGGGCGGTGGCGGTGGTTATGGCGGTGGTCAAGGCGGCGGTGGTGCACCTTCGCGTGACCTAGATGACGAAATTCCTTTCTAAAGTAGAGATGCTGGACCGGGGGCCTGCCCCGGATCCTAGAATATTTACAGGAATAGGAATCGTTAGCAACGTGCGAGCGCGTCTTGCAGCAGAGTAAGGACCGCATCTTTCGGGACGTCCGCTGTGACGAATGCCGATCCGATCCCGCTCGCGAGAATAAAGCGCGGCTGGCCGTCGAATACTTTCTTGTCTTGCCCCATGAGATCAAGTAGAGCGTCCGCATCGGGCAAATCACCTTTAATATCAGACAGATCGACCTTCATGCCCATCTTACTGAGGTGGGCGCGCACACGGCTTGGATCTTCTTGACTACACAGGCCAAGTCGCGACGACAGTTCGAACGCCAGTGCGCAGCCTATCGCAACCCCTTCGCCGTGCAAAAGTCGATCCGAATATCCTGTTGCAGCCTCTAATGCGTGGCAAAACGTATGCCCAAGATTGAGCAATGCGCGGTCGCCCTGTTCGGTTTCGTCGCGCAGAACAATGTCGGCTTTCATCTGTACAGAGCGACGCACCGCTTCAACCCGCGCGCTTTGATCGCCTGCAAGTAACTTTGGGCCGAACTTTTCCAACCATTCAAAGAAATTCACGTCCCCGAGCATGCCGTATTTAGAAACTTCGCCGTAGCCAGAGAGGAAATCGCGCGGGGTCAGCGTATTGAGCGTGTCAGTATCCGCCAAAACCAATGCGGGTTGATGAAAGGCCCCAATGAGGTTTTTGCCCTGCGGTGCGTTGATCCCAGTTTTACCACCAACCGAACTATCAACCTGCGCCAGCAGTGATGTGGGCACCTGAACGAAGCGAATGCCGCGGCGCAGCACTGCTGCCGCAAATCCAACCAAATCTCCAATGACGCCGCCACCAAGCGCTATCACTACATCGCGGCGTTCAATTTTCTGTTCAAGCAGCCATTCTACACAGCGGGTGAACTCAGGCCATGCTTTTGTGCTTTCCCCAGCAGGCAAAACAAGTGACACCATCTCGATACCTTGCGCTCCGAGCCCTAAGCGCAACGTCTCCAAATGCAAAGGTGCGACGTTCTGCTCAGTCACCACAGCGACACGTGGGCGATGCAAAAACGGCGCGATCTCTGCGCCTGCGCGGCGGAGCAGACCGGGTCCGATGCGCACTTCATATTCACGCTCCGGCAAAGGAACGCTGACGATTTCAAGCATTCTAGGTCTCCAATACATCCGCATGCAGGGCTAAGGCTTGCGCGACCTGTCCTGCGATGTCCTCGATCGAATAGTCGTTGCTGGCATCGACTGAAACATCTGCCAGTTCGTAGATCGGCGCACGCGCTTCGAACAGGGCGCTGAGAGTCGAATATGGATCGGCTGTTTGCAGCAAAGGACGCGTGTCTTTGTTGCGCACACGAGACCACAACAAGGGCAATTCGGCGTTCAAACAGACGGACACGCCGCGCTCTGAAATAAGGGTGCGATTACGTTCCGCCAAGAATGCGCCGCCCCCTGTGGAGAGCACACAAGGCGCACCATCCAGAAGCCGTGCAATCACTTCACTTTCGCGCGCACGAAAAAACGCTTCCCCGTCACGCTCAAAAATTTCAGCAATGCTTATGTTAGCGGCTGTCACAATTTCCAAATCCGAATCAAGAAAAGGAACGTCGAGCTTTGTAGCCAATGCTTTGCCCACAGCCGTTTTGCCCGCACCCATCATGCCGACAAGGACCACCGTTTTGTGCAATTTCCAGACCATTTGCGCTAAATCCACCTGCGCGCATCGGCTAATGCCCGCCAAATTTCAATTTGTCACCTTCAATGACGTGAACTTACCAAAAAGGCCATATATAAACGTGACAAAAGACGGCAAGCAGGCAAGGATCAGGCTTATGTGGCGTATCATCAAATGGTTGATCTATCTCGCGATTTTGGCAGCGCTTGCCTTGATCGCATATGCGTATCTTGGGCCTTTTTTTGGGGCTGATTTCTCTGCACCTTTACAAGAAATTCGCGTTCCGGTGGATTTGAATGGCGGGAATTAAGAACCGCTTCAGGCTTGGTCTTGCGCTTACCTGTGCAATACAAATGCCTGCATTTGCGAATGATCCCCTCTCTGCGATTGAGTGGTTGGAAAAGCAACCCAAGCAAATTGTGGTGCCGCTTGAGGCCCCACAAATCACAATTGATGAACCCGCCGTCGCAGGGTCGGTCACCACACCCAAGGTTACAGTCACGCCACTTGGCGCGCCTGTTCGCGCGGCAGCAGGACTGTTGCCAAGTAACGTAACGGGCCTGCCGAGAGATCTGTGGCAAGGCAGCGACGCTGAGGCCGTTAGCACGCTAATCAAAGATTTGAACGCTGAAAAATTACCTGCACTACAGGAGTTATTGTTCACGTTGATCTTGGCCGAAGCGAATCCGCCAAGGGATGCGCAAAATTCTGAATTTCTGCGCGCGCGACTTCGGAAACTTTTATCTCTGGGAGCGCTAGATCCAGCAGCCGCCCTATTGACGCGTGCGGACCCCGCACATCCCGATCTGTTTGACCTTTATTTTGATGTGTCTTTGCTCTCAGGCGATCCCGATGCGCCGTGCAAAGCTTTGAAAGCACAACCCAGCCTTAGCCGAGATTTTGCCTCACGCATTTTTTGCGATGTACAATTGAAGGACTGGGACAATGCAGCTTTAACACTCTCAACTGCAGATGCGATTGGCGCGCTGGAACCGACAGATGTGGCCTTGTTGGAACGTTTCCTTGATCCGGAGTTGTTTGAACAAATCCCTCCGGCACCGCAGTCATTGAGTGTGTTGCGATTCCGCTTGTTCGAAGCCGCGGGTGAAAGCCTCCCAACAACCTCCCTACCACGCGCGTTTGCGGCGACAGATCTTTCCGGCGACGCTGGCTGGAAGCCGCAGCTTGACGCAGCAGAACGTTTGGCGCGGGTTGGCGCTATTTCTGAGAACCGTTTGTTGGGCATTTACACGAGTCGCAGACCCTCAGCATCCGGTGGAATTTGGGATCGAATAGACGCAGTACAACGTCTTGATATCGCGCTGAAATCCGATGATCCGGTTGCGATATTAAAACAGCTCCGTCGCGCTTGGGAAAAAATGCAAGAGGTGCAGCTCGAAGTTCCTTTTGCGGCGCTCTTTGCGCGAGATCTTTTGCGTCTGCCAAACAAAGGTGCCGACGCTGATTTAATCACAAAAATTGCGCTTCTCTCACCAATTTATGAGCAAGCGGCAGAGCGCAGAACTGAAAATGTGACTTTGATAATGGCTCAATCTATCGCAATCGGCGAACCTAAGGCGCAAAGCACGCTTCCCCTAAGTCAGACCCTCACCGACAGCTTTTCAGGCGCGGGTGCTCCACAAACGTTGACAGATATAGCGGGAAAAGCGCGTTTGGGAGAAGCCATTTTACGCGCCGTTGCGTTGGCCATATCAGGGGCCGAGGGCGATCCAGCTACGCTGCAAAACGGGCTTGCCTTCTTACGCAGCGTTGGGCTTGAAGACACGGTGCGACGCGCGGCACTTCAATTGATCCTGCTTGAGCAAGGCTTCTAGATGTGACCTTAGCAGTTGATCATAGCAGTTGGATTTCAACGTTTCTAGACGCACAAGCCGCTGAATTGGGTGCGGCCACCAACACTCAACTGGCCTACGCACGAGATTTGAAAGATTTTGCAGAATATCTTTCAGGGCGCAATCTTTCTTTTGAAAATGCAACGCGCGATCATATCGAGGCCTATTTGATTTTCTGCGACGCGCAAGGTCTTGCGAAATCCACACGAGCGCGACGGCTCTCTGCGATCAAACAACTGTATCGTTTCTGCTTTGAGGAAGGATGGCGCGGCGATAATCCTGCCATTAAGATTGCCGGGCCGGGGAAAGACAAGCGGCTACCCAAAACGCTGAGTATGGGGGAAGTAGACGGTTTGCTCGCCGCTGCGCGCGTGGTTGGACGCAGCCCGACCGATCGAATGCGCAACACCTGTTTGATGGAACTCTTATATGCCACTGGTATGCGCGTGAGCGAATTAGTATCGCTCCCCATTTCGACAGTGCGCGGCAATCCCAGCATGCTTTTGATCCGTGGTAAGGGCGACAAAGAGCGCATGGTTCCGCTGTCACCGCCTGCCCGCGATGCATTAACTGAGTGGCTTGAAACCTTGGACAACTTGCAAGAGACGGAACGGTTGAAAGGCAAAACAGTCTCGCGGTTTTTGTTTCCGTCTCGCAGTAAGGAAGGGCATCTAACCCGCCACAGGTTTTATATTCTTATTAAGGAGTTATCTGTGTACGCAGGTGTTTCACCTGCCAAGGTGACACCGCACACTTTACGCCATGCTTTCGCAACGCATCTATTGGAAAACGGGGCTGATATACGATCTATTCAAACCCTTTTGGGCCACGCAGATGTGGCCACGACCGAGATTTACACCCACGTTTTAGAAGCACGATTGCAAGAACTGGTATTAAAGCATCATCCGCTTGCCAATGACGACGACTAACGACGCAAAGATTGTGGCGAAACGTCCTCAGACGGCCAAATGCCTGTCTTCAAAGCGACATCATAACCCTGCGTCAAGCCTGCGGATTTCATATCTTGCTCTGCACTCTCAACGTCATACGTCAAAGTTTCAAAGGTAAGCGCACGATCCGCTGCAATGCGCAGAAATTCTGTGAGTGGGGTGCCGTCATGCGGTGGCATCCCAATCGCTCCTGCATTCACCCATTGCACGCCTGCGATCTCTCTCTCAAACGCGATACCCGAATGTCCGCAAATGACCGTATCAAAATCGCCGCACAGCATGTTGAGCGCATCAAGTTCTTCTAGAAAGTTTGCCTCGTCTGAGACGCTCCACAAAAAGCGGGCCACGTCGGTAGCGCCCCCATGGATCACGACGTATTTTCGAGCTTGATGGCTAAACATTATGATATCCGGCAATTCTGACATCCAAACCCGATCACTGGGGCTAATTTGCGCATTCGCAAACGCATACCAAGCGGCAGAGAGGCTATCACAGACCGTGCCATTCTCAAATCCGCACCCGCAATCGCGCGCGTTCGCCCCAAGCTGCTTTTCGCAATTTCCAACAACAATTTAAACATTTTCACGCCGTATGCGAGCAACAACTGCCTCTGGTGCACCGCAATAGGCAACCAAGTCGCCTGTGCAAATCGATGCGCCACGCGCGGTGGCGAGCACAGCTTCAAGCGCCTGAATATTTGAATAAGGTCCACCAAAAACCGTGATTTCACCGTTAAAGTCGCCCAATTCTTTGATGCGCATGCCCGGCTCCCTTGAAGTGTCGACCACCCGCCCCCATAACATGAAGACCCCAGAGAAAGACAAGACCCATGGACCCCAGCACACCACTTCTTGATAACACCTTTTGGATCACGACAGGGTCGATCTTGCTGTTGCTCGTGCTGTCAGGATTCTTTTCGGGATCCGAGACCGCATTGACCGCAGCCTCGCGAGGAAAATTGCGCACGCAGGCGGATAAAGGATCGCGCGGCGCAAAGCGTGCTTTGGACATTACAGAAGACAATGAACGCCTAATCGGCTCCGTTTTGTTGGGCAATAACTTGGTGAATATTCTCGCCACGTCGCTTGCGACGGCTTTGTTCACCCGCGCGTTCGGTGAAAGCGGCGTCGCCCTTGCCACCTTGGTGATGACTTTGCTGGTCCTCATTTTTGCAGAAGTTTTGCCGAAAACCTATGCGATCACCAACGCGGAACGCGCAGCCGCCTTGGTCTCGCCCGTGATCCAATTGGTGATCACCGTTTTTTCACCAGTCGTCAGCGCCGTTCGCTTTTTCGTGCGCGGGGTGTTGCGAGTGTTCGGTATCATGACCGACCCCGATGGTCATATTCTGGCTGTAAAGGAAGAAATCGAAGGTGCTCTAAACTTGGGTCACTCCGAAGGGATAGTTGAAAAGGAAGATCGTGATCGCATTCTTGGTGCGCTGGATCTTGGCGATCGTGTCGTCGAGGAAATCATGTTGCATCGTTCAGGGATTGAAATGATTGATGCTGCCTGTGACCCGTCCGCGATCTTGCGTCAATGTTTGGAAAGCCGTCACACACGCCTGCCCGTCTATGATGGTGAACCTGAAAACATTGTTGGCACGGTTCACGCAAAGGATCTTTTGCGTGCGATGCACCGCTTGATTGATCCCGAAACCAGTTCGGTCTCTGGGCTTACAAAATTCGACATTCGCGAAGTTGCGATGCCGCCCTATTTCGTGCCTGAAACCACCACGCTAGATGATCAAATGCGCAATTTCCTGCGCCGCCGCACGCATTTCGCGTTGGTTGTGGACGAGTATGGCACACTCCAAGGATTGATCACGCTGGAGGATATTCTGGAAGAAATCGTTGGTGAAATTACCGACGAATTCGATCTCGAAGAAGATGCAAGCATGATCCCCGATGAGGACGGCCATTATGTAATAGACGGCGCAATGACGATTCGCGATCTAAACCGCGCAGTCGATTGGGCCCTGCCCGATGAGGAAGCCAACACCGTTGCGGGATTAGTAATCCACGAAGCGCAGATGATCCCAACCACGGGACAGGTCTTCAGTTTCCACGGGTTCCGTTTTGAAGTTGCAGGTCGTAGCGGTAATCGGATCACGCAATTAAAGATCCGGCCGCTTTAACCCTACTTCTCCACAACGCGTTTTGCGGCTGCTTCCAACATCCCTTTGAGGTAATGGCCTGTATAGCTACCTTCGACTTCGGCAACAGTCTCAGGCGTACCAACTGCGACAATCTCGCCACCGCCATCACCACCTTCTGGCCCAATATCGATGATCCAATCTGCGGTTTTTATGACGTCAAGATTGTGCTCGATCACGATGACCGAATTCCCCGCGTCGACTAATTCATGCAGCACTTCCAACAACTTGCGAACATCTTCGAAATGCAAACCCGTTGTTGGTTCGTCCAGAATATAAAGCGTACGCCCTGTTGAGCGTTTGCTGAGTTCTTTCGAGAGCTTCACGCGCTGCGCTTCCCCCCCCGAGAGGGTTGTCGCCTGTTGCCCAACCTTAATATAGCCCAAGCCGACGCGCATCAACGCATCCATTTTATCGCGAATGTTTGGCACCGCTTTGAAGAAATCTTGCGCGTCTTCGACCGTCATATTCAAAACATCCGCGATGCTCTTGCCCTTAAAACGGATCTCGAGGGTCTCGCGATTGTACCGCGCACCTTTGCAAGTTTCGCATTCTACATAGACATCAGGGAGGAAGTGCATTTCGATCTTGATCACACCATCTCCCTGGCACGCCTCACAACGCCCACCTTTAACATTAAAACTGAAACGACCAGGCTTGTAGCCGCGTGCTTTGGCTTCTGGCAAGCCAGCAAACCAATCACGGATCGGCGTGAACGCGCCAGTGTACGTCGCTGGGTTTGATCGCGGTGTGCGCCCAATCGCGCGTTGATCAATATCGATCACCTTATCAAGATATTCGAGGCCTTTGATCGTCTCACAAGGAGCTGGTGTCTGGCGCGCACCATTCAAGCGCATCGACGCTGTTTTGAACAACGTTTCGATTGTCAGTGTAGATTTACCACCACCAGATACGCCAGTCACACAGACAAATTTACCAAGCGGGAATTCCACGCTTATACTCCGCAAATTATTGCCCGTTGCTTTGACGACTTTGATCTTCTTCTTATTGCCCGCGCGACGGTCTGCCGGAACAGCAATCTCCCGCTTGCCACTGAGGTATTGGCCAGTCATCGATGCCTTGTCGGCAATAATTTCCGCAGGCGTGCCCTTTGACACTACTTGGCCACCGTGCACACCGGCACCGGGCCCTATATCAAAAACATAATCCGCCTCACGAATAGCCTCTTCATCGTGCTCAACAACGATCACCGTATTGCCTTGATTTCGTAAGTTTTTAAGCGTGCGGAGCAAGCGATCATTATCACGCTGGTGCAGGCCAATGGACGGCTCGTCCAAAACGTACAAAACACCCTGTAAACCCGATCCAATCTGGCTCGCCAATCTAATTCTCTGACTTTCTCCCCCGCTCAACGTTCCGCTGGCACGAGATAATGTCAAATACTCTAGGCCCACATTGTTAAGGAAACCCAAACGTTCCTGAATTTCTTTCAAAATCGCCTTTGCAATCTCGTTGCGTTGCGCAGTCAAAGAGGCGGGCACGGTTGTGCACCACTCATAGGCCTCACGGATCGACATTTGTACCACGTGACCCACGTGCAAATCGGCGATTTTAACAGCCAAAGCTTCTTGGCGCAGACGGAAACCTTCGCATGTGCCGCAAGGTCTATTATTTTGATAACGCTCAAATTCTTCGCGAATCCAGTTGCTATCCGTTTCGCGATAGCGTCGCTCCATATTCGGAATGACACCCTCAAAGACCCGCGTGACCTGATAGACGCGCCCGCCCTCATCATAGCGGAAGGGAATTTCCTCTTCGCTGGACCCATGTAGGAAAACCTGCTGCACATAGGCGGGCAGATCTTTCCACTTGGTATTTTGATTAAACTCGTAATGTTTCGCGATAGCTTCAATGGTTTGCAAGAAATACGGAGACTTTCCTTTGCGCCAAGGGGCAAGTGCGCCGTCAGAAATTTTCAAAGTTGCGTCAGGAACCACCAATCGTTCATCAAAAAATAACTCTTTTCCAAGACCATCGCATTCAGGGCAGGCTCCAAATGGCGCGTTGAAACTAAACAGGCGAGGTTCGATTTCAGGAATGGTGAAACCACTTACAGGACAAGCGAATTTTTCGGAAAAAGTATGGCGTTCCGGCTCGCCTTCGCTTGGGGCGGTCTCAAAAATTGCGATGCCATCTGCGAGATCAAGCGCTGTGCGCAAACTGTCAGCAAGACGGGTTTCCAAACCTTCACGCACGACAATCCGATCCACAACCACATCAATGTCATGTCGAAATTTCTTGTCCAATGTGGGAGGTTCATCCAACTCATAAAACGCGCCATCTACTTTGACACGTTGAAAGCCTTGCTTGCGCAATTCCATGAATTCTTTGCGATATTCACCTTTTCGATCTCGAATAATCGGCGCAAGAAGATAACCGCGAATACCTTCTTCCAGCCCCATGATCCTATCGACCATGTCTTGCACTTGTTGCGCCTCAATCGGCAGACCGGTCGTCGGGGAATAGGGAGTGCCAACTCGCGCAAACAGCAGGCGCATGTAGTCATAGATTTCTGTCACAGTGCCCACAGTCGAGCGTGGGTTTTTCGACGTCGTCTTCTGTTCGATTGAAATTGCTGGGCTAAGGCCACTGATGTGATCCACGTCAGGTTTCTGCATCATATCAAGGAACTGGCGTGCATAAGCGCTGAGGGACTCAACGTAGCGGCGTTGGCCTTCAGCATAAATCGTATCAAAAGCGAGCGATGATTTACCCGAGCCTGACAGTCCAGTGATAACCACCAGCCGATCGCGCGGAATATCCACATCAATTGACTTGAGATTGTGCTCACGCGCGCCACGCACTTCGATGTTTTTCAGCTCGGCCATTTTGCGCCCCTTTGGTTCACCGCTAACACATAGGCATAGCTTTGGATTCGGCCAGCCCTGATGATGCACAACAAATAGAACAAATGGGGAATATACGAAAGATTAATCTGTTTCGTTCATAGATTTCCTGCGACGGCCCGCAAAAAAAAGATGGATTGAGATACCACAAGCAGAAAACAGCATCACGAAGGCAACTGTTCCAGAAAGTCCGAATTGCGCGATGATCGCGGCCAAAATGGGGGGGCCAGTTGTAGTTCCTAGGTTGCCCAATTGAGCGATTGCGCCCGTCGCATAGGCGCGATCAGTCTCGTCGGTGTTCAATGACGCCAAGGCCGCAAAAGATGCCCCTGGCACAATCCCCGTAGTCCCTAGTAGTATGAGGCAAGCAACAATAAATGCCGCGTCCTGTCCAAGTGTAAAGATCAGTGGCAGCGCTGAAACAGCGATCAAAACATATCCAATTATGACCGCACGAACAGGATCAATGAAACGGAGCATAACAACGCCCAAGGTCAGAGAAGTGGCGATAGACGCAAACGGCAACGACGCCGATAGTCCAGTGCGTCGGATCGCATCGACGAAATCCGGCAGGTATGTCAAAAGCGCGATGTAGAGACCTGTATAGAACACAAATCCTAACGCAGCTGCGCTAAGCCATGGTGACGTATAGATTGTCAAATGCAGGCGAAGAATTTTTGCAAGGTCGAGCCGCTTATTCGTTCTTTGCGCGCTGTCTGGGACAACCGGCGGCGGCAAAACCCTCCATAACGCAAACCCGAGAACACACATGTACCCCGCATGTGCAAGAAACAACGTGCTAATCCCACCAAGCGTAAGCAAAACAGGTGCGATCAGCGCGACAAGCATGTAGGACAGCCCGAAAAAGCTGCTCCATAGTGTCATAACAGCCGCACGCGCCGCGATTGAACTATGCCGCGCCATCAAAATCGGACCCGCGACTACAATCAGAAGATGGCTCGCCCCCTCCAGTATCCGCAAAATGATTAAAGCAAAATATGGAAGGTGGACGGCTTGAAGCGCCGAAAGCACTGCTGCTCCAAACATTCCCCACACAAAGGCACGGCGAATGCCAATTTGAGGGATAAGGATCCCTCCGACAACACCGAAAACCAGCCCAACCAACCCAACACAAGAAATCAAAAAGCCGAGGCCAATCTCGCCCACGCTATAAATCGTGCGAAATTCATCCAGCGAAATAGCAATTTTTCCAAACTGCGCCGCCGCACCCAAACCTGCCGCCCAAACGAGGGAGATAATCAACCAATTTGTTGTGGGATCAGATTTTTCGTGCAATCGCTCAGGCCGTAATCGGGAAATCGGGATCATTGCTTAGATCCTCATTTTTGATATCAAGTTCGGGTGGTCTTTCGGCTTCAAGATTTCTAAGCGCCGCCGCGCGATTTCCCCATTGGCTGATCCCGATTTCACTTTCATCAAAAACGCATTCTAAAAGCAAGGTCTTCAAACCGCGCGCTGGCCAACGCGAATTATCCTGAGGGGCTGCGTGGAACCGAATAAAAAACGGGGATGAAATATAGAAATAAAACCCTCTTTTTATCATTTTACGTACATTTTTTTGTAGCAATATAAGGTCGATCCAAATGCTCCAAACTTGATCGGCAATGATCAAATCAAACTTGCAGCTGCGACCATCTTCGCCCTCAAATAGACCTTTGCAGATATCATATTGGGGATAGCTAAACTGCTCGTAAGAGCCAAAGTTGAAGTATTTGCCCCACTGACCAGAAATTTCAGCGACTGACATCCCTTGTAAAGGCATCTCTATCCGATTGAGCGACGGCATCACGAGATCCTAAAAATGAATGGCTCGGTCATAGGCGTCCAATACGCTTTCGTGCATCATTTCTGACAAAGTAGGATGCGGGAAAACCGTGTGCATCAGATCTTCTTCCGTAGTTTCCAATTGGCGGCCAATCACATAGCCTTGAATCATTTCGGTGACTTCTGCCCCAACCATATGCGCGCCAAGCAATTCACCTGTTTTTTCATCAAAAACTGTTTTCACAAATCCTCCCGCCTCGCCCAAGGCGATGGCTTTGCCGTTGCCCATAAATGGAAAACGACCGACTTTGATCGCGTGCCCTGCGTCGCGCGCTTGCGCTTCGGTCATGCCGACGCTGGCGACTTGCGGGTGGCAATAGGTACAGCCGGCGATAGAGCCGGGTTTGATCGGGTACACTGCTTTGCCTGCAATCATTTCGGCAACCATCACACCTTCATGCGAGGCTTTATGCGCAAGCCACGGTGCGCCCGCGATGTCACCAATCGCGTAGACACCTGAAATATCCGTGCGGCAATATTTATCTGTGACAACGTGGGTGCGATCCACCAAAATACCTGCCTCTTCAAGGCAAAGCCCTTCGACATTACCAACGATACCCACCGCGGAAATCACTGTATCGAACTCTTCCTTGGTGACTTTTCCATCTTGCTCAATATGCGCCGTCACTTTGCCTTTCGCGCGATCTAACTGTTTTACCATCGCTTTCTCGCAGATCTTCATACCTTGTGCGACAAAACTTTTCTTGGCGAATGCGCTGACTTCTTCGTCCTCAGCGGGCAACACACGATCCATGACTTCGACAACCGTCGTATCCGCGCCGAGGGTGTTGTAGAAACTTGCGAACTCGATCCCAATCGCGCCAGAGCCAATAACCAGAAGTTTTTTCGGCATACGCTTTGGTGTGAGCGCGTCTTTGTAAGTCCAAACAAGGTCGCCGTCGCCTTCCAGCCCGGGCAATTCACGTGCGCGCGCGCCTGTAGCAAGGACGATATGGGCAGATGTCAAAATTTCATAACCTTTGTCGGTCTTAACCGAGACTTCGCCAGTGCCCGACAATCGCGCCTGCCCCATCAAAACGGTGATCTTGTTCTTTTTCATCAAATGCGAAATGCCAGAAGAAAGTTGACCCGCCACCTTACGAGAGCGTTTCACAACAGCGTCCAGATCGTAGTCCACGCCCGTTGCGCTTAGTCCGAATTCCTTCGCGCGGTGCATCAAATGAAACACTTCCGCAGAGCGCAGCATCGCTTTCGTCGGGATACAGCCCCAATTTAAGCAAATTCCACCCATATGTTCACGCTCGACCACGGCAACGTTTAGGCCAAGCTGCGCACCGCGAATCGCAGCGACATAGCCTCCTGGTCCCGCACCAATGACGATCATATCGTAGGCTGTACTGCTCATCGCATGCTCCAATATTTGTTGTTTGGAAACAGGCTACTCAGCGGATCGTAAAAAGAAAAGGGCAGCCAAACGGCCGCCCAAAAAGAATGAGTCACATTTTCAAAGTTAGGCGCTGACGTTTTGCAGCTCACGTACTGTTGTTCCGTAACCGCCACTTTGCACATAGTCTTTTTCGACTTGGGTGTAGCGGCGTGCCAATGCGTCGTTGCGATAGGGAAAGCGCCCAAATTTGCGGATCACGTCGCGATGGGCTTTTGCGTGAAGCAAATTGCTATCACCAGACTTTGGCATCCGCTCTTTCAACATGCGTATACAGCGCTCCTGATCACACAGGCTTTCAGAATGCATCAATGGCATGTAGAAAAACTGTCGCGCGGGTTCGTCAATGCGCATGTCCCATTGCCGATCAATCGCTACCTTCGCCGCGGCTAATGCTGCTTTGTCAGATGCGAAGGCTTTACCGGAACCGCGAAACATGTTGCGCGAGAACTGATCTGTTAGAATGATATAGGCCAATGCGCCGCTAGGAAAGGTCAACCACAGGCCAAACTTGCCCTCCATCGCCGCCTGCCACGTCTCGCCAAATCTATCGCGGATTTCTTGATCAAGCGCGTCATCAGCCTTGTACCAATCAGTAGGCGTCTTTTTATCGAGCCAAAAGCTCAGGACATCATCTGCGGCCACAATCATCGCATTTCTCCTAATTGGGCGTATTTGTCTTCGTATTGCTACAACCAACTTAGTCACTGAGACTAGTAACAAAAAGCGTCAAAAACGACATATTTAGGGGAGATATTCATCCATTTGTTCCTCAATTGCGTTTTCAATCGCGATTTCCTGCGCGACCTCAACAAAGACTGGCGAAGCCGAGGGCATAATAGCCTGAAAACCAGCAGTATCATCGACAGAGGGCGCAGACCGTTGCGTCATGCGGAAGGCCGCATAGGCCGCAATGGCCAACATCAGCGCTGCGATAAACCCAAAAAAGGCTCCTGGGCCGAATGTTGTCATCAGCCAACCCGTCACAATAGGGCCGGAAATTGCACCAAGGCCATTGATAAACACCATACCACCAGAGGCGGCCGCCATATCCTCATGCTCAAGAAAGTCATTGGTATAGGCAAGAAACAAGGAATAAAGCGGGTTCGATGTACCGCCAATCATAAAGGCCGCGGCCAACAAGACATAAAAATCTTTTGCCCACAAAACAACGAAGAGCGATGCTATGCCACCCAGAGCTGCTGTCGCTAGGATAAGGAAACGTCGATCTATCCGGTCCGAAATGAAGCCTAAGGGGTACTGCATAATCATTGCGCCTATATAGAAGGCCGACACAAACATCGAAATTTGCGCCACACTCAAGCCAGCTTTACCACCATAAACCGCGGCCATGCCGAATTGGGCAGAGAATACACCGCCCAAAAAGAACATGCCGATCACCCCTAGAGGGGAAGCATCAAAGAGCTGCTTCAGTGACATAGGTTTGGTCGTATCAAATGCTGGGGTTGGTGTAATCGACAGCAAAATAGGCGCAAACGCGATGGAAACAAGGACCGAAGGCACAATGAACAAGATATAACCAGAGGGATCGCCCAGTACCAAAATGCCTTGCGCTGCGACGATGCCGATCATTTGAACTATCATATAAACAGAGAGGGTTTGGCCACGGTTTTCGTTGGTAGCAGAGTTGTTCAACCAGCTTTCCGCCGTCACATAGACGCCCGAGAAGCAAAAGCCGATGATTATACGACCGATCATCCAGGCTTCGGCGTTCGCCAAGGCTGGATAGAGGATCAAGACCGCCGAAATCAACGAGCCAAGGGCTGCGAAGACGCGCACGTGCCCGACACGCCTGATCATTTCAGGGGCCAAGCGTGATCCCCCTAGAAAGCCGATGAAATAGGCCGACATCACCAGCGACATCTCAAAAGTAGAAAACCCTTCGATTTCGCCGCGCACGCCCAAAAGCGTGCCCTGCAAACCGTTGCCGAGCATCAACAACATCATGCCCAACAACAGGGCCCAAGAGTTTGTCAGTACAGAAAACATAGCGAACCTCGCGGTGCCGAGTGGCGATATTCTTCGCGTGTATGCCTCGGTTCTCTCAACATCTAGTTTATGCACGACACACAAAGTGACGCGAGCGGCGTTATTTCTCGGGCACCAACAACGAGCTATCGCCATAAGAGAAAAAGCGGTACTTATTGGCGATGGCATGGGCGTAGATCTGATCAACACGCTCTTTGCCCATGAGCGCTGACACGAGCATCATCAATGTGCTTTTGGGCAAGTGGAAATTAGTCATCAACGCATCAGCCACATTGAAATTAAAACCGGGGTAGATGAAGATGTCCGTCTCCCCTTCCCATGGAGCGATCTCGCCCGTTTGCGCCGCAGCGCTTTCGATCAAACGCAGAGCGGTTGTACCAACTGGGATGACCCGCCGGCCTTCACGCATAGCAGCAGCAATATGATTGGCGGCAGTTTCGTCGACCTGCCCCCATTCTGCGTGCATTTTGTGGGTTGTCACATCCTCGACCTTCACAGGCAAAAACGTGCCCGCGCCCACGTGCAAAGTCACCTCGGCAAACTCCACGCCCCGCTCTGTAAGCTCGGCCAACAGAGCCGCATCGAAATGCAGCGACGCAGTCGGCGCAGCCACAGCCCCCGAGTGCTGCGCAAACACACTTTGATAGTCGTCCTTATCCTGGGTATCCGCAGGTCTGCGTGCGGCTATATAGGGGGGCAACGGCATCGCGCCGGCCTCAGCAAGTGCTGTATCAAAGTCATCACCAAGCAGGTTAAAGTGCAGCGTGCCCTGGGCGTCGTCTTTGCCTGTTAACATTGCGCTTAACGTCTCAGAAAACACGATGACTTCCCCCTCTTTCACTTTGCGCAAAGGCTTGATCAAAGCCTGCCATGTGCCTTGCGCGGCGGCGGGTTCAAGCAAAGTGACTTCAATCTTAGCCTCGCCAGAACCATGTACGCTTTCGCGTTTGCGCACTCCAAAAAGCCGCGCGGGGATTACTTTGGTGTTGTTAAGAACAAGCAAATCACCTGGTTGGAAGATTTTAACAAGATCAGAAACATGCGCATCTTTGATCGCACTGTCTTGAGCCAACAAAAGCCGCGCGGAACTGCGGGGTTTCGCAGGGCGCGTCGCAATCAGGTCTTCTGGCAAATCAAAGTCGAAATCGCTGAGTTTCATGTAGTTACTGGCTCAACTTAGGTGGCGGGCGACGGAAAATTTCGCGAAACATGCCGGGGGTGAAAATACTGAGCGGATTCACATCTATCTGCGGCGACGCCGCCGGACCATCCGCATTGAAATTAAAGCCAATAAGCCCCTCACCGCGACGCGTAAAGATCGAACCAATGCCGTTGATAGCGAAAAATGGCGACACGACGCCCTGCATATCGAGCTGTTTGCTCGCAATATCATAATAGCCATCGACAGAAAGCCCCAAAGACGGACCAATCGCGCTACCCTCAGACACGACAATCGTCTTGGGGGTAATGCGAAAACGACTGTTCACATCGGTGAAAACCAGCCCACGCCCATCAAGTTGCTCGAGCAAGCCGATCCCACTTGCCGCACTCAAGAGCGCCAGTGCAGGCGGCGCATCTCGCAAACGCAAATTGGTGATTTCCAAACTGCCATCAAACTCACCCGCCCCCGCTCGCGGCGTCAAGCTTAGGGTCATCGCACCCTCGTTCGCGTTCTTCAAAAGACCCGCATCATTGATCGTAGCACCAGCATTTCTGCTCTTGATTTGTACCGCGGTACGCCCGTTTCGCGGAATTGTTTGCCCGGACAGCGCACCTTTGCCGTTTAAGCGGCCCGTAAAATTGCCTGTCAGGCCATTATCGGATTGAAACGCGCCTTTGAAATTGCGTAAAACGATGCTTTCAGTCACTTGCAGGCGATCAAGCATCACATCGAGCGGCGTCGCACCCGTGTTCCTTTGCGCGTTCTGTGCGGGAATTTTGCGCAGATCTAACGCCCCCCCGCCAAGTGTGACCGCCGGGGGCGCATTGCGACCACGTCCCGTCAGCGTTACGGGCGCGTCGAGCCAATCCCCAGCTTGCACGCGATCAAATCTAGCGCGTTCTAATGTGCCAGCCGCGCTAATCGTCACTGATCCATTCGCCTTCAACCCAGACGTATCAAAGACCAAACGCTCAACAACGGGTGGACCTGTGTTCTTGCCACCAAGCTTGCCAACAACCGACAATGATCCACGCCTGTTGGGCTCCTTGTGATATCCAAGCGGGGCAATCTTGACGTCCACGCCTTGCAAATTCGAGGTCAGCGCAAAACTCGGGGCTTGTTTCGCGCGTAAGTTAATCGTGATCTCGCCCTGCCCCTTTCCAGTCACGGAGCCGGGCGGTATACCGATGTTGAACGTATTCACAAACCGCTCGGACAGTTCGACCTGTCCTTTAAGCTGACTGCCCGCACCAGGCGTACCAAGCGGCATACGCCACACTCCATCGATAGGCACAGCATCTATGCGGCCTTCCCCTTGCAAAACAATTTCATTGGGTTTTGCGACCAAAGCAATACGATCGGCGGCGATTGTGCGCCCTTCAAACAAGGTATCGCTGCGCACACCTGTAACATCGCCTGAGATATCAAACAGGATCTCTGAGGTTTCGATCTTTTTCTTTAACGGAAACCCGACCGCACCGGACACAGTTGCACGCCCACCTGCAAGCGTGACCGATTGGCCTGCTTTACTGAGGAACAAAAACGGTTTTTGATCAAGCAAGGAAAGCGCCGCGGTGATGCTACTTTCGGTTTCCAGACGCAGTTTAGCGGGCGCGCCTTTTATCCGCATATCGGGAATTTCAAAGACGGTTCCGGCGACATCTATGGGGCCACCTTGTGGAGGTGTAACTTGCCCAGCCTCAGCAGCGGCAATCAGGCGCTCACCTTCAATGCGCACATAGCCGCGCGCATTTTCGATCAAAGGCATCGTTTTCATAAACCTCAACGAGGCATCAGCATAGGCAAAGTTCACATGCAAATCCGGCGGTTCATCTGGCACCGCGCGAAATGCCATACGCACATTCTTAACGTCTCCTTTGACGATATTTTGCAAAATCCAATTTCGTGTTTTGGTTTTGACGGTCTGCGGCCACACCTCTAATACACGTTTGATATCAAGTTCTTCGGAGCGCGCATCAAGCGCTACTTGCCAGCCATCCAAACCGATGTCCACACGCCCGTTTGCGATCACTACCTGCCCCGCTTCGCGCAAAACCAGCTGACCAATATCCAGACGGAAAGGATCAAAGACCAAGCGTAAATCGAGATCCGCCTGCTCCAGCGTGACGGGTGTCTCGTAAAGCTGGTTGGGATTAGCACTGACGCTCCTCACCGTGAACTGCCCAAGCAAGGCTTCTGGCCAACCGCCCGAAGCATTTTGAAGCCGCGCGTGCCCTTCCGCGCTTGCTTCAAACCATGCAGATTTGATGTTCAATTCTGAAAATTTCAAAATGTTATCAATAGGTTCATAGCTGAAGTAAGCCTGCGCACCCTCAAACGGGACAGGTTTTGCCTCATCTTCGGGCTGCACCACGCCCTTGCCAATCTGAAGGGTCACATTCAAGGGTCCAAAGTCACCATTATCGAAAACTTCAGAACGCAATGACCCCGAAATTGGTGCGCGCAAGGCCTCCATCCACGAAAGGGCCTGACTTTGACTTGCAATATCTTGCGAGGGTGCATCCGCCAGTGAAATACCAACGCGCGCGGCTGGTGAGCCGATTTCGCTCTCATAGCTCAGCTCCATCGTTGTTGCGTAATCCTGTCCGCCTAGGAGTGCAAAATCGGCCCCGATTGTCAGCGCATCGCCATCCGTGTTGACCCGCATGCGGCCACCGTCCACCGTCCAAGCCCGCCCCGCTCGCGCGTCTTCATAAAGCACGGTGAGACTGGTTGCATTGACTTCGCGAAGGTAACGCAGCTCATCTTGAACAAGCAGGCTATCAAGGCTTTCGATGAGCGCGATCAAACTTGCGCCTTCGCCGCTGGCTTGCAATGCAGAGCCGATGGTCAAATCGAACCCGCCATCCGAGCCACGGCGCAGCTTCATTAAAGCGCCTGACAATGAGATTTTCTTTGGTAAGAATTGGCCTCTGATTGCGGCAGGAAACGCGGCGCGCACGCTGAGCTCTCCAAGTGAGGCAAACGGCAGGCCAGTTTCATCCTTGACTGAGACGTTCTGGAAAAACACACGCGGGCTTAGATCGAAGGGTTCAATGCGCAGCGACATCGTGCCAATGGCGATGTCCACATTCGGCAAAGCTTCTGCGATCTTTGCGTCGATCTGCGCTTGCAACCAATCAGGCGCTTTTATGTCGCGACCCACCAACAAGATAAAGCCAATCGCAAAAGCAACCGCAAAGCCACCCAAGCCCGCCAGAACTGCTTGCGTAAAATGACGCTTGCGCAAAACAGGTTTAGGCTTTGAAGGCTCCGTTGCGTCAACGTCAGTATGCGGCGTCTCGCTCATATTTGGTCTATTGCCTTTAAATCACAAAGTAAGCGTTCACTTGATTGCCCTCTTCTAATATGAAACTTAAGTCTAGTAAAAGTAAGAGGATGCCAAATGATTGATATCGGTGACAAAGCGCCTGACTTTACCCTACCTGCCAGCGGCGATCGCACGATTACCCTTTCGGATGCGTCGAGTCCTGTTGTTTTGTTCTTTTATCCCCGCGACGACACCCCCGGCTGTACAAAAGAGGCGATCGCCTTCACCGGAATGGAAGATGATTTCGTAGCATTGGGCGTCACGATATGGGGCATTTCAGCCGATAGCGTCGCAAGCCACGAGAAATTTGCAACAAAACACGCGCTCAAGATGCCGCTTTTGTCAGACGAAGATAACGCCACCTGTGAGGCCTATGGGGTGTGGAAAGAAAAGAATATGTACGGCAAAAAATTTATCGGTATTGAGCGCGCAACATTTTTGATTGCAGCCGATGGCACACTTGCGCAGGTCTGGCGCAAGGTGAAAGTGCCTGGTCACGCAGAAACCGTGCTAGAGGCCGCGAAGGCGCTACATTCTTGAAACCTCTCGCGGTAATGGCGCTTGATGTGCTGCAAACGGCCGACGGGCGCGCGAAAACTGCTCTCTCTCATAAGTATGCAGCAGAGTGGCGTGTCGCACGTGCAGATGGCTATTTCCCCGAGATTGGCAGCGTTTCACCCCCCATGCACCCTGCCCGACCCGAGGCACCTGAATTGTTGTCGCCGCGTGAGGTACCACACCGCAAGCCAGGTTCTGAAACCGGCCGCATCGCCCTTCTTCACGCCGTCGCTCATATCGAACTGAATGCGGTGGACCTACACTGGGACATCATCGCGCGCTTTAGCCATATACCTTTGCCCGCAGGGTTTTATGACGACTGGGTCAGCGCGGCGGATGACGAATCCAAACATTTCAATCTGATGTGCGATTGTCTTGAGGAGTTGGGCAGCTTCTATGGGGCATTGACTGCGCATGCGGGTATGTGGCGCGCGGCTGAGGACACGGCAGAAGACTTCATGGGACGCCTCGCGGTGGTTCCGATGGTTTTGGAAGCGCGCGGGCTAGATGTCACACCTGGTATGATCAAAGTATTTCAAAACGCCAAAGCCGAGAGCGCCGTTGCCGCGTTAGAAACAATCTATGCCGAAGAAGTAAGCCACGTCGCCTATGGCTCTAAATGGTTCAACTTTATGTGCGGGCGCGAGAACAAGGATCCAAAAGAGGTCTTTCACAAGCTCGTGCGCACCTATTTCCACGGCACATTGAAACCACCTTTCAACGAAGAAAAACGCGCCGATGCGGGCATTCCACCTGATTTTTACTGGCCTCTGACAGAAGATTTGCCTGACCCGCAAGGCGAGTGACGAAAGTCTCACACGCCAATTTTCAGCGATTTTTAGCCACAATTTTTATTTAATTTCCATGCTTTACCTAAACGTAGGTGCCAAATGACTTGCGTGAACGCGGCCTGCTAGCTATTTAAGCACTCAAGGGGCCACAGGACTTTCACTCGAGTGCTGAAACGAGCGCAATCTGTCGGGCTGGGACGAAAAGGGACGCTGGTTTGAAAAAACGGCTTTCGATGAAAATTAATTCGTTTTTGGAACGCCATTTTCCTGAACGCAGGGTCTTTCTGCGCTCCGATTCGGACACGCGCTTTATTCGCTTGCGTCCGTCCACTCAAATCATTGCATATGTTGGCGCTGCGTCAATCGTAACTTGGTCGATTGTTGCAACGTCCATTTTGTTGATGGACAGCATTGGCTCCGGAAATTTCCGCGACCAAGCCAAACGTGACCAGAGTGCCTATGAGCGCCGTTTGAACGAGCTCTCTAGCGAGCGCGACGCGCGCGCCGCCGAAGCTCTTGCAGCGCAAGAACGGTTTAACGCGGCTTTGAGCCAAATTTCTGTTATGCAGTCCGAATTGTTGTCGTCCGAAACGCGCCGCCGCGAATTGGAAACTGGGATCGATGTGATCCAAACCACTCTGCGTAAAACTATGAAAGACCGAGAAGCCGCGCGTGACCAAGTGGCCCAGCTTTCAGATGGCGGCGCAGGTGTTGCTGCGAACAGTGCTAGCGATGACGCGGCTTTGAATTTCTTGACCGCTGCTCTGGAATCCACCGCGCAAGAGCGCGACAAAGTGGTTGAGGATGCGCAAGATGCCCTCTTGCAAGCAGAAGAAATGAAGTCTGAGATCCAAATGATGGCAGACAAAAACGATCAAATCTTCCGCCAACTTGAAGAAGCAATGACTGTTTCAGTCAAACCACTCGATAAGATGTTTCGTGCCGCTGGTATGAACACGGACCGCATTTTGAATGAAGTACGCAAAGGTTATTCCGGCCAAGGTGGCCCCTTGATGCCGCTAAGTTTTTCGACCCGTGGTTCTGCTGAAACACCTGAGACGAATCGCGCGAATAATATCCTGAGGGACATGGATCGTCTCAACCTTTACCGCATCGCTGCTCAGAAAGCGCCATTTGCGAAGCCTATTAAAAGCGCGTCCCGCTTAACATCTGGTTTCGGATATCGTTGGGGTCGCATGCACAAAGGTACGGACTTTGCAGCACCACATGGCACACCGATTTACTCCACTGCGGATGGCGTTGTGATCCACGCAGATTGGCTGTCTGGCTACGGCAAACTCGTGAAAATTCAACACCAGTTCGGTATCGAGACGCGCTACGCTCACCTTTCTAAATTCCGCGTGAAGGTCGGACAAAGGGTCTCGCGTGGTCAGCGCATTGGTGATATGGGAAACACTGGACGATCCACTGGGACCCATCTACACTACGAAGTTCGCGTCGGCGGGAAAGCCGTCAATCCGATGATTTATATTAAGGCTGCAAACGATGTTTTCTAAAAGCAAAATCAACGAACCCGGCCCCAAGGCGGGCGGCACCACTCCAGTAGCAGCGGAGACTTCTTCTGGGGCGCCTGCATTGCCTGCGCGCTCGAGCGAGTTCAAGGCCTCTGCCCCAAAGGCAAAGCCACCGGCCTCAACCTTGTCTGCAGACCTGCACGTCACGGGTAACTTGAAAACCACTGGCGACGTTCAAGTCGAAGGCACAGTTGAGGGCGACATTCGCGCGCACTTGCTGACCATCGGTGAAAGCGCGACAATCAAAGGCGAAGTAATCGCAGACGATGTGGTCGTGAATGGCCGTATCGTTGGGCGTGTACGTGGTTTGAAAGTACGCTTGACGTCGACCGCACGTGTTGAGGGTGACATTATCCACAAGACGATAGCAATCGAGAGCGGTGCGCACTTTGAAGGTTCCGTGCAGCGTCAGGATGATCCGCTGAATTCTAAGGGCGCTGGTAAAGTCCCAACCGGCGCTCCGTCGAAGTCCGAGTGATCATCGACAGCGCAACGAATTTGATTGAGGGTCGCGCTTTGCGGCCCTTTTTCATGTGCGCTTGCATGTTCTGGGATGCGTCATGAGCCGCAACTACGATGTATTCCTGCCTAACGCAGCCACACGCCCAGCCTTTGAAAGTCCGTTAGAACGCCTTGGCTGGTCAGGTTTTTTTGCGCGACAAACCCCAGCGGATGCGATGGAGCAAACACCGCCTGTGCGCGTCACATCCGTGCATCGAAGTGGTTTGCAAGTGATCGGCGCTGACATCTCCGCCGTGCTGCCACCGCGCAAGAATGCTACAGTCGGTGATTGGTTTCTCTATAACGCGGAAACGCTCGCGGAGAGTGTTCTGCTCGAACGCAAAAGCCTGATCAAGCGACGTTCGCCTGGAAAAGACCGTTTCGAACAGCTGATCGCCGCCAATATCGACACCGCCTTCATCGTGACATCCTGCAACGCGGACTTCAACATTGCGCGGCTTGAACGCTATGTGGCCCTTGCCTTTGACGCAGATGTGACGCCCGTTATATTGTTAACCAAAATCGACCTCTGTGACGATGTCGATCCCTATGTTGAGCAAGCGCAAAGTATCTCTGACCTTGTCGCCGTGATGCCGTTGAATGCGAAATCGGATGATACGGTTTCACAGCTCGCAACGTGGTGTATTAAAGGTCAAACCGTCGCTTTCCTTGGTTCTTCTGGTGTTGGAAAATCCACCCTAACCAATGCTTTAGCAGGCAGCGATGCCATTGAAACCGGCGAAATCCGTGAGATTGACAGCAAAGGCCGTCACACGACAACGCGGCGTGAATTGCATTTTGTCGCAAGCGGTTGCGCTGTCCTAGACACGCCTGGTATGCGCGAATTGCAGCTGACGGATGCGGCGGCGGGCGTTGGCGATCTGTTCGCAGATCTCGAGACGCTTCAAACCCTATGCAAATTTCGCGATTGCGCCCATGACAGCGAACCCAGCTGCGCGGTTAAGGCAGCATTAAATAACGGTGACATTGATCAAGCACGGGTGACGCGCTGGCGCAGATTGGTTGCGGAAGATGCGTTCAACACCGCCTCTCTGAGCGAACGGAAGCACAAAGAAAAGAACCTTAGCAAAATCATCAAATCTCTGGATATGAAAAACAGAAACGAACGGCCGAAGTAAGACACGTTTCATTACGCTTCCAAATCAGCACCCCAATAAAGAAAATCAAGCCATGTCTGATTCAATTCACTTTGCACACGTGCCAGTTTGCGACCAACCTTATCAAGCTCACGCGGCGACGGCGCACGCGGTTTGCGCAGCAGTTTCATCCCTGCCTCGCGCGGCGTTCTATTGCTCTTGCGAAGGTTGCAGGATTGGCATGCCGCCACAATATTTTCAAAAGTGGCTGGCCCCTTGCGAGAACGCGGCAGCACGTGATCAAATGTCAGATCCTTGGCTGGTTTCTTCGCACCGCAATATTGGCAGCGAAACCCATCTCGCAAGAACAGATTGAAGCGCGTGAACGCCGCATTCTGGCGTTTGTGATACTGTCGTAGGCACACAACGGCGGGCACTTCAAAGGCTTGCGTCGCGGAGCGTATCTCGAGATCTTCATATGTTTTCAGTTGGATAACACGGTCTTGCAACACGGCGGTCATCGCTTCTTGCCACGACCACGTCGACAAAGGCATCCAGCTCAGCGGTTGCATATCCGCGTTCAACACCAGTGTGCGATGGGTGTTGAGCTTCTTCATATGTGAAGGGGTGGACAACACCTCAACGCTCATCATGAAAGCACCCCATTACATAGGGTCTTCGTGCAGTTTCTACGGTCGGTTCTGATGATTTTCTTGAACCCGCATCCCCCATCGATTGCAGCAAAAACGCAGGGTTAGTCCCGTGCTGCTTCACGGACACTATATATGGGGTTCACACTCTGGCAAGCGTCTTCATGCAGGGCTTGCCAAAGCGTTGTTTTACAAAGGTTAAAGGTTCAATTTATCGCGCATAAACGCCAAAGCCACGGACAGGCCATCGGGTGCAATGCCATGTGCCGTGCCTTTCATGATATGCGCGAACACATCCTCAAATCCTGCTTTTTGGAGCGCATCCGCCGCCTCAGGCAGTGATTGAACTGGCACAACATCATCCGCGTCGCCGTGAACTAAGAGGATCGGAGGGCGCACAACCACGTCATCGACCAAATCCTCAGGCGCAAGCAAACGACCTGAGAACCCGACAACACCTGCTACTTCGTCTTCGCGGCGTGGGGCCACATGTAACGCCATCATCGTGCCTTGGGAAAAGCCGAACAGCACGACCTGCTCGGGCAACACATCTTCGTCCACCATCAAAGCATCAAGAAAGGCGTTCAAGTCTGCGACAGCTGCGGTCATGCCGCGCTCAGCCTCCTCCTCAGATGAGCCATCGATCCACGGGATAGGAAACCATTGGAACCCCATGGGCGCGCCTGCGCAATCTTCGGGAGCATCGGGGGCCACGAACAACGTGTCAGGCAAATGTTCGCCCAAAGGATCTGCCAGCCCCAAAAGATCCGCTCCATTTGCACCATATCCGTGTAAGAACACCACAACAGAGCGCGTTTCGCCGGAAACAGCCTCTTTACGCTGAGAATTTAAAACTCGTGTCATCGCATTCCTTCCCGTGATTTCACAACGCGGTAGTAGGCCCAAAGCACGCGCGCTGCAACCGAGCGCCACGGCGACCAGTCACCTGCAATCTCGCGCATTTGTTTTTCTTTGGGCCGCTCTGGCAGATCCAGCAGAACTTTTGCAGCCTCTTGCAACGCAAGATCGCCATGCGCGAACACATCAGCGCGTCCCAAACTGAACATCGCGTAGATTTCAGCAGTCCATTGCCCTATCCCAGTTACCTGCGTGAGCGTTTTGATAACTTCATCCGAAGGCATGTCGCGCAGAGCTGAGTAGTCGATCCGCGCTTCCGCCAGAGCGCGTGAGTAGCGCATTTTCTGACCACTTAAGCCGCCAGCGCGCAGGTCTTCGTCGCTTGCCTGCGCAATCCTATCTTCCGAGGTCAGATTGAGCCCTTCCATACGCGCCCAAATCGCATTGGCGGAGGCCACCGACACTTGCTGGCCGATAATCGCATTCAACAACTGCGCAAAACCTTCATCCTTCAAACGCAGAGGCAACGGGCCAACTTCCTCAATCGCGCTTTTGAAGCGAGAGTCATATTCAGCCAACCATTGCGCGCCCTCTAGGACACAAGTGCCGCCTTTGATAATGCATTCATCCATGTCTCAAACCCCACTCAATTGCGTGCTTAACGGTCGTGACAGTTCTCGCATCCGGCATATCAGGTCGTTCGATCATGCCAACGTGCAATCCGAGTTCACGGGCGGCTTCAAGTTTCGAAAAACTCGCCGTTCCACCAGCATTTTTCACAATGAGCCAATCCACTACGAGCTTGCGAAACAACGCGATTTCATCCGCGACTGAGAACGGTGGTCGCCCGATCAAGAACTCACCCTTTGGAAATGGGAATGGGCCATCGGGTGGGTCAATTTGACGACAAATCAAACGGCAATTCGATAGATTTTCAAATTTATTCAGTGTCTTGCGACCCGTTGCTAAGAAAACGGTTGAGGAAGGTTTTATATGCGCCGCAGCCTCTGTTTCATCGACGAGCGATGTCCAGAGATCCTGTTCTGTAGCTACCCAAGCAGGCCGCGCAAAGAGACAATACGGGATATTCAACGCAACGCAGACCCTATGAGAGCGCTGAGAAATATCGTGCGCAAACGGGTGCGTCGCATCAAGGACAGCGGTGATCTCATGCTCTTTCAAGTATGTCTCAAACCCAGATGCGCCACCAAACCCACCAATACGCGTCGGCACCGCTTGATTGCGGGGATTGCGTGTCGCGCCCGCGAGCGAGGCGATCAAGCTCACACCATTTTGATGTAGTGTAGCAGCAATCTCACGCCCTTCGCCGGTACCTGAGAGGATTAGAATCGTCATGCGCGCGCCAAGACCTCACCTTTGCGATCAATTACCACGACATCTGCGGACACAGTATCGGGAAGCATGTCAGAAATCGTTGAAAGCGCATTCTGCGCGACCCAATTTGCCATAGGTTTTCCAATGGTTTCATAGGCCTGCAGCGCTGTGTTCATATCTGCAATTTCTGACCGACCGAGCACTTGCCCCAGCGCCACAAGATCCACTTGAGAGCGGCCCGAATGCAAATCCCGCGCGCCCTGGGCAAGTTTGGTCATCTTACCAATCCCGCCGCCAATCGTGATACGCGGCACAGGGTGTTTGGCAAGATACTTGAGCAAACCACCCACAAAATCTCCCATATCCAACATCGCGTGATCTGGCAGTTCATAAAGGCCCTGCACCACGCGCTCGCTGGTCGCCCCAGTGCAGCCCGCCACATGCGGCAGATTTTCAGCGCAGGCCACATCAATGCCACGGTGGATAGACGCAATCCAAGCCGCGCAACTGAAGGGCCGAACGATGCCTGTGGTACCAAGGATCGAGAGACCGCCAATGATGCCAAGACGCGGGTTCCATGTTTTCAGCGCCAGCGCTGCGCCGTTTGGCACGCTCAATGTGATCTCGATATCAGGCGCTTCGCCAAGGCGCGCGGCGGTATCATTTACCACTGCACGCATCATCTCGCGCGGTACAGGATTAATTGCAGGCTCGCCCACCGTGATTGGCAAACCGGGGCGTGTGACATGACCAATGCCAACGCCACCTTTGAACACGATTCCGCCATCTGATATTTTCAAGGAGGCCTCGATCAAGGCTTGGTGTGTCACATCAGGATCATCGCCCGCATCCTTTATGATCGACGCCTTGGCCCAACCATCGCCCACTTCGCTGTGTTCAATCTGAAACACAGGCGTTTCCCCACGCGGCAAGGTGATCTGCACCTTGTTTGGTACACGACCTTCCCACAAACCGCAAAGCGCGGCCTGAACCGCGCCGGTCGCGCAGGCTCCCGTGGTCCAGCCACGGCGCAATTCTATGTCTGGTTTCCGCGTCATTGCCCGCACCTTAGCGACGCAATCACATGCCGCCAATTCCTCATTCGATGTCGCATGCCACCTTTCGTTTAATTTTTGCAAAGGCCATAAGAGGGCATGAGCGATTCACATTCTCCATTGCCCGCATTGCCCGGCACTGTTTGGCCCACATTCCAGCCTGGCTGGGTGTGGCTTGCAGGCGCGGGACCCGGCGATCCCGGCCTTTTGACCTTGCATGCGCTCAATGCGCTGCGACAAGCGGATGTGATCGTCTATGACGCGCTCGTTCAAAACGCGATTTTGGAGTGGGCCCCGCAGGCCGAGCATATTTATGCAGGCAAACGCGGTGGTAAACCGTCGGCAAAGCAACGCGATATTTCATTGCATCTTGTGGAACTCGCACGCGCGGGCAAACGGGTGTTGCGCTTGAAGGGCGGCGATCCGTTCGTGTTCGGTCGTGGCGGTGAAGAAGGCCAAACCCTTGTGCAACACAGCGTGCCCATCCGCATTATCCCCGGCATCAGCGCGGGGATTGGCGGGCTGGCCTATGCGGGCATTCCAGTGACACACCGCGACGTGAACCAGTCTGTGACCTTTGTGACCGGACATGACCAGACGGGCGGCGCGCCCTCATCGTTGAATTGGAAAGCCATTGCAGACGGCGCGCAGGTGTTGGTGATTTATATGGGTATGAAGCATGTGGATCGCATCGCCAACGCGCTCTTGGACGCGGGACGTGATCCGATGGAGCCTGCGGCTGTTGTGACCTCCGCTACCACCGAAGATCAGAATGTGCTGGAGACCACGCTTGGCACGATGGCGGCTGATATTGCTGCGGCGAACCTGAAACCACCGTCGATCTTATGCATCGGCCGCTCCGTTCTCATGCGTCAAGCTCTGGATTGGCAAAGCATCGCGCAAGGGTTCGAGCCACGCAATGATGACCCCTTGGGACGAGGCCGACCCGCAGAAGCATCATGAAACGCGGCACTGGTTTCATCATTGCAGCGCCCTCATCCGGCTCGGGCAAGACCACAACCACTCTTGGAATCCTGCGCGCATTCAAACGACTTGGTGTCGACATTCGTGGCGCGAAATCAGGACCTGATTATATAGATCCACGTTTTCACGAAGCCGCCTCTGGCATGCCGTGTTTCAATTTGGACGCTTGGGCCATGTCGCCCGAACGCATAACGTCCCTTGCCGCGGGAGAAACCCCGTTGGTGATCGAGGGCGCTATGGGTCTGTTTGATGGTGCGCCCCCAGATGGGCGCGGCTCCGTCGCGGATCTTGCGCGACAATTGCGGTTGCCAGTTGTTTTGGTCGTTGATGCGTCGCGCATAGCGCAGTCCATTGCGCCCACGGTGATCGGATTTGCACATTTTGATCCAGACGTGCGCGTCGCCGGCGTGATCCTGAACAAAGTCGGCAGCGGCCGCCATGAAACGATATTGCGACGCGCTTTGATGCCAGGTGGTTTACCTGTTTTTGGTGCGATCCCGCGCAGTGAAGGAGTTGTGCAGCCCTCACGACACCTCGGGTTGGTGCAAGCGCAGGAACGCGAAGATTTAAACGCGTTCATCGAAAGCGCGGCTGATCTGGTTGCAAACAACATCGATTTGGATCTTCTGTCTGGGTTATGTCAACCGCTGCACACCACAGAAACTGCCAGAAAAATCGTACCACCCGCACAGCGTATTGCGATTGCACGCGACAATGCATTTGCCTTCACGTACCCACATGTTTTGCAGGACTGGCAGAGCCAAGGGGCTGAGATCAGCGTCTTCTCACCACTCAATGATGATCCAGTGCCAGAGTGCGACTTCATCTTTCTCCCTGGTGGATATCCAGAACTTCACGCTGGACATTTGGCCCAAACTAGAAGTTTCATGCCGTCCTTGCGTGAAGCAGCGGCGCATACGCAAATCTACGGTGAGTGTGGTGGCTACATGTTGCTTGGCGATGGCTTGGTGGACGCAGGCGGTACCAAGCACCAAATGGCGGGGCTATTACGGCTAGTGACGTCTTTCGAGCAGCGAAAACTTCACCTTGGGTATCGCCAATTGCAAGCAAACACAGGACCGTTCACAGGCAAGTGGAACGCACATGAATTCCACTATGCAAGTACAATTAGCGCCGTGGGCAATCCGCTCTTTCAAGCAAAAGACGCAGAAGACACCACCCTGCCCGCGATGGGTTTAACCTTAGGTAATGTTGCTGGATCTTTCGCACATATAATCGATGCTGCATGAGCGAGCTTGCGGGACGCGCGCCGCGGGTCTAAGGGAGAAACATGACACGAACCGTTTCCTCCCCCCGCCGCACAGTTTTCGTTCTGATTTTGGCGCAAGCCGTGCTTGGCTCTCAGATGCCGATGCTCTTCACTATCGCTGGGCTGGCGGGGCAATCGCTTGCCTCTAATATATGTTTTGCAACAATGCCGATCTCGATGATTGTGATCGGATCAATGTGCGCAGCCACGCCGATTTCGAGCGTAATGCAGCGCTATGGACGCCGCGCAGGCTTTTGGATTGGCACCGCAGGTGGCGCCCTTGGCGGCTTGATCGGTGCGATTGCGCTTTATTATTCTAGCTTCCCGCTCTTTTTGTTCGGCAGTTTCTGCACCGGTCTCTACATGAGTGCGCAAGGTTTTTATCGCTTCGCCGCCGCCGATACCGCAGATGAAGCGTTTCGGCCCAAAGCAATTTCATATGTAATGGCGGGTGGTCTCGCAGCTGCCATTATCGGTCCCCAAATGGTCAAAGCCACCAATGGCATGGTCCCATCCGGCGATGCAACTGTGTCCGCCTTCATGGGGGCTTATATCTTTGTGTTTTTGCTTAACGCAGTCGGCTCACTGATCTTTTTGTTTATCAACATCCCTGCCCCTGCGACCCCTGCGGCGGATGCGCCTGAAGCACGCTCACGATTGGAATTGCTGAAAACGCCGCGCATCGCTGTCGCAATGATCTGCGGAATGGTGTCCTATGCGCTGATGAACCTTGTGATGACGTCCACGCCCCTTGCCGTTGTGGGTTGTGGCTATACAACAAACTACGCCGCTGACGTTGTCACGGGACACGTGCTGGCCATGTTCATTCCGTCGTTCTTTACGGGACATCTGATTGCGCACTTTGGCGTTGAGAAGATCGTCGGTGCAGGACTTGTGATCCTTGCAGCCGCAGGTGTTGTCGCACTGAATGATGTGGAGTTGAAGAATTTCTTCATCGCACTCGTTTTACTCGGCATTGGCTGGAACTTCGGCTTTATCGGGGCGACGGCGATGCTGACTTCAGCGCATGGCCCGCAAGATCGTGGCCGCGTACAGGGTATGAACGATTTGTTCGTATTTGGTGGCGTGACCATGGCATCGCTGGCATCTGGCGGCTTGATGAACTGCTCTGGTGGTGATCCAGTACAAGGCTGGACGGCTGTGAACCTTGCGATGATCCCTTTTCTAGCGCTCGCTGGCACGGCATTGACCTGGTTAATGATGCGCCCGAAAGATCCGCTACCAGCGACCTAAAAGCGCCGCTTTGGACAGCTGGATTGAGGACTTGAACGCGCCAACTTCAAGCCGGTCTTCGCCAACAGCGCGCGGATCAGAGGCGGCTTGTTTCAACACTGCCTCTGTTTGCCAAAGCGCAATGCAGCCGTGTTTTGCGAGACTGCCACGAAGTTTGCGCGCTTGCTTGAGCCTGCTTAGCCCCCCCTTGGCCAAGTCAACAATCGCCTCTGACCGCCCATCAAGCAAAGGTACGCGCTTAGCGTCTTCGAGCGCGGGTATTGCTTGGAAAAAACTCGCGAGGCCAGAAGCATAGCCCGCATCCTTCGCGACCTTCGCGTTAACCTTCGCTAGTGCGTCGCACGCGGCGAACAAAACACCCCCTGCGGTGTCCTCAAGATAAGCGGTGAACGCTGTCGCGTCCTCAAACGGGTCCTTATAGATGTCCCAACAGCGCGCAGCGATTAGGCGATCCAGCGCTTCGGCCCCCGCCTTACTCAGAACTCGCGCAAGCGGCGTTGCGACCTCGTGGCGACGCACTTCGCGTCCTTCGATGATCTCTTCCATCACATCCCGCCACCATTGCAGCCGCATTTCTGCAATCATCGGCTCTGCCGTTACCCAAGGCGCGCGTGTGATTTCAACGTTTGCAGCATAGATTGGGAACAAGATTGCACGCGCCTGCGCCGGAGCCGCCATGGCCGCGCGAAATCGTGCACCATCTCCGCGTTCAACAATCGCAGCACAAGCGTGCCAATCAGGGTCGTTGCTCACTTCAATAGTCCTCGGATCAACGTTTCGGTTGAAGCTGCGTCTACTATGCTCAGGTGGCTCTCGCCATCCGAAATATGAAAGCTGCCTTTGTCGGAGGCCGCGCTCATCACCTCCACATACTTATTCGCATAAAACGCTTCATCCTGCGCACCAGCGATCAGCGTGAAATTGGGCAAAGCGGCGATATCCTTCAGGTAGTCCATCCGCGGCACGTAGCCTGTGTTCAAACGATAGGTGTAGGAAAGCGTGGCAAGATGGCCGTATTTTCCCTCGCGCGCGGCTCTTAGGCATGTTGAATTGGATGATTTCTAGATAGTTCAAAGCGGTGATCGTGAAGGTGTTAAGCATCGACAGCCCGATGATACGGCGCGTCATCGCATGTGCCCAACCACCAGAATTCTCACGCGTTGTCGGGGCGTTGTATTTGAGAAATGGCGCGAACAAGATCGCTTCATCCATCAATGCGCCGTGCTCACCGCCTGCAAAGCGCACAACAAGACCACCGCCAGAGGAATGCCCAGCAACAATGACCTTTTGATCCTCGCGCGCTTCGGCCTTGATAAGAGCCACAAGATCATCCTCCATTTGGTTGATGAAATCCACGTCACCCCGACGTTCAGGGCTCGCCCCATGACCATGTAGATCAGGGACAACAACATAAGCATCATCTTCTAATGCATTGGCAAGACAGTTAAATTGTAAGCCACCCAGCCGGATCTATGGATCAAGATCAGCAATGGTTTGCCAGCGCCCTGCACCCCATAACTGCGGATTGGCATGTCCCAACCTTTGCCCATTGTGACGCCTTTTAGTGGGGGCACATCGCTGATGCCAAGGGCTACCGTGCTCTCGAAGTTAAGGCCTGCAGCTTCGTCAACGTCGCTTAAGGTTTTCGGACGATCATACAGGACCAGGCCAAAAGCAACCAGTGCGGTTATCACAAGGCTAACTGCTGTAAATTTCAATACTGTGATGAGCATATCAGTCGTCTTTCACGTAAAATATCATGAACAGAGCACTCAAGCGCATCTGCAATTTGCAGCGCCAGCAGTGTCGAGGGGGTGAACACACGGTTTTCAATCGTGTTGATCGATTTGCGCGAGACACCGACGGCTTCCGCCAGTAAGGCTTGGGTAAACCCCTTCTCGGTGCGATGCGCTTTGAGGGTGTTGTGCAACTCTGCCATGGCTCAAGACCGCAACGTAATGAAGCAATAGAGCAGCAGCGGCGCACCACCCGACAGGGTGCCCATCGCAGCAAAAGCCGTCTGCGAATTGAGCATCCCTGTCGCCAAGGGCACAGTGAAAAAAGGATACATAGCGATTACGATCCAATAGGATCAACTCACCGCGCGCTGCCATTCCAGGTCAAACAGCTCGTCAAAGCTGACGCTTGCCACTTCTTCATCATAACGCACCGCAGACAAGTAGATGAGTGCACCCGCACCAACACCCGCGACGGTGGGAATCCAAGGCCAGATCAGATCGGGTCGGACAAGGATCAAGGCGAGCACGCCGTAGCCGCAAATGATTAGACCCGCGCTCAAAAAGACCACAAAGCGCAGACGGGAAAGTTGTTCAATAGTCATGGCTTAGCCCTCCGCCAGTTTGAGGTCGACAATGATCAGCGCCGCACTGGCTAGGCGCAGTGGGCTTGCCGCTTCACCAACGATCGCGCTATATAGCGGTTTTATAAACCCGTCAGAGGCTATGAGCGCTGAGGCCCAAACCACTTCGAGTCCGCCAGAAATTGTAAGTAGTAACCAAGCCATCACAGCCTCCATGTAACCTATTGGTAACATGAGAAGCTAAGGTGACATGTAACTTCAAGGTTACTTATCCGTTTTCGTTGGTATCGCGGATAAGTTTCCATTGGATCGCATCGAGCAGAGCCTCAAAACTCGCATCCACAATATTGGGCGAGGCCCCCACCGTGCTCCAACGATTCCCTTTAGAATCAGCGCTGTCGATGATCACGCGGGTAACCGCTTCGGTCCCGCCTTGGGTGATCCGCACCTTGAAATCCACAAGCCGCATATCGTCGATCATCGCCTGATACTGCCCGAGATCTTTCGCCAAAGCTTTGGACAAGGCATTCACAGGACCCCGATCAGAGCCTGTTTCATCCATCGACTCACTCACGGAGAGCTTCTTTTCGCCATCCACTTTCAGCACAACCACCGCTTCGGAGAGCGAAATCATTTGGTCATATTTGTTCTTGCGTCGCTCCACGGTGACTTTGTAGCGCTTCACTTCGAAGAACTCAGGACATTGACCAAGGGCGCGACGCGCGAGCAGCTCGAAGCTCGCCTGCGCCGTATCATAGGAATAACCGCTGGATTCGCGCGCCTTGATCTCATCGAGCAGAAATCCAAGCGCGGGATCGCCTTTGGCAACGCTTAGCCCCGCGTCCGAGAGACGTTTGCGCAGGTTCGATTGGCCCGCTTGGTTTGACATTGGAATGATGCGAACGTTGCCAACGATTGCTGGCTCGATATGCTCATAGGTGCTTGGGTTTTTCAGGATCGCGCTGGCGTGCAGGCCCGCTTTGTGCGCGAAAGCGGATGCACCAACAAAAGGCGCTTGGCGCAAAGGAACGCGGTTCAGGATATCATCCAAGGTACGCGAAATCTGCGTGAGGGTTTGCAGGCTCTCATTCGAAACACCCGTTTCCAAAGCGCTCGCATATGGCTCTTTCAACAGTAGGATCGGAATAAGCGTGGTCAGATTGGCATTTCCACAGCGCTCGCCCAGCCCATTAAGCGTGCCTTGCACCTGCCGCACGCCTGCATCAATCGCAGCAAGAGAACAAGCCACTGCATTGGCCGTGTCGTCGTGAGTGTGAATGCCGAGTCGGTCGCCACTGATACCTGACGCAATTACCGCTTTGGTGATGTCAGCCACTTCTTGTGGCAAGGTGCCGCCATTCGTATCGCATAAAACGATCCAGCGCGCACCCGCTTCATGAGCCGCATGCAAGCATTCAAGCGCATAGGTGGGATCGGATTTGTATCCATCAAAGAAATGCTCTGCATCGAACAGCGCTTCGCGACCTTGCCCGACAATATGGGAGAAAGAGGCGGCGATATTGGCAGTGTTCTCGGCCTTGGTGATGCCAAGCGCGTCTGAGACGTGGAAGGCGGAAGCCTTGCCCACCAGACAAACCGCGCCCGTGTTTGCTTGCATGACTTGCGCAAGCACCTCATCGTTCTCAGCGGACCTACCAGCCCTTTTCGTCATCCCAAAGGCGGTCATCTGCGCACGGGTTTTCGGAGCCTTTTCGAAGAATTCACTGTCGGTCGGGTTCGCGCCCGGCCATCCGCCCTCGATGTAATCAAGCCCTAACCTATCAAGCATTTCTGCGATCTGCATTTTTTCCGTCGTGGAGAATTGCACGCCTTGGGTTTGCTGGCCGTCACGCAGGGTTGTGTCGTAGAGATAAAGGCGTTCGCGGCTCATTTATGCGCCCTTTCGTGAAATGGCGTGTAGTTTTTTAACGTCAAAGCCCTGCGTGGGTTTTAGTTCCACTGTGTCTTTGCCCATCTGCACATCCAGCCCCGCACTACGCGCAGCGCTCCTCAAGCGATCCACATCCGTGTAGTCACCGCTGAGCTTTGCCGCATTGCGCGCGGCACGCAGCCAACTTTCGACCTCCATAATCTTGGAATGGTCTTGCCCGCCACCCCAGCTTGTCGCGACCCAATCGGCAAGCGCATCCGTCAGCAACCCAAGCAGATCTGCGGAGGCCTTAAGTCCCGCAAAATCACGAGCGCGCGACAAAGCGTGCAGGCGTTGTATGGCTTGGTGCGTGTTCAAATCATCAGCAAGTGCCACGACGACCTCTGGGTCCGGAACATCCGCCGCCTCAACGCCGTCAATCTGCGAATGCCAATGACGCAACGTGCGCTCTGCCTCGGCGCGTTTCTGTTCAGTCCAATCCATTGGCTTGCGGTAATGCGTTCCAAGCATAACGAGCCTGATCACTTCACCCGGAACATCCTGATCCAGCAAATCGCGTACGGTGAAGAAGTTGCCCAATGACTTGGACATCTTCTTGCCCTCAACCTGCAACATTTCGTTGTGCATCCAAATGTTTGCGAACCCATGACCGACGCATTTGCTTTGTGCGATTTCATTCTCATGATGCGGGAAGGTCAGATCGTTGCCACCGCCGTGGATGTCGAAACTTTCGCCCAATAGCTCGTTCGCCATGGCAGAGCATTCGATGTGCCAGCCTGGACGTCCCTTGCCCCATGGGCTGTCCCAACCGGGTGTGTTCTCGTCCGAGGGCTTCCAAAGCACGAAGTCCATCGGATTGCGCTTATAGGGCGCGACTTCAACGCGCGATCCTGCAATCATGTCGTCAATGCTGCGACCTGAAAACTTGCCGTAGTCCACATAGCTCTCAACCGCGAAGAGCACATGACCTTCAGCCTCATATGCAAAGCCTTTTTCGATTAGATCCGCCGACATTGCGACCATCTGCTCGATATACTCAGTTGCGCGCGGCATGTGATTAGGATGCATCGCACCAACCGCGTCCATATCATCTAAGTATAGCTTGATCGTGCCATCAGTAATCTCGCGAATGCTTTGTCCCGTTTCAGCCGCACGCGCGTTGATCTTGTCATCCACATCCGTAAAGTTCCGCACGTAGGTGACATGATCTTCGCCATACACATGGCGCAGTAGACGAAAGAGCGTGTCAAAGATGATCACAGGGCGCGCATTACCAAGGTGCGCGCGATCATAAACCGTTGGACCACAAACATACATCGACACGTCACCGGATTTAATCGGTTCCAAAACCTCTTTCTGACGGGTTTGGGTGTTGTGCAAAGTGATCAGTGTCATGTCGGACGTCCTTAAGTGCGCGCGCAAATGCTTTGGCGGACTTAGCAACTCAGATCAGTGAAAGAAATGTGAAACCGGCCCGCCTAACGAAGTTAGTGGGAAATACAGCAGATAACTATGGTGGTCTGTACGTGGTTCATGAGACTTTCTTAGCGGGAGAAATCAGTTCCGTCCAGCGTATTGACGAATCCTGCGCGCCTTGGCCAATTTGCGCATCGCATCCCAGGAGGTCGCCATGCCCAATTTATCCCCCACATTGACCGAAATCACCGGCGGTGGTTCTGACGGTTGGGAAGTCTTCATGCGCGCACGCAAAATGATCGCGGCGGGCACCCCTGTGACGGAATTGACGATTGGCGAGCATGATATTAGCACCGACCCGATCATTTTAGACGCAATGCACGCCTCTGCGCGTGGCGGGCATACGGGCTATGCGATGGTGCCAGGGATCGCAGCCCTGCGGCGCGAGGTAGCGCGCCGTGTGCAAGAGCGTACGGGTGTTCCAACGGGTCCAGAAAACGTGATGATCACGCCGGGTGGGCAATCGGCCCTCTTCGCGTCGCATCTTGCCACCTGCCCCAAAGGCAAAAAAGCGATGTTCATTGATCCTTATTACGCCACCTATCCCGGCACTTTGCGAGCGATTGGCGCGATTGCGACACCGATTGAGGCCGATGCAAAAAACGGCTTTCAACCCCGCGCAGCCGATATTGAGGCGCAGGTCGAGGGCGCTGCCAGCCTGCTGATAAACTCCCCCAATAACCCGACGGGCGTCGTCTATACCCTTGGCACGCTTGAAGGTATTGCCGAGGTGTGCAAACGGCGAGATCTGTGGCTGATCTCTGACGAGGTTTATGACACGCAAATTTGGGAGGGCGTGCATATCTCACCGCGCGCCCTGCGGGATATGGCGGAGCGCACGCTTGTTATCGGCTCTATGTCTAAAAGCCATGCGATGACGGGCAGCCGTGTTGGTTGGATCGTCGGACCGCGCACAGCGATTGAACATCTGGTTAATCTAGCGACTCACACGACCTACGGTGTTGCAGGCTTTGTACAGGACGCCGCCCTTTTCGCGTTGGAACAAGGGCCAGCTCTAGAGGCAGAGATCGCAGCGCCGTTTAAGCGCCGCCGTGCTTTGGCTGTTGATATACTTGCAGAGCAGAACCTGGTTAAAATGATCCCTGCGGATGGCGCGATGTACGTAATGCTTGATATTCGCGCGACGGGTCTTTCGGGAGAAACGTTTGCTAACCGTCTGCTCGATGAACGCCATATCGCTGTGATGCCCGGTGAAAGTTTTGGGCGTGCTGCGGCCGGGCACTTGCGCGTGGCGATGACGATTGAGGACACGGCCTACGCCGCCGCATTGCGCGAATTATGCGCCTTTGCGGCCGCGCTTTGTGAATAGGTCAAACTGCGATAAGCTCTTTTCATAAGAATAAAAGAGCGTTTTAGCATGACACGTTTTTTGATGATCCTCGCGCTGGTTTTCAGCGCCCACAATGCATACGCGCAATCCTAACTTGAGTACAATTCAACCACCGTGAACGACTACGCGGGACTTTTAGATGACACATCAGAGGCGCGCATCGTTGCGCAATTGGAGGCGCTGAAGAAAGACACGGGCGTTGAAATGGCCGTTCTCACCCTATCGCGTCAAGAAATGTTCGCCCCCGACATCACGCTTGAAAAATTCGCTACGGGCCTTTTCAACGAATGGGGCATTGGCGACAAGACCAGCAATGACGGTGTTCTGGTCCTTGTGATGAAAACAGACCGCGCCATGCGGATTGAACTTGGTGGCAGCTACGGACGGGATTGGGGTCGTGCCGCGGCGCGCGTTATTGATCGTTCTTTCCTGCCTGCGTTCAAGGAAGATCGCTATCAAGACGGAATAGAGGCTGGGGTCACAGACACAATCAACACGATTGTCACGCCCTTTCTTGCGGGGGAAGAGCCGTCGACTGGAGCGTCGAATAACTGGGTTTGGGCGATTGTCATGGCTTTCGTTGGTGGCATTGCTGCGCTTATCTTCAAAGATAATTTCCTAAAGCTAAAGAAATGTCCTGAGTGTGGAACACGCCATCTGGATCGCACACGGCACGTGAAGAACAAAGCAACAAAGATAAACACAGGGGACGGCGATGTAATCACCACCTGTTCGAATTGTTCCTACCGAAATGTGGTGCCGTATACGATCAGCCGGATTAGTTCGTCTTCGTCCAAATCCAGCTTTGGCGGTGGGTCATCCGGTGGCGGTGGCGCAAGCAGCAAATGGTGAAAGGGTCTGAAAGCGACCACTCGTCGTTTTCAGCTTAGAACCGTCAATAAATAAAGTTTCCACTCTTAGCAGAAGCGTCGGGAGGACGACTTTTGAAAGATCGAATTTGGAAGCTCACGCTGACACGCGTGACGATTGGGGCGCGACGGGGACGTGCTGCGCGGGGCCGTCCGTAAAGGGTTTTCGCCCTGCCCTAAATCCAATCGAAAGCTAATCAAATGAATGATCAAACCCCGTCCCGTCGTGCTGGTGGCCGCAACGCGCGGCGCGAAGCTCGCTCTGCCAAACTCGCCGATCACCTGCGCCCCATCCGGCCCGGAATGGAGGGCGGTCGGTACAAACCGCTGAGCGATGCCGATGTCGAGAAAATCCACAAAGCTGCGCTGACGGCGTTGGAAACCATTGGACTTGCGGATGCTCCAGAGTCTGGCGTGCAAATCCTGACGGACGCAGGCGCGATTTTGGGCGACGACGGACGCATTCGCTTTCCTCGCGCTTTGGTCGAGGATGCATTAGCAAAAGCCAACCGCGATGTTGTGTTGTTCAGTCGAGATGGAAAGACGGATCTCGATCTCTCCGGCCAGCGCGTACACTATGGAACTGCAGGTGCGGCGGTGCATGTGGTTGATGTTGAGGGCAATGAATACCGCGAAAGCACTGTGCAGGACTTGCATGATGCGGCGCGCATTTGTGATGTACTCGACAATATCAGCTTTGTGCAGCGCCCAATGGTGTGTCGTGATATAACAGACAACTTGGAAATGGATCTCAACACGATCTACGCCTGCACGAGTGGCACCAATAAGCATATCGGCACATCCTTCACAGAGCCCGGATACGTCAAATACGCACTTGAGATGCTGCACACGATTGCGGGTGGCGAAGATAAGTGGCGCGAACGGCCCTTTATGTCCAACACCAACTGCTTCGTGGTTCCGCCAATGAAATTCGCAACAGAAGCGTGCGAAGTGATGGAAGCTTGCATCGCGGGCGGCATGCCTGTTTTATTGCTCTCCGCGGGCATGGCGGGGGCAACCGCGCCCTCCACAATTGCGGGCGCAATAACGCAAGCCACTGCGGAATGCCTCGCGGGGCTGGTCTATGTGAACGCCATCGCACCGGGTCATCCAGCGATTTTTGGAACTTGGCCGTTTGGGTTGGATCTGCGCACAGGGGCCATGTCAGTTGGATCGGGCGAGCAAGCTTTGTTATCGTCAGGTTGCGCGCAGATGCATGCATTCTACGGACTACCGGGTGGTGCTGCGGGCGGAGCGTCGGATTCCAAAATGCCTGACATGCAAGCTGGCTGGGAGCAAATGTGTTCTAACGTGATGGCCGGTCTGTCAGGGTTGAACATGGTGTATGAAGCGGCTGGGATGCATTCATCCTTGCTTGGATTTTGTCATGAGAGCCTGATCCTGTCTAATGATCTCATCGGTCAAGCCATGCGCTGCGTACGCGGGATTGAAGTAAACGATGAGACCCTCGCGCTGGATCAGATTGCGTCGGTCTGCATGGGCGGTCCGGGTCACTATCTAGGGACTAGGCAAACATTGGGCCGCATGGAGGCGGATCATGTTTATCCAACATTTGGTGATCGCACCTCCCCTAAGGAATGGTCAGAGCTCGGCAAACCTGTATTGGTAGAGAAAGCTAAAGCGCGCAAAGAGGAAATATTGGAAACACGGTCCGCCGCAAGATTCGATGCGGCTTTGGACAGTGAGCTTCGCAGCCGGTTCAAAATACATTTGCCGTCCTAAAGATTGAGTTTATGCGCAAGATGAAGCCAAGCGTCGCGCGCAATTAAGGGTGCGGCGCTATTTCACTGGCCTTTTGAGCGCTCTGCCTATAACGGGGGCGCAACTCAGGTAAAGGCAGACCCAAATGGACCTTCGCAACATTGCGATTATCGCACACGTCGACCACGGCAAGACGACGCTGGTGGACGAACTTCTTAAGCAATCCGGCGCATTTCGCGAAAACCAAGCCGTGGCTGAACGCGCTATGGACAATGACGCGATCGAGCGCGAGCGCGGCATCACAATTTTCGCCAAGCCCACGTCAGTAGAGTGGAAAGGCACGCGCATCAACATCGTGGACACGCCTGGTCACGCGGATTTTGGTGGCGAAGTTGAACGTATTCTGTCCATGGTCGACGGGGTTGTATTACTAGTCGATGCGGCTGAAGGCCCTATGCCACAAACCAAATTTGTGACGTCTAAGGCGCTTGCACTTGGCCTGCGCCCTATCGTTTGCCTGAACAAAGTGGACAAAGGCGATGCAGAGCCTGATCGCGCGCTTGATGAGTGTTTCGATCTGTTCGCGTCTTTGGATGCGAACGATGATCAACTTGATTTCCCGCATATGTATGCCTCTGGCCGTAATGGCTGGGCCGACAATGAACTAGATGGACCTCGCAAAGACTTGAGTGCTTTGTTTGATCTTATTGTGAACCACGTGCCAAAGCCGCGCCAGATTTCGCGTCAGAACGAAGATTTTTCTATGCTGGCAACAACTTTGGGCTCTGACGCTTTTGTCGGTCGCTTGCTGACCGGTCGCGTTGAAACGGGTAAGCTGAAAGTTGGTGCAACGGTTCAAGCGCTTTCCCGCATTGGCCAAAAGATCGAGCAGTTTCGCGTCACGCGTATACAAGCCTTCCGTGGTCTTGCAGAGCAAGATATCGAGGAAGCGTTGGCTGGCGATATCGTCTCCATCGCAGGCATGTCCAAAGCGACGGTTGCTGACACGATCTGTGCGCTTGCAGTTGATGCCGCCCTGCCCGCACAACCTATCGATCCGCCGACCATTACTGTGACCTTCGGCATTAATGACAGCCCATTGGCTGGTCGCGATGGTAAAAAGGTTCAATCACGCGTTATTCGCGATCGTCTGCACAAAGAAGCCGAATCCAACGTTGCGATCAAGATCGCGGACACGCCGGGTGGCGATGCGTTTGAAGTCTCTGGTCGCGGCGAACTTCAGATGGGTGTCTTGATCGAAAACATGCGCCGTGAAGGGTTCGAACTTTCGATCTCGCGCCCTCAGGTGATCATGAAAGAAGGTCTGAACGGCCAACGCATGGAGCCTGTTGAAGAGGCCACAATCGACGTGGACGATGAATATTCCGGCGTTGTGATCGAAAAACTTACAGGCTCTCGCAAAGGCGAAATTGTTGAGATGCGTCCTGCTGGTGCTGGCAAAACTCGCATTATTCTGCGCGTTCCGTCACGTGGCTTGATCGGTTATCATGGTGAATTCTTGACCGATACGCGCGGAACCGGTGTTCTCAACCGTGTTTTCCATGGCTGGACAGAGCACAAAGGATCTATCCCTGGTCGTCGCGCTGGCGTTCTTTTGTCGATGGACAACGGTCAATCCGTGGCCTTCGCGCTTTGGAACCTAGAGGATCGCGGTAAAATGTTCATTGGTGCACAGACTGATGTGTACACGGGTATGATCATTGGCGAGCACAGCCGTGAGAACGATCTGGAAGTGAACCCACTCAAAGGTAAGAAACTTACAAACGTACGTGCCTCTGGCACAGATGAAGCGGTGCGTTTGACCACGCCTGTCACGCTTAGCCTTGAAGAGGCGATTGCTTACATTAACGACGATGAGTTGGTGGAAGTGACGCCGAACTCTATTCGTCTTCGCAAGCGTTACCTTGATCCGCATGAACGCAAGCGCCAGTCGCGTAGCGCCTAAGCATATAAAATACTAATCTAGAACGAAAAAAGCGCGATGGGGAGAACCATCGCGCTTTTCTTTTATAGGGGAGAAAATACGTAATTCTTATGATGACTGCGCAGTCTCGATCTCACTTAGTGATGGCACTTAACCTGAACCATAACGTACTGGGACGCTTTCTTAAGTGTCGCTACCTAACGGTAAAATAGCTGGATAAGAAACTAGCTCGATGCGACCCTTGCGATGTTCGTACTGCTTCTTGCTGTCGTTAACCATGTGCTTTGTGTAGGTGTGTTTCGCAGGCACGAGGTGCTTGTCATAGCAAGCAACTGCGTTGCCTTCCCAGGCCATTGCTGGTGCTGCAAAACCGATTGCGGCAATAACTGCTGTAAATAGGGTCTTTTTAATGTGTCTTACTACAATGAAAGCTCAACTAAGGCATGGACCTTTCACCAAGTATTCGGGGCAAGACATTGCATATTTCATGTTATAATTGTGTTTTGGTCTAATTGAGCGAAAAAAGTTGGTTCGTTTCCAAATCGGCAATCCATTCGACATAAAAAAGCGCGAGATCGAAATCTCATGCTTTTGATAGGTTTGGCGCTGAGTGCTAACGCAGACCGCGCGCAGTTAACTAATTAGTGATGGCATTTGACTTCGCGCATCACGTAGTGGAAGTCAGCAGCTTTCGTTCGAACTTCTTTGTACACAGATAAGTTCTTAACAAGTTCGATGTGACCATTGCGGTGCTCATACTGAGTCATGCTCTCTTTAAAGACAACCTTAACTGCAGAGTACTTTGCAGGAACAATGTGCTTGTCGTAGTAAGGCAAGCTACTGTTTTGCCTGCCCAAGCGATTGCTGGTGCTGCGAATGCGATTGCTGCTACAACAGCAAAATTAGGGCCGTTTTCATTTAAATATCCTGCGACTTACCCTTCACGTACTAAAATCCTAGCGCGTAGAAACTTGGCGCAGCTATAGGGAAATCCGTGTTGTTCTGGGGTGAGTTAAGCAAAACCCCTTATCTTACTTGCTATCGTAAAAATGTTATTTTTAAGCATCAATTTTATACCTAAGGTAATTTTACAATAAAAGCACACTAGGAAAACCTGCGAAATAGTCGAACTATCCTATTAAGATTGTTTTCTTTTTTAACAAGAATTCAGAAACATCCTGTCGAAATGCTCAGGTTAAATCCAAAGATATCCACAAAATTTTTGTTCACTTTGTGTATCGCGCTTATACGACTTGACCGCTCAAATATAAAACACTGGCAGATAACTGCCGGTGTTGTTTGACTGTGTTACGCGCTTGTATTGGATGTTAGAATTCTTCGACGATGACCAGATCCCGCTCCGATGCTCCACGTGCGAAATCAAGTGCGGCTTGATACGCATCGGAGTGATAACAGTCATGTGCCGCTTGCAGAGACGGGAAACGAGCAACAACGTTTCGTGCACGATCTCGCCCTTCGAGCTGCTCATACCTACCAGCGCGCGCCAAAAACACGCCACCATGCTCAGCGATTGCACCCGTCGCGCGGCTTGCATATTCGCTATAAGCCGCCTCGTCAGTCACATGAACATTTGCTATCCAAAGTGCGCTTGACATCGTTTAGCCCTCCAAAATTTGTTTCGCAGCCGCAATCGCCGCATCTGCGTTGGTCGCATCTTTACCGCCACCCTGCGCCATATCAGGACGACCACCACCGCCTTTACCACCTAGTTCGACAACCGCGGCCTTAACCAAATCAACGGCAGAAATTTTGCCTGTCGTATCGTCAGTCACACCCGCAGCGACCGCAGCTTTTCCGCCTGCATCTGCGATAAGCAGAACCGCACCTGAACCAATGTGCGTTTTGTGCTCATCTATAAGGGCAGGCAAATCCTTTCCGGATACACCTGTGAGAACCTGCGCAACAAAGTTTATACCGTTCACTATTTCGGCTTCTGCGCCGCCACCCTGCCCTGCACCGCCCGACATCGCCAATTCACGACGCAGTTGCGCCACTTCATTGGACAGCGCCTTGCGCTCTTCCAGGAGCGCCTTCACGCGCGCAGGAACGTCTGACGCTTGCGCCTTAAGATCGCCTGCAACTTCGCTCAAGCGTTGGTCTTGCGCGCGCATGTGATCCAGCGCCGCTTCGCCTGTCAGCGCTTCAATCCGGCGCACACCTGCGCTCGACGCACTATCGCCCAACAGCGCGAAGGCTCCGATATCGCCGGTTTGACGCACATGCGTGCCGCCACACAGCTCCAACGAATAGGTGTCCCCATTGCTGCCTTTGCCAGACCCCGTTTGCGTGCCCATGGACACCACACGCACTTCATCTCCGTACTTTTCACCGAAAAGCGCTTGTGCCCCAAGCGCGCGGGCATCGTCTGGTGTCATGATACGTGTCTCTACGGGCGCATTCTGACGAATATAAGCGTTCACCTCTTTCTCAACCTTGATCAAATCCTCGCCCGACACCGCCGCACTGTGAGAGAAATCAAAGCGCAGGCGATCCTCAGCGTTCAAAGAGCCGCGCTGCGCCACATGGTCACCAAGGGCTGCACGCAAGGCTTCGTGCAGCAAATGCGTCGCGGAATGGTTCGCCCGAATGGCCGTTCTGCGCCCATGATCAACCTCAAGGATCGCCGCACTGCCTTTGGTAATTTCACCATCCTGCATAGTCGCCATATGTATAATGACGCCCTGGCTCTTCTTAGTGTCGCTCACCACCGCAGTGCCGGTTTCGGTTTTGATGATCCCTTTGTCCCCAACCTGACCACCGCTTTCTGCATAGAACGGGGATTGGTTCAGGATGATCTGAACCTCCTGCCCGACTTTGGCAGCGTCAGCCTCTGCACCGTCGATGACGAGCGTCGCAATCTGACCCTCAGCCGTTTCTGTGTCGTAGCCCAGGAAATCCGTCGCACCATAAGCGTCCACTATATCGAACCAAATCGCGCTATCCGCGGCTTCGCCCGTGCCGGACCACGCAGCACGCGCCTTGGCTTTCTGGGCTTCCATGGCTTGATTGAAACCGTCCACATCGGCCTCACGGCCCTTTTCACGCAACGCGTCTTGCGTCAGATCGAGCGGGAAACCGAATGTGTCATAGAGCTTGAATGCTGCATTCCCTGAGAAGACCTGCCCCTCAGGGAGACCAACCAATTCATCGTCGAGCAACTTCAATCCGCGCTCCAGCGTCTTCTTGAAGCGAGTTTCCTCAAGGCGCAGCGTCTCTGCGATCAGCGCCTGCGCTTGCCCAAGTTCTGGGAAGGCCGCACCCATCTGGCGCACCAAGGCAGGCACCAAACGGTGCATCAAAGGATCTTTTGCACCCAACAAATGTGCATGACGCATGGCACGGCGCATGATGCGACGCAAAACGTAGCCCCGCCCATCGTTTGACGGCATGACACCATCCGCGATCAAAAAGGAGGTGGAGCGCAAATGATCCGCAATCACGCGGTGATGCGTTTTCGTTGGACCGTCAGGATCAACGCTGGTCGCATCCGCACTGGCTTCGATCAGCGAACGCATCAAATCCGTATCGTAATTGTCATGCTTGCCTTGCAGCAGCGCACCAATCCGTTCCAGCCCCATTCCCGTGTCGATGCTTTGCATCTCCAAAGGTTTCATGGTGCCATCTTCGAATTGTTCGTTTTGCATGAAGACAATGTTCCAAATCTCGATGAAACGATCACCATCCTCTTCCGGGCTACCGGGTGGTCCACCCCAAATGTGGTCGCCGTGATCAAAGAAGATTTCCGTACACGGACCACACGGACCCGTCGGACCCATGCGCCAGAAATTATCATCCGTCGCAATCCGAATGATGCGATCATCACTCAGGCCCGCAACTTTCTTCCAAATGTCCGCCGCTTCATCGTCGGTGTGATAAACCGTAACGAGCAACCGCTCTTTTGGTATATTGAACTCGACCGTCAGCAACTCCCAAGCGTATGCAATCGCTTCCGCCTTAAAGTAGTTACCAAAGCTGAAATTACCGAGCATCTCGAAAAACGTGTGATGCCGCGCCGTATAGCCGACATTATCAAGATCGTTGTGCTTGCCACCTGCGCGCACGCATTTTTGTGAGGTTGTCGCTCGCGCGTAATCACGGGTCTCTAACCCCGTGAACAGGTTCTTGAACTGCACCATACCCGAATTTGCGAACAGCAAAGTCGGATCGTTGCGTGGAACAAGAGGACTTGAGGGCACAATAGCGTGCCCCTGTTTTTCAAAGTAATTCAGGAAAGTTGATCGAATTTCGTTAAGACTTGCCATGGGACATGCGCCTTTTGGGCCGGATTTGCGTTTGGTTTGAAATACCCCCCTGCTGGTCCACTGTCCACAGGCCGATGGGGATGATTGGGATTTGTGGGTATAAAACGAAAAAGCGCCACCAAATGGCAGCGCTTTAATCTTTTACGTTGATATTCAGCAGTCTTTACGCCTCCAAAATATCATCGTCGTCTTTTTGTTCTTCTTTAGGCATGTCGAAATCAAGACCATGTGCGGCGCGGATCTTATCTTCGATCTCATAGGAAATGCGCGTGTTCTCTTTCAAAAACGTCTTTGCATTCTCACGCCCTTGACCGATCCGCTCATCGCCATAACTGAACCAAGATCCAGACTTATCGACGATGCCCGCTTTAACGCCCAGATCAAGCAATTCACCCATCTTGGAAATGCCTTCACCGTACATGATGTCAAATTCAACCTGCTTGAACGGTGGTGCGACTTTATTCTTCACCACTTTCACGCGGGTCGCATTACCGACCACTTCGTCACGATCCTTCAACGCACCAATGCGGCGAATATCAAGACGTACGGAGGAGTAAAACTTAAGCGCGTTACCGCCTGTTGTCGTCTCGGGTGAGCCGAACATCACACCAATTTTCATCCTGATTTGGTTAATAAAGATAACCATACAATTGGAACGGCTAATTGAGCCCGTGAGTTTACGCATGGCTTGGCTCATTAAACGGGCGTGCACGCCGACACTGCTGTCGCCCATGTCGCCTTCAAGTTCTGACTTCGGCGTCAGAGCCGCGACCGAATCGACCACGATCATGTTAACCGCGCCCGAGCGCACCAATGTATCGACAATCTCTAGCGCCTGCTCACCCGTGTCAGGCTGCGAAATCAGCAATTCATCCAGATCAACACCAAGCTTTTTCGCGTACTGCGGATCAAGTGCATGTTCCGCATCAACAAAGGCACACACGCCGCCTTTCTTCTGCTCTTCTGCAACAGTGTGAAGCGTCAAAGTCGTCTTACCAGAGCTTTCAGGGCCATAAATCTCAACAATGCGTCCCTTTGGCAGACCGCCGATACCCAGAGCAATGTCCAATCCAAGCGACCCTGTGGACGTCGCTTCGATCTGCTGGACAGCATTTTCATCGCCCAGTTTCATGATAGATCCCTTGCCAAACTGACGTTCGATCTGTGCCAATGCGCTATCGAGCGCCTTTTGCTTGTCTGCTGTTGCTTTGCTGCTCATGTTCAATAAATCTGCCGTTGCCATTGTGTGTGCTTCCTTATTTCATATGCCGCAGAGCGCAGCAATCGGTTCGCATGTTCCTATTTTATTCCTTAGTGAGACCAAAAAGAGAACAAATCAAGTTAAATTTTCACTCTGGTAGATTGGCTAGGAACGGTTAAGAATGCGTATAAAGTTTGAAAGAATGTAAGAGACATTGATATGCTCTTGTTTTGGAAGAAAAAATTGGCTCTCCTGTCTGTTCCAAAGACAAGAACGACGGCGATCGAAGCCGCCTTAGCGCACAAAACGTCAATGATCGTGTCAGAGCCTCCCGAGTTGAAACACGCGCCCGTCTATCGCTATAATCGCTATAATCGCCTTTTTAGGCCGATGTTCGAAAAAGCCTGCAAGGCAGAAATAGCGACATTCGCCATGATGCGGGAGCCGATCAGCTGGCTTGGAAGTTAGTACAAGTACCGCCAGCGCCCTTTCTTGTACGGCTCCCCCAAATCCACGGCACAGATCAGTTTTGATGAATTCATTTTGGCCTATATGAGGGGCGATACGCCACCATTTGCGAATGTCGGTTCACAGGCGCGCTTTCTAGAGCCGCGCCCAAATGGAACCAAGATTGATCATCTTTTCCGGTATGAAGATGTCCACGGTTGGCGCGGTTTTTTGCAAGGTCGTTTCGCTCAAGAGATTACTTTTGAGCGTTTGAATGTTTCTTCGGGACCTGCGCCTGAGCTGTTACAAAAAACCGAACAGCGTTTTCGTAGCAAAATGGCTGAAGAGTTTGAGCTTTGGGATAGTATTGAAACGTCGAGCTGACTTTGCACAGTTGATGTGAGCTCAACCAAGGAAAATGGTTTAGGCAGAAAGACTGATTTGAGCAATTTGAGTTTTTTGCCCTAAAATGCACCCCCTGCATGTCCTGAAACAAAAACGACATTCACATTCGGACGCGCGATCAATGCCTCTTGCCCCCATGTAGGCCCATCCATCCCAGCGGAGATAACGTCCGTGACAAAAACATCAACGTGCAACGCCGTTTTTTCAAGCAATTCCAGCGCTTTTTCAGCGGACCCAGCGTCGATTACGGTAAAGCCGCGTACACTCAATGCGCGCGTTGCGAAGGCCCTTACAGGCGCTTCATCTTCCACCAACAGTACAACGCCGCTGCAAAGTTCTTTAGATGGTGCAAGACGTCCATACGAAGACTTTGTTTTAATTAGGTCTTCTTTATCGCTTGCCGGGAAAAGAAGTGAAAAACAAGTTCCATCCCCCGGTTTGCTGTTAGCGAAAATAAAACCGCCGGTTTTCTTGACAATACCATAAGCTGTCGACAGCCATCGGCCCGTTCCTTCGCCGACACGTTGGATCGTATAGAAAGGTTCAAATATTTTTTGAAGAGACTCTTCATCGATACCAATCCCCTCGTCTTTGACGCGGACCAAGATATAATCACCGACTGGCACTGTGACGCGGTCACGTTTCAGTGGCGTGCTGAGGGTCATGCTTTCGGTCTGAATGGTTAGGTCCCCGCCATCTGGCATCGCATCGCGCGCGTTTACGACAAGGTTCATAATCACTTGTTCAAGTTGGCGCTTGTCCGCGCGCACTGCACGCAAAACTGGATCATGTGTTAACGTTAATGTGACCGTTTCACCGACAAGTCTGTTGAGAAAATGCGTCAAATCAGACAGCGTATTGCGCAAATCAAGATGCTCGAGCTAAAGCGTTTGTTTTCGTGAAAAAACTAAGAGTTGACTAACCAAGCCAGCTGCACGATTCGAGCTCTGATGGACTTGCATTAAGTCAGCGTAATCCTTATCCCCCAGGTCGTGGCGGAGCAGCATTAGATCGCAATGGCCGGAAATGACCGTCAGCAGGTTGTTAAAAACATGCGCCACACCACCTGCCAATTGTCCAATGGCCTGCATTTTTTGACTTTGCACAAATTACGCTTCTAGTGACTTTAACTTGGTCGCATCAGTAAGGATCGCGACCACACTAGCATCGGGTTGGCTGTTTATGCGCTTCAGGGCCACTTGAACAAAGGTCTCTGTCTTCGCACCTTGGGCGCGTAAGAATTCTGCATCAATAGTCGAATGTCATTATTTACCTTTTCGATCCAATCTTCAACTAGCACGCTATGGCCATCAAAAATTTCGCTTAAACTGCGTCCTTTCAAGTTCGAACATCCAAGAAGCGTAAGCGCAGAGGTGTTTGCATGTTCAATCGTGCCATTCAAACTGAACTGGAGTGGCGGGATCGGAAGATCTTTCAACGCATAGTTTTTGGTTTCTATACCGTCTGCCACCGGGGTCATGATAATATGTTAGCGGTCTGCTTGAAGGTGCGGAATATTAGTGTGGACACGTATAACCCCATCCGTAGTTTGAAGAGTTTACAGAGTTCGGTTCATCGGCATTCCCGAGGTAAAAAGCTGATCTATTGACTTAATTCTCTTACCAATTAGGACTTTGCATTTTTGTTCATAAACAAGATTGTGACTTTGCGCGCGACCGTCAGCATGAAAACGTCGTATTGTTCCACGCTGGGATTGCTGTCTTTTAGTGCGAAACGCCAAAGTTGATTGTTCCCTAAGGTCTGCACGTGTACGTCCAAGCGACCCGTCAAGCCAATCAGGCGCTCGGTGAAACGACCTTGATCCTGCGCATGCTGAGACAATCGTCGCGCTATTGCCGATGCATTGGGGAGATGGTCGTCCAAAAAAGCCGCTATAGAAGGTGCGAATTGGATAGTCCCCCCAGCTGCCTGTCTAGCGCTCCTGTTTTGCCATAAGATATCCCCATTGAGCGCTGACACAAATGTCGGAAGCAAGTCATCTGTACAAAGCTCTTCAATATACGAAAGGTCGATGTGTTCCTTGACCACTAATTCTGGCCCTTGGACGATCCGAGAGATCAAAAAGAATATCAGAACGCAGGCACATGCACCGAAAGACAAAATCAAAAACCGTTCTTGAGAAACCAATGCAAAAACGCAAAACGCTACTGCCACGATAAAAAGCCTTGCATGATATGCCTCTGATAAGCGCGCGATCTTTTGAGACCAACTCTGCGTTAGCGCTGTGTCTGCCAAAGAAACCTCCTGAAACTCGCTGCGTATGTCTCTAGAATAAAAACATTAACACTAGTTTAAGAATAGCATTTAGCAGTTTATAGTTGGGCAACTAAGCCTTAAGCTGCAACACGCAGACGAAAAAGCCGTCGCACCCGTCCGCTGGCGTCCAATTATGCTGTGATTTTCTTTCGAAGTTCGGGTGCGTTTCCAACAAGCGCTTTACTTGATTTTCATTTTCTTCAGCAAAAAGAGAGCAGGTCGCGTACACCAGATACCCCATCGGAGCCACTAATTTTTGCGCTTTGCACAGAATTTCAAACTGTAAATCGAGGAGTTCGTTGAATTTTTTAGGTTTAATACGCCACTTGGCATCCGGACTACGACGCCAAGACCCGGACCCGGAACACGGCGCATCGCACAGAACCAAATCGAATGGAGCGTGTTTGGGTAAATCTTCGGATGCGAGACAGGGTATTGTAACTCCTGCTCTTTCAGCACGTTTCGAGATGTCGGCCATCCGCGCGACACTGATATCATGCGCGAAGACCTTTGCATCAGACATATCGCTGATTGTAAGGGATTTGCCACCGCCACCGGCGCAATAGTCGAGAACGGTTTTACAATTTGCCAAAGGCAGCACGCCAACAAGCGCCTGACTGCCAGCATCCTGCAATTCTATTATTCCGTCGAGATAGGTTTGCGAACGCGCAATTTTGCGGGCGTTTTGTTTCAGGCGCAGCGCAGCAGGAGCGAGCGAACATGCTTCAGCTTCAATCTCCTCAGCGTGCAACTGCTCTTGCGCCTGAGAAACCGTTGCGCGGCGCAAATTAACCCGAACATCAACAGGTGCGCGAGATTTCAACGCTTCGGCGATGTGTCGTGCATTTTGAGGGTGAGACGAAGATAGCTTATCGCGGCACCAATCTTGTAAGTCCCAAAAATTAGAAGCACCTTCAGCACCATTCACCTCACTGGACAAGGTATTAGAAAGACGCGCTTTTTCTTCCTCACTCAACTCATAAGGCGCATGCCCAACACCATTGAATAACGCGTCAAACTCGAGATCTTCGTGAAACTGAGCGAGCCCGATCATCACAGAGCGCCCCGTCAAACCGCCACCTATGTTAGCATAAGTATCGCGTCGCCGTAGCACATCAAACACGTGATCGCGAACTGCTGCCCGATCCTTGGATCCTGCAAACCGCGACCGACGCGCCCATCCTGTCAGCGCCTTTTCCGCGGGCATGCCGTCAAAAATAAGATCAAGGCATTCAATTGCTGCCGAAATTCGCGCACCTGGCGTCATAAAAAACGCCTATCCAATGCGATAATTCGGCGACTCGCGGGTGATTTGGACATCATGCACATGGCTTTCTTTCAAGCCTGCCCCTGTGATCTTCACGAAGGAGCAGTTTTTGCGCATGTCTTCAATCGTCCCACAGCCTGTGTAGCCCATCGCCGCACGCAAACCGCCAACCAATTGATGCACGACCGCGCTTGCCGATCCCTTATAAGGAACCTGTCCCTCGATCCCTTCGGGCACCAACTTATCGCTCGCTGCATCCTTTTGAAAATAACGATCCGCAGAGCCACGTGCCATCGCACCTAGACTGCCCATACCGCGATAGCTTTTGAAGCTACGACCTTGATAAAGAATGACTTCTCCCGGGCTTTCATCGGTGCCTGCGATCATTGATCCAACCATAGCGCAGGACGCACCAGCGGCGATGGCCTTGGCAAAATCGCCTGAGAACTTGATGCCACCATCCGCAATGACCGGCACGTTCCCAGCGGCAGCAGCGCAATCCATGATCGCGCTGAGCTGGGGCATGCCGACGCCTGCGACCATCCGCGTGGTACAGATGGAACCTGGGCCGATCCCCACCTTGATGGAATCCGCACCCGCATCAATCAAAGCGCGCGTCGCTTCGCCCGTAACCACGTTACCGACAACGACCTGCACCTCGTTCGAGAGATTTTTGGCGCGTGTCACCGCTTCCGCGACAGAGGCGGCATGACCATGCGCCGTGTCGATCACGATCATATCGACACCTGCATCCACCAAAGCAGCAGAACGTTCAAACCCAGCGTCCCCTACAGTCGTTGCAGCAGCAACGCGCAAGCGACCTAGGGCGTCTTTACATGCGGTTGGATTCAACACCGCTTGCTCCGTATCCTTGAGCGTGAGCAAACCAGTTAGCTTGCCCACGCCATCGGTCACCAACAGCTTTTCGATGCGGCGCGCTTTCATCAGGCTTTTCGCCTCTTCCAGCTCTGCAGGTTCTTGCAAAATCGCCAAATCATCCGAGGTCATCATATGTTTCACAGGCGTTGTATCATCCAACGCAAACCGCATATCACGGTTGGTTACGATGCCAAGCACGCGGCCCTTATCATCGACTACTGGAAATCCTGTGACCCGGTAGCGCTCTTGCAGCGCTTTGGCATCCGCAAGCGTTTGATCTGGCGTCAATGTAATCGGATTATAAACGATGCCGCTCTCGAACCGTTTGACGCGACGCACCTGGCGCGCCTGTTCTTCCACGTCGAGATTGCGGTGAATAACCCCCATACCGCCGGCTTGCGCCATGGAAATCGCCATTCGGTTTTCTGTCACCGTGTCCATCGCAGAACTAAGCAACGGGATGTTCAAAGCAATTGATTGGGTCACAAATGTGCGCGTATCAGCTGTACTGGGCATCACACTTGAAGCCGCAGGAACCAGTAGCACATCATCAAAAGTAAGGGCCTCGCGAATCTCCATCAGAGCTCTCCTTGGGAGGGACGTTTGGCAATTTTCTATTTCACGGCTTTGGAAGAATGGAAAGAGGCTTGAGCTGCTTTATGCAGTTGCAGCACCGGTTTTTGCGGCCAACGCCCCAGTCGACCACATCACAAACACGCGGATCACGACAAATGGTGTAAGGCAACTGATCAGGAGAAGCGGCAGTAGCGCTAACCAAGCGAACGCTGCAACCTGTGCACTAATGGTGAAAAGCGCGACGCTTAAGGCGGCTACAGGAAAAGTGAACGCACCCCAGAGTGGTGAAAATCCAGCGCCCGTGAGGTAGCGCACCGAACTGAGCAACAATCCTGCGACCCCAATCGCCAATGTCGCAAACAGTAAGGACAAAAAAGAGTAACCAAGTAGGCTGCAAACAATCGCGAACAGGCTGACAGGGGCAAGGTGGATCACCAACATGGGTCGTAGTGGTGCCGGCGTGTCCGAATTGCTCATTTGCAAAAGGCTCACCGCGTAAATCACCACCGAAGTTAGTACCGTGAGCAGCAAGATTGTGCGCGCCAGTCCGAGATATCCTAGAGGCACCGCCGCCAAGCAGGCCACGATAAAGCCAACAAAACTGAGGTGCCAAGCCGGCGAAACGATCAAACCATCTGGGGTGCGGAGCATGATGATCAACGCGAACAATGTTGTAATGCAGTGAATTGGCAATGCTAGTAAAAGCGCGGTGCTGGCGACTGTTGGTGAGATCGGGGCCAATGTCGCGGCAAAAAGAAAGACGCTAAGTGACAGCGCAGAAACGCCTGCGCGCCCGGGTACAGTCGCCATATCGTTCAAAACCACGGCGGGTCGGTAGCTGGATTTAGAAAGGTATGACGACACGACAAAAAGCTCGAGGATACAAGCTATACCCAAAATAATACAGCCAAACCAAGGCGTTACGGCAAAAGGAGCATAGTCACTGGCAGCACGCCACGCGAGCCCGAGTCCAAACAACCCCATCATCGATGGAAACAGCGCTGGAGGCGTACGACGCCAGAATTCTAGAGGGGCGTCACCCTGTTTGGGTTCGGGCGCTTGGCTCGACATCTATCTATTCCTTGGTACTTTGAATGGAGCGCTCAAAAAGTCTAGAACATGCTTAACAACAGCGTGAGTGTGTGGAAAGTCCTTGGCACAAAACTTCTGAGAGAGCAGCACAGTTTCGTGAAATCCTGAAAAACGACGCGGTTCATGTTCTTTATGACGTTTGTGCGCTTTTCCACGCACGTGTGTCGGCTTAAGGTAAGCAAATCAGACCTTTATCCGCAGGTGCAAAATATGTCCAGTGATCCTCTTGTCGTCTTCACGCCGTCGGGCAAACGTGGCCATTTTTCTGTTGGAACCCCTGTTCTCACGGCTGCGCGCCAGCTTGGTGTCGATCTCGACAGTGTTTGTGGTGGACGCGGGATTTGTTCCAAATGCCAGATCACGCCGTCCTTTGGTGAGTTTTCTAAACACGGCCTCACCGCGACCGAAGATGCATTGTCTGAATGGAACGCTGTGGAACAACGCTATGACGACAAGCGCGGTCTAAAGAAAGGGCGCCGCCTTGGCTGTCAGGCGACGGTTCAGGGGGACATCGTCATCGACGTGCCCGAGGAAAGCCAGGTCCACAAACAAGTGATCCGCAAGGCCGCCTCAAATCGCGTGATCACCATGGATCCCGCAACAAAGCTCTATTTCATTGAGGTGGCAGAACCCGATATGCACACGCCGACAGGCGATCTTGAACGCGTTGCGCGCGCGCTTCAAGAGCAGTGGGAAATCAAGGACGTGCGCGCCGCCCTACCCGTTCTGAGCAAACTGCAACCCGCTTTGCGCAAAGGTAAATGGCAGATCACAGTCGCGCTATACAAAGGCCATGATGAAAGTCATTCGCGCATCCTTGATGTTTGGCCCGGTCTCTATGAGGGCGGCATTTACGGTCTTGCGATTGATCTTGGCTCCACCACGATTGCCGCGCATTTGTGTGATTTGGTGACAGGCGAAGTCATGGCCTCATCCGGCTTGATGAACCCTCAAATCCGCTTTGGCGAAGACCTGATGAGCCGCGTGTCTTATGTGATGATGAACCCCGGTGGGGACGTTGAGATGACAACGGCTGTGCGAACGGCGATCAATGGGTTGACCGAAAGCATTGCGATTGAAGCAAACATTGATCCTAATACGATCTTTGAGACGGTTTTCGTGTGTAATCCAGTTATGCACCACCTGCTTTTAGGAATCGATCCCGTCGAACTGGGCCAAGCGCCTTTCGCACTCGCCACCTCCCGCTCAATGAGCTTAGACGCGCGCGAAATGGATCTGCATGCGATGAACGACAACGCGCGGATCTACATCCTACCCTGTATTGCGGGCCATGTGGGTGCCGATGCCGCCGCCGTCGCTCTGTCCGAAGAACCCGGCAAATCCAGAGACTTGGTTCTAGTTGTTGATGTGGGCACGAACGCGGAAATCTTGCTCGGTGACGAAAGCCGTGTGCTGGCCTGTTCCTCCCCCACAGGCCCCGCATTTGAGGGCGCACAGATTAGTTCCGGCCAACGCGCCGCCCCCGGCGCGATTGAGCGATTGGAGATAAATACAGACACCAAAGAGCCACGCTTTCGCGTAATTGGATCGGACATTTGGTCTGATGAGGACGGCTTTGATGTGGCAACTGCAACGACTGGGATCACTGGAATCTGCGGCTCTGGCATCATCGAGGCAGTCGCAGAAATGCGCATTGCAGGTTTGGTCGATGACAGCGGTTTGATAGGCTCTGCCAAGCAAACTGGCACGGCGCGCTCTATCCCAGAAGGACGCACTCATGCATACGTAATTCACGATTCCACTGCTGATGGCGGGCCGCTGATTTCTGTGACCCAAGGCGACATACGCGCGATTCAGCTCGCCAAATCAGCACTTTACGCAGGCGCGCGGTTGTTGATGGATGAGCGCGGAGTGAAAACTGTGGGCCGTGTGGTGCTTGCGGGTGCTTTTGGTGCGCATATTTCCCCAAAACACGCCATGGTGCTTGGCATGATCCCTGATGCTCCTCTCGACAAAGTGACCAGCGCGGGCAATGCTGCGGGAACTGGTGCGCGGATAGCCTTGTGCAACGTCACTTCGCGCGCAGAAATTGAGAAAACTGTCGGTGAAATAACAAAGGTCGAAACCGCAATCGAACCAAAATTCCAAGAGCATTTCGTTAACGCCAGCGCGATCCCACACAAAACGGACCCTTTCCCAGAATTGGCGAAGATCACAACATTGCCCAACGTAAGCTTTAACACAGGTGGTGGTGCCAGTGTGGGCGGTGAACGGCGGCGCAAGCGTAAGGGTTAAGCGCCCTTGACCACACCGCACCCCGCGCGTATTTCGAGAATACGCGGGTATGGTGAAAAGGTATCACGGCAGCTTCCCAAGCTTTAGTTACGGGTTCAATTCCCGTTACCCGCTCCAGATTTCTGCCTATTTCGCATAGGAATGTTAGCACGGTTTGATGCTTCGCACTTTTATAATCTCCGCACTGTTCCTTGCGCTTGGCGCTTTGGGCGGTTGGATTTTCGCGTTTTTCCCTGTACCTTTGCCCCACATGCTCGGCTCTATGGCCGCGAGCGCTTTGGCGGTAGCGTTTTTGCCAAGCATAATAACGCAGGACTTCAAACCGCCTGTTCATCTGCGCACACCGTTCATTGCGAGCATCGGCTTGCTGATCGGAGCACAGGTTCACCTTGAAACGCTTTCGTCATGGCAACCGATCGCAATCATTGCGCTGATTGTCACCCTATTCACTCCTATTGCACACTGGCTAAACTATCGCTTCATGCAGCGTTTTGGCGGATATGACGTCCCCACAGCTTTTTTCTGCGCAGCACCCGGTGGCTTGATCGAAGCCCTGACCTTAGGCGAGCGCGCAGGCGCGAAAGCTGCGATCTTAACAGTTCAACAGTTTCTTCGGATCGTTTTGGTGGTCATGCTTATCCCGCTGTTGATGTCAATTTGGGTCGGTCATCCTGTTGGCAGCGCGGCGGGCCTGAGCCAGTTCTCGCATGCGGCCAGCAGCCCGCTTTGGCAGATCGTCGCTGCTGGGGCCGTTGGCTACGCACTTGGTCTCATGTTGCGTATCCCCGCAGGACAACTCACGGGGCCAATGATTTTTGCAGGGCTTTTGACATCCACGGGTTGGCTACCACTGACGCTGCCGAATTGGTTGATCATCCTCGCACAGATCGTCATTGGCACGACACTTGGGTTACGCTTCAACGGGTTAAGCGGCGCGATTGTGCAGCGGGGTTTGATCCTTGCGCTTGGTTCTGCAGCAATGATGCTTGCACTTGGGGCCGTGTTGGCCCTCCTCATCACTTCGCTCGCAGATGTGAGCTTCAGTGCCGCTTGGCTAAGCCTCGCTCCAGGCGGTGTCAATGAGATGTCGCTCGTCGCGCTCAGCATTGCAGCAGATCCCGCACTTGTGACGCTTGCGCATGTTTACCGCATTGCGCTGACCGTCATGATCATGAGCGCGTGGTATCCACGTCTTAGCCGCCCGCTTTCTCCTCAAGCATAAGCCATTCTTCTTCCGCGTCGCTGAGGGCTGAATGTCGCTCGACCAAAGCGTCGCTGGCTTTGGCAAATTTCACAGGTTCATCTGTGAAGAGGTTGGGATCACTCATAAATTCTTCGAGCTTGGCAATCTCAGCGCTGAGGCGTTCCATGACCGCAGGTAGCTCTTCAAGCCTATGTTTTTCAATGAAGGTCATCTTGGCATTTTGTGTGCCCATGTCTTTTGACGCACCGCTCTCAGCGGGATTGCCAGCGGCACCCCCAGATTTTGCGACGACCTCCGGTGCGTTTTCAATGCGCTGCGCCTGATAATCGCTCCACCCACCCGCGTAGACGGTGGCTTGCCCATTGCCTTCCATCGCGATTGTTGTACTTGCGACGCGGTCAAGAAAATCACGGTCGTGACTAACCAGCAAAACGGTGCCCGGATAGTCGCCTAGCAAGTCCTGCAACAGATCCAGCGTTTCTACATCAAGATCATTCGTAGGCTCGTCGAGCACCAAAAGATTGCTCTCGCGCGCCATGATCTTCGCAAGCAAAAGCCGCGCTTTTTCACCACCTGAGAGCGAACGAACAGGCGCACGCACCTGCGCATCATCGAACAGAAATTCCTTGAGATAACCCACCACATGTTTCGGTAGGCCGCGCACCATGATCTGGTCGGCTTTGCCAGAAACGCGCATCTCAGGATCACCTGTCAGACTGTCCCAAAGCGTCATATCAGGATCAAGACGTGAACGCGCTTGATCAAAGATCGCAGGCTCAAGCTTACTACCGAGCTTGACGATACCGCTATCAACAGGTTCTTCGCCCATGAGCATCTTGATAAGCGTCGTTTTTCCAACGCCATTAGGGCCAACGAACGCGATGCGGTCACCTCGTTGTACGGTCAATGTGAAGTTGCGTACGATGGATTTTCCATCAAACGCTTTGGACAATTGAACCGCTTCGATCACCTTTTTGCCTGAGGCTTGCCCGCCATCAAGTGCCATAGCTGCCGTGCCTTGGCGCCGAATTTGCGATGCACGCTCTGCGCGCAAATCCTGCAAGGCGCGCACCCGACCCTGATTTCGTGTGCGGCGGGCTGAAATGCCTTCAACCGCCCAACGCGCTTCAGACTTGATCTTGCGATCAAGCTTGTGGCGCTGCATGTCCTCTTCTTCCCAGACCGTGTCGCGCCACGCCTCGAAGTGTGCGAAACCTTTTTCCTGACGACGCACTTTCCCACGGTCAATCCAGAGGGTTGCACGAGTAAGTACATTCAAAAATGCACGATCGTGCGAGATCAAAACAAATGCAGTGCGCGTGCTTTTAAGCTCGTTCTCTAGCCATCCAATCGCTTCGATATCAAGATGGTTCGTCGGCTCGTCAAGCAACATCAAACCCGGTGCTTCAGCCATCAATTTCGCAAGCGCGGCACGGCGACGTTCGCCACCAGAAGCGGTTGAAACAGCCCGAGCAGGATCAAATTTTAAACCTGCGCCAGCGCGATCAACCTTATACGCCTCGGATGGTTCAAGCGCGCTCAGCGCGAAATCACCTAGGGTAGCAAAGCCGGCCATGTCCGGCTCTTGCTCCATATAACCCACGTTAATGCCCGGGCCAGCAACAACAGAACCTGTATCAGCCTCCACCAATCCGGCCATCACCTTCAACAAGGTGGATTTGCCCGATCCATTGCGCCCCACCAACGCAACTCGGTCGCCTGGTTGCACCACAAGATCGAGGCTTTTGAATACAGGATCACCGCCAAAAGTAAGCGAGATATTGGAGAGCTGGAGGATCGGTGCGCGTGCCATGCTGCCAGCTACGCAAGGCCCAAGCAAAGGTCAACGGGTACTGTTCAACTTGGCAAATAATCTCTGGCTTATTATCCGACAACAGCGCGCAAAAGCCGCTTGCGCGCGGCAGGAATTGCGCGGATCTCAACGCCAGTAAACACATGCAGCGTGTTCATCTGCGGATCGACCACTGCGTGATCGCTGACCCAACCGCCCATCATCAAATATGTGCGCAACAGCGGTGGCATCGCCCGGATCGCGCGTTTGATATCGGGCGTGCAAAGCCCATGCGCGGCAAAGCGAAACACATCAGGTGCCTTCACGCGAGGAAACCAACGTTCAGGGGCGAGATGGCGCTCGCTCAACATCGCAAAGCTATCGAGATAGGTCGCCGTCTCAGTACCCGAAAAGGATGAACAGCCAAACAGCAATTCGACCTTTTGCGCGTCCACGTAGGCGGTCATTGCACCCCAAGCCATGCGCAAAACGTCAGGGTCGCTGCCATGATCGGGATGTGTGCAAAAACGGCCCATTTCTACCATTTGCCCTTCAAACAGCGAAAGCGCAGCCAAGTCGTAATATTGAGCAGAATAACTTTTCGAGAGTGTGCTTCCATTTAGGCAAAGCATGCGAAAACAGCACAAGACCGCCCCGGTTTCGATGTTTTCCACCAAAAGATGCTTACAGAGCGCGTCCAATGCATCCGCATCATCACAGCCAAATGCGAGCGCGCGCAACGCTTGCGCAGCTGCAACATCTGCGCGGTCTGTGCTTTGACGCGCGCGCAAACGGCCTTTTTGCAAAAGCGTACTCAAGGACGGTCTCGACTGCGCCAACCACCTCGTCTGCGCGGACGATCGGACGCGGTTAATCCTTCGCGCATCACCTGTGTCATGGGGTGATCTTCATCACCATGGCGGTCAAGGAGAACTGTCAACGCCTCTTTGCTGTCACCTTGAAAACTCAACGCCCAATCAAGGAAAATACTGCGGCATTCCGCTGCCGTAATCCCATCAATTTTATAGGCCTCAGCCACCAAGCCTTTGGGATCAAGTGCGTCGCCTTTGAGTGATCGCATCATGGCACGTCCTTTATGTCTGGCAACACGCTCTCTAGCGCGATCGCCGCTGTTTCGCCAACCCCTTCGATCCCCGCGCGTAGTGCCGCAAGCGTGTCAAATTCGCATTCGCGCAAAAGAAACGTGAGACCGCCCTGTCCAATAATCTCTGGCATATGCGCATCATCAATCACTGTTTCGCTCAGCAGTTTGGTCACCAACTGGATATGCCAAAAAAGCCTGTAACTGCGGCTCAATGCTGCGCTTTGTGCGGCGTCCATCCAGCCCAATGCGACGCATTCTTGTAAACCTGATTCAATATCGCGCGCTGTACTGCCAGCGCCAAGCAATCCCGCCTGCCCCATAAGTTCGATATCTTGCAATCGTCCTGCCCCGAGCTTGCCATCCCAAAATTGCGCTTGCTTGACCGCTTGGATGCGCTCTCGCATTTTGGCGACTTCGCTCAGAATCATCTCAGGATCGTGCGGACTTTGCACAATTGAGACGCGCAAGTCATCGACGTCGCGCGCCAGATCCTCACTGCCCGCAACCACACGTGCACGCGTCAAAGCCAAATGCTCCCATAGCCACGCGTGATTTTTCTGATAGTCCTGAAAGCTTTGCCAAGAGGTCGCCACAGGCCCTTGCGTACCCGACGGGCGCAGGCGCATGTCCACCTTATAGATCCGCCCCTGCGCCATTGGCGCAGTCATCGCCGTCACCATCGCTTGGGTCAAACGAGCATAATACTGGCGCACAGGCAGCGAACGTTTGCCCGTCGACATCTCAACGCCATCCGCATCATAGATCATGATCAAATCAAGATCAGACGTGGCATTCAATCGCCCCGCCCCGAGTGAACCCATGCCTACAATCACCGCACCGCGCCCCGGCATGTTGCCGTGTTTGGTCGCAAATTGCGCCACCACATGCGGCCAAAGTGCACACAATGACCCCTCGGCTAGTTCCGCGTAGCGCATGGAGACCTGGTCCGCATCCGCAAGCCCGCGCAAGTGATGTACCCCAACGCCAAAATGCCATTCCTTGGCCCAACGACGTGTGGCATCCAGCTTGCGTTCATAATCGGTCTCGCGCCCAAGAACCTCGCTCAGATCACTGCTGAGACTATCAACGCCGGGCCAATCCGCGAAGAAACTCCCCGCGATCACCCCGTCAAAGACCCCCGCATTGCGCGACAGATGCCGCGAGAGCGCGGGCGCGGTGCCTACAATATCAATCAGTAAATCAATCAGTTGCGGATTGGCTTCAAACAGCGAGAATAGCTGCACACCCGCTGGTAGACCCGCGAGGAAACCGTCAAACGCGAGCAAGGATTCATTGGGTTTAGCGGTCTTTGAGAGCCGTTTCAAGACATCTGGTTTCAAGCGTTGGAAAATCTCCACTGCGCGTTCAGAGCGGAGCGCAGGATAGGTTTGCCAACGTCCGATGACTGTTTCATCAAAGCTGTGATTGCTCTCAAGCTGGGCGGCGTCTGGGGCAAAGAACCCCTCAGTGAGATCATGAACTGCCTGCAAACGCGCCATCAGATCCTTGCGCAACTCCGCCTCCTCACGACCCATAAAAGCGGCAAGGCGTGCAAAACCTTCGTCCGATTTCGGCAAAGTATGGGTTTGTGCATCGTTAAACATTTGCAAACGGTGCTCCACCTCACGGTGCGCACGGTAATGATCGGTAAGCGCAGCGGCCGCCTCATCCGGTACCCAGCCTTTGGCGCATAAAATCGCAAGTCCCTCAACTGTACCGCGCAAACGCAATTCAGGATTGCGGCCGCCTGCGATAATCTGGCGGGTTTGAGTGAAGAACTCGATCTCCCTGATCCCACCGCGGCCAAGCTTCATATTATGTTCTGCCAGTTTGATCTTTCCACCCAGCCCTTTGTGTTCGCGATAGCGCAGGCGCATATCATGGGCGTCCTGAATGGCTGCAAAGTCTAGGTGCTTGCGCCATACGAAAGGCGTCAGCGTTTTCAAAAAACCTGCGCCTGCCTGAAAATCGCCTGCACAAGGACGCGCCTTGATGTAGGCGGCGCGTTCCCACGTGCGACCAAGGCTTTCATAATACCGCTCCGCCGCTTCCATCGCCATGCAAACTGGCGTGACACCAGGATCGGGGCGTAAGCGTAGATCCGTGCGGAACACGTAACCCTCCCCTGTCAGATCATTCAACATTGCCGCCATACGGCGGGTCGCACGCACGAATGACGCACGTGCATCGTGGAAATCGTCAGGTGCAAAACGGGTCTCGTCAAACAAACAGATAAGATCAATATCAGAGGAATAGTTCAGCTCATGCGCGCCCATCTTGCCCATGGCGAGCACGCTCATGCCACCCGCGTCCACAATGTTGCTCGCATCCATGCCCGGCAATTTATTCCGCGCAATTTCTGCGCCGATGGTCGAACGCAGCGCGCAATTGACCGCAAGGTCAGCAAAATTTGTAAGAACAGTGGTGACCTTTTCCAGCGGCCAAACGCCACCCAAATCCGCAAGACCTGTGATCAAAGCGATACGCCGCTTGGCTTGGCGCAGCGTGGTTGACATGGCTTTGGACTCGACCTCTGGCAGGTCTGCGAAAAGTATTTCGACCGCCGCATTGGGGTCGTCAAGCGCCTCCTCCAGCCACGTGGATTCTTTATAAATCAAACTCTTGAGATAGGGACTACAACCAGCGGCTCCTAAAACCAGATCGCGCAATTGGCCATCAAGTGCTGGTAGGAAACCAAGCGCTTCTTGCCCTAGTGAGGCATCAAATGGTGTTGGCACGCGCATGATGGACGAAAAATTGCTCATCCTTCTATGAAGTCGCGGTGCGGCGGGATTTGCAAGTCCACAATTGAAAGGTTCTAACGAGATCATCTTGATCAAAGGCGAACGAGCATGAAGAAATCCTTGAAACGCGTGCACGCAGCGCTTATCGTAAAAGACTTACCCGATATAAACATCGAGACAGGCCAAGCAACGACCGCCCAAATGGCAGCGGAAGAAATTGGCTGCGTAGTCGATCAAATCGTTAAATCCATCATTTTTCTCGGGGAGACTTCGGAGCACTGCATCTTGTTTCTGACTGCAGGCAGCAATCAGGTAGATGTGGCAAAGGCGTCAAAACTCGCGGGGGAGCCTTTTGGGCAAAGCCGATGCGACGGTGATCCGTCAGCAAACGGGATTTGCGATTGGCGGGGTTTCGCCCATCAGTTACCTTCGGCAGCCACGGGCGTTTTTCGATCCGAGATTGATAGAATTTGACGAAATTTGGGGGGCTGCGGGCATGCCACGCCATGTATTCAACGCTGCACTTGCAATAGTCTCACGCATCTCCGACGCGCAAACATATGATTTCAAGATATAAATCTAAATAATGTAAAAAACGTTCACATTAACCCTTTTGACACGCAGGAAAGCAACCATCTTATTCAATGTGACAGTCATTCACATTTACAACGTAACCGAAAATAGGAATACCACATATCCACCCTCGACCTCGCCTACACTTCCCAGCCCCAAGGTTGGTTCGCCCGCTCTGAGGCCTGGCTCGACAGCAAAGGCAAAAGCGTGTGGATTGCGGCCATGGTGCTTGGCTTCATTTTTGTCTGGCCCGTCGGCCTCGCCCTTCTGTTTTATATGATCTGGAACAAACGCATGTTCTCACGTTCTTGCCGCACATCATCCGCCCGCCATGGCTTTTCAGCGATGCGCCCCTCTGGCAACACTGCCTTTGACGCCTACAAAGAAGACACGCTACGCCGCCTAGAAGACGAGCGAGGCGGCTTTGAAGATTTCTTGCAGCGCCTGCGTGACGCAAAGGACAAGGCAGAGTTTGACGAGTTCATTGATAACCACGCAAAAGTGGCCGCAAGCTCGAAAGAAACTGAAGACGCATAAGCAGTGAAAAACGCACGGACCGCCTTCTCCTCCCAAGGGCAGCCCGTATCCTCAAAACCAAACCCATAGAAGGACCATGACCGAGACCTTCGCCAACCTTTCCGACCCGATCCAAGCGCCGCAATTTTATGCCTCTGTGCCAAGCAAGCGGCTCTATGCTGGGGTTCTCGATTCCATATTTACAATTGCTATGACATTGGCGTTCCCCTCCACGGCCTTCATCGGCATGTTCTTTTTTCCCGTCCTAGCCCTGATCATCGGCTTTGCTTATCGCAGTCTGACAATCGCGTCCTCATCTGCAATCTTGGGGCATGCGTATGATGTCTATCGAGCTGCGCGACGCGCGCGGTGAGCACTTTAATTTTTGCCGAGCGCTTGTGAAGGCCTTGGGTTCTTCGATCTCTGTCACGTTTTTTTTCTGATCCAGATCGTGTCGATGATCTGCATGGCAGGCTCCGCACGTGGCCAAGGTCTGACTGACATGGCGCTGGGGCCGGTGATGATCAACCGCCGCTAAAGACCGGTTTTCGCTGCATCCAATTCTAGCTTGGATCATCTGGTGTTAGAGTGTTAGTTTCCAACCAAAGGAACCCTGACACGCATGCGCCATTCGCTCCCCGTTGTTCCGCAGTTTTATGTGACTGCCCCGCAGCCCTGCCCTTATCTTGAGGGCAGGATAGAGCAGAAATTGTTCACAACCTTGCAAGGTGAAGGTGCGGAAACCTTGAACAACAGCCTCTCAAAGCAAGGATTCCGGCGTTCGCAAAATGTGCTTTATCGCCCGACCTGCGCGGACTGTGCTGCGTGTTTGTCTGCCCGTATCGAGGTCGCAGCCTTCGCCCCAAGCAAAAGCCAAAAGCGCGTCCTGAAACGGAATGCGCATCTCGTGCGCCGGGCCACATCGCCTTGGGCCACGGAAGAGCAATACGAAGTATTTCGCACCTATCTTGAATCTCGCCACGCGGCGGGTGGCATGGTCGATATGGACGTGTTCGAATTTGCAGCCATGGTTGAAGAAACCCCGATCCGCACCCGTGTGATCGAATACACGAACGAGTACACCTCAGTCCTTGAGGCCGTGTGTTTGACAGATGTGCTCGATGACGGGGTGAGCATGGTGTATTCTTTCTATACCCCTGATGTCCCGCGCCAATCGCTTGGCACACATATCATTCTCGATCACATCGAGATCGCCCGGGCGGCCGCCTTGCCTTATGTTTACTTGGGCTACTGGGTGCCGGGCAGTCCAAAGATGGGCTACAAAATCAGCTTTGAGGGTCTTGAGGTGTTCTCAGCTGGCGAATGGCACAAAATGCGCGACCCAAACGAGTTTAAGCCAACATTGCATCCACTTTCAACGCCATCTATCGCAAAACAAGTGGCTGGCATATCGCTTCCGGGTGGATACAAGGTTGTGCCGAAGTGAATAGGAGCGCTCGATTTTTCGGCTCTGCCTAGAATAAGGAACTAAGACGAAGTGAGAATACGGCATAACGGGTGTTATGTGATATCGAACAAACAAACCGACCTTAAAAAAAGCGAGGCCAAGCGGCCTCGCTTTTCTTTTCAACTCAACCAATGATCAAATCAATTCGGGATCAGATCCGGTACGATTGTCACGATGGCTGGGAACATCCAGAGCAGGCCCAAACCAACCACTTGGATCAACACGAACGGTGCAACCCCGCGATAGATATGGCCTGTTGTGACCCCTTTCGGTGCAACCCCGCGCAAGTAGAACAGCGCGAAGCCGAAGGGTGGTGTCAGAAACGACGTTTGTAAGTTCACCGCGATCATGATCGTCACCCATTTCGGGTCGAATGTGCCGCCATAAATGACGGGGCCGACGATTGGGATCACGATGTAGATGATCTCTAGGAAATCAAGCACGAAACCGAGCACAAAGAGCACGAGCATCACGATCAAGAAGACCGTCAGCTCATTGTCGAAACTCTTGAGGAACTGCTGGATATAGTGCTCGCCACCGAATGAAATCACGACAAGGTTCAAGACTTGCGAGCCGATCAGGATGGTGAAGACCATGCTGGTCACTTTGGCCGTTTCGCGTACGACGGGCGGTAGAATGCCCGCCTTGAACAAAACGTAGCAAGAGAACAGCAAGCCAAAGAACGCATAGAGCCAAGCCGTGTAGGCAAAGGCAAAGGCGATCCATGTCTCTAAGCTCGGGCTACCCTGGTTTACCCGCAAATCGAAGTTCACACCTATCAGGATCATCAAGATCACTGCTAAGGTGGAGAAGATCACGACCTTGCCTGACTTGTCATCTTCACGCAATCGACGGTAGGCCGCGAGCATGATTGCACCCCCTGCCCCAAGCGCCGCTGCGGGCGTTGGATTGGTGATCCCACCAAGGATCGAGCCTAGAACAGCCACGATCAAGATAAGCGGTGGGAAGACCACGCGAACCAGCTCGTTCTTGGAAAGCATAATGGCCGCAAAAGTACAGCCATAAAGTGCAATGGCCCATGGGATCAGCATAAGAACCACGGCGGCACCCGCACTTGTTGTTGGGCGGATAAACAAGATATCCACCAACAGCCCAAGCACGACACCAATCAAGCCGATATAAATCGGGCGATGGTCCGCAGCGGGGCGTGCACCGCGCGCCGTAGTCAGGATCAATGCGAAGAGGATTGCAAGGATCGCAATGCCAGTGCCGATGGGCGCTGCCGCGTCTGCCTTAGCAACAACCGCTGCTGCGATCTCTTCTTCAGATAGTTTCACGCTTTCTGCGACACCGCCTGCGGCTTCGATTTCAGCAGATTGGGTAATCGCCGCATCCCACGCCTCTTGACCATGCAGACCAATCATTGAAGCTTGGCATTGTTCGCTCACGTTTGTGCGCAGGCTCGCGCCTTGACCGATGTCTGTGTAGCTATCGACTTGAATGCTTTGGCTGCCCACCATGTTGAGATTGCTCATCAACATCAGACCCGCGATCAACGCGACCGGCACACCAAGGAACCATGTGAAGCTTTCAGAGCGCGTGATAACGTCGCCGTTGCTTACGCCCATTTCAACCGCAGGTGCTTTGCTAGGGTTCACCAAGGCGTAGCCGAATGCATAGAGCGCATAGAGCAACGCAAGCAAGATCCCCGGCAAAAGCGCTGCTTGGAACAATGTACCGACCGAGAGAACCGCAGGTTCACCAAGGTAAGTTAGAGCATCCGTACAGCCCGCTTCAATCGCACGCGACTCCTGTGCGGATGAGTAAAGATCCCCCGCCAAAGTGCCGAGCAAAACAATAACGATAGAAGGCGGAATTATCTGCCCCAACGTGCCTGAGGCTGCAATGACTCCTGTGGCGATTTCGGGCGAATAATTGTTGCGCAACATGGTCGGCAAGCTGAGCAGCCCCATGGTCACAACCGTCGCGCCCACAATTCCTGTGGAGGCCGCGAGAAACGCGCCCACAACTACAACAGACACAGCCAGACCACCGGGCAGCGGTCCAAAGACCTTTGCCATAGTTGTCAGCAAATCATTGGCAATCTTGGAACGTTCCAGTGTGATTCCCATCAAAACAAACATCAAAACTGCGAGAAGCGTTTCGATGGATTGTCCAGCCAGAACGCGTTCGTTCATGCGGTTCACAATAAAGGAAACGTTGCGATCAAGCGCGAATTCCCAACCACGTGGGAAGACGGGCTCTTCCATTCGGGGCAAATCGGGATATCGGAAGATCGAAATCGCATCCGCCTTGATCCCGGAATTGATTAGATCGACATACATCGCCGAGCCAGTATCAATCGCTTGGTGAATAAGCAGGCCCGCCCCATCCAGCATCGCAATGATGCCAAAAGAAATTACGCCAGCGCCACCAATGGCGAACGCCACAGGAAAGCCCGACAGGATGCCACCGAACAAACACAGGGCGACAATGATCAGGCCAATTTCTACGCCATCAAGTCCAAAAATCATCGACTACGCCTCCCACACATTGGTTGCATTTTCGAAATGCATAATCGGTTCCCACTTTTGCTGAAAATGCGCCATTAGTGCGTCCCCTCATAAGCTTCTTCACCCTCACCGAGCGTGTCTTTGTCGAGGTACTTGCCCTCACTTTCTGGACCCTCTTTCCACTCAAGATAAGAGCGGTAGAAGAACGCAATTGCTTGCAAGAACACCATCACAGTGAAGGCAACGAGCAGGATCTTGAAAAGGAAGTAAGCGGTAAATCCGTTGGGTGAAAAACCGATAGTTTCTACGTTCCACTTCAGCAATTTGGATTTACGCATCAAAAGGTCAATGTTGTCAGACGCGGACACCTTTGGCGTCACAAGATGACGCCACATAAAGTACCAGCCATACATCCAAATCAACACAGCAGCCGGCATCATGAACAGGAGCGAACCGACCATGTCGATCACCTTCTTGGAGCGGTATTTGACAGCTGAATAGACCAAATCCACGCGCACGTGGCTGCCCTGTACAAAGGTATATGTTACGCAAAGACAGACGACTAACGCATTGTAAAGCTTGAGTTCTTCCGCGAACCACGAAATGTCGAATTGAAGCGGGATACCGAAGCCGAAAGAAATATCTGGGCGCGTGAAAATACGCTGCATGAAGACGATAACGATCTGCTGGATCACCATAAAAAGACCCGCCCATGCGAAGAAACGTCCTACCGAATTGGCAAATCCTTCTAGGATACGCACGCAGCCCCACATGATCGAATTTCGCCAAATGCCAACGGCCGTGAGGATCAAGAATGCCGTGAAGACGACGAAGAAAAACTCGACAGAACCACCGTAATAGATGAACCGCATCAGGGATTGGCTATTGGACCAATCGAGCCAGCTGGCCGGATGGGTAATTGCATAACCGAAGTTATAGAATGCCATGCCAATGTTCTGAATAAACCAGAGCAAACCATCGCCTATCGCGGCGAATGCTCCGCGAGACGCTTCATCCGTCATCGGTGTCCCCCCTTAAGAAAACCTGTCTTGCTGGCAACGCTATTTGAATAACGCGCTGCTCGTTTTAGGCAAGGAATAGGCTGGGCCACAGCGCGCGATGCGTGGGCCCAACCAAGTCGTTTCTGCCTCGTTTTAGCCGCCCAGAACGCGGTTACGCTGCTGAACGTAGAAGCCGTCAGACTTGTCGATCCAAGAAGAGCTGGACGCCATGGACTCTTCGAAGGACTTACGTGTCTTCGCGAAGATTTCGTCGCCCATGTTTTCGTCCATGACTTCTGCGGACGCTTTACCGAATGCATCCCAAACGTCGTCAGAGAACTGCAGAACTTTAACGCCCTGAGACTGAAGACGCGCAAGCGCAGCACCGTTGTTTGCAAGTGTCTCAGACAACTGCAAGTGCGTTGTCGCCATACATGCGTTGGAGATGATTGCCTGATGCTGTGGGGACAGGTCGTTGTAAACGTCGAGGTTTACACCAGCCGCAAGACCGGAACCTGGCTCGTGGAAGCCCGCAGCGTAGTAGACTTTCGCAACTTCTTGGAAGCCGGCGCGCTCGTCAGCCATTGGGCCAACCCACTCAAGACCGTCCAAAGCACCAGAAGATAGCGCTTGATACAGCTCGCCGCCTGGAATGTTCTGAACAGATGCGCCCAGTTTACCAAGCACTTTGCCGCCAAGACCTGGCATACGGAACTTCAAACCGTTGAAGTCTGCCGCAGATGCGATCTCTTTACGGAACCAACCACCGGACTGGGAACCGGAGTTACCAGCAAGGAAGGACTTCAGGTTGAAGATCTCGCCCAGCTCGGAGTGCAGCTCGTGGCCGCCGCCGTGGTGGTACCAGTTTGTCAGCTCTTGCGCTGTACCGCCGAATGGAACAGCTGTGAAATATGCATACGCAGGGTGCTGACCGATAAAGTAGTAGTCCGCAGAGTGATACATGTCTGCTTGACCAGAAGACACAGCGTCAAACACTTCAAGCGCGCCAACCAGCTCGCCCGGTGCTTTCTTGTCGATGGTCAATTGACCGTCAGACATCGCGCCGACCATATCCTGCAGGTATGTTGCCGCGTCGTCAAGAACAGCAAAGCCACGTGGCCAAGACTGAACCATGGTCAGAACACGCTTGCCCTGTGCATAAGCAGGTGCTGCAAGTGTTGCCGCTGCTGCCGCGGAGCCGCCAAGTGCGGATGTTTTTAGAAAAGAACGACGATCCATTTAGAATCCTCCCAGATGTGGTGATGCGTGAGAAGGCAAGATGGATCAGCCCTCCCAGCGCGGATCGTTTCAAGTGAAAATACCCTACCCAGCAAAATTGCAGAGCGGAATACCAAGTTATGCGTAGAGACGCGGTTTTTTCGCGTCTTTTCGCATGAAAACAGGCATTTTGTGTCTAATCACCGATCCTTTCTGTGAACGCCCCCCCCCCTGAGCTCTAACGCGCAAGCGCTATTGCTTTGATTCGCTTTCGATTCGCAGATAGCAAATGGTCATGACAGCGCGCCGCCTTCTTTCACTAAGCTATAAGCAAAAACTGTTCCTCCTTGGAACCGTTCCGCTGATCGTTGCGGTCGCTGCAATTTCGCTGATCGTCGCCTATCAATCACGTCAATTGGCAGAGCGCGAGATTGCCACGCTTGAACAAACCTTGATCGAAGCCAAGAAGGAAGAGCTACGCAATTATGTCACACAAGCACGCAATGGATTTTACTTTATCTACGGTAGTGCGCCTCCTGATGATGCTGACGCAAAACAACAGGTGATGCAGATTTTGTCTGCGATGATCTACGGCGATGAAGGCAGTTTCTTTGTCTATCACTATGATGGCACCAATCTGGTAAGCCCGCGCGACACGCAATTGATCAATGGCAATTGGAGCGGGTTGAGCGACCCCGAAGGCACACCCATCGTAGATGAGTTGATTAGCATCGCGCGCTCGGGTGCCGGGTACCACAGCTACATCTGGCCTAAGCCCTCAACGGGTGAGCCAGCGCGCATGATCACCTATGTGACCAGTTTTCCAAGCTGGCAATGGGCTGTGGGCACAGGTGTTTTCATTGACGATGTCATTGCGACGGTCGCCACCAGCCGCGCACAGGTAGAGGCGCGCACACGCAGAACCTTTCTCTATATTGGCGCGATAACATTGGCCGCTTTATTGATCGTCTTCGGCTCGGGCATGTTGCTCAACATTCGCGAACGCCGCTTGGCGGACACCAAGCTTAAGGCCCTCACCCAGCGCGTCTTTGACGCCCAAGAAGAAGAGCGCGGCCGCGTTGCGCGCGAATTGCACGACGGGATCAGTCAAACGCTTGTGGGTATTCGCTACGCTTTGGATGTGACGCGCCGCCAGCTGAGCGCCGAGCATCGTGATGTTCCGAAAACGCTGGATAAAGGCATCGAAGGGCTGGCAAGTGCTGTGCAAGAGATCCGCAGCATAAGCCGCGATTTGCGCCCCGGTGTTCTTGATGACCTAGGGCTTGGCCCTGCCCTAAAAACCCTCACGGAGGAATTTTCGTATCGCACGGGCATGACGTCCGAATTTTCCACTGTGGTCTTTCGCAACCGGCTTGATGCAGATGCCAAGATCGCACTTTATCGTGTGGCCCAAGAGGCGTTGACCAATATCGAACGCCACGCAAATGCCAGTATCGTGCGCGTGTCCGTGCGTGGGGATCGGCGCGGTGCGATTCTGACAATATCTGATGATGGACAAGGGATAGACCCGTCTCGTAAAGCGGCGAGCCAATCCGCGAATGGCGGCAGTGGTATGCGCAACATGCAAGAACGCATGGAGCAATTGAATGGCGCGTTCAGTGTCACAAGCTCTAAGGAAGGCACCACCATTGAAGCACGCCTGCCCTTAAGTCATATGTTACCCCCAGACTCCGAGGGACGTCAGGCGCAAAACGACATCGAGGACCCAAAGCAATGACAACGAAAGTCGCAATTGTTGATGATCACCCTATGGTCGCCGCAGGGATCAAAGCGATCTTGGAGAGCTTTGACGATATCGACGTTGTGGCTACTTATTCCTCAGGCCAAGACATTATCGACAACGCTGTTGCGCTGGCCCCTGATGTGATCCTGCTAGACCTTAACATGCCCGGAATGAACGGTCTCACTACAATTGAATTGTTGCTGGAAGCGCGCGAAGAAACACGCATTTTGGTGCTAAGTATGCATGACAGCGCGGAGTATATCACCACCGCCCTCAGTCACGGTGCGATGGGTTATGTTCTAAAGGACGTGCCAACTGAGGAAATAAAGACAGCAATCGATACGGTAATGACGGGCCAACGCTACCTGTGCACGGGCGCAAAAGGATCGCTGGTGCCTGAAGAAGGTGCCGCGACACGCGATGCGCTGACGGGGCGCGAACAAACGGTCTTACTGCAATTGGCCAAAGGACAATCCAACAAAGAAGTCGCTGCAGCGCTCAACATCTCTGTGCGCACGGTGGAAACGCATCGCAAGAACATCAAACGTAAGCTGGGGATATCGTCAACTGCGGGGTTAACCCGCTACGCAATGGAACATGGTGTGTTGCAAGGCACAGGTGCCTTTTTGTGAGCCGGGTCATTTTGCTGAACAAACCGTTCGGGGTGCTGTCACAGTTCACCGATAAGGGGCTTGAGGGCATAACCCGCCCCACCCTGTCAGCCTATGTAAATGTACCGCAGGTCTACCCCGCAGGCCGTCTTGATCGCGATAGCGAAGGATTGTTGGTTTTGACCGACGATGGACGCCTGCAAGCGCAGATCGCAGATCCGAAGTTCAAAAAGCCGAAGACCTATCTGGTTCTTGTGGAACGTATTCCTAGCGATGATGCGCTGCAAAGCCTGCGCACCGGCATAACCTTAAAAGATGGCATGACGCGCCCCGCAGAGGTGGAGAGGATCGAGCCACCTGATCTTTGGGAGCGCGACCCGCCCGTGCGCTTTCGCAAATCTGTTCCAGATTGCTGGTTAAAATTGACTATCCGCGAAGGCCGCAATCGCCAAGTACGCCGTATGACGGCTGCAGTGGGACATCCAACGTTGCGTTTGGTGCGTTGGACGGTAGGCGATTGGACATTAGATGGAATTGCATGTGGCGCTTGGCGGGACGCGTGACGGGCTTCGACTTTTTTAGAAAAATCGCTCCCTATAGTTCAACCCGCACCTCATGCATCCAAAGCTTTGCAGGCCGCGAGAGCATAAAGACAACCACATCAGCTAAATCATCAGGCTCTGTGAATATATGATTTGGCACGTCTTCACCCGCTTTCGCGAACATGCCTGTATTCGTGCCACTTTGATACAAGCCTGCTACGCGGACACCGCTCTCTGCTTCGTCCTCTTTGAGAACTTCGGTAAACCCGCGCATGCCGTATTTGCTTGCCGTATATACCGATTGGCCCGCCTGAGCTATCACGCCTGACTTAGAGATTACGTTCAAAACAGCCGCTTCATCTTGTGCACGCAATGTCGGCAAAACGTTCCGTGTTAAGATCATCGCGGCTGTCAGATTGACCTGCACGGTTTGCAAAAGCGTCGCTTCATAAATCGTATCAAGTGGGCCAGTTTTATGCCAAACCCCTGCGTTGTTGATCAAGATATCAAGACCGCCCATCTGCGATACAATCTGCGCACCCAAACCACTCACCACACTCGTATCATTCAGATCCGCCGCAAATATATGCGCGCGCGCTCCACTTACACTTTCAACCTCGCGCTTGACTGCCTCAAGACGCGCAGTATCGCGCCCCAAGATTGCCAACTCGCACCCGGCCTCGGCCAACTTCAAACAAATATGTCGTCCGATTCCATCGCTTCCGCCGCTTACGGCGACTCTCTTGCCTGCTAAGTCCATCTCAATCTCCCATTTGGGCCCTTGCTAACACGGCCAAAAGGCATCGAAAAGCGTCGCAGCTTCCATCATATGTCCCAAAATACCCATTTTGCGCAACAAACGGAAAGAAAATCTTACACTGACGTCACTTTTTTCGTAGGCAGACTGTTGACGACCCTATTTAAGAGACATAGTGTCTGCAGACGCAAAGAGGAGCGATCAGTGATGAAAGACGTCGTCGTCATTCTAATTCGAAAGCGCATGGAGCCGTAAGGCAGCCCGTGAGGGAACCCATGCGCCCCCGCCAGTCAGGACGGGGGCTTTTTTTATGTGTAACAGTTTTGAACGCCTATGAGATGGAGACAGGCGCATGGCCCAGAAAATGACCGGTGCAGACATGGTAATTCAAGCTCTGAAGGATCAGGGCGTCGATACCGTCTTTGGATACCCTGGTGGTGCTGTCCTACCGATTTATGATGCTATTTTTAACCAAAATGGCATTCGTCACGTGCTTGCGCGTCACGAACAAGGAGCTGTGCATGCAGCGGAAGGTTATGCGCGCTCAACGGGCAAGCCCGGCGTGTGCCTTGTGACTTCTGGCCCCGGTGCCACAAACGCGGTGACAGGTTTGACGGATGCGCTGATGGACAGCATTCCAATTGTTGTTTTGACGGGCCAAGTGCCAACTTTCATGATCGGCTCTGACGCGTTCCAAGAAGCTGATACCGTTGGTATCACACGTCCCTGCACGAAGCACAATTGGTTGGTGAAAGAAACCTCCAAGCTTGCGAGCACTGTGCATGAGGCATTTCATGTCGCCACAACAGGCCGTCCCGGCCCTGTTCTCGTGGACATCCCAAAGGACGTGCAGTTCGCCACAGATGAGTACACCCCACCAGCAGAGGCAGACCTTGGGCATTATCAGCCGCAAGTTAAAGGTGATCTAGAGACGATTACCGAGCTTGTCGAAGCCATTGAGCAAGCAGAGCGTCCGATCTTTTACACAGGCGGTGGCGTGATCAACTCTGGTCCCGCAGCCAGCCAGCTTTTGCGCGAACTTGTGGGTGCAACAGGCTTTCCCATTACATCTACGTTGATGGGGCTTGGCTGCTATCCTGCATCCGGTGAAAGCTGGATTGGCATGCTTGGTATGCACGGGCTTTATGAGGCCAATATGGCAATGCATGGCTGTGACTTGATGATCAACATTGGTGCGCGTTTTGATGACCGCATCACGGGTGTGCTTGATGCGTTTAGTCCTGATAGTCGCAAAGCACATATCGATATTGATCCAAGCTCCATCAACAAAGCGATCCGCGTGGAGATGCCAATTGTCGGCGATGTTGCACATGTTTTGGAAGATCTGCTGAATGTTTGGAAAGCACGCGGTCGCAAAACTAATTCTGCTGCCGTTAAGAAATGGTGGGGTCAGATTGATGAATGGCGCAAAGTTGAGTGCTTGAAGTTCGAGCAAAAGGGCAAGGTTATCAAGCCACAACACGCGCTTGCACGTTTGGAAGCGCTGACAAAGAAACATGACCGCTACATCACGACTGAAGTTGGTCAGCATCAGATGTGGGCCGCGCAGTATCTGGGGTTTGAAGATCCAAACCGTTGGATGACATCGGGTGGTTTGGGCACGATGGGCTACGGCTTCCCCGCTTCCATCGGTGTGCAAATGGCACATCCTGATGCGCTTGTGATTAATGTCGCAGGCGAAGCAAGCTGGTTGATGAATATGCAAGAACTGGGCACTGCGATGCAATATCGCCTACCCGTAAAGCAGTTCATTTTGAACAACGAACGTTTGGGCATGGTACGTCAATGGCAAGAACTCTTGCACGGTGAGCGCTATTCCGAGAGCTGGTCTGAATCCCTGCCCGACTTCGTCAAGTTGGCGGAAGCTTTTGGTGCGAAAGGCATTTTGTGCTCTGATCCCGATACGCTTGATGATGCAATCATGGAAATGATCACACACGACGGGCCGGTGCTGTTTGATTGCCTCGTCGAGAAGCACGAAAACTGCTTCCCGATGATCCCGTCAGGCAAGGCGCATAATGAAATGCTCTTGGGTGAAGCGGACACGCAGGGTGTGATTGATGCGAAGGGCTCTGTGCTAGTTTAGCACGAGTTGATCTATTGCAGTGGGGGCTTGCCCCCACACCCCTAAGGTATTTGAAGACCAAAGAAGGACAAGAAAATGTCACCTCTTAAGATCAAAAAAGGCGCGACTAGCCATTCTGCATATAATTTGCGTCCAAATTTTTCCGACGTTCAAGAAAGCCATACATTGGCAATCATCGTCGATAACGAGGCCGGTGTTCTGGCACGTGTGATCGGACTTTTTGCAGGGCGCGGCTATAATATCGAAAGCCTGACAGTGGCCGAGATCGATCATTCTGGCAATCTGAGCCGGATCACTGTCGTAACCACAGGTACACCGCAAGTAATCAATCAGATCAAAGCGCAACTCGGGCGGATTGTTCCTGTCCATCAAGTCAACGATCTGACCGTTGAAGGTCAATCGGTTGAGCGCGAGTTAGCCCTGTTCAAAGTGGAGGGTACTGGTGACAAGCGCGTCGAAGCATTGCGGCTGGCGGATATCTTCCGCGCCAACGTTGTGGATAGCACATTGGAGAGCTTTGTGTTCGAGCTTACGGGACCATCCGAAAAGATTGACGCCTTTGCGGATCTTATGCGCCCGCTTGGTCTAAGCGAACTGGCGCGTACGGGCGTTGCCGCCCTGTCGCGCGGGACGTAAGTCCTAGTCAGCCCCCGGCGCGGCAGATTTATACTTCTGCCGCGTTTCCGCAAAGTCAATTACACTGCATGATTGTTTCTTAGGCGGTGCTAGGCGCGCTTTGTCCCGTTCAGGCATCGCCTTTTTGATGTCTGATTTAACGGACTGTGCTTTCGCCAGCACTCCATCCAAATCGGCACAATAATGCTGTGCAATTTTCCGCGGGTTCTGAGCAAGGCGCATCGTGCGATGTTCAGCCAAATCGAACTGAATAAGATCACCTTGATCAACTTTCAAAATATCGTCGGCATGGTTGTGCTGACCCAAAAAGGTTAGTTTACCATGATTTTCACACCAGATGATCGCTTTGCTCTCAGTGGCGTCTGTCCAGATTACAACCCCAAGCATATTGCCCTTTCCACGAAACCTGGGGGAAGTATGACGGCAATCGCGGGGATCACCACTGCTTTTGACGCATCGTTCGCGTGCAATTTATGGTCAAGTTTCGCACAATTGAAACAATTTTGACTCTGCTTGTGTCAGTTTTGTATCAAATTATCCAAACATGTTCATTTTTGAACTCCTGAAGAAAACAAATCCCGAAATGACGACGACAGAGCACTGCTAATGGATAAGATAGCTCGCCCGGTCGCGATCCGTGCTCAATTTGCACGAAACCTCAGGTTGTTGTGCGCAGGTTACCCCTCTGTGTCTAAAGTTTGCCGCCAGCTTGAGATCAATCGTGCGCAGTTCAATCGCTATCTGAATGGCGAAAGTTATCCGCGCCCTGATATGCTTGCCCGGATTTGTGACTTCTTCGAAACCGATGCGCGCATTCTGATCAAGCCGCTTGAAGACATTGCTCAGGTAAAGCCCGACCTGTTGTCTCACCCAGAAATTCGCGATTTTGCCGCCCCTGAAACAACACGCATTCCCGAGGACACCTTGCCCACCGGGTTTTGCCGCTTTACGCGTCAGAGTTTCCTTTTCCCAGAACGCTATATCTTGGGTCTAATTTTCTCTATCGCAAAGACGGTTGGACCTTTCTCAAAGGCTCTGAGGCGCGTCAGTCTTTGAGCGAACAAGGCTTGTCCAATGAACCCTTCGTACGCCAATTCAAAGGCTATGCTCAAAAGATTGAAGATGGCATTAACATTGTCGTGTCAAGTCGCAACGCGATAACTTACACCAACAGCTTCATCACACCTGTAGCCTCATTTGATCGCAATTTTTGGCAAGGCTATTCGACCCGCACGGTGCATGAAGCGATTAATACAGCACGCGCAACGCGCTTGGCCTATGAGTTTATGGGCGGATCAACAAAGTTGATCTTGGAAACCGCTCGAAATACCGGCTTTTGTGAGCCAGAGAACTTGCCGTCGTATCACCAGCGTTTATTGCGCATTGGAGAGCCCTTCTACTAAAACGCAAGTCGCGTTGAGAAAAGTTGGCGTCGTTCACAGACCTTAGATATGCAACACGGCTTGCTAGTCTCAGGAGACATGCTCGGGAGGCGAAACCATGACTGCACCACTCACAAACTTATCAGCTGTACGCCGCCCCGTGAGCGAAGCGCAGGGCCTGCCTAACCCACATTATATAGACAGCCAGATGTTTAACGAAGAGAAGCACGCGGTATTGTTTTCATCTTGGTCCGGCCTTGCCGTCACGGCCGATGTGCCAGAGATTGGCGACGCAGTCCCAATGACATTCCTCGGCATGCCTTTGTTGGTGATCCGCGACAAATCCGGTACCCTACGTGTGTTTCAAAACACTTGCCGCCATCGCGGAATGATCCTTGTCGAGGAGCCCCGTAAAATTGAAGGGGCTATCCGCTGCCCTTATCATAGCTGGTGTTACAGCACAGAAGGCCGCCTTGTGAGCACACCGCACGTCGGTGGCCCCGGTCAGAACACACACGAAAGCATTGACCGTAATCTTCTTGGTTTGATCGAAGTGCGCAGCCATATTTGGCGCGATGTCATCTGGATCAACATCGACGGAACCGCCCTGCCCTTTGAAGATGTCAACGCTGATCTAATCGCGCGGTGGGCCGAATTTGACAAACCACTCTTTCATGGCGGTTCGGATAGTGTGTTTCAGCTTGAGGTGAAGTGCAATTGGAAGCTCGCCGTTGAGAACTATTGCGAGAGTTATCATCTCCCTTGGGTGCATCCCGGCTTGAATAGTTATTCGCGTCTTGAAGATCACTATCATATCGAAAAACAGGACTCCTATTCCGGGCAAGGCACATTGGTTTACCGCCAACTAAAAGGCGCAGAGGGCCAAGTATTTGCGGACTTCGAGGACGTGGGCGAAAAGTGGAACGAGGCCGCAGAGTATATTTCGGTTTATCCCAACGTTTTGCTTGGTGTGCACCGCGATCATGCGTTTGCCATTGTCTTGGTGCCTGAAAGCACGGAGCGCACGGTGGAAAACATTCACCTGTATTATGCGACCCCCCAAACCGATGACGCGATGCGCGCAGCCAACACCGAACAATGGAAGTTGGTCTTCGAGGAAGATATTTTCGTCGTTGAAGGCATGCAAAAGGGCCGCCATTCGCCCAACTTTGATGGCGGACGTTTCTCTGCCGTGATGGATAGCCCGACGCATAGTTTTCATGCATGGGTCGCGGGCAAGATCGAGAGCTATCGCGCCACGGCCCAAGCTGCAGAATGAGTGGGTTAGACGCACGTTTGCTGGACGCGCATGCGCGCGATGATCGCGCTGCCCTTGTGACCTTGTACCAGGAGGCTGCGGATGCAGCGTCCGATCAAGATGCGGAAGGGTTCTATCTGACCCATGCTTATGTATTCGCACTAGAGCTTGGGCATCCAGATATGCAAATGCTTCATCAACGGCTCAAGCGTGCCGGCCGAGAAGAATAGACTTATTCGTCAGCGATACGGATCGCGCCGTACAGATGCCAACTGGCATGGCCCAAAACTGGCAGCGTGATCAATAAGCCGAAGAACGCTGGGATCATCGATAGGATCAGCACCGCTACGACGAACATGCCCCAAAGTACCATAGGTGGAAAATTTGCCTGCACTTGCTGAAAACTAGTGATCATCGCTGTGACGAAATCGATCTCTCGTTCTAACAACAAGGGTAGAGCAAAAACCGTAATCATGAACAACAACAAACACACGAGCGCGCCGATCGCGCTTCCCATTACGAGCATTGCAAGCCCTTCAGAGGAGAGCAAGACATCAAGGCTGCTGTGAATGTTGGTCATCTGCGACAAGCCAAGAAACAGTGCGGAAATCATGTGGCCGATGAAGAACCAGAACAGGATTATGAAAACGATGATGGAGCAAATGGACGGCAACTGGCGTAGCCTTTGTTGCAAAACGACGCCAAACACACTTGGATCGCTCATCTTTAGCCCGCTTTCCTGTCGTCGGCTGATCTCGTAGAGCCCCACAGCTGCAAAAGGGCCAAACAATGGAAAACCGATGGCTGCAAGGACCAACCAATAAGTGGTATGCGTTACATAAGTGATCCACACCATGAGCAAGCCCGCAAGCACTTAAAACCCCGCAAACAAAAGGCCGTAGAGAGGAAACGGACGAAAATCACGCCAGCCTTTTGAAAGTGCCTCTTTAAGATCTATCGCTTTCACGGGTCTGCATGTCGGGACACCGCGGATTGGATCAAACGCCATTGCTTACCTTCTCACTAACCCACTCAAATCAGGGCGGCGGGATGCATTCTCGCTGATCTCATGCCACCGTTGGCCAATCTTGAGAAGCTTAGCATCGCTATGGCGCGGCCCAAATACCTGGATGCCCATGGGCAGTCCCCCCTCGTTAAAGCCTGCTGGAATATTGAGACTGGGCACTCCGACAAGGCTCACCGGGATCACAACCTCCATCCAGCGATGATAGGTATCCATTACACGACCCGCGATCTCTTTCGGGCTGTCCCAGTCGACAGGAAACGGCCAGACCTGCGCAGAGGGCAGTATTAGCGCGTCATACGTAGCAAACATCTCGTTCAATTTGGTGAACCACGCGGTGCGAATGGCGCTCATTTCATGTACCTCCACAGCGCTCAGCGCCATGCCGGTTTCGATTTCCCAGATGGCGTCGTCTTTCAGCAATTTGCGTGTGTTTTCATTTTTGTATAACGCGGCTTTACCACCAGCATTGGCCCATGCGCGCAGCTTGACCCAAGCCTCCCAAATCTTCTCCGCCGGGAACGGCGGATGAAGGAGCTCAACAGTTGCTCCAAGGCTCTCGAAACCTTTCAGCGAGGCTTCACAAGTCTCAAGAACGCCTGCATCCATCGCGTATGCGCTGCCCCAATCCCCGAGCCAGCCCAACCTCATCCCCTTGAGATCGCCGTCCAGTTGATCAAAACTCGGCGCTTGCGAAAAACTATGGGGATGGCGCGCATCAAAGCCCGCTTGCACGTCCAAAAGCAGTACCACATCTTGCGGCGTGCGCCCCATCGGGCCAGCGACGGCCAGTTGATGATGAAACATATCCCCTGGCATATCCAACGGCACCAATCCATAGGTCGGCCGCAGCCCATAAACATTGTTCCAAGCCCCAGGATTGCGCAGGCTGCCCATCATGTCTGACCCGTCCGCAATCGGAATCATACCCGTCGCCAGGGCAGCCGCAGCACCGCCCGATGATCCCCCTGCAGAGCGGTTCGGATCATAAGGATTGCGTGTTGCGCCATGCACCGAGTTGAAGGTGTGCGAACCAAGCCCAAATTCAGGCGTGTTAGTTTTCCCGATAACAATCGCACCCGCTGCTTTCATGCGCGCGACGAACAGGTCGTCCTTTTGTGCGATGTTTTCTGCGAAGATGGGAGAGCCCATCGAGGTCAGCAAACCCTCAGAATTGGCAAGATCTTTGATAGCGACCGGCAGACCATGCAAAGGACCTTTTGGTGCTATACTGTCAGCATGTTTGGCATCTGCGATGCAGTCCTCTCGGTCCCTTAAGGAAACCACAGCGTTAACAGTTTCGTTAACCGCATCAATACGATCCAGCGAGGCTTGCATCAGTTCCACCGAACTCAGATCTTTGGACGCAATACGTGCGGCAAGCTCTGCTGCCGTTTCATACAATAGGTCTGTCATAACACACCCTCCCAAGCGGATTTAGTCGTCGCCTTGCGCCTCTGCACGGCTCTTGCCTGCGACATTCATCGCAAGGGTCGCACCCATGAATCCATCGAGATCACCGTCGAGAACACCTTTGGTGTCCGACGTCTCGTGGTTGGTGCGCAGATCTTTAACCATCTGATAGGGCTGCAAAACATAGGATCGGATCTGGTTGCCCCAGCCCGCATCACCTGCATTCTCATGGGCTTCGTTCACCAGCGCAGACCGCTTATCCAGTTCGATCTGGTAAAGCCGCGATTTCAATGCTTTCATCGCAATGTCGCGGTTTTGATGTTGCGATTTTTCCGATGAAGTCACAACGATCCCTGTCGGCGCATGCGTGATACGCACTGCGGAATCCGTAGTATTCACGTGCTGACCACCTGCGCCGGACGAACGGTAAGTGTCGATACGAATATCAGACGGGTTCACTTCAATTTCGATATTGTCATCGACAACTGGGTAAACTTTAACGGAAGTAAACGAAGTATGCCGCTTTGCTGCGCTGTCAAAGGGCGAAATGCGCACCAACCGATGCACGCCGCTTTCCGACTTCAGCCAACCATAAGCATTCTGACCGCTAATCTTATAGGCTGCTGATTTGATACCCGCCTCTTCGCCCGCGCTTTCAGATTGCAATTCTACTTTATAGCCGCGTTTTTCGGCCCAACGCACATACATACGCGCTAGCATCGACGCCCAATCGCAGCTTTCCGTGCCACCCGCCCCAGAATTAATTTCAAGGAAAGTGTCATTACTATCAGCTTCGCCATCCAGCAGTGCTTCCAGCTCTTTCGCGGCGGCGAGTTTGGCAAGGACGTTCAAAGCCTCTTCGGCCTCGGCGACGACATCCTCGTCCTCTTCCATCTCACCCAGCTCGATCATTTCGACCTGATCCGACAGCTCTTGCTTGATCGAGGTATACGTACCCATCGCATCGACCAAGGCCTGACGTTCCTGCATCAGCTTTTGCGCGGCGTCGGGATCATTCCAAAGGTCAGGATCTTCGACGCGCGCATTGAATTCTTCAAGCCGGAATTCAGCGCTGTCCCAATCCAAGCGCTGCCGCAGCAGTTCCAAGGATTTTTCGATGTCTACAACCGTATTTTGAGCGTCTGCGCGCATGGAACGTCCCGTCTAATTGGCTTGTCTGGGCGTGATAAACCAGCGCCAAGCCACTCACAAGGGTTGCGCCCTAGTAAAGACCGCCAGAACTAAGCGTGCCCAAGGTAGCCCTTGGCCCCACGACTGCTTTCTTGCCTGTGGAGGTCGTCACTTGACGCCCAGCTTCGCCGTCAGGGCGGATCAAAGTCAGGTTGCTGCCCATCGCAAAACCACCATCAAAGGAGATGCCGAAGATCAGCTCCTCGCCCTCGCGGAAACATTCGTTCACGACGTTGTCGCCCGATGCATCATCCGACAAACGCGCACCAGAGAAGCGGTCAATCTTGATAAATTCACAGCCCTCAGGGACACGAAACTTGCTCGCGCCATACTTCTTAGTTGCTTTGAGCATGAATTGGTTGAACACAGGTCCACACATTCCACCACCTGACGCCCCGCCCCTAAGCGAACGTGGCGTGTCATGACCAATATAGCAGCCAGCCACGATGCGGTTGGTAAAGCCTACAAACCAGACGTCCTTCGCATCATTCGTCGTGCCAGTTTTACCCGCAGTCGGCACTCCCAAGCTTACAGTTTTAGCCGCTGTTCCGCGTTCCACCACGCCACGCATCATCGACGTGAGCTGATAGGCCGTCACAGCGTTCATCACCCGCTCACGATCAGACAAGATGCGCGGACTGCGCGTTGGCGCGATTGCAGGGTCATTACAATCAGTACACTCGCGAAGGTCATGCTTGTACACGGTTTTTCCGTATCGATCCTGCACACGGTCGACCAAAGTTGGCTCCACGCGCTCACCACCATTGGCGAACATCGCATAAGCGGCGACTATCTTGAATAGCGTGGTTTCCTGACTACCGAGCGAATTGGCAAGCACCCGCAGGAATTTACCGCTTTCATAAACGCCAAATTTTTCGGCATATTCGCCGACCACGTCCATGCCCACCTCTTGCGCAAGCCGAATGGTCATAAGGTTTCTCGACCGCTCGATCCCTGTGCGCAAAGGTGTTGGGCCGTAGAAAGTTTTCGACGCGTTTTTGGGCCGCCACAGACCTTGCGGTGTGTTAATTTCGATTGGCGCGTCGACGACGACAGTCGCGGGTGTGTATCCACTATCAAGTGCAGAGGCATAAACAAAAGGCTTAAAGCTGGACCCTGGCTGACGCTGCGCTTGCGTTGCGCGGTTGAACACAGAGTGCTGGTAGGAAAAACCACCCTGCATCGCAATCACTCGGCCAGAATTGACGTCCATCGCCATGAAACCGCCCTGCACTTCTGGAACTTGGCGCAGCGTCCAACGGATGAAATTGCCAGAATTATCATCCGTCATTTGGCGCACGTGAACGACTTCACCAACTGCAAGCAGATCGCCCGCGACCTGCGCTTTACGACCAAGTTTGCCATCAGAGAGCCGCTTCCGTGCCCACTGAACATCCTTTGCTGGAATCCAATGGCCATCGCTGTCCTCGTCCACACCTTCCAGACCAACTCGCGCTTCGTTGGAACCAACTTCCAACACAACGGCTGGATGCCATTTGTTTTCCAAACCGATATCGCGAGCAACTTTGACATTGCTCAGCGCTTCGCGCCAGTCGGCTTCCCTGCCAAGCTGCTCGACCGGAACCGTCTTGCCCGTGCCACGCCACACCCCTCGCGAGCGGTCATAGCGCTCAAGCTCGCGGCGCAATGCATCTGCCGCTTCGGCCTGCATTTCAGGATCAATCGTTGCGCGTACTGTCAAACCTCCTGTGAAAAACTCGCCCTCACCAAAATCACGGCTCAATTGACGACGAATCTCATCTGTGAAATAATCACGCGGGGGGAGCGCTGATTTAAAGCTGTCAAAGTCGCCGTTCTGTACCGATTTCAGCGGTAACTTCACTTCACTTTGATACACTTCTTGCGTGATGTAGCCGTTTTCCATCATCTCCTTCAGCACAAAATCACGGCGTTGCTTCAAGCGTTCTTTGCGGCGCACAGGATGAAATTGGCTTGGCGCTTTTGGCATAGAGGCGAGGAATGCGGCTTCATGCGGGGCAAGTTCACCCATGGTTTTGTTGAAATAAGTTTGCGAGGCAGCCGCGAAGCCGAAACTGTTTTGACCAAGAAAAATCTCGTTCATGTAGAGTTCAAGGATTTGATCTTTACTAAGCGTGCTCTCAATGCGCGTGGCGAGAATAATTTCCTTGATCTTACGTTCCGCACGGCGCGAGCCATCAAGTAAGAAGTTCTTCATCACCTGCTGCGTAATCGTCGAAGCACCCCGCACGTTTTCGCCGCGCGACACGACAGCATCTCGAAACGCGGAGGCCATGCCGCGGGTGTCATATCCAGCATGAGTGTAGAAATTTTTGTCTTCTGCAGAAATTAGCGCATGTTTCACAAGATCGGGGGTTTCATTGGCTGGCGCAAACAAACGACGCTCGCGCGCGAACTCGTCGATAATCTGGCCCTGCCCCGAATAAATCCGTGAAATCGTTGGTGGCTTGTATTGCGCAAGGCTCTCATGGCTGGGCAAGTCACGGCCATACATCCAGAAAATCGCGCCAATCGTCAGAGTGGCCATCATCGCTCCCATCGTCACGAGAGAAAAGATTGAACCGAAGAATGATAATATTGCTCTGAGCACGTGCCGGCCCCCGTTTTTTATTGGCTCCTCTATACGCGCGCAGGACCAAATGGTCAAAACACGACCTTATGAACGGTAAGCAGCTTCCCGCGCATGAAAAAGCATCACATCATCGTCGTTATTTTCGTCGCAACTGCGCGTCCGCCGCATCATTTAAGATCCACGCATGGATGCCATTGTTAATGCCCGTCACCATTTTTCTGCGCCATTTCGGATCCATCAATTTGCTCAAATTACCCTTGCTCGAGAGGAAACCCACCTCGATCAAAACCGATGGGATTTCCGGTGCTTTAAGCACGGAAAATCCGGCAGGTTGGATTGGTCGCTTATAAGCGTGCCCCACTTCGGCGTTGATCCCACGGATAATATTGCGCGCAAGCACCTGAGACCACAGTGTATTTTCAAGTCTCGCGAGCTCCATCAGGATTGAGGCTATTTCATCGTCCTGCCCTGACAGGTCCACTTCCGCCAGAAGGTCCGCACGATTGTGACGTTCTGCAAGCACGGCAGAGGCCTTATCAGACGACTCTTCTGTCAAAGTGTAAACCGCAGCACCGTTGGCCTTGCCGCTGGCCAACGCATCCGCATGAAAGGACACGAACATATCCGCCCCCGCTGTGCGCGCGATCTGAACACGGCGCTCAAGCAAGACGAATTCATCGCTATTACGTTTTAAAACAACATAAAAATCGCCCGATCGCAGCAAAGCATCGCGCATTTCTTGAACAAGCGTGAACATCAGATCTGCTTCGTTAAGACCATTCTCAGCAGCGCCCGGATCAATCCCCCATGGCCGGGATCTAGCAAAATGGTTATTGCTTTATCTTCTTTAGTTGGTATCGAAGCCAACGTACTTGGCATTAGCTTGCCCCATTCGGGATCGCGCGGAGTGCCCGTAGCAGCGTCGAACTCAGCTTGCTCAACCGCGACCAAAGCCACCTTCAAACGCGCATTTCTAGAATTCGCATCTACGCTTAGCCCTGCATGTTTGACCCCATGCGGGCTTGCCAAATCAAGCTCCAAACGCGACCAGCCTGGGCGCACAGCGCCAAACTTTAAGACGTTCGCATTCAAAGTGCTCATCAAAGCAGTGGGATCGATGCCTGCAAAATCAACCTCGCGAAAATCAAAAACCAGACGCGCAGGGTCATTCAGCATAAAGACGCGATACGGCACCCCTTGACTGGGGGCGAGATCAAGCTGATACGCGCTACCGCTTATTGTGATCAGGCTGTGCTAAAAATCGAGCCGCGCAAGCGCTGTGAACGGCTGCGCATAAGCGTTTGAAAAGCTGTTCAAAAGCACCGCAAGACTAAAGAATACCGCTCGCATCATTGGCCTTTTTCCGGCTCGTTTAAGCAGCGTATTATAGCCAGAGAGCACGCGGGACGGAACCGCTAATTTACGTCAAACAAGGTTGTGATGTCGTAACCGTAGAGCCAATCAAATTGCCTCAGCATCACACTTGGCACGACCCTGCTGCCAATCCCAAGCGCGAAGTGAGCCGCCAACCGGACAGGACCACGCGGCAAATGATAGCGCCACGCATTGCTGTTTGCAGCTGCGATTACTTTGCGCACACGCGGCTGACGCAGCGCTTGATAATGTGCAAGCCCGCTTTGCAGATCATCGCCTTGAACCGATTTGCACAGCGCCCAGGCGTCCTCCAAAGCCATATTCGCTCCCTGCGCCAAGAAAGGCAGCGTTGGATGCGCTGCATCGCCAAGCAAAGCGCAGCTTTCTGCAACCCAAGTCTCAGCAACAGGATGGCGGAATAATCCCCACAAGTGCACCTCCTCTACGTGATCGAGCATCGCCATCACCTTTGCCGACCCGCCCTCAAAAGCGGCACGCAAGTTTTCAGGATCATCGCGTTGTGACCAGCCTTCCCGATGCCAAGCAGTGCGTTCTTGAACCGCGACGAGGTTAATAAATTCACCACTCCGCAACGGATAACTCACTATATGGCGGCGCGGGGCCATGTGTACCTGCACATCATCCACCCGCCCCTCAATGTTTGGAATCAACGCCCGCCACGCAGTTTGTCCGGTAAAAAACGGTTCGTTTTGGCCATTCAAAGTGGCGCGCAACCTGCTGTGAATCCCGCTCGCATCGATAACAAAATCGCTGGCGATGTCTTGCTCGTCTTCAAAGTGGATCTGCGCAGGCCCCCCAGGCACAATCGCACGCACCTTTTTGTTGAGTTTTACATCAACGCCCGCAGAAAGCGCTGCTTGCAACAAAATCTCAATCAAATCTGCGCGGTGAATGAAGTGGTACTTTTGTGTCTTTAGCAGAAGGGTCAGATCAAGGTGCGCAACCTCGAAATCGCTCTCAGCGCGACGCAAGCTGACGCGACGACCTTGGCTTGAACACTGCGTGACCGCGTCTTCCAACCCGAGCGCACGTAAAATGCATAGCCCATTGGGACTGACTTGAATGCCTGCGCCCACTTCGCGGATTACCTCCGCTTGCTCGAAGACCGTGACACGCGCACCGTGCTGCGCAAGGGCGGTGGCCGCCGCTAAACCACCGATGCCGCCGCCAACGACACTTATATGATGCACTTTTTTCATAAGGCTTGTGTGCAAAGAAAAACGCCGGAGCGAAAGCCCCGGCGTTCAAATATTCCCAAAAACCTAAGCGGCTTAATCGTCGCGGTGCACTTTCTCACGGCGCTCATGGCGCTCCTGCGCCTCTAAGCTCATCGTAGCGATGGGGCGCGCATCAAGGCGTTTCAACGAAATCGGATCACCGGTCACGTTGCAATAGCCAAATTCGCCTTCGTCAATTCGGCGTAAGGCTGCGTCGATCTTTGCCACCAGCTTGCGCTGACGATCCCGCGTGCGCAGCTCAAGCGAGCGATCTGTTTCCTCGCTGGAACGATCAATCACATCCGGGATGTTGCGCGTCCCGTCTTGCAACGTCTCAATTGTATCACGCCCATCCGAGAGTAATTCATCGCGCCAATTGGTAAGCTTTAGGCGAAAATACTCTGCTTGACGCTCGTTCATAAACGGCTCGTCTTCTGCTGGTCGATAGTCTTCTGGTAAAAAGGCTTCAGCTTTCATGTCCGCTCTCCCTGTAAGGCCATGATCCATGAATAAATTCCTTCGGTGCATAGCTCCCGCTGGGCGCGAGATACCGCAAGCAAGAATGCTTGTCACTACCGAATAAACTCACATTGCAGCGATTTTTTCAGCGCGATAAGGTGCACGAATTAGATCAATGAGAGCAGGACTCGATATGAAATTCACCGGAACGCAAGACTATGTGGCCACAGATGACCTTACGATTGCTGTGAACGCGGCCGTCACCCTGGAACGTCCGCTACTGGTCAAAGGCGAACCTGGCACTGGAAAGACAGAGCTGGCCCGCCAAGTTGCTTCTGGTCTTGGACTGCGGATGATTGAGTGGAACATCAAATCGACAACGAAGGCCCAACAAGGCCTTTATGAATACGACGCCGTCAGTCGTCTCCGCGACAGCCAGCTTGGCGAAGAGCGCGTGCATGATGTGGCGAACTATATCCGCAAGGGTAAGTTGTGGGAGGCCTTTAGCGCCGACGAAAAAGTCGTGCTGCTGATTGACGAGATTGATAAGGCAGACATCGAGTTCCCGAACGATCTTTTACAAGAGCTGGATCGGATGGAGTTCTATGTCTACGAGACGGGTGAAACCATCCGCGCGGTGAACCGCCCTATTGTCATCATTACTTCCAACAATGAAAAAGAGTTGCCAGACGCCTTTTTGCGGCGCTGCTTCTTTCACTACATCCGCTTTCCAGAACCTGACGTGATGCGCAAAATCGTTGAAGTACATCATCCCGGTATAAAAGACGCCCTTCTCACAACTGCGCTGACGCAATTCTACGACATTCGCGAGCAACAAGGCTTGAAGAAAAAGCCCTCAACGTCTGAAGTGCTCGACTGGCTCAAACTGCTTCTGGCAGAGGATCTGACCCCCGAAGATCTCAAGCGAGACGGCGCAAGTGCCCTGCCCAAATTGCACGGTGCGCTGTTGAAAAATGAACAAGATGTCCATTTGTTTGAGCGTCTCGCCTTTATGGCCCGGCGCGGCTGAATCCCGCGTTAACCAAAAATTATTTCACGTTTGTATGCCTTTGGCGTGCCCTTGCCCCAATATCTAGGTGGCAGGGCCGCAACAAACGTCCAAACGTCAACAATCTCCTATAACGTCTTGAAATTGTATCGGGTTAGCCTCTCCGAGGCACTTTCTTATTATTGCCACGTTATTTTCTTAAACCCGAAAGGGTGTGCTGGCAGAAAGCACGAACCTTGATGACGAAACGAAAGAAATACTTTGCAGGCAACATTTTCATATTTGCGACCCAATGACATTTTAGGTGGATCGCCAGAAACCCTTGCCAGCACGGTCTCGATCATTGCGGTACCTCACGGTGCGTTCGCGCACCTTTGTAATCAGATGGCTATTCTACGCGCCCAGCCCTCGCATGATATGCGGGCAAGACCAGATTTAAAGATTTAAATGCGTCGATTTCTATTACCATTTTATCTGGTTTTGTCAGGCTGTATGCCCTCGGCACCTGGCGACATGCCGTCCCGTGCTCAAACAACTTCCATTGACGGCAACTTACCCGCGGTGAAAGTATTTACTGCTCCGCGTCCGACCCCATCCTATCGCGCGAATTCCGATATTGCCCGTGATTTCCTTGATCTTGCGTTCAATATGGAAAGCGGTCGTAGCTTGCCGACACTCACGCGTTTTGAAGGCCCAATCTCTGTCCGCGTGACGGGTCGGCCGTCTACGGGGCTAGGAATCGATCTCAATCGTCTGCTGCACCGACTGCGAACAGAAGCCCACATCGACATCCGTCAAAACCAAGCGGACAACGCGAACATCACAATTGAAGCGGTTTCGCGCAAAGAAATCCGTGCAGTGTTGCCGCAAGCCGCGTGTTTTGTGGCCCCGAACGTCTCTAGCCTGGCACAATATCGTCTTGCGCGCCGTACGTCCCTCGTCAATTGGACGGATCTTAAAGAACGCAAGCGCCTGTCCATCTTCCTACCAAATGATGCCAGCCCTCAAGAGGTGCGTGATTGCCTTCATGAAGAGCTCGCGCAAGCCCTTGGTCCTTTGAACGACCTTTATCGCTTACCCGATTCTGTTTTTAACGACGACAACGTGCATACGGTGTTGACCGGCTTCGACATGCTCATTTTACGCGCCTACTACGACCCTTCTTTGCACAATGGCATGCAGAAATCCGAAGTTGCCAAGCGCATTAGCCCAATTTTGTCGCGCATCAATCCACGCGGAAAACAGTTTGCACCGCGTCGCCTGACACACACACCGCGCTCCTGGATCAATGCTATTAAGCGCGCACTTGGCCCGGGTGCGAACCAGAAAGAACGTATCCGCGCCGCACATCAAGCGATGCAAATCGCAGTTTCCATGGGCTGGAATGATCATCGCCGCGCCTTTAGCCACTATGCGATGGGCAGCTTGAACATGTCAGTCAATCTTAAGAAAGCGCGTGAACATTTCTCTATCGCCGCGCGCCTTTATGGCCAAGACCCCTCGACCCGCCTGCACGCCGCTTATGCCGCTTCACAACTCGCATCTTTTCATATTGCCGAAGGCAATGGAGAGGCAGCGCTCAAGCAGATTGGCCCTCATCTTGATACCGAAGGGCGTCATGAAAACGCCGCGTTGATGTCAACGCTCATGTTGCAACGCGCCGAAGCGCTTGATCTGACCGGCCGCAGTTCCGAAGCACGTTCGATCCGTATGGACAGTTTGGGTTGGGCACGCTACGGATTTGGTCCAGACTGGGCAGTGCGGGCCAAGGTACGTGAAATTTCATCACTCAGCCCGCTCAAAAAAGGACGCGGCTAGCAATGATCTACACACTCGCGGGGCTATTTGGCATCGCACTAGGCGCATGGCGCGCAAAAAAGAACGGCGGCAACAAAGCTGATATGGCTCAATATGCCGCCGGCTTCGGAATCGCTTTCATGCTGGTCGGCTTCATCATTACGCTTATCGTACACCGCCTCGCGGTGTAACGGCATGTTTCTTCCCTTCTTTGCAAACCTACGCGACGGGGACATTCCGGTATCGCTGCGCGAGTATTTGTCATTTCTCGAAGGGGTGAAACGCGGCTTGGCCACCTATGATATCGATGCCTTCTATTACCTCGCACGCACCTCAATGGTCAAAGATGAGCGCAACATCGACAAGTTTGATCGTGCTTTCTCGAATACATTTAAAGGGTTAGAGACAATCAGCTCTGAAGAGATGCTGGAAGCCGTCGAAATCCCCGAAGAGTGGCTGCGCAAAATGGTGGAAAAGCACCTGAGCGAAGATGAAAAAGCTGAGATCGACGCGCTCGGTGGATTTGAAAAACTGATGGAGACGCTGAAAGAGCGTCTCAAAGAACAAGAAGGACGCCATCAGGGCGGCAACAAATGGATCGGCACCGGCGGCACCTCCCCGTTTGGGGCGTATGGCTATAATCCTGAGGGCATCCGCATCGGTCAAAGTGAAAGCCGCCATAAGCGGGCGGTCAAAGTTTGGGATAAGCGCGAATTCAAGAACCTTGATGACAGCGTCGAGCTTGGCACACGCAACATTAAAGTCGCGCTAAAACGCCTGCGTCGCTGGGCGCGTGATGGTGCGACTGAAGAGCTTGATCTTAATGGCACAATTCGCGCAACGGCTGAAAACGGTTATCTCGATGTGAAAACTCGCCCCGAGCGACGTAATGCGGTGAAAGTGCTGTTGTTTCTTGATGTTGGCGGTTCCATGGATCCGCATATCAAGGTTGTAGAAGAGCTCTTCTCCGCCGCACGCGCAGAATTCAAGCATCTTGAATACTTCTATTTTCACAACTGTCTTTATGAAGGTGTGTGGCGCGACAATCGCCGCCGCTGGGATGCGCAAGTCCCGACTCACGAAGTGCTGCGCACTTATGGCCCTGATTACAAATGCATATTCGTTGGCGATGCCTCGATGAGCCCGTATGAAGTCGCCTACGCAGGCGGCGCGAATGAGCATTGGAATTCAGAGAGCGGTCAAACATGGCTCACTCGTGCGCGTGAGCAGTGGAAAAGCAATCTGTGGATCAATCCCCTGCCCGAAAAGCATTGGGGCTACACGCATTCGATCAAAATGATCCAAGAAATATTTGATGCGCAAATGGTGCCGATGACGCTTGCAGGTCTTGAGCGAGGCATGAAAGAGCTAACGCGATAACGGTAAGCGGTGTTGGCCTTGCATCACATTCAAAATTTCTTATATGTTGTATGTAAAGGGAGACAGGCTATGACACCTGACGTTACCGCATTTTTCGACGACCCAACCAACACTGTCTCTTATGTTGTCAAAGACCCGCACGGAACCGAGTGTGCGATTATCGACAGCGTATTGGATTTCAATCACGCTTCTGGATCCACGGACACGAAAAACGCCGATGTGATTATCACGCATATCAAGTCGCATGCCTTAGAAGTCGCATGGATTCTTGAGAGCCATGTGCACGCTGATCACCTTTCGGCGGCCCCCTATTTACAAGAGCAATTGGGCGGCAAGATCGGCATAAGCGACAATATCACTGTCATTCAAGATACCTTTGGCAAGGTCTTCAACGAGGGCACTGAATTTCAGCGCGATGGCAGCCAGTTTGATCAGCTTTTCAAAGACGGTGACAGCATTCACATCGGCCAGTTGCGGGTAGATATTCTACACACGCCTGGCCACACACCTGCGTGCTTGACCTACTTGATCGGCGATGCGGCCTTTGTGGGCGACACGTTATTCATGCCAGATTTCGGCACCGCGCGCTGTGACTTCCCTGGTGGATCTGCGCAGAACCTATATGCCTCTATTCAGAAAATCCTAGCACTCCCAGATGAGACCCGGATTTTCGTTGGCCATGACTACAAAGCACCCGGACGCGAGGAATTTGCGTGGGAAACCACCGTAGATGCGCAGAAAGCGGGAAATGTTCATGTAGGTGGTGGCCGCGCAGCAGAGGACTTTGTGCAAATGCGCGAAACCCGTGACGCGACGCTCGGCATGCCGCGATTAATCATACCGTCGCTGCAAGTCAACATGCGCGCAGGCAACATGCCTGAACCTGATGATCAGGGCGATGTCTTCCTGAAAGTTCCAATTAACAAACTAAAATAGACACGTGGAGAAACTGAGATGGAACAAGATTGGCTCATGGGCCTTATGGGCGGCCTTCTGATCGGCCTTGCTGGCGCTGTCTATTTACTTGGGAACGGGAGAATTATGGGGGCAAGCGGCATTATCGGTGGGCTCATCGACGGATCTGAACGTGCTGCATGGAAAGAACGCATAAGCTTTCTCGCAGGTGTTATTCTGCTGCCCATACTTTTGATACCTCTTGGCGCAAACGGTGAAACCAATCTGACGCACAGCCCTGTTTTGCTTATCATCGCAGGTCTTTTGGTTGGGATCGGAACACGTGTTGCTAACGGATGCACCTCAGGACATGGGGTATGTGGTATATCACGCCTGTCCTTACGCGGCATCGTGGCAACTGTGTTCTATATTTTGGCAGGTGCGGTCACGATGGTCCTGTTCCGGCATACATTGTGGTGGATCTAATGCGCAGTATCTTAGGATTTATCGCCGGAGGATTGTTTGGCGCAGGGCTTGTGATCTCAGGCATGACCGACACTATAAAAGTGCAAGGCTGGCTTGACGTCTTTGGCGCTTGGGATCCGACATTGGCCTTCGTGATGGGTGGCGCGATCATTCCGATGGCAATCGCTTGGCACTTGAGCAAACGGCGCACGCCTTTGGTGGGGGGGGAGTTCCCCACCCCCGCTAACCCGAAAATTGGACGAAACCTAGTGCTTGGATCCGTTATGTTTGGCATGGGCTGGGGTTTGGTAGGCCTTTGCCCCGGACCAACAATTGCCTCTATCGGGTTTGGTGGATGGGCGAACAGTCTTTTCATTTTAGCGATGATTGCGGGCATGGCCCTTGCGCCCATGGTACGACAGCGCTTAGACCTAAGCTCCGACACTCGATAGGAGAAACCGATGCTCATTCGTGCTATTACCGAAAAATACGCGGTGTCTGAACAGATCGCGCCAGAGGATTTCCCAGCAATTTCCGAAGCTGGCTTCACAACAGTGATCTGCAATCGTCCTGACATAGAAAACCCGCCATTTTTGCAAACTCATGTGATGGCAGAAGCTGCGGCGCTTGCGGGTTTACAATTTGAAGACTTACCGCTGACGCATCAAACGATGACGCCCGACAATATCACGAGGCAGTTTGACATCGTCGAAAATGCTGAGGGTCCAGTCCTTGCTTATTGCGCGTCTGGGACGCGGTGCTCTGTTATCTGGGCGCTTAGCCAAGCGGGCAAACAAAGTGCGGACGATATCTTAGCGCAAACAGCGCAGGCGGGTTATGATTTATCTGGCCTTCGAAGTGCCCTCGGCTAAAGCGTATTGCTTATTGCAACTCCTGCCTACATGGTTAAGTTCGTTCTTCTTTTTCTGCTCGCAGTAGTATATCCAACTCGTCTTTCTGCACAGGCGCTAACCCGCTGCTCTGTTGCTCCTGAACGGGTTCCTCAATCTCAACTTCAACTCCTATTTCAGCGCTCGCGTTGGGGACGTCAAAATTTTCATTCGGTCTTGAAAGGGCAAGTGCGACCGGCTCCATCATCCTGGAATCTTCGTTTTAGTGAATTATCCTGACCGCGCGCATACCATGGAGCTAGCCCAAGCGTACGCTTTGTGCGCTAAGACCGGAACAATCAACCAAATGCGCCTGCTTTGCAGCATCTTGAGGCCAGTGCACCAAGTGCCCCGGCTGCAACCTGTTCAATTCCGATAAGGACAACATGACCTTGCACATGATTGCGTCCATTTCAACATTGGCCGCCATCGCAAAACGACGGATCGTATGTTCGCTTTCTAAAAGCGCAGCACCTGTCTTCCCCAGTTTATTTTTTGAGTTCTGTAACGCGACTTTTTCTTTGATCGGCAGGAATATACGCATGTTTATTAGGCGTTCGGCTTCCACGACTTCGCTTTGCATATCAAAGCCGCAGTATTCTGCATCATCACGCTGCAACACTATCATATGACGGATCGCAACCGCGTCCTCGGAACGATAACCACAAATCCAATAAGCAGTAGGGCCTCCTTTCAAAGCCTCATCAAAGCGTCGCAGAAATACTTCAATAAACGCGACGGCCAAGGCTTTGTCCGTTTTTGTCAAGCGAGGCAGTTCCCCCGCCTCTGTGCTCACCCATCCCATCGTTTGGGATTCGACAAACGCAATAATGCACACGGGTTCAAAATACATCACACCGACGGATCCGTCATCATGCAAAAGCGGAAAAAGCGCCCAATCCTCATTGATCTGATCAACCACATCCACGAGATCCAGGCGGCTTTGACGTATGCTATTTACCCTCAGCGCAAAACTGAATGCCTGATCCGCCGCACGCGCCAAACTGACACGCGCCGCAGTCGCGGGCTATACCGTCTGGTCGTCCGGTGATTTCACATCGCTGCGCAGCATTCGGCATAAAACACTCGGATTGGGTGAAATTGTGCTGCCTCCAACACGTTACAAGTGAGCGCCAAGGTTGTTTTTTGCCAATTCAGTTTCCCAGTTATTAGATTCATCAAAGCTAAAGTCTTGCCAAAGGTTTACTATCAAGCGGCTTGGCCTTCACAAATTATTGGAAACTGCACCCTAAAAGCAGTGCCATCCTGGCCCGGCAGATAGACAATATCGCCGCCCAATCGCGTCATGATTTCACGACAAATCGCAAGGCCAAGCCCTGCCCCACCCGCTTTGGTTTCTCCAACGCGCGAAAACTTTTCAAAGATCACATCACGCATGTCTGGGTCAATTTTACTGCCATTGTCGATGAAATCGACCGTCGCCAGTCCCTTTGATTGAAAGGCTTTTATTGTTAATTGGCGCGGATCTGCGTCACAATACTTCTGTGCGTTTGAGATCACATTGATAAAGACCTGCGCCAAGCGATCTACGTCTGTGTGCAAAAGAATGTCCTCGCGTGCTGGGGTGCGTCTGATCAAAAGCGGGTTTTCGTCGCTTAGTCCTGCAGACGAAATTGCCCCCTCAATCACGTTTTCCAAGACTTTATGAGACAGGTTAAGCGACACGCGCCCCGCTTCCAACACGGACAAGTCCAACAGATCGTCGAGCAAACGCGTCAACCGCAGCGTTTCCGAGTGGATAATCCCCGCATAACGCGCCTTATCAATGTCGGCCATGTCCTGACTGTCGCGCAGAATTTCAGAGAACGAGCGAATTGATGTCATCGGCGTGCGCAATTCGTGGCTAATCTGACTGAGAAACCCGTCCTTTTGAACAGAAAGTTGCGTAAGCTTCTCGTTCACCTGACGCAATTTTTCGGCTGTGCGTCGTTGTTCTGTGGATTGCGCTTCGAGCTTGCTGGAATATTCCATCATCTGCGCGCTCTCATCCGCGACAGCCAGCAAATCATCGACCGAAACCGACGCACCGCCGACGATTTGCCCGACCATGGCATGGGCCGTCGCCGCCCCCACAGATCCTGACAATTCGCGCTCTAACACGCCAAGAAACTCTGGTGTCGGTTCGGGCAATAACCCTTGTGCGCCTTGTCGTGCCGCCTCTAATCCGAAAAGGGACTGTGCTTCGCGTGCGCCTAGAATGCGCTGCGCCATGACCATCAAGTCTTCGGATTGTGCGGCACCACTTGACCATTCTTTCGCAGATCGCGCGTGATCAAACACGTTCACAAATTGTGCACCCTGCAACCGCTCCAAGGGCGCTGGAAAGCTACACAGAGAGACCACTACAAAGGCAAAACTGTTCAACAGCATGCTCCAGAGCAAGCAGTGCAAGATTGGGTCCATACCTTTGACCCCAAACAAAGCGTGCGGTGCCAGCCATGTGAGACCAAACGGCCCACTTGCCATCATCGCTTCAGAGACCACAACACCCACTCCGAGGCTGGGCAAAAACAGCGCGTAGATCCAAATGACAAAACCGATAGAGAGGCCGCTTAATGCACCAATGCGCGTGGCACCACGCCAGAAAATACCACCAATCATGACAGGAAGCGCTTGGGCGACGCCAACAAAGGACACCAGACCAATCGCCGCGAGTGCGGAGCCACCGCCCGATAGCACAAAGTAGAAATAGGCCAGCATCACCACTGCGGCGATAGAAAGCCTGCGCGACAACAACACGATGTAGCGCACATCGCCCGACATGCTCGCCCCCGCGCCGGTGAACGACAGCCAAATCGGCATGACAATATGGTTAGACACCATCGTTGAGAGCGCGATTGACGCCACAATCACCATTGACGTAGCCGATGACAAACCGCCTAGGAAAGAGAGCATCGCCAAACCATTCTGGCCTTGGCTTAAGGGAACGGTCAACACGAACATGTCGGGGTTTGACCCTTTGGGCAGCAAATCCAAACCCGTGACGGCGATGGGCAGGACGAACAAGCTCATTAACATCAGGTAGGCAGGAAACGCCCATGAGGCCATGCGTAGATGGCGTTCGTCATCATTTTCGACGACCATCACATGGAACATGCGCGGCAAGCAAATAAAGGCCGCAGCAGACAAAAAAGTAAGACCGGCCCAACGCCCGCCACTGACATTCCACGTACCAATCTCGGAGGCGTCGATCTTTTCAAGCATCGGTCCAATGCCGCCCGATAGCCCCCAAACCACAAAGATCCCCACAGCCATCAATGCGATAAGCTTCACCACCGCCTCAACCGCGATGGCCATGACCACACCGTCATGACGCTCGTTCACATCAAGTTTGCGGGTTCCGAACAAAATGGTGAACAGCGCCAGACCAATGGCCACCCAAAGGGCTGTCGTGGTTTGACTCGTCTGGTTAAATCCGTCTTGGGACGCTTCCGCAAAAACCGCATAGGATTGCGTGACTGATTGTAATTGCAGCGCAATATAAGGTGTCGTGCCCGTCACTGCGAGTAGGGTCAAACCCACAGCCAGCAAATTAGATTTACCAAACCGCGACGAAATCAGATCCGCGAGAGAGGTAATGCGCTGGGTCCGCCCTATCCGCACCAGTTTGCGTACGGTCCACCACCAACCAAGCATAACAAGCGACGGTCCCAAGTAGATCGTGATGAACTCCAAACCTGAACGTACAGCAAATCCAACCGCGCCATAAAAGGTCCAACCCGTGCAGTATATCGACAGAGACAATGTATAGACGACAGGCGCGCGTAGCCATTTGATGCGACCGGATCGCGCTGCGCGTTCAGCCATAAAAGCGACGGTGAAAAGCGCCAGAACATAGCCAAGCGAGACGACAATCAGAACATTCATCACCCTGTCCGATCGCGTCTTCGTGTTTCGAAAGCGCTTTCATCCATAGGACCGCTTGGCTTGGTTGGGCTTTCGTCCGCAGGTGCCATGCGCCAAGCAACTAAAGCCCCCACGACGATCAGTCCTATCCAAATCGTAAAAATATAGGTCGATGCACTTGATGTCGAAATTTCGCCGTTTTCCTCAGCGCTTGGCCAGACCAGTGGTACAAACCACAGCACGATGCCCACGACAGGCAAGATCCGTGCAGCATCAATTAGGCGTCTTTGTCTGTAGCTGCGGCGCTCTAGAAAGACGCGGGCTTGCAAACTCGTCTCCGTGGGCTTTTCGTCCTGCGCGCTCAAGCGAGGCTCATCTCATTGAGGGTCTCGATAATTTCTGCGTTAGAGAAAGGCTTCGTCATAAAACGGGTCGCACCGATGCGCTGCGCCATTTCACGGTCTTTGGTTTGCCCGCGCGCGGTGAGCATAAGGACAGGAATGCCCTCGCCCGTTTCGCGCCCGCGCAGATCGGCGAGAATGTCAAAGCCGCTACGCCCAGGCAGCATCACATCTAGGATAAGAAGATCCGGTTGTTTCGCCTCAATTACCTCCAACGCATCATGTCCATTGGAATGCGTCGACACTTTATACCCATCACGCGACAGCAAAAAACTGACCGCTTCGATGATATTCGGCTCGTCTTCGATCAACAGAACATGTTTGCTCATCCGACGTCTCACTCCCCTTGGCTTTTACGCGCTGGGATGTCCCGCGCCACAAAACGTAAACAGAGTTTAGGCAAACGCGATGCAGTTGCAATGGAAACAAACAGGTTTTTAAAGCCCGCTCGCGAGGATAGAAGGTTCGCGCCGCCCTTGACAGTTCTCGCGCGGGCAAATGCGGCAGCTTGTTCCAATGGGTCTTGTACGCGTTTCGTTTTGGTTTACCGAAGCCAAAGGCAAGATCAGCATATGCGCCTCAAACAATGGCACTGCACCAAATTGCGGCGGCGTTAAGGGCGTCGAGATCGCGAGTGTTTCAAAATGCGCGATCTCACGGCCTTTGAGTTCGGCAACCTCGCGCAAGGCGATCATCGGGCGCGATATAGCTTGATACAAAACCCAAAGCGGACAGGCGGCGCCGAACCTTGGTAGCGCAAACCCACTCAGCGGCTTGCGAAACGTCAAAGTGCCCGAGCTGTCACAGACCACAAGCCCTAGCCCTTCTTCTGAGAGAGCGTAGCCTGCATCTTGTAGCAGCGGCGTCAAGGCGTTGCCACTAAGACTGGCCAAACGACGCATGACACAGCCAAGATCAACGCCGGAGGTTTGGGCAATGTGTGCGGGATCCAAGCCAACTTTGGAAATCTCATCCAATAACGCTTTGGATGATAGCAACTGCACATCTCGCCAATATCGTGACAAATGCATGGAAACCTGTGCCTGCGCAGAGGTCGATACGAGAATGTCCGCGGCCTCTGCTATCAATGTGGTGATTATGTCCTGTGCGTTTTGGGTGTCTGCCGCCTGCTCCAAATCATTAAACGCATAGGCATGACGCATGAAGAACGCTTCAATTTCATCCTGCGGGGTTGTCACCTCTTGCGGCTCAGACACCTCGCTATTGAGATAGGACACCAAAGCCTGCGAACTTTCTGTCAGCCGCTTGGCATCCTCATTGATGTTGCGATGAAATCTATCTTGCCATTCCGTTTCTATCGCGTCCGTTTCAACCAGGATGGACGACGTGGAGCGAATAGCCGTCACCGCCCCCAACATATCATGCAGCGCCTCGGCCAATTGCGGATCATGGGTCATGCGGTCGGAAATTGAGACAACGGTTTGCTCAAGCGAACTTTGACGCGCAGCCAAGCCTTGAATCAAACCCGCCCAGCCCGGAAAACGGCCCGCAAAATCTTCCGTCCGATCCAGTTCAATCGCGTGATCAGGATATCCGGCGGCGACCTCGCGCAAAGACGCGAGCAAAGCAGCTTCCGCGCCTTCACTTAGAGCGCTTGGCTCTACGTCTAAGGCAGCTGCGATTCTGAGTAATAACTTACCACCGATTCTGCGACGGTTATGCTCGATTAAGTTGAGATAGGACGCAGATATCTCCGTCCTTCGCGCGAGGTCTGCCTGCTTCATACCTTGGATCAAACGCCGTTCACGAATGCGGCTGCCGGTTAGGGTATCACGGCTCATGAAATTTCCTTCACTCTTTCAACAGCTTTCCGCGGCGCAGAATAATTAATTTACAAAGTATACTACAGTATTGTGTATTCGTTGACAAAATAATTGTTTTTCTTAAGGCACTTGTTGCGAAGTTTTCTAACAAACGTCCATAAACGAGCAGCACTTTGTGCATTGTGGCGATCTGCGGAGGAGCAGATCACCGCTCTTTAAAAAAATGGGAGGATTTTCATGTCCACAAGTAACTTCACACGTCGCGGTCTTTTGAAGACAAGCGCCGTTGCGGGCGCAGGCTTGGCATTGCCAACGTATCTGTCCGCTGCAAACCACGCCGGTTATACCAACGCACCACAGGGTGATACGGTAACACTCGGCTTCAACGTTCCACAGTCTGGTCCTTACGCAGACGAGGGCGCAGACGAGCTGCGCGCATATGAGCTTGCAGTTGAGCACCTCAATGGCGGCGGCGACGGCGGCATGATGAACACCTTTAGCTCTAAAGAGCTTACGGGTAACGGCATTCTCGGCAAGAAAGTCGAGTACGTCACAGGCGACACGCAGACGAAATCTGACGCGGCGCGTGCATCCGCGAAGTCCATGATCGAAAAAGACGGCGCAGTGATGATCACTGGCGGTTCTTCTTCTGGTGTTGCGATTGCTGTTCAGGGCCTTTGTCAAGAAGCTGGCATCATATTTATGGCTGGCCTCACGCACTCCAACGACACTACTGGTAAAGACAAGAAAGCCAATGGCTTCCGTCACTTCTTTAACGGTTATATGTCTGCGGCAGCTTTGGCGCCGGTTCTCAAGAACCTCTATGGTACAGACCGTAACGCTTACCACCTGACAGCTGACTACACATGGGGCTGGACACAGGAAGAGTCGATCGCTGCGGCAACCGAAGCAATGGGTTGGAACACAGTCAACAAAGTGCGTACGCCTCTCGCGTCCACAGACTTCTCATCCTACATTGCGCCTGTTCTGAACTCCGGTGCAGACGTTCTGGTTCTAAACCACTACGGCGGAAACATGGTCAACTCTTTGACAAACGCTGTTCAGTTCGGTCTACGTGATAAGCAGGTTAACGGTAAGAACTTCGAAATTGTTGTTCCACTTTACTCTCGCCTGATGGCGAAGGGTGCGGGCGCAAACGTAAAAGGCATCCACGGCTCCACAAACTGGCACTGGTCCCTGCAGGACGACGCTTCTAAAGCATTCGTTAAGTCTTTCGGTACAAAGTACGGCTTCCCTCCTTCACAGGCGGCGCACACAGTTTACTGCCAGACAATGCTTTATGCAGACGCAGCGCAGCGTGCAGGTACCTTCAACCCGTGCGGCATTGCCGAAGCACTCGAAGGCTTCGAGTTCGACGGTCTTGGCAACGGCAAGACACTCTACCGTGCAGCAGATCACCAGTGCTTCAAAGACGTTCTGGTTGTGCGCGGTAAAGAAAACCCAACATCCGAGTTCGACCTCTTGGAAGTTGTGGAAGTTACGCCAGCGGCTCAGGTTACGTATGAGCCCGATCACCCAATGTTCGCGGGTGGTGCTTTGGGTACATGTAACCCAGGCGCATAAGCCAATTGGCTTTCGTAGGGCGGATTTACTCCGCCCTACACTCTCTCAAAGTTTGAGGCTGCACAGATGTCGCAGCGCTTTCCCTAAGCATATTGGTGGGGACCATGGACGCAATCATCCTTCAAATTCTAAACGGCCTCGACAAAGGCTCGGCTTATGCGCTGATCGCGCTAGGCCTTACTCTCATTTTCGGCACGCTCGGTGTCGTAAACTTCGCGCACGGCGCATTGTTTATGATCGGTGCGTTTTGCGCGGTAACGCTTCAGCGCATTCTGTCGCTCAGCACTGTCACTTTGAGCAAGACCGAGACCAACTTCCTCGGCCAACCTGCTGAAATCAAAACACCTTATGTCGAAAGCTGGTTCGGACCCGAAGCAGGTGCCGCCATTATTGATTGGTCAGTCCCCCTTGCAATCCTATTCTCAATCCCGGTTATGATCGCCATTGGTTTCATTATGGAGCGTGGATTGATCAAGCATTTCTACAAACGTCCACATGCGGACCAGATCCTCGTAACCTTTGGTCTTGCGATCGTTTTGCAGGAAGTTATCAAATATTTCTACGGTGCGAACCCTATCCCCACGGGTGCGCCGGAAGTCTTCAAAGGCAGCTTTGATTTTGGTGTCTTGCTTGGCTTTGATCCAAACACGATCATCTATCCTTATTGGCGCTTGGTCTACTTCGGTTTCTCTGCACTGATCATCAGTGCTGTCTTCGCCTTCTTGCAATTCACCACCTTCGGGATGGTTGTTCGTGCCGGCATGGCGGATCGAGAAACTGTTGGCCTTTTGGGTATCAACATTGACAAGCGCTTTACGATCATGTTCGGCCTCGCCGCTGCGGTCGCGGGTCTTGCTGGCGTTATGTACGCGCCGATCAACTCGCCAAACTATCACATGGGCATGGATTTCCTCGTGCTTAGCTTCGTTGTGGTTGTTGTAGGCGGTATGGGCTCCCTGCCCGGCGCTGTTCTCGCGGGTTTCATGCTTGGTATCTTGGAAAGCTTTGCTTCCATGAACGAAATCAAAAGCCTGATCCCCGGCATCGACCAAATTATCATCTATGTGGTCGCTATTCTCATTCTACTGACGCGTCCGCGTGGCCTTATGGGCCGCAAAGGCGTGATGGAGGAGTAAATCCATGTTCGGTTTAGCTAAAAAAGACGCAACTTTGTTGCTGGTTGTTGTGGGACTGACATTGCTCGCCCCCTTCATCCTGAACCCCTTCCCCACAGACAGCGCGATGGCGCAGTTCAACGCGGGATATCCAGACCTGATGCAGCGTTTTGTAATTTTTGGTATTTTTGCCATTGGTTTCAACATCCTGTTCGGTCTCACAGGCTACCTTAGCTTTGGTCATGCTGCCTTCTTGGGTGTCGGATCCTACTCTGCGGTATGGATGTTCAAACTTCTGAGCATGAACGTCATCCCTGCGATTGCACTGTCAGTTGTTGTGGCGGGTCTATTCTCGCTCCTCATCGGCTATGTCAGCTTGCGTCGTTCAGGCATCTATTTCTCGATCCTGACGCTTGCTTTCGCACAGATGAGCTTCAACCTCGCATATTCAGTTCTAACTCCCATCACCAACGGTGAAACGGGTTTGCAACTGACACTGAACGATCCACGCGTACTTGGCATTAGCCAGACTGCGGATGGCTCCATCCCGGTGACAGGTTTGTTTGGCCTCGAAATGCGCTCGACCTACACGATGGATGTTGGCGCATGGGCATTCCAGTTTAATGTCGGTTACTACCTGTGTGCGGTTGCTTTGCTTGTTGCCTTCTACCTTGCAATCCGCATCTTCCGCTCGCCTTTTGGGCTTATGCTGCGGGCGGTGAAATCCAACCAGCAACGGATGAATTACACTGGTTTGAACACACGTCCTTACACGCTTGCGGCCTTTGTGATCTCTGGGATGTACGCTGGTCTTGCGGGTGGTCTTATGGCGTCGATGGATCCTCTTGCAGGCGCAGAACGTATGCAGTGGACAGCCTCAGGTGAGGTCGTTCTGATGACTATACTTGGAGGTGCGGGCACGTTGATCGGCCCTGTTCTTGGCGCAGGTTTCATCAAGTACTTTGAAAACATCTTCTCCAAGATCAACGACAATGTTCTGCACGGCTGGTTCAGCTTTATGCCCGATGGCCTTGAGAACTTTGTCATTACAATCATTCACCCTTTCATCGGCAAAGGCTGGCACCTCACGCTTGGCCTGTTGTTCATGATGGTTGTTATCTTCTTGCCCGGTGGCCTTGTTGAAGGCGGACAGCGCATTGCCACGCTATTCAAGCGCGGTAAAAAGGATGACGATGGCGCGGATACGTCAAAAGCAACCACACCTGCGGAATAAGGAAACAAAACAATGAGTATCCTTGAAGTAAAAGACGTAGGCAAACGCTTTGGCGGCCTACAAGCCTTGAGCGATGTGAATCTCTCGGTCGCAGAAAACTCGGTGCATGCGATAATCGGACCAAACGGGGCTGGTAAATCCACGCTGCTGAACTGTTTTGTCGGCAAACTGATCCCTGACACGGGTTCCGTGATGTTCGACGGGCAATCGGTGCTGGGGCGCAAACCGTTCGAGATCAACCAGATGGGTATCAGCCGCGTTTTCCAAACTCCTGAGATCTTTGGCGATCTGACGGTTTTGGAAAATATGTTGATCCCCTGCTTTGCCAAACGTGATGGCGCGTTCGAATTGAACGCCATTGGGTCGGTCCAAAGCGATAAAGAGATCGGCGACCGTGCGATGCAAATGCTCGAAGAGATGAACATGGCCGACAAACGCGACATGCATGCCGCCGCGATGAGCCGGGGTGACAAGCGTCGTCTTGAGATTGGCATGTGCCTCTCCCAAGAGCCGCGTTTGCTGCTGCTCGATGAGCCAACAGCCGGCATGGCGCGCGCGGATACGAACAATACCATCGACTTGCTCAAGCAGATCAAAGACGAGCGCGACATCACAATCGCGATCATCGAGCATGACATGCACGTTGTTTTCTCTTTGGCGGAGCGCATCACCGTTCTTGCGCAAGGCACACCGCTTGTGGAAGACACACCAGACAATATCAAAGGCCACCCCAAAGTGCGCGAAGCGTATCTTGGCGAGACGGCATAGGAGTTTTTGACATGACCACTGCTGCGAAAGCCTCCACTGGTGTGAACCACGCGACAACTGCGCCCGCTTATTTGGATGTTTGGGATTTGCACGCCTACTACGGCGAAAGCTATATCGTCCAAGGCATCAGCTTTAAGATCCATGAGGGCGAAATTCTTGCCCTTTTGGGTCGCAACGGCGCGGGCAAGACCACCACTTTGCGCGCGATTGCACGCCTTGATGAGCCACAAGTGTCGCATGGTGAGATCTGGCTTGATCACAAGCCTTTGCACCATATGAAAAGCTATGAGGCCGCAACCAACGGCCTTGGCCTTGTTCCAGAAGACCGCCGCATTATCGCGGGTCTCACGGTAGAGGAAAACCTCAAGCTAGCGCAAATCGCACCACCAATCGGTTGGTCACTGGATCGTCTCTACGATTTGTTTCCACGCCTGCGTGAGCGCCGCAATCAGGAGGGCATCACGCTTTCTGGTGGCGAACAGCAAATGCTTGCCATCGCGCGCGCCCTTGCACGTGACATCAAAGTGCTGCTGCTCGATGAGCCTTACGAAGGCCTCGCCCCTGTGATCGTGGACGAGATCGAAAAGACCCTGCGCCTGATCAAAGAGCAAGGCATGACCACAGTGATAGTTGAGCAAAACGCGGTCCGCGCACTCGAACTCGCAGATCGTGCGGTGATCCTTGATACGGGTGGCATCGTGTTTGACGGTCTCGCCTCCGAGGTGCTTGAGAACGAAGAGCTTCGCGCCGAATACCTCGCGATCTAAACAAAACAAGGTCCAGCAGGCAGCGCCGAGCTGGACCTTGTCATTTCAAACACATTGAATGACGCTTGAGGGGGATTTACGCCCTGCCCGAGCATACCTGAAGAATGGAGCCGATCCCATGAGCGATACTTTCCCCCCTTCCGCCGACATGTCCAAAAATGCACATGTTGATAGCGCCAAATATGAAGCGATGTACGCGGCCTCCGTCGCGGATCCAGATGCGTTTTGGAAAGAACAAGGCGCACGGGTTGATTGGATCAAGCCCTTTACAGAGGTGAAAAACGTCGATTACAGCTTTGGCAACGTCGATATCAATTGGTACGCCGATGGCACATTGAATGTGGCTGCCAATTGCGTCGACCGCCACCTTGCAACGCGCGGCGATCAAACGGCGATCATTTTTGAGCCCGACGATCCCAAAGAAGCCGCGCAGCATATCAGCTATAACGAGCTGAGCGCCAATGTAAACCGCATGGCTAATATCTTTAAGGATATGGGCGTTGGCAAAGGTGACCGTGTCGTTCTGTACATTCCGATGATCCCAGAAGCAGCCTACGCGATGCTTGCAAGCGCGCGGATCGGCGCAATCCACTCTATTGTTTTTGCAGGCTTTTCTCCTGATGCTTTGGCAGCACGCATAAACGGTTCTGAGGCAAAGCTGCTGATCACCGCAGACGAGGCGCCGCGCGGCGGCAAAGCAACGCCGCTTAAATCCAACGCGGATCTTGCGCTCGCAAACTGCGGCGACAGTGTGAAATGTTTGGTGGTGAAGCGCACAGGTGGCAACATTGCTTGGGTCGATGGCCGAGATTTCGATTACAACGCTCTCGCCGCAGAAGCTTCTGACGTTTGCGCGCTGGAAGAAATGAATGCTGAAGACCCGCTGTTCATCCTCTACACATCCGGCTCCACTGGCATGCCCAAAGGCGTAGTGCACAGCACAGGCGGTTACCTCGTTTACGCCTCCTTCACCCATGAAGTCGTGTTCGATTATAAAGAGAACGACGTGTTTTGGTGCACCGCAGATGTGGGCTGGGTCACGGGCCACTCTTATATCGTTTACGGCCCGCTCGCGAATGGCGCGACAACTGTAATGTTTGAAGGCGTACCAACCTACCCTGATGCATCACGCTTCTGGCAGGTCTGCGAAAAGCACAAAGTGAACCAATTCTACACTGCCCCTACCGCTTTGCGCGCGTTGATGGGTCAAGGCAATTCCTTCGTGGAAGCAGCTGACCTCTCCTCCCTGCGCGTCCTTGGCACGGTGGGCGAGCCGATCAATCCAGAGGCATGGAACTGGTACAATGAAGTCGTCGGCGGGGGTCGTTGCCCCATCGTCGATACGTGGTGGCAGACGGAAACAGGCGGTCACTTGATGACTCCCCTGCCCGGCGCACATGCTATGAAACCCGGTTCTGCGATGAAGCCGTTCTTCGGCATTGAACCTGTCATTCTTGAGCCGACCACTGGTGAAGAAATTAAAGGCAATCCAGCTGAAGGCGTGCTTTGCATCAAGAACAGCTGGCCCGGCCAGATGCGCACAGTTTGGGGCGATCATGAGCGTTTCCAGAAAACTTACTTCGCCGATTACAAAGGCTATTACTTCACAGGTGACGGCGCAAAACGCGACGACGACGGTGACTACTGGATTACAGGTCGCGTCGACGACGTGATCAACGTCTCTGGCCACCGGATGGGTACAGCCGAAGTTGAGTCCGCACTGGTTGCACATCAGAAAGTCGCTGAAGCCGCTGTCGTCGGCTATCCGCATGACATCAAAGGCCAAGGCATCTATTGCTACGTAACATTGATGAACGGCGAAGAACCAACAGAAGAGTTGAGCAAAGAGCTGCGCACTTGGGTGCGCACTGAGATAGGCCCGATCGCGTCGCCTGACGTAATTCAATGGGCACCGGGCCTGCCAAAAACCCGCTCTGGCAAAATCATGCGCCGCATTCTGCGAAAGATTGCCGAGAACGATACAGGCTCGCTTGGTGATACATCTACACTCGCCGATCCATCGGTCGTAGATGACTTGATTGCGAACCGCACAGGCGCGTAGGTCGTTACCAAATCTGCTTTTCAAAGGCCCCGTTTCACGAGTAACGGGGCTTTTTATGTATCTAAAGCAACTTGCGCAGCTCGGTTTTAAGCACTTTACCATAGTTATTCTTAGGCAGTTCACTCAGTACGATATACTCCTTAGGCCGCTTAAAACGCGCGATCTGCGAAAGACAATGCGTATCGAGCGCTTCCATATCAATAGAAGAGCCAGCGATGGGCACGACAAATGCAACCACCTCATCGCCCCACTCAGGATGCGCACGACCGACAACAGAGACCTCAGAAATCGTCTCATGGGTGAGAAGTACCTCCTCCACTTCGCGTGGGTAGATGTTCGAACCACCTGAAATGATGACATCTTTTGATCGATCTACTAGTGTGACGTAGCCATCGGCATCGATCGATCCCATGTCACCCGTCATCAGCCATCCATCAATTATCGTTTGTGCGCTCGCCGCTTCGTTGCGCCAATAGCCGGGCATGACAGTGTCGCCGCGCACGATTATCTCGCCGACTTGGTCCCTATCACAAAGCCCATCGGCACCTTTGATTTGTACCTCGACAGAGGACTGCACCCGCCCGACAGAGCCAAGACGCGCTTGCCAATTGGGGTGCGTGCGATCCGAAACATCAAAGCGTGACAAGGCGGTGATGCCCATCGGACATTCACCTTGGCCATAGATTTGCACGAAAATATCGCCGAAATGATCAACCGCTTCTATGATATCAGCCTGATACATCGGTCCGCCCGCATAGACGATTGTGCGCAACCCTTTGCCGATTTGCGCCGCTTCAATCGCCTGTCGCGTCAATCGCTTCACCATCGTGGGGGCCGCAAACATGTGGACAGCGCCAAAATATTCAGTCAATTCAAGCACATCCGCTGGATCAAAACCCGGCACTGCAGGAAAGATATGCTGCGCGCCTTTTAGGACATGCACCATATTATAAAGCCCCGCACCATGCGACAGCGGGGCCGCATAAAGCGCACTATCCGCGTCACTTACCACGTCCACATCTGAGATATAATTCAGCGACATAGACACCAGCATACGATGCGTGATCATCACCCCTTTCGGTTGGCCAGTTGTACCTGAGGTATAAAAAAGCCAAGCGAGGTCAGTGGGTTTTCGGTGCACATGGGTCGTGACTGGCTTGGCATCATCAAACAAGTTTCCCCGCTTGTCACCGACATCAACAACCTGCCCGACCACGCCCGCACCAATCAAAAGATCGTCCTTTGAGGCATTGGTAAATGTCAAAGCTGCCTCGGAGTTTTCAATGATCCATGCGGCCTCTTTCGGGTGAAGTTTGGCGTTGATAGGCACGATCACCGTTCCCGCATACCAAGCCGCATATTGAACGTAGAGATACTCCGGCGCGTTTTCCATAAATATCGCGACACGATCACCCGATTTAGTGCCAACGCTTATCATCCACCCCGCAATTACCCGCGCGCGCCTGTCAAATTCTGCGTAATCGGAAACGCAAGCGCGACCAACAAAGAGCGCTGGCGCATTCGGGGATTGTTCTGCACGGCGCGTCAGCCAAGAAACGATATTCACGGGATTTGCCCTTCTCTTAAATTATTCCCAACAGACTACCCGCGGCCCACATCCGAATGGAAACAATAAGTGCAAACGCACCGTCAAATTCCCCCTAACTTTGCCTCTGAAGTCGCGCAAAGTACAAAAACGCCAGATCTTTTCACCCAAGACGACTTGCACTATAAGCGTTGCGACAAAGATGGCGTAGCCAGCGAAGATCCAAGATCAGGGACATTGAAATAGCATGACAAACAAATCACACGAGGCCGATGTTGCATTCATTCAAGCGCTTGCAGAATTGCTGCGCGAAAATGACCTGACAGAACTGCAAGTCAAACGCGCATATGCTGAGGATGACAGTTTGAACGTGCGTGTGAGTCGTGCGAACCCGCAAATGATGGCTGCTCCTGTTCATTTGGCTGCAGCTGCGGCACCCGCGCAAATCGCGGCTCCTGCTGTTGCGGCGACGGCGGCACCCGCGTCGGATGATCCAGCCTCCCACCCAGGTGCAGTGACTTCCCCGATGGTTGGCACCATATATATGCAGGCCGAACCAGGCACGCCCGCATTCGTCACCGTCGGTGCGCAGGTATCTGAAGGCGACACGCTGCTGATAGTCGAAGCGATGAAGACAATGAACCATATTCCAGCGCCACGTTCGGGCAAGGTGACCCGTATCATGGTTGAAGATGGCTCTACTGTTGAGTTCGGTGCTCCCTTGGTTATCATCGAATAAGGCGCTGATATGTTTGATAAAATACTGATCGCCAATCGCGGCGAAATTGCTCTTCGGGTCATTCGCGCCTGTCGTGAAATGGGCATCGAATCTGTTGCTGTGCACTCCACGGCGGATGCGGATGCGATGCATGTGCGCATGGCTGACGAGGCCGTTTGCATCGGCCCGCCGCCTGGAACGGAAAGCTATCTTTCCATTCCCGCGATCATTGCAGCCTGTGAGATTACCGGCGCGCAAGCGATCCATCCAGGCTATGGATTCCTGTCCGAAAATGCTAATTTTGTACAGATCATCGAAGATCACAACCTGACCTTCATCGGCCCAACAGCTCAGCACATCCGTACGATGGGCGACAAAATAACCGCGAAAGATACGATGAAAGCGCTCGGCGTGCCCTGTGTACCCGGCTCTGATGGCGGCGTTCCAACGCTGGCGGATGCAAAGCGGATCGGCGACGAAATCGGCTATCCTGTCATTGTCAAAGCCACTGCCGGCGGCGGTGGAAAAGGCATGAAAGTCGCGCAAACTGCGGCTGACATGGAAAGCGCCTTTATGACTGCCCGTGCAGAGGGCAAGTCAAATTTCGGCAACGACGAAGTCTATATCGAGAAGTATCTGATGACGCCGCGCCACATTGAAATCCAAGTATTTGGCGATGGCAAAGGCCGCGCGGTGCATCTGGGCGAGCGGGATTGCTCCTTACAGCGCCGTCACCAAAAGGTCTTCGAGGAGGCCCCCGGTCCATCTATTAGCCCAGAAGAGCGCGCCGCCATCGGTCGAACCTGTGCAGATGCGGTCGCCAAGATCGACTACATCGGTGCCGGCACAATCGAGTTTCTCTATGAAAACGGTGAGTTCTACTTCATCGAGATGAACACACGCTTGCAGGTCGAACACCCCGTCACAGAAAGTATCTTCGGCGTCGATCTCGTGCGGGAACAAATTTTGGTTGCTGCTGGACAAGACATGTCTTTCCATCAAGACGAACTAGTGATTAATGGCCATTCCATCGAGGTGCGTATCAATGCAGAACGGCTGCCGAATTTTGCGCCCTGCCCTGGAAAAATCACACAATATCATGCCCCTGGTGGATTGGGTGTTCGGATGGACAGTGCGCTTTACGATGGCTATTCGATTCCTCCATATTACGATAGTTTGATCGGCAAATTAATCGTTCACGGACGTGACCGTCCAGAAGCCCTTGCGCGTTTAAACCGTGCTTTGGGCGAATTGATTGTGGATGGTATTGACACAACCGTGCCGCTGTTTCACGCATTACTGCAAGAGCCAGACGTGCTTTCAGGTGGATACAACATCCACTGGTTGGAGCATTGGCTAGAAACGAACTTAGGGGCATAGTTGCTTTTGCACCTTTGCCCTTCATCTTGCATAACTTTGGGTTAGAATAGAGTTATGCGAGATGAAACTCCGACACTCACACCTCAAATGCTGTTGCGCGCCTATCAAGCGGGCATTTTTCCAATGGCAGAATCGCGGGATGATTCCGAACTGTTTTGGGTCGACCCACGTCGTCGTGGCATCATACCAATCAATGATTTTCATATCTCTCGATCTTTGGCGCGCCACATGCGGTCAGCCAATTGGACCATCCGAATAAATACAGATTTTGACGGTATCGTTGCTGCCTGCGCGGAACGCAAAGATACTTGGATAAGCCATGATATCGCACGTCTTTACAGCAGCTTGCACAAAATGGCTAATGCCCATTCCTTAGAGGTTTGGGAAGAGACTGACCTTATTGGTGGCGTCTACGGCGTTGTGGCTGGCACAGCCTTTTTTGGTGAAAGCATGTTTTCAAAGCGCCGCGATGCGTCCAAAACTGCGTTGGCTTTTCTGACGAAACATCTGTCAAACTGCGGCTTCACCCTATTTGATACGCAATTTCTGACAGATCATCTCGCCACATTAGGCGCTATTGAAATTTCTCGTGCAGACTATCACACGCAATTGCATGAGGCTTTGCAAGCGCACGCCAGCTTTACCTCAAAGCCTTTACCCAGTCTTCACGATGTTTTGCAGCGCAGGACCCAAACGTCATAGCGCGAATGCTCCATCGCGTTTAAGGCGGGTGAAGAAGCAATCATCCAACCGCCAAAAACCGAAGCAGCACTTTCGGTTTCAGTGACCTCAATATAGGCGAAAGCGTCGTTAGAGGGTGCCCCTTCAGGATAACGGCACGCTCGTAAAGCAACTGTGAGCCGCCCGACCTCCATCTTGCCACCGCTCGTCAGATCATAGTTGGAGCTTTGGCCACTCACTTTATCAAGCACACGCAATTCAGCCCCCGTACCTGAGGACACTGCCTGCTGCGCATGAACCGCGCTTGCACACAGGAACAAACCCACAAAGGTATTGAAAAAACGCATCATTCGCCAGATCCAGACACAAATTTCAACAGCAATGAGACGAGACTAACCGCGCTTTGTGTGTCTTCGATTTCCGAAGATGGGTCGAACATAAACGGCGAACCACCCGGTACTATTTCAACAAAATTGCCGCCCAGTAAGCCTTCGGAGGCGATAGTAATGGCGCTGTCATCTGGAATCTTGATGCCATCTTTGACGGAGATGACAGTATCCGCACGGAAGGTTTCAGTGTTCAAATCGACTGACTTGACGCTACCTATCTTCACGCCTGCAAGACGCACATCGGTCCCGACTCTGACCCCTTCCAGAGAACGGAAGCTCGCGATCAAGGGATAGCTGCCCGCGCTTGAATGCATTCCGATTACTTGTGAAGCGCAGACCAAAAAACCCACAGCAACCGCTAATACCAAGCCGCCTACAACAATTTCAGTGGTATTTTGTGTCATGCCTCGCCCCGTTCCTCAGCTTAGTGGAGTTATTTAGGCACCCATGCTTCGTAATCGCTGCGATTTGCTGGTTCGGCTTTGCGAATTGAACCTGCCGGCGCATAGGCGGCAAGAGTACCTGTCAGGTTCTCCTGATGCGGCTTTTGCCACGACTTATGCTGCAAAGGTTTGTCTGTTGGTGGCTCGTCCCAGGTGTGATGCAACCAACCGTGCCAATCAGGACTGATTTTGCTTGCTTCAATCTCACCGTTGAAAATCACCCAACGCTTTGATTTATCAAAATTTTCATAAAAGATGTTGCCGAGCTCATCCTCACCCACACGCACGCCTTTGCGCCATGTGAACAGTTGGGTGTTCAACGTCTGACCATTCCACCACGTGAGAACACGCAAAATACTGCTACCAAAGCCCATGGATCACTCCGCTCATGTTTCCTCAGATATGCCCGATCCTTACGCAAACGTCTAGACACGTTACAACTCATAAAGGCAGGCATTTTGCCAGCCTTTTCTATATTTCATTGAGCAATCGTTAACTCGCTGACGCCGGCTCTTTTTCTGGCTCGCCGTGAATCATCAAGGGCTGTGCGTCCGATGTGACGGCTTCATCATTCACCACAACTTCGGTCACTGTGTCCATGCCCGGTAGCTCGAACATCGTATCAAGGAGGATTTCCTCCAAGATCGAGCGCAGACCACGTGCGCCCGTCTTGCGTTCAATCGCACGTTTCGCAACTGCACTTAACGCGTCTTCGGTAAATGTTAGCTGTGTGCTTTCCAGCTCGAACAGGCGTTGGTATTGTTTAACCAAGGCATTCTTAGGCTGCGTCAGGATCGTGACAAGCGCATCTTCGTCCAGATCTTCAAGTGTCGCAAGAACTGGTAGCCGGCCAACAAATTCAGGGATTAGACCAAAGCGCAGAAGGTCTTCCGGTTCCAGATCTGTAAAAATTTCGCCAATTCCGCGATTATCATTGTCGCGCACATCCGCGCCAAAGCCCATTGCAGAGCCTTTACCGCGCGCTGCTATAATTTTGTCGAGACCCGCGAAAGCACCGCCACAAATGAACAGAATGTTCGTTGTATCCACTTGCAGAAATTCCTGCTGCGGATGTTTGCGCCCACCTTGCGGAGGAACGGAAGCAACGGTGCCTTCCATAAGCTTCAGCAATGCCTGCTGAACTCCCTCACCCGAGACATCGCGCGTGATCGACGGGTTCTCAGATTTGCGCGTGATCTTGTCGACCTCGTCGATGTAAACGATACCGCGTTGTGCTTTTTCAACGTTATACTCGGACGCTTGCAACAGTTTGAGGATAATGTTTTCAACATCTTCACCGACATAACCCGCTTCGGTCAACGTCGTAGCGTCCGCCATGGTGAAAGGCACATCCAAGATACGCGCTAATGTCTGCGCAAGCAGGGTTTTACCACAACCCGTTGGCCCCATTAGAAGAATGTTGGACTTCGCCAGCTCAATCTCACTATTTTTCTGAGCGTGGTTCAAACGCTTGTAATGATTGTGCACCGCGACAGAAAGGACACGTTTCGCGGTTGCCTGCCCGATCACATAGTCATCAAGCACTTGGCAGATATCTTTCGGCGTAGGCACCCCCTCAGAGCTTTTCAAACTGGCGGTTTTCGTCTCTTCGCGGATGATGTCCATGCACAATTCAACACATTCATCACAAATGAACACTGTCGGGCCAGCAATCAATTTACGCACTTCATGCTGACTTTTGCCGCAGAAGCTACAGTAGAGCGTATTTTTGCTATCGCCGCTGGAGTTGCTCGCCATAGATCACCTTTCGGGCAACTTGCCCTTAAAACTCTTAAATGCGACATCAGGTGTCGCACCGCCTTAACATAGCTTATGGGAGCCAGCCCAAAGCCACAATCGCAAAAATCAGCGCGCTCACATGAAGTGAACGCGCCTATTCTTTAGCTCTCTTCATCAACCGTTTTAGGGCGGGTCTCGAGAATTTCATCTATCAAGCCGAACTCTCTCGCCTCTTCAGGCGACATGAAGTTGTCACGCTCAAGCGCAGCTTCAACTTTCTTCAAGGTTTGGCCAGTGTGCTGGACGTAAATCTCGTTCAAACGCGTCTTCAGTTTTTGTGTCTCTTGCGCGTGGATCATGATGTCTGTCGCTTGACCCTGATAGCCTCCAGAAGGCTGGTGTACCATCACACGGGAATTAGGAAGAGAAAAACGCATGTCCTTTTCACCCGCCGTCAAAAGCAATGAACCCATAGACGCCGCTTGCCCGATTACCAGCGTGGACACCTTTGGGCGGATGTATTGCATCGTATCGTAGATCGACAGACCAGAGGTCACAACGCCGCCTGGGCTGTTGATATACATGGATATTTCTTTGGACGGATTTTCCGCCTCAAGGTGCAAAAGCTGCGCTACAATCAGACTCGACATGCCATCATGCACAGGACCATTTAGGAAGATAATACGCTCCTTCAACAGACGCGAGAAAATGTCGTATGCGCGCTCACCACGGCTGGTTTGTTCAACCACCATGGGAACCAATGTGTTCATGTATGTATCAATTGGATCGTTCATATCTCGCCTGCCTACTGCTGCTCATGAGTGCTTACCACACGAAGCACTAACAGAGTCTTAGTGCTGGCATAGGGGGCCTGCAAGGGGGAGGTGCAAACTGCGTTTCATCGAACGGTAATCTGCGAGGTTTTTTGTCGCAAAGAGTAAACACTTTGTTTCCTTACAAAACCTTAACAACACACACATACATTAGATCAAGCTCTTGGATTTTAATCCGTGCGAGGCAATTATTATGCCCGATACATTACTTGGAAGCATTGTCATCAACAAGATTCTCGTTGACCCAAATGGGGCGCCCAACTTTGACATGGATGGCAGTGGGACAGCCAACAGCGCCGATGAATACATCGAACTCTACAACACCTCAGGTGCTGCGATAAACATAGGCGGTTTACAGCTTTGGGACGCAGGTGTCGGCCTTTGGTTCACCTTCCCTGTTGGCACTATGTTTGCTCCGGATGCACGTGCGATGATTATGTCAGGCGTGCAAACGGGCGGCGCATTGCCAACGGGTGATCCGGGCGATTTGTTCTTTGACGCTGGGCGTGGCTCCTCACTGGGCGACAATGGTGGTGACAACGTTAAGCTTCTAGATCCCGCAGGTGCGGGCAATTTTATCTAAGCTACGTTCAATGGCGTTGCTTTGGATGATCCAACGCTGGGCGGCGGTGGCTATTCCGGCTTTCCTGCGGGTGCGACGCGCAGCGGCGCTGGCTAAAATTTCGGCAATGATACCAATGGTGAATCGCTGCAACGCACAGGCGACGGCACGACCACCTTCTTCAGCGCCAGCCCGACTCCCTGTAGCACCAACATTTGCTTTGCAAATGGCACGCGGCTTTTAACCCCGTCCGGCCAGCGCAAAGTCGAAGACCTCTCTGTTAGCGATTTGGTTCTAACTTCTGGTGGCACGCCAGAGCCAATCTGTTGGGTTTTCGCAAAAACGTGGCAAACGCGCGATACTGAGATCCTTCACAATTTGCGTCCAGCTTGCATCTCTCAAGTTGCCCTTGGGCCAAACCTGCCAGCACGTGATTTACGGATCTCGCAACAACATCGCATCTTGGTTCAAGGGGCAATTGCTAAACGTATGTTTGGTGTTAAGGAAATGCTTGTGCCTTCAATAACATTTCTACCATTACCAGGAATTTACGTTGAAAAGTAAAAGATTACTATTTCGTACTTTCACATTATGCTCGATCAACACGAAATTCTGATAGCTGAAGGGATTAAAAGCGAAAGCCTCTATCTTGGACCGCAAGCACTCTCATCAATTCCAAGCTTGGCGCTCAAAGATACGCCCGCAGTATTGGGGCTCAAGCGGTCACAGTTAAAGCACTGTGAAATAGAAGCTGCGCGTACTATCGCCCCGATAAAGCAAGCCCGCCGTCTTGTTCAAAGACACCGACGCAACGACAAGTTTTGATCGCACAGCATTAAGCCCAGTCTTGCAAGCGCGCGACGTAGCGTGCGAGCGTGTCGATTTCGAGGTTCACAGCATCACCCACCTGTGCGTCACCCCATGTCGTCGCCGTCTTGGTGTGCGGAATAAAGTTGATCCCGAAATCCGTGCCATTCACTTCGTTAACCGTCAAAGATGTGCCGTTCAACGCGACAGATCCTTTAGGCGCGACAAATTTCGCAAGTGCCTCAGGCGCGCGCAAGGTTACGCGCGTGCTATCCCCTTCATCATATATCTCAATAATTTCAGCAACACCATCCACATGACCCGACACAATATGCCCGCCAAGCTCATCCCCGACCTTAAGCGCCCGCTCTAAGTTCAGACGACGACCCGCAGACCATTTGTTCGCGCCGATATTGGTCAAATTCACGGTCTCTGCGCTGATTTGCACATCAAACCAATCTGCGCCCAGCTCAATCACCGTCAAACAGACACCATCGCATGCGATCGAGGCCCCGACATCAATGCCCGACGTCACATATGACGTGCCGATCCGTGCAAGCAAATCGCCCTGCATCTCAGTTTTGCGCACGTCTCCAATATCTGTGATGATCCCTGTGAACATTGGTACTGGCTCCAAGTTATGCCGCAAACTAAATGGGGAAAACAAAGCAAATCTTTGCCTTAATTTCTCCAAAGAGGCGGTCTATGATTGTTTACAAATAACGAGTAAACTGTATGCTATGAGCACCGCAACGGCGAAAAGTCCTGTTTTTTCTATTTCAAGGACCACACGGTCCTTTCTTTCAGCGCTTGGGGCGTATGCTTCATCGTGCAGGGGCTGGTGTGTGACGTCTGGGCTTTAATGCTAGCGGTCACGGATTCTGGTTTCAACCCTCCACCAACATCCCGTTTCGCGGTGCTTTGCAGGATTGGGACAACACATTTGATACGCTTATCGCCCCAAAAGTCGTCACTGACTCCGTGCTCTATGGCGACACGCGCCCTGTGCATGCCCAAGCTGTTGCGCGTGCCAATGCACTTGGGCTGCGCGTTCATGTCTTTGAAGAAGGCCACATGCGGCCTTTCTGGGTGGCCTATGAACGCGACGGATCTAATGGCAATTCGCGCCTGATGAACACTACCGTGTCTGAGATGCAAACTGCACTCAAACGCTCTGACATGGAAGCGCCGATGCCGCAAAGCCATTGGGGCGGTATGCGCCAGCATGTTTTTTGTGGCGCGCTCTATCATTGGTTCGTGATGTTTCGACACGGCCAATAACGCCACTTCCGGACCCACCGCGATATTCCAATGATCAAAGAATTCGGGCTCTATGTAAAGCGTCTCCCGTTGATGCCAATTCAAGTTATTGAATGCCGCATTGCCACTTGGCGCATCAGTAATGATGGTTTTCCCTTCCATCTCGCACTTTTGCAGCTCGAGCATGACAGTTCTTTTCAGATGCATTCCCACTTCGACACCATGACCAACTTCCTAGAACTGGTGATCCGCGATTTTGCCAAAGGTGCCCCACAGCACCACCATTTGGTTTTCAAAGCACATCCACTGGAAGATGGTCGCGTGCCCATGCGTAAATCCTTGAAGGAAATGGTCGCGCGATTTGGCGTTTCGGACCGTGTGCACTACGTGCGCGGTGCCAAACTTGCGCGTTTACTCAATGATTCACGCACCGCCGTCAGAATGAACTCAACCTCAGGGCAACAGGTTCTATGGCGCGGCATCCCGCTTAAAACCTTTGGCAGCGCAGTCTATTCCAAGCCTGAATTCGTCTCCGATCAGCCCCTCGTCCAGTTTTTCAAGGCCGATGAGCGCCCTAATGAACGAGCGTACAAAGATTATCGCCGCTAACTTTTGGAGACCAGCCAAGTCCCTGGCGGCTTTTATTCTGCGCGCTATCGGCGTCAATTGCCGCGCCATGTGCCACGCCGTCAACATCAACTAAGCCGCGCGCAATTATTCGCGGCCGCGATGATCCTCTATCCTAAATAGTATGACCTATATTGCGATTGCCTCTGCGATTTAGAAACCGCTATTGATAGGTTAGACGCGCAAACACGCGCGCAGCGCGAAGACCACAAAGGCTGGGTAGCAAGCGGCATACGCCTGTGGAAACGCACGCCTTTTCAGCGTGCATTTGGTCAAACACAACCTGTCATATTCGAAGACAATCAAAGCCACGTCGAAGCCGCAATCAGTGCAGATCGCCGCCATATGGTCTGGGCCGGCGCGAAGGATGTCCTCGTTGGTAATTACACGACTTATGTGGAAGACGGATTTTTACGTTCCGAAGGCCTCAGCGCAGAAGTGGTCGCGCCGCTGTCCTTGATTTTGGATAATCTTGGCGTCGACTACGATCCTACCCGCCCGAGCCGCCTCGAAGAGTTCCTGCGCATGCGCAAGATCCTGCGTCCTCATCAAAAACAGCGCGCGGAGCGGATGATTGCGGCGCTGATCAAAGCGCGTTTAAGTAAATATAATGTTGGCTCACCCAAGCTGGTCGATCTGCCGAAAGGCCATCGCATTCTAGTGCCAGGCCAAGTCGAAGACGACGCTTCGATCCTAACCGGAACCAAATAGATCAACACAAACATGGCCTTGCTCAGCGCTGGGCGCGCCGTAAACCGTGACGCTGTGATCCTTTACAAAGCCCAGCCAGATGTCGAAGCGGGTTTGCGCAAAGGTTTGGTTGCGAACGAGAATACAGCGCATCTTTGTGACGCAGTTTTACATAAATGCGATCCCATTGCCGCCATCGACGCGTCGGATGAGGTCTGGACCATGACCTCCCTCCTTGGGTTTGAAGCCTTGTTGCGCGGTAAAACCGTCACCTGTCTTGGCGCACCCTTTTATGCGGGATGGGGCCTCACGAGGGACCTTGGTCCTGTTCCGGCATGGCGCAGTACAGAGATTACACTCGAAAGTTTGGTGCACGCTGCCTTCATCGACAATCCGCGCTATTTCGATTCAATAACGCAGCAACCCTGCCCCGCAGAAGTCGTTCTGGAACGTCTTGCATCGGGTAAAGTGACAAAGCCCAAACTGCTCAATCGAATCTTGTCGAAGCTTCAGGGCCTATTAGCGTCGAAGGCCCACTTTTGGCTTAGCTAGGCGCGCTGCCAGATATGTTCAATATCCGCACCAAGTTGACGATGCGAAGCTAGGCGAAACCGTGCAGCATCCGCCAAAACATCATGCCCCATGCGAGCAAGACCTGCCAAACCATCGCCGCCAATCGCGACACCCGCAGAATGGATGACCAAGCTATCCACCAAATCCGCGCGCAAAAGCGAGGCAGCCAAATGACCCCCCCCTTCACAAAACACTCGCGTTAATCCTTTTTGGCCAAGGGCTTGCAACATCTGATGCGGTTCAAGACCTGACGCGTCCATCTCGCAAGCGATCAACTCCGCGCCAAGATCGATCCACGCTGCGCGATCCCCATCTTTGACGTCAGATCCATGGCAAAGCCACACAGGAACATCCCGCGCGGTTTTAGCAAGCGAGCTCTCGAGATCGATCTTCAAGCTTTGGGCTGCAACAACGCGCACAGGCTGATGACCTATGCCTAAGCCTCGCACGGTCAGCGATGGATCATCACCGCGCGCAGTCCCCGCGCCAATCAGCACTGCATCATGCGTTGCACGCATAGCATGGACAGCACGTCGCGCCTCTGAGCCGGTGATCCATTGGCTGTCACCTGTGCGCGTGGCAATTCGCCCATCCAGGCTCAGCGCCAGCTTCAAGGTCACAGACGGGCGACCAACTTCTGTTTTCAAGAAAAACCCAGCGTTACTCTCAGCCGCGTCTTTCGCACAAATTCCATTCTCAACAACAACACCAGCCTCGCGCAGTTGTGCGAAGCCACGGCCAGACACACGCGGATCACTATCTTCGATTGCGGCAACTACTCGCGCTATCCCTGCTTCAATAAGGGCTTCACTACAAGGCGGCGTTTGCCCATGATGCGCGCAAGGCTCCAGCGTGACGTAAGCCGTCGCCCCATTCGCGCGCTTGCCCGCTTGCAACAAGGCGACGGTTTCTGCATGAGGACGTCCGCCCACCTGCGTCCAACCACGACCCACGATGCGACCAGCGTTCACGAGCACACAGCCCACCGCAGGATTAGGCCATGTACGACCAAGGCCCCGCCGCGCAAGCGATAAAGCCATTTTCATATAAGCTTGATCGCTTAAGATCACTCTTCGGGCGTCACGTCTGGACGCAACTCAGAAACGAATTTATCAAAGTCATCAGCGGCTTGGAAGTTTTTGTAAACACTCGCAAAGCGAACATAGGCGACAGTGTCGATCCGTGCCAAAGCTTCCATGACGATCTCACCAATCTGCTTAGAATTGATGTCTGTCTCACCCATGCTCTCCAATCGGCGCACAATACCCGAGATCATTTGATCCATCCGCTCAGGTTCAACAGGTCGTTTCTGAAGCGCGATCCGAATAGAGCGTTCCAGCTTGTCACGATCAAAATCTTCGCGACGGCCATTGGACTTGATAACCACCAAATCACGTAGCTGAACGCGCTCATATGTTGTAAATCGTCCACCACACGCTGGGCAAAAACGCCGCCGACGAATGGACACATGATCCTCGGCAGGACGTGAATCCTTCACCTGAGTATCTATATTTCCGCAAAATGGGCAGCGCATGGCCGTCCCCCTTATATACTGTCTCTGCCTCTGGCTGTGGATTTGCCCCACTTATCCACAGGAAGTATACGCCCTCCGCTAGAGTTTGGGTAGAGTGTAATTAGGGACGCTGTATCTAGTGTGGCGCGTAAGACTCAAAAATGCGGCAACATAGGCGCTGGCTTAGCAGCCCTCGCCCCATCGGTTTGTCTAAGCGCAATATTTCTGGCCAGACATTTCCTTCGCATCAAACAGTGGGTAAAAATACGCCTCTGTCACGCTATCCGCGTCACAAATCAATTCGGCAATTTTGATGTCTTTCTCAGTTACAATCAAACTTCTGTCGCTTTTCTAATCGTCAAAGTTACGTTCGATCGCAAAAGACAAGATGTAGGAATAGATATCATTATACGGGGTTACATCTTCCCAAATCACACGTGCGACACCGTTCCATGGCGTCATCGAAATGCCCCTCGCCTGGCGTGCAAGCAACATATCAGGTATGCGATCAGTCGCTCCAAAACGGTAAAGCACAATGTCATCTTGCAAACATAAATCGACCGTTTTTTCACCATCGCTAAAGGTGCAGTGAAACAACGGCTGACTTGCGCCAAAACAGCTGGCCTGCGCAGTTGCATCAAGGCTCATAGCGAGGAAATAACGCCACAAAACAGCCCCATCAAACCCGCTCCTTGCAAATACTTAGTAACTCTGGCCAACACCGATCAGAAGAGACGTTCGCCTACTTGATCAATCATCTGCTTGGCTTTGCCAATAGACGCTTCATTGCATTGATCGAGGTTAGCAATCGTATCTGCACGGATCAGGCGATGGGTCTTTAACTCCCCATCCACCTCTTTTTCGATCACAGCACAAAGGCGATAGCCTTGGCTTTCTTTCATGGGTTCTGCCGTGATGCGGAAGTCCAGATACTCCACTGAATTATCTACAGGGCTCGCGCTTTTCTTGGACCCAAACAAACGTGAAAGTAACGACATCCCTCGCCCTTACTGATCTAGGAAGCTACGTAGCTTACGCGAACGACTTGGATGCTTGAGCTTACGCAGGGCTTTCGCTTCAATCTGGCGAATACGTTCGCGCGTCACGCTGAACTGCTGACCCACCTCTTCAAGCGTGTGATCGGTATTCATACCGATGCCAAAACGCATCCGCAAAACACGCTCTTCACGCGGCGTGAGCGAGGACAGAACTCGCGTTGTCGTCTCTTTGAGGTTTTCCTGAATGGCGCTGTCCAAAGGCAAAACCGCATTCTTATCCTCAATGAAATCACCAAGCTGGCTGTCTTCCTCGTCGCCAATCGGCGTCTCCAAAGAAATCGGCTCTTTCGCGATTTTCATTACCTTGCGTACTTTTTCCAGAGGCATTTGCAGCTTGGCAGCCAGTTCCTCTGGTGTCGGCTCACGACCGATCTCGTGGAGCATTTGACGACCTGTACGCACCAGTTTGTTGATCGTCTCGATCATATGCACTGGAATACGAATTGTGCGGGCTTGGTCAGCAATGGAGCGGGTGATTGCCTGACGGATCCACCACGTCGCATAGGTGCTGAATTTATAGCCGCGACGGTATTCAAACTTATCGACGGCTTTCATAAGGCCGATATTACCTTCTTGAATTAAATCAAGGAATTGCAGGCCACGGTTTGTGTATTTCTTGGCAATGGAAATCACCAAGCGAAGGTTGGCTTCAACCATTTCTTTCTTGGCCTGACGCGCTTCTTTTTCGCCTTTCTGAACCTGCTGCACGATGCGACGGAATTCGGAAATATCGAGCCCAACATATTGACCGACTTGCGCCATATCAACACGCAATTCTTCAACTTTGTCGGTTGAGCGTTCGATGAACATCTGCCAGCCACGCCCCGCCTTGCCAGCCATTTCTTCCAGCCAGTTCGGGTCAAGCTCACGACCTCGATATGCCTCAACAAATTCACGACGATTGATGCGCGCTTGGTCTGCGAGCTTCACGATGGAGCTGTCGATGCTCATAACGCGGCGGTTAATACCATAAAGCTGATCAATCAACGCTTCGATGCGGTTGTTGTGTAAGTGCATCTCGTTAACCAAAACAACAATCTCAGAACGCAGTTTTTGATAGTTCGCCTCTTGCTTGTCAGAGAAACTATCATCTTCGTTCAAAGTCGCTGAAATCCGACTGTCTTGCATTTGCGAAAGCTGCTCGTAGAGGCCAGCAATAATTCCCAAAGACTCTAAAGCCTGCGGCTTGAGCGCAGCTTCCATCGTGGCAAGCGACATATTCGCCTGATCATCTTCATCATCGTCGTCATCATTGTTGATCGGATTGCCATCCGCATCAATTTCAGCCGTCCCTTCGGCCTTTGGCGCTGACGCCGAATTGGCCGCAGCAGGCACAACAGGCGTGGTTTCCTCTTCGCCCATCTGATCGCCAAAGGTAGCTTCAAGGTCGATGACATCACGCAACAAAATATCCTCAGAAAGAAGTTCGTCGCGCCAAATTGTAATCGCTTGGAAGGTCAGCGGGCTTTCGCACAGCCCTGCAATCATCGTATTGCGACCCGCCTCAATGCGCTTGGCAATCGCTATCTCGCCTTCGCGCGAGAGCAGCTCGACAGAGCCCATCTCACGCAAATACATACGCACAGGGTCGTCAGTACGATCCAATTTTTCTGACGAAGCCGTGGAAACAGCGACTTCTTTGTTGATCCCTGCCGCAACAAGATCGGTAGTGCCCTTATCTTCTTCTTCGACGTCTTCGTCTTCTTCGGTTACCTGAATACCCATTTCAGAGAGCATCGACATGACGTCCTCGATCTGATCGGAGCTGACCTGATCCGGCGGCAAAACCGCGTTCAACTGGTCGTAAGTAATGAACCCTCGCTCGCGCGCGTCGGCGATCATTTTCTTGACGGCGGTTTGGCTCATATCGAGCGTATGCGCAGAGTCCTGATCGTCGGATTTGCGGTCGTCATTGTCTTTGGCGGCCATGCAGATGCTCCTGTGCAGGGCGCTAGACCCCTGAATTGGCTATGGTTCGAACTAGTTGCACAACATAGAACTGATTCGCACCTTCCGAATCATAGCGCGTGAAAGTGATTCGAAAACCCGTTTACCCTGATTTCTTTACCTATTCCTCACCAAAATGCCAATTCATGGCTCTTTGGTAACGTTCAACTTCCCGAGCAAAGCATCAAAAGCACTTTTCTCGTCACGACTGATTCGCGCACCATTCGGGGCAGTGTCATATTCAGCCTTGTCTTCATGTTCACTTCGCATCGCGAGATTTCGCGCTTGCGCTGCTTGCCCTAACCGCCAGGTCACACTTTCATCGGCGAGCCCCACGAGGTCTTCTGCCGCTTCAGCAACTTCTGCGCTTAGCCCCTGCTCCGCTTCAAGTTTGGCCAGTTCTTCAGAGATTGCCATCATCGCCATCTCTATATCACCAGGCCGGCGAACGCAGGGTGTAATCGCCACATGGCCCGCGCCGAGCAGATTTTCAAGGTTATTGATGCCGCGTGCGTCAACTATTTTTTCGCGCAACACTTCTGGACCATGACTGGCATGGGCAAGGATCAGATCGAGAAAGGCGCGGTGCTCTTGCGTGCTCACGTGCAACTCTTCCAACTGGCCTTCGAATTCGGCAACAACATACGGTGTGCAGATCAAACTCGCGATGATCACCGCTTCACGCATTTGGCGCTGGGTATCTTCGCCCGCACCGGCCAGAAGCGAGGCTTTGGTACTGGCGGTCGCCGGCGCAGGTGGAGGATTACGCCAATCGCCGCGTTTGCCCTTTGTCCACGGCTTTTTCGAACTGCCTGCGCCAGATCCAGCACGAAACAATTGCCAGCGCATATCCTTGATCGCCTGGCCATAATGCGAACGGATAGACGGATCGCGAATTAGCATCAGCTTTTCACGCAGCGTCTTATCAAGCGCAGCTTTGCGTTCGGGACTGTCGAAATTCTTGCCCTCGATCTCTTTGTCCCAGAGCAATTGCACCATGGGCATCGCACCGTCGATCACGCGTCGCACTGCCTCTGCGCCTTCTGCGCGGATCAAATCGTCGGGATCTTTGCCCTCTGGCATCAGCGCAAATCGCAAGCTTTTGCCCGCTTCTAATAAAGGCAGTGCCAGATCAATCAAACGCTGCGCTGCACGCAGACCCGCCTTATCGCCATCAAGCGCAATGATCGGTTCATCCGAGATACGCCACAGCAGATGCAACTGGTTGTCCGTGATCGCCGTGCCAAGCGGCGCGACGCACGCGCCAAAGCCACCCTCTGCAAGCGCAATCACATCCATATAGCCCTCGGCCACGATTAGCGGCGCGCCTTTGCCAGCCGCCTCGCGGGCGGGACCGTGGTTGTATAGGCTGCGCCCCTTATCAAACAAAAGCGTTTCCGGCGAATTCAGATACTTCGCATTGTCATTGGGATCCATCGCACGACCCCCAAACGCCGTACAGCGCCCGCGCGCATCGCGAATGGGAAAGATGATGCGATTGCGGAACGTATCATAGGGCTTGCCGCCTTTGTTTGACGGCTTTCCAAGCCCCGCCGCGAGGATTTTCTCAGACGAAATACCCTTACCGCTCAGATGATCCCACAGCCCTTGCCATGCGTCTGGCGCAAAGCCGATCTCAAACAGCTCTTGCGTCGCTTCTTTCAAGCCGCGTCGATCGAGATACTCACGCGCCTCAGAAGCGTTGCCAGTGCGTAATTGCAGACGGAAAAACTGCACCGCTTGCTCCATTACATCGGCAAGCTCTGTGCGCTCATCTGCTTTTTGCTGTGCATACGGATCTTGCTTTGGAACCTCTAATCCGGCTTCGCCCGCGAGGATTTCGATGGCCTCCATAAAGCCTACGTTTTCGGTCTCACGCACAAAGGAAATCGCGTCGCCTTTGGCCTGACATCCAAAGCAGTAATAGAATCCCTTTAGGTCATCCACATGAAACGACGCAGATTTTTCTTGGTGAAACGGGCATGGTGCCCACATATCGCCTTTGCCCTGATTGGACTTGCGCGAATCCCACATCACTTTACGACCTACAACCTGCGAAAGGCTGAGGCGCGTGCGCAGTTCATCAAGGAATCCGGGGGGCAGGCTCATGCGCGCAGTATCTGTCGCAGCGCTGGCAGAGTCCAGTTAGCCATTAAAACCTTTGCATTGCTCCGAAAACGACGCTTCGACATCGCCTTGCAGGTTTTCCTTATCAAGACCATACACAAAGCTGCTGAGGTAGGGGATCATCTGCAAGTGGTTCAACTGGTCGTCGTCATATTGCCCGGCAACGATTAGCTGCGCTTCCTTTTCGTCGCTGCCACCTATCCGCAAATCCGCCATTTGCTGGCTGTCAGACGCTAGCTCTTCGCAGAACCTGTCCTTCTTGGATTTCGCGGCAGCAGGCATGGCTACAAACACACAAAGCGTGAGACAGCTTACAAAATGCGACGTCTTCATAAACTTATACTCCTCACCAGCCGTATCGATGTACTTATGTCATCCAAGCCCAAAAGTCACCCGCGCGCTGACAGAAGCTTTATCTTATGCGTCACCTCATGCACCATCGTGCCCGCCATCGAACGGAAAGTCATCAAGCGAAACGCGTCTTTGCCTGTACGCGTTATGTGTAGCGGCATATGCCCCAGCTGACTGCGCAACGCGTGGCCACGTTTGAATGTGCCTGCCCTCAGATCAACCGGAACAAGTCGCGCAAGCACCGCTTCACTGCCTACACCCTCGAGGGTGATCGCACACCACGCATCGCTTTGATCCGTAAGCGCCGCATGTTTGACAAGGAGCATATCCACCGCGCCGCCGATCACCAAATACTGCCCTTGCGAGAACCAAACGACCTCTTGCCCCGCTTTCGAAACGGAGCGTCCTACTTTAGGCAACGCACCTCCAAGCAGCTTTTCCACTTGGACATCTTGGCCCTTAAATGGCGCGAGAGAGATCATTACGCCCAGCACGACTTCGCGCAGGTTCAAACCACCCATTGTGACAGGCAATAGCCCCTCAGCCGGTGTTTTTGCTACTAAATCAACCACGTAGCTTGCCCCCATCTGGATCATGGAACAGAGGGTCGCAAATTTCGCAAAGGGTTTCGATACCGCGCATATGGTCAATCAGCTTGATCGTCTCCCCATGGCGCGCACGTCCGTTCATCAAGAACCCCATCCCAAGAAAGCTAACTTCAGTCGGGGAAAACCCAACAGAGGTCACATAGCCAATCGAGTTTTGTCGCGTCGGCTCGCTCTCAGGCTCAAACAAATGCGCACCACCCGTGAGCTGCTTCACGGCACCAATCGGTTTCAGGCCAATCAATTGCTCGCGGTCAGGACCAACAAGCCCCTCGCGCGCCGCCATAGTCTGTCCAATGCAATCCTTCTTGGCAGAAATCATCCGTTCCATCCCGATATCAAAGGCCGTCACCCGCCCATGAATTTCGGCATGCGTGATAAAACCCTTTTCGATCCGCAGCACATTGAGCGCTTCCATCCCATAAGGACCACCGCCCAGCGCTGCCGCGTGTTCATTCAGCTTATCAAACAGCGCAGCGCCGTAGCGCGCGGGCACGGCAATCTCATAGGCATGCTCCCCAGAAAAGGAGATGCGGAACAAACGCGCATTTACCCCCCCGATAGCGACGTCACCGCAGCCCATGAAGGGAAAGCTGTCATTGTCGATGGGCGCATCAAGCAACTCGTTCAATAACGAGCGCGATTTTGGACCAGCAACGGCAAATTGCGCCCATTGTTCCGTCACAGAGACCATCGACACGTCGAGTTCAGGACGCAAACATTGATGCACATATTCCAAATGACGCATCACAGCGCCGGCGGCGGCGGTGGTCGTGGTCATCACGTAATGGGTATTAGAAAGACGCGCAGTGGTGCCGTCATCCATCACGGTTCCGTCTTCACGCAGCATGAGACCGTAGCGCACTCGTCCGGGTTTTAAGGTACTGAAGGTGTTGATATAAATGAAATCCAGAAACGCGGCGGCGTCTGGCCCCTGGATATCAATCTTGCCTAGCGTGCTCACATCGCAAATACCAACGCTACTGCGCACCATATTTACTTCACGGTCACACGACTGGCGCCAGTTTGTTTCACCCTCTTTCGGAAAATAGCTTGGACGATACCACATCCCCGCTTCGATCATCGGCGCACCCTGCGCCACTGTACTCTCGTGCGAGGTGACCAAACGCTCAGGCGCAAAGCCCTTGCCCTCGGCCCCTGCACCCATCGCCGCAATCGGCACAGGTGTGTAGGGAGGACGGAACGTGGTTGTCCCCGTCTCGGGAATACCACGCCCAGTCACATCCGCAAGAATGGCCAAAGCGTTCACGTTAGAGTTCTTACCCTGATCCGTCGCCATCCCCTGCGTCGTGTAGCGTTTCATATGCTCGACAGAGCGAAAGTTTTCTTTCGCCGCTTGTTTCACATCTTTCACAGTCACATCGTTTTGGAAGTCGAGCCAGGCACGCCCTGTTCCACCAACGGCCCACAAAGGGCTAATACGAATAGGCGCATCTTCTGCTTCAGGCGGATCGCTCTGTATGGCTTTCTTGCCCAAAGCTGCCAAAGTTAACTCTGCAGCTTTGCGCCCCTCGGCTAACGCACCATGCGTCGAGAAGGTTCCATTGCAGGCACCAGCCGTCACCATCCCCGGAATCATTCCCGCGCGCGGCACAAAGCTTGCGATGTCTTCGCGCCATTCGGGACGTCCATTCATGTGACACGTCATATGCACAGAGGGGTTCCACCCCCCCGACATCGCCAAACATTCGCTGGCAATCTTTTCTGTCCCGCTCTGCGTACGGATGGTCACGGACTTTAGTCCCTGCCGCCCACTCGCGCCACAAATCTGCGCACCTGCATATACGGGGAAATCGCCGCTTACCTGCACATCAGGACGACTATCGACCAAGGCGGCCACATGCACACCTGCCGCGCTTAGATCAAACGCAGTGCGATGCGCATCATCATTATTACCAAACACAACAATATCGCGACCCGCAGTAACACCCCAACGATTCAGATAAGCGCGCACAGCGCCCGCGGTCATGATGCCGGGGCGGTCATTATTCTGAAACGCGATAGGTCGCTCCAGCGCGCCCGCTGCAAGGATCGAACGCTTGGCTACGATACGCCAGAAACACGCCCGCGGCGCATCTGCACGTGAGATGGTATGGCCCGTCACACGCTCCAACGCGCCGAATGTGCCTTGGTCGTAGACCCCCGTGACAGTCGTACGCGACATGATCCGCACATTGTCCATGCTCGACAACTCAGCAATCACAGATGCGACCCAATCCAGCGCAGCACGTCCGTCAATCTCATAAGTCTCACTGAGCAAACGGCCACCCGCTTGCGCATCTTCATCGGCCAGAATGACATCCGCACCTGTGCGGCCCGCTTCTAGCGCAGCCATTAGACCTGTAGGCCCAGCGCCGATGATCAAGACATCACAAAACGCAAAGGCTTTCTCATACTCCTCATCGTTGGAGGTCCCACTTAGCCCGCCCAAACCTGCGGCACGGCGAATAAGCGGTTCATACACACGCTCCCAAAAGGCGCGCGGCCACATGAAAGTTTTGTAATAAAACCCGGCACTGAAGAAGGGCGCGGCCAGATCATTCACCGCTAGCGCATCAAAACCAAGCGTCGGCCAAGCGTTTTGCGAGCGCACCTCAAGGCCGCCATAAATTTCTTGAACGGTTGCACGCACGTTGGGCTCAACATTTTCCCCGCGTTTAATCGTGACTAGCGCGTTCGGTTCTCCACTGCACGCCGTCAAAACGCCCCTTGGACGGTGATACTTGAAAGACCGCCCCATCAAACGCTGATCATTCGCCAACAAAGCAGAAGCAACCGTATCGCCCGCAAACCCTTGATAGTGATGCCCATCAAACGTGAAATTCACAGGCTGCGTCCGATCAATCAGACCTTTGTTTTCAAGTCTCATGACATCGCTCTCTTAACGTCGGACGCGAGGGCTGTATCTAACACCTCATGACTGACCGTATTGCGCGTCACAACGACCCAAGCGGCACATCCTGCTTCGTGCTGCCATAAATCGCGCGTGATACCTGCCGGATTATCACGGTTATGCACATAGTCATCCCAAGCAGATATGCCCGCATCAGGATCAGGACGCGCCAAAGCCACAGCATCCCCAACATAGTAAAATTCGCGGCGATCACGCTCCCCGCACAGCGGACATTTCAAACGCATATCATCCCCTCTTTAACGCTCTCGCGCTTCATCTTGCCAAATAAACTCACGCCATTGGCTGCCATACTCTCAAGCCTCCTAGTGCAAATTGTGCTGAGAGCCGGTGCCCTCTTCATCAATTATGCCAACACCTGTGCGGAACCGATCAAGCTTAAAGCCCGTCGCCTCACTGTGATGTTGATCGGTCGCGATCAGATGCGAGAACACAGACCCTGATCCGGGCACAGCTTTGAACCCGCCGTAACACCAGCCTGCATTAATATAGAGCCCCTCCACAGGGCTTTTATCAATAATTGGACTGCCATCGGGCGTCATATCCATGATCCCGCCCCAGGACCGAAGAACCTTTGCTTCGCCAATCATCGGCATCAGCGTCATGCCCGCTTCCATCACATGCTCTTTCATCGGCAAGTTGCCGCGCGATGCATACGAAGCATAGAAATCCAGATCACCGCCAAAGACCAAGCCGCCCTTGTCAGACTGTGAAATATAAAAATGTCCCATGCCAAAACTGATCACATGATCAATCACGGGTTTTAACCCTTCGGTCACAAAAGCCTGCAAAACATGGCTTTCAATCGGCAAGCGCATGCCTGCCATTGCCGCGATTTGACCAGAGCGTCCTGCGACTGTCATCCCAATTTTTTTGGCCTTGATAGCCCCGCGTGTTGTTTGCACACCTATGACCGCACCATTTTCTATGTCGATGCCGGTCACTTCGCAGTTCTGGATAATGTCTACGCCACGCATATCCGCGCCACGCGCAAATCCCCAAGCCACCGCATCATGACGGGCTGTACCGCCACGTGGATGAAGTAAGCCGCCGTAGATCGGAAAACGAACGTTGTCGAAATCAAGATAAGGCAGATGTTTACGCACACCCTCGCGATCCAGCAAAATCGCGTCATCGCCTTGGTTTACCATCGCATTTCCACGCCGTACAAACGCGTCGCGCTGTCCGTCGGAATGGAAAAGGTTGATCAGGCCACGTTGGGAATGCATGATGTTGTAGTTCAAATCTTTTTCCAGCCCCTCCCATAGCTTCAAGGAATGGCTGTAAAATTCAGAATTTCCATTCAGGAAATAGTTGGCCCGCACAATCGTGGTGTTGCGTCCTACATTGCCACCGCCAACGTAGCCCTTCTCAAGGACAGCAATATTGGTTAGGCCATGGTTCTTCGCAAGGTAATAGGCCGTGGATAAACCATGACCGCCCCCGCCAATGATAATCGCGTCGTAATCCGACTTAGGATCAGGATCGCGCCAATGCGCGCCCCACCCTTTGTTTCCTGTTAGACCCTCTTTGAGAATGCGAAGTCCTGAAAACCGCATGCCTCTCTCCCCAACGTTTCAGAGACAGACCTAAACTATAAAATTAAGCACACGCAACGCCTCTGCGACATTGCGTGTCTTTTTTCGCGTTTCTTGAAGCTATATCATCTTAAAAGTGGCTGTAGCCCTTTCGCATGATAGCTCGCAGCCACCTTATAGATAGCAACTAAAGAAGCCGCTGTGCGTAGATCTTCCACGTCATCGCGGCTATGCTAGACATCACGTATCGCTTGATACGAAATCCGCATCGTATTGTCTAAGCCAGAGCGTACCAATTCCAATTCATCCGCACCGCGCAGATATTTTTCTTTAAAACCCGGCGACAATTGCCAGCCAATCCCTTTGTCTGAGCTCAAGCGCTCCAACTCATCAACAACCAGCTGATGGCACCCTTCTTCTTGGCGACGTTGTATACGACCAAAGCGGATGTGGCTTGGGTTCTTTACCCATTCAAAATAGCTAACCGGCACAGCGCCGGCCTTTGAATACATGTAGGAGATGATGACTGTCTCTTGCGAGCAGAGGATCTCATCTGCGCCCGCCGTGACAGGGCCGTTCGCCGCCTCAATGATCAAAGGGGACTTAATCCTAACTGCATTGCTGAGGTTGATTACCACCTCCAAAGCCGCTGGAATAAGAATATCGCATTCTTCTTCCATAGCAGCATCGCCATTTTCCTGGTAGCGTGCATCACGATAGCCGCTGACGCCACCATTCTCGATGATCCAAGTGCGCACGGCTTCAACATTCAAGCCTTCCACACCTAACAAGCCGCCATCTTGTTTCACAATGTCTGTGATCTTGCTGCCATCTTTTTCGTTTAGAAATTTAGCCGCCTAATAACCAACATTGCCGAGACCTTGCACGATCACACGCTTGCCATCCACGCGGAAATATTCACGCAGCGGTGAGCGCGGTAACTTAACGGTCGAATTCGCCCTGGTGTTCGCTATGATCCTAACCTCGAGCATCTAAATGGGGATCATCGCGGTCCGTTAAACCTTGTTTGAGGGCGGTCTCGAAATCGCAATGCGCGAAGGCCGCCTGGACACATGGACAAACTACACACACAACCAAGTGCCTGGAATGATCTGTGATGGTGCGGTGATCTTTGAAAATTGCGAAGCCAATCTTCGATTGGAAATGGCCGCAAGCGATCTACGCAATTACACTGCACTACCCGACGCGGTGGATTATGTTCAACATGCTGCAGGTGAATCCAAAGTCTTGAACCCCGTGCGCGAATTCACTGCAGGCCAATCAAACAGGTTGCTGATCGTACGAGCATGTATGCTCTATGATCCGGTCTTCCCGACCTCGGGACTCGAGCTTGACCGCACTACCAATCAAAATGGCAAAAGCGCCTTGGTCGCTGTGTCAGCATACACCCATCAACCGATGGTAATAGCTATGAAATTGTCACTCCTGTCAAAATTACGCGGGTGTCTGCAATATACCAAAGGCACGGCCTCCGTCGAAGCAGCGATCATCTTTCCAGTCGTCTTCTGGGCTTACGCGTCAATGTTCAAGTACTTTGAAGCCTATCGTGCACAAGCGGTTGCGGAAAAGTCGGCCTACACGATCAGTGACATGATTAGCCGTGAAACGCTGGCAATCATCCCATCCGATATGACAAATGCGCGCAACATCTACAAAGACCTGTCCAGTCTTAGCCCAGGTAAAACTGCGCTACGCGTCACATTTTTGCGCTGAGATGGTAACGAAAAAAAATCCAAAGCGGAGTGGTTCAAGCGTCGCTGCGATATTCCAAAGCCGCGCAACCGCGATTTGAAAAAATACGATGATCTGCTGCCCACATTGATCAACAACGAGCGCATCATTCTGATCGAAACAGCGTCGGACTATGTTCCATCTTTCAGCGTTGGCTTGGCTCCACGAGTGATTAAGACATTCGTCCACACATGCCCCTCAGATCGTTAGGGATGCAAACGGTTAAGCAACCGCAATATTGCAAAAAGCGCGGCGTCATTTTCATCTGGCGCGGCGCTTTTCATTTCAGGACTTAAGATCTTGCTCTGCAATCAAAATGGACAGGGTTTCGGCCAGGCCCTTTGACTGCGGCGCTCCCGTGACACCACCAATGCCGATGCGCGTTGCGAAACACCAATACATCCCCGGTGACCAACGACGTGGCCCGCCTTGCTTGGTTGTTACAAGAAACCCGTTAGAGGGTTTGAACGCAAAGGCCCCACGCTCTACATTGGCTATATTTGACAGCTCTGTTAGCACAATCCCGTCTTTCACTCGCAGCTCTGTCTTGGTAAGCTCAATAACTTGTGCGGTGGCCCTATAAAGTCGGCTTGCCGCCGCAATCACACCTACACCGCACAGGATCAAAACGATCTGAGACACGCCAAATGGCACTGAAAACGCCAGATAAACCAGCAACACGCCAAGCAGCCCAAGCATAGCAGTGCCCGTCCAGCGGCGCGGTGGCGAGGCAGTGAGCGTGGCAATCACAGGATCAGACATAAGAAAGCGACCTTTGCTGAGAGGTAGAGGTCTCTTCCCCTACCCGTTCTGGTAGCTGTTGGCGAGACCTTGCACGTGCGACTCGCTCTAACGACGTACAATCACTTCTGCACCACGCTCTTCGGGTTCGTCGTCCGTCATCTCAGCTGGAAAACCGGGTGCCGTGACATCCAGATCCGTAATTTCTTCCAAACGTTTGATAATATTTGGTGACAACTCTCTAGGGCCGAACCGCTCGATGCCATCTTTGAAAATATCAATCAACAGTGGATTAAGTTGCAGCGGCACATTCGCGCGATCCGCAACCGCTTGGAACAGACCGATATCTTTAGCGACCAGATCCATAGTAAAGGAAATATCGCGACTGCCGTTCAAAATGACTTGGCTTTCAGTTTCATGCACAAAAGAATTTCCAGATGAAATCCGGATTGCTTCAAAGGCTGTTCCCAGATCCATGTCTGCTCCCTTGGCCACCGTCAACGCTTCGGCTACAGACACCAGATTGGCTGTTGCCAAATAGTTGGTAATCACCTTCAAAATGCTGGCAGAGCCAAGGTCGCCCGTATGCAAAACACGCCGGCCCATAATCGTCAAAAGCGGCAAGACACGTTCGAACGTGTCGCGCGCGCAACCTGCGAATATCGCAATATTGCCAGTATCTGCGCGATGACATCCACCTGACACAGGACAATCCACCGCCGCGCCACCTGCCCCGATCACTTTCGCCCCCAAGCGTTTGACCTCGGCTTCGTCCGTCGTGGACATTTCCATCCAGATCTTACCTTCGCAGACCTCAGGTAACATCTGGCTCATAACCGCATCAGACGCAGCGGGGCTTGGCAGGCAAGTGATAACAGCATCACAGTCGCGCATCATTTGAATAGGGTCGCCCCCGTCACGCGCACCAAACGCTACAAATTTCGCAACCAAAGTCGCATCAAGATCATGCACCGCAAGATCCATACCATTGCGCAGCAAACTACTAGACAGTTTTCCACCCACGTTCCCAAGCCCAATAAATCCAATTTTCATAGGTATCTCCCTCACTTAACCCACACCCTGGTAAACAGACACACGACCCGTCGCGCCCATTCGCGACCTATAAACTCAAATCTGGCACTTGCAGCGAAAACAACGCACGTTAGGCTTGGATCATGACATATCGTTCCAATCATCCTGCACAGGCAAATGATTCCGAAGCTGGAATTGAGGTCACCGACGATTTCGAACGCTTTACACAGCGCAATGATATTTTCACGCGTGCCTTTTGGGACGAAACTATACGCAGCACGCAAACAGACGGGTTCTTCGCATCCTACAGAATGGAGGCAGCACCACGGCGCGGCGATGGTTTCACGCAACGTGACTTTGCCCTGCGCAATGCGTCTTGGTTGATCTCAGATGTAATGTCAGATCGCGGTGCCGAAACAGGTAAACGCGAAGGATTTCAAGCTCCTATCGCTTATGACACACCCGTCGCCCCTGATCGTGCCGAAATTAACGATCCCGCAAGAATGAGCCGCGAAATCAAGCGCATCGCCGCCTTTTTTGGGGCTGACCTTTGCGCAGTAACGGAGCTTGATGAACGCTGGCTTTACTCGTCTCGCGTGGACACGCGCGACATGAGCGATGCGCCCAATGATCTGCCCCCAGGCATCACCCATGTGATTGTGCTGGGACATCAAATGGACGAGGACTTGGTCGCAACCTACCCCTCCGCTTTAGCGGGGGCCGCAACGGGGCGCGAATACAGCCATGAGGCCGCAATCGTGATGCAGCTCGCCGCCTATATCCGAAACTTGGGCTATGAGGCCGTCGCGTCGATGAACGACACGGGTTTGGTTATCCCATACGCACTTAAAGCTGGCCTTGGAGAATACGCGCGCAATCAAATGGTGATCACACCGGAATTCGGGCCGCGTTTGCGGTTCTCGAAAATCTTTACAACTCTGCCCCTTGAGGCCGATACGCCCAAAAAACTAGGTGTGGCAGAGTTTTGCAACATTTGTACCAAATGCGCTGATGCCTGTCCTGTCAAAGCATTGCCCTTTGGAGCACCCAATATCTCGACCCAAACCTCATCCATCAAAGGCGTGCGTAAATGGACCTCTAACGCGGAAAAATGTTTCGGTTTTTGGGCGAAAATGTCCACGGACTGCGCAATTTGTATGCGAGTCTGCCCGTTCAATCGCGACTTCACCAAGAGACGTCACAAAATCTGGCTGAAACTTGCGTTGTCCCGCCTTCGGAAACTCGCACTTTGGCTGGATAAAGATCGCGGCGCACGGGTGAAACCTGCGACGTGGTGGGCGCGATCCTCTAAGTAGATTATTCTTGCGAATGGCCCCGAATGCGTCGCACCATCCACAACACAAACAAGACAACTGGCAAAGTAACGGCGGCTGTCAAAAGCTCTTTACTGGTACCTGCAACACCAGTCAGCGGATAAAGCAGATAGCTCGCCAAAGACACCGCATAATAGCTGATCGCAACCACTGAAAGGCCCTCAACCGTCTGTTGCAATCGCAATTGCAGATCGGCGCGTTTGTTCATACTTTCCAACAACTTCTGGTTCTGTGCAGAGCGATCTACATCAACCCGTGTGCGCAACAATTGCGAGGCTCGCACAGCACGTTCTGACATGGTTTCCAGGCGCGCTTGCGTCGCTTTCACGGTGCGCATTGCAGGATCAAACCGACGCATCATAAACTCTGCGAGCGTTTGCCGTCCCTCCCAAGGCACCTCGCGTAGGGCTTGGATGCGTTGGTTTACAATCGCTTCATAGGCCCCCGTCGCACCAAAACGGAACGAGGTTTTCGCCTGTAGCGCCTCCAACTCAGCCGAGATACGGAGCAACTCGTCGAGCTGACCAACTGCGTCATCGCCATTGGTTTGCATTTGGCTCATCAATTGCGTCAATTCAAAATCAAGCGACCCCATGCGTTTGCTAAGCTCTCGTGATTTGGCAAGGCCCAGCATCGAATTGGCTTTGTAAGTTTCAATCTCGAACAGACGTTGCAGAATGCGACCTGTGCGCCCTTGGCCCACACCATCCGCAATGAACAAAGCGAAGCGCGAATGGCCTGCTTCATCAATGTGGAAATCCCCTGCAATAACGCCCGAGCTGTCCAAAACCGAACTCGCCGCGAGACTTTCGCGCACAAACCACTCTGATAGTTTTTCGCGGATGATCCCTGCATCATGCTGTGGCTCAATTCGTAAAAGACACGAAGTGATCCGCAAACCCGGTGCCGCCGCGAGCCAATCCTCTGGGAATAAAGCGAAATCAGCCGCGTCAAAGGCGCGGTCGCTCAGGCCGTCAACGAGCAATGTGAAGGTCACAAATTCCGTGTGGCGCTCCCATTTCAGGCGATGCTTCCCGAGTTTGCCGAAATAATGCGTCGCACCGGGCTGCGGATGTGCCGCGCCATAGCGATCCAGCAACATGATCAGATGATCAAGGTCCGCTTGAACCGCATCTACACCAGCGACATTTCTGTGCTTCAGCGCGAGAAAAACCGCGCGCGACCCCGTTGTGAGGGTCGGAGACGGACGTGCGTGCAGCTCATTCGAGAGTTGGAAACGCAATGGGTGGTCTTGGATCGGCGGCACAGGCAATCACCTATAATCTTTGATGTGACTTAATTGTAGCTTGCACACGCCGCCTTGGAAAGAAAAAACGTTCTATTGCAATATGTTAGCGGAATACTTTGGTATACCGAACGACATCGCCTCTCTTACACGTCGCAACTACTAGCTTCAACGCGGGCCTGTGCAGTGGCGTCAAAGACTGCCGATCGGCTGCCCTCTGCGCTATCCACTTTAACGCGTGCACCGGCAATTTCAGCGCCGCTTACCGTGATTTCACGTGCGCTGCCCGTGTCGTCCACATCCAACGTAAAGGCCACGACCTGCCCTTTTGGCAACGCTGACAAACGCAGGCTTAACGCCGTATCGCCGTCCATGACTGTGGGCGCTTGATCCACTAAAACAGTGCCCGTGGTCAACTCAAACGGTTGAAACACTTCGACGCCCGCGCCTTTGCTTGTGGTGTCAAATATCAACCCACCTGCGGAGCCGTCTAGATTGATAGATACCGTCAGTGGCCCGTTCAAGCAATCAGAGACTGAGCTGATCTCAAATCGGTCTTTCGGCGCGCCTTCGATGAAACGTACGTTCAAGTCTGCCTGCGCGACGGAGGCTAAAGCGAAAAGGCAACTCGAAAGGGTGGGATTGGTTTTTATATCAAAGATCCTTATAGAATTCACTGTCACCTCGAGCAGAGCGCCTCAAAGGCAAGTCATTGGCAGAGCTGCAAACAAAAAAAGCCCCGCCAAATGGCAGGGCTTTCTTTAATTCTTCGCGGTAGGTTTTAGTCGATCAATGGCAAAAGCTTGTTCAAGCTTTCTTTCGCATCGCCGTAGTACATGCGCGTGTTCTCTTTGTAGAACAATGGGTTCTCGATGCCCGAGTAGCCCGTGCCCTGCCCACGCTTGGAGACGAACACTTGCTTGGCTTTCCAACACTCCAGCACGGGCATGCCCGCGATTGGAGAGTTCGGATCGTCCTGCGCCGCTGGGTTCACGATGTCATTGGAACCGATCACGATCGCAACGTCCGTCTCTGGAAAGTCCTCGTTGATCTCGTCCATTTCCATCACAATGTCATAGGGCACTTTGGCTTCTGCCAAGAGCACGTTCATATGACCCGGCAAACGACCTGCCACAGGGTGGATAGCAAAGCGCACATTCTTCCCTTTTGCACGCAGCTTGATCACCATTTCAGCAACCGCTGCCTGCGCTTGTGCCACAGCCATGCCATAACCCGGGATCAGAATGACACTATCCGCTTCGTTCAAAGCAGCTGCAACGCCGTCTGTGTCAATCGCCACTTGCTCGCCCTCGACGGCCATCTGCTCACCCGCAGGGCCACCAAAACCACCAAGGATAACAGAGACGAACGACCGGTTCATCGCCTTACACATGATGTAACTGAGGATCGCACCGGAAGAACCAACCAGCGCACCAACCACGATCAACAGGTCATTCCCGAGGGAGAAACCAATCGCCGCAGCCGCCCAGCCAGAGTAGCTGTTGAGCATGGAGACAACGACAGGCATATCCGCGCCGCCGATGCCCATAATCAAGTGGTAACCGATGAACAAAGCCGCCAGGGTCATCAAGAACAACGGGAAGAAACCGCCCGTGTTGTAGTACCAGATCAAGCAGATGGCTGACAGAATCGCAGCACCCGCATTGAGCAAGTGACCGCCCGGAAGCTTTGTCGCTGCACTGTCAACTTTGCCCGCAAGCTTGCCGTAAGCGATGACAGAACCTGTAAAGGTGATTGCACCGATGAAGATACCAAGGAACAACTCAACCCGCAGAATGCCGATCTCAACGCCATCTTTCTTGGCCAAAAGCGCTGCAAAACCTTCAAGCGCTTTCTTACCTGCATCGTCCATCGCCAACACGCGACCAAGCTCGATATGTGCAATCAAACCGACGAAAACCGCCGCTAGACCCACAAGAGAGTGCATAGCAGCAACCAATTCTGGCATCTGCGTCATTTGCACTTTCGTCGCCAGTTGATAGCCGATTGCACCGCCGCCGATGATCATCAAGATGGACAATAACCAGTAGCCCGAACCAGGGCCCACAAGCGTCGCTGCCACCGCAAGCGCCATGCCCACGATGCCATACCATACCGCGCGTTTCGCACTTTCCTGTCCAGACAAACCGCCCAAAGACAGAATGAAAAGAACTGCGGAAACTACGTAAGCTGCTGTTGTAAAACCAAATTCCATTTATCCAGCCCCCTTAAGATTTCTGGAACATGGCGAGCATGCGCCGTGTTACAAGAAAGCCGCCAAATATATTGATGCCTGTCATAAAGATCGACACAGCTGCGAGCAGAATCACCAACGATGAGCCTGAACCGATTTGCATCAGCGCGCCCAGAATGATGATCGATGAGATCGCATTCGTCACCGCCATCAGCGGTGTGTGCAAGCTGTGCGCCACACCCCAGATAACTTGGAAGCCCACAAATACCGAAAGAACAAAAACGATAAAGTGCTGCATAAAGCTTGCAGGGGCAACGAGACCAACACCCAACAAAAGCACGGCACCAACAGTAAGCAAAGTCACCTGCTGCTTGGTTTGCGCTTTGAACGCTGCGGTTTCTGCCGCGCGCTTTTCCTCTGGTGTCAGTTCTGGAATGACTTCCTTCGGCTTAGCCGCAATGGCCTGAACTTTCGGCGGTGGCGGTGGGAAGGTGATTTCTTTGCCAAACGTCACAGTCGCGCCGCGAATGACATCGTCTTCCATGTCATGATTAATCTGGCCGTCCTTTTCAGGGGTCAGGTCAGTCATCATGTGGCGAATATTCGTCGCATAAAGCGTGGACGCTTGCGCCGCCATACGCGATGGAAAATCGGTGTAGCCGATGATTGTGACACCGTTATCAGTGACAATCTTCTCGTCCATGACAGTCAGCTTACAATTGCCGCCCTTCTCAGCGGCAAGGTCGACGATCACAGAGCCGGGCTTCATGCTTTCAACCATATCTTTGGTCCAAAGCTCTGGTGCTTCGCGGTTCGGGATCAGGGCTGTCGTAATGACGATGTCCATGTCCGGCGCAATCTCGCGGAACTTGGCAAGCTGTGCGGCAGCAAACTCGGGAGACGACACAGCGGCGTAGCCACCTGTGGCCGCGCCATCTGCCTGCTCTTCCTCAAAATCGAGGAAGACGAACTCAGCCCCCATGCTCTCGACCTGCTCGGCCACTTCAGGGCGCACGTCGAAGGCATATGTTATTGCGCCAAGGGATGTAGACGTCCCGATGGCAGCCAAGCCAGCAACGCCAGCACCGACAACCAGAACCTTCGCTGGCGGAACCTTACCCGCCGCGGTGATCTGACCTGTAAAGAAGCGAGGGAAGTTGTTACCAGCCTCGATCACCGCGCGGTAGCCCGCGATATTTGCCATCGACGACAGAGCATCCATCTTCTGAGCGCGCGAAATACGTGGAACCATTTCCATGGCAATCACGTTCGTACCCTTTTTCTGCGCCGCATCCATGCCCGCATCATTCGCAGCCGGCGTGAAGAAGGAAATAAGCGTTTGGCCCTCGCGCAAGCGCTTCAGCTCAGCCGCTTCGGGCTGGCGCACCTTTGCGACGATGTCCGCACCCTTCCAAAGCGCCGATGCGGTTTTGACAACCTCAACGCCAGCCTCGTTATAAAGCGCGTCTGAAAAACCAGCGTTCGCACCTGCGCCCGTTTCGATCATACAGTCATATCCGAGTTTCTGGAGTTGCTTCGCGCTCTCAGGCGTCATGCCTACACGGTTTTCTCCCTCGAACACTTCCTTTGGTGTTCCGATTTTCAAAGATCTGCCCCCTTGTAACAAATAAGCCAAATCACTGGCCGAGCGGCACAATGTTGCTGCCTTGCTAAAGGGCACGCGCGAAACGTGCAAGCAAAGGTCGCAACAAGCGGACTTAATGTCGCAAATCAGACGCCGCAGTCAAAGCCACTGCCTAACTCTCTGACAATACTTGACAAAATTAGCGCTTATGGTGATGTGCAAGCGATTTTTTTCAAGCACAATAAAGCGGTGTTCCAGTATACTTACGAATACAGAGATCAACGGGAGCGCTGAAACAGCGTCCCAACGCAGAATCAACCCAGCAAGGATCAGCACATCCCCAAGATAATTCGGATTACGGCTGCGCTTGAAAATGCCACTCACCACGAGGTGATCCGCGTTCAAATGTGGAATGACGGTGGTGCGATGTTTGCGCATCTCACTCGCAGCGAGCAGCATCAATAAAATGCCCGCCCCCAACAACAACCCGGCTAGAAAGTCACTCCAAACGCTACCAATGCTTAACCCAAAGTTCAGAAAATCACTTTGCATCCACGCGAGCGCACAAAATCCGAAAAGCCAAACAGGTGAATTATCAATGAGCTAAACAAGGGGGAGCTTTCGCATGTGGGCTATCCCTTAAACGCGTCTTTCTAAAGTAACCTAAAACACCAAATGACGACACGGCGCGTCTTGTCACCCCCTCAGCGCGAGGTAGTGTGAGCGTCAAAGGGAGTAGAGATTATGGATCTAAATGGCAAACACGCATTGATCACGGGCGGCGGCACGGGCATTGGCCTTGCGATCGCGAAGGCTTTGGCGGAAGCCGGTGCAGAGGTGACAATCACGGGACGTCGCAAAGACGTACTCGACAAGGTCGCGGGCGGGCGCATCCACGCGCTCACGATGGACGTCGCAGATGAGGCCTCTGTGGTAGACGGGTTCGCCAGCGCCGTGGCCGAGCGTGGCCCCATCTCGATCTGCGTCGCCAATGCGGGTATCGCAGAGGGCAAAGCGCTGCATAAGATGGACATGGATTTCTGGCGCAAGGTCATCGGGATTAATCTGGATGGTGCGTATCTTACGATGCGAGAAGCGATGAAATCAATGGCGGGGCTAGACTATGGCCGCATCATTGCTGTGGCGTCGATTGCGGGCATCAAAGGTTTGCGCGGCGCACCTGCCTACACGGCATCTAAGCACGGAATGATCGGTCTTATCAGGGGTTTAAGCGAAGATTACATGGGCTCTCCCATCACCTTCAACGCAATCTGTCCGGGCTATGTGGACACAACGATTGTGTCAGAAAACATAGTCTCCATCGCTGCGCGGGCGGGCATTAGCGAGGAGCAGGCTTTGAAAATGATGGTGGAGACGAACCGTCACCAACGCCTGATCACCCCCGAGGAAGTTGCGCATACAGCGATGTATCTCTGCGATGAAAACTCAGGATCCATCAACGGACAAACCATGGAGATCGCTGGCGGGCAAATGTGATGCTTAGCCGCGATGCGATCAACGCATATTGCAAATCTCTGCCCCAAAGCACGTATGTCGTACAATGGGGCAACTCCGATGTGTGGAAGGTCGGCGGTAAGGTCTACGCGGTCGGTGGTTGGGCGGATGGCGAGAATGCGGTGAGTTTCAAGGTCACCGATCTTGGCTTTGAGGTTCTAAGCGACATGCCCGGAATTCGCTCCGCGCCTTACTTGGCGTCGCGCGGAATGAAATGGGTGCAGGTCTACGGAGATCATGGGTTGCCGGAGGATGAACTCAAAGCGCATATCAAGGCGAGTTATGAGATGATCATCGCTAAACTCACCAGAAAACTGCGTGCAGATCTTAATTTAGGGTGAAACAACGACAGGCTGACATAAACGATTACCTTTGTCAGAACCTTACAGGAGATTGATCCATGGCGACCATACTCACCGTTAACGGCACCCAGCGCAGCATGGATCTTCCCGATGACATGCCCCTGCTTTGGGTCTTGCGTGATGAACTAAACCTGACTGGCACAAAATTTGGCTGCGGTGTCGCGGCCTGCGGGGCCTGCACGGTGCACATCGATGGCAAGGCCGTGCGCTCTTGTCAAACAGCGCTCTCAGATGTGGACGGAGAGGTCATTACCATCGAAGGTCTCGGAACCCCAGAAAGCTTGCATGCTTTGCAAACCGCATGGGTCGAACATCAGGTCGCGCAATGTGGTTACTGCCAGTCAGGCCAAATTATGCAAGCGGCCAGCCTTTTGGCCGAAAACCCCAACCCCTCAGACACAGACATCGACGACGCAATGCAGGGTAACCTGTGCCGATGCGGGACGTATCCGCGTATTCGCGCCGCGATTTACTCCGCTGCCAAAGCCACGCAGGGAGAATAACCCATGGCCTCTTTAAAAAAAATCGCCCGCCGCACATTCCTCATTGGTTCTGCCGCTATCATTGGTGGCGTCGCATTTGGCGCATATAAATACACCCGCCCTTTGGAAAACCCAATTGAGGCAGGCCCGAATGAGGCAGCACTCAATCCGTTCATTTTTATTGATCAAGAGGGCGTCAAGATCATCACGCCACGCGCAGAAATGGGTCAAGGGGTACACACCACGCTTGCCGCTCTCGCCGCGGAAGAGCTTGATATAGCTTGGGAAGATGTTCGCGTTCTGCACGGTCTACCCGCGCAGGCCTATTACAACAGCGCCTTAATGGGCGCGTCGCTGCCCATGGCGGAATATTCAAAAACCGCATTTATGCAGACCGTGTCCGAAGCCTTGGGCGAGGCCAACAAATTGCTCGGCATGCAGCTCACAGGTGGGTCTACGTCAATGATCGACGGCTATGACCGCTTGCGCCACGCGGGGGCCACCGCACGAGAAACGCTCAAATTGGCCGCCGCAGACGCCTTTGGTATTGATGCGGGCAACCTGAAAACAATGAACGGGCGTGTGTATCAGCCTGACGGAAACTCAATTTCTTATTCCGATCTTGCAACCGCCGCTGCGAAGATCGATCCCCCTTCGGTCGAACTGCGTCCAAAATCCGAGTGGAAATACGTCGGCAAAACCATGCCACGTGTGGATATTCTGGCCAAAGCAACAGGCACCGCAGAGTTCGGCATTGATGTGCGCCTTGAGGGGATGAAATACGCAACTGTGCGCATGAACCCGCGTCGTGGCGCGCCGATGAAATCAATGGATGCTACTAACGCGTTGGGCATGGCAGGCGTGGAGCAAGTGATCGAGCTTGATGGTGGATTTGCGGTGATCGCGTCCAATACGTGGCTGGCCTTTCAAGCGGCAGACGCAGTGGAGGTTGAGTGGGTCACTGCCACCTACCCTCCCAACCAAGACGAAATTTGGAGCGCGATTGAACAGAGTCTCGACACCAAGCCGAATTCTATGCTGCGCGATAATGGTGATGTAGAGGCAACAATCGCGGGTGTCACCGAAATCACCGCAGAGTACCGCATGCCCTTTCTTGCGCACTCCACAATGGAGCCGATGAACGCAACGGCATTATACACAGATACCTCATTAGAACTTTGGTGCGGCAATCAAGGGCCGACAATCGTGCGCGACAAATGCGCCGTCGCGGTTGGCCTCACCGCTGATCAAGTCACGCTTCATACGACATTACTTGGCGGTAGCTTTGGACGGCGCGGTGAATTCGACTTTGCACTTTATGCCGCGCAGATCGCTCAAAAAATGCCCGGCGTCCCCGTTCAAGTCACGTGGAGCCGCGAAGAAGACATGCGCCACGATTTCTATCGTCCGGCTGCGCTTGGGTGCTACAAAGGCGCGGTAAAGGACGGCAAAGCAGTCCTGCTTGATGCAAAAGTCGCGGGCCCATCTGTCGCGTTTGATGCGATAGAGCGCTGGATGGGCTTTAGCGGCGGCGGGCCTGACAAAGTTCACGTCGAAGGTGCATTCGATCAACCCTACAAAATTCCCAACTACCGCGTTGCCGGACATCTCACTGATCTCAGTGTGCCCCTCGGCTTTTGGCGCTCTGTGGGAAATTCGGTCAACACGTTCATGCATGACAGCTTTCTGGACGAGCTCGCCTATGCGGCTGGCGCGGATCCCCTGGCCTTTCGCCTTGATATGATGCGCGATGAACATGCGCCCTCTGCGGCTGTGCTCGAGACCGTGCGCGATATGTCGGGTTGGACGGGTAAGACAGAAGCAGGCGTCGGGCGTGGCGTTGCCTTTGCGCACAGCTTTGGCACGCCAGTCGCGCAAATGATCGAGGTGATTGACGAAAACGGCAGTATCCGCATCAACCGCGCTTGGATCGCAGCAGACCTCGGCACGATCCTTGACCCCGGCAATTTGGAAGCACAGCTTTATGGTGGAATGATATATGGACTTTCAGCAGCGCTCTTTGGGGAAATCACTTTTGCGGATGGCGAAGTCGAGCAAGGCAACTTCCCTGATTACGACGCTTTGCGCATCCACAACGCGCCTGTAACAGTAGTCAAAGTCATGGAAAGCGGTGGCCACATTGGTGGTGCAGGAGAGCCCGGAACACCACCGTCAATGTCTGCACTCACCAATGCGATCTTCGACCTCACGGGCAAGCGCGCACGCACGTTGCCGCTGATGCATGAGTTTGATCTACTGACCTAATCGCAACACACTGCGCGCCTTTTTGAAGCAATAGGCGCTCAGAAACGGGCCGAGTCCCCTGCCACAAAGGCGACACAAACGCTTTAAAACCATCCTGAAATCGTCCTAACCCGTGCGCAAACGCGCCAAATTGCAATTGTTTCCACTTTGGAGACGCAAAGGAAACGCACTGTTTCCAATGCATATTTCTAGAATGGAATACGCATTCGCCCAATGGATATCTGGTCACGCTCGACGATGCATCGCTTGATGTGAATGACATCATCGGTGCGACACAGGTCTTTTTAACCATCGATGCCACCATCGGCGCAGGTGGATGGAATTGGCCTGGAATCTGGGGCAGGTAACGGCTCGTTTTATTCCAACATCAATGTCACAGGCACCTACTATGAGGGCACAGACGGCAACGCCTACTTTATCCCAGACACGTGGTTCACAACCAGCGGCACCGCCTATGTGACCTCTGCACCGGCTTTCTCACTTTCAATACTCGACGACGGTACAAACGGTGCAGATGTCATTGATGCCAGCTACACAGACGGTGACGGAGACCAAGTGGATGCGGACGATGGTTCTGGCCCTTCGGGGCATGAGGACACAATCAGCGCGGGCGACGGAAACGATAGTGTTGAAGCGGGCCTTGAGGACGACATCGTCTACGGTGGCGGCGGCAGCAATACGCTTGAAGGCGGCTCTGGCAACGATTTCATTTTTGGCGAAGACGGTGCAGATATTATTCGCGGCAACGGCGGTTCTGACACCATCTCGGGCGGCGACGGTGCGGATACGCTTCGCGGCGGACTTGGCAACGACAGCATTGATGGCAAGGATCTGATTGGGGCAGATCCAGCAAGCGACTCTACAACGCTAGACTAAGGTACTCTCGACGAGAACGGCAGCCTTGCGATCACAGGCACAAGCGAGACGATGAAGGTCAAGATCACCAAAACGACCAACGGTGCAGGACAGACTGCAAACGTACAATCCCAAGGCTCCACTGCGGCGGACGGCCTCTGGGTGTCTAGTCTGACAGACCCCGTCACGACGAAGATGACCTTTGATAGCTTGATCGAGAATGCCAATTCTGAAATCTACGATATAGATCAAAACACTGGATCATAGGATGACCTTTTGACGGTTGTTGCGCTCGATCAAGTCGGCAACCAAATGCCTGAGGTCCGTTCCGACTTGGACGGGCTGCATTTCATCAGCGGCGATGACCTAAACGCAGACGGCAATGCCAGCACCGACGTTAAAACGACTGGCGCGGACCATTCCGTGACCGTTGATATCACAGGTCCTTTTGTTCAATTGATCTTCACTTTTGACAATGGCGAAAGCGCGTCAAAAAGCGGGCTCTTCGGCGTTGGCAATATGACCATCGACTTCACAGTTGATTATAATGTGGGATCCGGCGACGACACGATCAACGGTAGGGCTGGCAACGATACGATATTCGCGGGCAACGGGGACGATTCCATATCTGGTGGGATAGGCAGCGATAGCCTGGATGGTCAGGTCGGAGATGATTTCTTCAACGTTGGTGACGGCGATGACTACTTCCAACTGGTCGAGTTAGGCGAAGCCTCTGGTGCGGGTGCCAGTATTTTCATCCAAGGCAACGAAGGCGATGAGACCACTGGCGACACACTGAACCTCGACACGCTTGGTGATCGCAACGATATTGTCTACTCAAACACTGATGACGCAGCGAGCGACCTCAGCGGGACGCTGACCCTGGAAGATGGCACGCTTCTGACGTTTGAAAAAATCGAAAAGATCATCTGCTTTACCCGCGGTACGATAATTGACACGCCCTTTGGTCCACGCGCTGTTGAAACGCTGAAAGCAGGCGATCTCGTCACTACACGCGATACTGGCCCGCAACCAATTGCTTGGACGCGATCGCGCACGACGCCCTGCACTCCGGCAACCACGCCGATCCAATTTGAAATGGGATCGATCGACGGATTAAGCGCGCCGTTGAAAATTTCGCCACAGCATAAAATGCTCGTGTCGCATTTTGCCTGCGACTTGCTTTTCGGTCAAAACATCGTGTTTTGCACTGCGCAACACATGCTAAATGATCGCATTAAACGTGTGGCGCAAAAAATTGTAACCTATGTGCATATCACGCTCGACACGCATCAAATGATCACCGCAAACGGTGTGGAAACCGAAAGCTTTCTATCAGGCCCAGAAGGATTGAAGGCGCGCTATAACGCGTCCAAAGCCGACCTATTCTCGGCCCTTCCAGTACTCAAATTCGATCCCGACTCACACGGAAAAGCCGCCTACACCTGCTTAAAACCCCATGAAAACAAACTCTTCATGGAAAAAATTGCGATGGCAGATGCGTGGCGCATGTCCCAACAATACGCCGCTTAAGGTCTCAGCCTACGCACTTAACCGTGCGCGCGAGCGACGCGCATCAGCAAAGCCGTGCACGGCTGCGCCAAAGGCCGCAAACAAAGGTCGCGACACAGGATCACCATCCGCGTTCCATTCCGGATGCCACTGAACAGAGGCCGTAAAACCGGGCGCGTCCTTCACATAAATCGCCTCTGGCGTGCCATCTTCAGCAACCCCATCGATAATGATCCGAGGCCCTGCCTCTTTGATCCCCTGACCGTGCAGCGTATTGGTCATCACCTCGTCTGCCCCAAAAATTTCGTGAAACACTCCGCCAGTCTTGACGCTCACCTTATGGCGGATTTCGAACTTTTCCTCGAGCGAGCCGTCAGGCGGCATGCGGTGGTTCATTCGCCCCGGCAAATCGCGGATCTCTGGATAGAGCGAGCCCCCCATCGCAACATTCACCTCTTGAAACCCGCGGCAAATCCCAAGGAACGGCTGCCCTAGCTCCACGCAGGCACGCACCAGTGGAAGCGCAATCGCATCACGCGCGCGATCAAATTCACCATGTGCCTCAGTAGGGCTTTCACCATATTCCTCGGGATGCACATTCGGACGCCCACCCGTGAGCAAAAACCCGTCAAACTGCGCCATCAACTCTTCAACGCTCACATGCGCAGGATCCGCAGGCACTAGGATCGGCATGCAGCCCGCCACTTGCGCGATCGCATCGGCGTTCATCACCCCACCCGCATGTACAGGATATTGATCATTCAGCAGATATGAATTCGAAATGATGCCGACGATAGGACGCGTCATACACTCTCCTTGAGCGATGTTGCTTTTCCATTGCAATATATGGCGGCAATGCGCAGGCTTGCAATGCATCTTAGTAAATAAGCGATGTGACGCATGCCACATTACAAAATCAATGATCCCGACTTTCTAAAAGACCCAACCGCGACCCTTGCACACATGCGCGCCGAAGACGCCTTGGTACGAATCAAACTTCCGATCATCAGGCTATGCTGGGCCACGACCACAGATGCGGCCGCACGTGATATCCTCAAAGACGATGCTCATTTCGCCCGTAATCCCACCAATGCGGGAGGCCGCTATATCGGGCGGTATTATTGGTTCTTACCCCGCTTTATGCGTCCCTTGACCCGCAACATTCTTGGCTTTTAGGGGGCTGAACATAAACGCATTCGTACGGCCGTGGATCAAAGTTTTTCCCAAGCATCAATTGAAGCATTACGGCCCAACATCACAGGGATCGCTGATCATTACCCTGATCAACTCGACACAAACAAACCCGTCGATATCACTGAGGATTACGCCCGTCCGCTACCGCTGGATGTGATCTCAGTACTAATCGGAATCAAGCCAGATTTACGCACCATCCTCGCGCGCGCAATCGCACCGATTTCCAAACCAACGGGTATCTTGACGATTCTCACCGCCCTACCCGACCTCTATAAAACGCAAAAACTCTTACGCGCAGAGATCACACATATTCGCGACACGCCGCACGATGGTTTGCTAAGCACTTTGATCCACGACCCCACGTGCAATCTGACGGATGATGAGATCTTGTCGCTTGCGTTCATTTTTTCATCGCGGGCCATAAGACGACTTTACATTTGATTTCCGACGCAGTTTTTGCAATCCCAGAAGGGGCATCATTCAACGAACCGACCTCTCTCACCATCGAAAAATTCATGCTGTTTTTCAGCCCTATGAAGATGAAAAGACCACTATTCATGCGCGAAATTTATGACCGCTTTGGCAAGACTTTGAAACAAGGCGACAAGGTCATCGCACAATTAATTGCCGCCAATCATGACCCTGCCCGTTTCGAAAACGCGACTGACCTCCAAACAGTCCGTCGTCCCAACGCACATATTGGATTTGGATTTGGCCCGCATGTGTGTCTCGGGATACACATTGCCCGCCTGGAAACTCAGATCCACTCGAACGCCTATTCCAGCGTTTTCTAAACCTTGAATGCAGCCCCAAAGATGCGACCCCACTTTACAGTCCGCGCGTCGGCTTTCGCAGCATAAAGCATCTCAAGGTCAAAATCAGACCTAAAGCCCTTTCCTTTTCCACAAATATCCCCAGCTCAGCGCAGCGCTCGAGGGGCAGCGCCCCTCTTTTAAGCAACGCTAGCCTTTAACTCCAAACGGCGCGCGTGAAGCACTGGTTCAGTATAGCCCGACGGTTGATTACGCCCTTCAAACACCAAATCGCACGCGGCTTTATAGGCAATTGTATCAAACCCCGGCGCCATCTTGCGATAAAGATTATCACCCTCGTTCTGGCGGTCGACAACGGTGGCCATCTTTTCCATCGCCGCACGAACCTGATCTTCGCTCACCACGCCATGATGCAACCAATTTGCTAATGCTTGGCTTGAAATCCGGCAGGTTGCGCGATCTTCCATCAGCCCTACGTCGTTGATATCAGGAACTTTTGAGCACCCAACACCCTGATCTATCCAGCGCACAACATAGCCCAAAATACCTTGGGCATTGTTCTCAACCTCACGCTGAATTTGCTCAGGCGACCACTGCGCATATTTCGCCAAAGGAATTTCCAGCAAGGTCTGCACGTTCGCGCGTCGGCCCTTTGCTTTGATCTGATCCTGCGCTTTTAGCACATCAATCTTGTGATAGTGCAACGCGTGCAACGTCGCCGCCGTTGGACTTGGTACCCACGCGCAATTCGCGCCCGATTTTGGATGATCTACTTTCTGCTCAAGCATCGCCGCCATAAGATCCGGCATCGCCCACATGCCCTTACCGATCTGCGCGCGCCCTTGCAGACCGCACTCCAGACCAATGTCAACATTCAGGTTCTCATAGGCACCGATCCAACCCTTGAGCTTGATGAAATCCTTGCGACTAAATGGACCAGCCTCCATGGAAGTGTGTATCTCATCACCAGTACGATCTAAAAACCCTGTATTGATGAAAGCAACGCGCGATTTAGCCGCTCGGATGCAAGATTTGAGGTTGGCCGAGGTGCGGCGTTCCTCATCCATGATACCGATCTTCACTGTATTGCGCGGCAGGCCAAGAATGTCTTCGACCTTGGCAAAAATCTCGTCAGAAAACGCGACTTCTGCGGGGCCGTGCATCTTTGGTTTCACAACATAAACAGAGCCATGCACCGAATTCCCGCTCTCGCGTGTCAGGTCATGCATAGCGATCATCACAGTGCAGAGCGCATCCATCAAACCTTCACTGATCTCAGCGCCATCACGGTCCAAAATTGCAGGATTGGTCATCAGGTGACCCACATTGCGCACCCACAAAAGGGCGCGCCCTTTCAGCGACACTTCTCCGCCCTCTGGCGCTATGTAAACGCGATCCGCGCTCAAGCGGCGGGTCATCGTCTGGCCACCTTTCTCAAAGGTTTCTTCTAGATCGCCTTTCATGAGCCCTAGCCAATTCCCGTAAGCGCCGACTTTGTCCTCTGCATCCACGCAGGCCACGCTATCCTCGCAATCCATAATCGCAGACAGCGCACTTTCCAGCACAACATCCGCGAGCCCCGCCTGATCGCGGCTGCCAATCGGGTGCGTGCGATCAAAGACTAGCTCCACATGCAGACCATTGTTGCGCAAAACGAGCGCACTTGGGGCCTTCGGATGCCCTTGATACCCAATGAATTGCGACGGATCACTTAGCGGTAAATCATCAACCAGTAGCGCCCCATCATGCACATGATAGCGACGCACATCTGCATGCGAAGCCCCTGAAATCGGGAAAGTTTCGTCTAGAAACACACGTGCACGCGCCACGACGCGGGCACCGCGGCCCTTGTCATAAGCGCCTTTTGGCGCAGCGCTGCCCATCACATCCGTACCGTAAAACCCATCATACAAGCTGCCCCAACGCGCGTTCGCAGCGTTCAGCGCAAAGCGCGCGTTCGTAACAGGCACCACCAATTGCGGACCGGGCGTTGTTGCGATCTCTGGATCAACGTTGGTCGTATCGATCTGGAAATCATCCCCTTCAGGGAGCAAATAACCGATCTCGCGCAAGAAACCGAAGTAAGCATCTCGCGTGTCACCACCTGCCTTGTGCGTCCTATGCCAAGTGTCAATTTTGCCCTGCATTTTCTCGCGCTCTGCCAGTAATGCGCGGTTCTTTGGCCCCAGATCATGCGCCAAATCCGACAGACCGGCCCAGAACACATCCGGATCGACACCCGTACCTTCAAGCGCGTTGCCTTCGATGAAATCCACAAGGATTTGATCGACCTGTAGCCCATGCTTTTCGATCCGTTTGGTCATGTCATTCACCTGCAAATGTATATCATCGTGCCTGACCTAGTTCACGCAGCACTAAGGGGCAACAAAAGCTTTGAAAGACTATTCACAAATTTCGAAACTAATTGCGTTCTACACCGATGCACCAAACAAATACGCCTCATGGGCGCGCAGAAATAGAAATGCTGCGGTCATCTTAGATGTGGTCTTCAACAAGTCGGGAAAAAGCGTTTCAAGCTCTTCTCGTGCAGCACTGCTCAATGCAGGGCGGGATGAATTGCCCAAGAAAAGCGTCTCCGTCGGTGCGCCATTGGCAAAAATTACGTCATTTTGGGCCGTGAGAATATGAAAATAGGTGATTTCATCGGTTTCAAGCTGTTTGATCGTGGTTCCATTAACCAAGATTTCGCCGCAACCAAAGCAGCGCTCGCTCCTGAATAAAGTTCGGACCATCGGGTTGCAGACATAAACGCGATGGTTGGGCGACGAGTGCAGGTCTTGCGAATTTCCCATAGCACCCGCCTCAAAACAAATTAGCGCAAGCTTGCCGCGCCCACGTACCGTGCTTTTGCCAGAGCAAAGGACTTCTTGCGCCCCATTTTCCAAAGTCACAAGATTATCACCGGCGCGTATTTCTGCCACGTCAACCAAGCCAAAATTTGTTTGAATGTTCGTGCCTTCAACGAAGCATGCAACATAATCGTCATATGCATTTGGTTTGTGTGTAAGATGTGCGTTCCTGATTAAACGTGTAGCTGCTGCCCGCGCGCAACAAAACTTTGGGAACAAGGCCATCCACCGGCCCTTTTTGGTAGCCATCTCCGCCAAAGTGCAATGACGTGACCTGATGGCCCGATGCTGTGTTTATTAGATCGTAAGCAGTGATAATCGATGTTTCAGCAGCGATGGCTGATCCGTCAATATTCGCGGCGACATCAAAGATTTACGAGCCATCGACCTCGTCAAAAATCACATCATCATCGTCAACTCCAATACGCGTTCCGGTCGCTCCGGGTACCAAGGTCAGCGTAAAAGACCCCGTGCCTGCCGCTGCCGCAAAAGCCTCATCAGGCAAACCACCGACAAAATCGGACGGGCTATATACGTAAAGATAATAAGGCATAAAACGACCTCATTCATGAACACTCGTACGCAACTAACTTTTAACTATGTCCAGATTGCGTGACTATCTTGTCTATCGGTGACAATTTTGGGTCGAGGATATTAATTAGCGACAGATGGGCGACAATCGCGATCTAATCAGCCTTGCTGCGCCGACATCGTTCGGAGCAATATTTTACACTCTCCCAATCGCGTACCCATTTTTTGCGCCATATAAATGGGAGCCCACAACATGCGCAAATCTTGCTCGGCAGGTTGGCTTTCTTCACACCTTTTGGCATCGTTTACTCCTTCTTTTCATTGCCCTCTCAGTTCGTTAGCCTGCGCCCAAGCAACAGGAGCACACGATGCGCGAGCCAGCACCGCAAACGATCTATCTCAAAGACTACACAGCTTTTGGTTACACCGTAGAAGATGTGCATCTGACGTTCAAACTCTCCCCCGCCGCCACGCGCGTCCTCTCACGTATTCGATTCGCGCCCAATTCTGAGGCCACTGATAAGACGTTCTTTCTAAATGGGGAGGGACTTGATCTGAAATGGGCGAAAATCAATGGTGCAGATATCGCGCCAAACCTCACGCACGAAGGCTTAACAGCCGATGTCCCTGATGAACCGTTTATGTTCGAGGCAGAGGTCGAAATCAGCCCGCAAACCAATACCGCGCTTGAGGGTCTCTACATGTCGAGCGGCATGTATTGCACGCAATGCGAGGCTGAAGGTTTTCGCAAAATTACCTACTACCCTGATCGTCCCGACGTGATGAGCACCTTCACGGTGCGCGTCGAAGGCCCGCATCCGGTTCTCTTGTCCAACGGAAATCCCACATCCTCCGGCACACATTTCGCAGAATGGCACGACCCTTGGCCCAAGCCTGCCTATCTATTCGCGTTGGTCGCAGGTGAGTTGATCGCGCATCCTGACCGCTTCACAACGATGTCCGGTAAAGACGTAGAATTGAATATCTACGTGCGGGCGGGCGACGAAGACAAATGCGCCTTCGGCATGGAAGCGCTCAAGAAATCAATGGTTTGGGACGAAAAGGTCTATGGGCGCGAATATGATCTCGACATCTTCAACATCGTTGCTGTCGATGATTTCAACATGGGCGCGATGGAAAACAAAGGCCTGAACGTCTTTAACTCCTCATGCGTGCTCGCCTCGCCAGAAACTTCGACGGATGCCAACTTTGAGCGGATCGAAGCGATCATCGCCCATGAATATTTCCACAATTGGACCGGCAATCGCATTACATGTCGCGACTGGTTCCAGCTCTGCCTCAAAGAAGGGCTGACCGTCTACCGCGACAGTCAGTTCACCTCTGACATGCGCTCTGCTCCGGTCAAACGCATCTCTGACGTAATTGATTTGCGAGGTCGTCAGTTCGCCGAAGATGGCGGTCCCCTTGCCCATCCCGTACGCCCCAACAGCTTTGTGGAGATCAACAATTTCTACACTGCGACAGTCTATGAAAAGGGTGCCGAGGTCATCGGTATGCTCAAAACCCTCGTCGGCGACGGCGCTTACGCAAAGGCCGTGGACCTCTATTTTAAACGCCACGACGGCGACGCAGCTACAATCGAGGACTGGCTTCAGGTCTTTGAAGACGTCACAGGTCGCGATCTGAAACGCTTCAAACGCTGGTATACTTCCGCAGGCACACCGCGTTTGCATGTGAAGGAAAGCTACAAGAATGGCCGCTATAAACTGACATTCCGCCAAGAAACGCCGCCCACACCGGGCCAGCCACAGAAGAAGCCGCGTGTTATTCCGATTGCCGTGGGTCTGTTAAATCCGAAGGGCAATGAAATTGCGCCGACACAGATTTTGGAAATGTCAAAACGCCAGCAAAGCTTCAAATGGGAGGGCTTAAACGAGCAACCGACGCCCTCGATCCTACGTGGTTTTTCAGCTCCTGTGATTCTAGAGCGCGAGACGAACGATACGCAACGCGCCTTCCTGCTCGCCCATGACACCGACCCGTTTAATCGTTGGGAGGCTGGTCGCGAGCTTGCCAAATCCACGTTGCTTGCGATGATCGTAGACGGTGCCGCCCCGAACGCAGGCTACCTTGATGGTATGCTCGCTGTGCTACGCGATGACAGTCTTGATCCCGCAACCCGCGCGCTGATGCTTGGTCTGCCCAGCCAGTCCGATCTAACGCAAATCCTTGCCGACAAGGGCGTAAACCCCGACCCACAAGGAATTTACGACGCAGTGCAAACCCTGAAACTCGCGATGGCGCAGCACATGCAAGACACGCTGCCGCGTATTTATGCTGAGTGCCAAGTCACCGGCCCCTACTCGCCCGAGGCAGAACCAGCAGGAAAACGCGCTTTGGCCAACGCTGTTCTCGCGCTTGGATCGCGCCTTGATGGGGGTAAAGCCGCGCAGAAACAATACGACGCAGCGGACAACATGACCCAACAACTCTCCGCACTGGCCTGTCTTTTGCAAGAGAACGTCGGCAAAACTGCTTTGGCAAACTTCTATGAACAATGGAAGCATGACCGTCTCGTAATGGACAAATGGTTCGGCCTGCAAGTCAGTTGCGCGGCACCAGAAGACACGGCGACGACTGCAGAAAACCTAACTATCCACGCGGATTTCGACCACAAGAACCCGAACCGGTTCCGCGCCACGCTTGGTGCCCTCGCGATGTGCCATGCAGGATTTCATCACATCTCCGGGCGGGGATACACGCTTTTGGCGGATTGGCTAATTACGCTTGACCCAATCAATCCACAGACCACCGCGCGCATGTGCAGCGCGTTTCAGACGTGGAAACGTTATGATGAGGCACGTCAAAACATGATGTTGGCAGAGATTGATCGCATTCTTGCCCAGCCGAGCCTCAGCCGCGACACGACTGAAATGCTTACACGCATTCGCACCGCATGAGCGATTTCACCTTCCAACGCGCCGCGCGCAACCCGCGCGCGGTTGGGTTTGTTGTGCTGTGGTGGCTCGTGATTTTCGCGCTTTACGCCGTTCTCAATGGCTCTTGGGTGATCCTTGCAATTTTGGCGCTGTACAGTGTTCCTGCCCTCTTAGATATTTATCGTGGGACCACAGCTGCATTACAGATCACTGCGAAAGACATCCAATGGCGGTCTGGCAAACGCGCAGGCAATTTAGCGCGCGGGCAACTAAAATCGGTAAGGTTTGATACACGGCTTGATCTGTCTTTGCGCATGACGTTGCTTACCTATCAAGACGAAAAATTACGTCTACCTTATGAGTGCACACCGAAAGCTAGCGATATCGAAGCCGCGCTCAAAGCCCGAGACATCCCCTACGATAGGCATCATTTCACATTGATGTCCTAAGCACCGGGCCACAGTCGTGGTCGCACTGATTTCAAATTCCGACAATATTTTTGTTTGCGCGTCCATGCGGCGATGTCTTTGCGTTTGGAGCTGATGAGCATCGGGCCCCAATGAGCGGCGACCCCGCGCCAACGTTTGTCCTTGGTAACCATGACTTTGTCGTGCGGCATCACAACAGTCAAAATACGCACAGCACATTCTAGATTTGAAGGCCCATGCTTGAGACCCTCGCGGCTTGACGCTCTACATTTATAGCCTCGCGCTATTGCAGACAAAATCTGCAACAAGCCATACCAACGGCTATTGCAGCCAACTGCGTCCTGACAATAGGTGCTTTCGTGTTAAGCCAAAGCCGACATAAACACTGCCCAAAAGGCAGCGCGTTGCTCCACGCCAGCCTCTGGATAGGCCGGACACCAACCAGCAATATCGCCCGTACGGTTTGCAAAATAGGTTTCCCATGCGATCGCAACGCGGAAATAGCCGCCCGCGTCCAGATGCGACCGGCGGGGCGATGGTCCCAACGCGCCACTGTTACACTGTCCCCCGCCCTGCGGTTTGGGCGTAGGGATTCTTGTGGTGCTTAAAATTTGGGTTCAGTGATTCGTGTAAAACTTCCGAATTCGGGCGGATCAATGGGCGCACGGTGTGATCTGCCGCGTTGCTCGCGACCGGGATCCACAGACACATCATTGCAAGAGTAGCTTAGCATAGGTGTTTCATCGCGCCACTCTGGCTGTTTCTATGGGTCGGACGCAAGCAAGTCCCTGCCTCTATCCCGTTTACAAGCAAGTCCCTGCCTCTATCCCGTTTAACGGTCTTCGGAAACAGTTTGTTCTCGCCCATCGCCCGCCACGATTGCGCCTGATTGCACCGCCATACGATATTCAACGCCTCGATCAAGAGGAGTGAAAGAAATACGGTATGTCTATTTTAAAATCGCTAATGGCTCGTCTGCCTGAAACGCAAATCACACCGCGCACCGCGATGGTGAAAAAGCCCTCAAAAGCAAGCATTCAAACCGACGCGCCAGATCTGGACAGCTCTTGGTCATTCCCGTCTCGAAAGAGCCGCGTGAAGAACAGCTGCGCAGCTATCGCTCTAATCAAGGTCAATTTTTGGCGCGCTAATAGCGTTGGGAAGATCTAAGTAAGCTTGTGCAGAACGAAGACACGCAGCGCCACGCCGCCGCTGGCGGCATGCCGATTGCTGAGCTTTTGTGCCAAGGTGCGCGCTCGGATGTGTTTGCACTCGCGGAACATCTTTTAATCGATGGAACACCTGAGGAAAACCACCCCCTGACAGAGATGATTTCCGCACTTGAAGGGATCTTAAGCGAGTACGCTGACAACAATGTCATCGCGACGATTGTTGCGCTCATACATCTCGATATTGCATGGGCACGGCGCAGCACCGAAAGCATACGCGATACACCAGCGCGCAACCTCGAAGCGTTCAACTTGCAGTCCAAACGCACGCAGCAAGTGCTTGATCCCTTTTGCGGAATAGAGCTTGACAGCCTACTCTTAACCTCTGCGCGCTGCGCACTTTTGGTTGGCAATCCGAACGCGAATGATCGCGTCACCAACGATTATGAGGACTTGATTGATCTCACGCCGCAACAACAACGCCATATCCACGCGCTTGGACATCACATTTTGCCGCAATGGTTTGGCAGCTACGGCTCCCTCGAATTGGAAGCGCGCCGAACAGCCTCCAGAACCCAAGACATATGGGGGGCTGGTGCCTATACATAGGCGTTTTTTGACGCGCTTTTGGTTGATCCGGCCTGTGCCCGCGTTCTCGACATTCCATTCTTCTTGGAAGGGATGCGCGATATTCTCGAGCGCTCTGAAGATCCACATAAATCGAACTTGTTTGCCTCCTTTGCGGCAGTGTTGATCCCGAATGCAGCAAAGCAATATAGTGAAGACCTCGAAGCAATCACAGCACTGAAACAAATTCAAAAGTCTGCGCGGTGGATTATGTCGGACCGTCTGCATGAACTGCATCCCCTCATTTGGGGGCATGCTATGGAAGCGTTCGACAACCAAGCCCGCATCGCATCCATTGACACTATTTTTAAGCAAGGTTGTGAAAAGGCGAACCAAGTCTTTGTGAGCCTGTTCGGGGATCAAATGCTTAAAGGCAACGCCCTCATATTCATTTGCAACCAAGCAGCAAACCCGAATCCAACGCGCAGCGGAGCAAATCATCTGGTATGCCCACTCGTTCCTGTTGTTAGCGCCTAAAAGCTTAAGGTTGGCATACAGGATCAAAGTTTAGCGATTTTTTAAAATTTTCCCAATTTTTGTGACCTCCGACAGAGCCCCTCTTGCCCCCTCCTCAGCTCTGCCTTAAAAGCCCTTAACGCCCTGATTTCATGGACCCACAGCATGCTTGATCTGACCTTCGAGACCCCTAAAATTAAAACGATTGCAGGGGCAAAACACGATTGGGAACTCGTCATCGGTATGGAAGTGCACGCGCAAGTTGCGTCGAACTCCAAATTGTTCTCTGCTGCCTCGACAAAATTCGGCGCAGAGCCCAATTCCAATGTCGCTTTCGTTGATGCGGCAATGCCCGGAATGCTGCCTGTTATCAACGAGTTCTGTGTTGAACAAGCAGTGCGCACAGGGCTTGGTCTAAAGGCAGAAATTAATCTGTTCTCGGCGTTTGATCGCAAGAACTACTTCTACCCTGACCTGCCGCAGGGCTATCAAATCAGCCAGTTGTACCACCCAATTGTAGGCGAAGGCGAAATCATCGTTGATCTTGAGCCCGGCATCGCGCGCCGAGTGCGGATCGAGCGTATTCACCTCGAACAAGACGCGGGCAAATCGATTCACGATATGGACCCGAATATGTCTTTCGTTGATCTCAACCGCACGGGCGTCGCCTTAATGGAGATCGTCTCGCGCCCAGATATTCGCGGCCCCGAAGAAGCCGCTGCTTTCGTGGTCAAACTGCGCCAGATCCTGCGTTATCTGGGCACCTGCGACGGCAATATGCAAAGCGGCAGCATGCGCGCCGACGTCAACGTCTCGGTCTGTTTGCCAGGCCAATACGAGAAATTCATCGAAACGGGTGATTTCGGCCACCTTGGCACGCGCTGCGAGATCAAGAACATGAACTCCACGCGCTTCATTCAGCAAGCCATCGATGTAGAAGCAAAACGCCAAATCGCAATCATCGAAGCGGGCGGCAAAGTCGATCAAGAAACCCGCCTCTACGATCCCGACAAGGGCGAAACCCGCTCTATGCGTTCCAAGGAAGAGGCGCATGATTACCGGTATTTCCCCGACCCTGATTTGCTCCCTTTGGAGATCGAACAGGCTTGGGTCGACGATATCGCCAAAACCCTGCCAGAGCTACCTGACAAGAAGAAAGCACGCTTCGTCACCTCATTCGGCCTTTCGGAATATGACGCCTCGGTCTTGACCGCAGACGTTGAATCCGCAAGCTATTTCGAGTCAGTTGCAGAGAATCGCGATGGCAAACTCGCGGCGAATTGGGTGATTAACGAACTCTTTGGACGTCTTAAGTCAGACGAAAAGGACATCACCACCTGCCCGATCACACCAGCACAGCTTGGTGGCATCATTGATTTGATCAAGACCGACACGATCTCTGGAAAAATCGCCAAAGATCTGTTCGAGATCGTCTACACGGAGGGCGGCGAACCCGCCGACATCGTCAAAGCGCGCGGAATGAAACAAGTGACAGATACGGGCGCAATAGAAGCCGCAGTCGATCAGATCATCGCCGACAATCCGGCGCAGGTGGCGAAAGCAAAAGAAAACCCAAAACTCGCAGGCTGGTTCGTCGGTCAGGTGATGAAAGCGACAGGTGGCAAAGCCAACCCGAAAGCCGTCAACCAAATCATCGCTGCAAAGCTCGCCGAATGATACGCTACGAATATAAGGTCCTGCCTGCCCCATCTCGGGGTCAGCGGGGCAAAGGCGTCAAAGGCAGCGATGGCAGATTCGCCAATGCCCTCGAAACCCTGATAAATCAAATGGGATCAGACGGCTGGGAATATCAACGCGCTGAAACTCTTCCCTCCGAAGAACGCGTAGGTATAGCTTCCAAGACGACAGTGTTTCGCAATGTGTTGGTGTTTCGCCGCTCTATTGAAACCGATGTAGAGGCGTTTGAGCCGAATTTGCTCGATGCGCCGAATGAAGAACCAGAGTTCGACAGCGAAGACACTGAAACGGATGACCCGCCCTCTGACCCAGAGCAACCCTCGGATCCAGACGCTCCAGTGCAAAACGAAGACCCCGACGACTACAGAGCCTAAACCCCAGGGCTTCTTTCGTCCTAAAATACCTCGGGGGAATCTGCCTCGCAGACGGGGGCAGCGCCCCCACCGCTCTCAACAAAACATACGGCCGCTAGGGCACATCCAGATCCAGCGCCAGCGCATGAATGCGGCCAATCAACTCAGGTCCAAGTGCTGCATGCACCATGCGATGCCGCGCAATCCGGCTCTTACCTTCAAACAGCTCTGCGCGAATACGCAGGTTATAATGGCTCTCGCCACCTTCCTGATACCCGCCATGTCCGCGATGGCTTTCGCTATCATCGACCACATCCAACGCGCTTGGGGCCAATGCGGCCTCAAGTTTTACACGAATTTCATCTGCCTTGGACATTTTTACAAAACTCCCCTTCAAACCCCTGCCAAATACTCTATTGTTATGCCCCTGATAGGACGAGGTGAGCAATGCAAAAGAAGAGCGATCCCTTTGGTTTCGATATGTCCGTATCGTCTGCAAAGAAGAAAAATACACGTGGTCGCAGGGGCATGTCGGGCGAATCTGAGACCTCGCAGCGTGTGTGCACCAAGGACGGCTGCGAATTGCCAGGCAAGTTTCGCGCTCCGCGCGCGCCTGATGTTCTGGATGATTTCATCTGGTTCTGCAAAGACCACGTGCGCGAATATAATCTGAAATGGAACTTCTTTAACGGCACGACAGAGGCCGAACTGAATGCACAACAAAGCAAGGACAAGGTCTGGGAGCGCGAAACAAAGCCCGTCAAAGACCCCGAAGCCGCTGCATGGGCCCGCCTTGGCATTGAGGATCCACATCAAGTTCTAGGCGGTAATGCTACGCGCAATCCGGGCAAAGGCGGTGGTGCGGGCAAGCGTCTACCACCCACCGAACGCCGCGCGATGGAAATTCTCGAGGCCAAAGATTTCTGGACCAAACCCGAAATTCGCAAGTCTTATAAAGCCCTTATCAAAGTGCTACACCCCGATATGAACGGCGGCGACCGCTCGCAAGAAGAGCAATTGCAAGAAGTCGTTTGGGCCTGGGATCAAATCAAAGATAGTCGCAACTTCAAGTAGCGAACACATCACCCAATACAGCCATTTCGGGAATTCCAAAATTTCCAATACGCGTTAAAACGTGAAAGATCTGCTAATATTTGAACATTAAGAGATCTTTTATTATCGATGCGTTTTTGTCCTCAATTCATACCAAGTCAAACGACACATCAGCCGACCAAGCCAGTAAATGCGAAGATATCCAGCAAACCGTGACCGATTTTATCGGCAAAACTGTGAGCCACTCGCTAACAGCTTGCAAAGAACTAAGGCCACCATTTGCGCTTGTGACCAAGCTTTACCAGTTGATGACTTGGACCTAGTCATATTAATTGATCAGTCGATGAGCATGGATGACATTGCCCCGCTTGTTGCCGATGCAAGTGCAGCCGCCTTATAATCCGCCAAGGAAAAGTGTGGCGCGGAAAATCTAAGGGTCGCGTGGTTCACTAACGATGGCTCCGATTATAGAGCCTCCATCCCGCGCGTGCCCTATATTGTAGCAGGTTTCACGCAAACCCATGAACAATACTTTCGTGAGCTTGATCACACGGGCCCTTTCGCCGGCAACGGCTTCCAAGGAAACAACAGCGAAGAAGGCGCAAAATCGATTAACGATCTTGCGCGCACGTATGATTGGCTCCCAGGTCTATACCGCGCTATTTTCTACGTCAGCGATGAGCACTTTGGCGATTATGGCCGCACGCACCGACAATAAATGCAGGCTGTTAATGCAGCTGTGGCTGAATAACAAATGGCTGGAGTCAAAGTATTTGCACATTATGAGGAGGGCGGAGAGCACAGCGGAACACGGCTTGCCGAAAATACCGAAGCCTACGAAACCTTGTGCAATTCAATCAATGGACCGGCCGAAATCGGCGGCTCTGCGTCGCAAGCACTATACGAAGGGCTCCTCCGCGAAGCGATATGTGAAGCCTGTATTACAGACGCAGGCTGCTCAGTCGTGGACAGGCCTGGCATCAAACCCTGCATCGATATCAAATGGGGACAAAGCGACTGTGACGGCGTTCAATCCGATGACAACGAAACGCTCTGCATCTCAATTTGTAACTGTTATGAAAATGTTACTTTCTCAAACGTGAAGATCGTATATCTTTGGCTCACAGACGAAAATGGAGAGGCCCCGCCCCCATTGCCCGACGGATCACCCTCCGGTCGCATTTACCCGCTTGGCCCCATTTGTTTCGGCAATATCGGACCCTACGTTGATGGCGAACCACCTGCGCTCACCACGAAGCGATTGTCGTACTTTGGGGCGTAAAACCTGATATATATAGCGTTTCTGTCGGTGGATTATGCTTTGATATCAAACGTTCGGTCTTCGTTGAGAAATCTACATTTGAAATGATCGTCTGTGCAAGTTGACACGTTAAACGTCCAGCATTTCCTCTTTTGTGCAAAACGTCTATATGTCGCGCCAAGCAGCCCAAGTGAGCGGGACACAGCAGCGATGCCAGCAAAAAAGACCCGTGAAACAGATCTCTACCCCCCTGTGAAATCCTTTTTGGAAGCACAGGGGTATGAGGTCAAAGGCGAGGTTGGAAAGCTCGATGTCATGGCCATGCGCAGCGATGAACCACCCTTGATCGTGGAACTCAAAACTGGCTTCTCGCTGTCACTGTTTCATCAAGGGGTGGAGCGGCTCTCGATCTGCGACACGGTCTACATCTGCGTACCGCGACCCAAGGGAAAAGCAGGGCTAAAGTCGCTCAATAACAACAAAACCCTGTGTCGCCGCTTGGGCCTTGGCCTGCTCACTGTACGCGCCTCTGACAATTTGGTAGAGGCGCATGTGGATCCAACACCCTACACCCCGCGCAAGTCGAAAAAGAAAGCCGACCGCCATTTGCGAGAATTTCAACGCCTTGTCGGTGACCCCAACACAGGCGGTTCAACGCGGCAAGGGCTTGTGACCGCTTACCGACAAGACGCGCTCAAATGCTTAGGTTTTCTTGAAGGACACGGGCCAACCAAAGCCTCCGAGATCGCAAAAATCACAGGTGTGCCAACCGCGCGCAATTTGATGTCGCACAATCACTACGGCTGGTTCGAACGTGTGTCGAAAGGCATTTACTGGCTCAGCCCCAAAGGCCAGGAGGCCCTAGGCGAATATGAAGCAAACCTTGATGCGATCCGCGATCTTTATCCAGGGGCTGAGGAATAGCGCCTGATTTTTCGAAGAAAAATCGTTTACGCAGCTTTGAACTCCAAAGACACTCCGTTCAAACAATGAGGCTTGCCTGTTAGCGTAGGTCCATCACCAAAAACATGACCCAAGTGCGATCCGCATCGGCGACAATGCACCTCTGTGCGCACAGCAAACAGCTTGTGGTCTGCCTTTGTGCAAATTGCATTTGGCGAAGACCGATAAAAGCTCGGCCACCCAGTGCGGCTTTCGTACTTGGTCTTAGAGGGGTAAAGTGCCAGATCGCAGCCGCGGCAATGATAGGTGCCAGCCGCATAATTTTTATCAAGCGGAGAAGAGCCTGCGCACTCCGTACCCTTTTCTCGCATCACCTTATATTGGAGAGTGCTTAGCATCTCTTTCCACTCTGCCTTCGAGCGCATCACTGCAAACGTACCAGCAGCCGCAGAACTCGGTGGCGCACCGAACGCGCCTATAACGCTCATACTGGCCAAACCGCTGGCCGTTCCGAGGTAAAGAAAGTGACGTCGATGCATGTGTAATCTTCTTTCCTCAAATCTGAGGGGCCGCTCCATCATTTGAAAGACAAGCTAAAGCACATCCATGTGAGTAGTGTTTACGGCCAATCGACCTCAAACCGCGGCTTAAAAATCGGATCGCCCCATAAGCGGTGCCATACCTAAGAATTCAGGTGTCTCTGCCTCTTGTGAAGCCGCAAGCATTACCCCTGCACGCAACGCCCTGCTTTGCGCGCCATTCAAACGCAGCGCGCCAAGTCGCTGCACAGGTATCACCAAAAAAAACACAGGTGCAGAATTGCCCTTTACGACCCAAACAGCGAACCCACTGCCCTCTAATTTCTGCCCATCGCCATACTCAAAATGCAGTAAGGCAGTAACTGGGTTGAACGTAAATGTAAGGTCGGCCTCACTCTGGGAAATCTGAATATTTGCTTGCAAAACATCAGTCACGGGTCGCGATCCCATGTCTGAGTTATAAACGAAATACGCCAGTAAAACCGCAGCCATACCGCCAAGCACATATTCCCAGATGCAGATACGGCGCCGCCAAGGCAACCGATTTTCTAACCACAATTCCCTTTTGAAATGACCGAAGATAAATGAGTGCAAATCTTTCCATGCAAGTAAGCTGCCAAGCCATTGCGTTGAAGCCTAGCAAAAGACTTTGACCGGGGTTTGGATTTAGCCGCCCTTCCCCTTGTCCTTGGGCCGGATTTGAGGCACGTGTTGATCATCAGACACGGCTGCGCCGCACGCACAAGACAAGGACAGACACCATGGCCGACGAGATGCTGGACATCGACATGAAACCAACTGAAGACATCTCCGTTCGCGAGGTCTTTGGCCTCGACACGGATATGGTCGTTAAAGGCTTTGCCAAGCGCACGGACCGTGTCCCGGAACTCGACAGCACTTACAAGTTTGACCCTGACACAACGATGGCGATCCTTGCGGGCTTTTCGCACAATCGCCGCGTTATGGTTCAGGGCTATCACGGCACGGGTAAATCCACCCACATTGAACAAGTTGCGTCACGTTTGAACTGGCCTGCTGTGCGTGTGAACCTCGACAGCCACATCTCTCGGATTGATTTGATCGGCAAAGACGCAATCAAACTGAAAGACGGTAAGCAAGTCACTGATTTCCAAGAAGGCATTCTGCCTTGGGCGCTGCGCAATCCCACTGCGATCGTGTTTGACGAATACGACGCGGGCCGCGCGGACGTTATGTTCGTGATCCAGCGTGTTCTGGAAGTGGACGGCAAGCTGACGCTTCTCGATCAGAACAAGGTGATCAACCCGCACCCCTATTTCCGCATCTTCGCAACCGCGAACACGGTCGGTCTGGGTGACACCACGGGTCTTTATCACGGCACACAACAAATCAACCAAGGTCAAATGGACCGCTGGTCGCTTGTGGCCACGCTGAACTATCTCAGCGTTGATGCTGAAAGCTCCATCGTTCTGTCCAAGAACGCGCATTATAATAATGAAGCGGGTCGCAAGACTGTGAAGCAAATGGTCAAAGTAGCCGACCTCACGCGCACAGCCTTCATGAACGGGGATCTGTCTACGGTGATGTCACCGCGCACAGTTATTGCATGGGCGCAAAACGCAGAAATCTTCCGCAATGTGGGTTACGCGTTCCGTCTGTCTTTCCTCAATAAATGCGACGAACTTGAACGCCAGACAGTGGCCGAATTCTACCAGCGTTGCTTTGACGAAGAGCTTCCAGAAAGTGCGGCAAGCCTCACAATTGCCTAAGCAGCACTAAGGAGGTCACATGCATCTGGGATTGATCGGCGGAATTGGACCTGCCTCTACAGTCGTTTATTATCAGAGGCTAACGGACGCGATCGTTCTTTCTGAAACTGATTTGGGCCTCGCCTTTTATGGGCAAACAACGGAATATAAAGTGATCGACGCGCTCGATGTGCATGTCGATTTGCTTGTCAGCCTTGCGACGGGCAAGGCACAATTGAACGATCACGCGGTAGGTGTATAAAATGGCGAGCAATAACGACAACCCAGCCGATCCCTTCAAGAAAGCCTTGGCGGAAGCCACAAAGGTGATGGCGAATGATCCCGACTTGTCCGTCACATACACGGTCGACCCCTCTGGTGTGTCCGGCGACACGATGCGCCTGCCCCAAGTTTCCCGCCGCATGACCCGCGAGGAGGTGTTGATCGCGCGCGGCACCGCAGACGCGCTTGCCATGCACCGCAAATTTCATGATGGCAGCACCCATTCGCGGTATGTCCCACAGGGCGAAACCGCGCGCGAGCTCTATGAAGCGATGGAAACAGCGCGTTGCGAGGCAATGGGCGCGCGCGACATGCCCGGCACCGCGGGCAACATTGACGCGAAAATCGGCAATGAGGCGCTGCGCAAGGGCTATGACCAGATCAAGGATGCCGCTGACGCGCCTTTGGCCACTGCCGCTGGCTATCTTGTGCGTCACCTCGCCACGGGGCGTGATCTGCCAGAGGGCGCGCAAAATGTGATGAATCTTTGGAAGGATTTCATCAAAAAGCAGGCCGGTGAAACGCTGGATGATATCGATGATTTGCTCGACGATCAGGCCGCTTTTGCCAAATTATCGCGTCAATTGATCCAAGATCTTGGTTACGGCGACCAGCTTGGCGATGATCCTGATGACATCGATGATGATGCGCAGGATGATGCCGAAGAAAGCGGCGAAGACGAACAACAACCCGATAGTTCCGGTCAGGATGACGAGGGCGAAGAGGCTGATGATGCCTCCGCTGAGCAATCCCAAGAAGAACAGGAAGACGCTTCGCAAGCCCAAGTCTCCATGGACGATGTCTCTGATCAGGAAATGGGTGATGAGGCAGAGATGCCCGAAGGCGAGGCCCCTCTTGAGCCGCCGCAGCCTCAATCAATTTCTGACGCTGATCCGAATTATCAGGTTTATGACACCCAATTTGACGAAGAAGTGCGCGCAGAAGATTTGGCAGAACCAATCGAGCTGGAACGCTTGCGTGCCTACCTTGATCAACAGCTAGAGCCTTTGAAAGGCGCGGTCTCGCGGCTTGCGAACAAATTGCAGCGCCGCTTGCAAGCGCAGCAGAACCGCTCTTGGGAGTTTGATCTTGAGGAAGGTACGCTTGACGCGGGCCGCCTCGCACGCGTGGTTGCCAACCCGACAACACCGCTTAGCTTTAAGGTCGAGAAAGACACAGAATTCCGGGACACGATTGTGACACTCCTGCTCGACAACTCCGGTTCTATGCGCGGTCGTCCGATTTCTATTGCTGCGATCTGCGCTGATGTTCTGGCGCGCACGCTCGAGCGCTGCAATGTGAAGGTAGAAATCCTAGGCTTTACCACGCGCGCGTGGAAAGGTGGCCAATCTCGCGAGACTTGGCTCAATGCGGGGCGTGAACAACAGCCCGGACGCCTGAATGATCTACGCCATATCATCTACAAAAGTGCTGATAGCCCTTGGCGTCGTGCGCGGCCCAATTTGGGCCTGATGATGAAAGAAGGTCTGCTCAAAGAAAACATCGATGGCGAAGCACTGGAGTGGGCGCACCGCCGCATGGCTGGTCGCCCTGAGGCGCGTAAGATCTTGATGGTGATCTCGGATGGCGCACCTGTGGATGACAGCACTTTGTCTGTTAACCCTGCGAATTACTTGGAAAAACACCTGCGCGACGTGATCGCGATGGTCGAAAAGAAACGCGCAGTTGAACTGCTCGCTATCGGTATCGGTCATGACGTGACGCGCTATTACGAACGCGCCGTGACGATCACCGATGTGGAACAGCTTGCAGGTGCCATGACAGAGCAACTTGCCGCCTTGTTTGACAGTGACCCACGTGCCCGCGCGCGGGTAATGGGTATGCGGAAAGTCGGTTGACGCCCCTCTGACTTTGCGCTCCTCTCACGTCAAAAGAGGATGCGCGCCATGTTTCAAAGCTTTGACACCACCAGCACACCAGAGCATGGCGCAGCGCGTCTTGCAGACCTGCGCACTCAGATGCAAGACGCGCAGCTAGACGGCTTCATCATCCCGCGCGCAGATGCGCATCAGGGCGAATACGTTGCACCTCGGGATGAGCGTTTACAGTGGCTTACAGGTTTCACAGGCTCTGCGGGCTTTTGTTGCGCCCTGCGCGAGACCGCTGGTGTGTTCATCGATGGGCGCTACCGCACGCAGGTGAGATCCCAAGTTGACCTGGCTCAATATAGCCCTGTCCCTTGGCCCGAAACATCGATGGCAGATTGGCTCAAAGAACAGATGCGGAGTGGTGGCACCGTGGGATTTGATCCATGGTTAATGACTCAAGGCCAGTTGAACTTGCATGAAGTCGCGCTTGCTGATAGCGGAATTGTGCTGCGCCCTTGCGATAATTTAGTGGATGCAATCTGGGCGGATCAACCAGCTGCGCCAATGACGCCAGCTTTCGCCTACCCCATTGAATACTCTGGAAAATCCTCTATAGACAAACGCAACGAGTGCGCTGCAGACTTGCAAGAAAAGGGCGAACAAGCAGCAGTGATCACCCTGCCTGACAGCCTTTGTTGGTTGTTGAACATTCGCGGCAATGACGTTTCCAAAACCCCATTGCTCCATGGCTTTGCGATCTTGCACAGCGACGCGCGCGTGCAACTATTCGTGGAGACGTCTAAGGTTGCGAGCCTCGGCCTTGATCCGACTATCGACATCGCACCGCCTTCTGAGTTTAAAGCCGCACTCAGCCAATTCGCAGGCAAAATGCGCTGCGATAAAACCTCTGTGCCGGTCGCCGTGATCGACGCACTCACAAAGGGCGACGCGGAAATTACATATGGCAACGAACCCTGCGTCCTGCCTAAGGCGCGCAAAAACCCTGTCGAGATCGAAGGTACGCGCAACGCTCACATCACAGACGCCACAGCCGTTTGCGAGTTACTCTGCTGGCTTGATCACCAACCCGCCAATAGTATTTCTGAGATCGACGTGGTGAGCCAGTTGGAGCATTGCAGGCGCGCCACCAACGCGCTGCAAGACATCAGTTTTGATACCATTTCTGGCGCTGGACCAAACGGCGCGATCATGCATTATCGCGTCACGAATGAGACTGCGCGCACCCTAAGCGACGGCGACCTTTTGGTACTCGACAGTGGCGGGCAGTACCTCAATGGTACCACCGATATAACCCGCACCATCGCAATAGGTACTGCTGGGAACGAAGAACGCACCGCCTTCACGCGCGTTTTGCAAGGGATGATCGCAATCTCACGTATGCGCTGGCCTAAAGGTCTTGCGGGGCGTGATATCGAAGCGGTTGGACGTGTGCCGCTCTGGCTTGCGGGGCAGGATTTTGATCATGGGATTGGACATGGCGTCGGACATTTCCTTGGCGTGCATGAAGGGCCCCAGCGGCTAAGCCGCGTCAGCCAAATCCCCCTTGATCCGGGCATGATCCTATCCAATGAACCGGGCTATTACCGCGAAAGAGCCTTTGGGATTCGCATCGAAAATCTTGTTGTTGTCTGCGAGGCGGATGTGCCCAAAGGCGGCGATGTACACCGCGTAATGTATGATTTTGAAACGCTCACATATGTGCCAATTGATCGCCGCTTGATCCGAACCGATCTGCTGAATGCGGCCGAACTGGAGTGGATGAACAGCTATCACGCCGCGTGCAAATTCAAGCTCACAGGCAAGCTAAGTGGAGCTGCACAAGTTTGGCTGGATGCAGCGACCATGCCTTTGTAAACGCTTAGCTATGCTCTTCCGCAGCGGTCGTAGCCAACGCACGGTTATAAGCTTTCAACGCATCCACATGATACAAAGCTCCCCACAATTCAGGCGCTTGGCCTTCCCCTGACAAGGTCACCACGGGAATGAAATCAACGCCAAATTTGTCAAAGATCGGCAACGCTGCCTCTAATGTAGCGTTACCATCTACGTAGATCCCTTCCGAAATCATCTCCCAACAGGCGTCCTCATCAAGCCCATCTTCGACCTTGCGCATCACGCCGGCCACACGGAACATCGCCAAAAGATAGGCCTGCGGACCAGCAGCAAGATGGATATTGCGCCGCTCTAACTGCGTTAAAAAGAACGACCGATCCACAAGTCGCGAGGCCAAGGCCGTAGACAACGACACCGACACCATCACCGCAAGGCCCGTTTGCCAATCCCCCGTTAACTCGAACACAATTAAGGTCGTTGAAATCGGCGCTCCCAAAACCGCAGCCGCCACAGCACCCATCCCTGCCAACGCATAAAGCGTGTGTGATCCGCTGATTTCTGGAAACACCGACGTCGCGATCAGACCAAACGCCAAACCCGTCAACGCTCCGATCATCAAGGACGGCGAGAAAATGCCACCCCCCATGCGCCCGCCCATCGTGATGGCGACCGCTGCAACTTTGATCATCGCGAAAACGATCGCTTCGTGCAGCAACAACTTACCTGTCAAAGCGGCCGACGTTGTCTCATATCCCACACCAATGATATGCGGAAACCAGATCGCCAAAAGCCCAAGCAGCGCCCCCGCAAAGGCGGGCCTGATCCAATACGGCAATCCCAATCTACTTTGAAGGCGCGACTCCATATCATCCGCCCAAAACACGCAGCGCATCAAAGTCACAGCGACCAAGCCACAGACCAAACCAAGTATCAGATAGGCTGGAAGCTCTGCATAAAATTCCAGAGCCGTGGTACCTGGCAAAGCGAATTCAGCGGTGTCACCAAAGGCCAAGCGGTTGATCACCGTACCCGCCACGCTGGCGATCACGATGGGGGCAAAAGCGTGCACCGCGAAATGGCGCAATACGACCTCGAGCGCGAACAACGCACCCGCAATCGGAGCGTTAAAACTCGCTGACACCGCCGCAGCAACGGCGCAGCCCAAAAGGTCGCGCCCCGTAATACCATCCGCGCGGATGAGGTTGCTGAGCCAGCTCGAAATCATCGCCGCGATATGCACCACAGGCCCCTCGCGCCCGGTCGATCCCCCCGTGCCAAGTGTGATCATCGACGATAGCGCAGAGGCGACGCCCGCCTTCTTTTCAACCCGACCTTCGTTGAGGGCTGCCCCTTCGATCACGTCCGCAACGGAGCGCACACGCCCATCAGAGGTAAAATGATGCAAAATGATCCCCACAGCGACACCCCCGATCATCGGGATGGTCAAAACCCAATACCACGGCAAATTTGCCGCGAAACTGTGCAATTTGGTGACATCTTCAACGCCGTAAATTTTTGTTTGCAATAGTAAAATACCATATCTGAACAGTACAGCCGCAAGGCCTGCCGCGATCCCGATCAACAAAGCTATAAACCAGAACTGGATCTGCGAAGGACCACGTCGCCGCATATGTGCCCAGACCTGTTTCAGACTGTCTTTGGCATCGTTTAGCACTGTGCCAAGCGCTAAAAGGACAGATTTAATCACATCAACCCGCCAGCAAAGACCGCGCAGCAGCGCGCGCTTCATCGGTGATCGTATCGCCTGAAATCATCCGTGCGATTTCGTCCGTCCGCTCGTCGGGTGACAAGGGCACAACCGTCGACAATGTCGCCTCGTTCACCACATGTTTTTCAACGCGCCAATGATGCCCGCCAAGGGCTGCGACCTGTGGCGAGTGCGTGACAACCAAAACCTGCCCGCCCTCCGCAAGGCTCGCCAAACGACGTCCAACTGCATCCGCTGTCGCTCCGCCAACGCCGCGATCAATCTCGTCGAAAATCATCGTAATACCTTGGCTCTCATTCGACAGACACACCTTCAAAGCCAGCAAAAAGCGACTCAACTCACCTCCCGAGGCGATCTTGTTGAGCGGCCCACTTGGCGCACCGGGGTTCGTGGCCACTGTAAAGGCAACCGCGTCGCGCCCTGTCCCCGTCGCAGGCGTTTCACTCACCTGCGTGGTGAACACAGCGCGCTCCATCTTTAGCGGTGCTAACTCTGTCGTCACTGCCTGATCCAGCGCCATCGCCGCTTTTCCACGTGCGTCGCTCAAGGCCTGCGCGGCACCGTCATACTGCGTATCTGCCTCTTGAGCGGCCGTACGCGCCTCACCCAATTGGGCGTCCCCTGCGTCCAACCCTGCAAGGCGATCGCGTAATTCAACCGCAAACACCCCAAGCTCATCCGGCGTCACATTATGCTTGCGCGCCAAGGCACGGATTGCAAACAAACGCTCTTCGCAATTCTCGAGATCCGTTGAATTGAACTCTAGGTTATCAAGGCAATTCTCAACTCCAGCGCTCGCTTCACCCATTTCTTCTAACGCACGGCTGAGCCGCGCCAAAGGCGCATCCAATTGCCCCTCCGCCTGCGCGGAAACGCCATCAAGCCAGCGGATCGCTTCGCCGATCACACCTTCAGCGCCCTCAAATCCAATCATGCTGTGCGCGCGCGCCACGTCACCACGAATCTTCTCCGCGCCCTGCATCTTGCGTCGCACCGTGTCAAGGGTCGCCTCTTCGCCCGGTTGCGGATCAAGACAATCTAACTCGGCCACAGCGTGACGCAAGAACTCTTCTTCCTCACGCACTGCAGCAATCGCAGCCTTTAATGTCTTCAGAGACTTGCGCGCCACAGACAGTTCTGTCCATGCGCTAGCTACAGCCTTGTGCAGTTTTGGCTGATCAAGAAATGCATCCAAAACGGTCATATGGCCTTTGGGATCTAGCAAGCCACGATCATCGTGTTGACCGTGCAATTCAACCAAGGTTTCGGACAGCGCACGCAGCACTTCGCCAGAACATCGTCGATCATTGACCCAAGCCGTTTTGCGCCCATCGCTGCGGTTCACACGGCGCAGGATCAACTCATGCTCCACAGGTACGCCCGCCTCTTCAAGAACACCTAGTGCTGCGTGGCCCTCCGGCAAATCAAAGACGGCTGTCACTTCGCCTTGCTCCGCACCTGCGCGTACAAGTTCGGCGCGACCTCGCCAGCCCAGAACAAACCCGAGTGAATCCAATAGGATAGACTTACCTGCCCCCGTCTCACCAGTCAAAACATTCAAGCCCGACTGAAAGCCGAGCTCGAGATGATCGATGATCAGGATGTCACGTATTTCGAGCGAGCGTAGCATTTAGCTATCCCTTCGCGCGAACCAGCCGCGCGCATGCAGAATTACAGCCACTTGCCTTGCAACATCTGGCGGTAAACTTGACGCAACCAGCTATCACCCGCCGCTTTCAATTCCAGACCACGCCCTGTGAGCAGCTTGAAACTATCCTCATACCATTCCGTGCTTTTGTAGTTATGGCCAAGGATCGCGCCCGCAGTCTGCGCTTCTTCGTTCAAACCAAGGGACAAATAAGACTCAACTAAACGATGCAGCGCTTCAGGTGTATGGGTAGTCGTTTGGAAATCCTCAACAACGACACGAAAGCGGTTAATCGAAGCGGTATAGTGATCGCGACGCAAATAATAGCGACCTATTTCCATCTCCTTGCCCGCCAAATGATCAAAAGCAAGATCGAATTTCAATATCGCAGAGTTCGCGTATTCACTATCAGGATAACGCTCAATCACGGTGCGAAGGCTCTGCAAGGCCTGGAAGTTCAGGCTTTGATCGCGGCCCACGTCTTCGATCTGGTCATAATAACTCAGTGCCAGTAAATACTGCGCGTAAGCGGCGTCATCATCGGTGGGATAGACATCAATGAAACGTTGCGCCGAGGCGCGCGAATTATCGTAGTCTTTGTCTTTGTGATAGGCAAAAGCCTGCATAATCAACCCGCGTTTCGCCCACTCTGAGTACGGATAAAGACGCTCAACTTCACCGAAATAGAATGCCGCATCATCATCGCGCTTGCGCTCCAACTCGAACTCACCGCGCTCGTAGATTTGTTCGGCTGTAAAAGTGTCTAGGGCAATAGTCGATTCATCGCCCAGAAAACGAGAGACCCCGCCTCCATCACCGCCGCTGCATCCGGCAAGTGTCAGAGTGAGTACAGTCGCAACTGTCAGAGCGTGACGCACAGATTTGCGTTTCATTCCAGCACCTTTGATCGAACCTGTTAGAGTTTTATCTCTGTTTCCACGTCGGTCCTAGCACATAATATTCACATGCAAAATGGCTATACCCCAAAATCTTGGGACAATGCGCATCTTCACGTCATATTGAAGTTAATGAGCCGCAGGAATCTCGCTACGAGTGACACCAGCACCGGGCAGACTGGCATTGATCGAGGCATCGCACTCGACTATTTCATAGGCTGTCGGATCCGCGAACAAAGCGCGCAGCAAAGCGTTGGTCATCGTATGCCCTGCCCGTGTGCCCGTGTAGCGACCCAAAATTGGCGCACCGGCCAGCGACAGATCACCCAAGGCGTCGAGCATTTTGTGACGCACAGCTTCATCCGAATGACGCAAACCACCCGGGCTCAGCACACGGTCACCATCAACAACGACGGCATTTTCCAAAGTTCCGCCTTTGGCGAGACCCTGAGCATACATCGCTTCCACGTCCGAATTGCGGCAGAACGTGCGGCTATTGCACAGCTCACGCACGAAAGATCCGTTCGCCATATTCAGCGACTTACTTTGCGAACCAATCGCTGCGTCTTCAAAATCAATTGCGAAATCTATTGACAGGCTGCGCGCAGGTTCAAACCGCGCCCACCCCGTATCTGTCTGAAATTCAACGGTTTTCAGGATTCTCAAAGCCCAGCCATCATGGCTGAGTGTAAGCACACCTTTGCCTAACAGGCCGCGCACAAACTCTGCAGAGCTGCCATCCATTATCGGCACTTCCGCGTCGTTGATTTCGATCAACGCGTTGTTAACACCACATCCAACGAGTGCTGCCATGATATGTTCAATGGTAGACACAACCGTTCCATCTGCATTCTCGATCTTAGTGCACAACGGCGTTGGTTTCACTGCATCCCAACGTGCTGGCACCATCGCGTCAACACCCGTGACGTCACTGCGGCGAAACCAAATCCCGTGTCCGGCAGACGCCGCATGCACAGTCATCTCGACAGGCGCACCAGAATGCAAGCCGACGCCAGCAAAAGTAACAGATGATTTCAAAGTCGTTTGCAAGGCAATCTCCGATACCAGACAGTCAAGCCTCGCCGTTCTGAGCTACAGTGATCTGATAACGATGCAGGTAGAAACCCTCAACTCAAACTTTGTAACGGTCTGAAACATGATTATCAGGCGGTTAAGCGGGTTTCTGCTGAGCATGCTCAAACCCACCGCAAAAAAGCTATTTCAAACGAAAAAAGGACGCCCGAAAGCGCCCCTCTTAAATCAAGTTAATTTTAATTTAGTTTGCTTGGCGGCGCAAAAATGCAGGGATTTCGATGCGCTCTTGCTGAGGATCGCTCTCTGCGACTTGCCGAGCTGCAGGTTGCCCCATTTGCATTTGAGGTTGCTGACGCGCAGGCTGCGCTGGGGCACCCTCTTGGCCATGACCAGTCATGCGGTTGATCAAGGAATTGATGCCAAAACGTGGGCGTTCAACCTCGGCAGATGCAGCAGGTTTCTGGTATTGTGACTGTTCTACGGGCGCACGGTGAACTGCAGCTTGCAACCGAGCCATCGCTTCTGGTGACGGCGCGCCCAAGCTTGATGCTTTTAGTGCGTCATAACCTGCTTGCCCTGGTTCTTGCATCGCTTGTGGCTCAAACGCAGGTGGCTGATATGCGGGCGGTGGCAGGTCTTCTTCAACAGGCGCTGGCGAGCGCTGCTGACTGCGATCCGCGATAAAGCTTGGAAGTTCAGGCTGGAATGCTCCTGCTTCTTCCTCGAAAATAACTTCCGCTTGCTCAGAGGCCGCGGCAGCTCGCGTGTTCATTTCTTCAGAAAAAACACGCTCTTGCGCGACAGGTGCCGTGGTTGCGACAGATGAAATCGTAACAAGTGCTGCGGGGGCTGGCTGCTCTTCTACTTGCGTAGCCAAAGGCTGCGCCATGGAGCGGCGCGGCACTGGTGTTTCGTTGGTCGTTGCAAGTGCGTCGATGCCCGTAGCAACAACGGAGACACGCATGCCGCCCTCCAAAGATGGATCCATTGTGGAACCCACAATGATATTGGCGTCTGGATCGACCTCTTCGCGAATGCGGTTCGCCGCTTCGTCGAGCTCGAACAATGTAAGGTCGCTGCCACCCGTGATGTTGATAAGAACACCCTTAGCGCCGCGCAGTGAAATCTCATCCAACAGCGGGTTGGCAATCGCTTTCTCGGCCGCTTGGATCGCACGATCCTCACCTGTCGCTTCTCCCGTGCCCATCATCGCCTTGCCCATCTCATCCATTACAGCGCGTACGTCTGCAAAGTCGAGATTGATCAAGCCGGGACGCACCATCAGATCTGTGACACCCTTAACACCTTGGTAAAGCACATCATCTGCAAGACTAAACGCCTCGGTGAAAGTAGTTTTTTCATTAGCCAGACGGAACAGGTTTTGGTTTGGAATAATGATCAGCGTATCGACAACTTTCTGAAGAGCTTCAACACCATCTTCAGCCTGCTTCATACGCTTACCGCCCTCAAACTGGAACGGCTTGGTAACAACACCAACAGTCAGAACACCCAATTCACGCGCCGCTTGTGCGATAATTGGCGCCGCACCTGTTCCAGTACCACCGCCCATTCCGGCTGTGATGAAACACATGTGCGCACCTGCGAGGTGGTCAACAATTTGTTCGATGCTCTCTTCGGCAGCGGCAGCACCAACAGTTGCACGCGCACCGGCACCGAGACCTTCAGTAACTTTAACACCCAGCTGAACCCGGCTTTGCGACATCGATTGTTGCAGCGCCTGCGCATCCGTGTTCGCGACCACGAAATCCACACCATCAAGTTCTTTCTCGATCATGTTGTTGACAGCATTGCCGCCCGCTCCGCCCACGCCAAATACCGTAATGCGTGGCTTCAAGTCTTCCTGTCCTGGCACCGTTAGGTTCAATGTCATGTTCTGTCCGCCTGTGTCTGCCGATCCATTTTCGGATCATTTTTGTTGCCTGATTGCTTTTAGCTTAACCAAGTGATTCGGTGACGTCACGCAAAAAAGCGAAAAACTCACAAAATGTGCGGGTCTTTCAGCGGATTTCTGCCGTATTTAGCCTAAACGGCCAGATGTAGCGGTTACCAATTGTCGCGGAACCACTTTACAGCGCGTTTGATAGAACGCCCTTGATTATTCTCAAGAATTTCAAAGTCCCACAATTCGTCTTGTGGATGCGCCGCAAACAGGCACAAACCAACTGCGCTGGAGAAGCCGGAGCCTGTGGTTGCACCAGGCAACCCACGCACACGCAAAGGCCGACCAAGGCGTACTTGCTGGCCCAAAATTTTGCTTGCCAAACCGTCAAGCCCCGGGATTTGGCTGCCCCCGCCTGTCAAGACAATTTGTTGGCTCGCCAGGTGATCAAATCCAGCGGCATCAAGACGCGCGCGCACGTCTTCTAGAATTTCTTCGACGCGAGGACGCATAATCCCGATCAGTTCCGCACGGCTCACTTGGCGACGATCGTGATCCCAATCGCCCGTGTCACCGCCTGTGTCGATCATGTCGCGATCATCCATGCCCGTTGCCACAACACCGCCGTTCACTGTTTTAATCCGCTCGGCTGTGGTCATCGGCACTTGCAAGCCCATCGAAATATCCGATGTTATGTGATTGCCACCCATGCGAACGGCATCGGCGAAAATCATGTGCTTTTTCATAAAGATAGAGATGCTGGTCGCCCCCCCCCCCATATCAATACACGCCGCGCCCAGTTCCTGTTCATCCTCAACCAGTGTGGAAATGCCCGACGCGTAAGCAGAAGACGCAACGCCAGCAAGTTCAAGATCACAGCGCCGCACACAATGTGCGAGATTTTGAATTGCCGCCGCATCAACGGTCAACATGTGCATATCAGTGTTCAACTGCTGGCCAATTTGGCCACGCGGATCACTGAGACCAGATCGATGATCCAGCATAAAATTCACAGGCTGCGCATGCAAAACTTCGCGCCCCGGCCCTAAATCAGGCACATCACAGGACGACAGCACGCGCGCCACATCCTGCTCGGACACAACCGTATTTTCGATTTCAACAGACCCGTCGAGCCCGTAAGAGCGCGGCTCCGCACCAGAAAAGCAGGCAATCACGTGATCCACGCGAATTTGCGCCATTTTCTGCGCAGACTGGAGCGCTGTGCGAATGGCGCGTTCTGTTTCTGACATGGCGCTGATTTCACCAAAACGGACGCCGCGCGAACGCGTCGTTGCAGCCCCAATCACGCGAAATCCGGTCTGTCCCGCAAGGGAGCTGACGCCTTCGGTTTCGCTCACCTTATCCGAGCCATCAAAGCGTAAAATCAGACATACAATCTTGGAACTGCCCACATCCAAAATCGCTACGACACCGCGCTGCATCGCTGCTTTTCGCATACTGCGCATTGCACGCTGAGAGCTATAAAGATCATTCATTATAAGGGACTTTCACTGCTGTCGTCTTGATGCGCCATAGTTCTTGCACGGCGTTCTCGTTCATTCGAATTGTCGGCCTGTGCGCAAGGCGCATGTCAACACGCGCCAAATCACGCTCAAGCACGTCTTGGACTTGGTTCAGCGCAATCACGCGCTCAAGCGCCCGCACGGGATCGTCTTTAGGAAGCATGATCCGCTGATCACGATCCAACACTACATCCCAACGCCGCGCACCCATGCGCACGAGCCCCTTAAGGCGATCATCCAAAGGTGCCGCCGCCGCCATCAATTCCTGCGCTTCAACAACGGCTTCGTCCGCGCCATCACCTGCAAGAATTGGCAATTTCGGGTAGTCATCACGATCAAGGGCAATGCCAATGTAGACACCCTCTTTGTCGAGACGAAACAACCCATCATGCGTACGCCAAAGCGCAGCCACTTGGCGTTCATCCACCGTGACTTGCAACACACCACCCGGCTGAAGATGCACATCTGCGCCGCGCACAGGGTTCATATCGGCTATGGTTTTTTGGACGTTTGATAGCTCGATATCAAATGAGCTAACGGGGAATTTGATCGATATAATTTCGTGAATGGCAGAGGCAACGTCTTCGCTCGCCCCGTCAACCTGCATCAAATGCACCATGAACTCAGGGCGCTCTTCGATGTTGGTACGCATCTCTGCGACGACATCCTGCAACTCCGTGCGGCGCGCTTCGTCTGACAAGTAGACCAGCCCTAACGAAAAGGTCAGCGCGAAAGGCACACCCACACGCAGGGAAAACCGAAAGAGCGGCGTCAACATCAAACGTTGAAGACGATAAGACCAACGCGATGGCGCGGGATCGGCCTTGCGCCGCTTAGACGCACGGCTCAGCACACTACCACCTTGCCTCTGTGGGCCGCCAGATGGGGCTGGGCCTACCTGTTGCATGACGCATCCTCAACCATCCAAGAACACAACTCGGGAAAACTCATACCAATCGCTTGGGCCTGCTCGGGCGACAGAGACGTTGCGGTCATGCCGGGCTGAGTGTTGGTTTCCAGCAAAATTAGCCCTGCCAAACCGCGGGTTTCATCCCAGCGAAAATCTGTACGTGATACGCCGCGACAACCTAATGCCTCATGGGCGCGTACGGCATAGTCAATGCAGGCATCCCAGATCTCTTGCGGGATTTGTGCGGGTACAACGTGGCGCGATCCGCCTTCTTTGTACTTTGCATCATAATCATACCAACCATCCGTCAGGATGTCGGTGACAGTCAGCGGGCGATCCCCCATGACTGTCGCTGTCAATTCGCGGCCCGGTGCAAACGCTTCAACCATGACCATTTCGGGCATCGTGTCATCAAGTTGCGGCGGACCATTTGCCGCCTCATCGACGAGATACACACCCACGGAGGAGCCTTCACTATTGGGCTTCACCACATAAGGCGCGTCCATCAAATGACGCGCGCGCACGTCGGCGGCAGGCACGATAATGCTTTTCACAATCGGCAAACCGACCCGTGCGAACATTTCTTTGCTGCGCTGCTTGTCCATCGCCAAAGCCGAGGCCAAAACACCAGAATGCGTGTAAGGAATTTGCAACCATTCAAGCATCCCTTGAACGCACCCATCTTCACCCCAACGCCCATGAAGCGCATTGAACACGACGTCAGGCGCAAGTGCGATGAGACGGGCCGCCAAATCAGCGCCCGCATCGATTTCCGTCACTTGGTATCCGTGTTCCCGCAAAGCTGCTGCGCATGCGCGCCCAGAGGACAATGACACTTCGCGTTCAGCCGAAGGTCCGCCCATCAAAACAGCTACGTTGCGGGGTTGCCTGATCGACATTCCCAACTCGTACCTCAAATACTTGTAAGAGCTGCTCGCTCTTTTGCCACCGAAGCATCCGTTTCTCGGACACAGCTATTTTTGCGGGACCGGTTCGCCGATCCTCAACACTTCCCAGTTTAACGTTATTGATTGTGTTTGGAAAACCTTTTTTCGCACCATCTCGCCCAAACCCTCAAGATCTGCAGCAGTTGCGCCACCGGTGTTGATCAAAAAGTTCGGATGTTTGGTGCTCATTTGTGCACCACCAAGGGTCGCACCACGCATGCCAGCCTCATCAATGACCTTCCACGCCTTAAGTTCATGGGTGTCATCCGCCTGCCCTGTGGATGAAAAACCAGCAGGATTGCGAAAGGTACTCCCCGCAGTGCGATTTCTCGTGGGCTGCGTTTCATCGCGCTTGCGCAGCTGCTCTTCCATCTTGGCGTGCAGCGTTTCGGGATCGCCCCGTTCTGCGCGCAGCACAACTTCGGTCAGAACGTAGCCCTCGGGCAAGCTGCTTTGGCGATAGGCAAACTCCAGCTCATCGGTACTAAAGCGCACTTCTTCACCCGCTCGCGTCACGGCCGTCGCTTCCACGAAATGATCCGCCACATAACTGCCATAGCACCCTGCGTTCATCCGCACAGCGCCACCAATTGCGCCAGGGATCGTGCGCAGAAACGTCAAATCTAACCCCGCATCCGCCGCTTTGCGCGCCACATGTGCATCCAGAGCAGCCACACCAACGCGCATCGTTTCACCTTCAAACTCGATATGGTTGAACCCGCGCCCCATGCGGATTACAGCCCCTTTGATACCGCCATCGCGCACGATCAAATTCGACCCGACGCCCATCGGGAACACCGAGGTCTCTATCGGTAAGGCCCTAAGAAAGGATTGAATATCGTCCTTATCTGCAGGTTGAAAGAACATTTCCGCGGGACCACCTACACGCAACCACGTTAAATCAGCCAAAGGGCGATCCATCCTGATCTTACCACGAATATGAGAAAAGTCGGTCATAAGTTGCTCAATCTGCTAATTCGGCTCGGTTTCGATCCTGTTTAGAGCGCGCTTAGCACATTGAAAAGAGTCCGCGTGCACCCCTTAGCTCAACGGCTACTCCGTTTCGAGCTCGATCCCAGGCGCATCACTCTCAACAAGATCCAACGTCTCTTTTCCCGCTTCAAGATCCTCGCTCTGATACTTTTTAAACGCGACTCTGTCTTCCACAACAGGCTCTTCACGCGCCAGATTATCCCGCTTCACCACGCGACGCTTTTCGCCAACAGCCTTGCGCGCGAACTTGCCCGTTACGCGTCTATAGCTGCCCAATAAAGGCTCCACAGTGCAATCAGCATTTAGGCATTGCGCCAGTGGTAGTTTTTTGAAGGAAATATTGCGATCACATTGGCGAACACAAGCCACACAAACGCCAGAACCAAGGATGTGCTCATCGCGGCAGCTCTACATGTTCACCGCGCGCTTTGCGCCACAAATAGCGCAAAGGATTGCGGAACATCGACAGGAACGCCAGCATGCTAAGCACGAACCAGAACCAGCCATGTTGATAGCAAATAAAAGCGAGCAACACAGGGGCCGCGAGCAGCATGATCCCAACGGGCCAATATTGGCGTTAGATCGGCAGCATCGCAACGACGGCAGCCAAAAGCACATAGACTGACGCAAAAATCAGCGACAAAATCATACTATTGCTCCCCTGAATTATCGGCGAAAATTCGCGCCCCTATTTCAAACATGCGGGCAATTCGTTTGCCCATGCGGAAATCGTACCCGCCCCGAGACACACGACCATATCGCCCGGTTTCGCTTGCTCTTTCACCAAAGCCGTCAGCTCATCCTGTGTAGTGATAGAGCGCGCATGGCGGTGTCCATGACGGATCAAGCCCGCCACAAGATCATCGCGTGATGCCCCCTCAATCGGCTCTTCGCCCGCTGCGTAAATCTCTGTGATCGCCACAACGTCGGCTTCGTTAAAGCAGGCGCAGAAATCTTCAAAGTGGTGGTGCAAACGCGTATATCGGTGCGGCTGATGGATCGCGATCACACGCCCTTCGGACGCTTGGCGCGCCGCTTTCAGAACCGCTGAAATTTCGGTTGGATGATGACCATAGTCGTCAATGATCGTCACGCCATTGATCTCCGCAACTTTGGTGAAGCGCCGGTTCACCCCACCAAACGCAGCCAAAGCGCTGCGAATTTCGTCGCCTGACATGCCCAGATGGCGGGCCACGGCAACCGCGGACAAGGCGTTGGACACGTTGTGATCGCCCGGCATCGGCAAGGAGCAGCCCTCAATCACTTGATCTTCGTTCTGCAGATGGATGTCGAACATCGCGACGCCGCCTTTGTAATGAAGCCCCACCCCGCGCACGTCCGCTTGGGCGTTAAAGCCATAGGTCACCACACGTCGATCCGTCAGTTTGCCAACTAGCGTTTGCACATCTGCATCATCGGTGCAGCAAATCGCGAGGCCATAAAAGGGGATGTTCGATGTAAAATCGAGGAAGCCTTTATGCAGATTTTCCTCTGTGCCCCAATGCTCCATATGTTCAGGATCGATATTTGTGACAATCGCAATGGTCGCGGGTAAGCGGTTGAACGTACCATCGCTTTCATCCGCTTCCACAACCATCCATTCGCCCTGCCCCATACGCGCGTTGGAGCCATATGCGTGGATGATCCCGCCGTTTACAACTGTAGGGTCAAACTTGCCCGCATCGAGCAAAGTCGCGACCATCGTTGTGGTCGTCGTCTTGCCATGCGTACCTGCCACCGCGATGTTGAGCTTGAGGCGCATCAGTTCCGCGAGCATTTCTGCGCGGCGCACGACGGGTAGTCCGCAACGCCGCGCTTCATCGAGTTCTGGATTACCCGGCTTGATTGCAGAAGAGATTACGACGACTTCGGCACTTTCGAGGTTTTCGGCCTTCTGCCCTACAAAAATATGCCCACCAAGTTTCGCAAGGCGATCAGTGATCGGCGAAGACTTCAGATCCGAGCCTTGCACAACATAGCCATGGTTCAACAGCACTTCGGCGATGCCAGACATGCCGATGCCACCGATACCTACGAAATGAATAGGCCCCACATCACCCGGAAGTTTCGTGGGCGGGCTCATCGACAGGGCTGCATTCATGGGAAGGTCTTTCAGTTGGAATTAGGGGTCGCGAGGTGCTCCACCAGAGCGGCCAATTGTTGTGTTGCATCCGGCTTGCCACAGCTCAATGCGGCTTGCGCCATCGTGTTCGCACCCTTTTCATTGCCCAGAACCAGCATCAATTGCTCTGTCAGGCTTTCCGGTGAGAAACTGGCTTCTGGCATCAAAATTGCTGCGCCTGCTTCAGTCAGACCACGCGCATTTGCGGATTGATGATCCGCGGTTGCTGCCGCGAACGGAACAAGGATCGACGGGCGTCCAATGACGGAAATGTCGGCGACAGAAGAAGCCCCTGCGCGACTGATCACCAATTGCGCTTCGCTCATGCGATTTGGAACATCTTTAAAAAAGGGTTGCACATCGGCGCTGATGCCGTGCTCTGCGTAATACTCTGCCACACGCTGCTCGTCCTCATCGCGCGCTTGATGGCTGACTCGGAGGTTTTGCAGGATTTCCAACGGCAAAGCGGCAATGGCTGGGGGGACAACATCCGACAGGATCCGCGCTCCTTGAGAGCCTCCCATGACAAGTAAGCTCATTGGGTAACCCCCAGGAGGAATGTAGCCTGCGCCCGCACGATCAAGCACAGTTGCGCGCACGGGATTGCCCGTGTGATGCGCCTCGATGCCCGCAGGCAATTCTGTCGGCCAAGTGCCGCAAGCAATGCTATCCACACGTTTCGCGAAGACCTGATTCACGCGACCAAGCACTCCGTTTTGTTCATGGATCATGCGCGGCCGGCGTAAAATGGTTGCGGCCGCGAGCGCGGGAATGGACGGATATCCACCAAAGCCGACAACGACCGTTGGCTTGTCGCCAAGTATCTTGAAGATCGAACCGATAACACCGCCTGCAATGCGCGGCAGCACCGCAAGCTTGGCCAAAACCCCACCGCGCGCGAAAGTGGCGCTGGCAATTTGTTCGATCTCCACCGTGTGAGGAAAGCCGCCTGTATAGCGCGCGCCGCGTGCATCTGTGCTGAGCTTAACGCGCCAGCCTTTGCGCAACATGTGTTCGGCCAAAGCTTGAGCCGGAAACATATGGCCGCCCGTGCCACCAGCTGCGATCACCAAAAGGGGTGTTTTGTCACTCATCACTTACGTCCTCGAAGAAGATCACCGATTTGGCCCTGTGGCCGAGTGCGCGTGAGGGCCAAAAGCATGCCAACTGCAATACCACCTGCAATCAAAGACGAGCCACCGTAGCTGACGAAGGGTAGCGTCATGCCTTTCGCGGGCAACAAACGCACTGCTACGCCAAGATTGATCATCGCTTGCACCGTGAACATGCAGGCCAGACCTGTGCCTGCGAGGCGGATAAACGGATCACGTTCGCGCATGAGGCGCAAAAGGGAACACACGATGATAATCGTGTAGACCACAATGATGCAAAGCACGAGGAAGAGGCCATATTCTTCTGCCGCGACCGCGATGATAAAGTCGGTGTGCGCGTCGGGCAGCGACCATTTCACTTCGCCCTCCCCCACACCGACGCCAAAGAAACCACCCTCGCGGATCGCGTTGCTGGCGTAGCCTAGCTGCGTTGTCGGATCCACATCTGTTGAGAGGAACCCGTCAATACGACGCGCGAAATGTTCTGAGTTATTGTAAGCAACCATGCCGCCTGCGACGACAAGACCCGCCATGCCAAGGAGAAGCGTCATGGGGGCCCCTGCCACGAAATACATGACACCCCAACCGAACAAGATCAGAGAGGCTTGCCCGAAATCAGGCTGCATCACGAGGATCAGAACGATCGTTATGGTCAACATAAAGGACCAGAGGCGTCCAGGAGGTCCGCCAATTTCTTGCGAGGCCGCCATCATCCAAGCGGCCACAATAATGAAGCCAGGTTTGAGAAATTCGGAAGGCTGCACCGATGCGAACCCCAAGGAGTACCAGCGTGTGGCCCCTTTGCCGAAGTCCGTGCCGAAGAACGGCAACAAGATCAACGCGATGAAAGCAGCCACAAAGCCAAGCACCGCAAGACGGCGCACGACAACGGGGTTGAGCATAGATGTGATAAACATCGCAGTAAGCGCGAGACTACCAAAGAACGCTTGCCTTTGAACGTAGTGAAACGGCTCGAAGCCGTTCTTAGCCGCGAGAGGCGGAGATGCGGCAAGGCCGAGCAAAAGACCAATACCGAAGAGAATGAGAATGCAAGAGATCGACCATTTGTCGACCGTGCGCCACCACTTTGGAAGAATAGGCTCGCCATCCCGCACGGGGACGCTGCCATACACCATTTCTGTCATAGATCACCGCTGATCGTTGCCTCTTTCATGTCCCGTTTGCCAGGATCTAAACTCTGTTTAGCGAATCAGTGATTCGAATGCCAGCTTTGTTTGCTATTAAGCGAATTGCCGCAAAGTGGCATGCTTGATGTGCATGGCCAAGCCTATCCGAATTGCCTACGGCGAAAGTTTATCTCAAAAAATGAAGAGGCTTGAGTTTGCAGGTCTTCGCGTGCAGATGAAGGATATGGATTTTGACACGATCATTATTGGCGCGGGCGCTGCGGGCATGATGTGTGCTGCGCATTCTGGTGGTCGCACCTTGGTGCTTGATCACGCAAAAGCTGCAGGTGAGAAAATACGCATCTCAGGCGGTGGGCGTTGTAATTTTACTAATTTAGGAGCTTCAAGCGCCAATTTTATCTCTCAAAACGCGCATTTTTGCAAGTCCGCCCTTAGCCGATATACGCAATGGGACTTCCTAGACCTGATCGCAAAGTATGAGATTACTTGGCATGAGAAGACCTTGGGGCAATTGTTTTGTGACGGATCTGCAAAGCAGATTGTTGCGATGTTGCTGGAGGAAATGAAGTGTGCAGGCGCTGATTTGTGGCTGAATGCGTCGGTCAAACAGGTGGATCATGACGGCAGAGCCTATCGTTTATCGGTTTTTTGTGACGGTAAAAGCATTGATCTGAGTGCGCGTAATTTGGTGCTAGCAAGCGGTGGAAAATCGATCCCGAAGATGGGAGCTACTGGGCTTGCCTATGATATTGCTCGGCAATTCGGGCTTGGCTTAACGGACATTCGCCCTGCCCTCGTGCCGCTCACCTTTTCGGATCAACGCTACGCCGCGATTTCTGGGGTCAGTGCGCCCTCGCGGGTGTCGGCGAATGGCACCGCTTTTGAAGAAGCCACTTTGTTTACCCATCGCGGCCTATCAGGACCTGCGATTTTGCAAGCCTCCTCCTATTGGCTCGACGGGGATCCGGTGGTTTTAGATATTGATCCGAATGGCAGCTTGTTTGAGGCCTTGCGCACTGCGCGGCAGGCGCAGGGCAAGAAAGATATAACAACGATTTTGACGCAGTCTTATCCGGCTCGATTAGTGCAGCACTTGAGCGAAGAAATGGGTATTGGCGGCCGGATCGGCGATCAGTCAGATCGAGCTTTGCAAGAGCTGTGTGACAAGCTCAGAAATTGGTCCCAGGTGCCAACGGGCAGCGAAGGGTATCGTACTGCGGAAGTCACTTTGGGTGGCATTGGCACAGATCACGTTTCATCGAAAACGATGGAGGCGAAGGCGAAAAAAGGGCTTTATGTGATAGGTGAGGCAATTGATGTAACCGGTTGGCTTGGTGGATATAATTTTCAATGGGCATGGTCGAGTGGCTGGGCCGCAGGTACGGCTGTAGCCGCCACTTTGAATTAGATCTTCGGGTCGGGATTCTCAGTGTGACCGTCAACCGCTATGACCTGACCGGAGACCAAACGCGCAGCATCACTACCCAAGAACACCGCCATGTTTGCGATATCTTGTGCGGTGACAAATGAGCCCATGGATGTGCCGCTTGCGTAGCCTTGATAGACTTCATCGCGCGTCGTGTTTTTTGCTGCCGCTTCACGGGTGAGAACCCCTTCCATACGCGGGCCTTCCACCGCCCCTGGGCAAATCGCATTGGCGCGAATGCCATGCGGTCCCAGCTCCATCGCGAGGGTTTTCATCAGGCCGATTACCCCCCATTTTGCCGCCGCATAGGGAGCGCGATTTGGATAGCCGTATTGGCCTGCAGTTGAAGAAATCAAGATGAGTGCGCCTTTGCCCGCGCGCTTCATCAAAGGGGCTGCGTATTTCGCGCTCAGGAATGCGCCACCTAAAGTGGTTGAAACGCAGGTATTCCAGTCCGCCCACACGACATTTTCGACTTTTGCGGTTGGCCCTGCAACGCCCGCATTGGCACAGACCACATCTACAGTGCCCCAGACAGCAGCGATTTCGTCAAACAAAGCACACATTTGCGCATCATTAGCAACATCCACACAAGATTTGCGCCAGCTCGCTGGGCAGGATTGCAGCGCGTCTTTATCAATATCTGTGATCCAGACCTCACTACCTGATGCGGCGAAGGCCGCAGCCAAAGCATAGCCAATGCCTTTAGCCCCTGCTGTGATGAGAACGAGCGTCATTTTCGCACGCCAACCGACGCTCCCGCCGCATCTGGGCGTGGCAAAGCGCTGTGACCTTGGGCGATACGGGTCAGGTTAGCTTCAATCGCAGCGCTTGGCGCAGAAGGACGGCGCGTTTCCAAGCTTACGTGGATCAACATATGCTCTCCCGTCGCCAAGAGGCGCGCCCCGTCATACATTTCATGCCACAGGTGCATTTTCTTACCGTCGCCCAACAAGACCTGCGTGCGTACCTCGATGCGCGTGCCCGCGTGGACCTCGTCGATATGGCGGATATGAGTTTCGGCGGTGAAATAACTGCCGCCCGTCGCGATGTAATCCGCGTCGCAGCCCACCAGCTCCATAAAGCGATCCGTGGCATCGCCGAAAGCCTGCAGATAGCGCGCTTCGTTCATGTGGCCGTTGTAATCGGTCCAATCGAGGGGAACCGTACGTTTCGATGTGACCACATGCTGGGTCGGATCTATGTCTGCAGCCATTGCGTCCATGCCGCTGAGCGCCGCGAGTGTTTGATCGTGGGCCTTCGTGGTCGCACCCGCCCCCCAATTGCCCGCGCGCAGCGAACGGATGATGCCAACGAGATTGCTATCGCGCACGCGCTCAAGGTCACGCGGACTGAGTGCACCGGACTGCGTATCACATTGATCGCCCACCATTTCGACAAAATCATCTGTAAGATCAGGCACATCCATCAGTTTCGTCCAAGGCCATTTGAGGCAAGGGCCGAACATCGCAAGCATTGCACGCATACCGCCTTCGCCGCCCGCAAGGTGGAAGGTTTGCATCGTGCCCATCTGCGCCCAGCGAAGGCCGGGGCCGTAGGCGATTGCTGCATCGAGTTCCTCTGCGGTAGCGACCTCATCCTTAAGCAGCCAGAGCGCTTCGCGCCAAAGCGCTTCTTGTAGGCGGTCGGAGAGGAAGCCTTCGATCTCGACACGACAATGAAGCGGATGCATGCCGATGGAGCTGTAAAGGGCCTTGGCTTTTTCAATATTAGCAGAGTCAGTTTTCTGGCCTGCAACCAGTTCGACCAGAGGCAACAGATAGACCGGATTGAATGGATGCGCGACGATCAATCGTTCGGGGTATTGCAGTTGGCTTTGCAGATCAGTCGGCATAATGCCGGAGGTTGAGGACGCGATGATGCCCGTTGAGTTGGCGGCCTCAATCTCTGCATAGACGCTGTGTTTTACATCCAACCGCTCAGGCACAGCTTCGACGATCAGATCGCAGCCTGAAACAGTATCTGAGATTTTGTTACAATGGGTTAGCGAGCCTTCTTTAGGCAGCTCGACATCAGTTAACCCTGGCAAAGCGCGACGTGCATTTTCAAGAACGGAGCCGATCTTGCGCTCGGAATCCGGATCAGGATCATAGAGACGCACATTCCAGCCGTTCAACATGAAACGAGCGGCCCAACCGCCCCCAATGACGCCGCCACCGACGATTGCTACACCTCTAGTCATGCCTTGATCCTATTTCTGAAGAACGTCTTCTAATTGAATGACATCATATCCATTTTTAGAGAGTACAACTTCCGCCTTGGCGCGCTCTTTCGCATTAATGCGCGGGGTGCGCGCCAAAATCCAGCCGGTTGTTCCTTTCGGGCTGCCCACCACCGCGAGGCTGTAATCAGGGGCCACATAGAGCACCCAATAGTCGCCACGCGCGAAGGGAAGCCAAGGCACAAAGTTCACCGACAAGCGCCCCGGCGCTTCGACACGAGCACTTCCGTCTGCAACCTCAACCTTGCCGTTTAGGGTGCTTTTGCGGCACGTGTTGAGCACCCGCACATCGCCGTCTGCACGCATTGAATATTCGGCCGTGACCCCGACACATCCGCGTTCAAACCGGTTCGGAAAACGGGCAATTTCATACCATTTCCCAAGATATTTTTTCAAATCCAGCCCCGCCTGAACTGCCATTGGAACAGAGCGGTCACGGTAGTTCGCTGCTTCGGCTTGAACCGCAAAACTGATGAAGGCCGCCGCGATGAGGGTGTTAAGAATAATACGCATGATAATACCTTTAGGTAGCAGGTGCGCGTTTGGTGAGGCCAAGCTTTTGCCGCACAGCCTCAGGTCCGATGACGCGCGCGCCCATGTTTTCGATAATTGTCACTGCGCGATCAACCAATTGTTCATTTGTTGCGAGCACACCTTTTTCGAGCCATAGATTGTCCTCTAATCCGACCCGTACATTGCCCCCTGCCAAGACCGATGCTGCGACATATGCCATCTGATTACGACCTAGACCAAAGCCGCTAAACGTCCAATCGTCGGGAACATTATTCACCATTGCCATGAATGTATTTAGATCATCAGGTGCGCCCCAAGGCACTCCCATGCACAGCTGCACAAGCGCCGGGCTATCAAGCACGCCGTCTGCAACCAATTGTTTTGCATACCAGAGATGTCCAGTGTCAAAAGCTTCGATTTCAGGCTTCACACCAAGCTTGGTCATCATACCACCCATTGCCGTTAACATGCCCGGGGTATTTGTCATGACGTAGTCAGCTTCCGCGAAATTCATTGTGCCGCAATCCAAGGTGCAAATTTCCGGCAAACACTCAGCGATATGAGCCACACGTTCGCTTGCGCCGATCATGTCTGTGCCTGCGGCTGTTGGAAAAGGCTTCTCTGCACTGCCGAAAATGATGTCGCCACCCATGCCTGCGGTCAGGTTTAGAATCACGTCCACGTCTGCATCGCGGATACGGTCTGTGACCTCGCGGTAGTAGGTAAAATCACGCGAAGGTGCGCCGCTTTCAGGATCGCGCACATGGCAATGTGCAACAGCAGCCCCTGCTTTGGCAGCCGCGATGGCGCTATCGGCGATCTGTTTGGGGGAACGTGGAACATGGGGGCTGCGATCTTGCGTCCCGCCCGACCCTGTCACGGCGCATGTGATAAATACTTCGCGGTTCATTGTGAGAGGCATAGGCTCAAGCTTTCCAGAAATGATTTGGGCCACGTTGCCGCGAAACGCCAAGATGCGAAACCACAAAAACGACGTCGCTTGGCGCTTTGCCCTTTTATGACGAAATGTGGTGCGCAAATTGTAAAGGCGGGCTGTCGTTTAGTGCGCTTTTGAGTAGTAGATCTGAATTCTGGCCGGATGACGATATTGCGGCCAAGGCTGTTTACGGCTGACGCTCAAGCTCGAGCAAGGCGCGTTTGCGCCACAAGCCGCCCGCATATCCGGTCAAGGATCCATCCGCGCCGATCACACGGTGGCAGGGGATCAGAATTGCGATTTGATTGGCACCGTTCGCGCGCGCAACCGCCCGCGTCGCGGTCGGATTGCCCAACGTTATCGACAAATCCCCGTAGCTGGTCGTTGTGCCAAAGGGCAACTTGAGCAAGGCGGTCCAAACGCTTTTGGTGAAATCTGTCCCGTGCAACACCATCGGAATGGAGAAATTTGAGAGCGACGTCGCGAAATAGGCCCCGAGTTGATCGTGCAAATTGCGTGTGATCTGGGTTTGACCCGTTGCAATGGATCCCAAAGACGCGCCCAATTTACGCAGCTCTTTTGGCAGCTCTTTACGATCTGCGAATTCAAGTAAGTGCAAATGGGTCGCGTCACACACAGCGACCATCGTGCCAACTGGCGTTTCAATCGGGTGCGCGAACAGCTTGGCCGCCCCTTTTTGCGTTCCCATCCAGTGACTAAGCGTCCTAGAAAAATCCTGTGCGCTTTTAAATGCGGGCTCGACCTTTGGGGTTGGTACTGATCCTAAATCAAAGCCGAGCTGCTCCATCGCTCAATACACCTGCGGATGCTGGCGGTGCGCCTGGTTGAGATCGTCAAGCACCTCTTGGCTGAGAGTCACATCGACGGATCCAAGCGCATGTTTGAGTTGAGTCGTGCGCGTTGCCCCGAAGATCGCGGATGCCATAAAGGGCCGTGTGCGACACCACGCGAGTGCCATATGAACTGGATCCAGCCCATGTTTTTGCGCGATTGCAAGATAGGCATCGACGGCAGGGAAGACACGGGCCGTGACACGTCCGCCAAGCCCATCTGACACGCTTAGGCGAGACCCATCGGGCACAGCTCCACCTTGATATTTTCCGGTTAGCAAGCCCGTTGCCAAGGGGGAAAAAGCCAGCAAGCCGACGTTTTCGTTCACACTGAGTTCTGCGAGGTCGGTGTCATAGAGCCTACAGAGCAGCGAATATTCGTTTTGGATCGATGCGACGCGCGGGCCAAGACCTGCCTCGGACAGGCGCAACCACTCGGATGTGCCCCACGCGCTTTCATTGCTGAGACCGAACGAACGAATTTTCCCAGCATCTACAGCGGCTTGCAACGCTTCAAGCGTTTCGATCATATGATCTAAGATTGCGGCGCGGTTCTGCTTCGAGGGATCAAAGGTCCAATTCTGGCGAAACATGTAGGAGCCACGATTGGGCCAATGAAACTGGTAAAGATCAATGTAATCCGTCTGCAAACGTTCCAGCGAACCGTCGATCGCTTCAGGAATGCTGGCTGCGGAAATGCCCGCTTTGTTGCGAATATGATCCCAACCATTGCCGGAGTGTTTTGTCGCGACGATCACATCATCGCGCCGCCCTGTCTTCGCGAGCCACGTGCCAACAACGCGTTCGCTGTCACCCTGCGTCTCAGCGCTGATTGGATTGACCGGATACATTTCCGCGGTGTCGAGAAAATTCAAGCCCGCATCGAGCGAGATATCAATCTGCTCATGCCCTTCCGCTTCGGGCGTTTGGGTGCCGAAGGTCATCGTCCCAAGGCATAGCTCAGGCACGATGATTCCAGTTCTGCCAAGCGGGTTCATTTTCATATTAACACTCCGGTTCGTCAAATTTTATAAATCGTACGCTATTGATCTTGAGTCAAAAAGTTTAAAGACTCTTCCAATTAGCGATCGCATGCTGCGAGAAACAGTGTTGTGAGTGCCATCGTAAATGTGATCTTAAGATTGATCATTTTGGATCTCCTGATGGTCTAAAAATTCAAAAAACTATGGGGCAGCCTACTTCTGACGACAAGCGATTCTGCCGCGTTGGGCAGTGCTATTTGCGCCGAACCCGCGGGATACGGCTGTTGGTGAGTTCGTATTCGGCGTCGGGATGCGGGGGTTGGCCATGGTTTACTTGCCAGTAAGAAAAACCGCCGAGCCTGAGGAAGGTCGGGATCGCCAAGATCAGACCCACCACGAAGCCACCCGCATGTGCCCAATAGGCGACGCCGCCAAAATCAGGATCAGACGCCACACCATTGCCGACCTGCAACGCAAACCACACGCCCAACATGATCCACGCGGGAATCGGGAAAATGCGGAAGAAGACGATTAAGATCAGCAGGATATCGACCTTCGCTTTTGGGAAAAGCAACAAGTAACCTCCCATTACACCCGCGATTGCACCTGAAGCGCCGATGGTGACGATGGTTGAAATTGGCTCGACGATCCATTGCGCGAGGGCTGCAAAAACGCCGCTGACAAGATAGAAAACAAGAAAACCGATATGGCCCATTTCATCTTCGATATTGTCACCAAATATCCACAAAAACAGCATGTTACCGCCGATGTGCATAATGCCACCATGCAAAAATTGCGAGGTCACAAGCGTATAATAATCCTGCCCGCGCGAGATATGAAGCGGCACCATGCCCCAGTCATAATAAAACGCATTCAGCTCGCGCCCTTCCCCCAGCGAGAGATTGAACAAAAGAAAAATTAGCACGTTGATGGCGATCAGCGTGTAGGTGACATAGGGTGCGCGCCCCGACGGGTTATGGTCGCGAATTGGAAGCATTTGGGCAGGCTGGAGTTTGCCCACCCAAAGGTCAAGCGATTAGGTATCAGGCGCGCTTTTAGCGAGGAGCGCGGCATTGCCGCCAGCTGCGGTTATATCGACGCAAAGGTGCTGTTCTTCGAGGACGTATCCGGCGTTTGGCAAGCCGGTAAGGAGTGGAAGGATAGCGCCTGTGCGAGCGGCCAGTGCTTGTGCGATGTCGCGTTTTTGCGTGAGGTTACCCCAGAAGATCACGCCTGAAATGCCATTGAGGTTTATTAAATCGCCCGTAGCGATGATGGCACGTCCGCCTAATGCTTTAACGTCCTCCGCTTGGTTCTTTGCCGCGTTTGCCCCGGCCCCATGCATAGAAATGGCGCGCGCGCGTGGCGGCTGATTTGGTTAAGCTCCCCCGTGGGATCTAGTAGGATGGTTTTGTGGATCTTGTGCGGCGTATGTTCGGCCTTGATTGCTGGAAATTTTGACTATCTGTTGAAGGTGCGCGTCAGCGATATGAGCAGCTATCGGCAGGTCTTAGCGGAGAAGCTTTCGACACTGCCCCATATCTCGAACACCTCGACCTATGTGGCGATGCAGACCGTGAAAGAAGACAGCAGCGAGACGTTTTAGGTGATCACAATTGCGTGGCGCTGAGAGGCACCATCTTGACAGGATGCGCATTCACGCCATCCTCTATCTCGTGAAAAACCTTACCCTCTCCGCTTTTCTCGTCGGTTTCGCCAGTTTTGCAGCCGCTGACTGCCCTGCCCCAACCGATCATCGCGCGTCTATGAAACGCTTGCTAGACGCCGTAAAAATTGCCCCAAATGAGACGGCGGCGGCACGGATTTCCAACGATATGTGGGCACTTTGGGCCGACGCTCCGGATGACAGGGCCCAGCAAATGTTGGACGACGGGATGGCGAGGCGTTCCAGTTTTGATTTTGACGGCGCGATCAAAGCATTCGAGCAATTGATTGCCTACTGTCCAGACTACGCCGAGGGCTACAATCAGCGCGCATTCGTGCTGTTTTTGCGCGAAGACTATGAACCCGCCTTGACCGATTTGGACCGTGCGATTGACCGATCCCCGACACATATCGCCGCAATTGCAGGCAAGGCGCTGACCTTGATCGGGCTAAAACGCGATGCAGACGCGCAGAAAGTTTTACGAAAGGCTTCAGCGCTTAATCCCTGGTTGAAAGAGCGCCAGTTTCTGACCGGCGATGCGCCCACTGCAGAAACAGATCTTTAGACGCGTTATCCGCATTTTCGGCTTTGAAACGCATTGTGATCGCCATTGTGTGGCGTTAAAGATTGCGTCAGGACTTTTGTGAAGCAGCAAAGGACTATGTGGGCGTGGTGGAATGGTAGACACACCAGACTTAAAATCTGTTGGGCGAATGCCCGTGGGGGTTCGAGTCCCCCCGCCCGCACCATTGATTTGAACCTCAATTTTGAACATCGCCCCCGCGCGTGCGGCGATGTCTGTCGAAGGATACTGTTATGACCAAGATGTTGCCTGAAAACCTGCGCTCCCGTCAGTGGTTCAACAATCCTGAAAATCGTGAAATGACAGCGCTCTATCTTGAACGGTATCTGAACTACGGGCTGACCCGCGAAGAGCTACAAAGCAACAAGCCGATCATCGCGATTGCGCAAACCGGCAGTGACCTTTCCCCGTGTAATCGCCATCATATTGAGCTGGCCAAGCGCGTGCGCGACGGCATTATTGCGGCAGGCGGTGTGCCTTTGGAAATGCCTGTGCATCCCATTCAGGAGACGGGTAAACGCCCCACCGCATCGCTAGATCGCAACCTTGCATATTTGGGATTGGTCGAGACGCTATATGGCTATCCTGTTGATGGCGTCGTGCTAACGATTGGCTGTGACAAGACCACACCTGCCCTATTGATGGCTGCCGCAACCGTTAATATTCCTGCGATTGCTTTGTCCGTTGGCCCAATGCTCAATGGCTGGTGGGAAGGCGAGCGCGCAGGCTCTGGCACGGTAATCTGGAAAGCCCGAGAAAAGCTGGCGGCAGGTGAGATTGACGAAGATGGCTTTATGGATATCGCAGCGGCTTCTGCGCCTTCTGTGGGTTATTGTAATACCATGGGCACAGCGACAACGATGAACTCATTAGCCGAAGCATTAGGGATGCAATTGCCGGGGAGTGCTGCGATTCCAGCGCCTTACCGTGAGCGTGGGCAAATTAGCTATGAGACGGGCAAGCGCATTGTCGATATGGTCTGGGACGATTTGCGCCCCTCTGACATCATGACGCGCGAGGCATTCGAGAACGCGATTGTCATCAATTCGGCGATTGGCGGATCGACAAATGCACCGATCCATTTGAACGCGATTGCGCGGCATGTGGGCGTACCTTTGGACAATGATGATTGGCAAAAGCATGGGCATGATGTGCCTTTGTTGGTTAACCTTCAGCCTGCGGGCAAATACCTTGGCGAGGATTTCCATCGCGCGGGTGGTTTGCCGGCGGTCGTAAGTGCGCTGCTTGGAGATGGGCTACTGCCGCATCCTGATGCAGTGACCGCGAATGGCAAGAGCATGGGCGAAAACTGCGCGCTGCGCCCGTCCACGAATGACGATGTGATCCTACCCATTGCGGCGCCTTTGAAGGAAGCGGCCGGCTTTATCAATCTTAAGGGCAACCTTTTTGACAGTGCTATCATGAAAACCTCGGTGATCAGCCCCGCGTTTCGCGCCGCGTATCTCAGCAATCCTGAAGATATGAATGCCTTTGAGGGGCGTGCGATCGTATTTGACGGGCCCGAAGATTATCACCACCGCATCGACGATCCTGCGGAAGGTATCGATGCGGGTTGCATCCTTGTGATGCGCGGCGCAGGTCCCAAGGGATATCCAGGCGGCGCGGAAGTGGTGAACATGCGCGCACCTGCGTATCTTTTGAAAGCGGGTGTGGAGGCTTTGCCGTGCATTGGGGATGGGCGTCAGTCTGGCACGTCAGGCTCGCCCTCGATCTTGAATGCTGCGCCCGAAGCGCCTGACAATGGTGGCTTAGCGGTGCTGCAAACCGGGGATGTGATCCGTATTGATCTCAATGAATTCAGCGCCAACATTCTGGTATCAAAAGAAGAATACAATGAACGTAGGGAAGCGTTGATTGCGTCTGGCGGTTTCCCCTTCCCTGAAAGCCAGACACCGTGGCAGCAATACTTCCGCGAGATGGTTGAGCCGTTTGACAAGGGCATGACGCTGCGCGGGGCGGATTCCTATCAAGATGTAGCACGTAAAGGGATGCCGCGGGATAATCACTAAAGAGGGCCACAAAATGATCCGTAATTTAGCTTTTTTCGCACCTTTCGTTATCGCAGGGAATTATTTGCTGAAACGCCGATTATGTCTGCACCAGATGCATTTTTGGCGGTGAGCAACGATGATATGATCATGATCGATATTCGCAGTCCCGGCGAATGGGATCAAACAGGTGTCGCCCAAGGCGCTGTAGCACTGACTATGCAAAACCCTAATTTTTAAAATAAAATCATATACGTGATGAATTCACAAAAAGGCAAAACAATCGGTTTGATCTGCGCGACAGGTGGGCGCACCGAATATGTTGTGTCGTTTCTGTCCAAAACGGGTTTCCCGATGTCGTAGATGTCTCAAAGGGTATGATGGGCAACAAGCTCGGGGCTGGTTGGATTGCACGCGGTTTACCCACAATCACATTGAGCGAAGCAAAAGAAGCCTACCGCCTCTTGTCACTTAAATAGAAAAGCCGCCCTAAACGGGCGGCTTATGTTTTTACTCTGCTGCGAGCGCGTAGTCTTCCATCGGCGGGCATGTGCAGGTCAGATTGCGATCCCCCCAGACGTTGTCGACGCGGTTCACCGGCGGCCAATATTTGTCCACGCGGAAAGCTCCGGGTGGGAAACAACCCGTTTCGCGCGTATATGGACGATCCCAGCCTTTCACGAGATCTTCCATCGTGTGTGGCGCGTTTTTCAAAGGGTTGTTGGCCTCGTCAATGTCGCCTGCTTCGATCTGGGCGATCTCCGCGCGGATGGCGAGCATGGCGTCGCAGAAACGGTCGAGCTCGGCTTTGGTTTCACTCTCTGTTGGTTCGATCATCAACGTGCCAGCCACAGGCCAACTCATTGTTGGGGCGTGAAAGCCGCAATCAATCAAGCGCTTAGCGATATCATCCACGCTCACATGCGCGCTATCCGCAAAGGGGCGCGTGTCGATAATACACTCGTGTGCAACCCGACCCGTCGGTCCTTTGTAAAGCACATCAAACGCACCCTCGAGCCGTTTAGCGATGTAGTTGGCGTTCAGGATCGCGACACGTGTCGCTTGGGTGAGACCTTCGCCGCCCATCATCAAACAGTAAGCCCATGAGATCGGCAGTAAGGATGGAGAGCCGAAAGGCGCCGCTGAAACAGCGCCCTCGCCACCATTGGGATCACCTGGAAGATGAGCGATCAAATGCTCTTTCACACCGATGGGACCCATGCCAGGGCCACCGCCACCATGCGGGATGCAGAAAGTTTTGTGCAGGTTCAAATGACTCACATCGCCGCCCAGATCACCCGGGCGCGACAGGCCGACCATCGCATTCATGTTCGCACCATCAATGTAGACCTGACCACCCGCGTCGTGGGTGATCTTGCACACATCTATAACTGTTTCCTCGAACACCCCGTGGGTCGAAGGGTATGTGATCATGCAGGCCGCTAGGTTATCTTTATGCTCATCAATTTTCGCACGGAAATCATCGAGGTCGATATCGCCGCGATCATTACATTTCACCGGAACCACTTTCCAGCCTACCATCTGCGCAGAGGCAGGGTTGGTGCCGTGGGCATTCATTGGAATGATGCAAATGTTGCGATGGCCTTGGTCGTTGCTGAGGTGATAGCTGGCGATGCTCAAAAGGCCCGCATATTCGCCCTGCGCACCAGAATTGGGTTGCATCGAAATCGCATCGTAACCCGTCACATCACAGAGTTTTGCGCTGAGATCGTCGATCATTTCGTAATAGCCTGCGGCCTGATCCTTGGGGATGTAGGGGTGGAGCAGGGAAAATTCATCCCAGCTTACAGGCATCATTTCAGCGGCTGAATTGAGCTTCATCGTGCAAGAGCCAAGCGGGATCATCGCTCGATCCAATGCCAGATCACGGTCCGCAAGACGGCGCATGTAGCGCATCATTTCCGTTTCCGCACGGTTCATGTGGAACACGGGATGCGTAAGGAAATCAGAGGTGCGGATCAACTTTTCCGGCATGTGGTAATGCGGGGTGTAATCCTTGTCTTCTTGCGTGATGCCAAAGGCGCGCCAGACCGCTTCGATGGTTTCAGAGCGCGTACGCTCATCCAGCGTGATACCGATCTTCGTGCTTCCGACCGCGCGCAGGTTAATGCCCTCATCCACAGCGGATTTCATCACCGCAGATTGCAAAGGACCGACGTCAACAGTGATCGTGTCAAAGAAAACGGAAGGCTCGGAGTGAAAGCCATTTTGGCGCAGGGTTTCTGCCATCCGTGCAGTCTTGCGATGGATGCGCTGCGCGATAGCTTTGAGACCTGCGGGACCATGAAAGACTGCGTAGAAACCCGCCATAACGGCAAGCAAGGCTTGCGCGGTACAAACGTTCGAGGTCGCTTTTTCGCGGCGGATATGCTGCTCGCGGGTTTGCAGGCTGAGGCGGTAAGCGCGGTTGCCATGGCTGTCGATGGAGACGCCGACAATGCGCCCCGGCATGTTGCGGGCATAGCTTTGCTTCGTCGCCATATAGGCCGCGTGCGGGCCACCATAGCCAACGGGCACGCCGAAACGCTGGGTGGAGCCGACAGCAATGTCCGCCCCCATCGCGCCCGGTTCTTTAAGCAAAGTCAATGCCATAGGGTCAGCCGAGATGATGCCGATAGCTTTGGTGTCGTGGAGCTTGGTGATGTCATCGGTGAAGTCACGCAGGTGGCCATGGGTGCCCGGATATTGGTAAATTGCGCCAAAGATCGCCTGCGCATCCATGTCATCTGGATTGCCGACGGTAATTTCTATCCCAAGAGGCGCAGCGCGGGTTTTCATCACGGCGATGTTTTGTGGATGGCACCCTTGATCAATGAAGAAACCCTTCACTTTGGATTTGGACACGCGCTGCGCCATGGTCATGGCTTCTGCGCAGGCGGTAGCCTCGTCGAGCAAAGACGCGTTGGCGATCTCTAAACCAGTGAGGTCGCTGACCATGGTTTGGAAGTTCAACAGCGCCTCAAGGCGACCTTGAGAAATCTCTGGCTGATAGGGCGTGTAAGCCGTATACCAAGCAGGGTTTTCAAAAATATTGCGCTGGATCGCGGGAGGTGTGACCGTGCCGTGATAGCCTTGCCCAATGAGCGAAGTCAGCACTTTGTTTTTGCCCGCGGTGACCTTCATATGATGCAGCAACTCGCGTTCTGACTTGGCCTTGCCGAAATCAAGCGGCACGTCCTGTCTGATCGATTGCGGCACCGTGTCTTCGATCAAATCATGAAGGTTTTTCGCCCCCACCACGTCCAGCATGTCGGCCATCTCTGTGGGTGATGGTCCGATATGACGGCGGTTGGCAAAATCATATGGCAGATAATCGGTGGGGGTGAAGGTCATTGTCGCGGTCCTTTAAACGATAAATTTTTTGTAGCCTGCTTCGTCCATGTAATCGTCCATTTGGGACGCATCAGAAGCTTCGATTTTAACGAACCAGCCTGCCCCAATCGCATCTTCATTAGCGAGCGCGGGGTTCTCTGCTAGGGCTTCGTTTACTTCGACAATTTCGCCATCAATCGGCGCGAGGATATCGGACGCGGCTTTGACGCTCTCGATCACAACGATCTCTTCGTCTTTAGTGACTGTTGTGCCCACTTCGGGCAGTTCTACGAAAACGATATCGCCAAGCTGCTCAGTCGCGTGCTCTGTGATGCCGACAACAACGCCGTCGTTTTCAACGCGCAGCCATTCATGCTCTTCTGTATATTTCATAATGGTATCTCCCTTTTATCGTTTAAAATTTGCCGGTGTGAAGGGCATTTTTGTGATCGTAAGTGGTAAGCGCTTGCCACGCAATTCGCCAAAGATTGTCGCGCCCAGCTTGCTGTGATCGGCGTTGATCAGCCCCATTGCTACGGGGCCGCTGACTGTTGGACCAAAGCCGCCTGAGGTTATTGTGCCAATGCTGGTGCCGCCTTCACTGGTGGCGAATAGTTCAACCCCTTCACGCATGGGCGCACGTCCTTCGGCTAGCAGGCCAACACGCTTACGCGGCGCGCCATTCTCCATTTGCACAGCGATAATATCTGCACCGGGGAAACCACCCGCACGAGCGCCACCTGAGCGACGGACCTTTTGGATCGCCCAAGTCAGCGCGCCTTCAACAGGAGTTGTAGATGTGTCGATGTCGTGACCATAAAGGCAAAGTCCGCCTTCAAGGCGCAGCGAATCCCGCGCGCCGAGGCCGATGGCTTCTACGTCTTCGTGCGCAATCAAGGCTTCGGCCAAAGCCACGGCATCGACGTTTGGGACCGAGATTTCATAACCGTCTTCGCCCGTGTAACCAGAGCGGGACACCCAGCATTCCGCGCCGTTCAAATCAAGCGTGGCGACGTCCATAAAGGTCATCGTCGCAGCTCTGGGATCGAGCGCGCTGAGCACAGCCTCAGACGCTGGACCTTGCAGCGCAAGGAGCGCGCGATCGGTAATTTCGGTGACTATGACTTCAGGCTCAAGTTGCGCTTTCATATGGGCGATGTCAGCGCCTTTGCAGGCGGCATTCAACACCACAAAGATATGATCGCCGCGATTAGCAAGCATCAGGTCATCCATGATGCCGCCCTGTTCATTGGTGAACATGCCATAGCGCTGGCGGTTTTCTGCGAGACCTTCAATATCGACTGGGATCAGCGTTTCCAAAGCGGCAGCGGCCCTCTCCCCTGAGACTTTGACTTGACCCATATGGCTGACGTCAAACAGTCCCGCTTTCTCGCGTGTGTGCACATGTTCTTTCATCACGCCGAGGGGATATTGCACGGGCATGGAGTAGCCTGCAAACGGCACCATTTTCGCACGCAATTGAACGTGCAAATCGTGCAACGGTGTCTCTAGAAGGTCAGACATGTGTAGCCTCTTTCCCTAAGGCCGACTGTCTTTTGAAAAAGAACATGCGGCACCACATTTAGCACGCGAAACCCTCGCGCACGTGATGCCCCCTCTGTCATGGTGCCTGAGATCGCTATCCCTTCGGCGGACGATTCAACGCCTCTCTCCAGAGTGTCGTATCGCAGCAAAGGTCCCTTGGCCTGAGAGTTTCCGGGGCGGTTGCTCCTTCGGCACCAGCGTTTCTGGTTCTCCCGATACTGCTGGGGTGTATGTGCGACAAAGCCGTGCGCTGTGTCAACGCCTGTATGCAATGGAGTACAAAAAAGTCGGGCAAGTCGCACCCTGCCCAACTTAAGATTTTAGATTAAGATGCTGCGGTAACCGCTCGACCTGTCATAACTTTTATCAAGTGTGCACGGTATTCTGCGCTACCATGTAAGTCTTCGATCATGTTGTCAGCACTGGCGCTAAGATCCGCTAAAGCATCGGCTGAGAAGTTCGCACTCAGCGCTTCTTCCGCCTTTGTCCAGCGGAAAACACCCTCATTCGAGGCACCGGTCACAGCGACTCGTACGCCATCGGCGTATTTCGCAACAAAAACACCAACCAAAGCAAAGCGCGACGCGGGCTGTACGAATTTCTCGTAATGCGACGCCTCTGGGATTGGGAAAGACACGGCTGTGATGATCTCGCCTTCCTCCAGCGCGGTGTCAAACATGCCTTGGAAATAGTCATCCGCCGCGATCTCACGCGCGTTGGTCGTGATGGTCGCACCTGAGCCAAGCACCGCAGCGGGATAGCACGCGGAGGGGTCATTATTAGCGAGCGAGCCACCAATCGTGCCACGATTGCGCACCGCCGGATCACCGATGTTTGACGCCAGTGCAGAGAGGCCAGCATAGCTGCCGTCTGCTGCCACAGACGCATGGTTGGTTGCACCGCCAATAGTGAGGCTGCCCGCGCTTGTGGTGATGCCCTGCATCTCGGTCACACCGCTTAGGCTCACCAAAGCCAAAGGTGATGCAAGACGTTGTTTCAGCGTCGGGATCAGCGTTTGACCACCGCCCAGCGCTTGTGCCTCATCTGCCCCAAGAGCGGTGACAGCATCGGCCACAGTTGTTGGGCGTTCGATATCAAATGAATACATATCCGCTCTCCTTATTCAGCGTTGTGCATGGCAGACCACACGCGATGTGGGGTCATGGGCATGTCGATATGGGTGACATTCTTGCCGCCTGATTGCAGCGCGTCAATCACCGCGTTGACCACTGTTGGAGGTGATCCAATCGCTCCTGCTTCACCGCAGCCTTTGACGCCCAACGGGTTATGCGTACAGGCGTTGCCTTGGCTGTGATCGACCACGTAGAACGGTAAATCATCGGCGCGCGGCATGGTGTAATCCATGTAGGACGCGCTGAGTAGCTGGCCGTTTTCATCGTAGGTGGTGTTTTCAACGAGCGCTTGACCTATGCCTTGGCCAAGGCCGCCATGCACCTGCCCTGTCACCACAAGCGGGTTCATAACGTTGCCGAAGTCATCCACGGCCGTCATGCGATCAACACGCACTTTGCCAGTGTCTGGGTCCACTTCGACCTCACAGCAATAGGCACCGGATGGATAGGTGAAGTTGGCCGGATCATAGAAGGCCGTCTCCTCCAAGCCCGGCTCGATCTCCTCAAGGGGGAATTCATGCGGGATGTAAGCTTTCAATGCCACTTCGCCAAAGCTGACGGATCGGTTCGTACCCGACACGCTGAAATTGCCGTCTGTGAAATCCACGTTGGATGGCTCTGTCTCCAACATATGTGCCGCGATACGGCTGGCTTTGTCGATGATCTTCTCCGTCGCACGAACTATGGCAGAGCCACAGACCGCAAGCGAGCGGGAGCCGTAAGTACCCATTCCAAATGGGATTTTCGACGTATCGCCATGCACGATGTCAATCACAGAAGGATCGATACCGAGCATATCACCCACGATTTGCGGGAACACAGTCTCGTGGCCTTGCCCGTGGCTGTGCGCACCGACCATGACCGAGAGATTGCCCGTCGCATTCACACGCACGGTCGCCGCGTCATAAAGGCCGATGCGAGAGCCAAGGATACCCACAAGGTTGGACGGCGCAATGCCGCAAGCCTCGATATAGGCGTTCACGCCGAAACCACGTAGCATGCCTTTGGCCTCAGACTCAGCACGACGCGCAGCAAAACCAGCCATGTCGGCGACATTTTCCATGCGGTCCATCAAGGCGTCATAGTTGCCGCTGTCATACTCAAGACCTGCCGCAGAGGCGAAGGGATATTGATCCGGCTTGATGAAGTTCTTGCGACGCAGCTCGATCGGATCCATGCCAATTTCACGTGCGGCCATGTCGATGACGCGCTCAAGGGAATAGGTCGCCTCTGGTCGCCCAGCGCCGCGATATGCATCCACAGGGGCTGTGTTGGTGAAGACCGCTTTAACGTTCACATAGACCAGCGGCACCGTGTAGTTACCCGCCATCAAAGTGCCGTGCAGAAAGGTTGGGGTCGCAGTCGAGAAGTTTGACAGATACGCGCCGACATTCGCCATTGTTTCTGTGCGGAAGGCGAGGAAATTGCCCTCTGCGTCGAGTGCGAGTTCGATCTTGGTCACGTGATCGCGGCCATGCGCATCCGTCAAGAACGCCTCTGAACGATCAGAGGTCCATTTGACCGTGCGCCCGAGCTTTTTCGCGGCGGCGAGCACCAGGGCTTCTTCACCATAGTGATAGATCTTGGAGCCAAAGCCGCCACCCACATCAGGGGCAATCACTGTCAGCTTGTTCTCTGGGATGCCCATTACGAACGCACTGAGCAATAAACGCGTAAGGTGCGGGTTTTGTGACGTCGTGTGCAGGACATAATCGCCCGTTCCTGTGTTGTAGTGGCCAATGGAGCAGCGTGGCTCCATAGCGTTGGGCACAAGGCGGTTGTTGATAAGCTCGAGCGTCGTAACGTGATGCGCGTTCTTGATTGCATCATCCGTGGCCGCGCGGTTGTCTTCGATCCAACCCCAGTCAAAACATTGGTTCGTCTCGATTTCATCATGCACATAATTGGTGCCAGAAAGTGCGTCAGCCATGTTGATGATGGCATCATGCTCTTCAATGTCGATCTCAATCGCTTCGACCGCGTCTTTGCCTTGCTGAACAGTCTCGGCGATCACGGCTGCATAAGCATCGCCGACATGCCGGACTTTACCGTGTGCAAGCACAGGGCGCTTTGGTTCTTTCATCGGCTCACCGTCGCGGCTCACAATCGCCCAACCTGCTGGGTTGCCACCGACTTCGACAAAATCTTCACCTGTGAAGATTGCCAGAACACCTGGCATCGCAGAGGCAGCACTTGTGTCGATTGATTTGATTGTTCCGTTGGCCACATTCGAGCGCGCAAAAACTGCGGCGCATTCGCCGGCTGTCTGGATGTCGTCGCTATAGTTGCCTTTGCCGGTTAAGAACCGGATGTCTTCGCGCCGTTTTGTTGAAGCGCCTATTCCACCATCTTTTGGCATTGTGTATTCCTTCCGTGAGGAGGCGACTTTTCTTGAAAAATCAACCGCTCCAAATTTTTTAGAAAATTTGCTTACTCAGCAGCTATCGCAGAGACGTCCTGACCGGATGCGGCCATGATTGCTTTAACGATGTTATGATAACCAGTGCAGCGACAGATATTACCCTCTAAATACTCTCGCACCTCGGTCTCTGTCGGCTTTGGGTTGTCTTTCAACAAAGCGCTGGCAGACATTACCATTCCCGGTGTGCAAAAACCGCACTGCAAACCGTGGTGATCCTGAAACGCTTGCTGGATCACGTTGAGCGATCCGTCGCCGTTCGCTTGGCCTTCAATCGTGCCTACGTCTGCGCCATCAGCTTCTGCGGCGAACATTGTGCAGGACTTCACAGCCTCGCCGTTCACATGCACCACGCATGCGCCGCACTGCGATGTATCACAGCCGATGTGTGTGCCTGTCAGTCGTAGGTCTTCGCGCAAAAATGCCGAAAGCAGGGTATTGCTTTCTACACTGCCGGAAACGGACTTCCCGTTCACCGTCATAGAAATCTCTGTCATGCTGTCCTCCCAGATCATGCAAGACCACCCTGGCAAGAAAATGGCTGGCTGGCTAATAATTTTTTTAACTTTTTTGGTCACTGAGATGGAATGCAGAAAGACGCTCTTCCAAAAAATGGCAAAAATGTGGTAAAAGAGGGAGCTTTTATGAAAACAAAGAGTTTCCAAGGTATGCCTGTCAAATTCATGGCAGTCTATTCGGAATTCGTGAGACGTTTTGGTGGGCGGGCGTGAAAATATGCGTCGACGGTCCAAAATCAACCGCAGTGCGTCACGAGTAAAGCGACCGAACGCGTCGCTGCTACTAGCTGGACTGGGGAGTCTTCAAACGTGCCAAACTTTATTCTTCGTGGCACGCTGACAGGCACTGCGAATGACGACACACTCAGTGGCGGCACGGGAACTGAAGTTCTGAACGGTTTTGCTGGCAACGATGTCTTCGTCGCAAGCGCTGGCCCTAACACGGTCGATGGCGGTGTAGGTGCAGATGTTTATGATACCAACACTCTGTCCTTTCGGCCGACAATATCAACGTGGACCTTGCAGATGGTACCGCGGGTGCCACTGCACCTGTACCACCACCGAAAATATCGACGTTGGCCTTAGCGACGATAACTTCACAGGCACAGACGATGCCAACGTTCTGATTGGGCGCACGGGCGATGATATGCTGAGCGGTGGACTTGGCGGCGACGTTCTAAATGGTGGTGCGGGTGATGATGTGCATGATGGTAGCGGTGATAACCTTTTGATCACAAGCGCCGGGACTGACACACACAACGGCGGTGCGGGTATTGATACCTATGACATCGACATCTCAGATGATTATGAGGCGGATTACGGTGTTAACCTAGCGACGGGTGTCGATAATCTTGGCGACAGTTATTCCGGCATTGAAAATGTGAATGGCGGCTGGGGCGATGACAGCCTGACAGGTGATGCAGGGATCAACATCCTAGATGGCGGTGTCGGCGATGACGTTGTGATAGGCGGCGCGGGCGACGATTCCCTTGCGGGCGGTCTGGGTAATGACATGCTGGATGGCGGCGCAGGTGTGGACACGGTCGACATCGGCGGTGCAACCGCTGGCGAGGCAGATTACAACATCGATCTGAACGTCGGTCAGGATCAATACGGCAACACCTATTCCAACATCGAGAACGTCACGACCGGGTCTGGTGATGACAACCCCTTTTGGCAATGTGGCGGGCAACCAGTTGCAAGGAAATGACGGCGACGACACGATTGATGGTGCGGCAGGGAACGATTTCCACAATAGTGGCAACGGTGATGATGTGTTCCTCGCGAACGCTGGCTCCAACAGCTACTTTGGTGGCAATGCTGTTGATACACTGCAGATTGCGGGCACCAAAGAGAATGCGGTCAGCTATTCGATCATCCTTGCAGAGGGCATCGATAATCAGGGCAACACTAGCTTTGGTGTTGAAAACATTAATGCAGGGTCCGGCAACGACAGTCCTGTGGGCAAGCTTGATGACAACGCGCTGAACGACAATGTTGGTGATGACACGCTTACAGGTGGCGGTGGCGATGATACGCTAACGGGCGGTCTCGGGGATGACTTATATACGATGGACAATGATGCCGGCAGCATTGAGGTCACCAACTTCACACAAGGGGCCAATCAAATTGGTCTGAGCAGTATCGCGGGTGTCGAAGACTTCGATGATCTTGCAGCCTTCTTGCTCTCCGATGGCGGCACGTCGACGCTTACGTTCGATATCACTGAGGTGGATCAGCTTCAGTTGATCATCCAAGCGGAAGAAAATCTGGAAGCGTCCAACTTCATCTTATAAATCCTATTTCAAGGGCCCTTTGTTTCGCACATGGGTCCCTTTTACTATCGAAAATCGTATACAGCGCGCTACCACTATCGCAAAGCAGCCTAACAATGGAAGAGCCGCGCGATGACCACATCCGATTTGTTCGACAACCTGCCCCACCCCAACAAAAACTTTGCCTTCACCCCGACGCGAGCCGCAGGCCTGGCGCAGCTTGAAAAATTCGTGTCGCGCATGGGCGACCACTACACGTCGCAGCGCAACTATGACCTTGGCGCACAGGATCGCAGCACGGCCTCCACACTGTCCCCATGGATCCGGCACCGTTTGATCACTGAGGAAGAGGTGCTGACACGCGCTTTTGCAAGGCACAGCCCGTCTGCCGCCTCCAAGTTCGTGCAAGAGGTGTTTTGGCGCGGGTATTTCAAAGGGTGGCTGGAACACCATCCGAGCGTTTGGCAGGCTTTTATGCATGATTTGCGCTTAGCATATGCGCGCATAGAAACCGATCAAGTGTTAAAGCATGACTACACTGACTCGACAGAAGGGCGATCCGGCATCGCCTGTTTTGATCATTGGGTGCAGGAGTTGGTGCAGACAGGCTATCTGCACAATCACGCGCGCATGTGGTTCGCCTCGATCTGGATTTTTTCTCTGCGGCTGCCGTGGCAATTGGGTGCCGATTTCTTCATGCAGCACCTGCTGGACGGCGATCCCGCGTCCAACACGCTAAGCTGGCGTTGGGTTGGCGGGTTGCACACGAAGGGCAAAACTTACCTCGCGCGCGCCTACAACATTGCAAAATATACGGGTGGGCGGTTCAATCCTGAAGGGCAAATCGCCGGTCTTGCGATTGCTTTAGAAGAACCCAATGAGCATCCATTTGTGCCCCTGCCCTTGCCTCCGAGTGCGCCCAAAAACACAGCCTTGCGGCTGATTACGGAAGAGGATTGCTACCCCGAAATTGGTGCCAGCCAATCAGATTCGCCTGTTTTGCGAGTATTCACCCCGGTGCCAGAGCAAAGTGAAAAGGTGAGAGCCTTCAAACAGGCCGCTTTGCCGGGTACCGAGGTCCTAACCAGTGCCGATTGGGCAACGTGTATTGTTGAAGCAGCACAGGTCTCAGGTACGCGTGAAGTTATCACTGCCTACGCCCCCGTCGGGCCTACCGCCGCGCATTTAGCGCAAGCAAAACCCTTGCTTTCGGGCGAAGGGATCACGTTGCATCAACAGATGCGAGCTTATGATCACCTCACATGGCCGCACGCGAACAAGGGGTTCTTTAAGCTCAAAAAGCAGATCCCCAAAATCCTCGCGCAGTTGGATTTGAAACCCTTGGCTTAGACGCGCACCTCCTCAGGTCTTTTTCGCGTCATCCACGATATTCATGGTCGCCACGCCACTGTTGCCCAAGGCCACACTGGCGAAGGGCCCTCCGTGGCACATGTCGCCCACATCCTGTGGATTGGCGGGGTCTGCATTGGCGAGAATCTCTGCGGCGAACTGCTCTGCATTGTCTCTCGGGCGATAGCCGAGAAAGCTGGCCTGACTGTTATCCACCGGCGCGCGGTCGTTCTTGGACACCCCATAGACCACCGAAAAACCCGTCGTTGGCGCATCAATGCAGCGAGTGACCAGTTGGATCAGATCATCATAGGACAACCAAGACCCAAGCGCGCGCGGATTGTTGACCTGCGCGCAGGACAAAATGCGCATATGCACGCTCTCCAACCCGTGTTTGTCCCAATAGAGCGAGCCGAGATCTTCGGCAAAACACTTGGCCAGACCGTAGAACGTATCGGGACGATGAGGCACATTTGTGTCAATGAAATCAGTCTTAGCGTGCATCCCAACCGCATGGATCGAGCTGGCATAAACAACCCGTTTCAACCCATGGCGATGCGCGGCTTCCCAAATATTATACGCCCCGATGAAATTGGGGCCGAGTAGTTTTTCAAACGGGCCTTCATCCACGTAAGCGCCCATATGCACCACCATATCCGCGCCCTCCATAACGCGCATCATATCGTCCATGCTGGCGAGATCACCTTTGATATAACTCTCCCCTTCGTAGAGCGTGCCAATGTCATCAACGATATCCGTGCTAACCAATGCATCGCAAAGCTGAGTCAGCGGTTCGCGCAGGTAAGAAGACAGCCGACCAGCCGCGCCAGTAAGAACAAATTTTTTCATAAGGGTTAGTCCTTGGAGTAGAGTAGAAATTTCAAGTTAGCGTACAGCGGCTCTAACACTAGAAAGTGCGGCATCGCAGGCTTTGGCAAGCAGCATTGTATCAGTGGCGCAGGCAACGAAGGTAAAGCCGTCGTTCAAAAGCTGAGCCGCAAAAGCGGTGTCATTGACCAGAGTTCCAACAGGCACGCCTTTTTCGATCAGCGCTTGTGCGGCAGGTTTGATCAGCGCCCACACATCTTCGTGCAGCGGCTGACCCAAAAGCCCGATATCAGCCGCAATATCCGCAGGCCCGAAAAATATACCGCTGATGCCCTCAATTGTGCCAATCTCGACCGCTTGCGCGATCGCAGCGGCAGTTTCGAGCTGGAGGATCACCGTGGTTTCATCTTCAACACGGGCCAAATAATCCGTGACGCGGCCAAATTTTGTGGCCCGTGTACCACCCGAAAACCCGCGCGTACCATGCGGGGGGTAGCGCGTCGCGGCCACCGCTTTTTGCGCGTCTTCCAAAGATTGAATCATTGGGAACAAAAGTCCTTCGACACCCATATCAAGCAGGCGTTTCACGATCACTGGATCGTTCCATTCAGGGCGCACAATCGCGGTGGTGTCAGTATTGGCAAAGGTTTGTAGCTGACCGAGAACGCTGAAGTAATCGTTCGGCGAATGTTCCATATCAATCAGTACCCAATCATAACCAGAGGGGGCTGTAACCTCTGCGGCCACATTGTGAGCGAGCGAAATCCAAAGGCCAATTTGCTTGTCTTTTCCCACCAGCGCTTGGGTGAAGCAGTTTTTCTTCAGTTCCATTCAAGCTTCTCCCTTCACGATGGCTGCGTCAGTCACCGCAATACCACGCGCGCTTTAGCAAAAATTCTCAGCTACAGTTTGTGCAAAAATATGGCCGCGTGCAAGGTTGCGTTTAGACCGTGCCACCAGCCGGGCCGCAAGAAATTAAACAAAATGTTCCAGCGGCAACGCGACGCATACTTTGATCAAAACGCATTTTCGACAAAAAAGATCCAGTGCTGAAATGAACGTTGCGCTAGAAAATGGCGATCCCGCGAGGACTCGAACCCCGAACCCCCTGCTTAGAAGGCAGGTGCTCTATCCAGTTGAGCTACGGGACCGGATCGAGCGACTTATCGCGCAAATCGGGGACCGCGTGCAAGTAGAAAGGCGAATTATTGCAGATCCAGTTCTGCCAGAATTGCAGCCCGGTCCGCATCGCGGGGGGTGGCTATGTTGATTGGAGCAGAGTGTCCATCAAAACGTGGCGCTGGAGCCGCTTGGAGGTAGCCTTGCGCGCTGTCCCAGACATTACGGGCTTTCATATGCGGCTCTTCCGCGGCGGTCTTTGGCGATAAAACAGCTGCTACGCAAGCGTCTGAGCCGTCAAAGTGCGCCATCCAATTTGCGCGTGATTTTTCTAGAAAAACCGCACCTAGCCGCGCTGTCTGAGTACCCCATTGCCCTGCATCATGCTGCGCTTGCATTCTGGGATCGTCGCTTAAATCCAAAGCTGTCAACAAAGCCGCATAAAACTGCGGCTCTAATGCTTGCACCGACACATCCCCACCGCATGCGCATCTATAGCTGCGCGACCAATGTGGACCATCAAGCAGGCTTGCGCCGCGCTCTTCAGACAGGCCACCGCCCTGCCCCAAGGCCATCAGCAAGTTCATCATATGCGCAGAGCCATCAACAATCGCAGCGTCCACAACTGTACCCTGCCCTGTGCGCGCAGATTTGATGATCCCTGCGAGCATTCCCGCCACCAGATACAATGCCCCGCCACCTATGTCGCCAAGCAAGGTCGCAGGCGTTACGGGCGTGTCGTCCGGCAGGCCCGCGTAATAAAGCGCGCCAGAAGTGGCAATGTAATTGAGGTCATGTCCCGCTTGATGAGCGCGCGGGCCACTTTGGCCCCAACCGGTCATGCGGCCATAAACGAGTTTGGGATTGTCGGCATGACACAGCTCAGGGCCAAGCCCGAGGCGCTCCATCACACCGGGGCGAAACCCTTCAATCAGCCCGTCTGCCTGTGTGATCAGTGCTTTAGCGACAGCGAGATCTTCGACGTTTTTCAGATCCAGCGCGATGGAACGCTTGCCACGATCGAGCAAGCTCGCCTCAGCGGTGATCCCCGCCGACTTACCTGCACGGTGGATCACCGTTACCTCAGCACCTAAATCAGCCAGCATCATTCCCGCAAAGGGCGCAGGGCCAAGCCCTTCTATTTCAACGATTTTAATACCGTTTAGCACTTAAGTCAGAACGCTTTGAACGTCATTGTTGTGAGCGAACGCTCAATGCCTTCAATCGGGAGCAAATGATCGTTGATGTATTTTCCGATGTCTTCGTCTTCAGGGATATACATTTTTACCATCAAATCATATTCGCCCGAGGTCGAGTAGATTTCCGAATGAATTTCCTCGAACGCGATCTTTTCAGCGACCTTGTATGTGGTGCCGGGTTTGCATCTGATCTGTACGAAAACACAGGTAGACATGGGCGCTCTCCTTTTGCTGGCTCAGCTCCAAAGCTTGCATAGAGGTCACGCCAACGCAATCGCGAAACAGAGCCGCTTGGCCTGCGCCGCGCGACTGTTATAAGGAACTCATTCAGCAAGGCTAAGGAAAGTGCAATGCGAACGGCAACAGTGACACGCACGACGGCGGAAACGGATATTTCCGTCGAGATCAATTTGGATGGAACAGGTGTTTACGACAACCAAACAGGTGTCGGTTTCTTTGATCACATGCTAGATCAACTGGCGCGTCATTCCCTGATCGATATGACGGTCCGCGCGAAGGGAGATCTGCATATTGATGATCACCACACGGTTGAGGATACGGGCATCGCGCTGGGTCAAGCTTTGACGCAAGCCATTGGTGACAAACGCGGAATTCACCGTTATGGCGAATGCCACTTGCCTATGGATGACGCACAAGTGCGCTGTGCATTGGATCTGTCGGCACGCCCCTTTTTGGTGTGGAACGTGGAGCTTCCAACGCAGAAGATCGGCGCATTTGATTGCGAATTAGTCCGCGAATTTTTCCAAGCCTTCGCAACACATGGTGGCATCACCCTGCACATCGATCAATTGCACGGGTTCAACAGCCACCACATAGCAGAGGCCGCGTTCAAAGCTGTGGCGCGCGCGCTGCGCACAGCAGTCGAAACCGATCCGCGTAAATCCAACGCGGTGCCGTCGACCAAAGGAACGCTTTGACGTGCTGACAGCCATTGTTGACTATGAAAGCGGCAATCTGCATTCCGCAGAAAAAGCTTTCGGGCGTATGGCGTCAGAAGCGAATGCAGGCAAGGTTGTCGTCACATCTGACGCCGAAGTTGTCGCGCGCGCGGACCGCATTGTTTTGCCCGGCGACGGCGCGTTTCCCGCCTGTGTGAAAGCCCTAAAAGGCACGGGTGGTTTGTTTGACGCCCTGCAAGAAGCGGTCACCGTGAAAGCGCGGCCCTTTTTGGGGATTTGCGTCGGCATGCAATTGATGGCCACGCTGGGGCGTGAGTATAAAGATACGGACGGATTGGGCTGGATCGATGGTGAGGTCGTCGGAATCACGCCTACTGATCACACGCTGAAAGTGCCGCATATGGGATGGAATGATCTGGTGGTCGACACGCCCCACCCAGTGTTTAAGGGTGTTGAAACGGGCGATCACACCTATTTCGTGCATTCCTATCACTTTGATGTGGCTAAGCCTGCCGAACGTTTGGCCCATGTGGATTACGCGGGAGACATCACGGCGATCGTTGGGCGCGACACAATGCTTGGCATGCAGTTTCACCCAGAGAAGAGCCAGCAGGTGGGCCTGCGGCTGATCTCTAATTTTCTTACGTGGGCGCCGTGATTAATTCACGCGGCTCCACGTTTGCTTTCTGCAGATAGGTCCAACACAGCCTGACACTTTCAGCGTGTTCCCACTAAGGGACATTTTGGATTTGAACACCTTATCTGTCGCGGGCTGCCAAATTTTACCGCTTTTGTAACGACCAGACCCTTTGGCTTGCATGTCCCAAACCAGCTTCTTACCGATATTGGCGCTTTTATATTCGCCCGTGCTGTTAAAGGTGCGTGATATCACGCCACACAGCTTAGCCCCGCAGGGCGACATGGTCACATACGCATAGGCTCCGTCATCAACTTGCGTTTTCCACACGCCTGCGACTGGATCAGCAAATGCAGATGTCGCGGCCAAAATGGCTAGCCCCGCGGCTGATAACAAAGTTCCCATATCTCTCTCCCAAGTTTTCTGGGTAAGACTGCAAGGAGATGCCGTTCAAAGCAAGTCATGACGCTACGCCCAGTTGCAAATCAGTCCTTCTCATGCGAGTGCATTCCCCAAGAAACGAAAGGCCTATACAGATGTTCCTCTATCCTGCAATTGATCTGAAAGACGGCCAAGCCGTGCGCCTGGTGCGTGGTGAAATGAATCAAGCCACCGTCTTTAGTGACGATCCAGCCGGGCAAGCGATGGAATTTGTAAGAGCGGGCTGCGAATGGCTGCATCTGGTTGATCTCAATGGGGCTTTTGCAGGAGAACCTGTCAATGCGGCCCCTGTCGAGGCCATCTTGAAGGCATGTAATGTACCCACGCAACTGGGCGGTGGTATTCGCGATATGGCAACGATCGAGCGTTGGCTCGATAAAGGATTACAGCGTGTAATCCTTGGAACAGTTGCGGTTGAGAACCCTGATCTTGTGCGCGAAGCAGCGAAAGCCTTTCCCGGTCACGTGGCTGTCGGTATTGATGCGCGCAGCGGCAAAGTCGCGACAAAAGGTTGGGCAGAAGAAACCGATGTGGAGGTGACGGATCTTGCGAAGTCCTTTGAGGATGCTGGTGTCGCGGCGATTATCTACACGGACATTAACCGCGATGGTGCGATGCAAGGACCAAATATTGAGGCAACGGCGGCTTTGGCCCGCTCGGTTTCGATCCCAGTGATTGCTTCGGGTGGTGTTTCCTCTTTAGAAGATCTGATTGCATTGCGCGAATGCGGTGCGGGATTGAATGGTGCCATTTCCGGTCGTGCGCTTTATGATGGTGCGTTAGACTTGGGTGACGCATTGAAAGCGTTAAAATGATGCAATCATTCTAGAAAAATTGAGGGAACCCACAATGCTTAAAACACGTATTATCCCTTGTCTGGACGTTGCCGATGGCCGCGTTGTTAAAGGTGTGAATTTCGTGGGTTTGCGCGATGCGGGCGATCCTGTCGAAAGTGCACGTGCTTATGATTTGGCTGGTGCGGATGAGCTATGTTTCCTTGATATTCACGCAACGCACGAAAACCGTGGCACAATGTTTGATGTTGTGCAGCGCACTGCCGAGCAATGCTATATTCCCTTAACCGTCGGTGGCGGTGTGCGCGAGGTCGAAGATGTGCGCGCACTTTTGTTGGCGGGGGCAGACAAGGTCAGTTTTAACTCTGCTGCAGTTGCTCGGCCTGACGTCTTGTCCGAAGCTGCAGATCAGTTTGGCAGCCAGTGCATCGTCTGTGCTATTGATGCCAAAACAGTCAAACCCGGACGTTGGGAAATTTTTACACATGGCGGTCGCAAGCCAACTGGCATTGATGCAGTTGAATTTGCGCAGTTGGTGGCGGCAAAAGGTGCCGGGGAAATCCTGCTCACCTCGATGGACCGCGATGGTACGAAATCAGGGTTCAACTTGCCTTTAACGCTTGCGGTTTCAGATGCAGTAAGTATCCCCGTCATCGCATCAGGGGGGGTCGGCAATCTGGATCATCTTGTTGAAGGCGTTACCAAAGGCGGTGCGAGCGCAGTTTTGGCCGCCTCTATCTTCCATTTTGGTGAGTATACTGTTGCCGAGGCCAAGGCGCATATGGCCGCCTCGGGCATCCCGATGAGGTTCAAATGAGTATTCTGCACGATTTATTCGACACGATTGAAGCGCGCAAAGCTGAAGGTGGTGCCGAGAGCTGGACCGCCAAATTACTTTCCAAAGGGCCAGAGAAATGCGCGGAAAAGTTTGGTGAAGAGGCCATCGAAGCAATCATCGAAGCAATCAAAGGCGACAAGGTCGCGCTCACAGCAGAGGCCGCGGATGTGCTGTATCATTTATTGGTAATGCTGGCCGCGCGCGATGTGAGCCTTGAGGAAGTGGAGGCTGAGCTTGCAAAGCGCAGCGGCGTGTCTGGCATTACTGAAAAAGCGTCGCGCGGCAGATCTTAGGGTCGGATTTGAGTTTATTTGGCAAGATGAAGCGGTATTGTTGCGCGCACTTTCCAATTGGTACTCGGTCTGGCGATTGGCGCAGCGACGAGAGCACCGTCGAGCCAGATCGCAGGGGTCGAGAGCAAGGAACGGCGCGGCAAAAGCGCTGTGTTGCGCCAACCGTCACATTGCTTCAGACCATTTTCACCCAAGGGCGTGATCCGATGACTTGGAGCTAGAGGGCCGTTAATCTGCCAATAGTGTTCAATGTTTTCAATGGCATTCACTTCTCGGGTAAGTCGAAGTGTGCCTTTATGATGATAAATTAAACACCCTTCCAATGTGCGCGCAACGTCACTGTGGAGGAGTTCCGACAACGCGGAAAAGCGCGGGCGATAAGGGTTGCCAGAGAGGGTGCTCAGCGCACGTGTGAGAACGCGGAACGCTGTTTCCTTAGGTGCGATTCTGAGAGCCTTTAGGTCAAGAACGACATCTCCATATTCTGTGTAGGCATGGGTCTTGATCCAATTATCGGCAGCGTTGTTGAGCACCTCGGAGGCAGCGCGCATCCAATCTGCGGTTTGGCTCAAGCGGTCCGAGTAGAGGCCTAGGGTATCGAGGGTCGTTTGAGCTTGGCGCATTTTCACGCGTGTAAAGCGCGGATCTTGGTTGGACGGATCCTCGCTCCACTTGATACCACGCTTGTTGAGCATCACTTGCAACTCTGCGCGGCTAGCTGCAAGGAGCGGGCGCTTGAACACCATCCCTGCCCTCTGGAAGTACTCCGGCATCGTCGCCAAACCGTCCACACCAGACCCACGTGCAAGGCGCATTAGGAAGGTTTCGGAAACGTCGTCTTTCGTGTGGCCCAAGGCAATCGCCGAAATGCTGTTAAGCTGTGCACGTGCCCAGTCGCCAAGCGCCATGTAGCGGGCGTTACGCGCGCGGGCTTGCAAATTAGGGCCGTCTTTTAGCGCCAGTGTTCGGGTTGTGTGCGGGACACCGAGGGATGCGCAGAGTTTTGCAGCTTGTCGTGCCTCGGCTTGAGCAGCAGCACGCAGGCTATGATCGATGGTGATCGCTTGTAGATTTTCTGCGCCGAAAGCATCCACTGCTAAGACAAGCAACGCCGTTGAGTCACTGCCACCCGAAAGCGCGATACCCAAAGGGACGTTGCCATGCAGCAAGTCTGTGTTCAGCATCACGTACTACAGCTGAGCGTTGTCATTTCTGCTTGCGCCTCGCTTGCAGCGGATGTGCCGGGGTGGCGTACGCCGACTTCTCCCAAAGTTACGCAGGCCGCTGACATTTTACCGAGACGGCCTAACATGCGCCCCAATAGGTACAATGCATCCGGCGCGATTTCGCTGGACGGATCGCGCGAGTAAGCTTCGAGGTAGGCGCGCGCGGCTTCGCGTGCATCGCCTGACGCTTCATGGGCTTCGCCCTGCTTCAAACGCGCTTGGCTTTCTAGTGGACTGCCGGGGTAATTCTGTGTGAAAAGGCCGAATTGCGCAGCAGCCCCTGCCGCGTCACCCGATGTCATCAACACGTTGGCTGCGTCGAAATCCGCTTGCTCACCCATCGCTAATTGTGCGCCGCCCGCATCTGTGCCTTCTGTTTGCACTGGCGCAGTCGGGGTTGCTGCGGCAGCCCCACCGCCAAGTGTGCTGGTCTCGCCAAGCGTGCTAACATCTCCGCCCTCAAGCTCAACCAAACGGAATTCCAGGTCGCCAATGCGGTTGGTGCCATCTCTCACAATGGAATCGATTCGAAACTCAAGCTGTTCGATCTTGCCCGTTAGCCTTTGCAATTCGCCCTCAACGGAATTGATCCGATCTGTCGCTGAAGATCCGCCAATTGCGGGGGCGGAACTGCCTGTTGTCGACAGTTCGCGCATGAGACGTTTCATTTCAACAGACAGGACCGTCAGGTCCTGCCGGATATCCGCAAGGGTTTGTTCATTGGTCGCTTGTCCAAGTGCCATTACGGGAAACATTGCAAAAGACAGCGCAGCCGCTGCAAAAACCTGTGTCACTCGAGCCGTCATATGTCTCTTCTCCGATGCTAAACGCTAGCCGGACAGGCCTGCTGCCAAGACTGTCACCGCGCGACGATTCTTAGCATAGCACCCCTCTTGGCTGCAAATCTCAATCGGGCGTTCTTTGCCGAAGCTCACAACACGAAGTCGCGAGGATGGCACGCCTTTGGATACGAGATAATCGCGCACTGTATTGGCGCGGCGTTCGCCCAATGCAACGTTGTATTCGCGCGTACCTTGCTCGTCCGCGTGACCTTCGATGATCGCGGTATAGTCAGAGTTGGTGGTTAGCCAGCGGGTTTGTCCGTCAAGGATCAAGCGGCCCTGCCCTGTTAGTGCCGATGTATCAACCTCAAAGAAAACACGGTCGCCCACACTTTGCTGGAAGAAGGCCACGGAGGTGGGGTCGTTGGCACCATCGTCAAAACCGCTACCAGCACCTGCGTTCAAGTCGACGACATCGTCGCCAACAAAGTCAGATTTGTTTGAGCAAGCGGCGAGTGCCAGAACGCTCATCAGAAGGACTGCCTTGGTAATCATTTTCATTTGTCTGTCTCACTGCTTATTAAAATATTTCAGAGTGTTAGGGGTCTTCTATTAGCGCTGAAGAGGCGACCATGATGGATCGGACGCACCGCCTTCGGTCGGAATGCGTTTCAGGTTTCGACCTGAGATATCAACGGAGTAGAGCGAGGCAGAGCCTGCGGAGCCTTGTGCTTCGCGTGTGAACATGATCACACGTCCATTTGGCGACCATGTTGGGCCCTCATCAAGGAAGGACGCCGTTAGCAAGCGTTCCTCAGAACCGTCCGTGCGCATCACGCCGATATGGAAACGACCCTTGGATTGCTTGGTAAAGGCGATCAAATCACCACGCGGCGACCACACAGGCGTGCCATAACGCCCCTTGCCAAAACTAATGCGTTTCGCTTCACCGCCATTTGCGCCCATAATGTAGATCTGTTGGGATCCGGAGCGGTCACTTTCAAACACGATACGTCTGCCGTCAGGGCTGTAGCTGGGCGCGGTTTCAATTGCGGGACCAGAGGTTAGGCGCGCACTTGATCCGCTTGAAACATCCATGCGGAAGATGTCCGTGTTGCCACCGCGCGCCAATGAGTAGACCACCGTGCGGCCATCAGGTGAAAAGCGTGGTGCAAAGCTCATAGAGCCGTCCTGGCTTTCGAGCTCGCGACGTTTTACGGACACTACGTCCAATACATAGATGCGCGGGAAACCTGTTTCGTAAGAGGTGTAGAGCACGCGATCGCCCGTCGAGGAAAAGCGCGGCGCAAGGACAAGATGCTCCGAGCCTGTCAAATATTGCACGTTCGCACCATCATAATCCATGATGGCAAGGCGCTTGCGGCGTTTGTCTTTCGGGCCCTGCTCGGACACATAAACGAGACGGCTGTCGAAATAAGGTTGTTCACCGGTGATGCGCGCGTAGACTTGATCTGCCACTTTATGCGCCATGCGACGCCAACCTTGTGTTGTGCCCGCAAATTGCAGGCCAGAACCGATTTCAGCTCCGGAAAACACATCAAAGACGCGGAACTTCACGCTTAGGTTTGATCCACTGACGTTGACCGCCCCTGTTACCAAAGCCTGCGCATTGATCGCTTTCCAATCAGCATACTGCACAGGCGCGTCAAAGCTGGTGATATGACCGATATAGGCATCACGCGGAACTTCGCGAAACAGGCCTGTGCCTGCAAGATCACTGACCACAACCCGCGCGAGGCGTTCGGCGAACTCATTCGCGGCACCGCTTTCGGGCACAAAGTTAGGGGCTGCGAAGGGCATGGGTTCCACCACACCTTCGGTAATTTCAATCCGCAACGGGCCGTTTTGCGCCCATGCGGTCAAAGGCAATACACATATTGCCACAACTGCCATCAATACTCTCAGGGTCATTGCTTGTCCTGCCACTGCTTTTTTGCACACTCTAGGAGGTGTGTTCTTTATAAAAAAGGGGTTTGCGCGGGATCGGCGCGTGCTTGCCGACCCGCTGTGTCTAAAGAGACTCATCTGATGCGCATATCCTTAGGATTGAAGGTCATTTCGATCTCTTTCCACTGCTCATATTTGTCATCCGGCAAGTCATAGCCTTCCTTTTGACAACGAAGCACCGCGCGCCGCGCTGATTGGAACGCAGTTTCCCTTGCTACGCCATTGCCCCCTGTTGAGGACACAAGACGCAGACTGTCTGGAACAACCTTACCGCGTAGATCCATCGACATACCAATAACTACCATTACGTTGGCAGCTTGGCTGCCCACATCCACGACCCAGCAGTTCTGCACGGCGAGGCGCAACGCATCGGTCTCACCTACAGTCAGTGTCGGGCCGCTTGTTTCATCGCTTGCCGCGGGTTCGCCCAGTGCTTCGGCCAACGCTGCATTCACGGCCGAACTCGTATCTGGCTGCGTAGCTTCAGATGCAGCCGCAGTGTCACGCGGACGCGCTCTTGGCCGTATCGCACCGCTGGGCGCGCTAGCCGAGGGCTGTTCCGCCTCTGTCACGAGCTCCGTTGCCGCCTCTTCGGGCGCGGTTTCAGATTGCTCGTTCACCACTTGCTCGGCGTTTGCATCTGGCTCGCTCGCCTCTTGCGCCGTATTGTCGATTTCAACGTCCGGTTCAGGCGCTGACACCGCCTCAGATGCCACACGGTCCGCAGGGCGCGGCTTTGGACGTAGCGAGCTATCAGGCGCGATACCGGGAATAACGACTGCTTCTTCAACAGGTTCTGGAAGCGGCTCAGGCTCGGGTGTTAGCTCTGGTGGCGCTGGCTCAGGCTCCACAATTTGCGGCGACTCGGGACGTGGCTCTGGCGTAGGTTCCGGCACAGGTACCACAGGATCTGGTTCTGGCTCAGGTTCCAACGCACGTAGAATGGGTTCGAGCGCAGTCGGCTCCACATCAGGAGGTTGTGCGGCCCGTGTTAGCGCCGCGAACTCTGCCTCAGAGATCACCGAAATATCAATTTCCGGCAGTTCTAACGGTTCTGCGTTAAACAACCCACCAAAAAACGCATAGCCCAGCAAAAGCGCATGACCGCCCGCAGATATGTAGGTGCTTTTTTGCACCGCGCGCGCCCTAGTTATCCGCGAGATCGGCGTTCAGATCAGGACCGCCGGTATCTGTCACAAGGCCGATGTCGCTAAACCCACCCGCATTCAAAGCGCCCATGACCTGTACGACCCGCTCGTAGGCAACAGCTCCATCTGCTCGCAAATAGACCCGCGTGCTTGCGCGCTCAGACGCTATCGCTTGCAGCTTAGTGACCAACTCTGTGATGTCTGTCTCTGTGGTTTGGATCAACACGCGGCCGTCCGCGGCAATCGTCACTGTCAGCGGCTCTTCCGAATCAGAGGGCAAGGCACCCGCTGCAGTTTTTGGTAATTCCACAGGCACACCAACGGTCATCAGCGGTGCTGCCACCATGAAGATGATCAAAAGCACCAGCATCACGTCCACAAAGGGTGTAACGTTGATCTCTGCCATAGGCCGCGCACGGCCACCACGCCGTCTTCCTCGCTTGCCGCCCGTCTCTTTTTGTACAACGCCCGCACCCATGGCTTAGCTATCCAACTGGCGCGACAGGATGGTTGCGAATTCGTCCGCGAAAGCCTCGTAGCCGCCCACGATGCGGTCACTGTCGGCACTGAATTTGTTATAATAAATCACCGCGGGGATCGCAGCCAGCAGGCCAAGACCCGTCGCCAAAAGCGCCTCGGCAATACCAGGAGCCACAACGGCAAGGTTGGTGTTTTGCGCTTCTGCGATTTCAATAAAGGCGTTCATGATGCCCCAAACTGTACCGAACAGGCCGACAAAGGGCGCGGTCGATCCAACAGTCGCGAGCACGGACAAGCCGCTTTGCAACTCTTCCGCTTCTTTGGAAATCGCCACATCCATGGAGCGGTCAATCCGGCTTTGCGCCCCAGCGATCAAGCCCCCATCTACACGGTGAGAGCGACGCCATTCTGTCATGCCCGCCGCAAAAATCTTCTCTGACGCTCCATTGGGCTGCGTGCCGATTTGCTCAAACAGCTGGTCCAACGGCTCCCCCGACCAGAACTCTTGATCAAATACTGCCTGTTCCGCACGCGCTGTGCGGTACTGAATGTATTTCTGCACCACGATCGACCACGCCCAAATTGAAGCAACAATCAGCATGATTATCACAAGTTTTACGGTAATTGTCGCACGTGCGAAAAGGGCCCACATGGAGAAATTAATCTCCTGCGCCATCGCAAGGGTTTCTGCTTCCATTTGCCTGCTCTTTTTTGTCCGGCCACTGGTATGGCTCTTAACTGTGGAACAACCTTAGACGATACTGGCAGCAAAACCAATATCTCACAGAGCGCGAGTGCGTGATTACCGCATATTAGTGGACGATTCGGCGGATATTCGCTGGAAGGCGCGCCAGTTGGCCATCCACCGTCAGCGCCACAAGAGTGACTTGCGATGAAAACAACAGGTCCATGCCGCGCATCACATCTTGGTTCAAAACGATGCGTGCGCCTGTAATTTGTTCCACACTGGTGCGCACTGTAAGGTCATCGTCAAAGCGCGCGGGCACGAGGTAATCCGCCTCGACACGTCGCACCGCGAAAACCAGACCCTCCTCTTGCTTCAAGCGCGTCTGATCAATGCCCTGTCCACGCACCCACTCCGTACGCGCACGCTCGATGAAGCGGAGATAATTGGCGTAATAGACAATTCCCGCAAGATCCGTGTCCTCATAATAGACGCGCAGCGCAAATTCGTGCATGAGCCCTCTCCTATTGCTTGCGTGGCATACGTGCCGACAGGCGCAGGGCGTGGCTTGGATCACTCGCGGCCACAGGCATCACCGCATCATAGGCGGCGGCCAAAAGTCCCGAAATCTCGGGTTTCACAATAACGCCTCCCCCGTCCATCACAGCCAAGGGCGAGACTTGCAAGAAAGCGCGGTCCGACCAAAGCACCATCATTTGAACCGCTTGGCTGAGCGCTAAAGTTTCCGCGGGCACGTCTCGGAGATGTGTGTCCATCCTGATGAAAGTAAAGCAGGCCTTGATCGCGCCCTCCTCATCAAAGCGGAACACGCGGTACTGGTTCGCGTCCGCCGCCGACACACGCGCGACCATCGCAGCCAGATCGGGCACCAATACGTCAAGCTTCGGAACATCTAGCAATTCCGCCCAGTCCGAGAAGAAAAAGAACATCGCGTTAGAGCCAAGCTCAGGATCGGTCTCGGCCATGTGGTGGTTGGACACCAAACACACCGCCTCAATCGCGCCTTTGACAACCTTCAAGGTTTCGTCATTGATCCCGAATACCACAGGCGAAATTGCGCGCCCCCAACGCGCAAACGTATATTCGCCACTTGTGCGCGTAAAAAGCTTTTCAATTTCGTTCACATCCAACACTGATCTTCATCTTTCCAAATAAACTTACCGCGGAGCGGTCTTCGCTCTCACTCAAACAGCCCCGCCTGATCGGGTTTACGCGGTGCGGCCATGCCCAAATGCGTCCAAGCCTTTTGCGCCAACATGCGCCCACGCGGGGTACGTTGGATCAATCCTTGCTGCAACAAAAACGGCTCGATCACTTCCTCAAGCGCATCGCGACTTTCCGAGAGCGCCGCTGACATCGTCTCTATCCCCACAGGTCCGCCCTGATAATTCTCCGCAATCAGACGCAAGTATCGCCGATCCGCGCCATCCAGACCCAACTTATCAACGCCTAGTCGTGTCAGCGCATTATCAGCCAAGTCGCGCGTCACGCGGCCATCCCCCTCAACAACCGCGAAATCTACGACGCGTCGCAATAAACGTCCGGCAATCCGAGGTGTGCCTCGCGCACGTTTGGCAATCTCGCGTGCGCCGCCCTCATCGGCGGGCGTCCCAAGTTTGCGCGCATTGCGCTCAACAATCGTGAACAACTCATCTTCCGTGTAAAATTCAAGCCGTGTGGGGATACCAAAGCGATCCCGCAAAGGCGTGGTCAACAAGCCAAGCCGGGTCGTCGCACCCACCAAAGTAAAGGGCTGTAATTCAATGCGAACAGTCCGCGCGGCAGGGCCTTCCCCGATCACTAGGTCTAGCTCAAAATCCTCAAGCGCGGGATATAGGATTTCCTCTACGACAGGATTCAAGCGATGGATTTCGTCGATAAACAAAACGTCACGCGCTTCAAGATTTGTCAGGATTGCCGCCAAATCGCCAGCTTTGGCCAACACAGGACCAGAGGTCATGCGAAACGACACGCCTAATTCGCGCGACATAATTTGCGCGAGTGTTGTCTTGCCCAAACCGGGGGGGCCATGAAACAGCGTGTGGTCCATCGCCTCGCCCCGCCGCTTGGCACTTTCAATAAAGACCTTAAGGTTTGCGCGTGCTTCAGCTTGCCCAATAAACTCATCCAAAGCTTGCGGACGCAACGCGCGGTCATTGTCTTCGGGCAATTCCGCTGGTCGCATGGTGGGATCAGGGTCCATCATCGCCTAGCCTTTCGGTGCAAGCAGCTTCAGTGCTACGCGGATCAAAACCGACGTTGTCGCCTCAGGATCGGTACCTGCGGCTTCTGCCACAGCGCTTGCAGCCTCGGACGGCGCGTAGCCAAGGTTGCTCAGTGCGGACAAGGCTTCTGCCTGAGCGCTCGCGCTTGGCGCTGACACTTTGACAGCGGGTGTTTCAATGACGTCGAATTCATCGGCTGCGGGCACCTCGCCCATGGCCGTTGCGAGAGCTCCAGCGCCCATGGCCATCACGCCGGGCGCTTTGTCCTTTAGTTCAATCACAACCCTTTGAGCAGTCTTGGGGCCGACGCCTTTTGCCGCTTTGATCGCTGTCACATCTGCCAAAGCAATCGCGCGGCTGACCCCGTCTGCCCCCAATGCGCCTAAGATCGCCAGAGAAGCCTTTGCACCAATGCCCTGCACGCTCATCAACAGGCGGTGCCACTCTTTTTCAACTAATGTGGTGAAGCCGAAAAGTTGCAAAAGATCTTCGCGCACCAAAAGGTCGGTATATAAAGAGACGACTTCGCCCGCTCCAGGCAGCCCCACCAAGGTGCGATCAGAGCAATAGACCATATAGCCAACACCGCGCACATCGATCATCACATGATCCGCCGCGCGGTAGTCTATGCGTCCTGAAAGTTTGCCAATCATCCGTTCACCGCCTCTTTTGCTTTTTCCCACACGCTGGTGGAGCGCGTGTAGTGGGCATGACACATCGCAATAGCAAGTGCATCTGCTGCATCAGGACCATTCAGCACAACGCCATGCAATTGTAGCTTCACCATGTGTTGCACTTGCTCTTTCGCCGCGTGACCTACGCCCACAACAGTCTTCTTCACCTTATTCGGGGCGTATTCACCAATCTTGAGCCCTGCCTGCGCGGGCACTAACAACGCAATACCCCGAGCTTGACCAAGTTTGAGCGTCCCTGCCCCATCCTTATTCACAAATGTCTGTTCAACTGCCGCCGTGGTCGGTTGGAATTCACGCAAAACGTCCGTCAACTGACGATGCAAGGATAGCAAACGCAACCCTAAGTCCTTGCCCTCAGACTTGCACACACCATTGCCAAGGTGACGCATACGACTGCCATCCACCTCGATCACGCCCCAACCCATGTTTCGAAGGCCCGGATCAATTCCCAAAACGCGCATACTGCTCGCACCCACTGTGCTACCTGTTGTTTTTTTGTTGCGGTAGCACGAAACGCGAACAAAAGGAAAGGTTAATCCGAATATGTCGGATTTATCCACCAGTAAGCTCAAAGCCACATCGCCCTTTTGCAGACAGTCCAAAAACGTCTTCGCAGGCGCATAAACTCATACCTTTGCATACTCAATTTGGTTTATCTTTAAGAGCTTTGGCGTCACTTTCTGCCATGCAGCAATATCATAGCTTCCTTGCAATTCGAACGCTTGTTTGTTTAAGGCGACCCTTCTAGACGGGCCGCAGAATGAAACATTGGCCAGCCTGAGGGCGGCCCGCAAGAAGGAATACGATCATGGCTGTTATCGACAACACGCGCTCCGCATACGTCTCCAACGGTGGGGCATCCGCGCTCGTTAATATTTTCGCGGTATTCTCCACATGGAATGATGAGCGCCAAACACGCAAAGCGTTAAACCAACTGTCCAGACGCGAGCTGGAAGACATCGGCCTGTGCAGTAGCGATATCGAAAGTGTGGTTGCTGGCACATACCGCGGATAATCACACGCAAGATTTTGAAGACGCTAAAAGCCGCTGCATTCCAATGCAGCGGCTTTTCTGATTGCGTTGGGTGCTGATTTCTTCAGCACACCCTCTCATTCGGCGACAAACCCCTATTTTAGGTAAGGCGTTAGATAGGAAGAAATGGCTTCTGTCGCAGGATTGATCCAAAGCACGAAAGCCCCAGCTTGTTCAAACACATTACCTTCTGACAATGCCAAACACTCTACTTCATATGGGTTTACTTTAACACTCAGCAAGGCCAGTGCTATGAAAAGCATGATAAATACAACGAAGAAGGCGATCAATTAGAATGACAAAAGAAAGCTTTGAGCGCTTTTGGGCGCGGCACAACTTGGATAATGCCGTTCTTATCGACGAGCGTCATATATCGCGCTGTCGCCCGACTTTCTTGCTCGGACAAAAGCACAAAGAATGATTTTGCTGGAGATGGGAAAAACCCATGACAGTCTCCGTTGATTTGGCCCCCACCAACTCACATGGGATTTATCTAGATAATATGGCAATTTCTGGGAAATTGCGACAAAGTTAGCCCAATTGCTATTGAATTTAGCCTTCTTTGCGAAGTGTAAGTGAAGACCATTCACCAATCACCTCGTGATGTACAAGATTGGCACCAGATCGTGCATAAACTTCAATTATTTCGTCGGCTTGTTCATTGAGCAAACCCGAGAGAATCAAATAGCCATCCCGCTCTAGATTCGCGCACATTTCAGGGGCAAGCATAATTAACGGCCCTTTTAGGATATTGGCGAATATCAGATCAAACGGACCTGCGGCGCTCAGCTCTGGATTGTCAAAACCCGCAGCCTCTACACAATGAACGCGCCCTTCGAGTTTGTTCGCCGAGACATTGACGCGTGCCACATCTACCGCGACTTCATCGATATCGCTCGCGATCACGTCTCCAGTCCAGATACGCGCGGCTCCCATCGCAAGCACAGCCGTGCCGCATCCGATATCGGCGACTGATTTGCCGAAAAATCCTTCATTTGCAAGACGATCAAGCGCGCGCAAACAGCCAAGTGTGGTGCCATGGTGCCCCGTGCCAAAGGCCATCGCTGCCTCAATCAAAAGCGGCTCACACTCGTCAGGCACTTGATCTGCGTCATGGCTGCCGTACACGAAAAAGCGACCTGCTTCCACGGGGGCAAGTTCGCGGCGCACATGCGCGACCCAATCGGTCTCTGGGATTTCGGAGACAACGAATGGCTTGGCGTTAAATGCCGCAGCCAGCAGATCCAATCCACCAATGTCTGGGGCATCGATGAAATACCCGCCGACTTCCCAAAGGCCCGAACCGTCTTCCACTTCAAACACGCCGACCCCTGTGGGTTCGGGGATCAGGCGTTCCATGGCCTCGCCCAAACGGTCTGCGCCCTCTTTGCCGAGAACTGTGGTCAATGCGGAGAATGTGGTCATGGGTCGTCCTTTTGGATCTATTCTGCGGGCTGGGGTTTAAGCGCGCTAAACCTCGTCTCGTTTCCGGGTGTGGGGTGACGCGGGATCAACAGTGCAAGGGCAAAAGAGGTCAGCGCCATAAGGGTGGCGACCACAAAGACGGCTGAGGGTGAAGTCAGCCAAAGATACCCCAAGACCACAGGCAAGAAGACTGCCGCGATATGATTGATCGTGAAAGCCACCGCCGCCGTGGGCGCGATATCTTGCGGATCCGCGATCTTTTGGAAATAGGTCTTCAAAGCCAGCGCCAACGCGAAGAAGATATGATCGATCACGTAAAGCGCCGCTGCCAGGAGGACGCCCCAGCCGAACCAATAGATGCCGCCATAGGCCAGAAAGACCAGCGCAAGCCCCATGTATTCAAACAAAAGCGTGTTGCGCTCGCCAAAATGCGCCACCGCGCGCCCCATAATTGGGGCGGCGAAGATGTTGATAACAAGATTGATAAGGTAAAGCGCGGTGATTTCATGCACCTCAAAGCCAAAGCGCTCCACCATCATGAAGCCCGCGAAAACCATAAAGATTTGACGGCGCGCGCCGGCCATGAATTGCAGCGCATAGTAGAGCCAATATCGCTTTCGCAGGACCATCTTTTTGAGCTGCGGGTGCGGTGCATCAAATTGTGGGTAGATCACGAAACAGGCGAATGCGATGATGGCCGTGAGCCCGCCAGATACCAAGTAGACGAGATTATAGCTCAGATCGAGCGCTTCCCAAGTCAGCACGATGAGGCCATAGGCCAACAGGGTTGCGCCAGAGCCAGCAGCAAGCAACCACCCCAGCATTTGTGGTGCGCGTGCTTTGTCTATCCATTGTAATTGCAGCGATTGGTTGACGGTTTCGTAGTAGTGATACCCGATGGAACTGAGCATGGTGATCGTTAAGATTCCTCCCATGCTCGGAAACCAGGCCGTGACTGCAGTAGCGACACCAAGCAAGATAAGCGAAACCAAACCCAGCACCTGCTCGCGCATGAACATGATGATCGCGATCACGCCGACTGCGAAAAACCCGGGGATCTCGCGGATGGAATGCAGCCAGCCGATATCGGATCCGTCGAAATTTGCGACATCAATCACGAAGTTGTTCAGCAAAGCTGACCACGTGGCAAAGGCAAGCGGCATCGCAATCGCCATCGCAAACAAGAGCGCAATCGGCCTGCGCCAAAGCGGCATTTTTTGCGCGTCGAGAAGGGTGATTGAGTTCATAGCGGACCCATATGCCTCTTTTTACCGATTAGCGAGCGGCATTTGCGCTACCCCAGCCTATCCAAAACCAAATCGAATGGTATTCTTTTCTCATGACACAAGAGAAAATTACCGTCGAAAACATCAATGCACCGGATCAACTTGTTCAAGTGCGCGCAGACAAATACCAAGATATGCACGACGCAATTTTGAAAGCCTTGCCAGATTCAGCGCCGGGCTCCACCTTCAACGAGATTGTCGAAACCGTAAAAATCCATCTATCGCCGAAGCTGTTTCCTGATGGCAAAAGCTCAGGATGGTGGGCGAAGACAGTGCAGCTTGATTTAGAGGCCAAAGCACAAATCATCCGTTCGAACACGAAGCCCCTCAGGTTTTACAGGGCCTAGGCACAGCGTTTTAATCAAACTTCTTACTGATAACACGCGCCGCGTCGCAATCTATTGAGTCTTTTTTTTGCGCGCATAAAAAATCCACGAAACACGCTTCAATCCATTGTTTCGCGACCTTGAGATTTGGATTTTTCAAACGACTCTCATGTGTAACCAGCCAAGCTTCGCAGACGGTCGTTGGGTTTCCGGTATCCGGACCAAATCAGTGTCGTTACTAGTCATCATTTCAGGGAAAACCGACGCAACCTTCATTTTTTTACAAGCATCAAGAGCAGCTTTTTGATCAGTCACGCGTAAGATCGGTGGCGTCTTGAATTAGTCATTGGCCATTTTCAATTCAGGAAGCCACTCAAGCTTTTCTTCACGCCCAATCCATTCGGTTGCTTTGCCGCCTTCAGGGCAAAAAAACGAATATTTCAGATCAGATAGCTTTTTAGCATGAAGTCGGCCTGACGTCGGACGCGCAAGACGAATTGCAACATCGGCTTCACCGAACGCTAAACTCAAGTTGGCATTTGAACTATGTAAATTCAATTTGATCTCAGGGTAATTCGTATGAAAGTCATGTAACCGCGGGAAAAGAATTGTTCGGTTAATAAAATCCAAACTCGTAATCATAATTTAGCCTGCATGCTCTCCAGAAATGTACCAATCCCCCAAGTCAGCAATCGACCTCTCAAGTTTAACACCAATGTCAAAAAGCCGACGCCCAACCGGCGTCAAAACCCATTGATTATTGGTTTTTACAACCACTTTTTCATTGAGCCGTTCCGAAATAGCCGAAATCTTGCGCGAGACTGTTGTCGCACTTGTGCGAAGTAAATCTGCCGCAGCCTGAGAGGATCCCGTCCGTTCCAAAGCGAGCAGATATCGCAAGTCATCCCAGCTTCTATTGATAACTGCCCCCCGACAATATCGGGGCACCCACTCATATCATTATAAATAAGTTAATCTTAACACCAAGCGAATATTTAACGAAATTTTGCAGAGCTGGCTTTGCAATTTTCGCCCATACTTGGGCCATTTGGTTAGTAAAAGCTTTGTGGATCAATATCGATGCTCAAACGCAAGTGTGTTGGCACCTTAACTTGCTTGATCCACGCTTTCAGCGCGCGCTGCAACGGTGCGTTCTTATCTGCTTTCACCAACAAACGGACGCGATGTCGGCCACGCACCCGCGCAATAGGTGCCGGTGCAGGTCCAAAGACCTGCGCATCAATTTGGCGAAGTGGTCCATCAAGGCGCGCCAACTCACCGCCAAAATCAAACACTTCTTGAAGATCGGTTGAAGACAAAATGATCCCCGCCAAACGCCCGTAAGGCGGCACGCCCGCCATGCGCCGTTCCCCCGCCTCTGCGGTCCAAAACGCATTTTCGTCCCCTGCTAAGATCGCGCGGATCACGGGATGTTCGGGCTGATAGGTTTGCATCAAAGCCGTGCCCTTTTTCTCTGATCGTCCTGAGCGCCCAGCGACTTGGCGCATCAATTGAAAGGTTCGTTCCGCCGCGCGCAAATCAGATCCTTGAAGACCCAGATCCGCATCAATCACACCGACCAATGTGAGCAATGGGAAATTGTGCCCTTTCGCAACCAATTGCGTGCCGATGATAATGTCCGCTGCCCCTTCGGCGATCCCCACAATCTCGGCTTTCAAGGCACGCGCGGATCCATACATGTCCGAGCTCAACGTCGAGATACGTGCCTCGGGAAAAAGCTCAGCCGCTTCTTCGGCCAGACGCTCAACACCGGGTCCAACGGCGGCGAGACTATCCTCTGCCTCACAGGATGGACAAATCTCGTGCAGTGCTTTGCTTTCCCCGCATTGATGGCACACTAATCGCTTTTGAAAACGATGCTCCACCATACGCGCATCACAGTGATCGCATCCAATCTGATGACCGCAGGCCCGACAAATCGTCACCGGCGCATAGCCGCGACGGTTGATAAACAAAAGCGCTTGCTCACCTGAGGCCACCCGCGCCTCCACTTCCGCCTTGAGCACAGGCGAAATCCAGCGGTTCCCCGCCAGTTTCACGCCGCGCATATCAATCGCGCGCATATCCGGCATCACTGCGTCACCATAGCGCGAGGTCAAATCAATGCGTGTGTATTTTCCCGCCTCCGCATTCGCCCAACTCTCCAAGCTTGGCGTCGCACTAGCCAAAATAACCTGAGCGGAGCAGATCGAGGCGCGCAATACCGTCATATCACGCGCATTATAAAGCACACCGTCTTCTTGCTTGTAGGACGTGTCATGCTCTTCATCGACCACGATCAAGCCCAGTTCACGAAACGGTAAGAACAGCGCTGATCGCGCACCAACTACCAATTGCGCCCCTCCTTGGCCGACCATCTTCCATGTGCGCCGCCGCTCTGTCATGGTCACACCCGAATGCCATTCTGCGGGCTTTGCGCCAAATCGCTCCAACACACGGGTGAGAAACTCTGCCGTTAAGGCGATCTCAGGCAGCAGCACCAAAGCTTGCCGACCTTTTCGCAAGCACTCTGCGACGGCTTCGAGATAGACTTCGGTCTTGCCCGACCCGGTGACCCCGCGCAGCAAAGTCGTTCCGTAAGCCCCAGAGCGAACCCCTGCTTTGAGTTGCTCTGCTGCCTCTGCTTGATCGGGGGCAAGTTCCTTGCCCGGTAAGGACGGGTCAAGGCGCGCAAAAGGCAAATCACGCGGCGTGTCCTGTTCTGACACAGCGCCTAACTTCACCAAGCCTTTCACCACCGACGACGTGACCCCCGCAGTTTCACTGAGCTCTTTCAAGGTGAAGGACAGATCGCCATATTCATCCAAAGCATCTAAAATGCGCCCGCGCGCTTCGGTCATCCGATCAGGTTCTACTTCGCCTTTGCGGTAAATCTTACGCATTGAAGGCGGATCGCCTAGACCCGGTGCGCGTACGCCAAGGCGCAACATGCTTTCCATGTCCGTGAGCGTATAGGCACCCGCTTTCTCCAGAAATTCGCGCAATTCTGCACGCATCGGCGGCACGTCCAACACGCGGATCACCTTGCGCGTTTTCGCATAATCCCAATCGCCCTTGCCCGGTCCCCACACAACTCCCATCACTTTACGCGGGCCCAACGGCACCTCGACGAATGCGCCGATCCAACACCCGCCTTCGGGTCCTTTATAATCCAAACGACGCCCCAAAGGTTGCGTGGTCCACACACCCACAAGTTGCCCTTCATCAAAGAACTCTTGTGCGTCATCGCGTATTGGGGGGTTTTCGCTCATACCCCCATGAGGTAAAGCCTCCCCCAACCGACGCCAACCCCTCTCATAGGATGCACAACATGAAATTTTTCGTAGACACCGCCGAAATCGATCAAATCGCCGAACTTAATGACCTTGGCATGGTGGATGGCGTCACAACCAACCCATCACTTATCATGAAATCCGGCCGCGATATTCTTGAAGTCACCAAAGAGATCGCCGCTTTGGTTGATGGCCCTGTATCTGCCGAAGTTGTCGCCACCGAAGCGGATGAGATGATCGCAGAAGGTCGCAAGCTCGCGAAAATAGCAGAGAACATCACAGTCAAAGTGCCGCTCACATGGGCTGGCCTGCAAACCTGCAAAACGCTCTCGTCAGAGGGCACAATGGTCAATGTCACGCTCTGCTTCTCCGCGAACCAAGCGCTTTTGGCCGCGAAAGCTGGTGCAACGTTCATTTCGCCTTTCGTGGGTCGTCTAGACGACATAAACATCGACGGCATGGATTTGATCAACGATATCCGCACGATCTATGACAACTACGCATTTGATACGGAAATCCTCGTGGCCTCTATCCGCACAGTGAACCACGTGCTCGACTCCGCATTGATTGGCGCAGATGTCATCACAGCGCCCCCCGTAGTGATCAAAAAGCTCGCCGATCACCCGTTGACCGATGCAGGTCTGGCACAGTTCATGGCTGATTGGGCAAAGACAGGTCAGAATATTCTCTGATTTTTCAGCTCTTGTGCTATAGGCAAAAGAAAAAAGTACGAGAGCAGCATGAACACCACCGCAAAAATGACCGATGATCTGCGTGAGCGGATCATCACACGGCCTGACCTCATCCTTGAAGATAAGGATTTGATGAAGGCCTTGATCGAAGCCAATGAACGCGCAATGGGCGGCAACATAGTCGATCTGCGTGGCATCGTGATGGAGCGTCTTGAGGCGCGGCTTGATCGGCTTGAAGACACGCATCGCTCCGTCATTGGCGCCGCGTATGAAAACCTTGCTGGCACGAACCAAGTGCACCGCGCCATTCTGCGCATGCTCGATCCAGTTGATTTTGAAAGCTTCCTCAAGGATCTTGGCGGTGAAGTCGCTGAGATCCTGCGTGTCGATTGCATTCGCCTCGTTCTTGAATCTGTGCAGGCCGAAGATGAGCCAGCGGTTAGCAAACTTTCCGATGTGCTGTGCGTCGCCGAACCCGGCTTTATTTCAACCTACCTAGGTGGCCATCCTGATCGCCCCTCGCGCAACGTGACACTGCGCCAGTTATCTGAAGGTGATAGCGCGATTTACGGCGACGCTGCTGGATGGGTCCGCTCAGAGGCTTGCCTGACCCTTGATTTTGGCGAGGGCCGCCTACCCGGCATGTTGGTTATGGGCGCGGAAGATCCGCATCAATTCACGCCGCAACAAGGCTCTGATCTTTTGGCCTTCTTTGGGGGCGTATTTGAGCGTGCAATGCGCCGCTGGCTGTCGTGAGCCTAATCTCCCCACAAGCACGCGACGCGTTAGCACATTGGTTAGAAACGCAAAAATCCCTCAAAGGCGCGTCGGAAAACACTATCAAAGCCTATAGCGCGGATACCGCCGACTTCATCAGCTTTATGACCAGCTACAAGCGCGAGCCTCAGGGCCTCGCTGCGCTTGCACGCATCACCACTCGCGATATGCGCGCTTGGATGGCGCAAACGCGCGGGGATGATGTGGGGGCGCGTTCGCTCGCACGTAAACTATCGTCAGTGAAAAACTTCTATCGCTGGCTCGCGGAACGCGAAGGGTTTGAACCCACAGCCGTTCTCACCATCCGCGCCCCTAAATTTCAAAAGAAACTCCCACGTCCATTAGCTGTTGAAGCTGCCAAGGCGATGATCGAAACAGTGGAATATCAAACCGTTCACACATGGGTTGCCGCACGCGATAGCGCTGTGCTGACGTTGTTATACGGCTGCGGCTTGCGGATTTCCGAAGCCCTGGGTCTCACAGGTGCAGATGTGCCGCTGCCCACCGCTTTGCGCATTTTAGGCAAAGGTGGGAAAGAACGCGTGGTCCCTGTCCTACCAGCTGCACGCGAGGCGATTAAAGCTTACCTCAATATTTGCCCTTACCCGCTGGAACCGAACGCCCCGCTGTTTCGCGGCATTCGCGGTGGTGCTCTCAATCCACGTGCCGTTCAAAGCGTGATGGCAAAAGCGCGTATGCAACTCGGCTTGCCCGCAACCGCAACACCACATGCGATGCGCCATAGTTTTGCGACCCATTTACTGAGTGCAGGAGGCGACTTACGCTCCATCCAGGAACTTCTTGGCCATTCATCTCTATCCACAACACAAGCCTACACCGCCGTCGACACCGCCCGTCTCATGGAAGTCTATGAGCGCGCGCATCCCAAAGCCTGAACGCTTCCCATCTCTAAAAAATATCGCCGCCGGTGGCATCCTTACTAGAAGCAATTTGCGCCCGCGGTAAAAATAGGCCATGACGCCCGTTATGACACCACAAAACCGCGCCCTCGCCGTCCACCTTCTCACCGCCACTGGGGCTGTTTTCGCGATGCTCGCGATGCTCGCCGCAGTGGAGGCCAAATGGGACATGATGTTTCTCTGGCTCGTCGTCGCCTTCGCAGTCGATGGGATCGACGGCCCGCTTGCCCGCAAATATGATGTCAAACAATATGCCCCACAATTTGATGGCGTGCTGCTTGATCTGATCATCGACTACCTCACTTACGTCTTCATACCCGCCTTCGCGCTTTTCAAGTCGGGACTGCTTCCGGGTTGGACCGGCTGGTTTGCGATCATCGTGATCACCTTCGCATCGGCCATGTATTTCGCCGACAATCGCATGAAAAAAAAAGATAATTCCTTTTCTGGCTTTCCCGGTTGTTGGAACATGTTGATCATCGTAATCTTCGCGATTGAGCCAAATTTCTGGATCTCGCTCGCCCTCGTTGCCGCACTTGCACTTGCGATGTTCTTACCTTTGAAGTTCATCCACCCTGTGCGCACAGAGCGCTGGCGCACCCTGTCGCTGCCTATTGCACTGGCGTGGACATTCTTTGCAGGCTGGGCCGCTTGGGTCGATTTCTACCCGCAAAGTTGGGCGCATTGGGGTCTTGTTGTGACATCGGTCTATCTGCTGTTCGCAGGGATTGCTCAGCAAATTACTCCGGCTAAATCCGCGTAAGGACAACGCCGAGAACGATCAAAGCTGCGGCAAAGCCTTTGCTCCGATCCATGCTGTCACCCATCACCAACCACCCGATGAGCACCGCGAATAAGATAGATGTTTCGCGTAATGCGGTGACCAAAGCAATCGGAGCTTGTGTCATGGCCCAAACTACAATCGCGTAAGCCCCATAAGACGCAGCGGCCGCGACACTGCCAAGGGCCCAATCGCGCTGCTCTGCGCGCAACACAGCACGCCCGCGCAAGGCCAGACAGATCGGCGTGAAGAACACCGCGTCCAATATAAACAACCACGCCACATACATGACGGTATCGCCCGAGATCCGCGCACCCAGCCCGTCTGCAATCGAATACCCTGCGGTCATCAAAGCCGAACCAAGCGCGAACGGCACCAAACGCCGCGATTCCCCGTTGGCAAAAACACCGCGCGCCATCAGCAAGATGCCAATGCCGAGGGCGAGCACCCCGAGAAACTCCTTGATGCCAAGGGGATCCGTCAACACAGAAACGCTGATAACAAGCACCAACATAGGCGCACCACCGCGTGCTATTGGATAAACACGGCTGAGATCGCCCTGCTCATAGGCGTAAACCAGAAACAGTTTATATGCGGAATGAAACGCACCTGAGGCCAAGAGCCATGGGAACCAAACTGACGCCTCGGGAAATTGTTGCGTGAGCGCAATCACCGCGCCCAAGCCGCCTTGCACAAGGGTCATGATCAGCATCGAGGTGAGCTTGCTCACCGAATTTTTGATGAGCGCATTCCAGCAGACATGCAGCAAAGCAGCCGCAAGAACCGCGAAGAATGTGAATGCGCTCATATATGCGTCATCGTCGTTTAGCCATCCAATGCTTCTGTGCAGCGTCTGCACACACCTTCGTGCGCGTGAGTGCCTACATCTGGCAAGATTTTCCAGCAACGCTGGCATTTCTCGCCCTCTGCCTTGGCGAAAGCCACGGCAACACCGCTAACATCCGGCACTGTGAACGCTCCTTCCGGGGCCGCCTCGCCCGAAACTGTGATCGCGGATGTGATGCTGATATCGTCAAAGGGCACGCTGTCTAGGGCTTCTAGCAGCTCTGCATCTGCGATATAGACGGTGGGTGCCGCTTCCAGCGATGCGCCGATGACTTTCTCAGTGCGCTGGACTTCCAAGGCCGCTGTCACAACACGGCGTGCTTGGCGAATGGACGCCCATTTGGCCGCCAATGCATCATCGCGCCACGCGGACGGTGTTTCGACGAAATCCTCCAAATGGACAGAGCTTTCATCTCCGCCGAAACGTTCCAACCAGACCTCTTCCATCGTGAAAACCAACACTGGTGCAAGCCATGTGGTCAAGCGCGTGTACAACAAATCAAGAAGCGTGCGCGAAGCGCGACGGCGCGCAGTGTCGCCATCACAATAGAGCGCATCTTTGCGGATATCGAAATAGAAGGACGATAATTCAACTGTCGCAAAATTGAAGACTGCAGAGAAAACTCCTTGGAAATCAAAGGCTTTGTAGCCCGCTTGGACCGTCTCATCGAGTTCGGACAGGCGATGCAGCACCCAACGTTCCAGCTCTGGCATATCCTCTGGGTCTACGCGATCTGCTTCACTAAAGTCGTTCAAAGACCCCAGCATAAAGCGCATGGTGTTGCGCAAGCGGCGATAGCTATCTGCCACACCTTTTAGGATTTCAGGACCGATGCGCTGATCGGATGTGTAATCCACCTGCGCCACCCAAAGGCGCAGAATATCCGCGCCATATTGCTTGACAACAGTCTCCGGCACGATCGTGTTGCCCAGCGATTTGGACATCTTCATGCCCTTTTCGTCCAGCGTAAATCCGTGTGTCACAACATTGCGGTACGGTGCGCGTCCCAGCGTGCCGCAAGCCTGCAAAAGCGAGGAATGGAACCAACCACGATGCTGGTCTGTGCCTTCCATGTAGACGTCCGCGATGCCATCTTCCGTACCATCAGGACGGTCGCGTAGAACGAAAGAGTGCGTGGAGCCAGAATCGAACCAAACGTCCAAAACATCGAACACTTGATCGTAATCATCCGCGTTCACAATGCCATCCAAGAACCGTGCCTTCGCGCCATCCTTGTACCACGCATCTGCACCCTCAGTCTCAAACGCTTCTGTGATGCGCGTGTTCACTTCGTCATTGCGCAAAAGGAATTCAGGATCGGTCGGCAACAGGCCTTTGCTTGTGAACACCGTCAGCGGCACACCCCAAGCACGTTGCCGAGAGAGCACCCAATCAGGGCGCGCTTCGATCATGGAATAAAGGCGGTTACGCCCCGTCTGTGGCGTCCATTTCACCAGTTCGTCAATAGAGGTCAGTGCACGCTCACGGATCGTCGTGCCATGGGTGTCCAGCCCGTCGTCCACCGCGCGATCCACAGCTGCGAACCATTGCGGCGTGTTGCGGTAGATGATCGGCGCTTTCGAGCGCCAGGAATGCGGATAGCTATGCTTGACCTTGCCGCGCGCCAAAAGGCCGCCAACTTCGACCAGCTTATCGATGATCGCCGTATTCGCATTGCCCTCTTTGCCGTTGGGCTTGAGGATCGCTTTGCCCCCAAAGAAAGGTAGATCCGCGCGGAAACGGCCATCATCCATGATGTTGTACGTGATGACTTGCTCAAGCATGCCAAGGTCGCGGTACAGCTCGAATTCTTCCATACCGTGGGAGGGCGCGCAGTGCACAAAACCCGTGCCTTCGGTATCGGTCACAAAGTCAGCGGGGCGGAAATCACGGATGTCATCCCATTCGCCGTTGCCGCCTTCTGCTTCAAAGAGCGGGTGCATGAGCGAAATCGTCTTTAGCTGCGTATTCGTGACATCGGCTTTGCGGTTGTACATCCCCTCTTCTAAACGCGCACGTCTGAATACGTCCGCGGCAAGGTTATCTGCCAGCAAATAAGTGTCGCCTGCATTCAACCAGCATTCTTCTGGCGTCGAGGTGACTTCATAAAGACCGTAGGAAATCTCAGCCCCGTACACGACGGCTTTGTTGCTCGGGATTGTCCAAGGCGTTGTCGTCCAGATCACCACTTTCGCCGCGTCAAGCGTCGCATCACCCGTGCCTGTTACTTGAAACTTCACCCAGATCGTAAAGCTTTCCTTGTCGTGATACTCGACCTCCGCCTCGGCCAGCGCTGTCTGTTCAACAGGTGACCACATCACAGGCTTGGAGCCTTGATACAAAGTTCCATTCATCAGGAACTTCTGGAACTCCGCCGCGATCACCGCTTCGGCGTGGAAATCCATCGTCAGGTAGGGATCAGGCCAGTTGCCCGTGATCCCGAGGCGCTTGAATTCCTCGCGCTGGATATCTACCCAACCTTCGGCAAATTTGCGGCATTCCTGACGGAAATCAACGATATCCACTTCGTCTTTGTTCTTGCCCTTTCTGCGATATTGCTCTTCGATCTTCCACTCAATCGGCAGACCGTGGCAATCCCAACCGGGCACATAACGCGCGTCAAAGCCCATCATTTGGTGCGAACGCACGATCATATCCTTGATCGTTTTGTTCAACGCGTGACCGATATGGAGATGCCCGTTCGCATAAGGCGGGCCGTCGTGCAGCGTAAAGGGCGTGCGGCCCTCTTTCGCGCGAAGGCGGTCATAAACCCCCATCTTTTCCCAGCGTTCAAGCCATTCAGGCTCGCGCTTGGGCAATCCGGCGCGCATCGGAAAATCGGTTTTGGGCAGGTTCAATGTGTCTTTGTAGTCAACAGTATTTTCAGGTGTGTCAGCACACATATCGGGCGTCCTTTGGAACGAAATATTTATAGAGAATTGAGAGGCGGCGCGGGTCGTCCTCATAAGCCTTATCCCGGCGGCTCACACTCAGAGCGCCGGGCTGATAATTCGAATAATGATCGCGTATATCAGGCTCATCTTGATGCCGTTATAGGGCTGCATGCCTGCCGCGTCCAGAGCACCATCGCCCCCATTCCACCACAATTTTATCACGACCAAATCACAATCACACTCCACTAAAGGTTGAGTTTAATTTTGGTTTCCGGCGTTTTTGGTGATGATGATGTTTAACAAGGGCCTTTTATACGTCCTCGCAGGTCTCGGATGCATAGCATTGCCCGGGGTCAACCGTTTGTATCAAAACCACTTTGTGAAGGACGAAGCAGCACCACAGGTTCGTCAAACAAAGCAGCAAGCCGAAGACAGTTGTGTTCGAGACTCAGTCCAAATTGCAGGCGTTTGGGTCGGATGCAAAGCAACCAGCTCTGCCCGTGAAGAAAAAACCGCCCCGCGCAAATTGCAGATGAACTCGCAACGGACCAAAGGCTCCGCAACGGGATCGCACTTTATCAAGTTGAAGTAGACGGCCCCACCTCATTTGCGTTTTCTTCTTGTTAGGAATCTTCAGGATTCCAACGTGCGCTCATCGCGCGATTAAGCCAAGCGAGCCCCGTTAGCGCCAATCCAAGGCCAAGGAAAGACGCGACGCGCACCAACCCGTTTAACCCACTCATGTCAATCAAGAAGACTTTGGCAATAGTCACCGCAATTCCCACCATTGCCAGTTTGCGCAACAAATCAGAGCGACGTGCGAAGGCGAACAACAACAAACCCACCGCTCCCAGCGTCATCGCAATCGTGTAGCTGTAAAGCTCGCCTTGACTTACAGCATTGCTGGCGATTGCATCCCCTTTCCAGAAGCGCCTGATTTCTATGGCCATATAGACAACACCCATGAGAGCACTGAGGCCCGCAAACGTTGCACGCAGGTATCTGTAGATATGATCAAGCTTCCATACCAGCACTGCAAGCACGCCCGCGGGCACCAAATAGGCAATCGCTATCGTGTCGAGCAACAAAGGCCCCGCAATGTCGCGCACGCCCCAGCTCGTAATTGGAGCCATGCCTACCAGCGCAATGAACAAAACACCAAAACCGAGCACGCCAAGCAAGCTCGCCAATGGCACGCGCACCCATGCAAAGCGCACCCCCTTGCGCCAGCGATACAGCTGCGCGCCCATCGAGATCAGCAAGATGGAGCCCGCAAGCGAGAGCCCCCAAAAACTGTCGATATCACTACGCAGCGCGAGATCTAGCAGCCATTCGCCGGGTTAGTCCACAATATCCAGATGCACAGTGCGCGGTCCTTGCAAACCACCCAACAACCCGTTGGGCTGCACTTTCAACTACACCCGTAGCTCTGAAATCGCACGTGTGCTGTCGGGCTAATGCGGCTTTTGCGCCGTGAGTGCGCCAAGATGCGCTTCATATTCAAAACGAGGGACAGTGTCGTCCGGCTGCGGCTGCAGGTAGGCCGCCACAATGCGCCCCTCTACCGCCGCACGAAGCTGCGCCATACGACCCTGGTCCAAAAGATTCGCCACCAAAGACGTGATAAACACAGTCTTGCCAGAGCGCGCCAAGCCGGTGACACCCAAACGGATCACAGGTTCGAACAACGCTTCGTTTACCGTGTCGCGCGCGCCCTCGATGGTGCGAATGATCCCGTCTGCACGGGTAGAAATGACCACTGGTGCTGCCTCGAAATTCATATCAATGCTTAAAGGATAAGGGCGCACCCTGCCCGTTACCAGAGGGGAAAAGCATTGCCGCAGGCCCCCTTGGGCGCTAAGAGCAACGCCATGCCCAGATATGCACTCAAAGTTGAATACCACGGCGCGCCCTTTGTTGGCTGGCAAAGGCAGAAGACGCACGTCAGCGTGCAGGGCCAGATCGAGGCGGCGCTGGCAAAACTCGAACCCGGCAGCCACACGATTGGCGCAGCGGGTCGCACAGATGCGGGGGTACATGCGTGGGGGCAAGTGGCGCATTGCGACTTGGCGAAAGACTGGGATCCGTTCAAGTTATCGGGGGCGATAAATTACCACCTTAAGCCTGACCCGATTTCAATTGTGGCTTGTGTAGAGGTCAACGATGACTGGCACGCTCGCTTTTCTGCGCTAGAGCGCCGCTATGAATTCCGCCTGTTGATGCGCCGCCCTCCTGCGACCCATGATGCGGGTCTCGTTTGGCAGGTCCCGCGCCTCTTGGACGTTGAGGCGATGCGAGAAGGCGCACAGCATTTGCTGGGCATGCACGATTTCACAACTTTTCGCTCCTCAATTTGCCAAGCTCAAAGCCCGCTTAAAACCCTCAACGAGCTCGAAGTCAGACAAATCGACGGCCCCTCAGGCCCCGAAGTCCGCTTCACTGTGCGCGCACGCTCGTTCTTACACAATCAAGTCCGTAGCTTTGTGGGCACCCTGGAAAGGGTTGGTTCAGGTGCTTGGACACCCGATGACGTAAAAACCGCACTAGAATCCCAAGACCGTCAAGCCTGCGGCCCGGTCAGCCCGCCCCATGGCCTCTACCTCGCAAATGTTACCTATCCCGAAGACGTCTTTAAAAGCGCCCCTGTTTAGACTTCTTTGGTTCCAAAACACCTCGATAAGTCCATCATTGATGAAAGGGGCAGCGCCCCAGCAACATCAAATTAAAAATCAGTCGTTGTCCGTCAATCCTGCACCCGCCCCCGCTAGACGCGATGCATCGCTCTCGGGCACCAAAGTCTTTGCAGCAAAATTAGAAAGTTGATCCCAAACCTGCTCATTCACCTCGAAAGGCCCACAGATTAAGGTATGCGCACACAGCGCGTCAAACAACACCTGCGGCACCTCACAGGCAAGCGTAGCATCGACACCAGCCGCTTTCAAATCTCGCCAAGCGAGCACCGCTAGCACCGCATGCCCGTCACAGACGGAGCCATTTACCAGCTGAGGCACATCAAACGGCTGTTTTAACAGATCATTAACGCAGTCCAACGCGCCCTGCGCGGCCAAAGCAGGCGCTGCGCGGCCAAGCTCTTCTGCGCAACCAATCGACATCCCTGTCCCCCGCGCGGCTTTAAGAACCATACCGGAGATTTCATTGGCAGAGCGCATCACTTACTCCCCGAAACACGGCAACCACCAATCATCAGCACGGTCTAATTCATCAAACAACGGTGCGCCTTGGCAGAGCGTGATGCGGGTCCAGCGATCGGATTTAGGATCAAACTTGGCCGCTCCAAAGAATGACAATTTGCACCGCAACATATCGATGGGCAAACAGCGCTCCGCAATCATATTGTCTCGTATTTCGCCATAAGGCGCGATAGCCAGGGTTTGCACGCGGCGGGTAGCAAAGCGCAGGTCGGGCCTTTCCATTAACAGCTCAGCGACAATCCCAACTTCGCTCTCCAAAGCCTGCGATAAACGCGCAACCTGGCGGGCTATATCAAGCGGGCTTTCCAAATCTGCGCCGTCTTCTTCATAGCGCATGCCAAGTCGGGGTTCTTGTTTTGCTTCTGAAACATACCAGAATTGCGCGGATTCCGCTGCGCTGTTGTAATCAAGATCACATGCCCATGCCCAATCGCGCGCAATAAGATCTCGCAGATCGGAGATCTGCATCGCAGGATCAAGCTCCGCCACATAAGGATTGGCCATGCAATCGGTCAAACCATCAATCAGAACGCCAAAAGGCTCCAACAAAAGCGCAATCAAGAGCTCCTGAGTGTCTTCAAACCAATGTTCGGACGAATTCAAAATCGCAGCGATTGGGTTGGCGGCAGACAGCGTCGACGATAGGAACGCTCGCACCTCTGGCCAGTCTTTACGGAGCTGTGTAATACGATCCGCAGCGATCTGGTCCGGCACAGTCCATTCAAGTAAATGTCGCCCCGCCCGTGCTGCGAGAGTTTGAATCTGCGCTTGTTCCGATGGGCTCAGGACAGGCAATGCCGCGATCCGCGCCAACCCGGTTTCGCGCACTTGCATCCAGCTATCCAACAGCCGCGGATGGCTTACCAAAAACGGTGCCATGCCAAGCCCCGTAGAATTTCCAATTCCAAGATGGCGTTTCAACTTCGAGTCAAGCGGTGCGCCACCCACATGTTCTGCCAGATCATGAGTAAAACCGCGAATAAGCCAAACCGTCAGCATTTCCGCCGCAAACGGCCCACCAAGACAGGGTCGCGCTGCGATGTGCGCACGATCTGCGATACCGAATTTGCCATTGCCATAAACCGCCGTTGTGCGCATCAAATAGCCCACATCACGCACCATTTTCTCATCCGGCTGCGTTCCAGCGCGTAGCGCATCTGTAACATGTTGGAACAAGCGCACTGATTTATTGGCCCGACTGAGCACCAGATCTTTCGACGTAAAGCGCGCTGCTTCCTGCTTGGGTGCTGATTTGACAATACGCGCGATTTCATCCGCATTCGGGATGCCATCATAAAGTACATAGGCCGAATCCCACGCGGTCGCGATAACGCGATCCGTACGCAGCTCTGGCGGTAAATCGGTTGAGATTGCGACAAGCGAATAATCATATCCCCCAAGGCGTACGGAATAGACCGCATGGCCAAACCCCTCCGCATTCATATGCCAAACGGGGCGCTGGACCTGCACAGTCTCGCGCGCAAGATCACGCAATAAAGTGCGCAAAAAAGAAAGCCGCGTCGGAAACATTGCTCCCATCCGGCGCAATCGCATCACCGTGCTTGGCGGGCGCAGTTCCGCTTGTGGGACAATGTCGTACTCAGGCGCGCTCACTTCACGGCACCGAAGGAGGCGTCATAGAAATCATACCAATTGCCACCCATGATCCCGTCCATCTCCATTTTGCTAAAGCCAACATCAAGCAAACCCTGGGATATTTTGCCAAAGTCGCGATTGTCATTGAACCAGTTCGGCATCGGCGGAAAGCCTGCGTCGTTCGCACTGCCTTCGCCGTAGTCAATCACCTTGCTCCAACGACCAACACGCATCCACTCAACAATGCTGTCGGGTTGATCCTGACACAGATCCGTGCCGATCCCGAGATGCTCTGCCCCATAGCGCGACGCGGCTTCTGCCACCATTTCGCAAAAGCTTTGTAAGGTACACGCGGACCCGTCTTTTAGGTGATGCGGATAGACTGAAAAGCCAAGTATACCGCCCCTGCCCGTCAACGCTTTGAGCACCTCATCGGATTTGTTGCGCAATGCGGGATGCCACCAATGGGGGTTCGCATGGGTGATTGCGATCGGTCTTCTGGAATGATCAATCGCCTCTAGAGTGGAGCGATCCGCAGAGTGGGACATATCCACGACCATGCCGACACGGTTCATCTCTTGCACAACCTGCTTGCCCATGCGCGTGAGGCCGGTGTCATCGTCCTCATAACAGCCCGTCGCCAGTAGGGATTGGTTGTTATACGTGAGCTGCATAAAGCGAACGCCAAGCTGATGGCAGATTTCGACAAGGCCTATATCGTCTTCAATCGGGCTAGGATTCTGGAAGCCAAAGAAGATCGCAGTGCGCCCCGTTTCCTGCGCCAATCGCACATCGGCAGCGCTGGTGCCTTTGAAAATGATCTCGGGGAACCGTTCAAACCAGCGGTTAAAACTTTCTAGGTTCAGCACCATTTCACGAAAGCTCTCGTGATAGGCTATGGTGACGTGAACCGCGTCCACTCCCCCCGCGCGCATTTGGTGGAAGATGGTTTCGGACCAGTTGGCGTATTGCAGATTATCGATCAATGGCGTTTTCATACCTAACGCTTAACCCAAAACATGGCTCTCGCAAGCGTAAAAAAACGACACTGCGGGGCGGGATCCAGTTTTTAAACGAAAAATCGCGCACCTTTCCTAATGACGTTTCCCTATAAAAAACGCGCGCAGCAACGCTCCGGATTCATCCGCTCCAATTCCATCATAGACCTCGGGACGATGATGCGATTGCGCGTGATCAAACACGCGCGCGCCCACAGTGACCCCACCTGATTTCGGATCGCTTGCCCCGTAATAAAGCCGCGCAATCCTTGCATGCGCAATCGCACCTGCACACATCGCACACGGCTCTAATGTCACGTATAAATCGCAATCAATAAGACGATCTTGCCCCAGCACCGCACAGGCCTCGCGGATCGCCAAAATCTCCGCATGCGCTGATGGATCACACCCCGTGCGCGTCGCATTGCGACCCCGACCGATGATCACCCCATCCTTAACGATAACAGCCCCCACAGGCACTTCACCTGCGGCTTCAGCCAAGCGCGCCTCGTACAGAGCCGCTTCCATAAAGGATGTGAATTGCATCAAACGCGCCCATCTCTCTTTCACTAAGCGTTCCAATACCCTAAAGCACCCTCATGAATACAGAAACACCCAAAGGCGATCGCATCGCAAAAGTCTTGGCCCGTGCAGGCGTTGCCTCACGCCGCGAAGCGGAACGCATGATCGAGGCGGGTCGCATCGCCGTGGATGGCAAGATCATCGACAGCCCCGCCCTCAATGTTTTGCCGAATGCGCGCATCTCTGTGGATGGCAAACCTATGGCCGCGCCTGAACCGCCACGCGTGTGGATGTATCACAAGCCGACGGGCCTTGTGACGACGGACAGCGATGAAAAAGGTCGCAAGACGATCTTTGATGATCTGCCTGAAGACATGCCGCGCGTAATGAGCGTTGGTCGGCTTGACCTTAATTCCGAGGGTCTTTTGCTGCTGACAAACGATGGCGGTCTCAAACGCAAGTTAGAGCTGCCCTCCACGGGCTGGCTGCGCAAATACCGTGTCCGCATTAATGGACGCCCGACGGAAGAGACATTTGAGCCTCTGCGCAAAGGACTCAACCTGCAGGGCGAGATCTTCCAACCCATGCTGGTCTCCATTGATCGCCAGCAAGGCGCGAACGCGTGGCTGACCGTGGGTATCCGCGAAGGTAAGAACCGTGAAATTCGCCGCGCGATGGAAGCGATCCAGCTCAACGTGAACCGTTTGATCCGCGTGAGCTACGGCCCTTTCCAATTGGGTAACCTAAAAATCAGTGCCGTCGAAGAATTGCGCCGAAAAACATTGAAAGACCAGCTTGGTCTTAGCGACGAAGATCTTGAAGCGCCGGGTGCAAAGCCAAGGCCTGCTCAAAAAGGTCGCCCAAACGTCACACGCGGCAAGCGTCCGCCTTTAAACAAAGGTCCGATGCGCAGCAGAGATGAGTTTGCGACAAGCGATCCGATGGCGCGTGACAAACCGGTTGGTAAATCGGGCAAAACCTTGGCGGACAAAGCCGCTGGGCAGGCCACTGGCAGACCTAGCGGTAAGTCGAGCGACAAGCCATCCGGCAAAGGCTTTGGCAAACCGCTTGATCGCAAAAGCGGCAAACCTTCGAGTCGTTCAAATGGTAAACCATCAGGGCCACGTCGCTAAAAATCTGGAATTCACCCTTTCCTATTTTCAGTGCTCTCCGCTATAGGAGGCACAAAACAGACCAACTCGGCCAATACCTACGTTTGCTGCGGTTTCGGCACAAGATGTAGTAGCGTGACGGATTTGCATCAAAACTTGTGTTTCAAGTCGAAAAAGGCTTGTTTACAGAACAACTGCCTCTCCCAAAATCGCTGATTGCTGCGCGGCTTGGCCTATTCTAACGGCCCAAGCACCATCCTCTAGCGTGACATCAATCGAGCCTTTACCGCGTACGGCCCCAACGAAACGTTGATGCTGATAAAAGGTTGAGCCATTGTGATCTCCTGCTGAAAGCAAAGCCGGATCGACTGGGATCTCATGCTCCACGGGACCCATAGGAGAACGCGGACTTTCCACAAGACGAGCGATTGGCGGCGCGCCCAAATGCTCTGGCCAAAAACGCCCAGGCCCCGGAACAAAGACTTCAATTTTTCCGTCTGGCCCAACGGCACATATCTCTTCTTGATAGCGGGCACCTTCCGCAAACATGCAAAGCTCAAGCATTGCGCGCGCACCATCTGCAAAATCAACAATTACATAACCGCTGTCCCAAATGTCAGGCACTTTACCATTATAGCGCTCTTCAAGGTGGTTCACCGCCTGCCCCGCACTGGCCATCACACGCACCGGGTCACTGCCAAGCGCAAGGCGCATCAGATCAAAGAAGTGGCAACACTTCTCCACCAAAGTGCCGCCGGTGTTTTGATTGAAGCGGTTCCAATCACCAACCTTTGGCAAAAACGGAAAACGATGCTCACGGATTGTTAGCATTTTTACCCCCCCCGTCGCACCTTTGAGCTTTTCCAACAAAGCAGCGATCGGCGGCATGTAGCGATATTCCATCGCCACCCAGATCAATGCTTCGTGTGATTGCCTCAGCGCATCGATCCGCTTCGCATCTTCTGGATCCGTAAAAAGCGGCTTTTCCACAAGGATCGCTATATCAGGACGCGCCGCGCTGATCGCTTCGAGCTGGGCCGCGTGACAATGATTGGGCGACACGATCAGGATCGCATCGAGATTGGGGAAGCCGATCAACTCCGCTTCGCTCGCCACAAAGACCGCATCCGGCGCAAGCGCTTTTGCAGCAGCAGCCATACCCACATCCGGCTCATAGATCGCGCCGACTTTTGCATCGTCCAACAGCGCGATATTGCGAATGTGCTCGCCGCCCATCATGCCGCAACCAAGAATTCCGTATGTAAAAGTCCCCATGGGCCACCCTCCTCCTACTTGATACGCGCGACGTAGCGCGCTAAATTTGTGTCGATCCAATTTCGCGAAACTTCCGCGCGCGCGCCATCCTGAGCCGAGCTAATCCGCTCGGCGAACGCGAGGGGCGTTCCTGCTTTGGGACCAAACTCTTGCGGGCCCCAATCAGGACAGGGCGCGATACTCAGGTGATCCTCGGCGCGGGTTATCCACAGCCCCAAGGCTTCGCGGTAAAAAAGATAAAGCGAGTCGGGCAAGTCTTGCGCGCTCAAAGTGTCGATGAATGACCCATCCAGCCATATTTCCTCAAGCACACAGGGCACGCCCGAAAGACTACGCAAACGGCGAATCCTAAAGGCCTCTTCACTTGCACCGAATTCGGGAAGGTCATCGGGTTTTGTCAAACGATCGACAGACAACAAACGCGCTGTGGGCAAGCCACCACCCTGCAACAACTCGACCCGAAAAAAGGCGTAAACACTATCCACGTCGGGCTGCGCTTGAATGTAATTTCCCGACCCTTGAACGCGCTTTAAGAGTTTCTTTTCTTCGATTATTACCAATGATTTACGAAGTGTTGTTACCGTAGTACTTAAACGCGATGCAAGCTCACGCTCGGGCGGCAAGCATTCGCCATCTAGATATCGCCCAGCCGCAATGTCACGGATCAAAAGCTCTGCAATTTGAACATAAAGGGGAAGAGATTTCTGGATGACCACCGAGCGCATTCCAATAATTGATATACCATTGATTTACACGATCGCTGATGGTACGCAAGACAAAATTACGCATGCGAAAGGCCCCTTAATGTCGGTGGTTCCAATCACATCTCAAGACCTCGATGGCGCAGAAATTTCGTGGTTCTCCGCGCTCTGCTCAGATGACTATCAGTTCCTTGGCGTGCCCGATGGCGCGCTGCGGTCTAGCTGGGATCATTGCTCAAGCATCGTGAAAGAGGCTGAAGCGCAGGGCTTTGGAAACATCCTGTGCCCGTCCTCTTATCAAGTGGGTCAAGACACGCTGAGCTTCGTTGCCGGCTGCGCGCCGATCACGGAAAAGATCAACATGCTGGCGGCTGTACGCTGTGGTGAAATGCAACCCATCATGCTTGCGCGAACAATCTCGACGCTGGATCACATGTTGAAAGGGCGTTTGACGGTCAACATTATCTCGTCCGATTTTCCAGGTGAAAAAGCCGATAGCGCGTTCCGCTATCAACGCTCCCGCGAGGTTGTGGAGATCCTGAAACAGTCTTGGACGCAGGATGAAATAAACCACTCTGGTGAGGTTTATAACTTCGAAGCGGTTTCAACTGATCCTGCACGCCCCTATCAAACGGGTGGTCCGCTGCTTTACTTCGGTGGCTACTCCCCCTCTGCACTAGAGCTATGCGGTGAACACTGTGACGTTTACCTGATGTGGCCAGAGCCGAAAGATCAGCTGGCAGAGCGCATGAAGGCGGTTCACAAGGTTTCGGAAACCTACAACCGGACGCTTGATTATGGCCTTCGTGTGCACATGATTGTGCGCGACACCGAGGCCGAGGCGCGTGAATACGCCGAGTATATCGTGTCCAAGCTGGATAATGATCACGGTAAAACCATCCGTGATCGTGCCCTCGACAGCACATCGCTCGGGGTTAGCCATCAGGCCAAAAACCGTGATCTTGCAGATATGGAAGGCTTTATAGAGCCACATCTTTGGACCGGTGTTGGGCGCGCGCGCTCTGGCTGCGGGGCCGCGTTGGTCGGAAGCGCAGATCAAGTCCTGAGCGAGATTGAGGCCTATCAAAAGATGGGCATTCGTGCTTTCATCTTTTCAGGCTACCCGCATATTGACGAGTGCAAGCACTTCGGAAATTTGGTGCTGCCCCACTTGAAAACCTGCTCACTGCCCCACGTCTACGGCCGGGTGCCAGACAGCACACCTTTGACCCCTCTTGGCGCAGGAGAAAGACGCTAAATGGAACGCATTTCACTAAATTCCGACGTGAGCTTGAGCCGATTGATTTACGGCATGTGGCGCATTGGCGATGACTCCGACACCAGCACAAGTCACGTGCAGGCCAAGATCGAAAGCTGCCTGTCGCAGGGCATCACAACAATGGACCAAGCCGATATCTATGGCGGTTATGAGGCCGAGGAAATCCTTGGCAACGCTTTGCAAGGCACCAATCTGCGCGAGAAGATCGAGATCGTGACGAAATGCGATATCCTGGCACCCGTGGGTCGCTACTCAGACGCAAAGGTCAAATACTACGATACATCGCGCGCCCATTTGTTGGCATCGGTCGAGCATTCTTTGCGTTTGATGGGCACGGATTACGTTGATCTTTTGCTGATCCATCGCCCCGATCCAATGATGGACGCCGAAGAGACCGGTGCCGCATTGGATGAGGTTGTCGCCTCTGGCAAAGCAAAATCAATTGGCGTTTCAAACTTCAAACTGCATGACTGGACGCTTTTACAAAGTGCGATGTCCTCGCCGCTTGTGACCAATCAGATCGAACTGTCCCTGCTTGCACATGAGGTATTCACCAATGGTGACTTAGCCTACTTGCAAGAACGCAAGGTTGCGCCAATGGCCTGGTCTCCCTTAGGTGGGGGTTCTCTTTTCTCACAAGATAACAAAGTACTGCTGGACGCATTGAAGGAGATAGGTGAATCAAGTGGCGTCGATGAAACCGCCGTCGCCGTCGCATGGCTGCTCGCGCACCCTGCAAAGATTATGCCTGTGATGGGGACCAATTCACTCGCACGGATAAGTAAGATCAGTGACGCTCTTAAAGTCACAATGGACCGCGAAACATGGTTCGAACTTTACTCCATTGCGCTCGGGTCCGAAGTGCCATGAGCCGCAATATGCCTACCCTTCCGCTGCCTGACAGCTTTGAACCGAACGACGACACCAAGCTTGCGTACCGCGATGCTTTGGGGCGTTTCGCAACGGGGATTGCGGTGATCACATGCGACAGCGACAGGGGGCCGTTGGGCATCACTGCGAACAGTTTTTCGTCTGTTTCGCTTGATCCGCCGCTTGTACTTTGGTCTCCAGCGAAAGCGTCAAAACGCTACGAAGCTTTTGTGAATGCTCAAAACTTCGCCATTCACATCATGTCGGCGGACCAGGCGCAAATATGTGGCGGCTTCGCGCATAATGGACATGCTTTCGATGGTTATGACTGGCATGCTTGCCCACAGGGCGTACCCTTGATCGCACATTGCTTGTCGCGCTTTGAATGCACGCAATTCGCCATTCATGACGCTGGGGATCATTCAATAATCGTTGGGCGCGTGACTCGTGTAAGCACACAAGACGCGAATCCGTTAATGTTCTATTCTGGAAAGTACCGGAGCTTAAATGATACTTAAGACCAGCGATATAGGCGCATTAAGATAAGTCATCCTTGGGAGGGGAGCGACCATGGGACTACTCAAAGGGCTTTTGATGCCCTTCCAAGTCTTCAACGATTTGGTCCTGCCATTAGGGCGCGGCCTTGCCGTGGTCTGCATCGGGCTGATGGTGGTATGTATTCTGATCCAAGTCTTCTTTCGCTACGTTTTGAACAACGCTTTGCCTTGGCCTGATGAAGCCGCGCGCTTTCTGATGCTTTGGATGACGGGTTTTATTGCCCCATCTGCCTATCGCATCGGTGGTTTCGTCGCGATTGACATGTTCGAGCGCGCCTTGCCGCGCGCCCTAGCCGCAATCGTGTCTCTGTTCTTGCTGAGCGTGTCCCTCTTGGTGCTCGTCACTGCCGTGCAGCTTGGCATGGATCACTCAGGCGGGATGGCGTGGAACTTCAAGTCAGCAACCCTTTGGGTGCCACTCGATTGGGTGGGCGGCAAGAGTTTCAAGCTCGCGCTTGCCTGGATGTACATGTCGCTGCTTGTTGGTTTCATTCTGCTCACAATCGTTAGCATCGAGCTGATCCTGCGTTCCCTCATCACTTTAGCGGGCGGCGGTAGCACGTTGAAACCGCTCTCTGATGAAGAATTTGTGGGGGCTGAATAAGTGTTAATTTGGTTCCTCCCCGTATTCCTTTTCCTGTTGATGATAGGTCTCCCCGTCTTCTTCGGCTTGCTCGCTGCACCGGGTATTTTGCTCTACCTTAACGGGCAAGAACGAGACATCGCCCTGCTCTATCGCAACGTCTATAATGGCATGGACAGCTTCCCTTTAATGGCCATTCCTTTCTTCATGCTCGCGGGCGAGCTGATGAACCGCGGTGGCATCACAGAACGCCTAGTCGAGTTCTCTCAAGCCTTGATGGGCCATTTACGGGGCGGTCTTGCGCAAGTGAACGTGCTGTCCTCAATGCTTTTTGCAGGTCTATCCGGCTCGGCCGTTGCGGACACATCCGCGCTTGGTTCCATGCTCGTTCCCGCGATGGAGAAAGAGGGCTACACCCGCAAATACGCCGCTGCGATTACTGCAGCGTCCTCGGTCATTGGGCCGATCATCCCACCGTCGGGCATCATGATCATCTACGCATACGTCATGGGCGAAAGCGTCGCAGCCTTGTTCCTTGCGGGCATCGTTCCGGGTATTTTGGTTGGTCTGGGCCTTATGGTTATGGTGCGCTTGACAGCGGACAAGTATGACCTGCCAGCCGCCAAACGTGTTGTACTCCAAGGTACGACGATGGGAGCAACCGAATGGTGGGTGTCCTTCATCCTTGTACGTCTCAACATCGGTCTTATCATCTGGTCCTTTGTGCCGCTTGGCGACGAGGCAAGCGCGACAGCGAACTGGCTCAGCCTTGGGGGCGCACTGCTCGCAGCACATGGTATCTTCCTTGGCATTCGCCAATTGGTCGGGCATGATTTCCGCATGGTTTGCAAACGCGCGATGGTGCCTTTGCAAACGCCAATCCTGATCCTTGGCGGCATCCTTTTGGGTATCTTCACACCTACAGAAGCCGCTGCAATCGCCGTTTTCTATGCGACGCTCGTTGGTTTCTTCATCCTGCGCACACTCAAGATAAAAGACATGCCGTTAATCTTGATGAAAGCAGCGAGCACATCTGCGGTCGTTTTGTTGCTGGTCGGCGCAGCCATGGCGTTCAAAACCGTTGTCAGTCTTTCCCATGCGCCAGAGCAACTGGCCGCGATCATCCTTGGCCTGTCAGACAATCCTTTGATCCTGCTGCTGCTAATCAACCTTTTGCTCTTCATCGTGGGTATGTTCCTAGACGCAGGCCCGGCGATCATCATCCTTGGTCCTATTTTGGGACCAATCTTTGTGGACCTCGGCGTGCACCCAGTGCATTTCGCGATCATCATGAGCGTGAACCTCACCGTTGGCCTTGCAACGCCGCCCATGGGCCTTGTGCTGTTCGTCGCCAGCTCGGTCTCGGGCGAGCGGGTCGAAGCCATCGCGCGCGCAATTATTCCATTCCTTTTGGTCGAAATATTTGTAATCTTTTTGATTACATACGTTCCGGCCATTTCGATGACGATCCCCCGCCTTACGGGTTTCGTGAACTAACTAAAAAACCAAATTGGGAGAACCAAAAATGCTAAAAAGCTTAACCAAAACACTGCTTGCTGCGAGCTTCCTCGCAACAACGGGCTTCGCGGCCTACGCAGACGGCCACGCGCAATACAAAATCCGCGCGACGGCGAACTCGAATGAAAACGACGAAGACTATGACGGTCTGGTTGTCTTCAAAAACTACGTCGAAGCGGCCTCCAACGGCGCAGTCGAAGTTGAACTCTTCATCGGCACGCAGCTGTGCTCCAAAGGCGCTGAGTGTTTGCAGGGTGTCGCCGATGGCTCCATCGACGTCTACATCTCCACATCCGGCGGCGCGGCTGGCCTGTTCCCATATGTTCAGGTCCTCGACTTGCCATACCTGATGGCGGACGACCGCGTGGCAGAAGCTGTGCTTGAGGGTGACTTCACTCGCAAAATGCGCGAAATGGCGCTGGCAACATCCGGCGACAAGATCCGCTTGATGACCATCGGTAACACAGGCGGCTGGCGCAACTTCGCGAACACAAAGCGTCGCGTACAGAACCCGTCCGACATGGAAGGCCTGAAAATTCGCACAGTTGTTGCTGATCTTCCACAAGAGCTCGTGCGCGCACTCGGTGCCTCTCCGACGCCGATCCCATGGCCAGAGCTGTTCACATCGTTCCAAACGGGCGTTGTTGAGGGTTCCAAGAATGGTATCACAGACATTATGGGCATGAAATTCCCAGATGCGGGTTTGCAGTACGTCACGCTCGACGGCCACGCCTACATGGGCGCGCTCTGGTGGATGAGCAACGACAGCTTCATGGCGATGCCAGAAGATGTGCGCCAAGTGGTTGTGGATGGTTTCTCCCAGCTACAGCAGGCGACGTTTGCGTCCCCCAAGCGTAAGTCGATCCAAGCCTACGCGGACTTCGTCGCAGGCGGCGGTGACCTTTATGTGCCAACACCTGCGGAGAAAGCGTCTTTCAAAGAAGCGGCTGCGCCTGTGTATGGTTGGTTCAAAGGCAATGTTGATGGCGGTGAAGAGATCTTCAACGCACTGACATCCGCAGTTGCTGAGGCTGAGGCCGATATCAATGCGGGCCGTATGGCTGATATTAAGTAAGACGGGTTGCTTTGCTGGTCTTCTGATTGAAGGCTATTGAAGTTTGGGGAAGCGTCGCTTGAAAAGGCGGCGCTTCTTTTATTTCTCAAAGTGCAACCTATGCGCGATTACTAGCCCTGGCAACAAACTGCGAACATCGTGTAACGGGCGTTATGTTGTTCAGCTAGGGGTTGAAAACTTAGAAAAGTTCAGTTTTTTTATGCTGCAAAAAGATTCGTGCATTGTCCGTCATTACTGACAAAAGAATTTCTATTTTGTTTCGCTGTATAAAAGCTTCGTTCTTGCAACTCACCTTGAGCTTGAGCTTACTAGCCACCACAGCATCAGGCCAAACGCAACCATTTGGGAACGTCTTCTTCGGCTTCGATTTCATTTTGCACCCCATCGCTATGAAGTGGTTATGTGGGGGGGGGCTCCAGATCAAGATTTACACCAAATAAACCCACTAATTGAAGCGTTCCCCAAAGACGCTGAACAAGCAGGAGTTCAGAGCGCAAACGGCGCTATGTTGAATAGGTTAGAACGACAAGCAAGTTTGTCCGAAATTCTCAATGCGAAGATTTCTAAGCAACAGGAGCAAATATTGGGCACTGCGGCGCTTCCCTTGAACATCGACTGGTTAACACCAGAATATCTGACCAATGATGATGGAAGCGCTTATCCTCCTGAACAGAAAGTGGTACGAGAAGCATTTTTTAAAACCGTTGAAAAGCTTCAATGACAAAATTGATATCTATAGATAGTTCAAATCCAGACTGGCCTGAAGCAGCTTTTAGTTATTTTGCCAAATCTATACCCTACGACAACGAGCGCGAAGGATGGCAACATAGTTCTTTGAGCGCGTATCAAATGGGATGTAACGCCCTCGTAAAGCCTGGATACACGCTCGCGACAAATTGGGGAGCGATCCCGCTCGATGTGTCCCATACCCCTTCTCCCGCGCCCCGTTGGGATGACGTAAGTGTAGCCGTCATTAAACTCGCAAATCAGCGTCATGAACTTTCGTACCGACGTGCAGATGGTAGCCCGCAACTATTCGTCAAGCGTGCTCGCGCAATGACACAATACATCGCTGCAGGTGGGTAGTTACCTCCAGAAGCGAATATAGAATATTCTGACAAGCTTGGCTGTGCGCATGCAAGTGAAGAAGTCCTAGGTATTCTTCGCGTATTAGGTTTACTGAAACAGGATACTTGGACTGAACGAGCCGAGCATGTATTTTGGAGAATACAGCCTAAACCTTGGGAAATGAGTATCACTACTGATCAGCATTTTGCCGATGCTTTTGAAGCGGTATGCGAAACGATCCCTGCCAACATAAAAGAAGAGATCTCCCGCCTCACTGAGATAACTCAGTTGGATATTGATACGAGCATCTCAAATGCGGATTTGGCGCGTTTTGAAATGCAAAAGAAGTTTGGCACAAGTGCAAAGCTTGTGTTTACCACTTTGTGAAGAACAAGCTCGGAATCGTCTTGCTTCTTCGAGAGGACATGAAATCGATTGGATATTTTTTCGAAACTGGCGCTTAGCTGATGGATGGCTGAACTCGGATCAGATCGGCGGTACATTGGATATTTTCCATGATCTTCTTGCGAAGGAAATGAGCCGTCGAACCGTATCAAACCTTTTTCCAAACGCTCAAATTTCAAATGAGTGAGTTGGCGGCAAGGACGAGTTTTCACTGATAAGGCGTGTTATGTAACATTGCACGTCCAGCACACCAAGCCCCTTCCCCCTCAAACAAAACACCACTACCCTCCCTACCGAAACGGATACATCCAGACACGATAGTCATCGATCAGCACATGGGCCTTATCAATTTGTTCTTGCGTCATTTTCTTCACAACCTCTTCCTGCGAGATCGCAGCATCGGGATCGCCGCCAATCGCGCTCAAAACATACCACAGATACGCGCGCGTGAGATCGGGCGCGGGCATGCCAAGACCAACCTCATAGTACCAGCCCACCCCACTCTGCGCGCCCGGATGCCCTTTCATGGCAGAGCGCAGATACCACTCAAACGCGCGCTCATAGTCCTGCGCCACCCCAAGGCCGAGCGCATACATCACGCCGATCAACTCCTCCGCATCCGCATTGCCAGAGCGGGCGGCAGGCCAGAACGCCTCGCGCGCCTCCTCAAAGCGACCCTGCTCCATCAGATCGCGCCCTTCTTCAATCTCGCCCAGCGCGGGGCTCGCCAGAAACGCCAATATCGTCAGTATCTTGCGCATGCCACGCTCCTTGCTGTGTTACCCACGGTGGGGGTCGCGAATGATCTGCCTGCGCCTTTGACGCGGGATCAGTTTCACCCCAGTGATCCGCAAAAGGCAAGGATTGGGCAACTGTTATTCTATGACAAAATCCTGAGCGGCAATCGCAATATTTCCTGTGGCACTTGCCATCATCATGATCTTGGCGGAACCGATGGTTTGAGCCTTGGGATTGGAGAGGGCGGCGTTGGCCTTGGCCCCAAACGTAACGCTGGCACGGGGGAGAGCAAAATCCGCAAACGCATCCCGCGCAACGCCCCTGCCCTTTGGAACATCGGTCACAAGAGCATTCGCAACATTTTCCATGATGGGCGGTTGTCGGTTTCGGGTCTTTACGGCAACGGCTTCAACTCCCCCGCAGAGGAATGGCTGCCCCAAGGCCTCGACAACATCACCGCCGCGCAGGCCTTATTCCCTTTGACCGCGCAATTCGAAATGGCTGGAAATCCGAAAGAGAATGAGATCGCAGGTGCGGTGCATGACCGCATAGATGCCGCATGGCCGATCATCGCCAAACGCGTGCGCGCAATCCCTGAATATGCGGACATGTTTGCAACGGCATTTAACGAGATCAATGATCCGCAAGACCTCACCATCGTGCAAATCGGCAATGCCCTCGGCGCTTTCATCAATTCCGAGTGGCAAAGCCATGACAGCCCGTTCGACACCTACCTCACCAAGCAAACCCTACTTCCCGAACCGACCCAGCGCGGCAAAGACCTTTTCTATGGCAAAGCAAACTGCGCCTCCTGCCACTCTGGCCCACTGTTCACCGATCAAAAATTCCACGCGCTTGGCCTGCCCGCCTTTGGCCCGGGCCGCACACGCCGCTTCGATCCAATGCCTCGCGACGTAGGCCGCATGGGCGAAAGCGACGCTTTAAAGGACGCGTACCGCTTCAGAACGCCCCCGCTTAGAAACATCGCCCTCACCGCGCCATATGGACACAACGGCGCTTTCCCAACGCTGGAAAGCATGATCCAACATCACAGCAATCCGAAAACTTCGCGCGACATCTGGACTCTTGATATGGCGAACCTCCCCGATGCCCCTTGGCTGCAAGTAATTGATTTCACGATCCAATCCGATATACGCGAAATGGCACGCCAAAGCCGGGCACTCGACATCACGCCAATTACACTGACACCAACAGACATTACTGATCTGAAAAGCTTCCTGCTCAGCCTCACCGGCGCATCAGGAAACAATCGCCCTCTCGGCCGACCCTCAACAGTCCCCAGCGGCCTGCCCGTCGACTAAGCTTCATTTTTCCAAATAAACTTTGGGGAGCGCGAGGGGCTAACCCCTCGCCCGGTCGGATCGAGCAAGCGATCCGAAACATCAACGAATACGCATCTCGCTCGCCGCATCAAAAACATACGACCGGCTATCTTCAAAACTCAAACCAACCACATCACCTTCGCGCGAACGCTCATCACCGCGCTCTTCGACGATCATGCGCTCACCGGTTTCCCCAACCAAATAAGCAAAAGAAATCCCGCCAAGGCTTTCGGTCATTTCAACTTTATGCGTGCTCCCTGCAGGATCAATCGTGATGTGCTCAGGGCGAAGACCAAAACTGACCTCGCTGCCTACAGCTCCACCAACACCAGTCGCGACGTCACGCTGCAAAGCGGGCACTTGCACAGAGCCGTTCTCCCCGATCACACCTTCCATGAAGTTCATCGCAGGCGAGCCGATAAAACCAGCTACAAATTTATTGTCGGGATCACGGTAAAGCTCCATCGGACTACCAACCTGTTCGATCACACCCAAACGTAATACAACTATCTTATCGGCCAAGGTCATCGCTTCGACTTGATCGTGCGTGACATAAATCATTGTCGCGCCGATTTCCTTGTGCAGGCGCGCAATCTCTACACGCATTTCTACACGCAGCTCAGCATCCAAATTGGACAAAGGTTCATCAAACAAGAACACCTCAGGCCCGCGCACAATCGCACGACCAATAGAAACACGCTGACGCTGACCACCAGAGAGCGCCGCAGGCTTACGCTCAAGATATTCATCCAGCTTCAGAATACGGCTCGCCTCTGCGACTTTCTCTTTGATCTCGGCTTTCGGATGTCCGTTCATCTTCAAGCCAAAGCCCATGTTATCGCGCACGGTCATATGTGGATACAAAGCATAGGTTTGGAACACCATCGCAACACCACGCTCTGACGGGTCTACGCGGGTAACATCACGCGTGCCGATATGAACCTGACCACCCGTTGTTTCCTCTAAGCCTGCAACCATGCGCAGCAATGTCGACTTACCGCAACCAGAGGGACCAACAAACACGCAAAACTCACCATCATTAATCTCAAGATCAATCCCATGGATTACCTGAACGTCACCATATTTCTTAATGACCTTGTTGAGCGTCACACCAGACATAAGCCTACCCCTTTGCCGTCTCTATGGATTGAAATTTCGATTGATCAGGAAAGCGCCAGCTTTCCGCTTCATTTGCAATGGCGGTTACAGCCACTTGAATACGTGGCACCAAAGCCTCTAGCGCCGCCAAATTAGTGCGCTGCGTGGAACTCGTCACAGACAAAGCGCCTAAAACACGGCCCCGCGCCGTCAAGATTGGCAGAGCCACACAGATGATATCCGGCTCATGCTCTTCGCGATCAAAACCGTATCCGTTAGAGCGGATATCAATCAGCTCCGCTCTTAACGCGGCTTCGTCTGAAAGCGTGTTTTCTGTGAAGACATGAAAACTTTGCTGACCAATGACCTCAGCCAAATGCAACGCTTCAAGGTAGGCCATCATCGCTTTGCCAACGCCCGTACAATAGGCGGGGCCAACTTTGCCGGCTTGCGAAAACATCTCGATCGGCTTTCCGGGGTCAATCTTGTCCACGTAGAGGACCTGCGCATGATCCAACTGCGCAAGATGCACGGTTTCGCCAACATCGCCCGCAAGTTTTTCGATATGCGGATGCGCGACTGGTGCCAATGAGGATTGCTGCCAAGCGGAGTGCGCCAGTCGTACAAGCCGAATCCCCAGAGCATAAGTTTGGCGATCGGGATCGTAACTCAGCATCCCCTGAGAGGTGAGCGTTTGAATAAATCGATATACCGTGGCCTTAGGGAATTCGGCGACATCGAGCACATCAGAAAAACGCACAGGTCGACCGAAGGAGGCGACAAGATCCAATATCTCCAACGCCTTACCAACTGTTCCGTCACTTTTTCTCTTGTCCAAAGACACCACCATTTCCTCTCTGCCACCCCCGCGCGCTTGCGTCAAAATTGCTGCACTGCCGCATATGTTGGCTGTTGACAAGCCTAGCCCGTGCGCGATTTAGTATCAATATCCAAAACCAAGTTTCAAATAATGGAACCAAAGTTTGGAAAAGAAAGACCGAGGGGGTGACGCGATATCGCGCGCCCTTTTCGACATACGAATGCATCTAGGGAGGAC
>NZ_JABBAL010000032.1 GCF_018607995.1 Planktotalea sp.
CCGCCGCGCATATCCACTCTGCGAGTGATGCGCGGCGGCTTGCCAAACGACAGCTGCCTTGGATGATATTTGACTACATCGACGGAGCTGCTGGAGAAGAGACGGGAGCTCTGCGCAATCGAGCAGCGTTGGATGAGGCAACTCTGCGCCCGCGGATTATACGAGATGTGAGCGAGCGTTCACTCTCTACCTCCCTGTTTGGCAAACCTTCTCAGCGTCCTTTTGGGATTGCCCCGATGGGTATGTGTAATTTGTCTGGTGTTGGCGCTGATCTGATGCTCGCGCGCTTGGCCGCGAAGTATGAAGTGCCTCATGGCGTGTCTACTGTTGCCTCGACCCCGATGGAAAAGATCATCGAAGTCGCCGAGGGTCACGCATGGTTTCAACTCTACTTTAGTGGCGACGGTGTTGGCACTTTTAAACTGGTGGAACGTGCGAAAGCGGCTGGATACGAAACGTTGGTTCTGACCGCAGATGTGCCAGAAGTAGGGCGTCGTCCGCGTGAATTACGTCATGGTTTCAAGATGCCGTTTCGCATTGGCCCTAAGCAATTTATCGATTTCGCGTTGCACCCTCATTGGTCCTTATCGGCCCTCTTCGCGGGCAAACCGCAAATGGCGAACTTCGAGATGGATGGTTACGAGTTTGACCGCACCGAAAGCCGCGCGCGAGCGGATTGGGAGACGCTCAAGCGCTTGCGCGATGCTTGGGATGGTAATCTGGTTGTGAAAGGGGTGCTTGATGTCGAAGACGCCGTGAGCCTTCGCAATGCGGGCGTCGATGCTGTTCAAGTGTCGAGCCACGGCGCACGCCAACTCGAAAGTGCGCCATCGCCTTTTAGTCTGTTGCCTGCGATGCGCGCTGCACTTGGATCTGATTACCCGATCTTCTTTGATAGCGGTTTGCGCTCTGGCGAGGACGCTTTGAAAGCTTTGCATGCTGGCGCAGATTACGTGTTCTTCGGACGTGCGTTACAGTTCGCGATTGCGGCCGGCGGGGAAGCTGGGCTTGCAAAACTTTGGGATGTGTTCAGCGACGAGTTGAGCATCGCCATGGCCCAAACTGGTTTGACGAGCCTCACTGAAATGAACGCCGGCTAGACCCGCTTCACGGGCTGCCGCAGCACTGTTTTGATTTTTTCAGGTGCTGTCTTCGCGGATCTCCTAGATATATCTCGTGATGATGCCCTGTCTCCTTCAACCCATTCTTCGGGATGAAGTCGTTGTGCCGTCGCGCGATTGTTGGGGCTTCTTCGCTACAGGGCCCAATATGGAGGATTTGAACGCTAAGACCCTCATCGTAAGTCTCAAACCTCAGCGACGCAGGCGCACTCCCAAGCTTCTTTTTGGCTTTCTCTAAGCTTTGCCCAAACATATCTTGAGTTATCCAATCGGGCTGCTTGATCATCATGCTCCAAAGCCAATCTTCTTTGCGACCTTCGGTATAGGCGCTCATGTCGTCCGCCCACCAAAGCCCTTCCAAAGGTGGAACAACATAGTCCTTTTGCAAAATCTGCTTGGACAGGAATTTCAACGGATAACTGATCGAGTAAAGCCAAGAAACAGCTTCCGCATACGCAGGCCCTTCCGGGATACCTGCACCATCGATCTTGATGAAATTCATCTTTGGGACATCGACAATTGCAAAGTGTTTTGCGCTTGGCACATAAAGCGATTTCAGGGATTTCTTGAAATCGGTCTTTTGCATTTTCGCATTTCCCGAACATGCAACTTCGGTTTTCCAAGGCTAGTTTACGTCAAATTTACTTTCAAGGCGCACAAGGCTGCAAAGGATCGCTTCAAGGTGGATGAAATTTGCGAATATTCCGGACCTACCTTCTACTTTCACTGATAAGCTGGGCGATTGCCTGGGCCAGTACCGCGCAGGCGGCATGTGAAGAAAAATATGCGTTTAATGAGGTACGCGCCGCGACGGTTGGCCTGTTTAAAACGGGCATCCTGCTTTCAGAAAGTCAGAGCGCAAGCCTTAGCGCGGCGCTTCAGGATTTGGATCTGCTCAAGGTGTTCCCAAGGTTAACAGAGCATCGCCAAACCATCCACGCTCCGTTTCTGAATAGGTTGATTGCAAGCCTGACTACGTTGCAACAAATAGGACGTTGGGACTTGGTTACTTTGAGCAAAACTAATTTGGATAAGGCTGAGCAGATTTTTGAAGAGTTGTGTGAAACTGTGGTCGCCTTGAATGCGGAACCACAAGAGGTCTCACAAAGATTGATGTTCGAACTGATAGATTTTTCCTTCACCAGCCCTTTTTGTGAAGGGGATGCAGCAGATATTAGATCCTATTTCTACCTCTCACTGGTGTTCTTTTTCCTGTTGGGATTGATCAGCTTGATAGTTTTCTGTTGGAAAGCCAATGTTCTGGCTATTCCAATTCTCAAAAACCGGAAAACGTGCTTGATCCAAGCGACGCTTCGCGTGACAGAACTTGATGTGGAAGGACATATCACTATCCTCGGCAAGGAAGGATTGCGATTTGTTCCTGACAATGAAGTGGACAGCACCGAGCTCTATGATCTTCTGACGGATCTAGAAGCACTGCCAATGATCGAATTCCAAGTTGGTGAACGAGTCTTTCGTGCCAAGATGCATATGTTGTCAGTAGAAAGCTATGTAAGCTCCTTTGAACACCATGTGGATCGCAGGACACTGAACCAGCTTTATGGTCTGTCAAAGATACGGCTTGCATTCATTTCGCGTTTTGCAATCCGATCAAACATGCAATTGATAAATGCGAAATTTGACACATCCAAGGCGTCTTAGAAACGGAAAAACCCCCGCCTTGTAGACAAGGCGGGGTCAGTAGGTGCCGTGAAGTCAGGACACAGGCACCGGCGGTGTACTTAAAACTGGGGTGTGCTCTTAGATTGGCTTGTCTGCCATTTCCGACCGGATTTGCTGGCGCAACACGTCGATGGGAACAGTTTTCCCGTCGCGCTTAAAGCTCCAATAGGTCCAGCCATTACAGCTTGGCGCGCCCTCAAGCGCAGCACCGACCTGATGGATCGAACCTTTGACGTCATCGCCAATCAGCGTGCCATCTGCGCGTACTTTGGCTTTGTGGCGGTTGTTCATCGAATATAGGTTCTCGCCCGGACGCAGCATGCCGCGCTCCACCAATTGGCCAAAAGGCACGCGGGGTTCCGCACGTTTGGATGTAGACACGCGAAGCGCCTCACGATCAAACTTACGCACGGCCTTAATACGTTTCTCTGCGACCTTGCGATACGCTGCTTCACGTTCAATACCGATATACTCACGCCCTAACATCTTCGCGACAGCACCGGTTGTTCCCGTGCCAAAGAAGGGGTCAAGCACGACATCACCGGGGTTTGTCGACCCGATTAGGACACGGTGCAACAGGCTTTCCGGTTTTTGCGTCGGATGTGCCTTTTCTCCTGCTTCGTCTTTCAACCGTTCATGACCTGTGCAAATAGGCAGCACCCAATCAGAGCGCATTTGAATACCTTCATTCAAAGATTTCAGCGCTTCATAGTTGAAGGTATACTTTGCACCCTCAGATTTAGAGGCCCAAATCATTGTCTCATGTGCGTTGGTGAAGCGTTTTCCGCGGAAGTTTGGCATCGGGTTTGACTTGCGCCAAACCACGTCATTCAAGATCCAGTAGCCTTCGTTCTGCAAAGCAGACCCAACCCGAAAAATGTTGTGATAAGAACCGATTACCCAAATCGCCCCATTGGGTTTGAGCAATCGGCGCGCCGCTTTGAGCCAGTCTTGGGTGAACTTGTCATACGCGGCGAATGAGGAAAATTGGTCCCAATGATCATCAACTGCGTCAACGCGAGAGTTATCGGGGCGATGAAGATCACCTTTGAGCTGCAGGTTATAGGGGGGATCAGCAAAAATCAGATCGATGGAGTTTTCTGGCAGGCTGTTCATCACTTCGATGCAGTCACCAGACTGAATCGTGTTTAGGGGAAGCGTGGCGTTAGCCTGCGCTTGAATGTCTACTGTCATATCGTGCCTCATGTACCGGCGATTTTTCGCTCTGTGGTTGAGGACCAATGTGATTCAAAGCTGATTCGCCGTCAATTTCTTTTTTTAAACAATAAGTTACTTATTTTTCTTGATACAAGATGTTGTGCACGGGTTTAAACGAACGTCTATGGTGTGGGGTTACCCCGATTTTTTCCAATGCAAGTCTGTGACTTTTTGACGAGTATCCAGCATTCGTTTCCCAGCCATAGCCAGGGTAGTGTTGCGCCAAATCCCACATGACATAATCTCGACAGATTTTGGCCATAATTGAGGCAGCTGAAATCGACACAGAGCGGCTATCTCCCTTCACGATTGCTTCGGCTGAACCCGTAAAACCCCGCGGAATCATGTTTCCGTCAATCAAAAGGTGATCGGGTCGCTGTTTCAGCGCTGCAACTGCACGCTCCATCGCAAGATGCGACGCGCGCAGGATGTTCAGCTCATCAATTTCTTCGACGCTTGCATGCGCAATGCTGACGTCCGCACAAAGCAATAGTTCATCGTGCAACTGCTGTCGCTTTTTAGCGGAGAGCTTTTTACTGTCGTTCAAGCCTTGTGGAATGCGCATAGGATCAAGGATGACAGCAGCAGCCGTCACGGGGCCTGCCAGCGGGCCACGCCCAACTTCATCCACGCCAGCCACAATCGATAGGCCTTGCGCTTGTGCTGTCTGTTCGAAAGAGTAATCTGGCCCTAGGTTGATCATGGGGTGCCTTTCAAGCCTGTGATACTGTGCATTCCACTTAAGATTTCGTACATTGAACGAAAAGCAAAGAGTGATTTGCATATGAATCCGGACTTTCATTCGCTAGAACTAAGGCTGCGAACAAAAAGCTACGATGCACGTTCAAACTAATGTGGCAGTTCATTCCTTCACAATGCTTTATCAATTGGCTGACGCACAAGTGCGCGCCCGTAAAAGGACTGTACTATGCGGCTACTACATCTACCTCGATGAAATTGGGCCAAATTGAGTGTTTGCGTGTCACGCCTAATGTGCTCCAAGAAGGTACGTCTGGGGATCAGAACGTCTGCACCCTCTATTTTTTCGGTGGCGCTAGTACGGTTGGTAGTCCTCGCGCGAACGAAGACGATGCACGTCGACTTGCGATGAGCTGTGCTGCAACGGTGATTTCTGTGAGATATATCACAGCGATAAATGAGCCTTACCCTGCGGCCATGGATGATGCTGAAGCAGCCTAAGAAGCGATGTGTGCGAGCGGGGTTGCTGCCTACAAGATGTTTTTTCTGGGACGAGCGCGGGTGGGGGCTTAGTTTTGGCTTTGCTCCATCGATTGCTTGGAAAGCAAAGGCCGATGCCTGTTTGCGTGGTAACGTTGTCCCCTTGGCTTGATTTGAGCATGTTTTATCCATCTGTGGATGCACTCAGCGCACACGATGTAATCCTTTCACGCGCTTGGACTATCCGCGCTGCAAAGATGTAGGCGGGGCAGACAGCGCTCAATACGCCTGAGATCTCTCCAGAACATAGTAGTTTTGAAGGCGCTCCCCCTGATTCTAGTCCTTTACCGCAAAGTGGAATTTTTTAGGGACGAGATCGATAGCTTTTCCAACGTGCTTGACCGTTTTGGTGTCGAGGCAGTGTTTTATGCACACAACTTTGCGCCAAACGTGTGGCCTATGGTAGTTGACGATACGTCCGAAACTGAGGCGGCGTTCAACTTGATCCCACAGTTGGTGTTCAAAAATACGACTTGAATATATGAAAAAGCGCGTAGCGATGTCTAATTGCGCGCTTTTCCTATGTGCGACGCTCCGGGGGGAAGTGCCGCTCACTGCTCAACTTTTGTTAGTGACGACCACGGTGGTGGCGTGGACCATGTGGGTGCTTGTGGCCATGACCATTGCCGTGACGGTGCCACTTGTTTGCGCGGTGACCGTTATGACGGCGGTGACTGTTATGTGCGCGTTTTTGCTTGTGCTGGCGTTGCGGAGCCGCGTGCTGTTTTTTTGATTTTGACTTTTTCTTAAAGCCACCATTGTTGTCGATCGCTTTGCCGATAATCGCGAGGGCGATGATACCAGCGATAGTTGCTGCAACCGGATCTACCGGGTTTTGCGTGCGATGCTGGGGCTGCGGTGCGTAGCGGTATTCACCGGCCTGTACCATTGTGGAGGAAATACCTGTGATCGTGAGAGCGGTGGCAATAACTGTTGAGATAAACGTGCGATGCATTGTGTGATCCTGACTTGGTTGGTGCCTGCCAGTGCTTGGCGGGCTTGATGGGATCAACTTGGGGGCACCCCTCGATGGCAGGCAATATCATCGCGATGTTATCGGATGTCGTCACGTTTCAACGCCAATGTTATTGAATAGCAGCCTGTTTGCGCGCATCTATTCGGGCATGACACATCACATCAAAACACTTATCGCAGCGTGTTGCATCACTTTTGTAGCTACAGCCGCGTTCGCCGATTGCACAGCCGTTTATAAGGCCAAGCAAGACAATCCGCTGCGTTTGGAGCATGGATCGCTTACGGTCTCGGGGCCCTGCACGAAAGAGGCGGCAAAGGCCAAAGTTCAAGCGGAGCTCGCATCAAAAGGCTGGACATTGCTCAAGGTTTTGTCAGTCTCTGAAAACTAATCAGGAGAGTGGCTTTGCTAGATGATATAGCCAGCGCAGGCGATGTGCGCCGTACAGGCAATCGGATTGTCGTTATTGGGTTAGCGGCGATTGTCGGCATTTTGTTGGTTGCTGCGATCATCTTGTTTGCGAATTTGCCGGACGCTAATGCGTTTAATATGCGTGTTGAGCAGATATTCGTTAAAAACGATGATCTCACAAGCGGTGCAGAGATCAAGCTGTTAGAGATCCTAGCGCAATCGGGCACCTCGTTTTCCGAGACCTTGGCCTCTTATCGATTTGTCATTTTTGTCTTGCTGGTATTTGCCACGGCTTTGCTGATCGCAGCTGTCTTGTTTCTGGTTATGTTGATCGTTTTGAACCGCCGTATGGCGCAGATTGAGCGATCGGGGATTCAAGTGTCATCGCTATTGATCTCGCGGGATGAGAAGACTGTCTATCTTAATAACATGGGCTTCAAACTGACCGATGCCGCGATGGAAACGCTATCCGTGCTCGCAGAGGCACGCATGGACGATGATGTGATGACGGGTGCTGAGATCGAGGGTGTCATTTCGGGTCGCAGTTCGGCAAATTGTGAAGAGGCGGCTGGGGCAACGCGGATCAAGCGGTTGCGCGATGGATTGGGCAATCAAATGGTGAGCGAGTTGTTGGTAAAGAACATCGCGCGCAAAGGCTATATGTTGTCCATTGATAAAGACGTCATCAAAGTTCTCTAGGTTTCCAATCACTGCGTGATCGGACCGAGGCGAGGGGCTAGCCCCTCGTACTCCTCAGGATACTTATAGAAAAAGGAAGAGTTTTTTGCGAGTGACTCGCAATTGGGTGGGCGCGTTTTTATATTGGAAGTATGGATGGACGGACTTTTAATAAGACACTCATCGGTGGTGCTGTTGCTGTAGCGCTTCCAGTTCCTGCATTGGTGAAAGTGGCGCAAGCAAGTAAGACCGGGCCGCTTTACGCTCTGGCCGTGGCGATTGCGCGGGCGCAGAACCGGGCTTCGTCTGCGTTGTTGGCGCAGCAGCTCGGGATATCAAAAGTCGCAGAGTCAGAGCTTTATCGCAGCATGATCGCCAATGGTATTATTCGCGTACCCATGTTTGGTGGGTTAGCGCGCGCAGCCCAGCTTTTGTTTAAAGGCGGGCATATTGTTGCCGCAGATATGCAAGTCAAGCGTGCAGCAAGCGCCAAGCTGAAAGATATGAAACGCGCATTTGATAAGTTTGCGGCAGACGACCTTGAGCCTGAAGATCAGGCCACTTGATCCAAGTTGCGCGCAATAACGAGGCGTTGAATGTCGCTTGTGCCTTCATAGATTTGGCAGATGCGCACGTCACGATATATCCGCTCGACCGGGTAATCTGACAAGTAGCCATAGCCGCCAAGGGTTTGGATCGCGTCGGAGCAGACTTTTTCCGCAACTTCGGAGGCGAAGAGTTTCGCCATCGAGGCTTCATTCAAGCAGGGGATGCCTGCCTCTTTCAAAGAAGCGGCGTGCAGCACCATTTGACGGGCTGCTTCCACTTGGGTGGCCATATCGGCAAGGCGAAAACCGACTGCTTGGTGGTTGGTGATGGCTGTCCCAAAAGAGGTCCGTTCAGTTGCATAATCGCGCGCAACTTTCAGGGCAGACCGCGCCATGCCGACCGCTTGGGCAGCGATGCCGATGCGACCCCCTTCGAGGTTGGCGAGTGCGATTTTATAGCCCTGGCCCTCTTCACCTAGCATATTTTCTGCAGGAATGCGCATGTCTGTGAAGGCGAGCTGGCAGGTGTCTGTACAATTCAATCCAAGCTTGTCTTCGACGCGCACTACCTCATAGCCAGGTGTGTCTGTTGGCACGATGAACGCACTGATGCCACGTTTGCCCGCGTTTTTGTCTGTCACCGCAAATACGATGATCATCTGACCGTTCTTGCCCGACGTGATGAACTGTTTCGCACCGTTTATCACCCATTCATCGCCATTGCGCACTGCGCTGGTCTTGAGGTTGGATGCATCAGAGCCCGCTTGTGGCTCTGTTAAAGCAAATCCGCCAATCCATTCGCCAGATGCGAGCTTGGGGAGATATTTTTGCTTTTGCGCATCGTTGCCAAAGCGCACGATTGGCACGCAGCCAACGGAGCTATGCACCGACAGGATAGTAGACACAGGACCATCGCCCGCAGCGATTTCCTCAAGCGCCAATGCATAGGCAACTGCGCCCGTGTCAGAGCCACCAAATTCCTCGGGCACAAGCATGCCCATGAGGCCAAGTTCGCCCATCTGCGACAGTTCGGCACGTGGAAATTCGCAGGACTTGTCGCGCGTGTCCGCGTTCGGCCAAAGTACGTCTTCAGCAAATTGGCGGGTCATCTCGCGGATCGCGTCTTGGGTCTCGTTCAGGATCATTGCATCATCTCCAATGCGACTGCTGTTGCTTCGCCGCCGCCAATGCAGACTGAGGCGATGCCGCGTTTCATATCATTTGCCTGTAGCGCGCCGATCAGGGTCACCATGATGCGCGCGGCTGATGCGCCAATGGGATGACCAAGTGCGCATGCGCCACCGTGTATGTTCACCTTGTCATGGGGCAAATCGAGCACATGCATCGCGGCCATGGGGACCGCTGCGAAGGCCTCATTGATCTCGTACAAATCCACGTCGCTTAGCGCCCATCCGGTTTTCTCCGACAGTTTCGTGAGTGAACCGATAGGTGCTATTGGAAACAGGCCTGGTTTGTCTGCGAAACTTGCATGTCCGACCATGCGGACGAGGGGGGTAAGGCCACGTTTCTCGGCCTCAGACGCGCGCATCATCACCATTGCTGCAGCGCCGTCGGAAATGGAAGAGGAGTTCGCCGCCGTCACGGTGCCATTTTGGCGAAACGCAGGGCGAAGCGCGCGGATTTTATCGCGCTTGGCCTTTGCGGGTTGTTCGTCTGTTGTGATCTGTGCGTCGCCCGCGCGGGTTTTCAGCGTCACGGGTGTCACTTCGCTATCAAACTTACCGCCCTCAATCGCAGCAATTGCACGATCAAGCGAGGCAAAGGCGTAATCATCTTGCGCCTCGCGCGTGAACTGAAAGCTCTCGGCGCAATCTTCTGCAAAAGTGCCCATAAGGCGGCCTTTGTCATACGCATCCTCAAGTCCATCAAAGAACATGTGATCTTTCATTTCCGCATGCCCCATACGCAGCCCTTCGCGCGCTTTCGGCATCAGGTATGGTGCGTTTGACATGCTTTCCATGCCCCCCGCAACGATCACCTCGGCAGAGCCGGCAACCAGCATATCATGCGCATACATCGCAGCCTTCATGCCAGAACCACACATCTTGTTCAGTGTAGTGCATGTGGCAGACAGCGGCAGACCCGCACCAAGCGCGGCTTGACGCGCGGGCGCCTGACCTTGGCCAGCGCTGAGCACGTTGCCAAAGGCGACTTCTTCAACATTCTCGAGGGCGATGCCTGCGCGCGTAACCGCAGCCTTGATCGCAGCAGATCCAAGGTGGGCCGCAGGCACAGAGGCGAAATCACCCTGGAACCCTCCCATGGGCGTGCGCGCGGTGGATACGATAACGATGGGGTCGGCAGCAGTCATGTCGCGGTTCCTCAAATAGCAGGTGAAAATATTATAGACGAGCAAGGAGTGGCAAACTATGCTGAAATCAAATCAATTAAATGAGCTAAAATGCCATGACGCGTCTCTATGTCTAGCACCTTTATCTCCAATGCGTTTGTCAGCGAGGCGCTTGATTGTGCACGGCGTGGCAATGTCGATATCAGTGCGTTGTTGCAAAAAGCCCAGATTGAAAGCCCAAGTGGCGGACAGATCAGTCCAGACGCATTTGGTCGTTTGTGGCTGGGTATTGCAGAGGCAATGAACGATGAGTTTTTTGGAAATGCCGCACGTGCGATGCGTCCGGGGAGCTTCACCCTTATGGCCCATTCTGCTAGGAGTGCGCCGACTGTAGAAATAGCATTGCGTCGTGCTTTGCGGTTTCTAAAGGTCGCGCTTGATGAACCCTACGGAACGCTCAGCATGTCCAAAGGCAGCGCACAAATTACCCTGCACGACAGCACGTCAGAGCGCAGCGCGTTTGCGTATCGCACATATTGGGTGATCTTGCATGGCCTCACCTGCTGGCTTGCGGATGCGCGTATCCCCCTGCATTCGCTCAGTTTTACTTGCGCCCCACCTTGGCATGAAAAGGACTACCATCAGTTCTTCGGCGCACCTGTGGAATTTGCGGCCCCAATGGGCGCGCTCAGGTTTGAAGCTCGTTATCTCAAGCGACCTGTGAACAGAAACGAGGCTGCGTTGAAACGTTTTTTGCGTGCCGCACCTGGGAGCTTTCTGATTGGGTATAAGTTTGATGAGGGCGTTGTAAGTATGGTGATGAAGGTTCTGAAAGCGACAGAGCCGACGGATTGGCCGACCCTACCAGAGCTTGCCAAGCAGCTTGATATGTCCGCGGCCACCTTGCGTCGTCAACTTTTGCAGCAAGGGCATAGTTATCGCGGCCTGAAAGCGGATCTAAAACGCGAGCGAGCGCAGACATTACTGCGTGAAACTCATCTACCGGTCAGTGAAATTTCGCACCGTTTGGGTTATGCCGAGCCAAGCGCATTCTTTCGTGCGTTTCGTCTGTGGACGAACCAAACTCCAGAAGCATGGAGGAAAGGTTAGCGACGTTTTCGGATTCATGGCCCAGAGTTACAGCGCACGACATCGAAGTTGCCCGAAGGCCAGCGCAGCACGTGGTGCGCCCCCTGTCAGTTAGGTGCTGTGAAGGTCAGACAATTTTTTTGCCGCAACCTTAAGGTTGGGTAAGAACTGAGTAAGATCCGCGACTGCGTGGCGCTGACCGGGCGCGTGCACAGAAAGGGTCGCCATCAAGCGTCCAGAGCTATCGATGACAGGGACGGCGATTGCTGTCATACCAAGCATAAATTCCTCGTCATCTTGCGAATATCCGCGCTTGCGGGTCTCTGCCAACTCTGCGCGCAAGGCGTCAGAGGTGATAATGGTTTTTTCTGTCAGCCCTTCCAGATTGCGAGAATTCAGCACTGCTTCTAGCGTACTATCGCGCAGCGTGGAGAGGTACATTTTACCGCTCGCCGTGCAATGAAACGGAACCTGCGTGCCGATGGGCAGCTGAATGCGCAATGGCCATTTTGTTTCGACACGGTCGAGATAGGTCATCCCTTCGCGGTCAGGCGTGGCAAGGTTGCAGGTCTCGCCAATGTCTTCTGCGACGGCTTTCAAGATCGCCAATCGCCCTGTGCGCAAACGCTCCGATGACATCGTATGCACGGCAATCTGGCGAAGTCGCGGGCCGGGGCCATAGGAGCGACCATCAAGATCGCGTTGAAGGAATCCTTCGGCCTCTGCTGTTTGCAAAAGCCGATGGATGGTTGGTTTAGGAAGCCCAAGCGCTGCACTGAGCTGCATGGGCTTCAAAGGAGTGCCAGCCTTGGCGATTTCTTCAACCACAAGCAAGAGGCGCAGATTGGTAGGTATCTGCGTCTCTTGTAATTTTTGAAGGTCGTCAGGCATCAGAACTCTTTATCTACTTGGAACCAAGTATAGCGCCAAATCTGGGACAAGTGCGACCGTAATCCAAACAGTAATCAGCGCCACAAGGTACAACGTAGAATACCGAAGCAGTCTGAAATATGGAACCCCAGTTACACCAGATGCGACATAAAGGTTCAGACCGTAGGGTGGCGTGATGAAGCCAATGGATGCACCTACAAGGAAAATCACCGAGAAGTGGATCGGATCAACGCCAACGCTTGCCGCGATAGGCGCCAAGATCGGTGCAAGAATGATCGTCACAGGCAGTGATTCAAGAACCATACCAGCCACAAACACAATCGCCATCGCTGTGAACAGAACAGGGTAATAACCACCCATGCCCGTTACAAAGCCACCTATCACTTCCTGCGCGCCAAGCAGCGACAGGATCTGCTGCATCACAACCGACACAGCAATCAGCGGTGCCAAGATGCCAGAGATTTGAGCAGAGCGCACAACAACCGATGGGATGTCTTTCAGCGTAAAGCCTTCGACAACAAACATCGAGCTGATGGAGCGTTCCTCAATTGGTGTATCCCCAGTCGTGCCCATGGTTTTGTTAAGGGGATAGCTGGCAAGGGCCACGATGATACCAAAGCCAACAGTCACGCCAGCCGCCTCTGTCGGCGAGAATTTGCCTGTGTAAATCCCCCAAAGAACCAGACCGATTGCGAAGAAGCCAAGCCATGCGCCAACAGCCGTTTTCAAGACGCGCTTGAAGGACAATGCAATGATGATGCCCCAATCGTTGATAGAGCAAACGATGAAACACGTCGCCATCATAGCCAGAACCATCAAGGCCCCCGGAACGATTCCTGCGATGAACAGATCAGAGATCGGCAAGTTCATCAGGAAGCCGTAAACGATGAAGATGATCGAGGGTGGAATAATGATACCCACAGTGCCGCCCGCTGCAGCTGTTGCCGCCGAGAAGCGTTCATCATAACCGCCTTTGACCATTTCAGGGTGTAGCATCGAACCGATAGTTGCTGTTGTTGCAGAGTTCGAGCCAGAGATCGCCGCGAATAATCCGCAAGCGCCAATCGCCGCCATCGCCAGACCACCACGGATCCATCCAAGGCAGGAGTATGCGAAGTCGGACAATCGTTTGGCGATACCTGATTTGTTGATCAAGTCACCCGTTAGAATGAACAATGGCATCGCAAGTAGGGCAAAACCGTCCTTGAACACGTTCAAGAGTTCGCCGCCTGTGTTGTCGAGCGTTAGATCGATGACAAAACTACAGCCAACGACCCAATAAAAGATCACCAGCAGTACCGGCGTTCCCATCATAAACAGGAACGTGCAGACTAATGAAATGATCGTAATCCAAGTTGAATCTATCATTATACATCCCCCCCGATAACAGCTTGTTTGATCAGGGGTTTACCTGATTTGTAGTTGGCGAAATCCTCAACCACGTTTTCAAATGCGCGCGTGGCGAGCAAAATGAAACACACAGGCATTGTTGCAAGGAACCACCAGCGCATCGTGTCGTCTGTTCCTAGAACAATCGCGAAGTTGTCGTAGGTGTTGACCGTCACACGCGACATCGTTGTTACGCAGATTATGCAGAACACCAGCCAAAGGGCATTGTCGAACGTGAGCCAAAACAGTTGGCCTTTGGGGCCATATTTCGTGCGAAATTCGCTAAAGCTAAGGTGTGTGCGCAGACGAATGTTAAACGTCGCGCCGAACCACGCCATGATCATGAACAACAGCGGTGGAATAGTGGTGGACCAAGGCACCTGAACCGAAAAGACAAAGCGCTGGATCACACCAATAAAGATGATCGAGGCCATGATGATGTAGCAATAAATCACAATTGTACGCTCGGGTGTGCGCTCAAACATGATCAAAATGATCGGACCAAAGACGACAAGTACCGCAAGGTAGCCAAGCGTGATCGTGTTCAACAGATCGTTCATTGGCGGCAAGAATGCAGCCAGCATTCCAAGCAGCAAGAGAACAGAAATGATCGGGTGAGTGATCTTGGTTGCGGAATAGCCAAGGCGTTCTTCCAAACGCTCTGCAAAGCGTTCGCGATAATAAAACGCAATCGCACCAAGCAGGGTCAAAGGTCCAAAGACGAACCATGCTGCTTCCGAGCGATAGGCCTGTGCGGTCTTAAATGTAATATCGCCACCAAGCGTCGAGCCGACGATCGTAGCCATGTCTGACCAGATTGACATCTGGCACCCTCCCTTATGAATTAAGTTCGCCCACTATGGCGCATTTTGGCGCTCTGGGAACAAAAAAGCCGGCCCAAATTCCTTTGGACCGGCCTGTTTAGTCGATAAGCCGATTGAGACTTATGCTTTCCACCAGCGACGTGGCTCAACGTTCTCAGGAAGCGTATCTTC
>NZ_JABBAL010000008.1 GCF_018607995.1 Planktotalea sp.
TGCACAGTCTTCTAAGGAAAGCGTATGTCTCGAATTGGTAAAAAACCAGTCGATCTACCAGCGGGTGTTACAGCCTCTGTTTCCGGTCAGACTGTTGAAGTGAAAGGCCCTAAAGGGGCACGTAGCTTCACCGCAACAGACGATGTGACCCTCACAATTGAGGAAAACACTGTCAAAGTCACACCTCGTGGCAATTCCAAGCGTGCGCGTCAGCAGTGGGGTATGTCCCGCACTCGCATCGCAAATCTTGTGACTGGTGTGAACACTGGTGCCAAGAAAGAGCTTGAGATTCACGGTGTTGGTTATCGTGCCGCTTTGGCCGGTAACGTAGTGAAACTGAACCTCGGCCTGTCTCACGACGTCGATTTCGCTATCCCTGAGGGCATCACGATTACTGTCCCCAAGCCGACCGAAATTGTCATCGAAGGCAACGACGAACAGCAGGTTGGCCAAGTGGCAGCTGACATTCGTGCATGGCGCAAGCCCGAGCCCTACAAAGGCAAAGGCATTCGTTACAAAGGCGAGTTTATCTTCCGTAAGGAAGGCAAGAAGAAGTAAGGACCAGTCAAATGGCAAATAGCAAAAGAACACTGTTTCTGAAGCGCCGTCTGCGCGTCCGGAACAAACTACGCCGCAGCAACGCGGGACGCATGCGTCTCTCCGTTCATCGCAGCAACAAAAACATCAGCGCTCAGGTGATTGATGATGTGAATGGCGTAACACTCGCCTCGGCTTCCTCTTTGGAGAAGTCTTTGGGTGTTATCGGCAAGAACAATGTTGAAGCAGCAACTAAGGTTGGTGCCGCGATCGCTGAGCGCGCAAAGAAAGCTGGCGTGGAAGAAGTTTACTTCGACCGTGGCGGCTTCCTCTTCCACGGTAAGGTCAAGGCAGTTGCTGAAGCCGCACGTGAAGGTGGTTTGAAGATCTAAGTCAAACGAGAGAGGCGTGTCAGAAGTGGCGCGCCTTTCCGATGATCCGGGGGTGCATAACCCACTAGGATTGAACGAAATTTAGGTGCCGAACGCGCCACTCATAAAAGGACTGCTCCACATGGCAGAACGTGACAACCGCCGTGGCAATCGCCGCGATGAAACACCGGAATTTGCGGATCGCTTGGTTGCGATCAACCGCGTTTCCAAAACCGTTAAGGGTGGTAAGCGCTTTGGCTTCGCCGCACTCGTCGTTGTTGGTGATCAAAAAGGTCGCGTAGGCTTCGGCAAAGGTAAAGCGAAAGAAGTCCCAGAGGCTATTCGCAAAGCGACGGAGCAAGCGAAGCGTCAAATGATTCGCGTAGCTCTTCGTGAAGGCCGCACGTTGCACCACGATGTCGAGGGCCGTCACGGCGCAGGCAAAGTTGTGATGCGCACAGCACCACAAGGTACTGGTATCATCGCCGGTGGTCCAATGCGTGCCGTATTCGAGATGCTTGGCGTACAAGACGTTGTTGCGAAATCTATCGGTTCGCAAAACCCGTACAACATGATCCGCGCCACTATGGACGGTCTGAAGAAAGAAAGCAGCCCACGCTCTGTTGCACAGCGCCGTGGCAAGAAAGTTGCTGACATTCTCAAGAAGGACGACGCACCTGCTGCGGCCGCTCCTGAAGCAGCTGACGCGTAAGGAGACCTGACAGATGGCTAAAACAATCGTTGTAAAGCAGATCGGTTCCCCGATCCGCCGCCCAGAAAAGCAGCGCCAGACACTTATCGGTCTTGGCTTGAACAAGATGCACAAAACACGTGAGCTTGAAGACACGCCTGCAGTACGCGGCATGGTCAACAAGATTTCTCACATGGTTGAGATCATCGAAGAAAAAGGCTGAATGTAGCCCAGTTGCCTTGCGTGCTTAGCACCAAAGGCCACCAGATCGAGCGCCCTTGGAGAGATCCAAGGGCGCTTTTTCATTGGGACCTGCGGTTTCGACTAATGCCCGACAAATTTTCTCAATACTGCAAAAGCGCTACCCCTCCCGCATCACACGGTGCGAGGAGATCCTAAATGAACCAGACTAGACGTTCGTTTTTAAAAGCCACAGGCGCCAGTGCAGGGATCACTGTTCTGTCGTTCACCGCACTCGCGGACGGGTACAGCAACAACAGCTTCAAAACAGAAACGCGCGAGGTCAAGGTCCAAGCCATTCGCCACGCCTTCATCATCAAGGAAACGCCAGCGGGTGTGATCCAGTCTGGGAACCTTCGCTCTAAGCTAGCAAGCTTGCCGCGGATCTGATCGTGATGACGCATGAGCATGGTGATCAATTCAACGCGGATACTCCGGCTGCACTGGTCGGCGATGCAGCCATTGTGAAAAATCGGCGGTTGGTAAGGCTAGGAACTGCGCGCACTAGCGCTCCGCTCAGCAAATGAGCTGGCGGAGGGCTTGATCATCATAGGCTAAACGGTGTGGCAGGCCTACCGAGAACGTATCTGCTGATCGCCCACAAAGCGTGGCTTTGTACTTGGTTTTAAAACCTGTGCATCCTGACCGGAATGTTTACCGTTGTTGTTAAACAGGATGGGATCATGGATCGTGCCGTTCTTGAGCTCGGGGGTGTTTTAGCTGATCTAGGGTTAAGCACAGGCAAACAGGGCGTGCGTTGCCCGACGTGTCAAAAGTAGCTCCCCCTTGCACCGCCGCGCGTCACCTCGCATATCATGGACCTCAGACAAATGAGGTGACCCATGTTCCGCGCTTTGATCCTATCCCTGTTTCTATCGGCACCTATCGCTGCCGCCGCGCAAAGCACTGTCCCTACCAGCCAAGCGCAGATTTCCCTCAGCTTCGCGCCTTTGGTGCATGACGCGGCACCTGCCGTGGTCAACATTTACGCCAAACGCATTGTAGAGATGCGGGTCAGTCCGTTTGCGTCCGATCCTTTCTTCAAGAACTTCTTTGGTGATCTCGGCCCCGCGCGGCCACGCGTGCAAAACTCTCTTGGCTCTGGCGTGATCCTGTCGCGTGATGGCTTTATGGTGTCGAACTATCACGTGGTGGGCGGCGCGAGCGACATTCGCGTGGTCCTAAAAGACCGCCGCGAATTCTCTGCCGAGGTGTTGCTTGGCGATAAGGCTAGCGATCTAGCGATCCTACGGCTCAAAGACGCGGAAGAGCTGCCGTTTTTACCCTTACGCGACAGCAACACGGTCGAAGTGGGCGAACTCACTTTGGCCATAGGCAATCCTTTTGGTGTCGGTCAAACAGTGTCAAGCGGGATCATTTCTGGCCTCGCGCGCTCTGGCGCGGTGACGGGCAATGAGCGCGGCTATTTCATCCAAACCGACGCGCCAATCAATCCGGGCAATTCGGGGGGCGCATTGATCGGGATGGATGGCGCGTTGATTGGCGTGAACACCGCGATTGTCACGCGCTCTGGCGGCTCCAACGGGATCGGTTTTGCGATCCCTGCGGCGTTGGTCGATCAATTCGTGACCCAAGCCCGCGCGGGCAAAACCCGTTTTAGGCGCCCTTGGGCTGGCATGGGCGGGCAAACGGTGGACGCGGATTTGGCTAACTCCCTTGGATTGGAGCGCGCAGGGGGCATGGCGATCACCCAAGTGCAGGAAGGCAGTCCGTTTGCTGCTGTAGGTCTGGGGGTCGGCGATGTCATCGTCGCAGCAGGTGGGCGTGAGGTGAATTCACCCTCCGAAATGCTGTATTATATGACTGTTGCAGGCATAGGCGCTGAAATCGACGTGCGCGCTATTCGCGAGGGCCGCGTGGCGGAGTATACCGTCGCGATGATTGGCCCACCGGATTTGCCACCGCGCGATGACCTGACCTTGGGCGAGCGCGATGTTTTACAAGGCATGAAAGTGGCGAATGTGAATCCCGCCGTATTATCCGAATACCAGCTGCCAATTCTGCCCGAAGGTGTCGTCGTGCTGGAGACTGGCCCCATCGCGCCGCGTGTTGGCGTGCAGCGCGGCGACATATTGCGAGAGATTGATGGACGCAAAATCACCGCGCCCTCGGACGTAGTGCAAGCGTTGAGCACGGGAAGACGATCCGTTTCGCTCGTTGTGGAAAGGGGCGGGCAGCTCGTGCTGCTACGCTTTAGGTTGTGAGCGGTGGTTGATCTCTTTGATACAGGCGCTGCTAGAGAGCCGCAAAAGGGGCTACGCCCGCTTGCAGATCGTTTGCGTCCGCAATCCTTGGCCGAGGTGATTGGCCAAAAGCAGGTTCTGGGCGAAGGCGCACCGCTGGAAGTGATGCTGTCCTCAGGCTCGCTCTCGTCAATTGTTTTTTGGGGACCGCCGGGCGTTGGCAAGACGACGATTGCGCGTTTGTTAGCCGATGAAACCGAGCTGCATTTCGTGCAAATTAGCGCGATTTTTACGGGCATGCCCGATCTGCGAAAAGTATTTGAGGGCGCGAAGATCCGCCGCCAGAACGGGCAAGGCACGCTTTTGTTCGTTGATGAAATCCACCGTTTCAACAAGGCCCAGCAAGACGGGTTCTTGCCGCATATGGAGGATGGCACGATCCTGTTGGTTGGGGCAACCACGGAGAACCCGTCGTTCGAGTTGAATTCAGCCGTGTTGTCGCGTGCGCAGGTTCTCGTGCTCGAGCGGCTCGACCTTGCGGATCTGGAACGTATGGCGCAGCGCGCGGAGCAGGAGTTGGACAAAGAGCTGCCCCTTAATGGTCCTGCACGCGAAGCCTTGTTGGAGATGGCGGACGGCGATGGGCGGGCTTTGCTCAATTTGATTGAGCAGGTCGCGGCTTGGAAGACGGATAGCAAGCTGACACCGCCAGAGCTGAGCAAACGTTTGCAAAAGCGCGCGGCGCAGTATGATAAATCCGGTGATGCGCATTACAATCTGATCTCTGCCTTGCATAAATCGGTGCGTGGCTCGGATCCTGATGCAGCGCTGTATTGGTTTGCACGTATGCTGGAAGGTGGGGAAGACCCACGTTTCTTGGCGCGGCGTTTGGTGCGTATGGCGGTTGAAGATATTGGCTTGGCCGATCCACAAGCGCAGGCCGTGTGTTTGCAAAGTTGGCAAACATATGAGCGTTTAGGCTCGCCCGAAGGCGAATTGGCATTGTCCCAGGCGCTGATTTATCTCGCGCTCGCGCCAAAATCGAATGCGAATTATGTGGCCTATAAGGCCGCGCGCAACGTGGCTAAGGCGACGGGATCCAAGCTACCACCAAAGCATATTTTGAATGCGCCGACGGATTTGATGACGGATCTGGGCTATGGCACGGATTATGCTTATGACCATGATGCAGAGGACGGGTTTTCGGGGCAGAACTATTTCCCAGAGGGGATGGAGCGACCGGCGATGTATGCGCCTGTGGAGCGCGGGTTTGAACGTGAATTGAAAAAGCGCGTGGAGTATTTTGCAAAACTCCGTGCGCAACGGGGTGGGTAAGCGATTTTTCTAAAAAATCGGGGCGCCGCGCTTGGGACCGCTAACTTGACTCTGGAGCGCGTGCGCGCGACATGGCTGCGATGTTACTCAATGTTTCCCTTGTGGCCCTCGGTGGCGCGATCGGCTCTAGCCTGCGATATTTGTTTGGATATGCGGTGAGCAAAACGCTTCCTATGAGTTTTCCGCTCGGGATTTTGCCTGTGAACATCATCGGCTCGTTCTTGATGGGCCTATTCGTGGTCGCCGCGCATCATAAGGACTATACGCAGGCCAACCTGTTTGTGATGACGGGGCTTTTGGGTGGTTTTACGACGTTTTCCGCATTCTCGCTGGAGAGCGTCACATTGCTAGAGCGCGGTGCATTTGGCCAAGCAACGCTTTATATCGGGCTCTCTGTGGGTCTGTCGATTTTAGGATTGATGGTGGGTCTTGCCATCGCGAGAGGGTTATGGGCATGAGCCGCGTTCAAACGATTATCATTGAAGAAGATGACGGCGACCAGCGCCTTGACCGTTTTTTGAAGCGCAAGTTTCCGCAAGTCACACAAGGCATGATCGAGAAAATGTGCCGTAAGGGTGAGCTGCGTCTGGACGCGGGCCGCGTAAAGGCCAATTCGCGTGTGGAAACTGGGATGCAACTGCGTATCCCCCCGCTACCCGATAGTGCTGCGCCTAAGCATGCGGCGCCTAGCAAAGTCAGTGCAGCGGATGCGAAATTCATTCGCTCTTGCGTGATTTACAAAGACGATCATGTGATTGCGTTGAATAAACCCGCTGGTCTGCCTGTGCAGGGCGGCACGGGGCACGCGCGGCATGTGGACGGGCTGCTGGATGCGCTGATGTATGATTTTGAGGAACGCCCGAAATTGGTGCATCGTCTGGACAAAGACACCTCTGGCGTATTGATCCTTGGACGCACGCGACGTGCGACGGCGGATCTGACGGCTTCGTTTCGGCATCGTAACACGCGCAAGATTTATTGGGCAGCGATTGCAGGGGTTCCAAACCCGCGCATGGGCACGATCAAGTATGGCTTAATGAAAGCCCCCGGTCACGGCGCGCGCGGCGAGGGGGAGAAGATGATCTGCATCCATCCGCGCGAGGTGGATCAGACCGATGGCGCGAAACGCGCTTTGACCGATTACGCGGTATTGGAGACTGCGGGGCAACGCACGTCGTGGTGTGCTTTGATCCCAATCACAGGCCGCACGCATCAGCTGCGCGCGCATATGTCTGAGATGGGGCATCCTGTTGTTGGCGATGGCAAATACGGCGGTTCCGGTCAGGAAAATCTGGGTGATGGTTGGGGATCGCAACTGGGTGGTGATATGAGCAAGAAGTTGCACCTGCATGCGCGCTCTTTGCAGATCGAACATCCAAGTACCAAAGCGACCTTGCATATTACAGCGCCTTTGCCAGATCATATGCAGCGCACATGGGACACCTTCGCGTGGGATCCCAAAGAGGTGCCAGAAGATCCGTTTGAAGAGCTGATGTAATGCGCTTGCGAGGCGTTATTTTCGATGTGGATGGAACGCTTGTCGACAGCCAAGCGGATATTCTAGCCGCAATGGCAGGGGCGTTTGAGGCCGAAGGGCTGCAAGCGCCAAGTTGCGGCGCGGTTTTGGGCATAGTAGGATTATCGCTGGATGTAGCAATTCCGATGCTTGCGCCGACGCTTGATCACGGCGCCTGCACACGGATGGTTCAGGGCTATAAAGATGCCTACGTGGGGCTGCGCCGTTTGCAAGGGGCGGATGTTTCTTCACCGTTGTATGCGGGTGCGCGCGAGGCGTTATTGAGTTTAAAAGGGCAAGATGACGTCTTGCTCGGGGTGGCGACAGGCAAGTCACGGCGCGGTTTGGATAAGTTGATCGAGGCGCATGGGCTGGATGGAGTTTTCCTCACGAAGCAAGTGGCGGATGATCATCCGAGCAAGCCCGATCCTTCGATGATTTTGCAAGCGATGCGGGATTTGGGCGTTGAGGCTCGCGATACCGTTATGATCGGCGATACGAGTTTTGATATGGATATGGCAACCGGGGCGGGTGTGTCCTTCATCGGGGTCGCTTGGGGTTATCATGAGGTCGCGCGGCTGGCGGGAGCGGATGTCGTGATTGAAGATTTCGCGCAGCTTGAAGGCGCGCTTGAGACGGTGTGGAGCAAGACTGATGTCTGAGTGGAAAATGAAGCGGTTCTGGGAGGTCGCGGCGGCCGTCGAGGTTGAGGGTGGTTTTACTGTGTATTTGGACGGGCGCGCGATCAAAACACCAGGCAAAGCGAGCTTGATTGTGCCGACGCTTGTGATGGCTGAGTCGATGGCGTTGGAATGGGATGCGCAGGTCGAGGGAGTTAACCCCGAGACAATGCCAGTGACCAAATCTGCAAATTCGGCAGTTGATAAAGTTACGCCGCAGTTTGACGCGGTGGCGGACATGCTTGGGGAATACGCAGGGACAGATTTGCTGTGTTACCGCGCCAGCCAGCCCGCGGAATTGGTTGCGCGGCAAGCGGCTGCTTGGGATCCGTTGCTTGCCTGGTGCGCGCGGGTATTTGCAGCACCTCTTACACCAGTGAGCGGTGTGATGTTTGCCCCGCAACCCGAATTAAGTTTGCACATTTTGCGCGCTGTACTTAGTGATCTGACTGCGTTCGAGCTGACTGCGATGCATGATCTGATAACATTGCCGGGATCATTTGTAATCGGTCTGGCCGCGATGAAGAACTATGCTACTCCGGCAGAGTTATGGGAACTTTCGCGTCTTGATGAGCGCTATCAGCAAGAGCAGTGGGGCCTCGACGAAGAGGCGGAAGATATGGCGAGAATCAAGGGCGAGGCCTTCGAACACGCCCATGATTTCTTCCAAAAGAGCCGGAATTAGCGCCGTTTTTTGATCAATGGGTTAAAGATTACTACTGCGGGGCTTTACCTAGGGTCGCTGAGGGTTAATTCGTGGCTATTCTGCGTATGTTCCACTTGACGTTTATGGGGTGTTGCGGCCAAACTCTGCGACACTAAGGCGGGAAGTTCCTGTCTTTGGTATGAAACCCCACACCCACTCGTGGGAAGAACCATCCGCAAAGGATGGGTAATCAGGAAGAGGTAAAAATGAAAAAATCCGTATTTTTTGGTGCGTTGACTGTAGCTGCTTTGGCAGCTGGCGCAGCAGCGGCCGGTACGCTTGACGATGTTAAAGCGCGCGGCAAGCTGAACTGTGGCGTGACCACTGGTCTCGTTGGTTTCGCGGCACCAGATGCGAACGGCGAATGGCAAGGTTTCGACGTGGGCGTATGCCGCGCGGTCGCAGCTGCTGTTCTTGGCGACCCATCCGCGGTCGAGTTCGTTCCAACAACTGGTAAAACACGCTTCACAGCGTTGGCGTCCGGCGAAATCGACATGCTGGCACGTAACACAACATGGACGTTCTCTCGTGACGTTGACCTGAAGTTCGAATTCGTAGGTGTTAACTACTACGACGGTCAAGGCTTCATGGTTCCTAAGGCCCTTGGCGTATCTTCCGCGAAAGAGCTCGACGGCGCGACAGTATGTATCCAGACTGGTACAACAACAGAGCTGAACTTGGCGGACTACTTCCGTACAAACAACATCTCTTATGAGCCAGTTCCAATCGAGACAAACGCTGAAGCACAGCCTTTGTACCTCGAAGGTGCTTGCGACGTTTACACAACAGACGCATCTGGTCTTGCGGCAACACGTGCCGCATTCGAGAACCCAGCTGATCACGTTGTTCTTCCAGAGATCATCTCTAAAGAGCCACTCGGCCCACTGGTCCGTCACGGCGATTCTGAGTGGGGCGACGTTGTTCGTTGGTCTTTGAACGCACTCATCGCAGCTGAAGAGCTGGGTGTGACATCTGCAAACATCGCAGACATGGCAGCAGCAGCTGGCAACAACCCAGAGATCAACCGTCTCTTGGGTACAGAAGGCACATTGGGCGAGATGCTCGGCCTTGACGCTGACTGGGCGAAGAAAGCTATCATGGCTGGCGGTAACTACGGCGAGATTTTCGAGAAGAACATTGGTGAGAACACGCCAATCGGTCTTGGTCGTGGTCTGAACGCTCAGTGGACAGACGGTGGTCTGCTCTACGTTCCACCATTCCGCTAAACCCGGATTGACTTAGGAAGGGCGCGGAACACTCCGCGCCCTTCTTTCTTTACGCTATTTTATTTTAGAAAAGTGGTCTTTGAGCCATGACCGGAGCAACCGGCAGGTTTCACCAAAGACAGTACACCAGGGAACAGTCTATGACGACTCTATCTGACCCTCCCAAGGGCGGATTTCGCTTATCTACGTTGATCAACGATACGCGTTACCGATCCTACACATTTCAATTCATTGTTCTGATCGCGCTGATCGCAGCCTTTGCCTATTTGGGAAGCAACTTGATTGCGAACCTTAAGGCGGCTGGTCTGAACATCTCGTATAACTTCTTGGGCGAGCCTGCGGGCTACGACATTAACCAGCGTTTGATCGAGTACACGTCACAATCCACGCACCTGCGTGCGGCGGTTGTTGGCATGTTGAATACATTGCTGGTTGCCGTAGTTGCCTGTTTGTTGGCAACAATTATCGGCGTTGTTGTGGGTGTTCTGCGCCTGAGTAACAATTGGATCGTCAACAAATTGATGGGCGTTTATGTGGAGATTTTCCGCAACGTGCCTGTGTTGATCTGGATCCTGATCATTATGGCGGTCTTCGTTGCGGTGCTCCCGCAGCCCCGCGAGTTTCGCGGCGATGATGCGACGGCGAGCATGTTCCTTGACCTCTTTGCCTTTACGGGTCGTGGTTTTTACTTCCCGCGCCCAACCTTCACGGCTGAATGGGCGGCGGGTTCAACGGGTTATCTGATCATCATTGGCTTGCTTATCGCTAGCTTCTTTGGGGCGCGAGCTTTGTCTAAGAATGCAACAGCTACGCAAGAGCGCACAGGCGATCGGCCAACTACATGGTATTACACCTTGGCAATCTGGTTGGTTCCAGTGTTGGTTGCTTGTGTCATTATGGGGCTATCGTGGGAAATTCCTGCGCTCAAAGGCTTCAACTTCAAGGGCGGCATCTATGCGCGTAACTCTTACATCGCGCTGACATTTGCCTTGTCTATCTACACGGCAGCTTTCATCGCGGAAAACGTGCGTGCGGGTATCTTGGCGATCTCGACTGGCCAGACAGAAGCGGCAGCGTCGCTGGGTCTGCGTCCAAGTCGCACGATGAACCTGGTGATCTTGCCGCAAGCTTTGCGCGTGATCATTCCGCCGCTGATTTCTCAGTACCTCAACATTACCAAGAACTCATCTTTGGCGATTGCTGTTGGCTATATGGATGTCACGGGTACGCTGGGTGGCATTACGCTGAACCAGACAGGTCGCGCGATTGAGACGGTTCTGCTGTTGATGGCCTTCTATTTGATCATCTCCCTCAGCATATCTGCGGTGATGAACGTCTATAACAATTCTGTAAAATTGAAGGAGCGGTAGGATGAGCGATACCAACACCACACCCGTCGCTTTCGTCCGCGACGCAATGTTGCAGGAGCAAACCCCGCCTGTCACGGCGGCGGGCCCGGTTACATGGATCAAGAAGAACCTGTTTGATGGCTGGTTCAACACGATCCTGACCTTGCTGGCGATTTACTTCATCTACATGATTGTCTCTGGCGCGTTCCCTTGGTTCTACAATGGCGTGTGGACGACTAATTCATTGGCCGAGTGCCGTGAAATCTTGCAGGGCAAAACGGGGGGCTGCTTCTCGGTCCTGACAGAACGTTGGCCACAACTTTTGTTCGGCTTTAAGTACCCGTCCGAGGAATACTGGCGTCCGACAATTGCGTTCTTCTTGCTGTTCTTTGCGGCGGCACCTGTGCTGTTTAACAAACTGCCGCGCAAGATGTTGATCATTACAGCGATCTTCCCATTCTTGGCCTTCTGGCTGATCTGGGGCGGTTCCTTGCTGGTGCCAGTGATGGTCGCGGTTGGTTTGATCATCGGCTATGTGGTCTTCACAAAGCTAGAATACCAAAGCTTCGCGATGGGTTTGATCGGCGGCATTGTGGCCACTTTGGTGGTCTGGGGCTTGATGGGTTACATCACGGATCCGCTCTCTGGCGTTCTTGCGCTTGAGCAAGTGCCATCACGCGATATGGGCGGGTTCATGTTGAACTTCATCCTTGGCGTGGTTTGCGTATCATTGTCCTTGCCATTGGGCATTCTACTTGCACTTGGTCGTCAATCGGACATGTTGATCATCAAATGGATCTGCGTTGTGTTCATCGAATTCATTCGCGGTGTTCCATTGATCACACTCTTGTTCGTGGCGAACGTGGTTCTGGGCTACTTCCTTCCACCGGGATCCAACTTTGATTTGATCCTGCGTGTGATCATTATGATCACCATGTTCTCAGCTGCCTATATCGCGGAAGTTGTGCGCGGTGGTTTGGCGGCTTTGCCAAAGGGGCAAGCAGAAGCAGCAGGCAGCCTTGGACTTGATTACGCGCAGTCCATGCGTCTGATCATCCTGCCACAAGCGCTCAAGATTTCCATTCCTGGGATCGTGAACGTGGCGGTGGGTCTGTTCAAGGATACGGTTCTGGTCTCGGTCATTTCGATGTTTGATTTGGTCGGTATGATCCGTGGCCCGATCCTCGCGTCTACAGAATGGAATGGTGTTTATTGGGAATTGTGGCTGGCAGCGGTCTTGTTCTTCTTCCCAATTTGCTACGGTATTTCACAATACTCACAATGGTTGGAGCGCCAGCTCGCAACCGGTCACCGATAAGAAGGGGCTGATAACATGGCCGAAGCACAAATGAAGGTGTCCGACGAGGTCGCCATTTCAATTGAAAACATGAACAAGTGGTACGGCACATTTCACGTGCTGCGCGACATTGATCTGACAGTAAACCGCGGCGAGCGGATCGTGATTTGTGGACCTTCTGGGTCTGGTAAATCCACGCTCATTCGCTGCATCAATGCGCTGGAAGAGCACCAGCAAGGTCGCATTGAAGTCGATGGCACGGTGTTGTCGTCTGACATCAAAAACATCGACAAGATCCGCTCAGAGGTTGGGATGTGTTTCCAGCACTTTAACCTTTTCCCGCATCTGTCTATCTTGGAGAACTGCACATTGGCCCCGATCTGGGTGCGTAAAACACCCAAGAAGGAAGCCGAAGAACTGGCGATGCATTTCCTTGAGAAGGTGAAAATTCCTGATCAGGCGTTGAAGTATCCTGGCCAATTGTCCGGTGGTCAGCAACAACGCGTGGCAATCGCACGATCCTTGTGCATGCAACCGCGGATCATGCTCTTTGACGAGCCGACGTCAGCGCTTGACCCTGAGATGATCAAAGAGGTGCTTGATACGATGATCGAGCTGGCCGAAGAGGGCATGACCATGCTCTGCGTAACGCATGAGATGGGCTTTGCGCGTCAGGTTGCGAACCGCGTGATCTTTATGGATCAGGGCCAGATTGTAGAGCAGAACGAGCCGGAAGCGTTCTTTAACAACCCGCAATCCGAACGTACGCAGTTGTTCTTGAGCCAGATTTTGGGTCACTAATATTATGCGTGACCCTGCGTGCTCAGCACACAGGGGTACTGAAGAAAAAGGGCAGGCCTTCGGGCCTGTCTTTTTTTGTTTGATTGGGGGCGCTGACCCCGCGGCTTTGCCGATCCCCCGCGGCATTTAGGGACCAAAGAAGCGGTTAGAGTAAGTCGTGCGGCGTCGTGAAATGTGCTGCGGTGTTCTGATGGAAGTGTAGTGCGCTCCAGTCCGCGATATCGCAGGTGAACACCGTGGTCGCGCCTGAAGGGTAGTCAAAAAAGCGCGGATTGTTTGGGGCTGTTTTTGCAAGGCGTTCCGCAAACTCGCCAATGCCTGGATTATGCGCGACGATCAGTAGCGTGTCTGCGTGTGCCCTTTGTACATGCTTCATCAACACATCCGAGGACGTCATATAGAGCGCGTCGTTTAGCGTGAGGGGTGTATCAAGAGCGAGGCGATCTGCGGTTTCTTGCGTGCGCGCGGCAGAGGAGCAGAGGATCTCATCGGGGATAAGTGCAGCTCGGCGCATCCAATCACCAAGCGCGGTTGCACCGTTTCGGCCGCGTTCGTTCAGGAGGCGGCATTTGTCTTCAACGGGTTCATCCCAGCTGGATTTGGCGTGTCGCATGACAATTAGGGTTTTGTTCATGAGGTTACTCTCCCAAAAAGGCGCGCATGTGGAAAGCGGATTGTTCGGGTCGGCGGCTAAAGGTTTGCGAGACAGGGCAGGCGCGGCGCGCGGCGCATCCTTGGGCGCGGCAGGATTTGCTGTCGGGGCCGAGTATGTGAACTTTGCAAGCCTCTACATCGTAGCTGGTTTCGCTGAGTGCGCCGACGGGACAGGCGGTTTCACAAGGTTTGGCGCAGGGGGTGCAGGGCGACGTTGCTGGCGCAGGGAGCGCTAGGTGTCCGTTGAGGCGGAGTGCGCCACGGTAGGAGGCGAAAAGCCCTGCGTTTTGATGCACCAACATGCCAACTGGCGAGGCCCAGCTTTCACCGCTCTCTAGCGCCCATGAGATGAAGGGCGGATAGGCCGGGCCGTCTGAGGGGAAATGTGTGGAGGCTTTGGAGTTGGTCGCAAGCTGGCTGATGATGCGTTTGGACCAGCGATCGAGCGGGTCTGATTGGCCATCTTGCGCTTCCGGGCTGGATTTGAAGACCTTCCAGAACTCTGGCTCTAAGGGGCCAAGAAGCAAGATGGTGTCTGTGCCTTCGTGCAAAGCGCCCAAGATTTCCAAATGCTGCGCGTTTGCGGCCTTGCGGATGTCCTCAATCACGGATGAGCGAACCTGCGCCGTGTTCTGTGTAGAGTTCCAGCAAGCATGCATTTGGCGCGCGCCCATCAAGGATGACGACAGCGCGCACGCCGCCTTCAATTGCGGTGAGTGCGGTTTCGGTTTTCGGGATCATGCCGCCCGCGATCGTGCCATCTGCCGTCAATGCGCGGATTTGGGCGGCGGTGAGTTCGGTGAGCACCTCGCCCGTGCCGTCTTTGACGCCTGCCACATCGGTGAGCAACAACAGGCGATCTGCCTTGAGACTGGCCGCAATCGCGCCTGCGGCTGTGTCGCCATTGACGTTGAACGTTTCACCGTTTCGACCTGTGCCTAAAGGCGCGATCACGGGGATGATATTGTCTTTCGCAAGGCCACGCAGGAAGTTGGGATTCATCTCCGAGGGCGTGCCAACAAAGCCGAGATCGGGATCGGTTTGATCACAGATCATCAGGTTCGCATCTTTGCCAGAGAGGCCAACAGCCTTGCCACCTTCCGCGTTGATCGCCTGCACAATACGTTTGTTCACACGGCCCGAAAGCACCATTTCAACGACTTCGACTGTTGCTGCGTCGGTCACGCGCTTGCCTTTCACGAACTCGGACTGAATGTCCAAACGTTCGAGCATCGCGTTAATCATCGGTCCGCCGCCATGCACGATCACTGGGTTCACGCCGACCTGCTGCATCAGCACGACATCGCGTGCAAAGCTTTCCATGCCAGCGTCACTGCCCATCGCATGACCGCCAAGTTTGATCACAACCGTCGCATCATCATAGCGCTGCAAAAGTGGGAGAGCATAGGAGAGCGTTTGCGCCGTGGCGATCCAATCGCGGTTCATATCTTGTTTCTTCATATTGGGACCTCTTAACCCTTGGTTAGCGCCCGCTTGGCACAGGGGCAAGGCAAAGTGGGATGTGAAAAATGTCATCATTTAAATTTTACCAGTTGATAAAAAAATTAAATCCTGCAAACCTGAGTGAAAGTGAATGTCACGAGGAGAAGTCCATGCCAGCAGATATGCTCGCTCAGGGGATACAAACAGGGCGGTTGAGTGCTGAACAGTACGATGCGAATTTTGCGGATTTGCATGCACCGCTGGATGATCATGAGGCTTTGGTGGCGGCGGATCGCTGTTACTTTTGTCATGACGCGCCCTGCATGACGGCCTGCCCCACGGATATAGACATCCCTTTGTTTATTCGCCAGATCGCCACGGGTACGTCGGATGCAGCGGCGAAAACGATCCTCACCCAGAATATTCTGGGCGGTATGTGCGCGCGGGTCTGTCCGACTGAAACGTTGTGTGAAGAGGTCTGTGTGCGCGAAGTGGCTGAGGGCAAGCCGGTTTTGATAGGCCAGCTTCAGCGCTATGCGACGGATGGTTTGATGGCCAAAGGCGTGCATCCCTTCGTGCGTGCTGAAACGACGGACAAACGTGTCGCGGTTGTCGGTGCGGGGCCAGCGGGACTGGCCTGCGCGCATCGCTTGGCGATGTTGGGCCATGATGTGACGCTATATGATGCGCGCGCGAAGGCTGGGGGGCTGAACGAATACGGCATTGCCGCGTATAAAAGCACCGATGAGTTTGCGGCCAAAGAGGTGGATTGGCTTTTGCAAATTGGCGGTATTGTCGTGAACCAAGGTGTCGCACTTGGATCTAATGTCAGCTTGGCGCAGCTCCAAAGCGATTTTGACGCTGTGTTTTTGGGCATGGGTCTTGGCGGTGTGAACGGGCTTGGCCTGGATGGAGACGACAAGGATGGCATCACGGATGCCGTTGATTTCATTGCGGAGCTTCGTCAAGCGAACGAATTGGGAGCCATGCCGATCGGGCGTGATGTCGTCGTGATCGGGGGCGGTATGACGGCGGTTGATGCGGCCGTGCAGGCGAAACTACTTGGAGCTTTAAACGTGACGCTGGTCTATCGCAGATCGCGCGCACGGATGAACGCGAGTGTGTATGAACAGGACTTGGCAGCCTCTAAGGGCGTGCGGATTATTACCAATGCGTCGCCTAACGCAGTGCATGGCAATGGCCCTGTGCGCGAGGTGGAGTTTGAATATACGGATGATGATCTAAAGCCTACGGGCCAGACCGTGCGTTTGATGGCAGATCAAGTATTTCGTGCGATTGGTCAGACTTTGCAAGGCGAGGGATTGCCCGACCTAGAGGGGCGCAAGATCAAAGTGTCGGACACTGGTGCAACCTCTGTTAAGGGGATTTGGGCCGGGGGCGATTGTGCGTTTGGGGGCGATGACTTGACGGTGACAGCTGTGGCTGAGGGTCGCGATGCGGCGATTGATATTAATGCGAACCTGATGGGAGGGGTAACCTGATGGTAGATCTCACAACGACGTTTATTGGCATCACAAGTCCGAACCCTTTCTGGCTCGCCTCGGCACCCCCGACGGACAAAGAATACAATGTGCGCCGTGCATTTGAAGCTGGATGGGGCGGGGTCGTTTGGAAGACGCTTGGCTCTGAAGGGCCGCCTGTGGTTAACGTGAACGGACCGCGATACGGTGCGATCTATGGCGCGGATCGTCGGTTACTGGGCTTGAATAATATCGAGCTGATCACGGATCGTGATCTGTTCACCAACCTTGAAGAGATCAAGCGCGTGAAGGCAGATTACCCGGATCGTGCGATTATCGTGTCGTTGATGGTACCCTGCGAGGAAGAGGCGTGGAAAGCGATTTTGCCGCTGGTGGAGGACACGGGTGCGGATGGAATCGAGCTGAATTTCGGCTGCCCCCATGGCATGAGCGAGCGCGGCATGGGCGCGGCTGTTGGCCAAGTGCCCGAGTATATCGAAATGGTTACGCGCTGGTGTAAGCGATATTATTCGAAGCCAGTGATCGTCAAACTGACGCCAAATATCACCGATGTGCGCAAACCTGCAGCGGCTGCGCGCGCAGGTGGCGCAGATGCCGTTAGTTTAATTAACACAATTAATTCAATTACTTCTGTGAACCTTGATAGCATGTCGCCAGAGCCGTCGATTGATGGAAAAGGCACCCACGGCGGTTATTGCGGCCCTGCGGTGAAACCGATTGCGATGAGCATGGTGTCCGAGATTGCGCGCGCAGAGGCAACCGCGGGCATGCCCATTTCAGGCATTGGCGGTGTGACCACATGGCGCGATGCGGCGGAGTTCATGGCGCTTGGCTGTGGCAATGTGCAGGTCTGCACGGCGGCGATGACTTATGGGTTCAAGATCGTTCAAGAGATGATTTCGGGCCTGAGCCAATGGATGGATGAGAAGGGCTATGAGAATACGACAGATTTCGTGGGTATGGCGGTGCCGAACACGACTGATTGGCAGTATCTAAACCTCAACTATATTGCGAAAGCTAAGATTGATCAGGACCTCTGTATCTCTTGCGGGCGCTGTTTTGCGGCATGCGAAGATACTTCGCATCAAGCGATTGCCATGTCCGAAGATCGCGTGTTCAGCGTGATTGATGCGGAATGCGTGGCCTGCAATTTATGCGTGAATGTTTGCCCTGTTGAGAATTGCATCACGATGGAGCAAATGCCTGTTGGCGCGGTTGATCCGCGCACGGATCGTGTGGTCGATAAGGATTATGCCAACTGGACGACACATCCGAATAATCCGTCGGCCACCGCGGCCGAGTAGAGTTTAAGACCCCGCTGTTCTCCCCAGCGGCACCCAGAGACCTCTGCCGGAGTGAGTGACGGCAGGGGTCTTTTTATCTCCAATTTTTGAGTATCATCTGCCCAATCCAAAGGAGTGCACTGCCAATGATCAAGATCGCATAAACTTCACCGCCCTGAAGATAGCGCATTGGCTGATCTTATTTGCAGGAGCATTCGATGAATCCAATTATTTATAACGTCGCGATCTCTATCGATTGCTGTATTTCTGGTCTTGATGGGACGTGTCTGATTTTGCCCATGCGCAGGAAGTTACGCTGTAGCTGGAAGCTGAAAAGACTTATGCTGACGGATATATGCTTCAGGAGTGATCGCTTAAGTAGCTTGGTTCGAGGGGGCGCTGCCCCCGCGCTGCGCGCTCCCCCGAAGTTTACTTAGAAAGATGAAGGGGGGCGTTACGCGCTAATTTGGGCGAGGAAGGCGTCGCGGAACCCGAGGAGTTCTTCGTGCCGCGCTGTTGCGAGGCGTTGGCCTTCGTTGGTTTGAAAGCCCTCCGCGAGGGTAAGGAGTTTAGTCTCAAAATGATCGATAGCAAAATTTCGATCGTCGAGTATGCGGTTTTGAGCGTGTGGATCATTTGGATCATAGAGCGCACTGCCCATGCGTCCCGCCACATAAAAACAACGCGCGACGCCAATGAGGCCGATGGCGTCAAGGCGATCTGCGTCTTGGAGGATCTTCGCTTCTAACGTTTCGGGTGGGATGTTGGCGGAGAAACTATGCGCCTCAATCGCGTGGCAGGTCCGGGCGATTTTGTCTGTGTGCCAGCCGAGGTCTTTGAGATGGATTTGCGCTTGTTTCGCCGCTTGTGTGGAGGCACTGGCGCGGTGCGGGCTGTCTTTCTCGACGCTCACGCAGTCATGGAGCAGCGTCGCGGCTGCGATGATGTCCAGCGTGCCTCCTTCGATAGTGGCAATCGCGTACGCATTGCGCCAGACGCGGGTGATGTGCGCGATGTCATGAGCCCCGTCTGATTCATTTGGGGTCGCAAAGGGCAACAGCGCCGTTGCGAGGCTTTCATTGGGGGCAAAAAGTGCGGAGTTCATGGGTTAAGCGTAGAGTCTTTCGATCTGCGCGTCATAGAGCTCAAACACTTTGTTGCGGCGCACTTTCATAGTGGCCGTGACTTCGCCATCATCGTGATCGAGCTCTTTCGAGAGCAAATGCACCTTCTTAATCTGCTCTACACGCGCGAGATTACCGTTCTGCCTTGCGATTTCTTTATCAATAAGTTCAATCACTTGCGGATTTTCTGCCAGAGAACGGAATGTCGTGTAAGCGATGCCTTTGCTTTCCGCCCATAGGCGCACGGGGTCCATGTCGATCTGCACCAAAGCTGTGACAAAGGGGCGCTTGTCGGCGACCACGATGCACTCTTTAATGAAGGGGGAGGCCTTCATGATATTCTCGATCAAGGAGGGCGACAGGTTCTTGCCTGCCGCGTTGATCATAATGTCTTTCTTGCGATCAATCAGGCTAATCGAGCCATCCGCGCAGGCCTCTGCCACATCACCGGTGTGCAACCAACCATCGACGATAGTTTCGGCGGTGGCGTCGGGGCGATTGTAGTAGCCCTTGAAGACGATCCCGCCCTTGACGAGGAGTTCACCGTCGTCTGTGATCTTATACTCAACGCTATCCACAAAGTGGCCCACGCGCCCCTCAGAGCAGCCCCAGTCCGGCTGGATCGTCGCGGCACCCGTCGTTTCGGACATGCCCCAAGCTTCACGAATGTTGATGCCGATGCCGCGCATGAAGCCCAGCAGATCCTCGGAAATCGGGGCGGCGGCAGAGATCGCAAATTTTACCCGTCCAAGCCCGAGGTAGGAGCGGATATGACGATAGACCGTCCAGTCCCAAAACGCGTTGGCGATCTTGTCGGACGTGCTCCACTCATCGCGCCGGATCGCACCGCGTCGTTCTGCTCGCTTCAAGGCATAGAGAGTAACGGGACCCTTAATCGTGCCAGCCGTGGCGGCTTGGATCGTGAGATCAGAGCGCATCTTTTCCCAAATGCGCGGCACACCGAAGAAAATTTGTGGCGCAACTTCACGCAGGTCAATGATGATCGTGCGCAGGCTTTCACCGAAGTTCATCACCATTTTGCTCGCCAGTGCATTGGTCACTGTGACGTTCTGCTCGGCGATATGACATAGGGGTAAGTAGCTGAGAACATTGGTGCCTTCGGGATACTCGCCAAAAATATCTCGACTAAGTGCCGCCGCGACAGAGAGATTGTGATGACTGATCTCCGCAGCTTTTGGCAATCCGGTGGAGCCCGACGTAAAGACCATCATAGCTGTGTGCTCTGGGCTGATAGCGGACTTGCGTGCTTGCACATCTGTGTCTGCACCTGCCTCAAGGGCTGCACGGCCCATTGCGATCACCTCGTCGAAGGTTTTGAGGTTCAGCTCCGCCTCGCCATCAGTGCCCTTCGGGTTAAAGATGATCAACTGGCGCAGCTTTGGCAGTTTACCGCGCAGCTCAATAATCTTGTCGAGCTGCTCCTGGTCTTCAATGAATAGCATTGTGGTGTCAGACGAGCCTGCCAGATGTTCGATTTCCGGTGCGGGGGAGGTGGGGTACATCCCCGTCACCACGCCGCCCGCTGCATTGATGCCGAACTGCGCGAGCACCCATTCACGCCGGTTCTCGGACAGAATGCCAATGTGTTCGCCGTCTTGCATGCCAAGTTCCATCAGGCCCGCTGCGACTGCATGCATGATCTCTTCAAAGCCGGACCATGTGATCTCTTGCCAGATGCCGAAGTCCTTTTGGCGCATGGCGACGCGCGCGGGATCGCTTTGCGCATGTGCGGAGACGATTGAGACGTTGGAGCGGAAATCGGTCATAGGATTACCCTTAGCTCAGCCAGCGTTTGCGGCGTTTGTAATGTTTCACATCGCGGAAAGACTGACGATCCTCAGAGCCGTCCTCGGACACGCCGAGATAGAAGCTCTGGATGTCTTTGTCGTTCTTCAGGGTCTCGACATCGCCCTCCAGAACGATCTGCCCGCTCTCCATGATGTAGCCATAATCAGCCACGGAAAACGCGACCCCTGCGTTCTGTTCGACGACAAGGATGGAGGTGCCATCTTCTGTGTTTAAACGCCGGATCGTGTCGAAAATTTCTTTGACGATCTTGGGGGCAAGGCCCAGCGAGGGCTCGTCCATCAAAATCAACTTAGGCCGTGCAATCATCGCGCGTCCAAAGGCCAGCATCTGCTGCTCGCCACCAGAGAGGTATCCGGCTATCTGCTTGCGCCGCTCCTGTAATCTTGGGAAAAACGCGTAAATCTTGTCGAAATCCGCGTTAAAGCCACGGCCGTCCAACGCATAAGACGCCGCAATGAGATTATCCTCAACGGTCATTTCCGAAAAAATCCGCCGCCCCTCGCGCACATGAAACAGACCCTGTTTCACAAGCGCATCTGGCGCGATATTGCGAATGTTCTTGCCATCAAAATGGATGCGACCTTCGCCGACTTCACCATTTTCGAGCTTCAACAAATTTGAGGCCGCTTTCAAAGTCGTTGTCTTGCCCGCGCCATTGGTGCCAAGCAAAGTCACGATCTTTCCCTTAGGCACCTCAAGGGACAGGCCACGTAGGGCCTGCACGGTGTGATAATAACTCACCTCGATGTTTTCGATCGTCAGCATGCACGCGCACCCATCATCTTCTTTGGTCTTGAAATACCTTGGGGGTGCGGGGGACAGCCCCCGCGCCGGTTGGATGGCCCGTAAAGGCCATCCGAAAACTATTTAAGTGCTGAGCCAGTCAGACACAGGCGTGAACAGACCGGTATCCGGCGCGTATTCATAGACGCGACCCGTGCCAATCTTGTTATTGTTCATTGATACTGGCCCACCGAAGAAACCACCGCTGTCCCAATCGGAAATACCAGACAGGCTCTCAGCGACATTGTCTGCCGTCAGCTCTTTGCCAGCTTCAGCTGTGTCGCGAAGCGCCTTCATCGCCAGCTCCAAACCACACATCGCCTGAAGCGCCCACGTGGACATGTAGTTCTCTAGTGGCGTGCCCGCAAACATCGCTTTGGAAAGCGCTGCATATTGCTCATAGCGCGGCGCGTTTTCGCGGTCATAGAAGTAGCGATACGGCATCACACCTTGGTAACCTGCAAGGAACGGACCCGCTTCTTTGGTAATACGATCTGCGATCAGCTTTTCCATACCCCAGAAAGTGCCGTGGAACTGGATTGGCAGACCGAATTGACGCGCGCCACCGATAAGCTGTGGCCAAACGCCTGTCACGTAGCCTTGCAGGATGCAGTGCTCTGCGCCTGATTGCGCCAGCTTTGTAACGTGCGTTGGGATGTCCGCGCCTTGTGGTTTCGTTGCTTCTTCAAGAACGATCTCAAGGCCGAGTCTCTCAGCCGTCGCGCGGCCATGCTCCAAAGGATCGCGACCAAATTCCGTGTTGGAGTAGATGATCGCAATTTTAGACCCACCCGCCGCTTTGATGTTTTGCATCAAAATGTCGAACTGGTCCTGATACGTTGGGCCAGAGATATACTGGTATGGGTTCGTCTGAGGGTTCGCCAATTCAGACGCGAAAGAGGTCGACCCCATCAAGCGCGCGTTCTCGCCTTTCAACTCTGGTGCGATTAGTTTCATCGCACCTGTAGAATCTGCAAAATAGCCGACGCAGGCTTTGCCTTCTGTCGCCAAAACGCGTTGGTAATTGGCAAGTGTGCTCTGCGGCACGTAACCGGAATCCTCGGTTACAAAACGGATCGGCGTGCCTGCGATACCGCCTTCGTCGTTGAACATCTTTTGCGCTAAAGCAAAGGCCGGCGCGACCAACTGGCCCGCGGTCGCGAAAGGACCGGTCAGGGGCAAGGATGCGCCAAGTACATATTCTGCGGGCTGCGCTTTGAGGATCATTGGTGTGCCCACTACAGCCGTTGCGGCAGCACCCGTGGCAAGGAAAGTCCGTCTGTTCAGTGTCATAGTTTTATCTCCCAATAGTAGTGGCCTTTGATTTTATCCACGCGCAAACGGCCAACGGTTTGCAGAACGCAGTATTCGGTCAGTAATTTGATTGATGCCCAGTGGCTCTTTCAACAAGAAGAACACCAAAAGCAGGCCAAAGACAATTTCTTGCACGGGGCCAGTGTAACGCGCGAGTTCCAAACTGCCGCCTGTGGCCGCAGCCATACTGATCTTGATCAATTCGGGAACAAGCATCACGACGACCACGCCAAACAGTGGCCCAAGTGTACGCCCCATACCGCCAACGATTAGCGCGGCGACAAGTTCAAGCGACAGATCAAGGCCGAACTGTTCGGGCAGGATACGTGCAAAGAAATACGCTCCAAGTGCGCCGGACAAGCCGCAATAGCCTGCGGAAATCGCAAAGCTCATCAGCTTGTAACGCAGTAAGGAAATCCCCAAGATCTCGGCTGAATAGTCACGGTCTCGAATAGCGATGAAGGCGCGACCGACGCGTGTGCGAAACAGGTTTTGCGCAGCAAGCATTGTGCCAAGGGCAAGCGCTGTGATCAGCACATACATTTCGCGTTTGTTGTCCAGCTCCCAGCCCAGCAGGCTTGGCACAGGGGTGTCAATCCCCACAATGCCGCCCGTCCAGGGTGCGAAGAGGTCTTGTTCAATCAGGAATTTCACAATGAAACTGGCTGCGAGCGTGGCAACCGCAAGGTAAAGCCCTTTGACCCGCAAAGATGGCAGGCCAACGATTATGCCAGTGAGCGCAGAGACCGCGATGGCCATCGGCACTACAATGAACGGCAAGATACCAGTGGGCAAGCCACTGAACAGATTGCTAAAAATGACAGTGGAGTAGGCCCCGATGGCCACGAACGCGCCGTGCCCAAGGGAAACAAGGCCCGTGTAGCCCGTCAAAACGTTCACGCCGACCACAGCGATCAAAAGGATGCCCATCTTGCAGGCCATAAGGACGGAGTAATCATCCGCGAATAAGGGAAACAGCGCAAGCAGGATTATGCTGCCAAAGACAAACATCTGTTTGTTGCGATTGTTCAGAACTCGCTCGTCCGCGCCATATGTGGCCTTGAGATTGCCGTTGATCATATGCGTTCAACCTCTTTTTGACCCATTAATCCGTGTGGACGGAAGATGATGACGACCAATACAGCTACGTAAGGCACGATCTCGGCCCACTCACCGCCCATTTTCCATTGGGTCATCGCTTCCAGAACGCCGACCGCCATGGCCGCGATAAAGCAGCCCACATAGCTATCAAGTCCACCCATCAGCACGATTGCAAGCACCGAAAAGCCGAACAGGCCAAGGGAGGGTGAAATGCCGTTGCGCGTCGCAAGGATTGCTCCCGCGACAGCCCCTGTGGCAGAGGCGAGAACCCAAGCGCGCGAAAAGATCTTGGGCACAGAGATGCCCATGGAATAAGCGGTTGATTGATCCTCTGCCGTAGCACGGATCGCAACGCCACCTTTGGTGAATTTCACCATCGCGACGATGCTGCCAAAGATAATTAGCGCGATGATCATATTTACTATATCCGCGCCAAAGAGGAAGATCATCGAGCCGAACAGCTCAAACCGGATCGGTGTGTTTGGGGCGATATGGGGCACAAAGGCCGCATCTGCTGTCCATATCAGCGAGGCAGACCCCGAGAGGATCGAGATCAGGCCAACAGTGACCATGATCATCGCAAAAACCGATTGACCCATCAGAGGACGCATCAGCGTGCGCTCCACCACGCGGCCAAGGATCGCATTGCACACAACCGCGCCTATTAAACCACAGATGATGCGGGGCACATTTGCGGCCCAATCAAGAACAGCGCCGAGCAGGGAAAACATGCTCAATCCTTCGCGCATTTCCACCATCCAATCGGGCTTCCAAGAGGCTAGCCAGGCGGGTGCCCAGTCTTGTCCAGGAATGATCACGGCAAAGGTGAAATAGAAATACGCTCCGAACATGATCAGATAGCCATGCGCGAAGTTCACCACTTTGGTGGCCTTGTAGACCGACACTATGCCCACGGCGATCAGGGCGTAGATTGCTCCGCTCATCAGGCCGTTGATTGCGAATTGAATAAACTGTCCCATGTCCGCCCCTATGCCGCCGCGCCCAAGTAGGCTTCGATCACCGCCGGATTTTGCGAGACCTCCGCAGGTGTGCCTGACGCAATTTGCTGGCCAAAGTTCAACACGACGATGTGGCTGCAAATATCCATGACCATATGCATGTCATGTTCCACCAGCAGGATGGTGGTGCCAAATTGCTCCTGCACATCTAGGATAAAGCGTGCCATATCAGCGGTTTCTTCGCGATTCATGCCTGCGACTGGTTCATCCAGTAGTAAGACACGCGGTTTCATCGCCAGCGCGCGCGCAAGTTCAACGCGTTTCTGCAAACCGTAAGAGAGCATAGTGATTGGATATTTGCGAATGTGGTCGATTTCGAGGAAATCAATCACGCGTTCTTCGATGTCGCGGCGCAATTCCAATTCTTCGCGGCGTGCGGAGCCGAAATATTTGAATGAAGAGAAGAGGCCAGTGTTGAGACGCGTGTGCCCGCCAAGCTTGATATTATCGAGCACGGTCATGCCGCGAAACAGCGCGATATTTTGAAACGTGCGCGCCATGCCGAGAGACGCGCGTTTGTCCGGCGAAATGCCTGTGATGTCGCTGCCATCAAAGGTCACGGTGCCACGGTTGGGCGCGTAAAATCCTGAAATCGCGTTGAAAAGCGAAGTTTTACCCGCGCCATTTGGGCCGATCACGCCGGTAATCTCGCCCGCTTTGGCATCAAAGCTTACCCCTTGCAGCGCTTTGATGCCGCCAAAGGAAAGATATAAATCGGATATGCTCAGCATGGCTGATCGGACCTTTCGCTGTGCCAAATACGGGGTGCCGCTTTTCGCGATCTTGCCCAAGCAGCTCTCTATGTTGAGCGGCAACCTTAGCGTTCTGCGCAGGTCTGGCAATGCTCTTTGACGTGCTTGTACGTTACGTAAGGTTGCGGGGGAGATCATATGACGGATCTAAGGCCGTTCTCGTCCGCCACTTTATGCCAGGCTTTGGGACAGCGTCGATCATCGGTTGTATGGACTGCTCAACCAGAGGTACGGTCATTCAATAGCACGGAATAACCATGCTGAAATTGAAAAAACGTTTGGCCGCACAGGCGGCACGTGTCATGTCCATGGTGAAGTTTCCGCCCGCGCAGAGGATGCCGATATCAGGCTGATGCAGGTCCTCGAACAGCTCCATATCCATCATTACATCTGTGTTGCCGCTGAAATAGATCACCTTGCCTTCGTCCGCGATCATAAAGCCGCTTTCCATGCCCGCATACATCGGGCTATTCTCGAATTTATACGTGCTTAAATGCGCGATGGTAAGCATTGTGACGGCGACGCGGCCAAGCTGCACCGTGCCTCCCTTGTTAAAAGCTACGGTCTTGATGCCCATCTTGGCCTTCATGAAACCCATGTGATCGTAGCTGCCGACCGCGGGTAGATCGAGTTCCTTGGCGATCTCGAAGTCATCCGCGCCGTGATTGAAATGGCCGTGGCTGATCAACACATGTGTCGCATTTTTTATCGCATCTTGGCGACGCTCTGCAGGAAATACAGGGCAGCCGGTGAGCCACGGATCGACAAGAAGGATTTGATCTTCGATCTCGATACGAAAGCGGGAATTGCCAAGGGAAATGATTTGCACTGTGTTGCTTCTGTATATGCATGCTTGTTGGGGACGGGTGCAGGGTTTGAGTGTAAAGGGCAAGATGAAGCGTAAGATGCTCGGTTTATGCGAGGTTTATTTGTGTGGTGGCGGCGGCACCCTTGCGAGCGGCGCGCGTGGGCGCTAAACGCTAGCGCAACATGCTTTTGCGGAGACTTGCCTGATGTCAATTGATGAAAAAACTGCGGCGCGCGTGGCCAAATTGGCCCGTATCAAAGTAGAGCCTGAGGCATTGCCTGCTTTGGCCCAGGAATTCACCAATATTCTTGGCTTTATCGAGCAATTGAATGAGGTCGATGTTGAGGGTGTTGAGCCAATGACATCTGTGACGCCACAGCGTTTAAAACGCCGTGTGGATTTGGTGACGGATGGGGATCAACCTGAAAAAGTGCTCGAGAATGCGCCAGATGCGCGCGAAGGATTTTTCGCGGTTCCGAAGGTGGTTGAATAATGTCTGATCTTACAAAAATGACACTGGCAGGCGCGCGCGATGCGTTGCGGAAGGGTGAAACCACATCGGTTGAGTTGACCGGAACCTTTCTGAAAGAGATTGAGGGCGCGGGCGCGTTGAATGCGTTTGTGCATCACACGCCAGAGATCGCAATTGAGCAGGCCAAATCCGCAGATGAGCGGATTGCGCGCGGTGATGCGCCGGCTATGTGTGGTTTGCCCATTGGAATAAAGGACTTGTTCTGCACGAAAGGCGTGCCTTCGCAGGCAGCCTCTGCGATTTTGAACGGGTTCAAGCCTGAGTATGAAAGCACTGTCAGCCAAAACCTGTTTGATGTGGGCGCGGTGATGCTCGGTAAGTTGAACATGGACGAGTTCGCGATGGGCTCCTCGAACGAGACATCCGTATACGGCAACGCGGTGAACCCGTGGCGTCGCGGCGCTGATGACACGGATTTGACACCGGGCGGATCATCTGGCGGGTCTGCATCTGCGGTCGCGGCGGATTTGTGTTTGGCGGCGACAGGTACAGACACAGGCGGTTCCATCCGCCAGCCTGCAGCCTTCACAGGCATCACTGGGATCAAGCCGACCTATGGTCGGTGTTCACGCTGGGGCACGATCGCGTTTGCGTCTTCCTTGGATCAAGCAGGGCCGATGACCAAGGACGTGCGCGACGCGGCGATCATGCTCGAAGCCATGTGTTCGTATGACGAAAAAGACAGCACCAGCGCTGATCTGCCTGTACCGAATTTCGAGGCGATGCTTACGGGCGATATCAAGGGAAAGACCATTGGTATCCCTAAAGAATATCGTATGGACGGTATGCCTGACGAAATCGAAAAGCTTTGGGCGGACGGCACCGCGATGCTGAAAGATTCGGGCGCGAAGATCGTCGATATCTCGCTGCCGCACACGCAATACGCTTTGCCTGCGTACTATGTGATTGCGCCTGCGGAGGCGTCTTCGAACCTCGCGCGTTATGATGGGGTGCGCTATGGCCATCGTGCAACTTTGGAGGCGGGTGAGGGCATCACGGAGATGTATGAAAAGACCCGCGCAGAAGGCTTTGGCCCTGAAGTGCAGCGCCGTGTGATGGTCGGAACTTATGTGCTTAGTGCTGGTTTTTATGACGCTTATTACAATCGTGCGCGTCGCGTGCGAGCGCTTATAAAGAAAGACTTCGATGATGTGTTTGCTGCTGGCGTCGATGCAATCCTGACGCCTGCGACGCCGAGTTCGGCCTTTGGCATTGGCGAGATGAAAGACGCGGATCCCGTGCAAATGTATATGAATGACGTCTTTACCGTCACCGTGAACCTTGCGGGTTTGCCGGGCATTGCGGTTCCGACCGGTTTGGACAGCAAAGGTCTACCCCTCGCGCTGCAGTTGATTGGCAAGCCGTGGGAAGAGGGTGATTTGCTAAATACCGCCTACGCGCTGGAGCAGGCGGCGGGATTTGTAGCAAAACCCGCCAAGTGGTGGTAAGCTGTGCGAAAAGATAACATCGAGGCATTCTGTAATATGAAACGCATCCTTTTATCGCTCGCAACGCTGGGAGCACTTGCGGCCTGTAGTCCGACCATTCCTGACAGTGGCACGGGCGTGGGCTATGGCGATTACAAAAAAATCGAACAAAAGCAAGCGGCGCGCGATGCGGCGCTGAATGGGGGCGGGGCTTTGCCACCTCCTCAAGCGGTGAGTTCTGAAACGCTTGCACCTGCTGCGGCCTCCGGCATTGCGCAAGTGACAAATGCGGACGGTGCAGTTGATTCAAGTCCAACCAACGCAGCACCCGTTTTGCGCGCGGGTGGGATCAGTGCCGAGAATGATTTCAGCGCAGTTTCTGGCCAACGTTCTATCGAAGGCGACGCGGCGAAACGTGCGCAGAACCAACAAGAGTTCCAAGTGATCCAGCCGACAGCTTTGCCGACACGTCAGGGTAATGGCGGGCCGAATATTGTTGCCTTTGCGATTGCCGCGAAGAACGCCAAGGGCCAACGTGTCTATCGTCGCAACAGCTTTAACGCGGAGCGCAAATATCAGCGCGCGTGTTCTGGCTTTGCCTCGCAAGATCAAGCGCAGCAGGCGTTTATGGCGCAGGGCGGTCCGCAAAAGGATCGCAAGGGCATGGACCCTGATGGCGACGGATTTGCCTGCGCTTGGGATCCGGCACCGTTTCGCAATGCGGTCAGTGACTAAAGTCTGATGGGTGCGGTTCAACAGCGTCCATCCCCCAATTGTGGGCCGCGCAAGGGTGGCATTTGCAAACCTGATATGGTGGTGCTCCACTATACCGCAATGCAAAGCGCCGAGGATGCAATTTGCACATTGTGTAATCCTGAAAAGGAAGTCTCATCGCATTATGTGATTGGCCGCAATGGGGGTGTGACCCAACTGGTCGATGAAGCTGCGCGTGCCTGGCATGCTGGATCAGGGCGCTGGGCCGAGTGCGATGATATCAACTCACGCTCTATCGGGATTGAGCTGGATAACGACGGATTTTCCCCGTTTTCGGCTGAGTTGATGGATGCTTTGGAAGATCTGCTTGGTGGAATTTTGGCCCGTTGGGAGATCCCTGCTCATCATGTGATCGCGCATTCTGATTTGGCCCCTTTGCGTAAGTTTGATCCCGGCGGGCGGTTTGATTGGCGCCGTTTGGCGGTGCAGGACTTGTCTGTTTGGCCCACTCGGGGTGAGGATCTGCCTTTAACGGAAAGCTTAGCGGCGCTGGGGTATGGCGTGGCTGTGTTTGGTGTCGAGTCGTGCTTGAACGCGTTTCGCCAACGCTTTGCACCTTGGCGCGATGGAGCAGAGTCTATGGCGGATCGGCGGGATGCAGCTTCACTGGCGGCGCGATTCGCGGTTGACCCATGGGGTAGCGCAAGCTAGGCGCATCCTTGCGTACGGAAGGCTGGATGGCTGCTTGGACGGCGCTCCTTTCGGGGGGCTTGTCTGAGAGGAAAGTCCGGACTCCATGAAGTAACGGTGCCGGGTAACGCCCGGCCAGGGTAACCTGAGGGATAGCGCCACAGAGAAGAAACCGCTTTTGTTTCGACTTAAGTAAGGGTGAAACGGTGCGGTAAGAGCGCACCGCGGGACGGGTAACCGGACCGGCACGGCAAGCCCCATCGGGAGCAATGCCAAATAGGGATGCCGCGTGGGTGTGATCGAGCAATCGATATCCTCGCAGGGACGCTTTAGCCTGAGGCATCCGGGTTGGCAGCTAGAGGGGCGCAGGTAACTGCGCCTTGAGATGAATGGTCATCTATTTGCACGTCGAGAGACGTGCATTGGACAAAATCCGGCTTATAGGCCCTCCGTACGCATATTTTTTCTGAACCAAAATTTCTGGAAAGCGAGAAAGAGGCATGTTTGACTTTGTATGTGACACAAAGAAAGTTGCGCGTTTTGCCTTTTGCTTGGGTGTCGGCTTCGCGGACGAAGCCGACTTTCATAGTGGGTGCATGAATGGCCGCTTATTTAAAGTAGCCACTGGTATTTTCTCAAACCGCTTGGTGCCGAACAGATCTCATTTGACTTACGTTGGCCTTGGCACAATGACAAAAGGATATCGCTCCCTAATTACAGCCTTCAAGGTCAAACCCATAGAAAGCCTGAGCAACGTCGCGGAACACTGAATTGTGTTGGTTTTCTGGAACAATCTCGAAGTAACTTTGCGCGAGCTTCGCATAGTCTGAATACAATTTATCGACAGGGAAGTTTGAGCCGAACATGCATCGTTCAGCACCAAATTGATCAAGGCAGCTGTCGACAATGGGCCGGATCGTAGCTGCGCTCCATGTGTGATCGAACATACCAAGTCCCGACAACTTACAACGGACTTGAGGCAATCTAGACAGATGGTGCAGCGTCTTGCTATAGGCCAATAAACCTGACGGGTTTCGCTTATGCGGCGAGCCCGCGTGGCATAGCGCGACGCGCGTATTTGGTGCGTCCTGCAACAGCTCCCCCAGTGCCGGCATTAATTCTGGAATAAGCTGAAGATCAAAGGTTAGGCCCCGTGCGCCGACTGCCCTTAAGCCATCCAAAAACGCGCCTGATTTCGTTAGCTCGTTTGTGCCTGTTTGCGCATCTTCCCCAGGAGCACGTCCAACGATTTGACGGACGCCTTTTACCGTAGAAAGTGTTCGAAATTTATCGAGTTGTTCTGCTAAATCTGGATGCGTTAAGTCGCAATAGACAACCTGTGCCATTGGCCAATTCGGATTTGCATCTGCGATTTTTTGGACCCATCTCGCCTCTTCCCAAGGATCAGCTGCCCCAACTTGAATATGGACCGAGCTGCTAAAGCCAAAAGGCGCGGCGTCTTCCTTAAACTCATCAATCAGGTAATTGCGTTGAATGGGCAACGGATCGCCAAAGAACCGTGTGACACCCTTTGCTTCGAGCCAAGGATAGGACACTGCATTTAGATCCCAAAGGTGATGATGCGCATCTATAAAACTCACTGCTGTGCTCCCTTTAGTCTGCCTAGAATGTCGATGCCTTGCTGGTTAAAGAAATGCAGCATATCAATGAAAACCCAATTTTCCTTGAGCTTGTCACCTTCGCGTCTGTAGATATCGATCACTCGGAATTCGCAGGATTTGTCGCTTGGTGGTAATCCCAAGTACCCGCCCGTTGCTTTGGCTTTAAAGTTTGGCCAACCGAAAAAGCCACCGTAATCCCCTTCTGCAATTCGGGCGATATGACCGGTGCCTGATCGGTCGCTTAGTCCAGCACGGAAAGGTCCCGAATGTTGCTGCGCATACCGCGCGATCGTATAGGTTGCGCCGATCCCAGCAGGCCCCCACCAAATCATATCATCGTGCCAACTTAGCGCGAGCTCTTCCTCAAGCGGCAGGTCGTTTTTCCATTGACCCAGATCGCTTATCATCTTGTGCATGACATCTAAGGTTTTTTGCCCCGCACTCGGGGCGGCATCCGCAAACAGCAAAGAATCATGTGGCATGGGTCCCGGTTGCACCAAATGCGCCGCCGCTTGATCAGGAAAAGGAGTATACCCCGCTTGGATCATGAAATGCGGGATGTCGAAATAAAACGCAGTCTCGGCGATTTTGCCCTCCACAACTTTGTGAAACTCGGCGTACCTCAGCATGATCATCTTGCCAGTTGGTTGAATGCCGAGCCACGGGTTATCAAACAAACCCATCAGATGCCCCATGGAACAGACCCAGATTGAACCGCCCTCATCAATTAAATTATCGCCTGCGAAAAATACATCCATGCGCCGTTGCATGTGCGTCACCGCGCGTCGAAACGGTTGCCAGAACACTTCTGAAACGGCTTGCGAATTTGTCTGCATATGGAACGGATGAAACCCACGCCAGATATAGTTGCAGGAGGTGCGGGCGTTCAAAATCGCAGTGATTCCCTCTCCCTCAGCCTTATCTAAAGCTCCATAGTATTCCCGGACCACTTGTTTTTCAGCTTGAAAGCCCAACGTCTCATCCCTTGTTTATCTAGGCTTTAAAAGGCCTTGTTGTTGGTCAAATCGCAAAATTGCATACGTTTGCAATATTAGCTTGCGTGCCCTTTTGATCAAAGTTTATCCTTTTTGCAAACGTATGCAAAATGGTCTTTGATCATTAGGGGGACTGCATGGCCGAAATCCAACTGCGCAATCTATCAAAGCGCTGGGGTTCTTTTGTTGGGGTACAAGACTTTAACCTCACAATTGCGGATCAAGAGTTCTTGGTGCTGCTTGGGCCGTCAGGCTGCGGCAAAACCACGACCATGCGCATGATTGCTGGGCTTGAGGATGTTACTGCTGGTGACATCATGATTGATGGCAAAAGGGTCAATGATCTGGACCCCAAGGACCGCGACGTTGCAATGGTGTTCCAATCCTATGCGCTTTACCCAAACATGAATGTTTACGAGAACATCCGCTTTCCGTTGAAGGTGCGAAAAATACCGGAAGCAGAACACAAAGAGCGCGTGATGAACGCCTCTGCGATGGTAGAGCTGGACGACTTCTTACATCGCAAACCTGCGGAGCTATCTGGTGGTCAGCGTCAGCGCGTTGCCTTGGCCCGCGCGATTGTGCGAGAGCCCAACGTGTTTTTGATGGATGAGCCACTTTCCAATCTGGATGCCAAGCTGCGTGTTTCCACACGTGCGCAGATCAAGAACCTTAGCCATGAACTAAAGGTCACAACGATTTACGTTACCCACGATCAGATCGAAGCCATGACATTGGCCGATCGGGTTGTCGTCATGAAAGACGGCGTGGTTCAGCAAGTCGGAAGCCCTACTGACATTTACGACCGCCCCTCGAATGCCTTTGTGGCCAGCTTTATTGGCTCTCCTGCAATGAACTTGATCGTCGGCCAAATGGCGGGCGGCAAATTCACCGGCGATAACATCAGTGTCGCAGGCCATGACGCCGCTGATGGTGCCGTTCAGCTTGGATTTCGGGCCGAGGATGCGTCGATCGTTGAGCAGGATGGCGAAATCCATGCTGCCGTATACGCAATGGAATTGCTTGGTGATGCGACAATGATCACCGTCAAAGTAAACGGAGAATTGGTTTCTGTAAAAGCAGCCAAGGATTATCGGGCGCAGATTGGCGAAATGGTTCGCATTTCTGTGCCACTTGAAATTTGCCATTTGTTTGATGCTCAGACAGGTGCGCGAATTGGGGATTAACCCCAAATCAAAGCCCCACAAAGGGGAGAAACCAAGATGCGGTCTTGCAAGGCGCATCTTAATGACAACTAGGGAGAAACAAATGTTTCTAAAGACAATTACAGCTGCCGGTGCATTCGCACTATTGGGCAGCACAGCCATGGCTGGCTGCGGCATAACCGCAGGCAACGTCAGCATTCTTTCTAACGATTTCCCAGCAATTCAAGCGGTAACCGCGGCGGCGTCCGCCTGCGCAGGTGATGGCGTTACGGTTGAAACCAACCTGACCAAAGACCACAAAGACATCATGGTTGCGGCGCTCACAGCCAACCCTGCCCAGTACTCATCCGTTATCGTATCCAACTCAACCTTGGTGACATTGATGAACGACGGCTTGGTCCGTCCTATTGATGATCTGGTTGCCAAACACGGCGCGGCTTTGAACAAAAGCCAGCTGATCACAGTGAACGGTAAAGTGATGGCCGTCGCGTTCATGGCGAATGCACAGCACCTGTTTACACGTACTGATGTTCTGGCAGAAGCTGGCGTTGAGGGCGTTCCTGCGACTTATGAAGATGTTCTCGCCGCTGCTGAGAAAGTTCGCGCCGCTGGCTTGATGGAATACCCAGTTGCTTTGAATACAAAAGCCGGCTGGAACTTGGCCGAAGAGTTCGTAAACATGTACATGGGCACTGGCGCTGACTTCTTCAAAGCGGGCACAGCTGAAGCATCCGTGAACAACAAAAACGGCGTTGCTACGTTGGAAATGTTGAAATCATTGGTTGCCTATTCCAATCCTGATTACCTGACCTACGATTCGAACGCGACACAAGCTGAGTGGGAAGCGGGCAACCTCGCTATGGCCACAATGTGGGGCACGCGCGGTGGTGCGGTTTTAGATGACGAAGGGTCAACAGCAGAAGTTGTCGCCGGAACATTGCTGTCAGCAGCACCAACATGGGGCAACGGCGCACGCCCAGCTTCAACACTTTGGTGGGACGGTATCGGCATCTCAACAAACATCTCGGATGAAGATGCAGAAGCAACATTCATCGCTATGATGAATGGCATCACAACAGAGGTCGTCAAAGCCAACAATGACGCTGCCGTTTGGTTGGTTGAAGGCTATACGCCAAGCCCAGCATCAGCTGGTGTATCTGGCACAGCTGCGGGCGGTGCCGCACCGTATCCGATGGTTCCATTCATGGGCGCTTTGCATACCGCACTTGGCGCGGAAATCACCGATTTCCTTCAAGGTACTGAAAGCGCGCAGCAAGCGTTGGCAGATGTTGAAGCGGCTTACACCGCAGCGGCAAAAGAGCAAGGTTTCTTGAAGTAAGCACCTTAGGCAGGGGGCACGCTGTCTCCTGTCACCCTTTTCCTATCACCTGTAACGCCTAGGCAAGCCTGATGAAAAACCGCACCTTCTTTTGGTTTATTTTGCCATCGTTGATAACGATGGTGCTGTTCATCGCTTTGCCGATTGTTTCTGTCGCGTTGCAGTCTCTACATATCGAACACGAAGCCGTTATGGTCGAAGTTGAAAATTGCGGACCCTTTGGCTGCAAACAAGAATTACAGGTCGACGTTGAGGAAACCGCCAAGTTGAAAAAAGAACGCCCCCTCGGGCAGTTCAACGGCCTTGGCACCTATACCAACCGAAATCACCTCGCCGTCGCCGAAATTGGTGAGGCATGGCAGTCCAGCAATGGCTTTGCCGACTTCATTTCAAAAGCGTTGAATTTGCCCTTTTACCGTGCGCTGGCCTTTACGCTGACCTACACATTTGTCGTGACACCGCTGGTCCTTATCTTTGGCTTCATGATCGCGCTTGGTGTGAACACACTGCCCAAGCGGATCAAAGGGCCAACGATCTTTATCTCCCTTTTACCCATGATCGTGACCCCCTTGATTGGGGCCTTGATCTTGTTCTGGATGATTGATGCAAACGGCGTCATTGGCTCGACGCTCCAGTGGATTTTTGATGATCCTGATCTGTCGCTCAAAGCCTCTCCAACGCTCACGTGGATCATGCTGATGGTCTACGGCGTTTGGCATTCCGCGCCCTTTGCGTTCATCGTCTTTTATGCGGGTCTGCAAACCGTGCCTTCGGACACGATGGAGGCCGCAATGATTGATGGGGCGTCTCGATGGGAACGGACACGCTACGTTGTTTTGCCTCACCTCATGCCGCTGACAGTCTTTATTTCGCTGATCCAGTTGATGGATAATTTTCGTGTACTCGAACCGATCATTAGCTTTTCGGCCCAGGCCAGCGCGACCTCTTTGTCGTGGATCATCTACAATGATCTTGTCGGCACCGAGAGCCAGTTCTTCGGCTCTGCTGGCGCGACTTCGGTCCTTACGATCCTTGGTGTTGCCATTTTGCTGATCCCTGTCTTGATCCGCACTTGGCGTGACTTTAACCAGAAGGTGGTTTGATGTCTGATATCGTTCATCGCCGTTCACCTGTTTTGAACATGGTCATTTGGGGCCTCGTTCTGGTCTGGATCGTGGCCGCTGGTTTCCCGTTCCTTTGGACCCTTTGGGGGTCATTCAAAGTCCAAGGCGATTTCTTTTCTAAGGCGGATTGGACCAATGCCATCACCGGTGCGCGCACCCAAATCGAAACAGGTGCTGCGTTCACAGGCAAGGGGTATTACGGCGCTTGGGTGACACAAGAGTTCTGGCGTGCTGTCCTGAATACCATGCTTATTGTCGTTTCGGTTGTTATTATTTCGCTTACTCTTGGCACGTTGGGTGGGTATGCGCTTGCCCGCTCTGGCAAGAAATACGCGTTTTATTTGCTAATGCTTGCGCTGGTATTTCGGGCGATGCCGCACATTACTTTGGTGTCAGGCTATCTGTTGCCGTTCTTTGAATGGAACCTTTGGGGCCATCTGCCCACGACGATCATCGTTATGGTGGCGATCAACCAACCGTTCACACTGTGGATGTTGCACAGTTTCTTCCTCAATATCCCTAAGGACCTGGACGAAAGTGCGATGGTCGATGGCTGCACCCGCTTTCAAGCGTTCCGTCATGTTATCGTGCCCGTCATGTGGCCGGGTGTTGTTACGACAGGATTGTTTTCATTCCTGCTGGCTTACAATGACTTCACCGTCACGGCGACACTGCTGAGCCAAGCGAACCAAACCATGGTGCCAAAAATCGCCAGCTTCTTGGGGACAACCCAGACTGAAGGCAACGTGATGTTTGCGGTCGCTGCCGTTGTTTCTGCAACAGCTCCCTTGTTCGTTTTGATCCTGTTCTTCCAACGCCAAATTGTCAGTGGCCTCACAGCAGGAGCCGTAAAAGGATGAGCGGAGCACGACCAGAACAAGCGATCCTATCTCGCGACACGGACATGTCAAAAACCGAAGAAACCCGCGCGGTTATCGAAGGAATGGTGGATGGCCTTAATGACCACCGAATTGCGGACATTGGCGAATTTTTTAGCCAAGGGTTCAGCTGGATGGGCAACACAGGCTGCGGAACCAAAGAGGGCATCAAAGAATTCCAAGACAACTGGCAAAAGCCATTCCAAGCGGCGTTTTCCGACAAGGTTTGCGTTGATGAGGCCCGCCTTTACATGGGCGAATGGGCCGCTGCCTTTGGGCGGCAAGAGGCATTGCATTCGGGAACCTTTATGGGTGTAGAACCCACAGGCAAACGTATCCAAATTCGCTATATGGATTTTTGGAAAGTGGAGAATGGCAAGATCACCGATAATTGGGTGATGGTCGATTTTCCGCATGTACTGGCACAATTGGGCGTAGATGTATTCAACGGTCACGGATGGGAAACCTATGACCGTGGTGAGAAAACACCGCCCACCCCAACGACACAAAGAGGACAGAACTGATGGCTGTAGAATATCTAAAACGTGGCAAACCCGATACAGAGCGTGCCGAAGACGACGCTAAAACCAAAGCGGTTGTCGAAACTACATTGAAAGATATTGAGCTTCGTGGCGACGCCGCAGTGCGTGATCTGTCAGCAAAGTTCGACAACTATACGCCCGCGTCATTCAGACTGTCGCAAACTGAAATCGATGATCTCATTGCCTCCCTTTCGGATCGTGAATTGGCCGACATCAAATTCGCGCAGGAACAGGTCCGCAATTTCGCCCAAGCCCAGCGCGACAGCATGTTGGATGTCGAAGTTGAAACCATGCCCGGCGTTATCTTGGGCCACAAAAATATCCCCGTGCAATCGGTTGGATGCTACGTTCCGGGTGGTAAATTTCCGATGGTCGCATCCGCCCATATGTCTGTGGCCACCGCGACCGTTGCGGGTGTTCCACGGATCATTGCCTGCACTCCACCGTTCAACGGCAAACCAAATGCCGCCGTGATCGCAGCCATGCATCTGGGTGGTGCGCATGAAATTCACGTTATGGGCGGCATCCAAGCCGTCGGCGCGATGGCGATTGGCACCGAAACCATCGAAGCAGTGCATATGCTTGTTGGCCCGGGCAACGCCTTTGTAGCGGAGGCCAAGCGTCAACTGTTTGGCCGCGTTGGGATTGATCTGTTTGCTGGCCCGACTGAAACGATGGTCATTGCAGACGAAACCGTAGACGGTGAGCTATGCGCCACAGACCTTCTGGGCCAAGCCGAGCACGGCTATAACAGCCCCGCCGTTTTGCTGACCAACTCTCGCAAATTGGCCGAAGATACCTTGCGTGAAATTGATCGCTTGCTGAAAATCCTTCCCACTGCAGACACGGCATCTGTCAGTTGGGCCGATTACGGCGAAGTCGTTTTATGCGATACCTACAACGAAATGCTTGCCGTTGCGGATGATATCGCATCCGAGCACGTGCAGGTTATGACTGACCGTGATGATTGGTTCTTGGAACACATGACGTGCTACGGAGCGTTGTTTCTTGGCGCACGCACCAACGTTTCAAATGGGGACAAAGTAATCGGGACCAATCACACTTTACCAACCAAAAAGGCCGGGCGTTATACAGGTGGGCTTTGGGTAGGAAAATTCCTTAAGACCCACTCTTACCAAAAAATAACAACTGACGAGGCCGCAACTCTTGTGGGCGAATATGGCAGCCGTTTGTGTATGCTCGAGGGCTTTGTTGGCCATGCAGAACAATGCAATATCCGTGTTCGGCGATATGGTGGGATAAACGTCCCCTATGGCACAGGCGCGCCTTGTCGGGATGCGGATAAATAAATGAATACGGCGCGTGACAATGCCAACTCGATCCATCCGCTACTGGCGGCCCTACGTGATTTTGATGCAGCAAACGTGCAAACGGCTCTTAAGCAACACATGACACCCGACGCGGTTGTTCATATGTGTCACCCCTTTGGTGACCTTTCCGCGGATACTTTTTATGACAGCTGCTTTGCCCCCTTGGCCAAAGCAATACCTGATCTCGAGCGGCGCGACACGATCCTTGTCAGTGGGCAAACGCCAGAGGGCAACGATTGGATTGGGTGCTGTGGCTCCTATATCGGAACCTTCGCCGCCCCCTTTTTGGACATTCCACCAACGGGTCATTTGGCCCACATGCGCTTTCACGAATTTTACCGCATCGTTGATGGGCTTGTGGTCGAGGTTCAGGCCATATGGGATATTCCAGAGTTGATGATGCAAGCCAACGCATGGCCCATGGCCCCAAGTTTGGGCCGTGAATGGCACACACCTGGCCCGATCACACAAGACGGCCTGACGGATGCGACGGGGCAAACCGAACGCGCGCAATACTGCCAAAACCAAGTACTGAATATGCTGACAGCACTTACCCGTCATCCCGCAGAACCTGTGGAGGCTATGGAGCTTGAACGCTTCTGGCACCCCAAGATGACATGGTACGGCCCCGCTGGGATTGGAACGGCGCGTGGCATTGCCGGCTTTCGCCATTGGCACCAAATTCCTTTTCTGAACGCAATGCCTGATCGCGGGCAGTTTCCCGATGAAACCACCTTCCATTTCTTCGCTGAAGGCGATTACGTCGCTGTAACGGGATGGCCTGATATGGTGCAAACAGTGACGGGATCGGGATGGATGGGAATTGCGCCGAACGGGCAAAAGATCGAAATGCGGTCCATAGATTTCTGGCGTTTGGACGGTGGCAAGATTCGCGAAAACTGGGTTTTGGTCGACCTGCTGGATGTATACCGACAACTCGGCGTTGACGTGTTTGCAAGGTTGCGCGAATTCAACAAAGCGCGGAATATGTCGGCTTTAAATTTTCCGGTCGGAGATAGCGCATGAACTTACCCTCCACCCCATCGTTTTCGTTGCAAGGCAAACGTGCTTTAGTCACCGGTGCTTCTTCTGGGATAGGTCAAGCCTGTGCTGTTGCTATGGCCCAAGCGGGCGCATCCGTTGTCTGCGCAGCCCGCGGCGCTGATCGTTTGAATGAAACGGTAGAGGCGATGACAGCTAAACGATGGGATGCGCGGCCGCTCATCCTGGATCAAGCCAACCTTGGATTATTAAAAGAGGTGATGCAGACCCCATTTGATGTCGTCATCAATTCAGCGGGAATGGCACGCCACAAACCCGCCTTAGAAACCTTGCCCGAGGATTTTGACGTGGTGATGGATATCAATCTGCGGTCCGCCTATTTCTTATCAACCTACGCAGCGCAGGCTATGAAGGCCGCGAATATGGCCGGATCAATCATCCATATTTCATCGCAAATGGGCCATGTCGGCGGTACAGATCGAACGGTCTACTGTGCATCCAAACACGCGCTCGAAGGGATGATAAAAAGCATGGCGATTGAATGGGGATCATTGGGCATCCGCATCAACACCATTTGCCCAACCTTTGTTCGCACGCCGCTGACCCAAGTCACTTTGGATGACCCTGAGCGCTCCAAATGGATCAAAGATAAAATCAAACTGGACAGTATGGGCGAGGTCCAAGATATCATGGGTGCTGCGCTTTATCTGGCATCAGATGCCTCATCGTTGGTCACAGGTACGCATTTGCTTGTGGACGGAGGTTGGACAGCAGGCTGATGGCAGATCGCGTTACATCTTTGCAAGTCGCGCAACTGGCTGGTGTCAGCCAATCAGCCGTGAGCCGCGTTTTCACCAAAGGGGCGTCGGTTAGCCCAAAAACCGCGCTTAAGGTTCGCGAAGCGGCTTTGGAACTTGGCTATCGGCCCAATGTCCTCGCCAGATCATTGATCACCGGTAAAAGCCGTATCATCGGATTGATCGTCGCCTACTTGGACAACTATTTTTATCCGTTGGCACTCGAGAAACTATCGAACTCATTGCAAGCAGAAGGCTATCACGTTCTGGTCTTCATGGCATCGAACGATACCCAATCGACAGGTCAAGTAATCGACGAATTATTGGATTACCAAGTTGATGGCATCATCACGGCCAGTGTTGGCCTATCAAGTGATTTGACGGCACGATGTGAAGCGGCGGGCGTACCCGTCGTTTTGTTCAATCGCTCGCAAGATACATCGGACCACTCTGCTGTCACCTCAAACAACTTTGCTGGTGGTCAATCCGTTGCAGCCTTTTTTGCTGCGGCCGGTCACAAGCATATCGCCTATATCGGCGGTTGGGAAGGTGCGTCCACCCAACGCGAACGTGAAGCCGGTTTTAGAGATGGCTTGGCCCAAGCCGGCTTGCCGCTTGTTGCGCACGGGATGGGCCAGTTTACCGTTGAGGGTGCCAAAGAGGCCGCACGTCAAATGTTTGACTGCCCGACGCCACCAGATGCCGTCTTTGTCGCGACAGATCACATGGCATTTGCCGTGATGGACGTCATCCGTAGCGAGCTGGCATTGAGTATTCCAACGGATGTCAGTGTCATCGGGTATGACGACGTGCCGCCCTCGGCTTGGGCCGCGTATGACCTCACCACCGTGCGCCAACGCGCCAACGTCATGGTTCAAGAAACCGTCGTGCTGATGTTGGACAAAATCAGCAACCCGGCCTCTGAGCCCCGCCATATCAAAGTGGATAGCCCGCTTGTCATCAGAAGCTCTGCCAAAATTCCAGGAGGATGGACCCGATGAAAGGTTTTTCAAATCGGTTCGCCGATTTCCCTGATTATATTCTGGGGATCACCCAAGAAATTTGGGAACATCGCAACCTTGCAACTTTGCATCACTATTATGCCCCCGATATTCCGGTACGCTCTCCGGGGTCCATTGTGTTCGGGAATGAAGGCGTAATTGGTGCCACTATGGCAACGCTTGCTGAATTCCCTGATCGGCGGTTGCTTGGTGAGGATGTGATTTGGTCTGGTACGCCCGAAGAGGGCATGCTGTCGTCCCACCGCATTTTAACAACAGCGACCCATCTGGGTAATGGTGTCTATGGCAAAGCAACCGGCAAAAAGCTGCGTTACCGTGTGATTGCTGATTGTCATGCGATCGACAATCAAATCAATGACGAATGGTTGATCCGTGATCAAGGGGCCGTGGTCCGCCAGCTTGGCTGGGACCCAAAAGAATACGCGATCGATTTGATCGAACGCGAAGGCGGCGCTGACAAGTGCGTGCAGCCCTTCCATCCCTCTATCGACAAGGCCGGTCCATACACGGGTCGCGGCAATGACAATGAATGGGGTGCCAAATACGCCGATATCTTGAACCGCATTATGGGTGCCGACCTGGGCGTTATCCCAGCCGAATACGACCGTGCGGTGACAGGGTTTTACCCAGGTGGAAAGGAACTGATTTCCACGGATGGCGTCGATGATTTTTGGATCGGCCTGCGCGCCGCGTTCCCATCTGCCAGCTTCACAATTGACCATCAAATCGGACGCGAAGACCCGATGATGTCACCACGTGCCGCCATCCGTTGGAGCCTAACGGGCAAGCACGATGGATGGGGCGCATTTGGTGAACCGTCAGGTTCAGAAGTTCATGTGATGGGAGCCAGCCATGTTGAGTTTGGCCCATGGGGCATTCGCCGCGAATACACACTTTTTGACGAAACTTCGATCTGGAAACAGATCGCGATGAAGACGGGGTAATGCCATGACACCAGCAGAAATGGAAAAACGGGTTGTCCGGTACGGTGACCTGATTCCTTGCAAAACGGCCTTTATCGATGCCCATACCCCCGGCAGCGATCAAAAGGAAAACTTCACCATCATTGGTGGTGGAGTGAGTGAAAGTGCCGACCAACATGTGCACATAAATGACACACCTGGCTTTAACATTGGGGCTGCGGGCCAACCACCCAAATGCCGTAACTCGCTACACAGCCACACGACGGCCGAGGTGTTCTTTGTCCTGAAAGGGCGCTGGCGGTTCTTTTGGGGACGCTGGGGCGATGCGGGTGAGGTCACGCTTGAAGAAGGCGATATCATCAATATCCCGACGGGCATCTTTCGCGGCTTTGAAAACATCGGGACTGATTACGGAATGATCATGGCAGTTCTCGGTGGTGACGATGCGGGTGGCGGCGTAACTTGGGCACCACAAGTGATCCAAGACGCAGCACAGCACGGGCTGGTATTGGGTGAAAACGGGCAGCTGTATGATACCAAGCAAGGGGCGACACTGCCTGACGGTGTAAATCCAATGCCAGTTTTAAGTGATGCAGTGCTTGCCAAAATATCTGAACCCACCGCATTGGATGTAATCCCACGCCATGTGGCACGTTATCTTGATCTGATGGGACTGGCTGGTAAATCACCTGCCAAAGTCATCGGAGAAGACGCAATCCTACCCGATAAACCGGGCTTTGATGTTGAATTCCTTGGGCGCGGATCGTTGAGCGATAATCCAATCTCGATTGAACATTCCGTTGTCTTGATGCCGATGCGCGGCCACTGGCAACTGTCTTGGGAGGGGGGAGCATCAACCTTAAACCCCGGTGATACATGCCTGCTGCCTGCAGGTTTTGCGCATAACCTGAACCCCTCCATGACAGGCGAAGCCAGCCTTTATCGTGTTATTTCCAACGACGATCCAGCGGGACCAACCTGGACCGGAAAATAGCACCTTGCTGAAAAAAAATTTGAAAGAAGTACCATGACCAAAATCCTGACCTCACATGTTGGCAGCTTGCCTCGAACTCAAGATGTTGTTGATTTCATTTTTGCACGCGAAAACGAACAACCTTTCGACCAAGCCGCTTTTGACAAGGCGATGACTTCAGCTGTTGATGAAACAGTCGCCAAACAGGTCAAAGCCGGTATTGATATTGTAAGCGATGGCGAGACCTCGAAAATCTCGTATGCCACATACGTTAAGGACCGCTACACAGGGTTTTCCGGCGACAGCCCCCGCAATGCGCCAGCCGACCTAAAGATGTTTCCTGGGTTCTTGAATAGACTGGCCGATGATGGTGGGACACCGCAATATGCGCGCCCAATGTGCACAGGAGACGTGACATCAAAAGGCCAAGGTGAGTTGCAAAAAGACATCGATAATCTAAAGGGCGCGATGGCTAAGCACGGTGCCAAACGGGGCTTTATGAATGCTGCATCACCGGGGGTGATTTCGCTATTCCTGCAAAACGATTACTACAAAACGCGTGAGGCATATCTTGCGGCCCTCGCAGACGCGATGCGCGTAGAATACGAAACCATTGTTGCCTCTGGCCTTGATCTACAATTGGATTGCCCTGATCTGGCTTTGTCGCGGCACATGCTGTTCCAAGACCTATCGGACACAGAATTCCTAAAGGTGGCGGCATCCCATGTGGAAGCCCTAAATCACGCTTTGGAAAACGTCCCAGAGGACAAGGTACGCATTCACATCTGTTGGGGCAATTACGAGGGACCGCATTGTTGCGATATCCCGATGGAGACCGTTTTCTCGACCCTGATGTCCGCCAAAGCCCAATACCTTCTGTTTGAAACATCCAATCCGCGCCACGCTCATGAATGGACCGTTTTCCGTGATCGTAAGTCTGAAATCCCTGAAAACAAAATCCTTGTACCGGGTGTGGTTGACACTACCACAAACTTTGTCGAACACCCAGAATTGGTGGCACAGCGGGTTGAACGGTTCACCGGAATCATCGGAACAGATCGCGTTATCGCGGGCTCTGACTGCGGGTTCGGAACCTTTGCGGGGTTCGGCGCGGTTGATCCAGACATCGCATATGCCAAGCTCACCAGCCTTTCTGAGGGTGCCGCACTGGTAAAAGGATAACCGATCATGACCCCATCTTTACTCAAATGCTTGCAATCAGTGGACACACCAACGGTTTGCAACGCCATCGAAGTGGCGCAGGGAAAACGCGGCTTTGATGCATTCACGCGCGGTACAATGCTGTGCAGCGCACCGGACGAGCCCGCGATGGTTGGCTACGCTCGAACAGCCAGGATTGCTGCCGTCAATGCCCCAACCGAGCCACCCGAGGTGATCAAAGAACGCCGCATGGCATATTATAGACACATGGCCCAAGCCCCCATGCCGGCGGTCGCTGTTGTTGAGGATATGGATTTTCCAGACTGCATCGGTGCTTATTGGGGCGAAATCAATACTACAGTGCACAAAGGCTTTGGGCTTTCAGGCACCCTGACCAACGGTGTCATGCGCGACCTTGGGGATGTACCTTCGGGGTATCCCGTCGTTGCAGGGTCAATTGGCCCTAGCCATGGTTTCGTCCATGTCAAAGAAATTGGAACGCCCGTCGAAATTTTCGGCATGGTGGTAGAGGAAGGCGATTTGATCCACGCAGATCGCCATGGCGGGGTTGTCCTTCCCAAGGACGTCATCGAGACGTTGGAGGGAGCCATCGAGAAATTGCTCTCGACAGAACACCTGATATTAGAACCAGCCCGCAAAGCTGATTTTGATTTTGATAGGTTTGAAAAAGCTTGGACTCAGTTTGAAAATAGCCGGACTTAAAACACAAGTTTCTGCGCCATTCTTGAGCAGCCGCGTAACGGTGTTCGGTCAAAGTAAGTAAATTCGTTAGGCAGCCCAATACAGCGATTTTATTATAGGGAAGTTCGCTAACAGCCGTGACGTCAAAGCAGACATCTGAATTACTTGCAGCATTTGTAAGTTCGGGCTCACTGCTGACCTTCACAAAACTAAACGCCCATCCTCACTCCGCCGCCACTTCTATCACCACTTTGCCCGTCGATTTGCGCGTGCGCAGCAGCTCTATCCCTTCGGCCGCTTGCTCTAGGGGTAAGACGTGACTCACGTGGGGGTGCAGCTTGCCAGCGTCGTACCATGCGAATAATTCGCGTAGGCTGCCGGCGATCACATCGGGTTTGAATTTCATATACCCACCCCAGTAAAAGCCCATCACTGTGATGTTTTTCACCAGCAAATGGTTGGTCATTACCTTCGGCACTTCGCCGCTGGCAAACCCGATGGACAGGATGCGCGCCTCTGGTTTGCACGCGCGAAAGGCGGCTTTGAACAGATCGCCGCCGACTGGATCATAGACTACATCGACGCCGCCGAGCGCTTTTAGCTGTGCGCGTAGATCCTGGACGCCTGCGTCAATCACGTGATCTGCACCGGCTTTGCGCGCGACCTCTAACTTGTCTGCACCGCGGGCCACGGCGATGACAGTCGCGCCCATGAGTTTGCCGATTTCAACCGCTGTGAGGCCAACACCACCCGCCGCGCCAAGCACCAAAAGCGTCTCGCCTGCTTGCAGATTGGCGCGATATCCGAGTGCAACATGGCTAGTACCATATGCAATTTGGAAGGCGGCGGCGTCGGTCATGCTCATCTTGTCGGGGATCTCAATCGCGATGCGCGCGTCGTATGTGCCGTAGTCCGCAAGCCCGCCCTGACCGCCAAAAACAGCAACACGGGTGCCAATCGCGGGGGACGTAACTTCCTCGCCAAGGGCTTCAACCGTGCCCGCAACTTCCATCCCAAGGGTGAACGGGGCGGGAGGCGTGTCCTGATATTGGCCGGTTTGCATTAATAGGTCGGCGAAATTAAGCCCACAGGTTGCAATTTTAATCAAAGCCTCGCTAGGGGCTACATTTGGAGTGGTGACCTGAGACAGCCCTGCGGGTTCACCAATTTTAGAGACCTGAAATGCGCGCATGAAATCCTCATTTTTGCTGATCTGATATTTGTTTAGGGAACGCTAGCGCAAAGCGCGTAGCGGCAAAAGACTTGTTCGCTTGAACAAAGGGCGCAGTCACCGGACTAATCTGATCAGTCTCAAATTTGCGTTAAGTCACCTGAATTTCCCCCTAAGCGCAGGCAATTCCCCACTTACTCTGTAGAGGTATTCTGGCGAAGATGCGCTACCTCGTGTTTAGTCACGCTTCGACAACGTTGAGCTCACTATATGCGGTTAGAATGTTGTGCCACTCGGAACATGCCGCATTATGAACAGAAAGGAAGCATCATGGCGCATCCAGTGGATGTGCATTTTGGCAAACGCATTCGACATCGTCGATGGCTTGTCGGCGTAACTCAGCAGCAACTTGCGGAGACCGTTGGAATTAAGTTCCAGCAAATCCAGAGATACGAGACAGGGGCGAACCGTGTCAGCGCATCCCGCCTGTGGGATATTGCAGAATCCTTGGAAGTAGACGTCAGTTTCTTCTTTTCAGGTCTGCAAAACGAAGACGCAGCGATTGGCGATGCAGAGGCTGGTGCAGTCCCCTCAGACATCCTAAACGACAAAGAAGCGCTTGATCTGGTACGTTCCTATTACGCGATCCCGGAAGAGCAACGCCGCCGTTTGTTCGATTTGGCGCGGGTCCTAAGCGACGTCGCTTGATGGCTCTAGGATAGTGCATTAAGTTGGCTCAGACGCAGAATTTCATGCGTGCTAACCTAAGCAGGACATTATGCAAGATATTGATAGCGTTGCGTTTCAAGCCGAACTTTGGTCTGTGGCCGAGGAATTAGCCGAAGCTGCGCGCGCTGCCATTCTACCCCATTTTCGCCAAATCGGTTTAAGTGCTGACAATAAAGAGCGCGACGGATTTGACCCTGTAACGATTGCGGATAAAGCCGCAGAAGAGGCGATGCGCGCAGTCTTGCACATGCGCCGCCCGCAGGATTCAATTCTTGGTGAAGAGTTTGGCAATACCGAGGGCACAAGCGGGCTTACGTGGGTTTTGGACCCGATCGACGGCACGCGCGGGTTTATTAGTGGTACGCCGACCTGGGGTGTTTTGCTTAGCCTGAATGATGAGAGCGGTCCGCGCCTTGGGATCATTGATCAGCCCTATATTGGCGAGCGGTTTTGTGGCGGGTTTGGACGCGCAGAGATGATTGGTCCGCATGGCAATGCTGATCTGAGGGTGCGCACCACCACTGATTTGGATCAAGCAGTCTTGTTTAGCACGTTCCCAGAGGTCGGTCATCTTGAAGAACGCGCCGCCTTTGAGGCGGTCGTGGCTGAGGTGAAACTCACTCGATTTGGTTGTGATTGCTACGCCTATGCGTTGTTGGCAGCGGGTCAGATTGATTTGGTGATCGAGGCCGGATTGAACGCCTATGATATCGCCGCCCCCATAGCCGTGATCGAAGCAGCGGGCGGTATAGTAACGGATTGGCAGGGTGGCAAAGTGCATGAGGGCGGGCGCGCTTTGGCCGCTGCAACGCCTGAGCTGCACGCAAAAGCACTTAGAATTATAAACCAAAGCTTGAGGATATAGTGCGCCTGAGGTTACAATATTTTTAGTATACTGCGATTCCTTCGCTTTTTTCTGTCGCAGTCACCGTTCGTGTTTTGCACGCGCGGAAGAGCCGAAAAAAGCGTGGCAACACGTGAGAGGGACGCGCCATGAACACAGCCAACGAGACTCTGATCCGCAACGCGCAGCTCGTGCTGTGCATGGATGATCAATCGCGCGAATTGCTTGATTGCGATATTCGCATTCAAGGTGGCGTGATTGCCGAAGTTGGGCAGGGCCTACAAAGTGAGGGTACTGTTTTGGACGCAAAGGGGTGTTTGATTACGCCCGGTCTGGTCAACACGCATCACCATTTGTATCAATCGCTGACCCGCGCGGTGCCCGGTGGGCAGGATGCGTTGCTCTTTGGCTGGTTGCAGACGCTTTACCCGATTTGGTCGCGCTTTGGGCCAGAAGAAATGTATGTTTCTGCGCAAGTCGGTTTGGCAGAATTGATGTTGTCGGGCTGCACGCTGACTTCGGATCATCTCTACCTTTACCCCAACGGATCGCGTCTGGATGACACGATCGCAGCTGCTGCCGATATTGGCATGCGCTTTCATCCCACGCGCGGATCCATGTCGATTGGCGAAAGCGATGGCGGGTTGCCGCCTGATGCGTTGGTTGAGCAAGAGCGGGCAATTTTAGAGGACTGCATCCGCGTAATTGATGCGCATCATGACAGCGCTGAAGGGTCCATGTGCCGTGTGGGTGTGGCTCCCTGTTCGCCGTTTTCGGTTAGCCGCGATTTGATGCGCGATGCTGCGGTTTTGGCGCGTGACAAAGGTGTGATGTTGCACACGCATTTAGCTGAGAACGATGAAGATATCGCCTATTCGCTAGAAAAATTTGGCTGTCGCCCCGGTCAGTATGCCGAAGATCTCGGTTGGACGGGTGACGACGTGTGGCATGCGCATTGTGTGAAGCTTGATGGGCAAGAAATTGATTTATTTGCACGATCCGGCACAGGGGTCGCGCATTGTCCGTGTTCCAATTGTCGCCTTGGATCGGGTATCGCACCTGTGCGCCAAATGCGTGATGTAGGCGTGAAAGTAGGTCTGGGCGTGGATGGTTCTGCTTCAAATGATGCGGGTAATCTGGTGCTTGAGGCGCGCCAAGCGATGTTGTTGCAACGGGTCTCAAACGGTGCCGACGCGATGAGTGCGCGCGAAGCGTTACGCATCGCCACGCGCGGCGGCGCGGATGTGCTGGGTCGCGATGATTGTGGTCAGATCGCGGCTGGCAAACGTGCGGATCTAGCGATCTGGGACATGAGCGGCATTGAGGCAGCTGGCAATTGGGATATCGCAGCACTTTTGATGGCGGGGCCAACGCAGGTGCGGGATTTGTTCATTGAAGGTCGCCGTGTCGTTGCGTCGGGGCAGGTGACGTCGATAGATCTACCCAAAACCATTGCGCGACAGAATCAATTGGCGGTTCTATTGTCTGCGTAACGTTTAAATCTCTTTGATGGATTTCGCGATGCGTATTTTGCTTTAATGTCTACTTGCCTTGACCTTGACCACGGGTTGTATCCGCTCTGGTGCGACCAAAAATTTTAGGGGTGCTGCTGTCGTTGCGGAGCTCGTCGGTGGCTTGAGCGCAAGCATCGCGTCCGAAGTGAACGCGATTCGTGTGGCCAATGGACAGCCCGCACTGTCCCCTGATAGCCGTTTGGGGCGCGCCGCGCAGGCCCATGCAAATGACATTCAAGTGAAAGCTTACTTCAGCCACACGGGCCAAGACGGATCGAGTGCGGGGGATCGCGTGATACGCCAAGTATACGGGTTTTGCTTCGTCGCAGAGAACATTTCGCAAGGCCAAAAGGGCGCTATGCAAGCCTTGGCAAGCTGGCAGAAATCCGAAGGTCACCGCAAGAATTTACTCTCGAAAAATGCGATACACTTTGGCATGGCGCAAGCGGGGGAATATTATTACGTGATGGTGCTTGGCAAGCCGGGGTGCTGATCTAGCATAAGGTCTGCTGCACGCCACCGATCCAAACCTCTGCAATCGCGCGGTCATCGCCCATCATAAGGGTTGGAAAAATCCGATCCCAATGATGGGCCGCATTATTATAGCGCTGCGCAATTGCGGCAGTGGAGGCGAGGTCAAGAATTGCTATATCGGCCTCCATCCCGAGCTCAAGCGTGCCTATTTTATCGCTCAAGTGCAAAGACTTCGCCGATCCTGCAGTGGCGAGCCACAAGAGCTGCCCTGCATGCAAGACCGAGCCGTTCAACTGTGCCACCTCATAGGCGGCCGCCATCGTGCGCAGCATCGAAAAACTTGATCCGCCGCCCGTATCTGTCGCCAATCCTGTGCTGATCCCGCGTGCTTTTAAACCCGCCATATCAAACAGGCCCGAGCCTATGAATGTGTTGGACGTTGGACAATGCACCAGCGCTGCGTCTACTTCTTTCAAGCGATCAATTTCGCGTTTCACAAGATGGATCGCATGGCCATAAACACCACGCCCCCCGAGCAAACCGAATGCCTCATACGTGTCGAGATAGTCGCGCGCGTTGGGGAAGAGATCCTTCACCCATGCGATTTCATCCACCTGTTCGCTGAGATGGGTTTGCATCAAGCAATCGGGGTTTTCGGCCCACAATGCGCCTAACGCTGCTAGTTGCTCTGGCGTCGATGTCGGCGAAAACCGCGGTGTGATCGCATAGGAAAGGCGCCCGACGCCATGCCACTTTTCAAGCAATGCTTTGCTCTCGTCATAGCTTGTTTGCGCAGTATCGCGCAGGCCTTCAGGCGCATTGCGATCCATGCAGGTTTTGCCCGCAACGATCCTTTGTCCGCGCTTTGCAGCCTCTGTGAAGAGGGCTTCAACCGAAGTTGGGTGAATGGTGCAAAAGCTCGCCATTGTAGTGGTGCCATGGGCGGCCGTCAGATCTAGATAGCGCGCTGAAATCTCCGCCGCATAGGTTGGATCGTCAAAGCGCATTTCCTCGGGGAAGGTGTAGGTATTAAGCCAGTCAATCAACCGTTTACCCCAAGAGGTAATCATCGCAGTTTGCGGATAATGCACATGCGCGTCGATAAAACCGGGGCAAATCAACCTGTTCGGATGGGGGTGATGCGTCGCCTCCGGATGGGCGACGATAAGGGTATCGCGGCTGTCGCGCGCTGTGATCTTGCCGTTCTCGATCAGCAATGCGGCGTCGCTTTGGATCTGGATGGCGTCTTCGGGCGGTACCTCGAACGGATCGTCATGAAATACCAACAGATCGCCGGATAAAATGTGCTTTTGTGTCATGTGCCTTGCGTAGCAGAAACATGTGCCCGCGAACCAGCATTTTTGCGTGAGGCTCTGTTGCTTTGGCGCTCTTGTCCTTAAAGTGGACACCAATTGCGCGCTTCAGATCGAAAGGCCTCTCATAATGAATGACACAGATCTGGTGAGTGGCGGGCGCATCGGTGCGCAAGAGGGTGATTACCAACTTGAGCACGCGAGTGTATCTGCGGTGCTTGGGGCTGTGGATCGTGGTGATCAAGGCCTGTTGACCATGCTTATGGACCCACTCCATCCTGCTGATATCGCTGACCTTTTAGAACAAATTAGCGCACCTGAGCGACGTGATCTCATCTGGCTCTATGATCGTGAATTTGACGGCGAAATCCTGTCTGAACTTGATGAGAGTATTCGCGATGAGGTCGTTGCAATATTGCGGCCCGAAGTCCTCGCCTATGCCGTGCGCGAATTGGAAAGCGATGATGTTGTTGACCTGATCGAAGATCTCACGCTCTTTCAACAGGACGTCATTCTGGACGCTTTGGATGACAGTGATCGCGTCGCGGTCGAACAATCGCTGACCTATCCCGAGAAATCTGCAGGTCGCTTGATGCAACGCGAAGTGGTCATGGCGCCGGAGCATTGGACTGTGGGTCAAGCGATTGATTATTTGCGAGCGCAAGAGACGTTGCCAGAGCAATTTTACCACGTTACGTTGGTCGATCCACGCTTCAAACCTTTGGGCAATGTGACGCTGGGCAAGCTTATGGGCTCAAAACGTGAAACGCTCTTGTGGGAGCTGACGGAGGCGGTTTTCCAAATCATCCCCGCGATGCAAAGCGAAAGCGAAGTCGCCTATGCGTTCAACCAATATCACCTGATTTCTGCGCCTGTCGTGGACGAAGATGAGCGCCTTGTCGGCGTGATCACCATCGATGATGCGATGATCGTGCTTGACGAAGGGCATGAGGAAGACATTTTGCGCCTCGCCGGTGTGGGCGAAAGCTCGCTCTCGGATCGTGTGATCAACACCACTAAGCAGCGTTTGCCATGGCTCGCAGTGAACCTTGTGACGGCCATCGCCGCAAGCCTCGTGATCGCACAATTCGAGGCGGCGATCACCCAGATTGTCGCGCTTGCGGTATTGATGCCAATCGTAGCCTCGATGGGGGGCAATGCGGGGACGCAATCGCTGACCGTTGCGGTGCGCGCGATTGCTACGAAAGACCTTACGAGCTCCAACATGTGGCGGGTGATCCGGCGCGAAGTCCTTGTGGGCCTGATCAATGGCCTTGTGTTTGCGCTTATGATGGGGGCGGTTGGATTGATCTGGTTCGGGTCCCCCGCGCTGGGCTATGTGATTGCGGCGGCGATTGTGATCAATATGGTGGTGGCAGGTCTGGCTGGCACGGCGATCCCTGTTTTGCTAGAGAAAATCGGCATTGATCCGGCGCTGGCTTCTGGTGCATTTGTCACTACGCTCACTGATGTGGTCGGCTTTTTCGCCTTTTTGGGCCTTGCAGCATTGGTGCTTTTATGAACGACTTCACACAGATCAAAACGGACGCGCGCAAGGCCGCGTTTGCTGCGCGAAAGCTAGCGTTTGACACGGCGCACGCAAGCCAATCTGCCTTTCTCAGTGAAGTTCTTGCGGGTTATCGCGGTGTTACGCTAGCGGGCTATGCGCCGATGCGCACGGAGATTGACCCGCTGCCTGCCTTGGCTGAGGCTGCCGGGCATGGTCCAGTTGGCATGCCTGTGATCAAATCCGCAGCAACCCCGCTAGATTTTCGTGAATGGACGCCAGAATGCGCGATGATTGAGGGCACGTTCGGTGCTTATATTCCCGAAAGTGGCGAGTGGATTGAGCCTGAAATCCTCATCGTGCCGCTGGTCGCCTTTGATCGACAGGGTGGTCGTTTGGGCTATGGCGGTGGCTTTTATGATCGCACTATCGAACGCCTGCGCGCGCGCCGTGCGACGATGGCCATCGGCTTTGCATTTGAAGCGCAGGAACTCACGGATCTTCCGCTTGAACCGACCGATCAACCCCTTGATCTGATCGTCACGGAAAAGGGCATCTTCACCCCTTCATCTTGCTAAATAAACTCTTCTGAGATTGAAGATCACAGAGGCCACAGCAATGGGATGAGCAAGCATGCCAAAATCCCTATGGAGAGGTTCAAAGGAATACCGACTTTCATGAAATCGGTGAACTTATATCCTCCCGGACCATAGACCAACATGTTGGTTTGATACCCGATGGGTGTCGCAAAGCTCGCTGATGCGGCGACCATCACGGCCACCACCAAAGGCCGTGCATCGATGCCAAGTGCGTCTGCGAGCCCAATGGCAATCGGTGTGACCACAACTGCGACTGCGTTGTTGGATACTAATTCGGTGAGGATCGAGGTCAGTAAATAGATCGCCCAGACCAGAAGGAACGGAGGTAGGCCGGTCAGGAACGGTGCGAAGGCATTTACGATCAAACTCACCGCGCCAGAACTCTCCAATGCGGTGCCAATAGCGAGCATCGCGAAGATCAGCGTTAACAGGCGTCCGTCGACGAAGGAAAAAGCCTCATCCGCGTCAATGCAGCGCGCGATTAGAACCAAAGCGACGGCGATGATCGACAGATAGAAAATTGGTGCGAGTCCAAAGCCCGCAAGGGCAACAATGCCAACAAGTGCGAGCAAAGCTATCGGCGCGTGGCTGCGGCGGTAGGCACGTTCTGAGGGGGCGGAAACGTCCACAAGGTCCATTTCCGTGGCTAGCCTTTGGATGTCCTCAGGCGCACCTTCTAGCAGCAGGGTGTCGCCCACACGCACCAACACGCTATCAAGCTGGCCGCTGATATTTTGGTTCCGGCGATGCACTGCCAGTGGATAAACTCCAAACCGGCGCCGCAAACGCAGTGCGCCCAAGGTGCGTCCGATCATCTTGCAGCCGGGGGTGATCAAGACCTCGACCGTATGGGTCTCAACAGCGGAAACTTGGTCAATGCGCTTGAGTTCTTTGTTGCGCTGCAAGCTTAGCAATTCGGAAATGCGACTGCGCAGAACCACGCGATCACCGACTTGCAAGCACACGTCTTTCAGATTGCGGCGCAGCGACGTGTCCCCACGCACGACGTCGATTAAGCGCACGCCTTCGCGTTTGAACAATTGCACGCCCATCACCTCGCGCCCGATCAGGTTGCTTTCGGGGGGAATGACCGCTTCGGTGAAGAATTTCATCTTGCTTTTATCGGACAGAAGGCTCGCCATGCTGTCACGCTCTGGTATCAGGTAGGGCCCGATAAAGCGTAGATAAAGCATCCCCCAAGCGACGAGCACAACGCCGAGTGGCGTGACTTCAAAAATCGAGAAGGCCTTCATGCCATTTGCCTGCGCGACCCCGTCTACAAGCAGGTTGGTTGAGGTACCAATCAGCGTCAGCGTGCCGCCAAGGATGGCGGCATAACTCAAGGGGATCAACAGTTTAGAGGCCTTGGTGCCCAAAGTGCGACTAAGCTGCACGAATACGGGGATCATCACCACCACAACGGGCGTGTTAGATACCACGGCGGAAGCGATGATCACGAATGTGAGTAACATCGCAATCGCCAAGGCAGGGTTGGTTTTGGCCTGCTTGTCGGCCATTTTGGTAAAGGCTTCCAGCGCGCCGGTGCGCACCAAAGCGCCCATCACGATGAACATTGCGGCGATGGTCCATGGCGCAGGGTTTGAGAGCACGGTGAGCGCGTTCTCGTAAGGCAATACCCCAAGTATCAGCAAAAATGCGACGCCAACGATGGCGACAACTTCGGTGGGATAGCTTTCGCGCACGAAGAGCACAAACATACCAAGCACGGTCAACAGCGCCGCGATTGCGCTTTGGTTTTGTGTAAGTTCAAAAAATATTATGCCAGCGCCTTCTCGTTGGTTTCGCGTGCGCGCGGTTGCACAAGGAACAGGCCGCTCAGCATCAGCGCAAGGGCGAGCCATATGCCACTTGCATAGGCTTCGCCCAGAAGCACGATTGCCCAGAAGATCCCGAAGATCGTAACTAGATAGCTAACTTGTGCGGCAAAGACCGGTCCTGCATTGCTGACCAGCCAGACGTAGCCTGCGTATACCACCGCATGAGCGACTGCGATGATAAGAAAAGCATATTCCGGTGGCCCCCAAGTGGTGGGCACAGGGATGAATTGGCCGGTGCCAAGTGCTAGCAAGAGCGAGGGCACGAGGCCAAACACAGAGGACCAGAACAACGTCTCAATTGCGTCAAATCCGTATGTGCCCCATTTGGCAACCACATTACCCTCGAGCGCATAAAAACTTGGCGCAACTAGTGCGACGGCGATCCACCAGAGGGTGACATCGCCCTCGAAACTACCGCTATTGGCCGCGATCAAAACCACAGCGCCAAAGCCAAGCGTCAGGCCAATCAATTTGCGCGCCGAGAACCTGTCGTTGCCAAGGGACAGCGCAATCGGAAAGGCGAGCATAGGGATCAGCGAGAGCAGGATAGAAATTATGCCACTGGGGAGATGCACAGCGGCTTGATAGCTGGCAGAATTGGGCAAGAGTGTGCCAATCACCGCGATCAAGCATGCAAAACGGATTTGCAGTGCGCTTGGTTTTCTCAATTGTCCACGCAGGATCAAAACGTTTCCCATCAGCGCGACGGCTATGGCGAACTGCCAGAAGATAAGGCCGAAGTGTTGGTATCCGGCGCTCACGGTGATTTTGGTTAAAGGCATGGTGACACCCCAACCTGCGCCAAGCAGGATCAGGACTCCGAAGAGGGAGAGGCTGCCTTTCACTGGCTCACGGCCCGCTTTGTTCTAGCCGCCCGCCACGGCGGATCATCTCAACGGAGGTGGCTTTGCCAGTGCGATTATCGGTAACGACGAAGAGGCCAGACAAGGTTGCTTCGCCATTGGCGGGTGTGAAACGCGATTTGCTCATGCCTGTCACAAACCGGCGCATGGGCTCTTCTTTCTCCATACCAATCACCGAATTATAGTCGCCGCACATGCCCGCATCGCTTTGAAAGGCAGTGCCGCCCGGCAGGATTTGTGCGTCCGCCGTCGGCACATGGGTATGCGTGCCCACCACAATCGAGGCGCGTCCGTCGCAGAAATGGCCGATGCCCATTTTCTCGGAAGTCGCTTCGCAGTGCACATCCACAAGGATCATTTGTGCCAAGCCGCCCAACGGGTGCGCGCGCAGCACAGCATCAAGGGCAGAAAACGGATCGTCATAGGCGCGTTTCATAAAGACTTGTCCCAGAACTTGCAGCACGAGAACTTTCTGACCGCCCTTGGCTTTAAACAACTTATGCCCGCGACCGGGCGCAGTTTTGGCAAAGTTCAAAGGGCGCAGGATGCGTTGGTCTTTGTCAATATGTTGCATCATATCACGCTGATCAAAGGCATGATCGCCAAGTGTGATGCAATCTGCGCCAGCCGCGAAAATGTCATTCGCGTGCTCTGCATTCAGGCCCATCCCGTTTGAGGAGTTTTCGCCATTCACAACGATGAAGTCAGTGCGCAATTCATCGCGCAGCTTGGGCAAGTTTTCTGTGATAGCACGGCGCCCTGCGCGGCCCATCACATCGCCTAGGAAAAGTGTTCTCATACACCCGAACTACCACGCGCTGAGAGGCACGCAAGGCCCGCCTTGGAATTTGAGCGTTAGAGCGGCCAGAAAACCAAAATTGCGGGGATAGAGACGGCAACAATGATGACTTCTAGGGGTAGGCCGATGCGCCAGTAATCGCCGAATTGATAGCCGCCGGGGCCAAGGATCAACGTGTTGTTCTTATGCCCGATGGGTGTAAGGAACGCCGCAGATGCTGCAATGGCCACAGCCATCAAGAATGGATCAGGAGACACGCCCAAGTACTGTGCCATCTGAATGCCAACAGGGGCCGCGACAATGGTTGTCGCCGTGTTGTTGAGCACGTCCGAAAGCGTCATCGTCACCACCATCAAGACTGTGAGGATCGCCCAAGCGGGTAGACCTTCTGTCAATCCAACAAGCGCACCCGCGATCAATTCCGTGCCGCCGGCATCTTGCAACGCCGCGCCAAGCGGGATCATCGAGCCAAGTAAGACAACTACCGGCCATTCGATGTGGGTGTAGAGTTCCGAAAGCGGTACGATCTTGGCCAAAACATAAGCCACAACTACACAGCCAAGCGCGATAGGGAGGTAAACCAAACCAAAGCTGGCCGCAGCAACAGCCGCCGCGAACATGCCAATGGCGAGCCAGACTTTTCTATCTTGCGTGATTGCAAGAGCGCGCTCTGCGAGGGGCAAGCAATCGAGCCATTCGGTCACATCAGGTCCGCGATCTTTCGGAACAAGAAGCAGCAGAATATCGCCCGCGCGTACCTCGGTTTTACGCAAATGATCTCGGATTGCCTTGCCCTGACGTGAAATGCCCATGAGAACCGTGCGCTGACGCCACGCAAGCCCGATGCTTTGTGCTGTTCTGCCTGTGAGACGCGAATTTTCGGTGACGACCACTTCGATCACGTCGACACCGTCACCGGCTGCATTCAACTGCTCTTCACGTTTCTCGTCCGAAAAGGCCAGCGAGAGGGCAGCGCGAAATTCGTCAAGCGCTGCAGGGGAAGCTTCGAGCACAAGCGTGTCGCCGCCCTTTAGTTCCGAATTGCGCGCGCGGCCATAGCGTCGTTTGCCATCGCGGATCAGGCCGATCAGGGCGACGTCGGCTTTCTCCGCGTCCTCTTCGATTTCGGAAAAACGCTTGCCAATTATTTTGCTGTCCGCTGGCACTGTCAGTTCTGCGATATAGTCGGACATGTCATCGCCTGCTGTCACACTGTCGCTGCGCGCAGGGATCAAGCGCCAGCCGATTAGGGCCACAAAGGCAAGCCCCGCAAGCGCTGCAACACCGCCAACGGGGGCGAAGTCGAACATCTCGAATGGCTCGCCCAATTGCTCTTCTCGGATCGCGGCGATGATGATGTTTGGGGGCGTTCCGATGAGCGTGACCATACCACCGAGTATTGTCGCAAAGCTGAGCGGCATGAGCGACAAACCAGGCGCGCGACCCGCTTTGCGCGCGGTCTGAATATCGACAGGCATCAAGAGCGCCAAGGCTGCGACGTTATTCATGAACGCTGACAGCACCCCGCCAATCCCGCCCATCAGCGCGATATGCCCGCCAAGATTGCGTGAACTGTCCACCAAGGTGCGCGTAATCAAGAAGACTGCGCCCGAGCGCACCAAACCTGCAGAGACCACAAGCACCAAAGCAACCACCAACGTAGCGGGATGGCCAAAGCCCGCAAACGCGTTCTTGCCCTCAACCACGCCCAAGAGCACCCCAACTATGAGGGCAGAAAACGCCACAAGATCATAGCGAAACGGCCCCCAAAGCAAGAGGGCGAACACGCTCCCAAACAAAGCGAAAATAATAATTTGATCTTGGGTCAAGATAGGCCTTTCACGTTGCGGTCAGCTTCACCTTAAAACGTGCTGACATGCAACCGACTTGCGGGCATCCCCTTGGCGGGCTTATACCGAACGCGATTTAAGACTTCTCATCTGGAGAGAGACATGGCCGGCCACTCAAAATGGGCAAATATTCAGCACCGCAAGGGGCGTCAGGATAAACTGCGTTCAAAACTGTTTTCTAAGTTCTCCAAGGAGATCACGGTTGCCGCAAAGATGGGCGATCCCGATCCCGAAAAGAACCCGCGTTTGCGTCTTGCGGTGAAGGAAGCGAAGTCGCAATCCATGCCGAAAGACAACATTGATCGCGCAATCAAGAAGGCGATAGGCGGCGAGGGCGATGATTACGAAGAAATTCGCTATGAGGGCTATGGCCCCAACGGTGTTGCGATCATTGTTGAGACGATGACGGACAATCGCAATCGCACGGCCTCGACCGTACGCTCCACATTCACCAAGAATGGCGGCAATCTGGGTGAAACCGGATCGGTGGGCTTCATGTTTGATCGCAAAGGACAGATCACCTATGGCGCGGATGCGGGCGACGCGGACACGGTGATGGAAGCCGCGATTGAAGCGGGCGCAGAGGATTGCGAAAGCTCTGAAGAGGGTCACAGCATTCTGTGCGAAGACACGGATCTTAATGAAGTTTCCACTGCTTTGGAAACTGCGCTGGGCGAAAGCGATAGTGCGAAACTGATTTGGCAGCCGAACATTTCCACGGAGATGGACTTGGAAGGCATGACCAAGCTAATGAGACTGATCGACGCTCTAGAGGATGACGATGATATCCAACGTGTGACGGCCAACTTTGAGGCCTCTGATGAGGTGATGGAGCAGCTTTAACGTTATCGGTTTTTACGCTTTCCGAACCCGATCTGCGATCCACCGCATGATCGGGTTTTTTGTGGCCGCAACAGTTCGAGGTGAAGGATCTTCGCTTTCGGTTGATCAGAATAAATTAGCTCAGACGCTTCAAATATTCGTTTATTAAATTGCGCAGGAAAGACGTAGAATTTGATATCTGAGGTCCAAAGTAAATCGCGAAAGGTGACTTGATCCACTTTGAAGCCAGCTTCGACAAAAGCTTTGCTCCAGCTGTTGAAAAAGCCGTCAACGCGTTCGCATGATTTGTAGAGTAGCACACCACAGTTGATTTCTGGAAACGCGCTGGGTACATTCGTGCGCCAACGTTTATTGTGACGCTGTCTGTGCCAAAGCTGAACGTGTGCGCCGCAGATTTCGAATTTTTTCTAATAGTTCGAACAAGCTTGATAAATCGTCACGCATGATCGTGTCATTGTCGAGGTAGAGTGTTTCTTCGAAAGGTGTTTCAGTCAGTAAGTCAACCTGGGCCTCGCCAATCCATCTGGGATGTTAAATGCAAGATCAAAGCCTTATGTGTCATCCTCTGCGGCGCACCCAATTGCTGTACCAAGCTCGGGGTTGGACGCTTTAACGCTTGCTGCGGAGCGTCGTGCGACATCAACATGTTGACTGCCCCAAGCGATATACAAAAGCCGCGTTTTCTCTTTGTCTGTTCTGTCATTGGGAAAGGTGTCTTTGCATTGAATTTTCGCTTTCATTTAATGTGTGAAAGGGCGACATGTCTAGTTTGTTCACCAGATCTGGTTATGCGCGCTGATAAAAGTAGCAACTTGACGTTAGCAAGATCAAAATTTTTGGATGGCGTTGTGTTTACATATCTATCGGGGTTCGGACTTAGCATCTCTTTAATTCTCGCCATTGGGGCGCAGAATGCGTTTGTTTTGAAGTACGGGCTTCGGCGCAAACACGTCCTGCCGATAGTCCTGACCTGCGCTATATCCGATGCGGTTTTGATCATTGCAGGGGTCGCGGGGTTCGGCGCGCTGGCGCAGGCCTTGCCGTGGTTTGAGACCGCGATGCGTTACGGTGGCGTCCTTTTTCTGTTTTGGTATGGTTTGCAAAATGCACTCTCTGCGTGGCGCGGAGGCAGTGCGTTAGAGGGGGAGGCGGAGGTCACGACATCCCTGCGTAAAACCCTACTAACCCTGTTTGCAATCACATTTTTGAACCCGCATGTGTATTTGGACACTGTGGTTTTGATCGGATCAATCTCGGCACAATACGAGGACCGTTTGGCCTTTGGGATTGGAGCGGCTTTGGGCAGTTTCACTTTTTTCATTTGTCTCGGCTTTGGTTCGCGTTTGCTCTCACCCATTTTTGCCAACCCAGCGGCATGGCGCGTGTTGGACGCGATCATTGCGCTCACAATGTGGGTAATTGCGATCTCTTTGTTGCTCTGAGGGTTGCGTATTCCGCGCCGGTTTGATTTGCGTTCATAATGGGAAAACAAGCACAAAGGCCGCTCGTCGGTGTTTTCTGGATGGTTACGGCAGGCTTGTGCTTTGTTGCGGTGACTGCGCTGGTCAAGCTCAACGGCACGCGCTTGCCTGCTGCGGAATCGGCATTTGTGCGGTACGCGTTGGGCCTGGTCTTTCTGATCCCAATGATGGGGCCACTACGCGCAACCACTTTGACGCCGCGCCTTTGGAAACTTGTCGCAGTGCGTGGGCTGTTTCACACGTTTGGCGTGACGCTCTGGTTCTTCGCGATGACCCAGATTTCAATCGCAGAAGTGACTGCAATGAACTATTTGACGCCCGTTTTCGTGACCGTCGCGGCCGCGCTATTCCTTGGTGAGAAACTGGCGTTTCGCCGCATCATCGCGGTGCTCTTCGCGCTCTTGGGGGCGATGATTATCCTAAGGCCTGGCTTTCGCGAGCTTAGCATTGGACATATTGCGATGCTCGCTGTGGCTTGCATGTTTTGCGTGTCTTATCTGACAGCAAAATTACTCGCGGATGCGGTGCCCGCCTCCGTGGTTGTATCGATGCTGTCCATTGCTGTCACAATCGGGCTAGCACCTTTGGCATTTTCAGTTTGGATTACACCATCTTTTCATGAGGTTGGCGTACTTTTAGGTGTTGCTTGTTTTGCCACTGCGGGCCATTTTGCGATGACGCTTGCCTTTGCCAATGCGCCCCTGACGGTGACGCAACCGGTGACGTTTGTTCAATTGATCTGGGCCGTTTCGCTTGGCTATTTTACCTTTGGCGAAGCGGTGGATATTTGGGTGATCTTAGGCGGTTTTGTGATCCTATGTTCGATCACATTTATCACGTGGCGCGAAGCAGTGCTGAAGCGCGGTGAAATCACGCCCGGAACGCACGCGCCAAAGGGGTGATAACTCGTACCTTGCTAATAAGTTTTTTATTGATTGACTGGTCAATTTAAATAAAATTATCTGCAGCAAAGGCGATAACGGAGAGTGATGTGCCCAAGTTAGGAATGGAACCGTTGCGTCGCGCAGCCTTGGTTGAGGCTACGATCTGCGAGATTGGAGCGCATGGCACGCTGGATGTCACAGTCGGCGCGATTGCCAAGCGGGCAGGAATGTCATCGGCCTTGGCGCATCACTATTTTGGCGGCAAAGAGCAGATATTTCTGGCCGCAATGCGTCATACGTTGACGGTATATGGCGCCGAAGTGCGGGCGGCTTTGGTGACGGCCGAAACCGACACAGCCCGCGTCGAGGCGATTGTGTGCGCCTCCTTCTCAAGTTCGAACTTCCGTCCGGAGGTGATTGCAGCGTGGTTGAATTTCTACGTGCTGGCCCAAACCGTGCCAGAAGCTAAGCGCTTACTTACCATCTACCAAGCGCGCATTCGCTCGAATCTTGTCTATTCCCTGCGCCCTTTGATTGGCGTGCGAGCCTCGCAAACCGCCTCGCGGATTGCGGCAATGATTGATGGTGTGTATCTACGCCAAAGCTTGGTCAAAGCACGGCCAGATCAATCCGAAGCCGCAAGGCAGGTCATTGACTATCTCTATTTTGAATTGAGAGGGGTGCGCGATGAGAAAGCCTAACATATTGATTTTTATGTTCGATCAACTCAACGGTACCTTCTTTCCTGACGGCCCTGCCGACTGGCTCCATGCGCCCAATATCAAAAAGCTTGCCGCGCGCTCGACCCGTTTCAAGAACGCCTACACGGCCAGCCCTTTGTGCGCACCGGGGCGCGCGAGCTATATGTCCGGCCAATTGCCGAGCACGACGGGCGTCTATGACAACGCCGCTGAGTTTCCCTCTTCGATCCCCACATATGCGCATCATCTTAGGCGCGCGGGCTATCAAACCTGCCTCTCTGGCAAGATGCATTTCGTTGGCCCTGATCAGTTGCACGGCTTTGAAGAGCGCATAACAACCGACATTTATCCCCCTGATTTCGGTTGGACGCCGGATTATCGCAAGCCTGGTGAGCGGATCGAATGGTGGTATCACAATATGGGCTCGGTGACAGGCTCTGGCATTGCGGAAATCACCAATCAGATGGAGTACGACGACGAGGTTGCTTATCATGCGACGCGCAAGATTTATGATCATGCGCGTGGCAAGGATGAACGCCCGTGGTGCCTGACTGTCAGCTTCACGCACCCCCATGACCCTTACGTGGCACGCCGCAAATATTGGGATTTGTATGAGGATTGCGCGCACCTGATGCCAGAGGTTGGTCCGATCCCTTATGAGGATCAGGATACGCATTCCCAACGCATCTTGGACGCCAATGATCGCGATAACTTCAACATTTCTGACGAAGATATCTGCCGCTCGCGCCGTGCCTATTTCGCCAATATCTCCTACCTCGATGACAAAGTCGGTGAGGTGATGGAGGCGCTAGAAAGCACGCGCCAAGAGGCGATCATCATGTTCGTGGCAGATCACGGCGATATGCTGGGCGAACGTGGTTTGTGGTTCAAGATGTCGTTCTTTGAGGGCTCTGCGCGTGTCCCGATGATGATATCAAGCCCTGATATGGAGCCGGGTCTTATTGACACTCCTGTGAGCAACATCGACGTTTGCCCGACGCTCTGCGATCTCGCGGGGGTGAATATGGAAGAAATCATGCCTTGGACCGAAGGGATGAGCCTGAAACCCATGGGGCAGGGTGTCGAACGCACCGCTCCTGTCGCGATGGAATACGCGGCCGAAGCCAGCTACGCGCCGCTCGTGTGTTTGCGCTATGGCAAATGGAAACACATCCGCTGCGCGCTTGATCCCGATCAGCTTTTTGATCTGGATGCTGATCCTCATGAACTGAAAAATCTCGCCGATACGCCAGAACATCAAGGCACTTTGCAAACCCTGCGCGCTAAATCGGAACAACGCTGGGATCTGGATCGTTTCGACGCAGAAGTCCGCCGCTCCCAAGCGCGCCGCTGGGTTGTCTATGAAGCCCTGCGCAATGGCGATTATTTCCCATGGGACTACCAACCCCTGCAAAAAGCGTCTGAACGCTACATGCGTAATCATATGGATCTTAACGTCTTGGAAGAAAGCCAGCGCTTCCCGAGAGGCGAATAGGCCTCGTCTTCATCTTTCTAAATAAACTTCCGCCGGAGGCAAACATGCCCAATCCCACACAGCCCACCGCCAGCCATTTCATCAATGGTACCTATGTAGAAGACACCGCCGGCGCGGAAATTCCAGTGATATACCCAGCAACGGGCGAACAGATCGGCGTTGTTCACGAGGCTACGCCCGCGATCATCGAACAGGCCATCACCAGCGCCAAAGCCGCGCAAAAAGCGTGGGCTGCGATGTCGGGCACGGAGCGGGGTCGCATCTTACGCCGTGCTGCCGACATGATCCGCGAGTGCAACCATGATCTGTCGGTGTTGGAGACCTACGACACGGGCAAACCTATGTCAGAAACGCTCTACGTTGATGCGACATCTGGCGCGGATGCGTTGGAATATTTCGGTGGTCTTGCGGGCAGCTTGACGGGCGAACATATTCAGCTTGGTGAAGATTGGGTCTACACACGCCGCGAAGCATTGGGGCTGTGTGTTGGCATCGGCGCGTGGAATTACCCAACGCAGATTGCGTGCTGGAAAGGCGCCCCCGCGCTAGCCTGCGGCAATGCGATGATCTTTAAACCATCCGAAACAACGCCGCTTTGCGCGTTGAAAATTGCGGAAATCCTGCATGAGGCGGGCCTGCCTGCTGGGCTTTACAACGTCATCCAAGGCACGGGCGCTGTGGGTGCACCATTGGTGACGGATCCGCGCGTGGACAAAGTCTCGCTCACAGGATCTGTACCGACGGGGCGCAAGGTTTATGCGGCTGCGGCCGAAGGGATCAAACACGTCACGATGGAACTTGGTGGAAAATCCCCGCTGATTATCTTTGATGATGCTTCTCTTGAGGATGCGGTTGGCGGTGCAATTCTGGCTAATTTCTACAGCTCTGGCCAAGTCTGTTCCAACGGCACGCGCGTTTTTGTTCAAAAGGGCATCAAAGAGGCGTTCCTCAAGCGCTTGCATGAACGCTTGCAAACCGTGGTTATGGGCGATCCATTGGATGAGGCCACGAACTTTGGTCCCATGGTCTCAGAACGCCAAATGCAGATTGTGCAAGGCTTCATCGAAAAAGGCAAAGCCGAAGGCGCGCGGCTTGTGTGTGGCGGCGAGCGAATTGGAACTGAAGGGTTTTTCCTCGAGCCAACTGTTTTCGCGGATGTCACGGACGGTATGACCATCGCCACGGACGAAATCTTTGGCCCCGTCATGTCGGTGCTGGATTTCGAGACTGAAGACGAAGCGATCGCGCGCGCCAATGCGACGGAATTCGGACTCTCCGCGGGGGTCTTCACAACTGATCTTGCGCGTGGGCATCGCGTAATTGCGCAAATGGAGGCAGGATCCTGCTTTATCAATTCCTACAATGACGCCCCCGTAGAAGCGCCTTTTGGGGGTGCAAAGAATTCTGGTGTCGGGCGTGAAAATTCGAAGGCCGCGATCGAGCACTATAGCCAGATGAAGTCCGTTTACGTGCGCATGGGTGCCGTGGACGCGCCGTTTTGATGCAGGCTGAGTATGTGATCATTGGCGCAGGCTCTGCAGGCTGCGCCATGGCGTATCGCCTAACTGAGGCGGGGCATTCGGTCATCGTGATCGAGTTCGGGGGTACGGATGCGGGTCCGTTCATCCAAATGCCAGCGGCGCTGAGCTATCCAATGAACATGGCGCGCTATGATTGGGGCTATAGTTCGGAACCTGAACCGCATTTGAATAATCGCCGTTTGGCATGTCCGCGTGGCAAGGTGATTGGTGGGTCCTCTTCGATCAACGGCATGGTCTACGTGCGTGGACATGCGAAAGACTTTGATCATTGGGCCGAAAGCGGCGCGCAAGGGTGGTCTTACGCGGATGTGCTGCCCTACTACAAACGCATGGAGAACTGGCGCAGCGGGGGGCATGGCGGTAACAAAAGCTGGCGCGGTCGCAGAGGACCTTTGCATATCAGTCGAGGCCTGCGTTTGAACCCCTTGTTCAAGGCGTTTGTGAAGGCTGGCAAGCAGGCCGGATATGAAACAACGGACGATTATAACGGTGAAAAGCAAGAGGGTTTCGGACCCATGGATCAGACCGTTTATAGGGGGCGGCGCTGGTCTGCGGCCAATGCCTATTTGCGGCCCGCGATGAAGACAGGAAAGTGCCAAGTCGTCAGCGCGCTTGCGGAGCGTATCGTGATCAAGGACGGGCGCGCTATCGGTGTTGCCGTTGCGGGTGGCGAGGTGATCACGGCAGAACGTGAAGTGATCCTTGCGGCGAGCTCGATAAATTCGCCAAAGCTGTTGATGTTGTCGGGCGTTGGCCCTGCGGCGCATCTGAAAGAGCATGGCATCGAAATCGCCGCGGATCGCCCGGGCGTGGGGCAAAATCTGCAAGATCATTTGGAGCTGTATATCCAGATGGCTGCGTCGCAGCCCGTGACGCTTTATAAATATTGGAACCTGATTTCAAAGGCTGTGATCGGCGCGCGCTGGCTGTTTACCAAAACTGGCCTTGGGGCGTCTAATCAGTTTGAAAGCGCAGCGTTTATTCGCACGAAAGCAGGTGTCGAATATCCTGATATCCAGTATCATTTTCTACCAATTGCGGTGCGCTATGATGGTCAGGCTGCGGCGGAGGGGCACGGGTTTCAGGCACATGTGGGCCCTATGCGAAGCCCCTCGCGCGGATCGGTGAGCTTGAACAGTGCGGATCCCGCCGAAGCTCCAAAAATTGTGTTTAACTACATGAACGAAGCCAAGGATTGGGAAGATTTTCGTACTTGCATTCGCTTGACGCGCGAAATTTTTGCGCAGGATGCGTTTGCGCCCTTTGTGAAGCATGAAATCCAACCTGGGCAGGCGGTGCAAAGCGATGTAGAGCTGGACGCCTTCATCGCAGAACATGCGGAAAGTGCGTATCATCCGTGTGGCACCTGTAAGATGGGACGTGTTGATGATCCAATGGCAGTTGTCGATCCAGAATGTCGCGTGATCGGGGTTGAGGGCTTGCGTGTCGCAGACAGTTCGATCTTTCCGCGCATTACGAATGGCAATTTGAACGGGCCGTCGATCATGGTCGGTGAAAAGGCATCGGATCATATTCTGGGGGGTGATATGTTGGCGAAAAGCAATGACCGAACTTGGGTGCATCCTGAATGGGAGGTTGCGCAGAGATAGGGAGTGGTCGTGCTTCGGCACGGGCGAGAGGCGTTACCTCTCGCGCTCTCCGAGATATTTTAAGACCAAAGAAGGGGCAAGTTTGGTCTTTCTTAACCTAGGTTAAGGATTTGGATTGAATTGCACTCGCTTAGGTAGGCATATCTTTTGATATACTCAGGATTTGTTTTCTTTTGTGTGTTTTGGTTCAGCCGGTGTTCGCTGGTGCAGATGTGGCGGGATTTATGTGCGTGATTGATGGCGACACGTTTGATGTCGCAGGGCAGCGCGTTCGGATCTTTGGCATTGATGCGCCCGAAGGCAAGTAAACTTGCGAGACGGAGCAGGGCACGCTTTGGCCTTGTGGGGCTTGGGTGAGTGCGAAAGTCTCTGACTTGTATGATGGCAATGGCGCGGTATGTCGTCAGGTCGATTTGGATCGCTATGGCAGGATCGTCGCGCGCTGTAGTGTAGACGGGCGAGATGTCGGTGAGGATTTGGTTCCTCGCGGGTTGGCCTTTGCCTATCGCGCTTATTCGATGGAGTATGATTTGGTTGAAAAGGGCGCTGCGATCAATGATCGTGGGTTGCATGCGTCGCGCGTACAAAATCCAGCGGCGTATCGTGTAGAGCGTTCAGAGGGGAGCAGGCCGCCACGCCCAAATTGTGCAATCGAAGGCAATATCACCAAAAGTGGACGCATCTATCACATGCCTGGCCAGCATGATTACTAACGCACAGGCATCAATGAAGCGTCGGGCGAGCGCTGGTTTTGCACACAGTTTGCTGTGCGGTTAGCGGGATGGCGAAAAGCGCGTCGTTAGTGTGTGCTTGTACGGTATTTTCGCCTCATTTAGGCGACATCATAAGGTAGCAGGCCGCGACGATTACTATCCACGCTCAAACGTCGCTCAAGTGGCGGGACGGAGCGTTGATGGCAGTGCGTGCGCTCGCAAATCCGGCATGAAATTCCGATCGGTTCATAGGCAGAGGCATTCGAGGTGTCCAAACTGTCCGCATAGACCAGCTGGCTTGCGTGCGTCACTTCGCAGCCTAAAGCGATCGCAAACCGACGCACCGGTGCGCCAAAGGAGCTGCCCGGTTTTAGCACATCGCGGGCCAAGGAAATGTAGCGCACCCCGTCAGGAGTTTCGGCCAACTGGCGCACAAAACGGCCTGGGGTTTCAAATGCGCGGTGCACATTCCAAAGCGGACACGCCCCACCAAAGCGCGCGAATTGCAAGCGGGTGGCGCTGTGGCGTTTGGTAATAGATCCGGCCTGATCGACGCGCACGAAGAAGAACGGCACGCCTTTGGCACCGGGGCGCTGCAAGGTTGAGAGACGATGCGCCACCTGTTCGATTGAAGCACCAAACAGGATCGCAAGACGTTCCAGATCGTGACGTGTTTCTCGCGCGGCCTCAAGGAAGCGAGTGTAGGGCATCAGCGCCGCGCCCGCGTAGTAGTTAGCGAGACCAATTTTGGCGATCGCGCGGGCCTCAACCGTTTGAAAACGTGCAAGATCCAGGGTGGCTTCTAACAGGTTTTCTTGAGTGATCAGAGCCAGTTGGATCAACATTTGAAACGTTTGCGTCGCAGGGGCTGCGTATTCGGAAATGGTCAGGCTACGGGTCTCTGTGTCGAACGTTCGTAGCGTGTCGACAGGCGCAAATCGTATTTCTATCCCGTGTTGGCGAAAGCTGGTGCGCACGCGGTCTTGCGGGGTCGCGTGGGCCGGGCCTGAGGTTGCAAAATGTTCCGCCGCGCAGTCCATCGCGTCGATGTAATTGTCGCAATAATGAAAGAAATCGCGAACGTCTTCCCATGGACTTGGTTGCATTTGACCGTCTTCGCGCCCCAACGCTTCATCGAGCGAGGCGAGACGCTCATGGGTCTGACGATACGCGCGGTGTAGTTCCAAGAACGCGCGCGCAAACGCAGGGGCGTTGGAGGCAGTGAGACGCAAATCGGTGAGGGGTGGATCGACCGCATCAAGGACCGGATCCGCAAGGGCCTCGCGCATGTCCGTTACAAGGCGTTCTGCGTCGCCTGAGCTGAGTTCAGTAACATCAAAGCCAAATTCCTGCGCCAGCGCCAAGACCACGGTGGTCGAGAGCGGGCGCTTGTTATTCTCCATTTGATTGAGATAGGGAAGCGACACGCCAAGTTTGGCCGCAAAGTCTTTTTGGGTCAGGGAGACTTGCCCGCGCAAGTCGCGCAGTTTCGATCCAGCGTAGATTTTTTGAAGTGCCATGTCTGCGCCTCTTTGCAGGTTTGCATTTTTCGATATTAGGCTTTGCAAACCTGCGAGCGCAAGCGAGATGGTTTACACGCCAATCGCTTTCGCGCGGTGTATGACATAGATTGCGGCGATCAACCCGCCAAGCGTGCTGGCCACCATCAGCCACAAGACCGGCAGTGCCGTGTCACTTCCAGTCAAGATGATGCCTGCCAAAGCGGACAGAATCGCGCCAAACCCAATCATGATCGCGCCGCCAAGTCCCGACGCCGTGCCCGCAAGATGCGGTCGCACAGAAAGCATGCCGGATGTGGCATTCGGGATCGTCAATCCATTGCCAATGCCAACGATGGTCATGAAACCGAAGAAGCTGACGGGTGAACCTTGTCCGATGCTGAACGCAAGGAGCGAGGCGACGGTCGCGATTGTCGCAATGATCGTGCCGTAGAGGACCATATTGTTGATTCCGATGCGGATCGAATAGCGACCGGACAGGAAGTTTCCGATGAAATACCCCAATGCTGGTGCGCCGAAGTAAAATCCAAGGATTGCGGGGGAGAGCTTGAAGATCTCTGTACCCACATAGGGTGCGCCGCCAAGATAAGCGAAGAACGCGCCAGAGGTGAGGCCCGACGCAATGGAATAGCCCCAAAATCGTGGTGAGGAGAAGAGTTCGGGGTAGTGGCCGAACTGTTGTCTCAGCGTCTCGCCCGTTGCGCGTTTGGTTTCGCCTTGGTCAAAATAACACAGCACGAACATGCTGAGACCTGAGAGGGCCATCAGCCAGAAACTGGACTGCCAGCCGAAGGTTTCATCAAGCAATCCACCAAGCAGCGGGCCTAACATTGGCACCACGGCCATGCCCATTGTGACGTAACCGATGAGCGATGCGGCTTTGTCAGCGCTGACCACATCGCGAATGATGGCGCGGCTTAGCACCATGGCCGTCACGATGATGGCTTGGCACATGCGAAACATCAAAAAGACGGTTGCGTTGGGGGCGTAGATGCAGCCAATGGAGGCGGCAGTGAACAGCAGCAAGCCCCATAAAATAATGGGGCGGCGTCCTAAATTGTCAGAGACAGGGCCGATCAGGATTTGCAAGACCGCGTTCATCGCAAAATAGGCGGCGACCGACATTTGCAAAACCCAATATTCGGTTTCGAAATGCAAAGCCATGTTCGGCAGGGACGGCAAAAACACATTCATCGCAAGCCCAGCAACACCTGCGAGCAAGATCAAAGTGATGATATGGGGTGGGGTTGCGCGGTCTAGGAAGCGCGCCGAATAGGTGTCTCTCATACGAAGGGTGTACTCTGTTCTTCTGTGCTGCGACAGGCTAGAATTTTCGGCAGCGAAAGGCGTAAGTGGTCTTAGGTGATTAACTACTTTGCAATTTGCAGATAAGTGTTTTGCTTATATTTGCAAATTTGCGACTATTCCCTTTTTTTCTGCACGTGCACAGGCTATCGAGATTGGGATTGTCCGTTGTCTACAAAGTCGTTGAACGATCGGCTTAATTATTCGCGCGAGAACTGCGCACAGAAGGGATACGCGATGAAAGATATTCTGCAAGAGCTCTCCGAACGCCGCCAAACAGCCCGATTGGGTGGTGGCCAAAAGCGCCTCGATAGCCAGCATGCGAAGGGCAAGTTAAGTGCGCGCGAGCGGATCGAACTGCTGTTGGATGAGGGGAGTTTCGAAGAATTCGACATGTTCGTCGCGCATCGTTGCGCCGATTTTGGCATGGAAGATCAACGGCCCGCAGGCGACGGTGTCGTCACGGGTTGGGGCACGATTAACGGACGTATGGTCTATGTGTTTTCTCAAGATTTCACGGTCTTAGGTGGCTCTGTTTCGGCGACCCATGCGCAGAAGATTTGCAAGATCCAGGATATGGCGATCCAGAATGGGGCGCCGATCATTGGTCTGAATGATTCAGGCGGCGCGCGTATTCAAGAAGGTGTGGACGCCCTTGCGGGCTATGCGGAAATTTTCCAGCGCAACATCATGGCCTCTGGCGTCGTGCCGCAGATTAGCGTGATCATGGGACCCTGTGCCGGCGGGGCGGTCTACTCGCCTGCGATCACTGACTTTATTTTTATGGTCAAAGATAGCTCCTACATGTTCGTGACTGGCCCTGATGTCGTGAAAACAGTCACCAACGAGATTGTCACTGCGGAAGAATTGGGTGGCGCGAGTACGCATACTAAAAAATCCTCCGTCGCGGATGGCGCGTTTGAAAACGACGTTGAAGCGCTGGCGGAGGTGCGGCGTTTGATCGATCTTTTGCCACTTAACAACCGTGAAAAGCCACCCGTTCGCCCGTTCTTTGATGAGCCAGGCCGGATCGAGCTGTCATTGGACACATTGATCCCAGACAACGCCAACTCGCCATATGATATGAAGGAATTGATCCTGAAAATTGCGGATGAGGCTGATTTTTACGAGATCCAAGAAGATTTTGCGAAGAATATCATCACTGGCTTTATTCGTCTTGAAGGCCAGACAGTTGGTGTCGTCGCGAACCAGCCGATGGTTTTGGCGGGGTGCCTTGATATCGATAGCTCTCGCAAGGCGGCACGGTTTGTGCGGTTCTGTGATGCATTCGAAATCCCGATTTTGACCTTGGTGGATGTGCCCGGTTTCTTGCCCGGCACGTCTCAGGAATATGGCGGTGTCATCAAACACGGCGCAAAACTGCTCTTTGCTTATGGCGAGGCGACGGTGCCAAAGGTCACAGTGATTACGCGCAAGGCTTATGGCGGTGCCTACGATGTCATGGCATCGAAGCATCTGCGCGGCGATTTCAATTATGCTTGGCCCACGGCCGAGATTGCTGTGATGGGCGCAAAGGGCGCGACGGAGATTATTCACCGCGCTGATCTGGGCGATGCAGAGAAAATTGCCGAGCACACAGCAAGTTATGAGGACCGCTTTGCCAATCCATTCGTCGCTGCTGAGCGCGGCTTTATCGATGAGGTGATCCAACCGCAAAGCACACGCAAACGCGTCAGCCGCGCCTTCGCGTCGCTGCGTGGTAAGCGTTTAGAGAACCCGTGGAAAAAACACGATAATATTCCGCTTTGATCCGAAGCGAGACTTTGCTTTAGGGGCGGTAACAGCATGACGCAGAAAAACTGGCATACGCAACGCAATGGCACCTGTGTGACGATTTCGCGCGAATTGCCCGCGCGATTTGACGTGTCGGCGAGCGCGTGGTTTCCTGTGGTCGCGCGTGCGCGGCTTGGCCATCAAATCCGGCAGGACATGTGGCGCAGTTTGCAGAACTTGCGTGGGTTTTCACCCGTTGTGCGGGTCGAACGTGTAGAGGATGAGTTGCTTGTCACTGCGGGTGGGCGGCTTGGCTATCCGATTGCGGCCCACGTGCCGGAAACGATCGCGACTTTGCTCAATGACACAGGGCATCGCGCACGGTGGATCAGATATGCGCGCGGAGTTGCGGCATGAGACGTTTAGCGCTCAGCACGCTGATGGGAGGCCTTTTGGCTGGGTGCCTTGCAGCACAGCCAGCGATCACTTTGCCATCTGGGCAGGCTGTAACATTCCTAGAGCAACGTGAAGAAGCAGACGCTGGCATCCTGCGTTTGCGTTTTATTGCGCCCGATTTGGCGAGCCCTTTAAGGCGACCGTCCTTTGAGGATTTAACCCTAGATCTCGAAGTTCTTTGCGTCGAGTTTGGGCTGAAAAAAGCAGCCAATGTGGACGATCTACCAAAGCAGATCGTTGTTTCCTTGTCCGCTGAACCTGTCGAATTTGGTGTTGCCAACACCGAAGTTGAACAGGTTTTTGAAGCATTTACCGTGCAAAGTGAGACCTGTATGTTGGAGATTTTTTGATGAAACCACAATATGTTGCGCGGCAAAGCTCATCCAAAGACCCTTTTGAGACTTTAGTGACACAACATGTCGCTAAGGCTACCTGTGGATATCTTTTTGCGACGCACTGGCGTAGAATTCGAAACAGGTTCACCCAAATGGCCTATACCTCAAGAGGGTCAGGGTTGCGGGATACTCCCGTTGGTCTGAACCGCAAATTTGACAGGAGACTAAGATTTCCAAGAGCATCAAATTGGTTGCCGTACTCGGTGTTGCATTCGCAGCGTCCGCTTGCGCACTTAAAGCACCCGTTGAAGAGTTTGTTGTTGTTGACCCAGCACCGATTTCTGTCGAGCCAACATACACAGGCAAGTACAAGTAACTTGCCTACGAGGCAGGCGTTCGCGCCTGCCACGAGCCTAAACTTATTCGCTGAGCACGCCAGCATCACGCACCACATCGGGGGTGCGACATGGCACTAGACTATATGCTCAAGCACCGCGGCTTTCCTGGCCGTCTACCCGGTACCGATTTCCAATTTACATTGCGCCGTGCCAACCCCAAAGGGGCAACGCCGATTGAACGCCGTGAACGTCGCAATGACCGCAAACCTTCAGATCGTCGTGCGGATGCGGGCTTTGTCGCTGCTCTGTGGGAAAATTTCGGCGACCAACCGTTTGAGCGCGGCAATTTGGATGCGGGTCGCCTCAGCTGGCTGTTTGGCCGCGAAGTTCTGCCCTATGATGATCCGTTCGACCCCGCCAACTATGAGGCGATGTTGATCCTTGATCCTCGCGCGGCGGCCATGGCCTTTCCTGACGCCACCGATTGGGGGGCGTCGGCATGATTTTGCCGAAGGCATTGAAATATTGGCATATTCAAGCCTGTTTCGCTCAGCTTGCGTCAAAGGCCTTTTCGCTACGCCAAACTGTGCGAAATCTATTAGCATTGAAGATGTGCCAGATCCTCCTTCTGTTTGGCGGTGCAGCCTTCCGTAACCCTTCCCCTTGGCGGCCGTCTGGTGCTTATGTGCACGGGCAGCCGCTTTTTTTCTTTGGCGGATCGGCACGTTTTAACTTCGAGAGAGTTAAATTATATCAAAAACAACTAAGATCGTCGCAGCTCTCGTTTTGTCTGTATCCGCTGCAGCCATTGCTGGTGGCAACACGAGCCAAGTTATCGCAGCCGGCATCGTCGGTGCGACAGCTGGCGCGCTTATCCCAGCAAACTAATGAAAATTCTGGCGTTTTCTGTGGTGACACAGGCAACGCGCTCCACATCAGCGAACGTCGCTTTGCCCCAACGGGCAGGGTGGCGTTTTCGCGTTTTAGATAGCCCGAAAAGGACCTCTACATGTTCAAAAAGCTCCTGATTGCCAACCGTGGTGAGATTGCGTGCCGCGTGATCAAAACGGCGAAGAAGATGGGTATCACCACCGTTGCCATCTATTCGGACGCGGACAAAAACGCGCTGCACGTAGAGATGGCGGATGAAGCAATCCACATCGGCCCGCCCCCCGCGAACCAGTCATATATCGTCATCGATAAGGTCATGGCTGCGATCAAGGAAAGCGGCGCTCAGGCGGTGCACCCGGGCTATGGTTTCCTGTCTGAAAACTCCAAATTTGCCGAGGCATTGGCGGCTGAAGGCGTCGCCTTCGTCGGACCACCTGTCGGCGCCATTGAGAAAATGGGCGACAAGATCACTTCCAAGAAGATCGCCCAAGACGCCAATGTATCAACGGTTCCAGGTTACATGGGGCTGATCGAGGACGCGGACGAGGCGGTCAAGATTTCCAATGAAGTTGGTTATCCCGTGATGATTAAAGCCTCCGCAGGTGGCGGCGGTAAAGGCATGCGCATCGCGTGGAATGATGACCAGGCGCGCGAGGGCTTTCAGTCTTCCAAGAACGAAGCTGCGAATTCCTTTGGTGATGATCGTATCTTTATTGAGAAATTCATCACCCAGCCCCGTCACATCGAAATTCAGGTGCTCTGCGACAGCCATGGCAATGGCATTTATCTGGGCGAGCGCGAATGTTCCATCCAGCGACGCCAGCAAAAGGTTGTTGAAGAAGCGCCAAGCCCCTTCTTGGATGAAGCCACGCGCAAAGCCATGGGCGAACAAGCGGTGGCCTTGGCGCAAGCTGTTGGGTATGCGTCGGCGGGTACTGTTGAGTTCATCGTAGATGGCGCGAAGAATTTCTACTTCTTAGAAATGAACACACGCTTGCAGGTGGAGCACCCTGTGACCGAGCTGATCACAGGTGTTGACTTGGTTGAACAGATGATCCGCGTTGCCAATGGTGAGAAACTCAGCATAACGCAGGACGATGTCACGCTGACCGGTTGGGCGATTGAGAACCGTCTCTACGCCGAAGATCCTTATCGCGGCTTCCTTCCTTCAATCGGTCGCCTCACGCGCTATCGTCCACCTGCGGAAACGGCGGCCTACACGCCGGGCGTTACGGCTGGTGATGCAGGTGATGTGGTCGTGCGTAATGATACGGGCGTCTATGAGGGCGGTGAAATCTCCATGTATTATGACCCTATGATCGCGAAACTCTGCACATGGGCCCCAACACGAGAAGCGGCGATTGAAGCTATGCGCGTCGCCCTTGATAGCTTTGAGGTAGAAGGCATTGGTCACAATCTGCCGTTCCTAAGCGCTGTGATGGATCACCCGATCTTTATCAAAGGCGACATGACGACAGCCTTCATTGAAGAGCAATATCCCGAAGGGTTCGTTGGTGTTGAATTGCCTGAGAGTGATCTGCGCCGGATCGCGGCGGCCTCTGCTGCGATGAACCGTGTTGCGGAGATCCGCCGTTCGCGTGTGTCTGGTCGTTTGGACAATCATGAACGCCACGTTGGGGATGCTTGGAATGTGGCCGTGCAAGGCGAAAGCTTCGATGTGAACATTGCAGCGGATAAGGACGGATCCAACGTGACATTCGCGGATGGCACCATACTGCGCGTCAAGGGTGATTGGACGCCGGGGGATCAGCTGGCGCATATGATGGTCGATAAAACGCCTCTGGTGATGAAAGTCGGCAAAGTGTCTGGTGGCTTCCGCATTCGTTCACGCGGAGCGGATTTGAAGGTGCACGTGCGCACGCCGCGGCAGGCCGAGTTGGCCCGCATGATGCCAGAAAAAATCGCGCCGGATACGTCGAAGCTGCTGCTGTGCCCGATGCCGGGATTGATCGTGAAGGTTGACGTGGAAGAGGGCCAAGAGGTGCAAGAAGGCCAAGCACTGTGCACTGTGGAAGCGATGAAAATGGAAAACATCCTGCGCGCAGAGCGTAAAGGTGTGGTCAGCAAAATCAACGCGGTGGCTGGCGACAGCCTAGCTGTGGATGATGTGATTATGGAGTTCGAATAACGCCTTGCGCGGCCTCGTTACGATAAGTTTTGCCCTTTTTCTATTGGTGCTCGGCTACGTTGGCGCATCGGGTGGATGGCCGATCTGGTTGGCGTTGCTTTTCGGGGCTTTCGCGTTGGCCTGCATTTACTATGCGCTTGCGGAAATAGCCGTTGTTGCGATCTTTTTGCGCGCCATTCTGGCGATGTTGCCAACCGTCGCAGAAGGGGCCGAAGCGGCGCTGAAAGACGCGCCATTCTGGGGATTGTTGAGGCGTTTGAGATGAGCCACAGCCTGTCATCAAGCGTCTATTGCAAAGTTATACCAGTGGGTTACCTTCGTTCTCCACAGGTTCACGCGGGGCATGTGCGACAGATCTATTCATGTGGGACCGCTTTGCTCCATAAATCTTTTGATACGCTAAACATAAAGGACGCGTGCGCCATTTTCAAGGCTGATGTGGCGCAGCGCAGCTACTCCTGCGCGGCATCTGCTTCGCGACGATCACGCACTTCGCGTTGGCGCATGGGCATTTTGTCAACAACGCGGGTCAGTTCGCGTACGTCCCAAGGCGAGGCTTTGCGCAGCTTCACACCACCATCCTTGCCGATCAACGCAATCATAAACCCGCGCGGGCGCAAAGCGGTGCGCAACGGGCTTTTGAGCGACGCATCTATATCTGCCAAAACAACGATATCGCGCTCTGCCAAAGCGTCGGCTTGGGCTTCGAGTAAAGCCATTTGTTGCTCGAAACGTGGATCGTTTTCACTGTCCGCAAAGACCACTACAGGACGGGATTGCCATAAAAAATCATTCAAATTGTCAGTATCTGCCATAGAAACCGCCTCCCACGCTGCGTTGGATTTGGGGGGTGTTGTGTCTTGTGCCGCACTTGGGCTGGCAACGAAAAGCGTTGCAAAAACAAATGATAAGAACTGTTTCATAGGGTCTCCTGTTAGCATTAATATAGGCAGCGCGCAGCGTATTGCGATGGCTGAGATTGCGCCTAAGCTGGAATTTTCAAAATTTAATGGAAAAAACATCCCTCTTCTCCATGACCTGTCTCTAGATGTGCGACCCGTGAGGGCGCGGCACTCAGAGGCAAAAAAGGGCAGAACGCTTGGACGTTATTCTACAAATCGGTGCGCATCGCACGGCAAGTACAAGTTTTCAAACCTATTTGCGCAAAAATGCGACAGCCTTGGCGGAGATTATCGCTGGCCCATGGGAGCCGTATCGGTTGCGCAAAGGTATGTGCTATGGCGTCGCCCCCAATCCGGCCTTGGGATTCGGCCCGCAACACTTCGCGCGTGCCAAAAGGAAAGTCGCACTGCATCTGGAGCGATCTGCGCAAATGGGTTTGGATTACCTTGTCGTGTCCGAAGAAAACATCCTTGGAAAAATGCGCCACAATTTCTCGTCTCAATCGCTCTACCCGGCAGCGGGGGAACGATTGGCACGCTATGTCGCCGCGTTCGATGGATCGGTCAAAGCAATACATCTCAGCTTGCGCTGCCCCAGCATATATTGGAGCTCTGCACTCAGCTTTTGCATCCCGCGCGGGGTCTTGGTGCCACGCGAGGCTCGCATAGCCGCGATTGCCGCATCAACGCGGTCTTGGCGCGATGTGATCACAGATCTCGCAGCTGCTGCCCCCAACACGGCGATCTTCGTCAGCACATTCGAACAACACGCGTCTGCGCCGCATCGCTTGTTATCTTATTTGTTGGGATGTCCTGCCCCACGCGGCAAGACATTGATATGGCGCAATCAACGACCTTTGGTGCCGCAACTGTTGGATTTGCCACTTGGCGCGGAAGAATTGCTACGCCTTCGCGCATACATTCACGGCACGCTATGGGAACCGTTTTCGCAAGCCGACCGCGCCGCGTTTCAGGAAAGCTACGCAGACGATCTGTTCTGGCTGCGCGCGTGCGCGGACGGGCTGGCACATTTATTAGAAGACCCGAAATCCGAAAAGACGGGATATCCCTCAGAGCTGGATTTCTTGAACAAAGGACAAAGATATGACGCAAAACAACGACTGGCGAGCCCTCGCTGAAAAAGAAGTGCGCGGACGTGCGTTGGATGATTTGACGTGGAACACGTTGGAAGGCATTGATGTCAAACCGCTATATACCGAAGCCGATACTGCTGATCTGTCGCATATGGGCGGCATTCCCGGCAAAGGCCCGTTCACGCGCGGTGTCAAAGCAACGATGTATGCTGGGCGTCCTTGGACCATCCGACAATATGCAGGTTTCTCCACGGCCGAGGAAAGCAATACGTTCTATCGAAAAGCTTTGGCGGCGGGTCAGCAGGGTGTTTCTGTGGCTTTCGATCTTGCGACACACCGTGGATATGACAGTGACCACCCGCGCGTAGAGGGCGATGTTGGCAAAGCGGGCGTGGCGATTGACAGCGTTGAGGATATGAAAATCCTCTTTGATCAAATCCCGCTCGATAAAGTCTCAGTGTCGATGACGATGAACGGAGCTGTGATCCCAATCCTCGCCAACTTTATCGTAGCTGGCGAAGAGCAGGGGCATGATCGCTCCGTCCTTGCGGGCACCATTCAGAACGACATTCTGAAAGAATTCATGGTGCGCAACACTTATGTGTATCCGCCCGAACCCTCGATGCGCATTATTGCGGACATTATCGAATATACCTCGTCGAATATGCCAAAATTCAATTCCATTTCGATTTCCGGCTATCATATGCAGGAAGCAGGCGCGAACCTCGTGCAAGAGCTTGCCTATACGCTTGCAGATGGACGCGAGTATGTACGCACAGCGATGGCACGTGGCATGGATGTGGACAAGTTCGCGCCGCGCCTGTCGTTCTTCTTTGCTATTGGTATGAATTTCTTCATGGAAGCCGCTAAGCTACGTGCGGCGCGCCTCTTGTGGCATAATATCATGACGGATCTTGGCGCGCAGACGGAAAAGTCTAAAATGCTGCGCACCCACTGCCAAACCTCTGGTGTAAGTTTGCAGGCGCAAGATCCCTACAACAACGTGATCCGCACTGCCTATGAAGCGATGGCCGCCGCGTTGGGGGGCACGCAGTCCTTGCACACAAACGCACTGGATGAAGCCATTGCACTACCCACAGAGTTTAGCGCCCGCATCGCGCGAAATACGCAGCTGATTTTGCAGGAAGAAACGGGTGTTACGAATGTTGTCGATCCACTCGCTGGCTCTTATTATGTGGAAAGCTTAACTGATAAACTCGCGACAGAGGCGTGGAAGCTCATCGAAGAGGTCGAAGAAATGGGCGGCATGACCAAGGCGGTCGCTTCTGGCATGCCAAAATTACGCATCGAAGAAGCTGCGGCCAAGCGTCAGGCGATGATTGATCGCGGTCAGGAAGTCATTGTGGGTGTTAACAAATACCGCCTCGATGAAGAAGAAGCGATTGATATTCTTGATATCGACAATGAGGCCGTACGCGCGTCGCAAATCGCGCGTTTGCACAGCATTCGCTCCGGCCGTGATGAGGAGGCGTGCACGACGGCTTTGGCAGAACTGACGCGCTGCGCCGAGGCGGATGGCAACCTCTTGGAAGCGGCAGTTAAAGCGTCACGTGCACGCGCAAGTGTGGGAGAAATAAGCATGGCGATGGAGAAAGTGTTTGGCCGCCACCGCGCTGAAGTGAAGACCTTGGCTGGCGTTTACGGTGCGGCTTATGAGGGCGACGAGGGCTTTGCGGCGATCCAGAAATCGGTCGAGAATTTTGCAGAGAACGAGGGCCGCCGTCCGCGTATGTTGGTGGTGAAAATGGGTCAGGATGGCCATGATCGCGGTGCGAAAGTCATAGCAACCGCCTTTGCGGACATCGGGTTTGATGTCGATGTTGGCCCGCTGTTCCAAACCCCTGAGGAAGCCGCGCAAGATGCGGTGGACAATGATGTGCATGTCATCGGTATTTCCAGTCAGGCGGCGGGTCACAAAACCTTGGCCCCCAAACTGGTCGAAGCGCTCAAGGACAAAGGCGCCGAAGACATCATCGTGATTTGCGGCGGTGTGATCCCGCAACAAGATTATGATTTCCTCTATGGAGCTGGCGTCAAAGCAATTTTTGGCCCCGGTACCAATATCCCTAAAGCTGCGGATGACATCCTGAAAATCATCCGTGAAACTCGCGCATAGAAACGAAACACCAAAGAAGAGCGCACCCAAAACCTGCGCCCTTCTTTGGTCTCTAAATACCTTGGATGGAGATCGATCTTTGATCGATCGAGGGCAAAGCCCCAAGTTCTTCTAACGACTTGCAACTCCCACAGCTTTGACGCAATTTTCGTGCCATGAACACACTTCTTCTGGATCATCTCGCCGTTAGCGGAACCGACCGCGATACTGCACGCGCGCATATTGAAGAGGCGCTTGGCCTGCCGATGCAAACTGGCGGTGAGCACGCGAAGTTCGCAACACACAACCACCTTATGGGCATGGGATGTGGGCTTTATCTTGAAGCGATTTCGATTGACCCCAACGTCCCTAATCCTGCTCGCGCGCGCTGGTTTAACCTTGATAATTTTTCTGGTGCGCCGCGTTTGACCAATTGGATTTGCGCGGTGCCTGATATGAGTGCAGCGCTTGCGCATTGGCAGGACGTGGGCGACGCGATTTCGCTTGAACGCGGTGAATTGCGTTGGCAAATGGCTGTGCCGAAAAGCGGTATCTTGCCTTTTGATGGTTTTTTTCCACCACTTATTCAATGGCATGGCGCGCTGCACCCCAAGCAAATGCTTGCTTCAACGGGTGCGTCGCTGAAACAGCTCACCGTTGCGCATCCGCAAGCGTTGGATCTCGCAGAGACCTTGGGCGACATCACTGGTGCTGAAATCCGCTTTGAAATTGCCGACACACCTGCACTGATTGCAGAGTTCAACACACCCCATGGGGTGCGCACGCTCACATGATTATTCGTGCGGCTGAGCCCGACGATGCGCCAGCGATTTGCGATATCTGGAATCCTTTGATCCGTGACACGACTGTAACTTTCACAAATGAAGTTAGGGAGTCTCAGGAAATCAGCGCACTTATCAAAGTACGACTTGGCGTTTTTTTTCGTTGCTGAGAATGATGGACAAGTTGTTGTCTTTACGAAATATTCTTCTTTTCGTGGTGGGCTTGTTTTTTTCATAGAAAGACCTTTCGATTAACCTTGCCCCCAATGCGAGCGGTAAAGGGGTGGGCGTGCGCTTTTGGAACAACTGGAAACGCACGCAATTGAAAAAGAAACGCACTGTCTTATCGCCGCCATTAGCGGTGAAAACGCAGCCGGGCGGGTCTTTCATGCCAAGTTTGGCTATCAAAAGGTCGCGCAAATTCCCAAAGTTGGCTTCTAATTTGGGCGATATATCCATCTGATCCTGATGTAGAAAATTCTCTTGCCGTTGCAGAATTCACCCTAAACGAGGATGGGCATTGGCGCTTGGTGCGCGTAAAGATGGTGGATGTCACTTTGGACTCGCATATCCGAGGCGCTTGCGGCGCTCTCTAGCGGTGAAAGCCTCGCGCAGGTTTTTGACCGTTTACGCAGCCCGCCGGAACGCTCCGTTGGTTTCACGATTGCCGTTATTGCGCTGGGTGCGAAGATGGCGAAAGCCGATGGGCAAGTGACCCGAGATGAGGTCACAGCCTTTCGCGAAGTCTTCAATATAGCGGCTGCGGATGAAGAAAATGCCGCACGCGTATTTAATCTTGCGCGCCTCGATGTGGCCGGCTTTGAAGAATATGCGCGCCGCATCGCAGATATGTTTGAGGGTGAAAAAAGCACGCTGAATGACTTGATGGAGGGGCTGTTTCACATCGCGATGGCGGATGGGTTTTATCATCCGGGCGAGAATGAGTTTTTGCAGCAAGTCGCAGGCATTTTTGGCCTTCCTGACACCGAATTTCGCGCGTTGCGCGCGCGCTTTGTACCGGATGCAGAGGCGGATCCTTACACAGTTTTAGGCGTATCGCCGGACTTCACGATGGAGCAGATCAGACAAGTCTGGCGCACGATGGTACGTGAAACTCACCCTGATCGCATGATCGCGCGGGGCGTTCCCGAAGAAGCCATTCGCATGGCCGAAAAACGCATGGTCGACATCAACCGTGCTTGGGAAGAAATCACCAAAGAACGGGCCGCGTAATGCGCATTGCTTGCTACAATGTGGAATGGTTTGACCGTCTCTTTGACGATGAAGGTCAGTTAAAACGCGATTCTCGCTGGCCTGGGCGGCGTGATGTGAAGCGGGCAGATCAAGCCAAAGCGCTTGGCCATGTATTCCGGCGCATCGATGCGGATGCGATTATGGTCATTGAAGCGCTAGATGATCATCAGCATCGTTCTTGTAAGTGGGCTTTAGAGAATTTTGCGAAACCCTATGATTTATTCGCACGTAAGGCATTGATAGGTTTCATAAATACGGCGCAACAGGAGATTGCATTGCTCTATGATCCCACGAAGCTCACGGCAACAAATGACCCGATCGGGACCCTGTGCCGCCCTTCAATGAGACCTACCAAATTGATCTGGACATCGATAATCGGGCCAACAGCATGCGTTTTTCTAAGCCTCCTCTCGAGCTTGCGATTGAAACGGCAGCGGGCCACAAATTGCGTTTGATCGGCGCGCATCTGAAGAGCAAAGCGCCTCATCGGGCGCATAATGCCGCTGAGGTCATGCGCTTTTCCATTGCCAACCGGTGTAAACAACTGGTGCAGCGGTCTGGTTGCGCGCGCACGTAGAAGAGCATTTGGACGCGGGTGAGGCGTTGATGGTGTTGGGCGATTTGAACGATGGGTCGGGCCTGGACGAGTATGAAAATTTGTTCGGACACTCCTTTGTGGAGATTATTTTGGGCGAAATTGGCTGTCCCTTTCTCTATGATCCGCATGCGGCTCGAGCGTTGGCTCGAAAAATCGGCTGGGAACCGACGACCTCAAGGTTTTTCCTGAAGAAGGATAATCGATATCTTCAAGTGCTTTTAGATTATATCATGGTCAGAAACTTTTTCGTTCTAAAGCAGAGGCTTGGCGTATTTGACATCTTTTTGACGATCCTAGGTGTTGGGAGGATCTGAAGCTGCGCGTCGCGCTTCTAATAGGCCCTGATTACTTCCTCGTGACGTTGGATTTAGATTTTTAGCCTAAAAATCTGAGCGCTTTGTACTTAGGTTGGTTGTATGAAACAGATTGTACTTACGACCGCATTGGCCGTCGCACTGGCTTTGCCTGCGCAGGCTGATGAGACCACAAACCAAGAGAACCCTGGACTGATGGAGAAAGGCGCACGGCTTTTGTTCGAAGGCCTAGTGCAAGAAATGCAGCCCGCGTTGCGTGATATGGAAGGGCTGTCGGAGCAGCTTGAACCCGCCTTGCGCGGCTTTGTCGAAAACGTGGGCCCCGCGCTTGGGGATTTGCTGGGGAAGGTTAAAGATTTCTCGAAATACCACTCACCTGAGATTTTGCCGAACGGCGATATTATTTTGCGCCGTAAGAGTGCCAAAGAGATGGAAGCGTCCGAGGGCGAGGTCGATCTTTAGGTTTTTTTAGACCAAAGAAGCGGGCGGTTTAGGCCTCAGTTGAGGGCTTGGTAAACTTAATTTTCAAGTCGGCGCTTAAGGATCTTGCGAGGGATTTTAGCCTTGCTTCTGCAACTTCGGAAAACAGCGGTTTTGCAGAGGCGTGCAAGCGTAGCTCGAGGATTTTCTTTTTCGGGAACCATCGAAACTCGCCGAATTGTGCGTCTTTCTCCATCCAGAGCATCGCGCCAAATCGCATGGCTTTGCCAAGGATCTCGGCTTGGATCTGCTGTTCGGGTGCGAGCAGATCGAAGAGGTCATCAAAGCGTGTACCCTCGCGTTTGTTGCGGTAGCGGTGCATCAGCGCGAGCCCAAGAAAGATGCGTTCTGAATGACTTAGCCCGCCAAGATTGGCGCGCGTGGAGTTATCAAAGCAGACTTCCGCGCGAAAATCTGGGTGCGCGCGCCAGCTGACATCGTGCAAAAGGCTTGCAGCTTTGACCAAGCGTTTCGTCGCGGGTGGGGCTGACTTAAAGAGGGGCATGATGAAATCGTAGAGTGTCTTTCCAAAGCCCGGTGTACGCGCGTCTTTGCTCTCTGAAAAGCGCGCGGATTCGATCAAAGGATCGCGGTCGCGCAGCTTTTGCGGCATTTGTTCATACAGCATTCCTTCGCGAATGCCGTAGCTGGAAATCGCGATGTCTTTGGGCTTGAAGCGGTTGATCAGAACCTTGAGAACTTCACTGGCGATCGGCACTAAGACCATCCGTGCTGAAGAGATGCCACAGGCGCTGCGCAGCTCTTCTATGTCGGATTTGGCGATGTATTTCACGGTTTCGCGTACAGACTTCGGGGTCATACGATATTCGTGAAGCACATGCAGCGGGTAGCCACGGCGGTGCATATCGATGCGTGCAATCGCGCGCCAAGAACCGCCCACGAGAAACAAGCGGTCCTTTTGTTCGCCCATCTGGTCTTGCAGATCTGTGATTACCTCTTTGGCGCAGGCTTTGCGCGCCTTCGCTCCGCCCTTCATGCTTTGCAATTTCAGCGGACCAAGCGAGGAGGTGACGCATTTGCCGACATGCCCGTCGCGGATTTCTGCGAGCTCCATTGACGCGCCGCCGATATCGCAGACCAATCCGTAAGAACCAGGCCAGCCAAGCAAAACACCCTGAGCAGAGAGCCGGGCCTCTTCCGGGCCGTCGATAACATGGACTGTCAAACCAGTTTCGAGCAGCACATCGGCGCAGAAATCGGGCCCGTCGCTGGCATCGCGCACCGCGGCGGTGGCGACGGCTGTAAGAGGCGAAATGCCAAGGCTTTGCGCAATCGCTTCAAAGCGCGCGACGGCGGCCAATGCGCGCACGCGGCCCTCGGGATTTAGACGGCCCGTGTCAGAGATGCCTGCACCCAAGGCACACATGACTTTTTCGTTGTAAAAATAGGCAGGGCTGCGCGCGGCGCCATCAAAGATCACCATCCGCACAGAGTTTGAACCAATATCAACCACGCCTACGCGTGCCAATTTGCGGACGGACGGGTCGTTAAACAGGGGGCGTCCGAATGGATTATTCGCGGCACCAGCGGGAAGGTCAGGGATTATATCGGCGCTCATTTAGCTGCTTTCGTCTTCCGTGTGGGTCAATTGTGGAACATCAGCGGCTCCGGCAGATCCGCGCCCAGAAAGGGAGGGGTTTTCCATGAAAAAGCGGTGGCAATTGAAGGCGAACTGACCGTCAGGAATGCTGTCGCGCTCGAAAGAGCCATCGGGACGCATGATCCAGCTTTGCGCGACATCTGCGAGGTTTGCGGCCATGATTTGGCTCACGATTTGCGCTTTTACTGTGCCATTGTTGATCTCCACCAAGGTCTCGACGCGGCGGTTTAGATTGCGGCCCATCCAATCGGCGGAACTGATAAAAACGCGCGCCTTTTTATGCGGCAGGCCGTGGCCGTTGCCGAAGCACACGATGCGTGAATGTTCCAAGAAGCGGCCTACGATGGATTTGACGCGAATGGTCTCGCTGAGGCCTTTGATACCGGGACGCAATCCGCAAATGCCGCGAATGATGAGGTCAATTTTTACGCCAGCCTGCGAGGCTGCGTAGAGTGCGTCGATTACTTCGGGATCAATTAGGGAATTCATTTTCGCCCAGATTACCGAGGGTTTGCCAGCGTGTGCATGTGCCGCTTCGCGCGCGATGAGATCGAGTAAACGTGGTTTCAGAGTCAGTGGCGAAATCGATAGGTTTTCAAGGGCACCAGGGGGCGCATAGCCCGAGAGGTAGTTGAAGACTTTCGTTGCGTCGCGGCCCAATTTTGTATCGCATGTGAAGAACGACAGGTCGGTATAGATGCGCGCCGTAATGGGGTGGTAATTGCCCGTGCCATAATGTGTGTAGGTAATCAATTGATCACCTTCGCGGCGCACAACAGTGGAAATTTTGGCGTGTGTTTTCAGGTCGAGAAAGCCGTAGACGACATGCGCGCCCGCGCGTTCCAGACGACGCGATTGGCGGATGTTTGCGGCCTCGTCAAAGCGCGCTTTGAGTTCGACCAAGGCAGTGACGGATTTGCCATCTTCCGCGGCTTCGCAGAGCGCGGAGACAATGGGCGAGCGCTTGGAAGTACGATAGAGCGTCTGTTTGATCGCGACCACATCAGGATCGCGGGCCGCTTGGGTGAGGAAACGCACTACCATATCGAAGGTTTCATAGGGGTGATGCAGAAGCATGTCCTTTTGACGGATCGCCGCGAACATATCGCCCTCATGGTCCTGGACGCGTTCGGGAATGCGTGGCATGAAAGTCGGCCAAAGCAGATCGGGACGCGCATCTGTGACCAGTTCGGACAGATCAGCCATGCCGATCATGCCAGGGAGCTCGACAGTTTCGGCTTCGGTCACGCCAAGTTCGCGCATTACCAATGATTTTAGTTTGTTCTGCACGTCGCCCGTGTAGGTTAGTCGCACGACTTCACCGCGTTTTCGTCGCTTTAGGGCGACTTCGAATTCACGGACGAGATCTTCTGCTTCGTCTTCCACCTCAAGATCGCTATCGCGCAATACTCGAAAGCCAAAGTGACCTCTGAGTTTATAGCCTGGAAATAAACGTCCAAGGTTTTCGATCAAGACATCTTCGAGCGGGAGATAGCGTAGCTGACCATCGGGTGCAGGTAGGGCTACAAAGCGATCAATTTGCGCAGGAATGGGCAGCAGAGCCAGCAGATCGCGCTTGTCCGACTGGCGTTCCAGTTGCAACGCTAGCGAATAACCGGTGTTAGGAATAAACGGAAACGGGTGCGCGGGATCAATCGCGAGTGGGGAAAGAACGGGAAAGACCTTATGCAAGAAGATATCCGCAATGATGTTTTTATCGGCGCCTGTCAGATCAGTGCGCGCGACAATCGCGATGCCCGCGTCGAGCATTTTGTGGCGTATGCCCTCGAACACTTTTTGCTGAGTTCGAAGCAAATTGCGCGCGTCTTCGTTGATCAGTACCAATTGCTCTGCAGGCGATAAGCCATCGGCGGCCGCCTTAGTTTTGCCTGCTTGCGCCAATTCACGCAGGCCCGCGACGCGCACTGTGTAAAACTCGTCTAAGTTGGTCGCTGATATCGATAGGAACCGCAGACGTTCCAGTAAGGGCACGCGCGGGTTTTCCGCTTCTTCCAGCACCCGCCAATTAAAGTTGAGCCAGCTAAGTTCGCGGTTCACAAAACGCGCATGCCCGCTCAGGTCCACGTCAGGCAGATCAAGGGGGGTGGGGCAGTTTGCTTTCAGGAAATCGGCTTGCATCGGCGTCACCTACTCATGGCTCATGTCGGAGTGTGCGCTGACGTCAGTGATCTTGTCCAGCGCAGCGGAGGCGAAAGCCCGCGTGATCGCGCGGCCCGCGTCGAGTGCCGCTTTGTCGAGTGCTTCGACAATCTGTTGCGCGGCAGCAAAAGAGCGATCGATCCGTAGTGCGAGAAAGGGGATGACTTCTGGTGTGGGATTAAGTTGGCGGTCCGCGAAAAGCTTCATCAATAGGGCTGTGAGGAGCGTGTCGTCGGGGGCCTCAAGAGTGGCCGATTGCACAGCTTGCAGGCGACTTGCCAGATCGGGCAAGCACAGGCCCCAAAGGTGCGGCTGGCTTTTTGCGGTGAGCAAAAGTGCACGGCCCTCGGCTTGGGCGAGGTTGTGGAGATGGAAAAGGGCGGTCTCAAGTTTGCGATCACCTGCGATATTATCGACGTCCTCGATCACTAAATGGGTTTGCACGAGGTTTGGCACATCGTCTTCTGTGAGCGTGTTTGCTGCGATGATGCGCGCGCCGCTTTGTGCCGCCCACACATGCGCGAGATGGGTTTTGCCCGCGCCTTTGAGGCCAATCAGCAGCAGCTTGCCATTGTTCCACGTCTCGGGCGTGTCGATCAGGGCCACGGCCAGCGCGTTTGATGGAGAAATGAAGAAATCATTCCGCCCAAGTGCGGCGCGACTGGGCAGATCAAAACTGAGTTGTGTGCTCATCTGTCAGTCTTCGCTTTGCTCATCAGGTTCTAGCCCATAGTAAAGCTTACTGCTCAGATACTGCCCGACAAGAAAGCGGATGATAACGCCAAGGGCAGCGGCGACTGGCACAGCGACCAGCATCCCGACAAACCCAAAGAGAGAGCCGAAAACTGACAAGGCCAATAACAACCAAACAGGGTGCAAGCCGACGGAAGAGCCGACGAGTTTTGGGGTGAGAACGTTGCCCTCCAAGACTTGGCCGATCACGAAAATGCCTGCAACGAGTCCCAGCGAGACCCAATCCCCCCAGAATTGAAAAAGCCCCAATCCGATGGCCAAAGCCCCACCAATAAGTGCGCCAACATAGGGAATGAAGGTGATGAGACCAGCGACAAAGCCAACGACGAGGCCAAATTGCAAGCCAACAAGCATCAATGAAATTGCGTAATACGTGCCCAAGATCAGGCAAACCGTGCCCATTCCTCGAATGAAGGCCGCGAGGGTTTGATCAATCTGTGAGGCCAAGTCGCACACAGTCGATGCGTGATCTCGTGGAAGCAACGTGTAGATGCGGGCGGTCAATTTGTCCCAATCAAGCAGCAGGTAAAAGGCAACGACGGGGACAATCAAAAACAACACGACAATGTTGATGATTGAGGAGGCTGAGGACAGGACGGAGCTAAGGAGTTCGCCGCCTTTGACTTGGATCGTCTCACCAATGCTCAGCAAGGATTGACGCAAGGTGGAGCCTTCATCCAAGGCCTGCGGGAAGCGCTCTGCAAGGAAAGCTTGCAGGTCTTGGAACAGTTGCGGTGCAACTTCGAATAGGGCGATAGCTTGATTGATCAGTGTTGGAACTACCAGCAGGATCACCAGCACAAAGATGACCACGGCCACCAATGTGATGATCGTCGTCGCAAGCGCGCGACTGCAACCGAGATTTTCCAGCTTATCCGCGACAGGATCGAGAAAATAGGCAATTGCGCCGCCAAGCACGAAAGGCAGGATCACATCGCCTAAATACCACATCGCGAGCATGAAGATCGCCGTGGCGATGCCCCAATATTTCATCTGATCTTTGACGGGATGTGCCATGCGCGCCTCTGTTTGCTAGCTTTGCTTAGACATCGCTTATGCGGGGCGAGGTTTCAAGGGGACAAGGGGGTCAGCCCCCGGCTCAGCAAGCTGAGACTCCCCCGAAGTTTATCTTGAAAGATGAAGGCATGGCTTGCTGCATGGGACGCAAGCGCCTAAACGGGAAGAAATCTGAGCTAATCCCGAAAGAAATTCCATGCGTCTGAGCCGTTACTTTTTGCCGACACTGAAAGAAAACCCTGCGGATGCGCAGATTGTTAGCCACCGCCTGATGTTGCGCGCGGGGATGATCAAGCAATCCTCTGCGGGGATCTATTCGTGGTTGCCCATGGGGTTCAAAGTGCTGCGCAAGATCGAAAATATCGTGCATGAGGAACAACAGCGCGCGGGGCATATTCCGATGCTTATGCCAACGTTGCAGTCGGCGGATCTGTGGCGTAAGTCCGGGCGTTACGATGCCTATGGCCCTGAGATGCTGCGGATCAAAGACCGTCATGACCGCGAGATGCTTTATGGTCCCACCAATGAAGAGTTGATCACGGATATGGTCGCGAACTTTGTTGGGAGCTATAAGTCTCTACCGCTGACGCTTTACCATGTTCAGTGGAAATTTCGCGACGAAGTGCGCCCGCGTTTTGGTGTGATGCGGGGCCGCGAATTTTTGATGAAAGACGGCTACAATTTTGACCTGAACAAAGAAGATGCGCTGCACGCGTATAATCGCCATTTGGTGACCTACTTACGCACGTACGAACGTATGGGGCTACAAGCGATTCCTATGCGCGCGGACAGTGGGCCGATTGGCGGCGATTATACGCACGAATTCCTTGTACTTGCCGACACGGGCGAGAGCGAAGTGTTCTATGATAGCGAAATCACAGACCTTAGCTTTGGCGACCGAGCGATTGATTTTAATGACAAGGCTGCGTGCCAATCGGTGATGGAAGAATTCACCAGCCGCTATGCACGCACTGATGAAACCCATGAGGAAGCCTTGTTTAACAAGGTGCCGGAAGAGCGCCGCCGTGTAGCGCGAGGGATCGAAGTGGGTCAGATTTTCTACTTTGGTACAGAATATTCCGAGAAGTTGGGCGCGATGGTGCAGAACGAAGACGGCCAGCGCGTGCCGCTTCACATGGGCAGCCATGGCATCGGTGTTTCACGTCTTTTGGGGGCGATTATCGAAGCATCGCATGACGATAATGGCATCATCTGGCCTGAAGGAGTCACGCCCTTCCATTGTGGAATTGTGAATCTCAAGCAAGGTGACGACGCAGCGGATGCAGCCTGTGATGCGCTCTATGATAGCTTGACGGCGCTGGGCCTTGATCCGCTGTATGATGATCGCAAAGAGCGTGCGGGCGGTAAGTTCGCGACGATGGATTTGATAGGTTTGCCATGGCGCATCACCGTTGGTCCGCGTGGCTTGAAGAATGGTGTGGTTGAAGTCACGTCTCGTCGCACCGGTGAGAGCGAAGAGATGACGCCGGAGCTGGCCATTGCTAAGATCGCTGCGATTTACGAAGGGGTGTAGGCCATGCTTGCGCGCGCACTTGCCCTTGTTGCCGGACTTGGCGGTGCGGCAGGTGTGTCATAATTTCTTGAGTATTCTCAACAGTATATGCAGCGCCTTGGGGGCTGTGGATGAGTTTTCGCGCTTTCGGGACGACTTTGACAGGGATGCGGCCAGCCTTGATCTGAGCCGCGAGGTGGCGCTTTTTGATCTTGCGCAAGGCGGGGAAATGGGGGCGGCACGTGCGGATAGTATGGTGCGCACGATTGATCGTCATGTGCGCCTGTCCTCTGATTTGACCTACATGCAGAACCTTGGCCCGTTCAGTCGTGCCGGTTATGCGACGTGCTTTACGGATCCTGAGCTGGCAGGACGTGTGTGGGAAAACTTCAAACCCGCAATGCCTGTCAGGTTTGGGGGCATCATTTTTTCAGTGATTGGATTTCATGGCGGTCTCGCGCTACTTTCTGGCCTGATTTACTTGCTGTACTTGCCTTTTGCGCTGTTTCGGCGCACCTCTGAGCCATAAAATAATTCCAAAAGGGTGCCTCGAGCTGTGTCAAACCCAAGCAAGCCTACAACTCCGATGCCATTTGCGCGTTTCGAGTGGATGATTGCGTGGCGCTACCTGCGCGCCAAACGTGCGGAGGGCGGGGTGAGTGTGATGACCTGGATTAGCTTGATCGGCATCACTTTGGCGGTGTTCGCATTGGTAGCGACACTCGCAATTCGAACAGGGCTGCGCGCGGAAACCCTGCGCACGATCCTTGGCGTATCTGCCCATGCAGAGCTGTATTATCCACGCACTGTACAAGCGAATGGAGCGCAAGATGCGATCATTCGCGATTATGAAGCGCTGACAGAGCGGTTGCGCGCAATTCCGGGGGTTCAGGACGCGGTGCCCGTCGTCAAAGCGCGTATCATTGCAAACCGCGCGCGCCAAAATGCACCGATTGAGCTGTTTGGGATTCGTCCCGTAGATCTTGCACGTTTCCCGGCGGTAGCAGGGTCGGGGCAAGCGCAAGGCGATCTTGCCAATCTGCCCAACGGCATCGCGCTGGGCCAATCGCTGGCGCGCACGCTTGGCGTTACAATCGGGGACCGCGTCAAGATTATTTCGCCCAATGGCACGCGTACCGCATTTGGTGTCTCGCCACGTGTGAAAACGTGGGAGGTGGTTTATATTTTCCGCACAGGGCAGGGGTTTGTCGACAATTCACGCGCATACCTAAGCCTCGCGGAAGCGCAGCCTTTCCTGAACCGCGAGGCGGGCGTCGATCAGATTGATATCTTGCTGGATGATCCCGAAATGGTGGATCAAATGGAAACGCAATTGGTGCAAGCCAGCGCTGGGCTCGCCTATATTTGGTCGTGGCGCGAACGCTCTGGCGCAGTGCTGCAGGCGTTGAGTTTGCAGGACAATGCGCTTTTCGTGCTGCTAGCGATCCTACTGCTGATCGCTTCGATGAATATCATCTCAGGCCTTATTATGTTAGTCAAAAATAAGGGCCGCGACATTGGTGTGCTGCGCACAATTGGCCTTTCGGAGGCGTCGGTGCTGAGGATTTTCTTTATCGTGGGCGCATCTGTAGGCACCATGGGTACTTTGCTGGGCGTTGGCTTGGGTGTGATCTTCGCGCTCAATATTGATGCGATTTATTCGGCGGTTGATTTCTTTTCTTCAAATAGTAAGTCGGAACTGGAGGCGCAGGGCTTTTTCTTCCCACCTGCGGTCTTGACGTTGCCGGGCATTTTGTCCGCAACAGGCTTGTCGCTCGCGCTTTCATTTGTAATTACGTTCTTTCCAGCAAGGCGTGCAGCGCGGATGAACCCCGTGGAGGCGCTGCGCTATGAGTAATCCAACGTTGGAACTGAGCGGAATCGTCAAGAACTACAACGCAGGTCGCGAGAACGAAGTGCAGGTCTTGCGCCAGATTGATCTAACCGTAGGTGAGGGCGAGGTTGTGGCGCTTGTGGCCCCCTCTGGGGCTGGTAAGTCGACGCTTTTGCATATCGCGGGCCTGCTCGATACTGCGGATACAGGAACGGTGAAGATCGCAGGGCAAAACATGACCGGCCTCAGTGATCACAAACGTACGGTGATCCGGCGCGAAGATGTGGGGTTTATCTATCAATTTCACCATCTTCTGCCCGAGTTCACGGCGTTAGAAAACATCGCGCTGCCGCAACTGTCCAATGGGGTGGCTGGGGCGTTAGCTGCCGAGCGTGGGCTGGATTTACTGACGCGTGTCGGCGTCGCACACCGCGCGGATCATCGCCCTGCAGCTCTGTCAGGGGGGGAACAACAGCGCGTCGCGTTTTGTCGCGCGCTGGCGAACGCCCCGCGCCTTTTGCTTGCAGATGAACCGACGGGAAACTTGGACCCCGGCACCTCTGATCAGGTCTTTGGTGCGTTGATGGAACTTGTGCGCGGAACTGGCCTTTCGGCGGTTATCGCAACGCATAACCTAGAGCTTGCTGCGCGTATGGACCGCAAATTACGCTTGCAAAACGGAATCTTGGTTGCGCTTTGAGGGCGTGGATTCGTCCGATTTTTGACAATTTAAAGTGACAAACCCTCAGCTTAAGATGTTGAGGAAGGTGTACGATGTCCGGTTTGCTATTAGTTCTGTTAAGCAGTTTTACGATTTTTGGATCCGCCTTGATGAGCGCGGTTGAGACCGATGATGCGCCGACTGGCGAGGCCGAGCCAACGCCGCAGGAAATGGTCTAGGGTGGGACCAATCCGCTCAGCGAAGCGATGCGAGAGCCCGAAGATGACGCCAGCGATGCTGACACCGAGGTCGCAATCGATGCAGAAGACACAAGCACTGAGACGTCAGATAACACGGATACTTCTGATACGAGTGATACGTCCTCGACATCAAAAGATGACACGATCTTAGGATTGCTTCAGGATGATAGGATTGATGCAGGCGCGGGCGATGATATCGTTGACGGGCGCGCGGGTGATGATCGACATGCAGGCGGAACAGGTGCCGATAGCATTAGTGGCATTGCGGGCAATGACATTCTTTACTGTGCGGAAATTGACGGTCCCGATGATGGCGCGGTGGACACGCTATCGGGCGGTGAGGGCGATGATCAAATCCACCTTGGCGAGGACGATATCGCAATGGGTGCGGCAGGATCAGACACGTTTATACTTCTCGCATCCTTGTCAACGCGCGCTTGTGACGGATTTTGACGCATCCGAAGATGTGATCGTGATCCAGCATCAAAGCGACACGCCACCCACAATTGACACGCAAATTATCGCCTCTGACATGGTAATTCTTGAGCTTACGGATGGCAGTGCAATCGAATTAGAAGGGCTGACGGAAGCGATTGATACCTTCCTAATCAGTTTTGTCGATACGCGAGTGCCTTAACAGGCAAAGCGCGCTTTGAGGTCTTGACGGCGCGGGGTGGTTTCCCCACGGTCCAACAAAATCGCGAAAGGACCACGCATGCCATACATCTCTGTCACCGAAATTGAAGCAATCACGTGCAAAGCCCTTGTGGCACATGGCGCGGCAGAGTGGATTGCGGCTGAAATGGCGCAAGCGGTGGCTTGGGCAGAGGCGCGCAACAACCGGATTTGTGGTTTGTATTATGTGGAAAGCTATTGCCAACAGCTTGTTTCAGGGCGCGTGAGCGGTACGGTTGATCCAGTTGTAACGTATCCGTTAGCCTCGCGTATCGAGGTGGATGCAAGCAATGGATTTGCGCAGCCCGCGTTTGAGAAAGCGCTGGATCAGGCGGTCGCAGTGGCGCGTGAAACCGGGACCGTGAACGTGGCCATTCATCGTGCACACACATGCACCGCCTTGGGCTATTTCACTGAAAAAGCCGCACAAAAAGGCATGATAGCGATTGGGATGACCAATGCATCACCGATCGTGGCCCCCCCGGGTGGCAAGATCCGTGTCATCGGCACGAACCCAGTTTCTTTTGCAGTGCCAGACGGTAAAGGCGGTGTGGCGATGGGCTTTGATCAATCCACAACCACGGTCGCATTGGGTCGCATCACCATGGCGAAAGCAGCGGGCGAACATATCCCCGAGGGCTGGGCCGTGGACATCTACGGGCAGCCCACCACAGATCCTGAGGCGGCGCTAAAAGGTTCGCTCACCTCGCTAGGCGGGATGGAGCAGGGCTATAAGGGCTGGGGATTTGGCTTGATGGTGGAACTGCTGGCTGCTGGCATGACGGGCGGGGACGCGAGCCGGAATGTGAAGGCGTTGAAAGCGCCTGAAGGGGAGCCGCATGGGCTTGGGCAGTTCTTCATGCTAATTGATCCCTCCGCCAGCCCTGCGTTCTATGACCGTTTGAGCCAAGTCAGCGAAGCCACCGCAGAGAACACAGGGTCACGGATGCCTGGCCAAAACAAGGTGCTGAACGAGGCCGTTGATGTGCCCAAAGCTTTGTGGGCTTTGATGCAATCACTCTCAAATGGACCCGTTCACTCAGACGTGTGATGAAAGTGAGTGCGCGCTGCGGCAGTTAGACCTCTAGAAACGTATTTTCTCTCTGGCCCTTGTTGCCTTGTTGATCGCCGCTCCTGCCGTAATCGCAGAGCAGATTTCCTTTAATAAGTCGTGGAAAGAGCAGAAGTTCTCGCTGTTTTTCCGGAATAAATACAACTTCAAGGGTGGAACGCTTTGCGTGGCTTCTGACGGAGCCGTCACTATGGCCTATCGCGCAGTGCCTGAGGTGCTTTGGGTCGCAAGCAAAGCTAGCTGGAAGTGGAACGTGACGGAGTCCGTGCCTGCCACGGACCTACGCAAAAAGGGCGGTGATGATCGTAACCTCGCCATGTATGCGGCCTTGTTGCCTGAAGCGGAGGCGCAAAAGCTGAAAGGTGCGAGCATTCGCAAATTGCTAGGCTCGAATGCGGCGCGAGTGCTGGTCTACGTGTGGGGTGGCGACCACGGGCGTGGTCAAATATTGGGCAGCCCGTACCTTGGAAATCGTGGCAAGAGAGTCGTGTTGCGCAATGAGGGTACGGGCAGTCATTTGGAGAGCGTGAACCTCGCAAATGACTACAAGCGTGCGTTTGGCGGTGCAAAGGGGTGCAGTTGTTGGTATCGTGATCTCTGCGGATAGCGAGCACGAGCTCTAAGGTGCGTGGCGTGAGCTCGGGCTTGGCATTGAGCTAAGCCTGCTGCGTTAGATAAACGCCTGCAACCATTAAGAAAATACCGCCCGATTTTGTTATTGAGAGCGGGTTTATTTGTGCGCCGAACAGGCCAAAATGATCGATCATCGCAGCGCTTATGAGTTGGCCGAGCAGCACGAAGAACACCGCGTTCCCGACCCCGAATTTGGGCGCGATGAAAGTGATCGAGAGCACGTAGAAGGCGATCAGTAGGCCCGCTAAAAAGAAATGCTTTGGTTGCGAAAGAAGGCTTGCGCTTGGTTTGAACATCCCGGTCGCATAGACAGCCGCAGCACTCAGAAACGCGATGGCGAAAAGGACTACAGATGCCGCGACAGGCGAGCCAATGCGACCGCCCAAAGCCGCATTCAAAGCAGCAAGGATCGGGATACCTATGCCCGCAAACAGCATGGTGATCGCGTAGGTGGATGTGGGCATCACTTTGCGCCTTTCTTATAACAGCTTGCGCTAGAACAAGGCACGATGCGCGTGGCGGCGCAAGCTGATCTTGAACAAACAGGGAGATGAACATGCGAAAGAAATGGATATTGGCGAGTGCCGAGTTGGCGTAAGGCGCATGTGCGCAGGATGATGGGATGACATCGGATCTGCTGGGCGGCAAACGGCTCGATACTGAGAATTGCGCGGCCTGTCATGGTGCCAAAGGGCAGGGCAATGGGGAGTTGGCGAAGCATCTTTTCAAGTAGCCCGCCGATTTGACCGCGCTGAGCGAAAGCAATGGTGGCGAATTTCCCCAAAATTACGTGATTTCGACTATGGATGGCTTCGCGCGGGGTGAACACGTTAGCGGTGCGATGCCAGAGTTTCACGAAAAAGCTCGCGGGGCGGACTGTGATTATACAAACGGGGGAGGGTATCGGCACACCAATGCCCGCGCCTTTGGTGGCTTTGGCCGATTATTTAGAGAGCATTCAGGCCAAGTAGAACGTGGCAGTGGCCGTCGCGACGGCCTTGCCAGCGGGTTCTGCGAACATGGTGGCTTTGGTGAACAAAAGCGCCTTGCCCGCGCGCACGACCTCCGCTTCGCATCTGATGTGCGTGCCCACTCCGGGGCGCAGGAATTGCGTGTCGAGATTGGTTGTGGCGACGGATTTGACCTCGCCGTAATGGGCGAAACAGGCGAAAACCATGATGGTGTCGGCCATCGCTGCGAGCGCTTGACCTGAGAGGATATCGCCCATGCGCGTCAGCTCTTGCGTGATCGGCATGGTGGCTGTGGCTTTGCCGTTTTCGACGTCGGTGAAGGTCAGATTGAGCGCGCGCACCCATGGCGCGAAGTTCTCATCGAGGAAGGTTTGGGCGTCTGGTGGGGTCATTCTTGTATCCGGTGTGATGCGTGATATCACGCACCCTACGTTTGGGGCGGTGAGGTTTGCAATGTTTTGCGGTTATGGGCCAGAATGGCATCGCAAGTGCCCGGCCCGCGCCAATTTAGATTAATGGGCCAACGTACCAAAAATGTCTAAAACTCCGGTGACGTGAATAGCCAATTTTACATAGATAAAGTGAATTGTTCGCCGGTTGGTGCGCCTGCCCTCTTGTTTGGTTTTAAGTGACAAGTTCTGGCTTTTTGAAAATGGATTTCCTAAATTTATTTATAGTTTTTACAGCGAAGCGTCGATGATGTTTGTTAGTATCATTTAATTCAGCATTGTATTGCGGGGAGGCAAAGTGCAGCGAGCAAAGGAAACCTCCTTCCGAAGGTTCGGCGTCAAAGAATGCGAAATTGTTTCATTTGAGCGCATTTACCAATTCAGGTGTCAGCTTACTTAAGGAAAGCGGATGGTCTCCAAGGCGATACTCAAGTTGCTGGTTGGCCAAAGCGTTCTTGTTCCATTGACAACATTGCTCGCGCAACCATTTGATAGCAAAGTCATATGCAATCAGATCGCTTATTGTCTAATTAGTGACGCTCTCTCCATAGCGACTACTTATGCTGCCCTGTTCGTTAATTCGGTCGAAAACTTGGGCAATTGAAGGCGTCTCAAAACCATACTGATCAATCAAGAAACCAAAATTGGCGGATATATTAGGGGTAGGGGTAGTTGAACCGCAACTATGTAGCTTGTAAAAATGCTTGGATATGTTGTGGCTCGACACGAGCTTTTTCCTTCCTAAGTAATAGCGCGCACTTGCAATACTTCTCAAAAGTTTGCAGCTTCACCCACAAAAAACCGCGATGAGCGCTTTGGTATAGTAGTCGTGAGGCAATGTAGTCTTGATCCGCAGGGCGAAAAAGGGGGCCTTCAACTAATACGACGAACCTCCTTTCAATTTCGATATCCTCATCCAGCATCACTCAAACATCCAACTCCTCAACAAACTGAGCGTTCTCCTGAATATACTCGAACCGCTTCTCAGGCTTCTTACCCATCAAACGTTCCACTAGATCGCCTGTTTCGCCCGGTTCATCCTCGTCAATCGTCACGCGGATCAGCTTTCGTGTCTCTGGGTCCATCGTGGTGTCTTTCAGATCCTTCGCGTCCATTTCGCCCAGACCCTTAAAACGGGACACGTCGATTTTGCCGCGACCGCCTAGACCTTTTTCTAGGTGATACTTCTTTTCCGCCTCATCGAGGCAGTAGACCCGATTGGCCCCTTGGGTGAGGCGGAACAGGGGTGGGCAGGCGAGATACAAATGACCTGCGTCAATCATTGGGCGCATTTGCGAGAAGAAGAAGGTCATCAAAAGCGCCGCAATATGTGCGCCGTCGACGTCCGCATCGGTCATGATGATGACCTTTTCATAGCGCAGATCATCGACGTTGAATTTGGTGCCCAAACCAACGCCAAGCGCTTGGGTCAGGTCGTTGATCTCTTGGTTTGTACCAATCTTACCAGAAGCGGCACCGAGCACGTTCAAAATTTTACCCTTGAGCGGCAAAAGCGCCTGCGTTTTACGATTGCGCCCCATCTTGGCGCTGCCCCCCGCTGAATCGCCCTCGACGATGAACAGCTCTGTGCCCTCACGGTTGGAATTGGAGCAATCGACGAGCTTGCCAGGGAGGCGCAGTTTTTTCGTCGCTGACTTGCGCGCGGTCTCTTTTTCCTGACGGCGGCGCAGGCGTTCCTCTGCGCGTAGCACAAGGAAGTCGAGGATTGCACCTGCGGATTTCGTATCCGCCGCCAGCCAGTTGTCAAAGTGATCGCGTACCGCGCCTTCAACAAACTTCTGCGCTTCAACAGTGGCGAGGCGGTCTTTGGTTTGGCCCACAAATTCGGGCTCACGGATGAAGCAGGATACCAGAGCACAGCCACCTGTCACCAAATCATCGCGTGTGATGGATGCAGATTTTTTGTTGTTTGACAGCTCGCCATACGCGCGGATGCCCTTGAGAATCGCAGCCCAAAAGCCCGCCTCATGCGTGCCGCCCTCAGGCGTGGGGACGGTATTACAATAGGACTGGATGAAGCCGTCGCGCGAGGGCGTCCAGTTGATCGCCCATTCGACCTTGCCCGGTGCGTTGAACTTATCTTTAAAATCCACGACCCCCGCAAAGGGTTTGTCGGCGTATGTGGAGGCGGAGCCGAGCGATTCCGTGAGGTAGTCGGCCAATCCACCGGGGAAGTGGAAGGTCGCGCTTGTGGGCGTTTCACCGTCGTCGATCTCTGATTTCCAACGGATTTCTACGCCTGAGAAGAGGTAGGCTTTGGAGCGGATGGATTTGAACAAACGCGCGGGTTTGAAGCGGTGCGAGCCGAAGATCTGCTCGTCCGCGTGGAAGGTCACAGTTGTGCCGCGCCGGTTTGGGGCCGCGCCAACTTTCTCTACTGGTCCTAAAGGGATACCGCGTGAAAATCTTTGCTCGTATAGTTCTTTGTTGCGCGCAACTTGCACGACCATCGAATCCGACAGAGCGTTCACAACCGAGGCACCAACACCGTGCAATCCACCGGATGTCTCGTAAGCATCGCCGGAGAATTTACCCCCTGCGTGCAGCGTACACAGGATCACTTCCAGAGCGGATTTGTCAGGGAACTTAGGATGCGGATCAATCGGAATGCCGCGCCCGTTGTCTTTGATCACCATGGAGTAATCGCTGAGTAACTCCACCTCGATGCGGCTCGCATGCCCCGCGACAGCTTCGTCCATGGAGTTGTCGAGGACCTCGGCGACCAAGTGATGCAATGCGCGCTCATCCGTGCCGCCGATGTACATGCCGGGACGCTTGCGCACGGGTTCCAGACCCTCAAGCACCTCAATGGAGGAAGCATCGTAGTCAGTCGGCTCTGCGTCGGTCAAAAGATCGCTCATGGGGGGCCTGCTCTCCTTGGTGCGAGTGTTAGCGCGCAGTATGACAGAGCGCGGGCAGAGGGGGAAGATGTGTTCCTTGATCTTAGTGCCCAGTTTCGCCAGTGTTTGTGTGACTTCAGGGGAGAGAAAGCGCATGACTTGGATCAACACAATCAGCTATGAGGCCGCCACAGGTAAGTTACGCGAGCTCTATGATCGCGTGAAAGGGCCGGATAATAACGTCGATAACATCATGCTCTCGCACTCGCTGCGCCCTCACTCGATGGAGGGACATATGGCCATGTACAAGTACTGCCTGCATCATACAGGTAACATTCTGCCGAAGTGGTATTTGGAGTGCATTGGCGTTTACGTCTCATCTTTGAATGGCTGTCACTATTGTGTGGAGCATCACTTCCAAGGAATGCGTCGCTTAGTTGATGACGATGCGTGGTCTTCCGCTCTGCGCGCGGTTATTGAGGCAGACACGATTTTTGATGCGGCACTGGACGCGCGTGAGATCGCGGGAATGGTCTATGCGCAAAAGCTGACGGTTGAGCCTGCTGGTATGGTTGAAAGTGATGTTGAAGCTTTGCGCGTCGCGGGCTTGGATGATGGGGAGATTTTGGAGATCAACCAAGTAACTGCGTATTTCTGTTACGCCAATCGAACTGTGCTGGGGCTAGGTGTGAATACAGAGGGAGATATCATTGGGCTGTCTCCGAATAATTCGGATGATCCTGAGGATTGGGGACATAAATAAAAGGTCTAGTTTCGTTAAGGTCGCAATCCGTGCCAATTATGCTGAAGGTAGTAAATGGTTAAACTAAATGAATCGATCCCATGTAATCCTGTTCAGTTGTGGAGTGCCGAAGAGGAAATGTTAGCATAGGTGAAGGGCGAAGTTTCATCTGAAGAGTATCTTCAAGATTGCATTCGATTGATCGAAACGTACATGGACTTTATCGAAGCTCTTCGACGAATTGATCTTTCGAGTTCTCGGCATATTGCGATACTTGGTGTGTTTCTACGAACTTTTGACGCTTCATCTTACTGTTTACGCAGTGCATTTCAGGAAACTATACCGGATTTGTAATGTATGCTCGCGATATTTTTGCAAAGCAGTTTCTGTTGAGCTATCTTGTTGATGAGGACGGACGTCTGGAGACTTGGATTTCTTCAGATCCTCAGAATGTCCCAAGAGGGTATTCTCATGTGGAAATTCTCAAGTAACTAAACACATAGTGACTAATCGACTGAGTCAACCCATGCCCGAACAACTCCAGCAACTTTCCCAGCCCGTTGATGCAAAACCCAATGATCCGCTCCTTCAATCTCATGCACCGTCAAATCAGCTGCGAACGCCTCAAGTCCGTTGCGTGTCTCTGGCAAAAGCGCCGTGTCATTCATGCCCCAAAGTAGCAAATGCGGGCATTGAACCTGCAAGCGCGATACATCCATCGGAGGCAACTCCTCAGGCACCCCTGGATCTGCGACCATCAAAGGGGAGGCGCGATACCAGTTTATCATCGCTTTCAAGCAGCCCTCGCGTGCCCACTCAGCCTTATACGAGGCCAATTTTTCGCTGGTTAACCAGCTTAGGTCCATGTTGGCGGAGAACAGCTTTAGCAGTTTGTTGAAATCATCCTCTGCAAAGCGCGTTTCCGAGCCGTCTTCGCGCAGCACGTTGATGTATTGGGACGCCCGTGATTGCGCGCCGCCTGATGCCATGGCGCGTTGAAACGGCACGGGATGCACCCCGTTCACGATGATCAAGCGCGACACGAGATCGGGGAAAAACATCGCCAAGCCATAAGCGACAGAAGCCCCCCAATCGTGACCAATGACCGCACAGGGCGCGCCAAGATTTTCGATCAAAGCCGCCATATCAGAGGCTAAAACACCTGTGCGGTAGTTGGCGATCCCCTCAGGACAATAGCTTTGCCCATAGCCGCGTTGATCGGGGGCGACGCAGTAGAAATGGGCCTGCAATTCAAGCGCCAATTCTTGCCAAGCGCCTGAATACTCAGGGAAGCCGTGGAGCATCAGCAAAGGTGGCAAGGATGGATCACCCCATGTGCGCGCGAAGAATTTTTCGCCGTTTAGCGTAAACCAACGTGGCTGCATGGCGGGATCCTTTTGTCTTAAAGCTTAATTGCCAGCGTCCAATGTTTCGAACTTCAAACCTGCCGCCGTACGCGCTGGGAAACCTTCCCAATAGGTGTGCTCGTCGGTTGGCTTGCCTGCATCGTTAAGCTTGGTCACACCCTCAGTAGCACTTTCGATCAGATCGAGGTAGGCCGCTTTGCTCTCGTCGCCTTTCAGGTGCATATCCATGAAGGCCGTCGCAAAATGCTGCGCGATGTTGTTCATGCGTGTGTTGTCCCAAACTGCGTCAGCGTAATGCTCAAACGGAGCGAAAGCCATGCCCTCGACCATCTGATAGCCCTCAGCTGGGGATGGCATCGGTGCACCCGCGTTGTGGTTCGCGTTCTCGAAGGTGAGCAGATGGCGCTTGGTGCCTGTACTTTCCTTGAAGATGGAGCGCACGGCGGAGTAGACGGACACGTCATCGACAGAGCCTGCCATCAACATCAGCGGTTTGCTGAAACCAGCGAGACCGTCGGCGTCCCAGAAGCCTGTGTTCTTGCCCCAAGGCGCGATGGAAATGATCGCTTTGACCTTGTCATTTGGCATGTTCGCGTGTGTGTCCGAGCCAGCTAAGTGACGTGTGAGCAAACCGTTTGGCGTACCCCAAGGGTATTCCGTGGATGCCTGCGTGACGCCTGCGCCGCCGTAGATCAGGGCCCCGTAGCCGCCCATGGAATAACCGATCACGCCGACTGTATCGCCGTCGATGATGGCCGCAATTTCGGGTGAGATCGTCGAGAAATCTGCGAATGTTTCGACGACGAAATCCTGATCCAATGGGCGGTTCAAGAGCGTCGAGCCAAACGCGTTTTGGTCTCTATATGTGCTGTCCGTGTGATCAATCGAAACCGTAACATAGCCTTTGGACGCGAGGTTTTCCCCCAAATGCGCCATCAAAAAGCGATTGCCGGGATAGCCGTGCGAGATCACGATCAATGGAAAGCTACCTTCCGAAGCAGGGGCCGCATCACGGACTGCTTGGCCTTCAAGCGCCACTTGAACAGACGCGGCACGAAGGTTCACGCCTTCATATGTGCCGCCAGCCTCAACGCTTTCTGCTGCTGGGTACCAGACCTCGACTGTTAAAGGGCGGTCATAGGTCGGAGCGCTTTCTGCCGTTGTGTTCACGATGTCGATCTGGCCGGGATTTGTCAGTTCATACTTGCGCACACCGACGACATGATCGCCATAAGCTGAGAGCGCGGGAGCGTCGGGGCGGATCGTATCAATGCGGTTCTCTGCCATTACAGGTCCTACCGTTAGCGCGACCGCAGCGGCGGCAATTGCATGTCTCATAGTCAAAACTTCCAGATGTGATTTCTAGTAGGGCATCGTGACGTTGTTCACATATGGGTCAAGGAATACGCTACGGAAGTTGTGCATGTAGCTCTATAAGAAAGTGCGCAGATCATACATGACTGGATCGAGTGTTTCAAAGCTTTGCGTGATTGCGCCCACCAGATCACCGGAGCCGTTAGCGTCCAGATCCTTCCAAAGCACCAAAGACTTGCGGCGCAGCAGATCACCGCGCGGATGCTCTTTGTCAAAGGGGGAGGGAATGCGCTTTAACTCGGGCTTGCCATAGGTCGCACCCGCTGCCGATGCCGCATCTAAACGCGCTTGCAAAGCGTCGCCTTCACGCTCGCTCACCCATGCGCGCCAAGCGGCTTGCTGCGCCTTGTCAAAATTCATCAATCCTGCACCTGTGCGCACGTATTCCCCAGCGATTCCAAAAAAATAGACGGGCTGAGTGCCATTGCCTTGAGGGGCCCACATCATGTGAAGATGCAATGTGTAGGGCGTCTTGTCCTTGGAAAAACGAACATCACGATTGGCGCGGAAGAGCTTGGTTGTGACCGTTTGATCCAGCATGCCAGAAAGCCTGGGAGCCACCGCATCAAGCAACATCTTGGCGGGCTTTTTCAACTGGGTTTCGTAGCGGGCTTTATGCTCTGTAAACCAATCGCGGGTGTTGTTCTTTGCAAGCTCGCCATAAAGGGCGCGCGCGTCGGATATCAATGTCTCAAAAGGCTGGCTCATGTGATCGGCTCGCGTGTTGGGGTACAATAAATGTTGAGACGACGCTTGCCGCCTTTGCGCGCTTGGGTCAATGCTAAGCGCATGATCAAGTCTCAGAAAGTAGCGCAAATGCCCTATGGCCAGCACGCAAAAGCGATCATGTCGCTTGGTTTGCCGCTGATTGGCGGGCATTTGGCGCAGTTTTCTATCGGGCTAACCGATACGGTCATGATGGGCTGGTATTCTGTTGAGGGCCTTGCGGCCGTCACTCTGGCTAGCACATTTTTCTTCGTGCTGTTCATCTTTGGGTCGGGCTTTGCGCAAGCGGTGATGCCACTGGTTGCCAGCCAGTATGCCGAAAAAGACGACCTCCAAATGCGCCGCACAACGCGCATGGGTCTTTGGATGTCTTTTGTTTTTGCCATCGCCGTGATGCCGATGTTCTATTTTTCTGGCGGTATCTTGCGGGTGCTTGGCCAAGAGCCAGAACTGGTGGCGGATGCCCAAGCTTATCTGCGGATCGCGGGCTGGGGTGTGATCCCCGCGCTTGGGGTAATGGTGTTAAAATCCTACCTTGCTGCGCTTGAACGAACGCAGGTCGTGCTCTGGGTCACGCTGATTGCGATGGTGGTGAACGGATTTGCCAATTATGCGTTGATTTTTGGCAATTGGGGGGCACCTGAGCTGGGCTTGCGCGGTTCTGCGATCGCCTCGCTTGGCGTGCAGATCCTGTCGCTCTTGGTGATCGCGGGCTATGTGCTGCGTGCGCTGCCACAGCCACAAATTTTTGCGCGCCTCTGGAAACCTGACTGGGAGGCTTTCTTTCTTGTGGGGCGTCTTGGTGTTCCTATAGGCTTTACCATTCTAGCCGAAGTCGGGTTGTTTGCGACCTCAACACTGATGATGGGATGGTTGGGCACGATCCAACTGGCCGCACATGGTGTCGCGCTGCAATTGGCGAGCCTGACGTTTATGATCCACCTCGGCCTGTCGAATGCAGCCACCGTGCGTGCAGGAAATGCGCTGGGGCGCAAAGACCCAGATCATTTGATGCGCGGCGCAAAGCTGGTGATTGTTATGTCGATCCTTGTCGCACTGCTGACTATCGTGGTGTTCGTAAGCATTCCAGAGCCGCTGATTTCGGTATTTCTAGACAAAGATGAACCTGACCGTGCAGAGATCATGAAGATCGGCGCGCTCCTGCTATTGATGGCGGGCATCTTCCAATTGGTTGATGCGGCGCAGGTTATGGCTTTGGGCTTGTTGCGCGGACTGCGCGATACCAAAGTCCCAATGAGCTTCGCTGTCTTCAGCTATTGGGTCATCGGTGTGCCGTGCAGCTACCTACTTGGATTTGTGTTCCAATTTGAAGGGGCAGGGGTCTGGGGCGGCTTGGTTGTCGGCCTTGCCGTCGCGGCGATTTTGATGACTGAGCGTTTTTTCCGCCTAGGACCCAAACTGGCCCTCAAAGGCGCTTAACGGCCTTTCAGCGAACGATCTTCTTTCTTGCGCACGAGCACAGAGCGCAAGTCGTGCATGGCTAGCAGCAAATCTTCTGTCACCGCTTCAAGCTGTTCGTCACTGGCCTTGGCTTGGGCCCATTCAGTGGTGAGGTTCAAATAATCAACCGCGCGGTAGATGTCATCGATGTCACGTTCGACGCGCAGCTCTGTGCGCTCGGTCATGCAGTCTTGAATGACTCCAGCTCATGCTCGCTGAGTTCGCGATCGCCCTGGGGTCTGATCTCGCCGTTGCGAATGTTCACGGCGGCAATTTGATCCATTTCGATCCGGCGCTGGCGGTTTTCTGTATCCACACGAAACATGAGCGCACCGTTTTCGGGCACTCGAAAATAGAAATCAGGAAGTTGACCCGACATATCGGCCCTTCACGTGACTACTCGTCACGTCAGCGTAGCACAGAACGTTTGGATCCGCGTGCATGCCTCTTTCAGTGCAGCATCTGACGTTGCGTAACTGACACGGAAATTCGGTGAAAGCCCGAAGGCCGCCCCAAACACCACAGCAACGTCTGTGTCTTCAAGCAGTTTCGTCGCAAAAATCTCATCGTTTTCAACGATTGTGCCATCGGGCGTCGTCTTGCCGACGAGCCCGCTAATGGACGGGTAGACGTAGAACGCGCCTTCCGGCACGGGGCAGGTCATTCCCTCGATTGCGCTCAGCATGTCGACGACCAAATTCCGGCGACGCACGAATGTCTTGTTATTTTCCGCCAAGAAGTCCTGTGGCCCGTTCAGCGCTTCAACCGACGCCCATTGGCTGATTGTGCAGGGGTTCGACGTGCTCTGGCTTTGGATCTTGCGCATCGCGCCGATCAGCTCTTTCGGACCCGCGGCATAGCCAATGCGCCAGCCTGTCATTGCGTAGGCTTTGGACACGCCATTGCAGGTTAACGTGCGCTCGTACAAGCGCGGTTCTAGCTGGGCTGGGGTGACGAATTCGAAGTCATCATATATAAGATGTTCATACATATCATCCGTCATCACCCACACATGCGGGTGACTTACCAAGACATCAGTCAGCTCTTTCAGCTCTTCGCGGTTATAGCCTGCGCCCGTCGGGTTGGAGGGCGAGTTAAAGATAAACCACTTGGTTTTGGGCGTTATCGCCGCCTCAAGCTGACCTGCTGTCAGTTTGTAATTTGTTTGCGATGAAGCTGTCGCTATCACAGGCGTACCACCCGCGAGCAATACCATGTCAGGGTAGCTTACCCAATAAGGTGCCGCGATCACCACCTCATCGCCGGGGTTCAACGTTGCCATCAGCGCATTGTATAGAATCTGCTTGCCGCCAGTTCCGACGGAGACTTGATCGGGCGAATAGGTCAGCTCATTGTCGCGCAGAAGCTTGGCGCAAATTGCCTGCTTTAGCTCGATGATGCCGTCGGGCGCAGTATATTTTGTTTTGCCCGCTGCAATCGCTGCGATCGCCGCATCTTTGATGTTTTGTGGCGTGTCGAAATCAGGTTCGCCCGCACCAAGGCCGATCACATCGCGCCCGGCTGCCTTAAGTTCCCGTGCTTTCGTCGTGACCGCGATTGTGGGCGATGGTTTTACGCGTGAGAGTGTCGCAGATAGGAAAGTCATAGAGGGCTCCGAATTGTAATTAGGCTAAGTCCCTCTTAGGTTGGGGCACGCGCGCAATCAAGCGTTCTGGACCCCGATGCAGGAGAAAGCCCCTTGGATGACCTCGAAGCCTTGAATGCAAAGCCGATGAGGACAATCGATATGCCCGCGGAAGACTGGTACGGACCAGATGCTGCGACGTTTGGCGATCGTTTGGCCGCTGCGCGCGAATATGCCCAAATGAGCCAAGCACAGATGGCACGTCGACTTGGAATTCGCGCCAGCACCCTGCGCTATTGGGAGCAGGATTTGTCCGAACCGCGTGCGAACCATCTGTCTATCATGGCGGGTGTTTTGAACGTGTCGATGATGTGGCTGATGAACGGCGAGGGCGAAGGCTTGGACGCACCTAATGCAGACGCCGCGGAAACAGATTCGGATGTGGCAACCATTTTGCGCGATATGCGGGATTTGCGCGTGACGATCAGCCAGTCCTCAGAGCAATTGGGCCGTTTGGAAAAACGCCTGCGCGCAGTTTTGAAAGACACATGATGCCTGAGACGTATGACACCCGTATCAAACGCCTGAAAATGCGCTCTATGCGGCGCGGGATTAAAGAGATGGACATCATCCTTTCTGCGTATGCCGACAACTCGCTTGCGCAGATGAGCGAGGCGGATATCACGCTCTATGACGCGTTGCTGAATGAGAATGATCAGGATTTGTATTCTTGGGTGACGGGGCAGACTGTGCCGCCTGAAAAATTCACCGATATGCTAGCAGATATAGCGCAAACATTTCAAAAGTAACAGGCTTTCAACTTTAACCGAATATTTGCGAATTTACCTCATTGTTGGTCCGAGTAGCTAATCAGATTCGAGAATGAGCATACATAGCGTTGTCCAGAATGATCTGAAAACCGGAGCGGACAAAGGGTTTATCAAAGGGTATCTAGAGGTGCTCGCGCTTGTGGAACGATTGCACGGGCTTTTGCTTGATGTGATCAAGGACGAGTTTGAGCGCGTCAATATGTTAGAGATCAACGCAGTTCATGCGCCACTTTTGTTCAATATTGGCGACAATGAAGTAACCGCAGGCGAATTGAAGTCGCTCGGTTATTATCAGGGATCTGATGTCAGCTATAATCTTAAGAAGCTGGTTGAGATGGATTTTATGCATCATCAACGATGCTAAATTGACCGCCGCTCCGTGCGTGTGAAGCTAACCCCAAAGGGTCGTGAGGTGCGCGATATCGTGTCAGAACTGTTTGAACGCTATACAGAAGGTCTGCAGAACAAAGGTGTACTGGGTCCTGAAGGGTTAATCGACATTACAGGTTCGCTCAAGCGGATGGAGCGGTATTGGACGGATCAAATCCGCTATATCTAATGATTTTGGATGGGCAACTGTCGGGTCAGCATTAGGCCTTGTAGCTCTCGCTTAAGCTTCCGGATCATTGCGTCTTCGTAATCTTCAAACCCAAGTGCGACCTCGACAAAGCTGGTAGTGCCCCGCAGAACGTAAGCCTCGAAGTAAGAGGATAGCTCACCTACTTGAGCTTGGCGGTTGTCTCCATGATCCAGCGCATCGGCACCGATCACCAATGCGTTGATCGTGATGTTGGGGAAGGGCGTATCCCAGAGGTCTTTGGGATGAGGTCCTGTATTAGATTTCCCATCGCTTGAAATATCCAAGGTCTGTGTCCAGCACGCGCTTTGTTGTTCCAGTAAGCGTGCGCCAAACTGCATCGCACTGCCAAGTCCCGTCGATTGATCGGAAGGGGTTCTTTGAGTTCTGCGCAAGCGTTGCTCTATCTCTGTTAGACGGGTTTCATCTGTCACGCTTGTCCACGGCAAAAGCAGGAAGTGATCCTGCGCACCACTCCACTCGTAAACCGCTATACGTATGGGAGCGTCCGGCATTGAAAGCAGAACGTCTTTGACGTCAGGGGCCTGTAACGCGGACGCGAGCCCGTCAAGTTGCATCCGGTATTCACGACTATCGACTGAACCGGAGACATCCAAACCAAGCGCCAATGCTTGGCGACACCGTTCTTGTGCAGCGCTGGGTAGCGCGAGCGCGCACCAAGCAATCAGCGCGCTCACAATATAACTTTCTTTTGCCCCTGCTCGGATGCGAGATGCTTTTAGGTTCAACAGTTTAGCTATAGCGCAGCGACATTTGGTGTCTGTCTTTGCCAAGCGAAAGAAACTTACCAATGTCCTGTGTTTTCCATGCTCACCCATGGTTCTGCGGGTGTAAGGGCGTCGCCGTCTTGCAACAACTCGATCGAAATGTTGTCGGGTGAGCGCACAAATGCCATGCGGCCATCGCGTGGTGGGCGGTTGATAGTAATCCCATTATCCATCAGATGCTGACAGGTCGCATGAATATCCGGAACCGAATAGGCGAGGTGACCAAAATGGCGCCCGTCTGTTGGCAATTCATCATCGCCGTCCCAGTTATGCGTCAGTTCAACCGGACATTCTGGCTGATCAGGTGGTGCCATGAAAATCAGTGAAAACCGCCCCTGTTCACTATCCATCCGGCGGGTTTCTACAAGACCTAACAAGCGAAAAAACGCCATTGAAGTCTCCAGGTCTTTCACGCGGACCATTGTGTGCAGATATTTAAGCGCCATTCTAATTCCTCCTCTTCTGTTTAAAAAAGAGTAGCGGCTCAAACCTCGCTGTCGAGAGGTTTAGGGCAATGTCGCCAAACTATCGGTCTCAGAACGAGGATTGAATGCCTACGCGCACACCAAACTGGCGACTCTCATAGAGACCGATGTTCGCATCCGTTTGGCTTGCAGACAGCGTAAGCAAGGGCGAGAAACCAAAGTACTAAATCTGGTTGAACACACCGGTCACATCCGCAGATATCGTCTTGTCCTGACGCCCAAATCGCAATGTTTCATGGTTCTTTCGACTAAAAGACAATCCCATATCGATCGAAACGCCAGCAATCGGACGAGCGAATGCATAGCGCGCGCTGAGTGTCGGTTGCTCATAGTCGAGCGTCGCATCGATGAAGTTGCTTTTCTTGGCGTTCGCGCTCAGCGTCAATTGATCTTTATTTGTGAGACCCAAACGCAAACCTGCGCTGAGCCCCCAGTTGCGTGCATCTTGGCGCGCGGACAGGGATTGTTGTTTCTCACGGGCCAACCCAGCGAAAACAAAGCTGCCGGATCTAAAGATATAGTTCTGCGTCACGCTCGCGCTGGCATATTGCATGAAGGGCTGTTCTGCATACCAAGTGCGCCCTCTAGTGATTTCGATCTGATAGGTTAAATCACTTCCGGTACCTGTAAAGCCGCGCTTAATGTAGGACAGCGCCGCAGACGAAAAAGCAAAATCAGCCACCTTTTGCGTTCGGGGCAAGAGTTTTGGCTTCAGAACTCATCGTGCGGGTGCGGTAATCAGGTTCTGCAAGCGTTGGTGCATTTGTAATGTCGTCGATATTATAAGCTTGGCGGTTGGTCACTTCACCGCGAACGCCTGCACCGTCACTGAAATCGTCAAAATCAGTCTCAACTCTCATGTCGCCTTTGACATATTCCAAGCCCCAGCGCCCGTCAAAGTCGCTCAAGCCACTGTAATTGTCGGTGCCCGTAAAAACAGCTTGCCCGCTGGTCGGCAAAGTAACGCCGCCATCTCGCTGATATAGGTAGCTGCCATATATATGCATCAGTGCGCACGATCGTGATTGACGGGTTTCAGTCAGGGCCAACAGCGTAGGGAGCACGGTAATCCACAAGTTGGTTAACCGTCGCAAGTGTTAGCGCGCCGGTTGCGCTCGAAGGTGCTTCGAACATCCTAAAAGGGCCGAAGCCTAATCTGGTGCGCCATCATCGTTGAAGACTTCAGTTTAGCGGTTGTCACCGTCGAAAGCGACGTTGTCCACGGTAAACGTGTCGGCATCACTGTTGTACACGAATCCGCGTGTGTATCCGTTTCCAACGGATCCGCCCGAGTCAGAGCGCGCTTCTGAACGAAAGATCGCTTAGGCAGAAGTCGGGTTCTCTGTTCTGGGCAATGTGCTTACGCTTGAGACGATTGGTACGATCGGATCAGTTTCAGTTTCTTCGTCGGTCTCACTGGTTTCAGTATCGACATCTGCGTCAGAACTGTCCGTATATGACTGTACCAGTGGTATCTGTTATTGACGTGTCTGACGCCTCGTCGTCGTCGAACGGGTTGGTCCCGTCCACACAGCCTGCTAGGCAAGCGAGGAGCGCGAAAGAAACAATAAGACGAGGCATCCCAAAAGCCTTTGCGATAATGCATTTAAATTCTGGCTTAGCGGGACAAAAATCAACGCAACTTGGGCCTAATATCCTGTTTATTTGTAAACAGGCGTTGTCGGTCCACCTACCTAATGTAAAGGCTGGTCCAACCAAAGGGGATATATTTGGGTGTGTTTGTTAAATCCAATGCTTAGTATTGGCCTCACTTAAAGGTCCGAAGTAAAGCGTCTAACTGCGACAGACCAAGGACAAGATTGGCCTCTTCTCCGCCCCCAACGCCAACACGAATATGGTGTGGTTGATCATAGGCAGATCCAGGTAGTAGAAACGTCTTATAGGGCGGTTCTAATAAGCGTTTGGCGATGTCGTCACCGTTCAGATCGGCACTTAGTTTTGCGAGGCCGATAAGCCCTGCTTGTGGCGGTATCCACGACAACAGCGGTTGTTTTTTGATGAATGAATTGAGCACCTCAAGATTGGCCAGACCCGCTTTGCGCGCACCAGCGAGGGTTGTTGCATAACGATCAGGTCGCAACGCGATTTCGGCGATAACTTCGCCTAATATGTTCATGATCTCGCTTGAATTTTCGCGCAAAATTACAGCGTCCATGATCAATTCAGGATCGCGACAGATCATCCACCCCGTGCGCAAGCCTTGCAGGCCAAGCGCCTTAGAAACGCTGCCCGTGGTAATGCCGCGCTCATAAAGTGCCGGGATAGATTTGGGGCGGGGGGCATCCCACTCGAGACCCGCATAGACCTCATCGACGATCAACCACGCTCCGACCGAACGTGCAATGTCGACGATCTCCGTCAGCTCTTCTGGGCTAAGCAAGCGGCCCGTTGGATTGTTGGGGTTGGTCAGAAAAATCAACTTGGTTTTGGGCGTTATCAATCTGCGAAATTCATCCAGATTCAAGGCCCAATCAGCAGCCTCACGGCGAAACACCGTTTTGATATCAGCGCCCTGCGCCAAGGCCATGACCTCTGCTTGCGGCCAGCCGGGTTTTTCGATGACGATCTCATCGCCCGGCTCCAGCAACTGACGCAAAGCAAGATAATTCGCCTCTGCTGCCCCGGCCGTGATCAACACATCATCAATATCGCATGTGTCAGCAAGGTTCGCTTGACGCAACACATGGGTGCGCAATTCAGGCAGACCGCGAAAAGAGCGGCCATTCCAATCAAGCGAAAGATCGGGATCAAGATCTGCCAGATAATCGCCAAGCACCGGAGATTTCGACAGGGAAAAGCCAACAAACGCTTCTGGATCCGCTTCTGTGGTCTCCAATAGATACTCAAACAGCGTGTGAATCTTGACTTTCATAGGGTGGCCTGACTTTCCTGAGTGACATCATTGGGAGAGAGCATCGTGAGTCCGACAGGTTTCATCAAGGGGCAAGTGCAGCAACTGCATGTACTTGATTACGGGTTGTTCAAAGTCCACGCGAACGGACGCGTGATCGGGATCTGTGGATTCCTGATGGTGACCGATCGCGGAGAGCGGATCTTGGTCGACACAGGGTTCCCACAAAAATATGCAGAGGATGTTGAGGCGGCATCGCTCGAGGACAAGCTTGGCGAGTTTGGTAAGGTTCTGGAGCTGACCCATGACAACCTGCCAAAGGCGCAATTGGCGAAGGCGGGTGTTGTGATGGGTGACATTGATCTGTTGATTATGACCCACACGCATATCGATCACGTCGGTGGTCTCTGTGATTTCCCGAATGTTCCGATTTTGATCGCCAAAGCAGAGCGGAACCTTGCGAAGCCCCTCTATTGGGGTGACGTCAAGCCCATGGATTGGCCGGATCGGGAGTATTTGTTGCTCGAGGGAGATATTGGTTTGGGACCGAATTTGCGGGTGCTGTTGGTACCAGGCCACGCACCTGGCCAATTGGCGATTCTGGTTGATTTACCAAATAGCGGGCCGATGTTGCTTGTCAGTGATGCTATTTCACGGCCCGCGGAAGTTGATGAAAAATTCGAAGGCTCTTGGGATGAGGGTTTAGCGATTGAAAGTGGTAACCGTCTGATTAAATTTGCAAAAAAGAAGGACGCAGAAATCATTTACGGGCATTGCCCTGCGCAGTGGCCAACACTGCGCAAGACACCGGATCACTTTACTTAACGCACATCGCGCCCTTGATTCAGGATGAACACATTGCCGCTGGAGACTTCCCCCATCGGCCCCACAAGGAAGCCAACCCAGCCCGCGATTTGTTCCGGCTGCATCGCATGACCATGGGGCATTTGCGCTATGGCTTTGGCGAGCACATCGTCTGAAAGCACCCCAAACAAAGGCGTTTCCGTCATCGCGGGGGCAATTGAATTGACGCAAATCTTATCGGTGGCATAGCGCCGTGCAAGGTCTTTGGTCAGCGTATCAAGCGCGGCCTTGCTCGCACGATATGGCGGTGGATCGAAGACATCGAAATTATACGCGCCATTGGATGAAATGTTGATGATCTTCTTCACGCCATCGCGCTTTAGCATCAAAGGCACCGCGTTTTGGCAGCAATGAAAGGCAGTCTCAAAGTTAAGCGCCATCTGCTGTTTGAACTCATCCGCGGGGATGTTCGGGAACTCTGACATGAAACAGGTGCCCGCATTATTCACCAAAATATCAAGCCCGCCAAAGGCCGTGACAACCGCTGTAAAGCTTGCCGTAACGGCATCAGGATCGGTCAGATCAACGCGGATACCTAAGAAATTTGACCCGAGTTCAGCACTCAAATCGTCCAATCCATCCTGCGATATATCAAATCCTGCAACGCGGCATCCATCCGCTATCAGTTTGCGAACAAAGGCTTTTCCCATGCCGCCTGCGGCACCAGTCACGATTGCTACTCTTGTGCTCATCAACCAGGCCCTTTCTGTCTCGGCGCTCCAAACATGCGCTGCAACAGTGTGTTTTGCAATCGCGTGCTGTGTTTGATGTGAGATTGCTTGCGAACAGCGACATGTCCATGCATGGTGCCCTTATCAATTATTTCCTTGGGAGAAAACATCATGAAAAATCTAATGACGGCAACAGCCGTATCCGCACTAATGTGCTCGGCAGCTTTCGCGGAAGACATTAAGCTTGGCGTGATCTACGGCTTTACAGGCCCGATTGAATCACTGACTGGCCCAATGGCGGCGGGCGCAGAATTGGCGATGCAAGAAGTGACAGACTCCGGTCTGCTTTTGGACGGCTCTACAGTGACATCTGTACGCGCAGACAGCACATGCATCGATTCTGCAGCGGCAACAGCGGCGGCAGAGCGTTTGGTGACAGCGGACAAAGTGAACGCGATCGTCGGCGCGGACTGCTCTGGTGTGACAGGTGCGATTCTACAGAACGTGGCGCGCGCGAACGGTATCGTGATGATTTCTCCATCTGCTACATCCCCAGCGCTGTCCACGGCTGAGGACGATGGTCTGTTCTTCCGCACAGCACCGTCTGATGCGCGTGAAGGTCAGGTCATGACCGACATCTTGATCGAAGAAGGCATCAAGTCCGTCGCTCTGACGTATACAAACAACGACTACGGTAAGGGCTTGGCAGACGCGTTCGTTTCCGCATTCGAAGCGGCCGGCGGTGAGATCACAGTCAACATCAGCCACGAAGACGGCAAAGCTGACTACTCTTCCGAGGTTGGCACACTCGCATCTGCGGGCGGCGACATCTTGGTTGTTGCTGGCTACCTTGATCAAGGCGGTCGTGGCATCATTGAAGGCTCCATCGACACAGGTGCTTGGGATCGCTTCGTTCTGCCGGGCGGCATGATCGGTGACAACATCCTGACAATCGGCGATGCGTTGAACGGCTCATTCGGTCAGGTTGCGGGTACGGACAGCACGGGTGCTGCTACCTATGCGGAAATGGCGACAGCGGCTGGTTTCGACGGCACATCCCCTTTCACACCAGAGAGCTATGACGCGGCGGCTTTGATCATGCTCGCGATGCAAAAAGCGGGCTCTTCCGCAAGCGGCGATCTGAAGGATCACGTGTTTGATGTTGCGAACGCACCTGGCGAGCAGATCTTCCCTGGCGAGTTGGCTAAGGCACTGCAGATCATCAAAGACGGCGGCGACGTTGACTATGTTGGCGCATCCGCAGTCGAGATGATTGGCAATGGCGAGAGCGCAGGCAGCTACCGTCACCTCAAAGTCGAAGGCGGCGAGTTTGTGACTGTTAAGTATCGCTAAACAGGCCTACACTTTATGAGACAGGCCCCGGCAGTGCTGGGGCCTTTTTCGTTTGAGACCCATTTCGCGAGACAACAAGATATGCTGAGTAATTCCAAACAAGCAGGTTATTTTCTCTATCATTCCATAGGGATGTATCCCGGTAAGGAAGAAGAGCTGGCCGCCGCAACGGCAGAATTTGCGCAAATTTGGGCGGCTCCTGACGACAAGCAATGGGGCTATGTTCTTTTGAAACGACAGGATTTCATTGATTACTGGCGCCGTATCATCAATGTACCTAAAGGCTCGATGACGACTTGCGAAAGTGTGACGGATGGCATGCACAAACTCATGCGCGCGCTGCCTGACGGGCAATTGCATGGCAAGCGGGTTTTGGTCGCAGAGGATTGTTTCCCCTCGATGCATTTCTTGCTTGCGGGGCTTGCGCCGAAAATGGGCTTCACGCTGGATACGGTGCCAAAACGCGATGGTGCGTCTTGGGTGGAGCCGGAGGATTTCATGGCGCAATGGGGCCGCGATGTTGGGTTGGCTTTGCTCACTTGGGTGACATCGACCGCCTCAGCGCGCGTTGATCTGGAACCGCTCGTGGCGCACGGGCGCGACATGGGCAGCATGATTGGTGTTGATATCACACAAGCGGCGGGCTTGATCCCGTTCGATGCGATGGAACCGAAAGTGGACTTTGTACTTTCAACATCTCTGAAATGGATGTGCGGCACACCGGGAGCGGGAATTCTTTATGTGGATAAAGTACTTGCGCGTGAATTGGAACCAGAAGCGCGGGGATGGTTTTCGCAAAACAACCCGTTCTCGTGGGACTTGGACAAGTTCGAATACGCACCCGATATTCGCCGTTTTGACAGCGGTACGCCCGGATCGGTTGCCGCGCTATCGTCTTTGCCTGCGCTGAAATGGCATGCGGGACAGGATCACGCGGTGCTTGCATCATGGAACCGTGAACTTGTTGATTTAATTATCAAACGCGCCGATGCACTGGATCTGCCACTGCATTCCCCGCGCGATGTGGATGCCCGCGGTGGATCTGTTATGCTGCGCTTTCCAGACAAAGCAGAAGCGGCGGCAGTGGTCGGTGCGCTGGGTGTTGCGGGGCTATCGGTTGATTTCAGAGGGCAATTACTGCGGCTGTCGCCGGGCAATGTAACGTTGAAAGAAACCATCAATGATGTGTTCGATCTGACGGATGAAGTGATGGCCCGCCGCCGTCGTCGATTTGCGGGGCAGGGCGCGCACAAAAAAGAAAATGATATGTCTGCAACTGATGTGCTTGGCGCGCTGGGTGGGATGCTGTTGAGCGGTGATATTCGAATTGTGGATTGCACAGCGCAGCTTGGGCCTGACACACCAATCCTCCATTTACCTGAAGATTTCGCGGTGAATACGCCACAGGTAGAGATCCATAAGATCAGCGAGTACGATTCAGATGGTCCGTTTTTTGCGTGGAATTGGATGAAATTGGGCGAGCATTCAGGCACGCATTTTGATGCCCCACATCACTGGATTTCGGGCAAGGACCACAAGGACGGCTTTACAGACACGTTGGATATGCAGCGCATTATGGCCCCTGTGAATGTGATCGATTGCTCGGCGCAATCTGAGGTGGATAATGATTTTCTGCTCACTGCGGAACACGTCAAAAAGTGGGAGGTCAAGCACGGCGAGATCAATCCTGGCGAATGGGTCGTCATGCGCACGGATTGGGATAAGCGCAGCCATGTTCCCGTGCTTTTCTTGAACGAAGACCCTGATCCACATGAGGACGGCAGCCACAGTCCTGGACCGACGACAGAGTGTATCGATTATTTACTCTCCAAAGGCATCGTTGGTTGGGGCACGCAGTGCATTGGCACGGACGCTGGCATGGCTGGCAAATTTAGCCCGCCGTATCCTGCGCATAACTATCTGCACCGCGACAATTGCTTTGGTCTCGCAAGCCTTTGTAATCTCGATCAACTTCCACCCAAGGGCGCGATTTTGATTGCGGCCCCTTTGAAGATCGACAATGGCACAGGCTCACCCATCCGCGCGATGGCATTGGTGCCAAAACGTTAGTCAGTCTTTCGTGAAGTCCGCTTTCGCTTCACCGCAATAGAATTGCGAAAGTTCCTTGGGAACTTCGCTGCCGTCGGTCATGAACGGGAGAATACCGCGTCGCAAGGAATTACCGCGCATCGCTTTGATGTCATCTTCTGATTTGGTTACGCGCTGCGACATGCGCCGCGCCCATGTGAACAGATAGTCATAAAGCCGGTCGATCTCGCCCTGATGCATGTCGCCTTTGGCAAGGTCGTTAAATTCCTCTGGATCGGTCTCCAGATCGAACAACATCGGGCGCAAACCACCCTCCGCGTGCATCAATTTATAGCGGCCATCAAAAACCATGAACAGCCGAGCATCGCGAGGCTCTAACCCCAGTTTCACGGCTTGCGGTGTGGCGGAGTAATCATATTCGCTAATCGCAAAAGTCCGCCAATCGGGCGTTTCACCGTGCAGCCAAGGCGTCAAAGACCGTCCTTCCAGAATGTGATCGGCCACCTTACCGCCCGCGAATTCAACAAAGGTCGGGGCAAGATCAATCGATTCCACCAATGCATCACACACGGTGCCGCGCGTGGCATCTGCCTCAGAGCGTGGATCATAAATGATCATGGGAACCTTGACGGATTGCTCGTGGAACAAATCCTTTTCCCCGAGCCAATGATCGCCAAGATAGTCGCCATGATCAGAGGTCAGAACGATCATCGTATCTTTCAACGTGTCTTGCGCTTCCATGTGGTCTAGCAGGCGGCCAAGTTGATCATCGCACTGTTTGATCAGACCCATATAGGCAGGAATAACCTTTTGGCGCACCTCTTCCTGCTGGAAGGCAGTTGCGATTTTGTTCTGCATATATGCGCCAAACACAGGCTGCGGATTGTCTTGTTCAACCGCGTGCCGCGTTGGGGCAGGGACATGATTCGCGCCATACATATTATGATAGGGCGCGGGGACGATGTAGGGCCAATGCGGCTTGATAAAGCTGACGTGGGCCATCCAAGGGGGTAATCCGTCGCCTGATTTTTCATTCATGAATTCAATGGTTTTCGTGGTCAGCCACGGCGTTTCGCTATCGTCCTCGCGAATGTTGGCAGCCTTGTCGGCATTCTTGAACATCCAGCCGGAGGCCAGATCGCCGTCCTCGTCGATGCCTGCATTTGCGAAGTCTGCCCATGGGTTCTGGGACGGATAGCCTTTGCCCTTGAGGTACTCATTATAGGGCGAGCGTTTTTCGTCGTAGAACCCGTCAGGGCCCTGGCCCCACAACCCATCATCCCGGATCCATGTGTCAAAGCCGCATTCGGCTTGGCGCGCGCCGATCACGCTGTCTGCAGACAGGCCAAGACGTGCCATACCTTCTGCGTCGGCCTTCATGTGGGTCTTGCCGATGAGCCAACTGTCCATGCCTGCGCGGCGCAAATGATCGCCTATCGTGTGTTCACCCACGCGCAGAGGAAAGCCGTTCCACTGTGCACCGTGGCTCGATGCATATCGCCCAGTGTAATAGCACATGCGCGATCCACCACAGACGGGTGATTGCACATAAGCGTTGGTGAAACGCACGCCCATTGCAGCAACGCGGTCAAAGTTTGGCGTGTGTAGATGCGGGTGGCCCGCGCAGCTTAGATAATCAAAGCGAAGTTGATCATACATAATAAAAAGGATGTTCATATCGCGTATGGCCTTCGATGGTTTATTCGTCTCTACGTCAAACCGAACAACATTTGAAGCACCGTTGATGCACTGCACGTTCGAAATTGCCTGAAACAGGTCGCTCCAGGGCATGCATTGGTCTATTCAACTAAAATTTGCAACCGGTTGCAAAAATTCTGAATCGGGATAGAGTGAAGCTCGAATCATATTCATTCGCGTGATAATACCTGCGCGGCTTGGATGTGTTTTAGACGTTTTCGTGCCTTCGATTGAAGCGCACAGATAGCGCACACATACGCCTTTGTCGAAAAAGGCCCCGGTTTTATGAACGTGCGCCGGGCACATTTTGGGAGGACTACAATGAAGAAAATTCTGATTACGACAGGTCTCGTCGCGATGATGGGAACATCCGCGATGTCACAAGAAATCGGCGCAACATTTTCACGTTTTGACGACAACTGGTTGACAGTTCTGCGCAACGGCATGGTCGAGCACGCAGCAACCATCGACGGTTTGACGTATCAGCAAGAAGACGCGACAGACGATCTTGCGAAGCAGATCGACCAAGTGAAAAATTTCGTCGCATCTGGCGTTGACGCGATCATCGTGAACATTGTTGACACATCCGCAGGTGCAGCTGTTTCCGCAGCCGCGGGCGACACGCCACTAGTCTACGTCAATCGTGAGCCTGACAACGTCAACCAGCTGCCAGCGACACAAGCGTTTGTGGCGTCCAACGAGATCGAGTCCGGCACATTGTCCGCGTTCGAAATCTGCAAAAACTTGCGTGCAGCTGGTAAAGCTGGTGGTGCTACCGGTTACATCATGAACGGTCAACTTTCCAACCAAGCGGCTGTTCAGCGTTCCAAGGACGTACATGATGTGATCGGCATGGACATGTGTAACTTCATGACCATCATCGACGAACAAACGGCGAATTGGTCGCGCGACGAAGCGCAAGACTTGATGACAAACTGGATGTCTTCTGGTGAGCCGTTCGACTTCGTTCTTGCCAACAACGACGAAATGGCAATCGGCGCGATCCAAGCGATGAAAGCGGCGGGCATGGATATGGCTGATGTTCAGGTTGGTGGTGTTGACGCATCCCAAGACGCGCTTCTGTCCATGGCGGCGGGTGATTATGATGTCACAGTGTTTCAAGACTCTGTTGGTCAAGGCACAGGCTCTATTGATGCGGCACTGCGTTTGATCGCTGGCGAAAAAGTGGACCAGAAAGTCTACATCCCGTTCAAGTTGGTGACACCTGCGAACATGGGTGACTTCCTCGACAAGAACTAAGTCGATTTAAACGAACTGGGGCGGCGCATTTGTGCCGCCCTAATTTTTACAGAGCGCTGGAAACTGGGCGCTGAATAGGGAATGGCACCGATGACAGACACCAGCCACGGCACTGGCGGACTTGCGTTCGACAAAACCAAACGATCTTGGCCCAATGAGCTGAACATCCTTTTCGCGCTGTTCGTTATTATCGCGATCTTCGAGGTGCTGGGCCAAGTGTTGCCCTACATGAATGATCAAAGCTTTTTGTTCGACACTAGAGACCGCTTTGACAGTATTTTCAACGAGGCACGTCTTAAAATTATCATCCTTCAGGTCGCCATTATCGGCATTATTGCTTTGGGCGTGACCCAAGTGATTATCACCGCTGGTATTGACCTAAGTTCCGGCCCGCTTGTCGCCGCCACCGCCATGATCGCAATGAGCTTTGGACAAACTGAATTGGTCAACGGCTTTGTGAACCCGAAAGCGCTGTTTGGGCCATGGGCCATGGATTTGCCGGTCATTGTTCCGGTCGTTGTTGGTTTGGCCTTTGGCGCATTCATCGGAGCCATTAACGGCACGTTCATCGCCTACATGCGCATCCCACCATTTATTGCGACATTGGGCATGTTCCTGATCTGCCGTGGCATCGCGCTGTGGTGGTCTGGTGGCAACCCAATTTCCTTCCCAACGGAAAGCTTCAAATTCATTGGCTCTGGCATGATGCCCGTGGTCTGGTTCCTGTCGCTAGCAGTCGTTTTCCACGTGATCATGCGCTACACTGTCTATGGCAAACATACCTATGCAATCGGCTCCAACGAGGAAGCCGCGCGGATGTCTGGCATCAACGTAAAGCGCCACAAGGTGACGGTCTACGTGATCGCCTCGATGCTGGCGGCCTTTGCGGGTGTCGTCCTTGCAGCCAAAAGTGAAACCGCGCAGGCGGGCATGGGCGAGTTCTACGAACTGTTCGCGATTGCCATGGCCGTGATCGGTGGCATTAGTTTGCAAGGTGGACGCGGTTCCATCATTGGCACGGTGCTGGGCGCAATGGTTTTGGGCGTCATTCGTTCTGGCTTTACCTACGTCAAGCTGGACGGTTCTTATCAACTGATGGCCATGGGCAGTATCATTATAGCAGCCATTCTGTTCGATCAATACCGACAACGAAATCGGGCTTAGGAGACATTACCATGAGCGATATCATTCTAAAGACCGAAAACCTGTCCAAGCACTACGGCGGGGTACACGCGCTGGTTGATGCCAACTTTGAAATGAGGAAGGGCGAACACGTCGCCATCATGGGCGACAACGGCGCGGGCAAATCAACCTTTGTGCGACAGATCACAGGTGTTGAGCAACGCACCAGCGGCAAGGTCTCGCTCTATGGCGATGAGGTGAACTTTGCCGGACCGCTTGATGCGCGTGAGGCTGGCATCGAAACGGTGTTCCAAACGCTTGCGCTGGCGGATGATCTGGACGTGCCGGACAATCTGTTCTTGGGTCGTGAGAAAACCAAGTTCGATTGGCTGGGCCCGTTCCGTTTCTTGGACTACAAAGCGATGCGGCAGGCCACTATGGAGGGTCTAGAGCGCACGGGTGTAAAAATCCCCAACATCCGCAACACCATCCAGAATATGTCCGGCGGGCAACGTCAGTGTGTTGCGATCGCGCGCACTGCGACATTCGCAAGTAGACTTACCATAATGGATGAGCCGACAGCTGCCCTAGGTGTGCAGGAAACCGCGCAGGTGGAAAACATCATTCGCACGCTGAAAGAGGCGGGGGAGCCGCTGATTTTGGTCAGCCACAACATGCGCCAGGTATTTGATCTTGTAGACCGCATCGTCGTGTTCCGCCGTGGCCGCATCTGCGCCAATCTCGACATCAAAAATGGCGACTACACAGGTGAGGACGTGGTGTCCTACATTACTGGTGCCAAGACAGGTGCGGAGTATGAGGGCGTCGCGTGAGCAAACTTCTCGATCTTGAAAACCCGTTCTTTGCACCGCTCTGGATACGCATCGCTGTTGTCGCGGTGATGACGCTGTGGGGTTTGTTTGAACTCTCCCAAGCGGCCTATATGTGGGCGATTATCTTCCTTGGGTTTGCGGCGATTTGCGGCTGGCGCTTTGCAACGATCGACTACTCCGCGCGCGACGGCTAAGCGATGGCCGTAACGCTCAAAGATGTGGCCGAACTTGCAGAGGTGTCTCGCTCTGCCGTGTCGCGCACCTTCACCAAGGGCGCGTCCGTTTCTGAGAAAACCCGTAAAAAGGTGATGAAAGCCGCGGATCAGCTTGGCTATAGTCCCAATGCCTTGGCGTCGTCACTCACTACTGGGCGCACGAAAATGATCGGGCTGATCTCGAACAACTTTCACAACCCTGTTTTCCTCGAAGTCTTTGATATGTACACGCGCGGTCTGCACGAGCGGGACCTGCGCCCGTTGCTGGTGAACCTTACCGATGAAACGGATCCAGAGGCGTCGATCCGAATGTTGCGCCAGTATTCTGTGGATGGCGTGATCGTTGCCTCCTCGACCTTGCCGCCTGCGTTTGCCAAGTCATTTCGCGATGCAGGAATTCCTGTGGTGCATTCGTTCGGGCGCCACACGGAAACGCCGGATGTAGATGTGCTTGGGATCGACAATATCGAAGCGGGCCGTATGGCTGCGCGGACGTTGATTGCGCATGGCTACACGGATATGGGCTTCCTTGGCGGCCCTGCGGAGGCGACCTCGACCCTTGATCGTGAGAAGGGGTTTTTGCTGGAATGTGCGTCGCATAAAGGCGTGAGCGCGCGCGTGAGTTTCGCGGATGCCTATTCGTTCGAGGCGGGTAGGGCAGAGATGCTGGAACTGCTGACCGCGCCGCTTGCAGAAGCTTATTTCTGTGGTGATGATGTGCTTTCGATCGGGGCGATCTCGGCGTTGGAAACGGCAGGTCTGAGCGTACCAGAGGACGTGGGCATCATCGGGCTCAACGACATTGATATGGCGAAGTGGGAGAACATCAATCTCACCACAATCCACAACCCGTTTTCCGCGATTATTGCCGCCTCGATTGAGCAAGTGACCGCGCTGGTCGAAAATCAGAGCATCACACCGAAGGCGCATCTATTTGAGTGTTCTGTGATCGAACGAGGAACGTTGAAAGCGCGCTAGGTTTCCCCAGCGCGCCTTATTTTTATTCACAAGTTTTACTGAAACATAGGTGGACGGGCATCGAGCCACGCGCCGTCCTGTTGCCCGCTTTTTGCGACTGCAACGACAGCAGCCATAGAGCGCAGGCCATCCTCTGCACGCGGATAAAGATTCGCGGCTGGATCCATAACGCGGCTTTCTTTGCGCGCTGAAATAGCTTCGGCCAAATCTTTGTAGATGTTGGCAAAAGCAAGCGGCATGCCTTCAGCGTGACCAATGGTGACACGCGTGGTGCGGTCTGCTTCTGGCGATAGGTTTTCTTCACCGCGCTCAATGATTTGCAAGCGCTCGCCCAGTGGCATGTAGTAAAGCTGGTTTGGCTGCTCTTGCGACCAACGCAGACCACCTGTTTCGCCAAAGACCTGAATGCCCAAACCATGCTGGCGGCCAATCGCGATGGAAGAGGTCCAAAGGCGTCCAACGGCACCGCCATCCATGCGGAAGTTCACCATCGCGTCGTCTTCAAGCGTGCGTACATCAATGCAGGCGACCGTATCGGCAGAGAGCTTCGTGACTTCCTGACCCGTGACGAAACTCGCCATATGCATCGCGTGAATACCGCAATCGGCGAACTGCGCGGAAACACCTGCTTGCGCAGGATCATAGCGCCAACGCACGCGCGGATTGTCCGCATCGGTGGCATCGGCGTGATGACCATGGGCGAATTCAGCGTTGACCAAACGCACCTTGCCAATATCACCGCGCGCGATCATCGCTTTCATGTGACGTACAAGGGAATAGCCGGAATAGCCGTAGTTTACCGCACAGATTTTACCGGTTTTCTTAGCGATTTCGACGATTTCCTCGCCCTCTTCAACGGTCATCGTCATGGGTTTTTCACACAGCACATGGAAACCCGCTTCAAGGAAGGCTTTGGTGATCTCGAAGTGTGTAGAGTTTGGCGTGGCGACAGTCACGAGATCAATACGATCCTTCCGTTCGCTTTCACCCGCGAGCATATCCTGCCAAGAGCCATAAGCGCGATCGCCAAGGCCGAGGCGTTGACCATAGTCGATCCCCTCGGCTGCGCGGTGATCGAGTGCGCCAGCGCTGAATTCAAACAAGCCATCAAGGCCAGAGCCTAAGCGATGTGCCGGACCGATTTGGCTGCCTTCGCCGCCGCCGATCATGCCCCATTTTAGTTTAGTCATTTATGCGCCCTCAAAGCCGATGGATTGCAGATATGTGCGGTTTAGTTTGGCGTCATCGATGGGGGATGTGTCGCCCGATGGATCGCAGTCTTGCTCGACTGTGCACCAGCCCTCAAAGCCATTATCAAGCAGGACCTGACGTACAGCTGGGAAGTCCACGTCGCCGTCGCCCAAGTTGCAGAAAATGCCATCGCCACAAGCTGTGTAAAAGTCTGTGCGGTTGGCAACGACGTTAGCCTTTACTTTGGGGTCAATGTCTTTGAAGTGCATGTAGCTGATGCGATCCATATTCTCTTGCATAAAGGCGACCGGATCAAAGCCGGCGTAGGAATGGTGGCCCGTGTCGAAGCAGATTTTAAGGATGCTTTCATCAACCTCGTTTAGAAGGCGCTCCAACTCAGGCTCAAAATCCATGAAGCCAGCTGCGTGGGCATGGATGCCGACTGTGAGGCCATATTCTTCAGCGCCCATCTTCGCGATGGTTGCGATCTTTTCGCGGTAGGCGGTCCATTCGGCCTTGTCCATTTGCTCTGCCTCATCTGCGCGGCCCGCAGTGGGTGCGCGACGCGGCGAGATGGAATCGATCAACACGAGATGCTCCGCACCATGCGCTTTGAGCGCTTTGCAGGTGCGCACGGAGCCGTCCATCACATCGTCCCAAGCATCAGGGTCGTGGAACGGGCGGAACACAACGCCGCCGACGAGCTCTTGGTTAAACTCTTCGAGCGCTTCGGAGAGCATCGCAGGGTCTTCGGGCATAAAGCCAACGGGGCCAAGTTCGATCCCTGTGTAGCCCGCTTCTGCGTTCTCTTGCAGCACTTTGCGCCAGCTTGGGTTACGCGGATCATCCGCAAATTCGACGCCCCAAGAGCAAGGCGCATTTCCGATTTCAATCATTCTCTCAGTTCCTTAGTAATCGGCGACATCGACCCATGCGCGTTTTTCGCTGGAATCGATGGCTGCTTTGACGATGCGGTTCACTTCCATACCTTCGCGGAAAGTGGGCCAAATGTTTTGCTTAGTCTCAATCGCGGTCAGAAAATCTTTTGCCTCGATGATGATTTGATCTTGGTAGCCCGTGCCATGCCCGGGGCCTTGGCAAAAGGGTAAATAATCGGGGTGGTCAGGGCCTGTGAGGATCTTGCGGAACCCTTGCTGGGCATCGTCGCCTTCGCGCACATAAAGATGCAGCGCGTTTTGATCTTCGCCGTCGAAACGGATCATCCCTTTGGAGCCATGGATCTCGTAGGCATACCCCATCTTGCGCCCCGTCGCGATGCGGCTCGCGTGAATGTGACCGCTGACGCCATTCTCGAATTCAAGCATGAATTGCGCTTGGTCGTCGTTGGTCACTTCAACGCCGCCACGTGAGCTGTGCACGGTTTGCACCACAGCACTGAGCGAAGCGATCGGCCCCATAAACGCACGTGCGCAATTGATGATATGCGGGGACAAATCACCCATACAGCCGTTGGCCATCCCGCTAGTGCGCCATGTGGCAGGGGCGTCAGGATCAGCAAGGAAATCTTCGGTCATTTCCGCGCGAAAGTATGTAACGGCGCCGATGTGCCCCTCATCAATTAGTTTGCGCGCATACTGAGAAGCAGGAGTGCGAATGTAATTGAACCCAACCATGTTGATAGCACCAGCCGCTTCGGCGGCGGCAAGCATGGCACGACTGTCTTCAAGCGTTTCGCCCAAAGGTTTCTCGCAAAACACTGGTTTGCCTAACGCGAATGCTGCTTCCGCAATGGCGCGGTGCGTAGATTGGGGCGAGGCGATTACAATCGCATCAACGTCTGGATCATTGACCAAGCTCTGCCAATCAGACGTGCAACGATTAAAGCCAAACTTCGTTTTGTAACGCTCTGCCGACGTATCAGAGGTCGCGCAAACCATCTCCAAGACAGGGCGCAATTTGGTTTCAAAGATAGTACCAACGCTCGCGTAGGCCGCTGCATGAGCCTTGCCCATATAGCCGCCACCGACGATTCCAATTCTGATTTGCGTCATCGTAACATCCCTTCCCAAAAACGTATTGCAACCGGTTGCAAAATGGGTATCCTTGATTAGGTCTGCTGGTCAATAGCATTGTTGAAAAGGGCAGGCACTTAGCCATCTTGGAGGGTGCAATGGGGCGAGCGGACGAGACCATCACATTGACGACGGCACAGGCGATCATTCGCTATTTGGCTGCGCAATTTATAGAGATTGACGGTGTGAAAACCCGTGCGTGCGGCGGTGGATTCGGTATTTTCGGACATGGTAACGTGACCTGTCTTGGCGAAGCGCTTCACGATCATAAAGATGTGCTGCCGCTCTATCGTGGACAGAATGAACAGGGCATGGGATTCGCGGCCGCTGGCTATGCGAAGGCGCATTTACGCCGACGTTTCATGTTTTGCACGGCGAGTGCTGGGCCGGGAACTGCCAACCTGCTCACCAGTGCGGCTTTGGTACATGCGAACCGTTTGCCGATGTTGATGCTTTGCGGCGATACGTTCTTGACGCGTTTACCCGATCCTGTGTTGCAACAGCTTGAGCACTTTGGAAACCCGACCTTTGGTGTGAATGATGCGTTCAAAGCGGTTTCGCGGTTTTGGGATCGCATTACGCATCCTGCGCAGATCATTCAGTCCTTGCCCGCTGCATTGGCAACAATGCTCGATCCTGCGGATTGCGGCCCTGCGTTCATTGGTTTGCCGCAAGATGTACAGGGCTGGACATATGACTACCCGGTTTCGTTCTTCGATGAAAAAGTGCACCGCATTCGTCGCCAAGCAGCGGATGCTGAAGAGATTACTGATGCGGCAGAGCTGCTGAAGTCAGCCAAACGCCCGATGATCATTGCGGGTGGCGGCGTACAATATTCTGGTGCAGTGGCAGAATTAACCGCCTTCGCCGAAGCACATGATATTCCCGTGGTCGAAACCATCGCGGGACGCGCGAATATGGTGAATGATCACACGCTCAACATTGGGCCGCTTGGCGTAACGGGATCGGATTCGGCGAATACGATTGCGGAGGAGGCGGACGTCATCCTCGCCGTCGGCACGCGCTTGCAGGACTTCACCACGGGGTCTTGGACCGCATTCGCGAAAGATGCGCAGATCATCGGGTTGAACGTAGGGCGGCACGATGCGGCGAAGCATATGTCGATGACTGTTGTGGGCGATGCGAAACTCGCGCTCGTTGAGCTCGGCAGTGCGACCAGTGGGTACAGCGCGCCAAAATCATGGACCAAATACGCGCAAGGCGAGCGGGCGAAGTGGAGCGATTACGTCGCCGACAATACGCGCGTTGGCAATGGACCAGCTTCCTATGCGCAAGCGATTGGTGTGGTAAATGATCTCTGTGATCCGCGCGACCGCGTTGTTGCGGCGGCGGGCGGCTTGCCCGCAGAGGTGACAGCCAACTGGAAAACGCTTGATATTGGCACCGTGGATGTCGAATTCGGTTTTTCCTGCATGGGCTATGAAATCGCCGGCGGTTGGGGCGCGCGCATTGCGCAAGCGCAGATCGATCCCGACCAAGACACGATCGTATTCACGGGGGATGGGTCTTATTTGCTGATGAACTCGGACATCTACTCCTCTGTTCTCACGGATAAAAAGCTGATCATTCTCGTGCTTGATAACGGTGGTTTCGCGGTCATCAACAAGTTGCAAAATAACACGGGCAATGAAAGTTTCAATAACCTCATCGCCGACACGCCCACAGCCACACGCCAAGTGAACGTCGATTTTGAAGCCCACGCACGCGCTATGGGCGCAGAGGCGGAAACGGTCGAAATATCTGGTTTAGAGGAAGCGTTCAAACGTGCCAAGGCCAGTGACAAAACCTATGTGATCTGCGCCAAAGTGGATCCTTATAAGGGCTGGACGACGGAGGGTCATACATGGTGGGAGGTCGGCACGCCGCATGTGACGGACAATCCCAAAGTGCAGGCTGCGCATGTAGAGCAAGAAGAAGCGCGCGCGCGTCAAAGGAAGGGTGTTTAAATGAAAAGGTTTAACGCGAGCAACGCGGATCCGGCGACCATTGTCGATGAATTGCTCAATGGCAAAGGCGCTGTGCTAATCTCAGGTCTGTTCAGCGACGCACAAATCGCGGAAGCCCGAGCGATTATTCTAGAGCACTCTTCCCAGGCGGATACAGTCACACATTTCCAAGGCCAAGCCGAAGAAGAGGGCAAGTTGAATCTGCAACGCCGCGTATGGAACCTGCTTGCGAAGGGGGATGTGTTTTCTGATATGGCGGCACATCCCGTTATCATGGACGTCCTGCGCAAATTCTTGGGCAGCGAGTTTATAATGGGCTCCATTGCGGCCAATCGCATCCTGCCCGGCGGGCTGGGGCAGGAGCCGCATGTGGATTATCCCTATTGGGATTTTTACAAGCCCGAAAGCCATCCAATTGGCTTGAACGGTTCTTTTCCGATGAACGCTCAGGTGTCGATCTTGCTTGATCCGTTCACCGAAGAAACGGGGGCGACGGCCTATGCGCCGGGCTCGCAAAAGGAGCTGCGCTATCCCAATGAAGACGACAAGTTCTTCGATATCTGCGAACGCATGTTGGGGGAGCCGGGGGATGTGGCCCTGTTCTACGGTGTCGCGTGGCACTGCGCGATGCCCAACAAATCCCAGCAGGATCGCAGCGCTGTTTTGATCAATTACCTGCCCAAATGGGTGAAACCGTTGGAGGATATGCCGGGGGCTTTGTCGCAAGAATTTCTTGAGGCCGCTTCGCCCGATCTGCGCCAGTTGTTGGGCTTGAACTACCCTTACCCAGAGCTTTTTGATGAGGTCAAAGCAGGCAACGCAGTGGGGCGCAAATGAGCGACTTAATAAACGGCATCAAGGCCAATACCTTCGTTATTGTTGGCCGTGCAGGGATGGATTTCTTTGCCGATCCTGCGGGCACAAAGACCGAGGAAGGCGAGGTTTTTCGCGCAGGGCTTGGTGGTTCATCGGCCAATATCGCAGCCGGAATTTGCAAGCTTGGCGGACAAGCTGCTTTGGTGACGCGGGTGTCTGATGACAGCGTTGGGCGCTATTGTGTGAACCAGCTCAAACATTACGGTGTCAATGCAGATTACGTGACGCCGATTGGTGGCGAATTTCGCAATTCGTTAGCCGTCTATGAAAGCCGGATTGAGGATCATCAGTCAGTGATCTATCGCAATGGAGCCGCAGATTTCCAGATGGATATCACGGACGTAGAAGCGGTGGATTATTCCAAATACGGCGCGCTTATCACGGCCGGCACGGTCTTCGCGGCAGAACCTTCTCGTGCCGCAACGTTTCATGCATTTGCATTGGCGAAACAGGCGGACCTGCCAATCATTTTCGACGTGGATTATCGTCCCTACTCATGGCCTTCGCCACAAGTCGCCTCCGACGTGCTCAGCCGTGCGGCGGCAGAGTGCGATATGATTGTGGGCAATGACGAAGAGTTCGGCTTTATGGCGGGTGGCATCGAAAAGGGTCTAGCCAAGGCGAAAGAGCTTTCCGAAACCAGCGCCACTATTGTTGTTTACAAAATGGGACCGGAAGGGGCGATCACATTTGCCAATGGTGCAGAAATCCGCACCGGAATTTACCCTGTTGAGGCCCTTAAACCCACAGGGGCGGGGGATAGTTTCATGGCGGGGCTTATGACATCTATCGCGGGAGGATATGACCTCGAAACCGCAATCTTGCGCGGCTCTGCCTGCGCCTCTGTCACCGTGTCAAAACCGGGTTGTGCGCCTGCGATGCCTGACACACAAACCTTAGAAACATTCTTGGCCGAGCATTCCGGCCCAACCGCTGCTTAAAGGACCACGCCCATGCATATCGCGCCATTTGACAATCAGAACAAACCTATCGTCGATGCGGATGATCCCACGGTTCCGTTGAATTATTTCAACATCGTTAATCTCAAGAAGGGCGAAGCATTCGAGTATTCCGTCCCCGGATACGAGACCTGCATTGTGCCTGCGACAGGGTCGGTGGATGTGAATATCGAAGGCTTCAAAGCGGGTGATCTTGGGGGCCGTGTCGAGGATGTTTGGGGCGGTGAGCCAGAAGGCGTCTATGTCCCTATGGCCGCGAAGGCGGAATTTGTCTGCACATCTGATACAGCTGAAATCTACATCGCGGGTGCACGCTACGACAAAGTTCTGGATGCATTTGCTGTGCGCTCTGACGAGTTGGACCTGGTGCAATACGGTTCTGACGACACGAAAACGCACCGTAAAATCAAGCACATCCTTGGCACGAAATATCACGACAAAGTTGGTCGCCTTTTGGTGTCCGAACTGTTCACGGTCGGTCAAGGTGGCTGGTCCGGATTTCCGGCGCATAAGCATGACACGGATAATCTGCCACATGAAACGCGTCATGATGAGACCTATAACTTCCGCTTCAAGCCGAGCCATGGCTCAGGCGTGCAAATTCTCCAACGCGAGGAAGGTGTGCCGGGGGATGCGTATCAATTGATGAACAACTCCACGATTATGATCGATAATGGCTATCATGCCTGCGCGGTCATGCCGGGATATGAGATGTATTACTTCACGATTCTGGGTGGCCTGTCGCAACGTTCGCTCGTGCAGTATTTCCAGCCAACGCATGCTTATCAGATCGAGACTATTCCCGGCATCAAAGACATGATTGCGAAGTTTAAGTGACCCTCGCTACGCTTGCAGATGTCCTGCAACCCGCCCTAAGAGGCGGCTATGCTATCGGCGGTTTGGTCACGCTTGGATGGGAAGACATGCGCGCCTTTGTAGCGGCTGCGGAAGCCGAGAATTGCCCTGTGATTTTGCAAGCAGGGCCAGGGTGCCGCGCACATACGCCACTTCCTGTTTTGGGCAAAATGTTCCGGCATCTGGCGGAAGGTACAAGTGTGCCTGTCGTGGCGCATTTAGATCACGGTTATACCTATGACGAGTGTTCAGAGGCGTTGGATAGTGGCTTTACGTCGTTGATGTTTGATGGTTCACGCACGCCGATGGCGCAAAATATCGCTGACACATTGAAAATCGCGGAAATGGCGCACGGTGCGGGTTTTTCTTGCGAAGGTGAGATCGGTTTTGTTGGTTATTCCAATGGCGAGCAATCGGCAGGTACTGACCCCGAGGAAGCCGCGATCTTTGCGCGTGAGACTGGTGTGGATGCGATGGCGGTTTCGGTCGGGAACGTGCACTTACAAGAGAATAAAGAGGGTGGTCTGGACGAGGCGCGCATAGCTGCGATCCAAACGCTGACGGATGTGCCACTGGTTATTCATGGCGGGTCAGGCGTGCCTGTGGAGCAACGCGCGAAGCTCGCCAGAACCACCAATATATGCAAATACAACATCGGCACAGAGTTACGCATGGCCTTCGGCACGGCGATGCGCGAGGCGGTGAATTCTGATCCTGCACGCTTTGATCGTGTCTCAATTTTAAAAGACACCCATGATCCTATGGTCGCGGCAACTCGCCAAGTGCTGCAAGCTTTGAAAGGGTAAAGATATGCTCAACATCGGACTTTTGGGGGCAGGGCGCATCGGTCAGGTTCATGGTGCAACACTGGCGCAAATGACAACTGCACGCGCAGCGGCGGTGTCAGATTTCCTGCCGGATGCGGCGGCGGCTTTGGCCGCTAAGCTCGGCGCGACAGCGATGAGCACGGAAGAAATTATCGCCGACAAAAGCATTGATGCGGTGGTCATTGGCACGCCGACAACAACGCATTACGATATCATTCACGAAGCTGCCGCAGCTGGCAAAGCGATCTTTTGCGAAAAACCTGTGGATCTGTCAACGGACCGCATTCGCGAATGCCTAGCGGTCGTTGAAAAGGCGGGCGTGCCATTTATGACTGCATTCAATCGCCGTTTTGATCCCAGCTTCGCGTATTTGCAAAAGCAGATCACAGATCAGGTGATCGGCAATGTGGAGATCGTCACAATCCTGTCGCGTGATCCTGCGCCGCCCCCCATCGGTTACATTAAAACCTCTGGTGGAATTTTTCGCGATATGATGATCCATGATCTTGATATGGCGCGCTTTTTACTAGGTGAGGAGCCTGTGGAGTTGACCGCTGCCGCGTCTTGTCTTGTTGATCCAGAGATTGGGAACGCCGGAGATTTCGACACCGCTATCGTAAATCTCAAGACCGCGAGCGGCAAACTTTGCCAGATCAGCAACTCGCGTCGCGCCACCTACGGCTATGATCAACGCATCGAAGTCCACGGTTCCAAAGGCATGTTGCGCGCGGATAATATGCTGGAGAACACGGTTGAGGTGTCCAACGGGCAAGGCTTTCGCACAGCGCCGACACAGCCCTTTTTCTTAGAGCGTTACGCCGCTGCGTACCGCGCTGAGATGGAGCATTTTGTTGCTTGTTTGAACGACAAAGTTACGATGAAGCCGACCGGCCTTGATGGTTTGAAAGCGCAAATGTTGGCGGATGCGGCAGACAAGTCCGCGCGCGATGGCAAGACGGTTTCTTTATAGGGCCAATCCGGTATCCTTCCCGCAAAGAGGGGTGCATAGCATGGCGACAAGTTTTTCCGCGTTCGTTCACGATCTTGAATTTAACGACCTGCCCGAAGACTTGCTAGCGCTGCTAAGACGCAGCTTTCTAGACACGATGGGCGTCGCAGCGATTGGTGCCGGCACAGAGCTGAGCGATATCGCTCGTCGCAGCGCAATGGCGCTCTTTGGCGCGGGCACTGTGGGCGGCACGCGCATGTTAATGGATGGGCGCACGTGCAGTCCTGCGGGCGCTGCGATGGCGGGTGCATTTACTGTTGATAGCATTGACGCTCATGATGGCAGCACACCGAACAAGGGCCATGCGGGATCTGCGGTCTTCCCTGCGGTTCTCGCCGTTGCAGATGCGATGCGTCAGAAGGGGCAGTCCGTCATGGGTCGTGATCTCGCACTGTGGTTGGCGCTGGCCTATGAGGTGAGCTACCGCGCAGGGCAGGTGCAACATGCTACCTGCGCGGATTATCACACATCGGGGGCTTGGACCGCTGTCGGCGTTGCTGCATCTGTGGCGCGTATGTTGGGCTGTGATACGGAGCAGATACGCCACGCCGCTGGCATTGCAGAGTATCACGGACCGCGCAGCCAAATGATGCGCTGCATCGATTTTCCGACCATGGTGCGCGATGGTGTCGGCTGGGGCGCGCCCTCGGGTGTCACGGCGGCCTATCTTGCGCGCGAAGGCTTTACAGGCGCGCCTGCACTGACCTGCGAAAGTACAGAGGCGGAGTCGTTTTGGAGCGACCTGGGCAAGCGTTGGCTGACGTTGGAGCACACGCACTACAAGCTATACCCCTGTTGTCGCTGGGCGCATTCCTCGCTTGATGGTGTGCAAAAACTAATGCGAGAGAATGATCTGCACCACACAGATATCGCAAATGTTGAAATCAAAACCTTCCACTATGCGACGCGCCTTGCAGGGTATGAGCCAAAAACGCTTGATGAATTCAGCTATTCCATTGCCTTTCCAGTCGCTTGCATGATCGTTCGCGGCACCATTGGCTCCAATGAGTTGACGCCGGAAACCCTGACCGACCCTGATATCTTAAGGATCAGTCGTGCCACCACTTTGATTGACGATCCCGAATTGACAAGGCGCAGTGTCTCCAAACGTTGGGCGCAAGTCGCGTTGACCCTAAAGAATGGTCAGCGCATTCAAGGTGTCCCAATGACGCCGCGTGGTGACGTTGATTTACCAGTGTCAGATGCCGAAATCAGTGCAAAATTTCATCTGCTTGCGGATGAGGGGTTGGGACTTGAGCGAGCCAATGAGCTTGAAAGGCTGTGTGCTGAGTTTGATACATTGGACAGCGCAGGGTTTGCACTGCTTTTGGATCTGTGCCTCTCGGGGGCCTCAATCTCGCAGTCTTGATCTAGCGCATCGGCTGGTTTCTGCGCGCCTGTAAAATCGGGCGCTTGATTGTTGGTATTTTATAAAATAACAATTTCTTTGAAGCTGGAGTATATTGCATGAGAAAATCAGCGGATGTGCGGCAGGCGGACATCTTGGAGGTTTTGAAAACCTGCGAAAAACCAATGACTGCTTATCAAATCCTTGAGCAACTTCAGCGCTCTGAGCCGGATATCGCACCGCCGACGGTCTATCGGACATTGTCTGCTTTGACCGATCAAGGTCGCGCGCATCGGTTGGAATCCATCAAGGCCTTTGTGCCGTGTCGCTGCAATCACGCAGAAAGTGTACCGGTCCTCGCGATCTGTGAAACATGCGGTTTGGTTGATGAACATGACGGAAGCGATCTTCTACCCAAGCTAACGGAATTGACGGACCAAAACGCCTTTCGCGCGGACCGCCATATCGTAGAAATTCATGGGCACTGCCAACGGTGTGTTGCCTAAGACCTATCTGACCAATAAGGGACCGATTATGAAAAACGCTCTTTCACTTTTTGCACTTATCGCAGCTTTTCCTGCTGTCGCCGAAGAGACACGCCAGCTTGATGCGCATGAACATGGTGTGGGTACATTGAATATTGCGATCGATGGCGCAGAAGTTGCGATGGAGTTTCATGCGCCCGGCGCGGATATCGTCGGGTTTGAGTATGAGGCCAGTAGTGCCGTGGATTTAGCTGCAATTGAGACTGCTCTTGCGGCTCTCAATGCGCCTTTGGAACTATTTGCGATGTCCCCAGCGGCGGGCTGCGTGGTAAACAATGCGCGCGCCGAATTGGAGACAGAGGGCGAGCAAGAAGATCATGACGACCATGATGACCACGAAGATCATGACGACCATGAAGATCACGAAGACCGCGGCGATGACGCTGGCCACACGGAATTCCATGCAGAGTATGCTCTGAGCTGTTCTTCAGCCGATGCTCTGAACGAGATCACCTTTCGTTATTTTGACGCTTTCCCCAATGCTGAGGAAGTTGAGGTGCAGCTCGTTACGTCTAACGGTGCCCAAGCTTTTGAAGTCACGCGCGCGGCCCCGGTCTTGGATCTGGATCGCTAAGTACGCATGACGGATGCGGTTCTTAACTTGTCTGATGTCGCTTTTGGCTGGGCGGGAGGTGCGGCGTTTTCATTGCGGGTCGCTGATTTCCGTGTGGCCAAGGGTGAATCCGTGTTGTTGCTGGGTGAAAGCGGATCGGGCAAGTCGACGCTCTTGTCGCTGATCTGCGGCACGATTGTGCCGGATAGCGGACGGATCGAGATAGCGGGCCAAGATATTACCGAACTATCTGCCAGCAAGCGCGACAAGTTCAGAGCGGAACAGATTGGCGTTATCTTTCAGCAGTTTAACCTGCTGCCGTTTGGTACTGTAGCCGACAACATAATGCTACCTTTGCGCTTTGCGCCTGCGCGCAACAAGCAGGCGGGCGATGCGTTGGCGAAGGCAACTGAACTGTGCTGCGCCCTTGGTCTACCTGACGGTGTGACCAACAGTAAAGCAACCGCGCTCAGCGTTGGCCAACAACAACGTGTCGCAGTTGCGCGTGCGCTCATTGGCCAGCCGCCACTAATAATCGCGGACGAACCGACCTCTGCGCTTGATGCAAACAGCCAAGCGGCCTTCCTCGAATTGCTCTTTGCCCAAGTGCGTTCAAACGAAACTTCCTTGCTGATGGTCAGCCATGATCCACGTCTGGGCGCGCGTTTTGATCGGGTTATAGATATGCAAGACATCGCGCGTGTTGAAAGAGGTGCGGCATGATCCTGCGCCTTGCCATCGCCTCGCTATTTGCACGAGCTTTGACCGTTGGCATGACGATCCTTGCGATTGCTTTATCCGTAGCGCTCTTTCTCGGGGTCGAGAAGATAAGGACAGGAGCAAAAGCCAGCTTTGCGGATACGATTTCGGGGACGGATTTGATTGTCGGCGCGCGCTCAGGTTCCGTTCAATTGCTGCTTTATTCGGTGTTTCGCATAGGCAATGCGACCAACAATGTGACGTGGCAAAGCTATAAAGACATCTCTGCGCGCCCTGAAGTGGACTGGATCGTACCGATTTCCTTGGGCGACAGTCACCGCCAGTTCCGTGTCATGGGCACGTCCGTTGCGTTCTTCGAGCATTATAAATATCGTCAAGGCCGTTCCCTTGCTGTCGCGGATGGGGCGATCTTGTCCGATCTTTTCGACACAGTCATCGGCGCCGATGTTGCGGCGACTTTGGAATATGAGATTGGTGACCCGATTATCGTCGCGCACGGGCTGGCCTCTTTTGCGGAGCATAAGGACCAGCCTTTCCGCGTGTATGGTATCTTGGAGAAAACCGGCACACCAATTGATCGCACTGTGATCGTCAGCATGGAAGCTATTGAGGCGATCCATGTGGATTGGCAGGGTGGCGCGCAGGTGCAGGGCCAAGCCACGCCCGCTGATGAACTGCGCCAGATGGAGCTGACACCGAAAGCGATCACCGCCGCGTTGGTCGGTGTGAAAAGTCCTTTGCAAATTTTCCGCCTGCAACGCGCGATCAATGAATACGGCCAAGAACCCTTGCTCGCCATCTTACCGGGCGTCGCATTGCAAGAACTTTGGGGCATCGTTGGCATCGCCGAAACTGCCCTGCTTGGTGTGTCTTTTATGGTTGTTGTGACTGCTTTGATCGGGATGATGGCGACGATTTTCTCTAGCCTGAACGAGCGGCGACGAGAGATGGCAATCTTTCGCGCGATGGGTGCGCGCCCTGCCACGATCCTCAGTATACTGGTGCTGGAAGCGGTTGTCATGGCGGCGCTCGGGGTGCTTCTGGGGCTTGGCTTGCTTTATCTTGGGCTATTCATCGGCCAACCGATATTGGATCGCGAGTTCGGCCTATGGCTGGCGATTGATCCACCCAGCCTGCGCGAAGTGTGGGTCATGCTAGCTGTCATCGCAGCTGGCGCAATTGTGAGCATGGTGCCAGCTATAAGGGCTTACCGACTGTCGGTGGCTGATGGTATGGTGGTGAAAACGTGACACCCTGATTGAGGTGAAAGACATGCTAAATCGTAGATCGACTTTGATGTTGTTGTCAGGCGCGCTTGCGACGCCCAAAACGGCACTCGCCGCCACCCTGAGAGAGATCACCTGGGATGATTTGCTGCCCGCCGGCGTGCCCTATTCAGAGATCATCGGTGAAGGCGAACTCGACGAGGTCAACGACACGTGGAACCCGATCTACGATGAAAACGCGACCAAGCTGAACGAGAGTTTGGATGGTTCTTACATCAAAATGCCAGGTTTTGTGATCCCGTTTGATATTAGCGCAAAGGGCGTCACAGAGTTTATGTTGGTACCCTATACGGGGGCCTGCATTCACATGCCACCACCGCCCGCGAATCAGCTGGTTATGGTGAATGCGAAAACCCCGTGGCCCAGCGATGATCTCTGGGATCCGATTTGGGTGATTGGCATGATGCGCACGCGATTGCAATCGACGGATTTGGGGCAAACTGGCTATGCGATCGTCGCGGATCAGATGGAAGTCTACGAATGGTGACGCGCCGCAGCCTTCTAGCAGCGTTAGCGGCGAGTGCCGTGATCCCGCAGATGCTAAGGGCGGAAGAGTTTTTTGATTTGGATTGGGTGGATTTGCTGCCAGCGAGCGACACCCCCATTCCGCAAGCATTTCGCGGTCTCATTGATCACGATCAACCGCCTTTGAGCAACCAACAACCGGCTTCAAGTGGCGTGCGCTCGGACTGGAACGGCCAGATCGTGCGTTTACCGGGGTTTATGGTGCCAATCGATCAAAGCGCCTCGGGCGTCACCGCGTTTATCTTGGTGCCCTACGCGGGAGCCTGCGTGCACGTGCCACCGCCACCCGCGAACCAATTGGTCTTTGTCACAACTGAAACCCCCTATGAAAGCAGAGGTTTGTACGAGGCGATCAACGTGATTGGCATGTTTGGTATTTCGTCAATGCGGACCTACATCGCAGATGTCGGCTACGCCTTATCTGCCGACAAGATTGAGCCTTTTCGAGTTTAAATTGCCTTGCTTCGAGTGCAATGAATTGGACAGCCAAATCAGCACAAAGATTACTGGCAATGTTGTGTTGGGGGACCGTTTGAGTTGCCAAAAAACTAAGAAGTTTTTGGCTCCGGCGGTAGGGATGATAAGTATTTTCTTAAATGCTATCTATCTATTTGTTTTTTTTATTTCTCGAAGGCGTTCTGATTTGATTTTTGTGCAACCTTGTGTGCTAGACTGGTTAAAGCACCCTCCTCATTCTCCCAACAACGATTTCAAGGTGCCTTTCGGTTCATCGACACCACTGGTTTACACAATTCACACCCAGACCGTGTTTGAACCGGAGCAATTGTTGTGCGCTATTGGAGTACATATTGGCGAGAAGGAGCCATTCGCGGAGCTGCAGCGAAATAGTTGCTCGAAGTGAAAAGTAGCCTCTTATTTGCATATTGATTTCACGGGCGCTGCGCACGATCCATTGGCGAAGAAAGCCTATCTCGGCCGTGGTTTGATCGGCCTACTAAGAACATTCATTGTGTTCAAATTTATCAAAGCGCAAATCCCGTAAGCAGACCGATTTCGATCAGTTAACAATCATGTACCGAAATGCAGGACATCGCTAACCTTGGGAATTTTTCTTACGCCTCGGCGGAATTTCCAAAAACGCAGGAAAGACTATCACAGCATGGCCTCTAAAGATGATTGCTGGCGCGTTGAACAGCTCCTTGTTAATTCAAAGAGATTTTTTATCCGCCTTGCCTGCATTTCTACCTAGTACCGTCGCCGAAAGTAGACCGTTGCCAGATAAATATCCGTAGTCGCTAGATCCTGAAATCCCGCATGCTGCGCCTCCGCCAGCGAACAGTGTCCGGAAGGTTTGGCCATCGGACTTGATTACGCGACCAGAAGCATTTGTTCGTAATCCCCCTTGCGTGTGGAACAAGGCACCGGTTACACGAACCCCGAAATAAGCTGGAGACAGGGGCTTCGCGTGGAATGCCCGGCCAAACTCATCAGTGCTGCCAATAGGCAAACCTGAATGTGTTTCGCGAAGCGCTTGGGCTGGTAGCCCCATTCGAGTAGCCAAGCCTTCAATGGTTTCACATGTTTTAACCGCACCCACAGCCTCGGCCCTCTTGAAGTCCTCGAACTGACGGGCCACTTTCGCGATCCGCTCATCGAAAATCGCAAAAGCTTCTCCACCGGGCTGAGCAAGAACTGCGCGCGCAGCTTCGGAATACCCTTGCGTCTCGTTCCAAAAACGCTTGCCCGCGCGGTTCACTTGAAAACCGCCCTCCGTGATGACGGCCCAGGTGATCAAAATTCCATGTGGATGAGCGACGTTGCCATGTCCTTGATAGGCTCCCAAGTGCGAGACCTGCGCACCAATTTTTTCAGCCCATAGGATCGCTTCACCCTTGTTGCCATCATGCCCGAACCAAAGCCCGTCTCTGATCTGTGGCAGGTACCGTTCCACCAATTCACTGTTCCCGCCAAAGCCGTTGCATGCCAAAATAAGTCGCACGCATTTGATCGTTTCCTGCGCTCCATCTGGATTAGCAACTGATACGCCCACAATCTCGCCATCCTCGTGGAACAATGCAAAAGCACGTCTTTCGCAGATGATGTCAATATCTAGCGCTTCGCACCTTGCGCGCAATGCATCGATTAACTCTGCACCGGATCTAGTAGGCAGGCCGTGCATGCGCCTGCGCGAATGTCCAGGGTAGTCAAAATTGTCCACGACAGAGAACGGTAATCCATGTGTTTGCGTCAACCAATCAATGACCTCTGCCGAATCGGTAGCTATCTGCTCGACCAGAGATTGATCGTTTTCGCCCTTTGCCTTCGCTTGTATGTCTGCGGCAAACAAGTCAGGAGTGTCATCAATTCCGGCAGCGCGTTGGATGGCTGTGCCAGCGGCGGGGATAAGGCCTGCGGACAACGCGGTTGATCCGCTAGGCACAGCATCCGCCTCAATAACCAGAACATGTTGGCCTCGCTCATGTGCTGAGAGTGCGGCGATCATGCCGCAGGCACCAGCGCCTATAATCAGGGTTTCACATTCAATGTGATAGGCTGTCGGAGGTGTGGAAACGTCAATTTTTGACGTCATAACGCGCCCCAATTTCGAGCTGTTCCTTTGTTCCGATCACCTCATTCAGCCCATCAAAATCAAACATGCGATCTGCAAAAGGCTTGTTTGATCCGTTTGCATGCAAGCTATTGTAATAGGTCTGCGCAGTTCGCCCGATTGCGCGCACAATTCCACCCGGAAAGATCGCGATGGAAAAGCCCTGCTGCTCAAGATCATTCGCATCAGTAATTGGCGTCGCGCCGCCCTCTACCATATTCGCCAGCAGGGGAATGCGGCTTGCGAACTGCGCGCCAATGTATTCAAGTTGCGTGCGATCTTGCGGCGCTTCAACGAATAGAACATCTGCGCCAGCTTCAAGGTATGCTTCTGCGCGATCAAGGGCCGCTGAGAACCCTTCAACGGCGATTGCGTCTGTGCGGGCGATAATCAGAGTCTCTCCGCTGGCGCGAGCATCGGCCATCGCGCTGATTTTCCCAGTCATTTCGGCGCATGAAATCAAGGATTTATTCGTGAGATGTCCGCAGCGCTTGGGGTAACTCTGATCTTCAAGCTGAAGGGCGCTCGCACCTGCACGTTCATAGGTGCGCATTGTTCTTTGGGCATTCAGAGCGTTGCCAAAGCCAGTATCAGCATCAATAATTACTGGTAGAGGCGTGCGATCAGCAATCAACGCCATGGTATCCGCCATCTCGCTTGCGGTGCTCAGGCCGATATCTGGGCGCCCAAGGCGCGTGTAGGCAACTGCTGCGCCACTCAGATAGAGCGCTTCAAACCCTGCATCGGTTGCAAGGACCGCCGTGAGTCCATCATAAACTCCAGGGGCCACAAGGATTTTGCTTTGTTGTAGGCGTGACTTTAGGCCCATGATTTGCCCTCCAACCACGTGAGCGCACTAGCGCAGTCCATCTGTTTCGTAATCGTTCCAAGCGACAAAAGCGTGGCGTCATGCACGTCTTGGCGAAATGCGGCGCAGCCATCCGTAAGCACCACAGTTTCAATGTTGCGTAGGTGCGCATCGCGCAGCGTCGAGGCAACGCCACCATTGGTCACAATCCCGCCGACAATCAAATGATCAACGCCAGTCGCACGCATGATGTATTCTAAGCGCGTCTGATAGAACGCAGAATAGGCGACCTTTTCGATCACAAAGTCCGCTGGATGCAAAGTATCCACAACCATATGCCCGAATGAGCCCGGTGTGAAATCGCCTTTACCGAGAAACGGGCGTAGCTCTTTGAGATGTGGTGCGATCAAGGGCGTGCCGTCTCTGTCGGGCACCAAGGTAAACTGCGCGGAAAAGTAGCGCCCACCTTTCGCGCGAAGCGCGGCGGCTAAAGGCGCAACACGATCTGGCAGTGCCGCAATCGCGCCCTCTCCTTGTCCGGCGCGGCCATAAGCACCCTCAGGATGAATGAAATCATTTTGCAGATCAATGGTCAGCAATGCAGTGCGCGACAAATCCCATGTGGTTGGATTACTCATGAAGCCCCCCCCTGTTTTTCAATGATTGTGTTGCCAAAGCTGTCGACGCGTCCTTGCAAATTCGGTTCTATTAGAACGGTCGTATCAGGCTGGGTCAGAATAGCAGGGCCTTTGATTAGGGTGTTAATTGGCAGACCTAGGCGATCATAGATGGCAGTATCATGCCAGTCCGTGCCAAAATGGACCTTACGCATTGCGATAGGCTTTGCCGCAGTTTTGGACGTCGGTGCAAGGGTCGCGAGATCAAATTTGGGACGCTTGCCCGTCACCGCACTGCGCAGGTTTAAAATTCGGCGTACGCCGTTGTTCAAGAGGCGGCCAAAGGTGGCTCGATATGCTGCGTCAAACGCCGCTTCAACCTGTAATTTGTTTGGGGGGATAACTTTACCATCTACCGTTTCAATCTGAATCAGCACGGGCACAGTATGGGTCTGACCGATGTAGGCCATGTCCAACTCAAAACTTAACTCGCGACTATCGAATTTGGTTTTAGATGCCTCTAGCAAGGCTATCCCTTGATCGACGTGCGATTGCATAAAAGCCGCTAGGGTAACTTCGTCCAAAGTGCTGACCAAAGTGTTGATGGTTTGCACGAAATCTTGTCGCATATCTGCAATCACACAGCCCATCGCTGACGTTACACCGGGGTACCGCGGCACGATTGCGCGCTCGATACCCGTCTCTATCAACATCGCGCCTGCATGCAACGCCCCGCCGCCGCCAAAGGGCATGAATGCAAAGCGCTTAGGATCAAATCCCCGCTCAATCCCAACCAACCTGATCGCGCCTGCCATGCGGCTATTGGCAACTGTCAGGATGGCTTCTGCTGCTTCCAAAGTGCTTAACCCTAAAGGTGTGCCGACATGTATATCGATGGCCTTTGAAGCTGCCTCTACATCCAGCCGATCCAGCTTGCCGCCAATCGGGTTTTCAGGGTCAATACGCCCCAACACGATATTGGCATCCGTAACAGTTGGGCGATCATTGCCAAGACCATAAGCCACCGGGCCAGGGTGTGAACCTGCGCTTTCTGGCCCAATATTTAGCAAACCGCCTTTATCGGCCCAAGCAATTGATCCACCGCCTGCGCCAATCGTCGTGATCTCGATCATCGGGGTGCGCACGACCATTCCAAAATCAATAGAGGTCTGCGGTGACAGGATTGACTGACCTTCATGGATCAAAGACACATCAAAACTAGTGCCGCCCATATCGCCCGTGATGATGTTCTCGAAACCCGCAGAGCCAGCGATGTAGCCCGCTGCAATCACACCTGCCGCAGGTCCAGATAAGGCCGTTCGAACAGGCATCTTGCACGCCGTATCAACCGCCATGACACCGCCGTTGGACTGCACGATCATTAATTCGCCTTCAAACCCATCGCTGCGCAACGCGGTCTCAAGGCGGCCAAGGTAGCCGGAAATCTCCGGCTGAAGGTAGGCATTAAGCGCTGTCGTTGAGAACCGTTCGAATTCGCGGATTTCCGGTAGAATTTCGTGAGAAGCAGACACATGCGCATTCGGCCAGATATCGCGCAGAACAGCGACAGCAGCGGCCTCATTCGCAGGGTTGGCATAGGCGTTGGCAAACAAAATTGCCGCCGCCTCGCACCCGTCTTCCAGCAATTGCTCCGCGGCTGAGCGAACCGCATTAAGATCGACCTCTGAGCGAATTGAACCATCAGCCAATGTGCGCTCAGGAACTTCAAGCCGGTTGCGACGATCCACAATCGGTTCAAAATCTCCGCGCAAACCCCAAGTGCGCGGCCTATCACGGCGACGCATCTCGAGCACATCGCGCAGGCCTTCAGTGCAAATCACACCGGTCTTAGCCCCCTTTCGTTCTAGGAGTGCATTGGTGCCGGCGGTCGTACCATGCACCACAACAGATATTTCTGATAGGTCCTGAATTTCGCGTCTGATCCCATCAAGGAAGCCGCCAGATTGGTCTGGCCGTGTCGTTGGCACTTTGGCCACGCTCGCGGTGCCAGTTTCTTCATTCAAAACGAACACATCTGTGAACGTGCCACCCACATCCACACCGATTATATGCTTGCTCATGATGTCACCTCGCGCCATGCTGTGCCGTAGGCTTGATCAGCCGCTTTCTCGCTCACAAGGCCTCGTTGCACATCGCGGGCAATCGCCTCGCGCGCACGCTCAGCCTGCGGGCCGTAACCGCCACCTCCAGGTGTTTCCAACCGTACCGCTTGACCTTGGCGCAGCTTGATACCACGCATCTTGGAAGCAAGGGGTGGGGTCATCCAACTATCATCTTGTTGGTAGGCAAACAAGTTCATTGCGCCATCTGCACCATCCGCGATGCCTTTCGGGGCGAACCTGCCACGTTCACCGAACAAAAATGCCTCGGCTCCATTTTCTTCAAGTACTTCAATTTCATAGACTGCGCCAACACCGCCGCGATGTGCGCCATGTCCGGCACTATCAGGGCGTAAACCCCATGTGCGGAACATCACAGGATAGGCAGCCTCCAAAATCTCCATCGGTGGTATGGTCGCTGTCGAAATAGGTGCATTGCCGTGATTAAGACCATCGGTTTCAACCGATCCACCATGTCCACCACCATAAAAGCTGAACATTACCCAAGGTTGCCCATTGCTGCGTTTACCCGCAATGGAAAGCGCGTTGATCGTTCCATAGGCGTTTGCCACCACCCGCGTGGGGGCGGCCTTGGCAAAAGCGGAAAACACAACATCAATCATGCGCAAAATGGTTTCGGTATAGCCCCCTGTAGGTGCCGGAAATTTAGCCGACAGCATAGAACCTTCGGGCACAATCACATTAATTGGACGCATCACCCCAGCGTTCGCGGGTAATGCCGGAAAGATGTGTTTGACCGCAACATAGGCCGTCGCCACCGAGGTTGGCAGAGCAATGTTCACGGGACCTGCGCATTGCGCGGCGGAGCCTGTGAAATCGAGCGTCATTTTGTCATTCGCAATTTCGAGCGCGACCTTGATCGGCAAAGGCTTATCCGTGATGCCGTCGTTATCGAGAAAATCCTCTGCTTCCCAACGACCATCGGGCAGCTCTTGCAGTTCTGATCGCATAAGCGATTCGGCGCGATGACCAAGAGCATCAAGCGCCGCTGAAACTGTTTCAGCGCCGTAATCATCAAGCAGTTCATCCATGCGTTTGATACCAAGATCAAGAGCGCCAAGTTGACCGTTCAAATCGCCCAGCGCTGATTGCGGCAGCCGCGTATTGCGCAGCAAAATGTCGATGATGTCTTGGTTGACCTCACCACCACGTGCGAGTTTGACGGGCGGCAGAACGAAAGCTTCTTGAAACACATCCGTCGCAGCAGGATTATAGTTGCCAGGAACTGCGCCGCCCACATCATGCCAATGACCGACCGAAGCCAGATAGCAGAACAGTTTGCCGTCTCGATAATAGGGTCGCACCAAACGCATGTCGCTCAGATGTGTGCCGCCGATGTGTGCGTCGTTAAAAATATAAATGTCGCCATCCGCAAGGCCGCCATCCTTGGCGGCTTTTTCGATGACCGCTTGAACAGCAAAGGACATCACTCCCACGAAAATTGGCAGGCCAGATTTCCCTTGCACTAACGTGTCGCCAGTCGCTGCGTGATATAGACCGTGGCTCGCATCATGGGCCTCTGCGATGATCGGATTGAAGGCCGCACGAAACAGCGTGGCGTCCATTTCATCCGCAATCTGTTCCATCCGTCCGGCAAGAACCGAGAGGGTAATCGGATCAATCTCTGTCATGCTTTGGCCCTTGTTTCAGCGATGTCATTCCAGACGTCTTGTTTCAAAAGTGCGTCGCCCACGACCTCAAACCGGTCAATGAAGCGGATACCATCAAAGGGGGTCCCATCTGACCATTCCCCCGACAGTGTGCCACGGCAATAAACGATGGCTGCATCGCCTGCGCTCTGCATTGTATCAAAGCCATCATAAATTTTGGTCACGTGGGTGTAGCGCGGTTTTGCCCAATCGATCAGTTGGCTGAGCGATTTCATCGGATCTGTTCCCGGAAAAGTCATCGTGAAGCTCTCAGACAAAAAGCTCTGCGCCGTTTCCAAGTCTCGCGACTGCATGGCAGTCAAAAACGCGCGGACCAAGCTCGTGGGATCAGGCTTAGCTGGTGCTGGCGTTCGCGTTGTGCGGCCGCGAAAATAATTCTCTGCGGGCATGTCGCTGATCATGATGGTCACGAGCTCAGGTGTTGCAGGTACCACGAGGCGTACAGCATCTGTCAAAGCCTCGCCAAGACGTTGTTTATCGTCTTTTGTATAGCCTTCCAACACATGCAGTTGAACAATCGGCATGCGACCCTCCCAAGTCATCCTGTATTATCTATAGTACAGATTTTGTATGATTGTTAAGTCTATTTTTTTCTTGCAAAACGACAAGCAATTGGTTTTTGTTAAACGTAATTACTGTTTTTAAGACGCTGTGAGGGGAAATCCAGGGTTGGAAGCTGCCACTGCAAAATCCTTACCGGAAGGTGCAAAAGCTCGTCGGGTGTATTTGTCGTTGCGCGATCAAATCTCTGATGGGAGGTTGTGTGATGGTGAGATGTTACCGGGCGAGCAGAAGCTGGCCGAGGCGTATTCCGTGTCGCGCGTCACTGTGCGCCGTGCGTTGGATGGGCTAAGTGCTGCAGGCTTGATCGAAAAACGCGTTGGCAGAGGAACGACTGTGCGCAGCGAGTCACTGGCTGGCAAGCGCGCTGGGATGAATTTCAATACATTGATGCCGCAGCTGGTTGAGATGGTTCAATCTACGACAGCGCGCCTGTTGTCGTTCTCTTACAGCCAACCGCCGGATTTCGTGGCGCAAGCGATGGGGCTTGGACCTGGTGAGAATGTCCAAATAGCAACGCGTGTAAGGCTTGCTGGTAACGTGCCGTTTTCGCATCTCACGACTTATGTGCCGACACACATCGCGCGCAATTATTCTGAAAATGACTTGGCAACGACGCCTTTGTTCAAGTTGCTAGAACTCAGTGGTGTGCAAATCGACGCGGCGCATCAATCAGTCTCGGCAAGTCTCGCTGGTCCAGAAGTGGCAGAAGCGCTTGAAGTTACCGAAGGCTCTGCGCTTTTGTCTTTAAAACGCATCATGCGCGATGTGGACGGCAATGGTGTTGAATTTCTATCTGGTCTCTATCGCCCCGACATGTTCAGTCTCGAAATGCCTTTGGTGCGGACTGGCACTGGAGGAGAGCGGCATTGGAAGCCTGCGATTGGTCAAACTGCTCAAGACGATAGCGGGCAAAGCCAAGCATGAGCGAGCCAAAAACCCTACTCGACAAACTCTGGGCCTCGCATGAGGTCTTGCGCCGAGAAGATGGTGTGTCACTATTATGGGTCGATCGGCATTTGGTGCACGAAGGATCGCATCATGCCTTTGCGAAGATTGCTGCGCGCGGCCTTCCTGTCGCCGCGCCTAATAACACCGTGGCAGTGGTGGATCATTATGCGCCAACGCGTACCCGCGACAAGATTGCCGATCCACAGGTTGTGCGCATGATTGACACGCTGCGCCAGAACGCCAAATCTCACAGCTTGCGCATCTTTGATCTTGATGACCCAGCTCAGGGTATTGTGCATGTGGTCGGCCCGGAACAGGGCCTGACACTTCCCGGATTACTAATCAATTGCGGCGATAGTCATACATCGACACACGGCGCGTTTGGGGCCTTGGCCTTTGGTATTGGAGCTACGGAAGTAGCACATGTTTTGGCAACACAAACCATTTGGCAGAAAAAGCCCAAAGCGATGCGGATCACCGTCGATGGTGTGTTAGGCGTGGGTGTAACGGCCAAAGATATTGCTTTGCACTGGATTGCGAGGCTTGGAACAGGTGGCGCGCAGGGGCATTCCATAGAATACGCCGGTGGCACCATTCGTGGGCTAACGATGGAAGGGAGGATGACACTTTGCAATCTCTCTATTGAAGGCGGTGCGCGGTTCGGAATGATTGCGCCTGATGAGATCACTAAGGACTATATTAAAGGACGCTCCTACACGCCCAGGGGCGATCAATGGTTGGCGGCAGAAGCTGCTTGGGATGAACTCCTTACTGCCGATGACGCGGTTTTCGATACCGAAATCCACATTGACGCTGCCGATATCGAGCCCACAGTGACGTGGGGGACAAGCCCTGAACAAGCCTTGCCGATAAGCGCCAAGCTTCCTGACCCTGCCAAGTTGGATGCGCAAAAGTCTGAACTGGCGTTTAAGGCGTTAGAATATATGGGGTTGAGCAAGGGTCAAAACCTTGCAGGAACGCCTGTTGATCAAGTTTTCATCGGGTCCTGCACCAATGGCAGAATCGAAGATCTTCGCGCAGCGGCTGCTGTCCTCACAGGACGTCGCGCTAAGGTGCCGGGGCTCGTGTCACCCGGATCGCAGCTCATCAAAGCGCAAGCAGAGCAGGAAGGCTTGGATAAAGTTTTCACCGATGCGGGCTTGGAGTGGGCGGCCTCGGGGTGTTCAATGTGCGTCGGTATGAATGGGGATTTGGTCGAAATCAAAAAGCGTTGCGCGTCATCGACCAACCGCAACTTCAAAGGCCGCCAAGGACGCGGTGCGCGCACCCATCTTATGTCACCATCTATGGTTGCCGCCGCCGCTGTGACCGGTGAAATCACGGACGTCCGCACACTTTTGCAAGATCGGAACATCTGATGGTGGGATGGGAAATATATGATGGCAGAGCCAAGGTTTTACCACTTGCGAATATCGACACCGATCAATTGATCCCCGCGCGTTTCATGTCTGTACCAAGGTCCGAAGGATACGGGAGCTATCTTTTGCATGATATGCGCCGCGACGCATCTGGGGCTTTGCGCCTTGAATTTCCGTTGAATGGCGCCTCGCCAGCAACCGCATTGATTGCTGGCGCAAATTTCGGCAGTGGATCGTCGCGCGAAGCGGCTGTTTACGCACTGGTCGATGCTGGATACCGCGCCGTTTTCGCGCCCAGCTTTGGCGATATCTTCGCAAGTAACGCGATCAACAACGGGCTTTTACCAGCACGTATCGAACCTGAAACCTATGAAGAATTGGTATCATGGATCGGCGCTTCTTTCTGCGATGTGCAGATTGACCTGCAAAACGGATGCGCCTCGTTCGGTGGAAAAGAGGTGGATTTCCAGCTGGATGAAACATGGCGCATGAAGCTTATAAATGGTTGGGATGACATTGATCTGACGCAGCAATACGCGTCTGAAATTTCACAGTTTGGAAAAATTTACGCTCAAGCAGCGCCTTGGGCTGTGCCCTTAGTATCTGATTGAAACACGCAGCACTTGCTGCATCAAACGACATCTTGGAGGTGTCGAAAAAACAGGCAAACATATCGTTTTGCCTATCAAAATGGGAGAACTGAAATGAAAATGACTTTATGGGGTGGCCTTTTTGCCAGCTCGACTTTGATCGCGAGTATTGCCCAAGCGGAAGAAACAATTTCTGCTGTTCATGCGTTTCCAGAAAGCCTGATTTACACCAAGAGTTTCCTGTCCTTTGTGGATAAGGTGAACGAAGCTGGCGAGGGAGTTGTACAAATTGACGTGCGCGGAGGGCCAGAAGCGATCGGCATGTTCCAGCAGCCCGATGCGGTACGTGATGGGATCGTCGACATGGTTTACACACCAGGCTCTTTCTACGGAGGCGCGCTGCCTGAGAAGGACGCGATGGTTGCATCAAATTTAACAGCCGTTGAAACCCGTATGAACGGTGGCATCGAGTTAATCGATCAAATTCATCAGGAAAAGATGGGTCTCAAGTATCTTGGCTGGTTCGACAGCGGTGTATGCTACAATTTGTGGACCCGTGATGAGCCAACGTTTGATGCTGATGGCAACCTCGAAGTCGACGGTTTGAAGTTGCGTGGCAACAACGTTTATAACGCGTTTTTCACCAACTATCTGAATGCTCAGGTGATCGACTTGCCGACTGGCGAGGTCTATTCAGCATTGCAACGTGGTGTGGTTGATGCGACGGGTTGGACACAGATCGGCCTGATCGATTTGAAGTGGAACGAGTTCCTGAACTACCGAATCGAGCCATGCTTCTTCTCCACAGACCTTGGTGTGATCGTGAATAATGAGAAGTGGAATTCCCTTTCTGGTGAGGCTCGCAAGATTGTTCAAGAAGTTGCGATCCAACACGAAAAAGATAGCGTTGAAGCACTGCGGGCCAAGCGAGACGAAGACTTCGCTGCTTTGGATGCTGCTGGCATGAAGGTTGTAACTTTGAAAGGAGATGCGAAAGCGAACTACCTTGCAGCAGCCCGTCAAAAGACGTGGGAGCGTATGAAGTCGGTGATGTCTGAACAACCCGGTGGCACAGACAACTATGATCGCCTGCTTGAGCTGTTCTACGATCTCGACGCAGCTAAATGAAATCAGCACTGGGCTGGCCAATTGCGGTCAGCCCAGTGCTTCTCAAATCGGATAGATGATGTCGCTACCCTCAAAAGCCCTGTCGTTCCTTGTTAACTTTTCTGCTGTCACCGCAGGCGCAACTTTGGTTTGGCTTATGGTCTCGGTGATCACATCTGTCCTGATGCGCAACGCAGGATTGCAACCCTTTGCATGGCTCTTCACGTCTGCGGAATATGGTCTTCTGTATATGACAATGCTCGGTTCACCGTGGCTGGTGCGCGAAAAAGGGCATGTGCATATCGAATTGGTCACCGCTGCGCTGCCCGACAAAGCTCGGCGCATTGTTAGCCGGATCGTCGCTATCGCTTGCGTCTCGGTCTGCGTGATCCTTGCATGGAAAGGCGTGGAACTTTTCCTAAAGAATATTGATCGCGGAGATTATGATACGCGCGCTTATTATTACCCCCGTTGGATGCTCACGATTGCATTTCCAGTCAGCTTTGGCCTGATGGCGATTGAGTTCTCGCGTTTCATATTCGGTAGCGATTTGATGCACTCTGGCGAAGCAGGGATTCACGAATAATGGAATGGTTTGAAGCCCTTGCGCTGCTAGTCGGTTCAATCATCTTTCTCATGGCACTTGGCATGCCGGTAGCTTTGGCGTTTCTCGCAGCCAACATTATCGGTGCCTATATTTTCATGGGCGGTGAACGCGGTATAGGCCAACTCCTCAACAATGGCCTTGGTTCGCTTACGAAGTATGCGCTGGTGCCGATCCCGTTGTTCTTGCTGATGGGCGAGATTTTCTTCCACACAGGCTTGGGTGGACGTATGTTCACAGCCATCGACAAACTTCTGGGGCGTCTTCCTGGGCGACTGAGTTATGTCACCGTTTTAGGCGGCACGGCGTTCTCTACGCTCTCCGGCTCGTCCATGGGATCGACTGCATTGCTTGGCTCCCTTATGGTTCCTGAAATGGGGCGGCGAGGCTACAAACCGCATATGAGCATTGGACCGATCCTTGGCACTGGTGGCCTCGCGATTATCATCCCCCCCTCCGCTTTGGCAGTCCTTCTCGCGACCCTTGCGCAAATAGATGTCGCAGCTTTGCTCATCGCAGGTGTCGTTCCAGGCTTGATCCTCGCGACGTTTTATATCGTGACGATCTGGCTCCAGACCAAGATCGATCCGACAGCTGCCCCCGCCTATGATGTTGAACCGATGACATGGGGACGGAAGATTGCGACTTTATGCACTGAGGTCGTCCCTATGGTTGGCGTCATGGTTGTTATAATCATATTGATGATCAAAGGCTTCGTGACCCCGTCCGAGGCTGCTGCGTTCGGTGCAGTTGGCGTTTTGATCCTTGCGGCCGTGTTTCGTTGCCTCACGATCGAGGCGATGCGCAAATCTATCACAGGCGCGCTGCGGGTCACGTTGATGGCCTATCTCATCGTTTTCGGCTCAGCGACATTCAGCCAACTCTTGGCCTTCTCAGGCGCTTCTCGAGGGCTGGTGAAATGGGCGACATCCTTCGATCTCGCACCCTTGGCGATGCTATTGGTTATGTTTGCCGTGCTTCTTTTACTAGGCATGTTTATGGAACAAATCTCCATGATGCTGCTGACTGTCCCTATCTTTTTTCCATTGGCTCAATCCTTAGGGTTTGATCCAATCTGGTTTGGCTTGATCATGCTGCTAGCTCTCGAAATCAGCTTCACCACACCGCCTTTTGGATTGTTGCTATTCGTTATGAAAGGTGTGGCCCCTACAGGCACAACCATGAAAGCGATCTACACTTCGGCCTTTCCATTTATCGGATGTTCGCTGCTCTTGGTTGCCTTGCTTATTGCGTTTCCGCAACTCGCATTATGGCTTCCCTCATTGTAGAGTTTGGACAAACATGTTTTCGATTATCTCACTATTTCGCTAATATTTCTAGATATTTACTCACGGTTCACCTCCGCATAGCCCTAAAAAGGCCAGTATCAGGTTCGCTACAGCCTTCCAAAACGACCTTGATGTGGGCATCTTGACACCTTGTCAGAAACGCTTCGCAGAGGCTTAACTGCTTTTTTTATTTTGCAACTCAAGATAGCAAGGAATTGGCGCTTACAACACAAAATCTTAATCTGTATGACCGAACTCTAATATTCTAGGGTCCATTCGTCCAGTGAATGACAGCTTTCACAGAATCAGAAAAGCGTCTGCACGCCAACGTAAAGCACGAAGCTCTAATTCTGTCGTTTTTTTACTTTTAAGAAGCGCGCATAGACGCTGTTCAACCTAGACACTGCGATGGTCGTTTTGTCTGCGATGTATGAACTAGCTGATCACAGAATTTTGGCATTGCAGCGAAAGATGTCCATGCGGGCTGCGCCTACAGCAAATAACATGGGCGTTGAATGGCGGTAGAGGGCCGCCCATGCCACAGCCGTGCTACCTATTGGGCAGAAATGCTGCATCAGATCTAAGGTCGACAACGAACCCATTGTGCCCAATGCTGCGCAGTTCACGAACGGCATGAAAGCGCAAAAAGGCCGAATTTCGTGTCGTTCAGCTGGCTTAATTGCCAATCCATGTTTTGACCAACTCGGCAATTGCGTCAGAGTTCTTGTCCATCAGGGGCACATGTGAATTTCCACGGAATCCGCTGGCTTGAAGATCTAGCGTGTCGACGGAACCGCCGCATTTCGCCAGTCGATCAGCATAGAGGTCTGCGCGCTTGCTGTAGGACACCCAGGTTGCTGATTGTTGGAGATCAGCCAAACCGGGCCTGTTCGGACCAGGGCATCGAAATAGGCATCCAGGGTCTCTGCCCAGTGATTGCTCCAACCGGGCACAATCTGTGCCAGGAAATGATCTATGCAGTTGACCGGAAATTGCAGGCCATCATACGGATGGCACCGTCTGCCACCGCGGCTGTATCTCTCGGGTGGTCTATGTATTGGCTTGGAATTACTTGTTTCTGTTACCCTGGGCTTTACTCTGGCAAGAAAGCCATAAAAATCCAAACGGCGTCAGTGGGTTAAGCCATTGACGCCGTTTGGATTTTTATGGCTCCGGCGGTAGGGATCGAACCTACGACAAATTGATTAACAGTCAACTGCTCTACCGCTGAGCTACGCCGGAATACTTTGAGTGTCTTAGCAATGCGCGTTTGCGGCGTCCAGAGGGATTTACGCGCAAAGTGAGATTTTCTTTCAATTAATTGCCAACTAATGAAAACCGCGCATTTTGGTTCGGGATGCCATCGCGGGAGACCAATTTACGGCCTTCCAAATCAATGAGATGGGCGAAGACATTGCGGGTTGCTGCTGGAATGAGGGCCGTTGGCGTTTCGGTATAAATCGCTTCTGCAAGCGCGCGCGCCGTTGCAAAATCTTCTGAAAGCGCGGCTAGAATCTGGGTTTCGCGCGATTTGCGATGTGCGATCAGCCATTCGATCCGCTCAACAGGGGCCGTGATCGGAGCCCCATGACCCGCGTGCATAATTCGCGGTTTCAACGCGTTGAGTTTCTCGCAAGAGGTCATGAAATCCGTCAGATCGCCGTCAGGAGGTGACACCAAGGAACTGGCCCAGCCCATAACAAGATCGCCGCAAAATACGACGTCATCCCAAGCAAAGCACATGTGATTGCCCATATGACCGGGCGTGTGATGCGCTTTGATACGTTGATCACCCGCTTGGATCTGGCTTTGATCGAGTATCAGCACATCAGGTTGAAAATCGACATCAATGCCTTCGCCGCCCGAGGCCATGCCGGAGGCTAAACAGGCTTTCATCGCATCACTTTGGCCAACGTTGCTTGGACCGAATGCGAGAATGGGTGCGCCCGTTTCCTTCGACAGAAGCGCGGAAAGCGGTGAGTGATCCACATGGGAGTGGGTTACGAGAATATGCGTGATCGTTTGATTGGGACGACATGCTGCAAGAATCGCGTCTAGATGCGCGTCACTTGCGGGGCCGGGGTCAATTACTGCAATCTCGCGATGGCCGAGGAGATAAGTGTTGGTGCCACGAAATGTCATGGGGGAGGGGTTTGGCGCGACGATGCGACGCAAACCCTCCTGCAAAGCGACGACTGCGCCAATATTCGGATTAAAGTCTTGCTGCTCCATCGGCTCTTCCCTCCCGCGCGCCCTAAGCCTAGGGTGACGCATGTTCTTTGTTTGGCTCAAAAACTATATGCCGCGCAGCCTCTATGGTCGAGCGGCACTGATCCTAATCCTGCCGGTTGTGACATTGCAATTGGTGGTCTCCGTAGTGTTTATCCAACGTCATTTTGAGGGTGTGACTGAGCAGATGAGCCGCGGTGTTGCGCTGGAATTGCGCTATCTCCTGGATGAAATGCAAGGGCTGCCGACACAGGCCGTTACGTTGAATGCAGTGCGCGATGCGACCGAAAGTCTGAATTACGACTTTAGTTATGTCAGCGACGCGCAGCTTCCGGCGCAAAACCTGCGACGTTGGTATGATTTTTCCGGCATTGTCGTTGTGCGTTCGCTTAACGAGAACCTGCAAGAGTTACGCGGTGTTGAGATGCCGGATGATCGTCACGTCTTTGTTTACACAGATACAAAGTTAGGATTGTTGAAAATTGGCTTTGATCGTCCACGAGTTTCGGCAACGAATCCACACCAACTCCTCGTAAATATGTTATTCTTTGGCGTCTTTATGACGATTATTTCATTCTTTTACCTGCGCAATCAATTGCGTCCCATCACCCGCCTGGGCCATGTCGCCGAAGCTTTTGGTCGCGGGCAGACCTTGCCCTATCATGCCTCTGGTGCGGTAGAAGTCCGAGCGGCAGGCAATGCATTCTTAGCAATGCGCGCGCGGATTGAGCGTCAGATTGAACAACGCACGATGATGTTGTCGGGTGTCAGTCACGATCTGCGCACGCCCCTGACCCGACTCAAGCTGGGCCTGTCGATGTTAGAGGATGAAGATCGCGAACCGCTCGAGCGTGACGTTGAGGATATGAGGTGGCTCTTGGACGAATTTTTGAATTTTGCTAGCGGCAACGCAGAAGGTGAACAAGAACTCAGTGATCCTTTGCGTCTCACGCAATTGGCAATCGAGGATGCGGTGCGCATGGAACTGGCAGTTGAGATGCTCAAGGCAGAAGCGGGTCCCCACGTGATGCTCAACCCGCTGGCAATGCGGCGGGCCTTGGACAACCTTATTGGCAATGCTGTGCGATATGGAACACGCGCGCAGGTTTCGGTTTTGAGAACGGAGAAAACCGTGACGTTTCGTGTCGAAGACGATGGGCCGGGCCTTACGGAAGATCTCTATGGAGCAGCCGTTAAGCCGTTTGTCCGTCTGGACCCTGCGCGTAATCAGAACAAGGGCACTGGCGTGGGCCTTGGACTTGCGATCACCAATGATATCGCGCGAGCGCATGGAGGTAGTTTGCGGTTTTCGAAAAGTGAAACACTTGGCGGGTTGCGCGCCGACATTGTGATAAGAGCATAAAAAAAGCCCCGCCTCTTAATGGCGGGGCTTCGATAGTGTGCTTTGCGAACACGGCCTTAGCGGTTCTCGATATCAACATAGTCACGCTGCGTTTCACCAAGATAAAGCTGGCGCGGACGGCCAATTTTGTTTTGTGGATCTGCAATCATCTCTTTCCACTGGCTCACCCAACCAACTGTGCGCGACAGGGCGAAGATTGGTGTGAACATCGACGTTGGGAAGCCCATCGCCTCTAGGATGATGCCGGAGTAGAAGTCCACATTTGGGAACAGCTTTTTGTCCGCGAAGTACGGATCAGCAAGGGCGGCCTTTTCAAGTTCTTTAGCGACTTGAAGCGTCGGATTGTTTTCGACGCCAAGCAACTCGAGAACCTCGTCCGCAGATTTTTTCATCACAGTAGCGCGCGGATCGAAGTTTTTGTAAACACGATGGCCAAAGCCCATCAGGCGGAAGTCATCGTCCTTGTCTTTCGCGCGCGCAATATATTCAGGAATGCGATCCGGGGTGCCAATTTCACGCAGCATTTCAAGGCAGGCTTGGTTCGCGCCACCATGCGCTGGACCCCAAAGGCATGCGATACCAGCGGCGATACATGCGAACGGGTTCGCACCAGAAGACGACGCAAGGCGAACAGTGGACGTGGAAGCGTTCTGCTCGTGATCCGCATGGAGCGTGAAAATACGGTCCATCGCGCGGGCAAGGATCGGGTTTACTTCATACTCTTCCGCAGGCACGGCAAAGCACATGCGCAGGAAATTGGATGCATAGTCCAAGTCATTGCGTGGATATACAAAGGGTTGCCCGATTGAGTACTTATAGGCCCAAGCTGCAATCGTTGGCATTTTCGCGATCAAGCGGTGCGATGCAATCTCGCGTTGGCGCTCATCTGTGACGTCTGTGCTGTCGTGATAGAACGCAGACATCGCACCAACCACACCAGTCATAATCGCCATCGGGTGGGCATCACGGCGGAAGCCACGGAAAAATCCGGTCATCTGTTCATGAAGCATTGTGTGATGTGTGATCGTTTGCTCGAAATGCTCAAGCTCTGTTGCTTTCGGCAATTCACCGTAAAGCAGAAGGTAGCAAATTTCTAGAAAGTGAGAATTTTCTGCAAGTTGATCGATTGGGTAACCACGATGCAACAACTCACCTTTGCCACCATCGATGAAGGTAATTGTGCTGTCGCAGCTCGCAGTAGATGTGAAGCCAGGGTCATAAGTGAACACGCCTGCTTGTGCGTAAAGTTTGCGTATGTCGAGCACATCAGGACCCGCCGTGGGCGAGTAGATCGGCAATTCAACTGAAGTGTCATCGAAACTCAGCGTAGCGCTGCGTTTGGCAGTATCAGACATATGTGTCCCTTTTCAAATCTGCCCGGCGCGCGGATCGCACACGGGTTGTGTAACTGTTGGGTCTTACCGAAGTCTTACCCGTTCTCTTGAGCGGCATCCGAAATACGAGCAATCGCTTCGTCTTTTCCTAAAACCAACAACATATCGAATACGCTTGGTGTCACAGCACGACCAGAAAGTGCTGCGCGCAGAGGCCCGGCCATCTTGCCAAACTTAGTGCCATTTGCTTCGGCAAAGTCTGCGGTTACGGCCTCTAAAGCGTCACGATTCCAGCTAGCATTTTGCAGATGCGGCGTCAACGCGTTCAGTATACTACGGGATACTGTATCAAGCGCCTTGCTCGCCTTTTCGTCTGGTGTGATTGGGCGATCGGTCAAGACAAACTCAGCCTTTTCAAGGATTTCTGGGAAGGTTTTGGCCCGTTCTTTCAAGTAATCCATGGCGGCTGATAAAAGTAATATCTTTGGATCACTAATGGGTTCATCTGCGCGCGCGCTCAGAAATTCATGCAACTCTTGCTGCAAAGCAGCATTGTCGGCGCTCGCAATATGCTGTCCACACAGGTGTTCCAGCTTTTTCGTATCAAAACGGGCAGGGGATTTGCCGATCCCGCTTAGATCAAACCACTCTTTCGCCTGTGCGTCAGAAAAGAACTCATCATCGCCGTGACTCCACCCCAAACGCGCGAGATAGTTTCGCATCCCAGAGGCAGGGTAGCCCATAAGTTGATATTCTTGCGCGCCCAAAGCGCCATGGCGTTTGGAAAGTTTTTTGCCATCGGGCCCGTGAATCAGCGGGATATGCGCGAAGACAGGGACGTCCCAGCCCATGGCCTCATAGACCATCATCTGACGTGCCGCATTGCTCAGGTGATCGTCGCCGCGGATAACATGTGTGACGCCCATATCATGGTCATCCACGACGACCGCGAGCATGTAGACAGGCGTGCCATCAGAGCGCAGCAAGATCATGTCATCGAGTTGCGCGTGATCGATTTTCACATTGCCCTGCACTTCATCGCGGATCACCATCGTGCCGCCTTCGGGTGCGCGCACGCGGACAACATAAGGCAGATCTGGGTGGGTAGAGGCATCCGCATCACGCCAAGGGCTGCGATAGAGCGTGGATTTACCCTCCGCACGCGCGCCCTCGCGGAAGGCTTCGATTTCGTCTTGCGTCGCAAAACATTTGAACGCTTTGCCATTGGCGAGCATTTCATGGGCAACTTCTGCATGACGATCTGCGCGTTCAAACTGGCTGATCACATCGCCGTCGTGATCAAGTCCGAGCCAAGCCATGCCTTGCAGGATTGCTGTCGTTGCTTCTGGGTTTGACCGCGCGCGATCGGTGTCCTCGATGCGCAACAAGAATTTGCCACCGCGACCACGGGCATAAAGCCAGTTGAACAAGGCCGTGCGTGCCCCGCCAATATGAAGATAGCCCGTCGGAGAAGGGGCAAAACGTGTTACAATTTCAGCGGACATAGCGCGATTAACCTTTCGGTAAGCATAAATTGGCTAGAATTGAGGTCCTGATAGCTTCCAGTTTGCGCAAGGACAAGGACCCGCATGAGCCAGCATAGTCCGTTGCGCGAGCAACTTAGTGCAGAGCTAGGGCAAGGATTTAACTTTGCGGCGGTTTTGCTTGGCTTGGGCATTCTGGTCTATTTTGATATGCTGGAAGAACCGCCGCTTGTTATTTCGCTGCTTAGTCTGCTCCTTGGTTTCGGATGCGCAGTTTTACTGCGGTTGTCTCCCTTTTCCTGGCGGCCTTTGCTCTGGGGCATCACATTAATTGCTTTCGGTTTTGGCTCTGCCGCATGGCGTAGTGCGGCCGTTGCTGCGCCGGTTCTGAACTGGCGTTACTATGGCCCCGTTGAAGGCTGAGTTGTTGGCTTAGATCGCTCCGCATCCGGCGCGTTGCGGGTGACCTTGGATCAAGTCATACTAGGGCGAAAAGGGTCGCCCCAAGCCCCCAAGCGCGTGCGTGTTTCGCTTTATGGATCAGACGCGGATAAAAGACCAATCGCAGGGGCGCGGGTGATGACCACAACGCGTCTGTCGCCACCATTGGGATCTGCTGAGCCGCCCGGTTTCGATTTTCAACGCCATTTCTGGCTCACGCAGATGGGTGGTGTCGGATATGCCCGCGTGCCCTTGTTACTTGTTACTTGTTGCCTATCCTGTGGGGGGCTTCAATTTTTCAAACTTCGCATCGCTTTGTCTAATCGGATCAACCTGCATCTGGATCGGCAAACAGGCGCTTTGCAGCGGCCTTAATGACAGGGGATCGCAGCGGGCTGAGTGCGGAGACATTGAGAAATCTGCGTCACAGTAACCTCGCGCATTTACTCGCAATCTCGGGTCTGCATATGGGACTGCTTGTCGCCCTCGTTTTTGCAGCCCTAAGGTTAGGTCTAAGCCTTATTCCGTAGCTTGCGTCAGGCAGCGCAGTCAAAAAGATCGCCGCCTTAGGAGATTTGATCGCAGGAGTGGGATATCTTGGCCTGTCGGCGGGGCCGTCGCGACGAAACGCGCTTTTATTATGGCGGCAGTCGCCTTAGGCGCGGTCATATTAGAGCGACGCGCGATCAATCTTCGCGCTGTTGCATTAACGGCGATGGTCATCCTGATCCAACGGCCCGATGCGATCACGAGGTCGGGATTTTAAATGTCATTCGTGGGAATGACGGCTTCGGTTATGATCTTCAATACGATCAGCCGCCTTGACGCAGGAAAACCGCCGCGCCACGTGATCGGGCGCATGATCTCAGGCATTGTCATTTCATCTGCGGCGACAGGCCTTACCACTTTGCCTATTGCAACGGCGCATCTCAACAATATTGCGCAATTCGGTTTGATCGCGAACCTCGCCTTGGTGCCCCTGATGGGGATATTGGTGATTCCTTTGGCGGTCGTCGCGGTCTGCCTCCTACCTGTGCATTTGGAGTGGTTGTCTCTCACGGTCATGGGCTGGGGTCTTGATTGGATTTTGGCCGTCGCGCGTGAAGTGTCTATTTGGGACGGTGCGATCCACAAAGTGCCCGCGCCGCCGGGCTGGGCATTTTTGACGATTTGCGTCGGGCTGTTGTGTCTGGCGCTGTTGATTTCCAAATTTCTCTTTGTTGCGCTGGCACCCACCGTATTTGGTGTGTTTGGTTGGGTCACGGTCCAAAGGCCGGACATTTTGATTTCGAACACAAGGGTTTTGGTATGTGTGCTCGGCGCAGAGGGACGTGCGTTGAGCAAGGAAAAAGGCGCGGGCTTTTTTTCAGGTGATTGGCTCAAGAATGATGGCGATCCGAGCTTTCAACGCGCTGCCGCGCGGCGATGGGACGGACCAACAGATGCAACACGGATTGGAGCGCATGTTATTTTTGCGGCCGCGGGGAAGCGCAGGCTAAACGTGCTTGATGGCTGCAAAGCCTCTGACATTGCAGTGTTTTCTGAAAATTTTGAATGCGATGTGCCCTGTCGTGTATTCGACCGAAAGAGCCTGGGGCGCTCGGGCAGCGTCGCGATTTCAATCAAGGAAAACGGTGCTTTGAACGTAACAACGGCCCGCAAAGTAGCGGGCTGTCGATACTGGAATGATAAAACGCTGCAAAAAGCGCGATTCGGGTACTAGTAGCTGCGGATCAAGCCGACCAAGCGTCCCTGAACTTTGACCTGCTCGTGCGAGAAGAACCGCGTTTCATAAGCAGGGTTCGCCGCCTCAAGCGCGATCGTGGTACCGTTGCGGTGGAACCGCTTCAGCGTCGCTTCCTGTTCTGCGACCAAAGCCACCACGATATCGCCGTTATCCGCCGTGTTGGTTTCGCGGATCACAACCGTATCACCATCATTGATGCCCGCGTCGATCATCGAGTCGCCTTTAACTTCAAGCGCATAGTGCTCGCCCGGGCCGGAGAGCATCTGGCTGGGCACCGCAACATTATGCGACGCGTGGCTGATCGCCTCAATCGGGACACCTGCCGCAATTTGCCCCATCACAGGCAGCTCCATCGCGCGGATCGCTTCAGCGGGTTGCGCGTTACGCGGCGCAGAAACGTCAGGCTTTCCTCCCTCAACAACCCGTGGCACAAAGCCCGCAGGAGTCATCCCCAAGCTATCAGGCAGTTTCACAATTTCGATGGCGCGTGCACGGTGGGCGAGGCGGCGTATAAATCCGCGCTCCTCCAAAGCGGTAATCAAGCGGTGGATGCCGGATTTAGAACGCAGATCCAACGCCTCTTTCATTTCGTCAAACGAAGGAGGAACACCGTCTTTTTGCACTCGTTTGTTAATAAACTCGAGCAGATCCAGTTGTTTTTTTGTCAGCATATCTGCATTCTCCTGCTGTGCGATTTTGCTTTGTTCTATCGATGTTCCTGTTTTGTGTCAATGATTTGTTCAGTTCGGTTAAAGAGGAACAAACGCGACCTCTGCGCCAGTTTGCAATGCGGGATCATGCGGCGGTCGCAATAAAAGCGCGTTCGCTTGGGCAAGTACTGTCAGCAGGGCGCTGTCTTGACGCTCAAACGCCTTTATCTGCCCATCTTCAACGCGTGCACGCATATAGTGCGCACGTGGCCCGTTTGCGGGGAACTCCTGCGCAAGGCGCGCTTTGGCATGTGGCACAGGTGTTTTGCTTAGCCCCAGCATTGCGCGGATCACAGGCTGCACGAAGATAACTCCACAGACCATAGCAGACACAGGATTGCCCGGCAGGCCGATCATTGCAGCGTTACCTAACTTGCCCGCCATGAGCGGTTTGCCAGGTCGCATCGCAACCTTGTAGAACGCGCGCTCCATCCCGAGGGTTTCTGCAACATCGCCGACCAAATCATGATCCCCGACAGAAGCGCCACCAATCGTGATGATCAAATCGCTGCCTTTGGCTAGTTCGAAGGCTGTTGTGAGGGCGGGAATCGTGTCATTCGCAATCGGAAGCACGCGCACGCGCGCGCCGACGGCATCGAGCATTGCTTTCAGTCCAAAGGTATTTGAGGCGATGATTTGATCAGGTCCGGGGCTTTCACCGGGCATCACCAGTTCAGTCCCCGTCGAGATCAGCGCGACTTCGGGACGGCGCGTCACGGGTACCGCGTCGACGTTCATAGACGCAAGTAAAGCGATCAACTGGGGTGTCAAAATTTGTGGCGCTTCCAGCGTCTGGCCTGCATTGAAATCGGTGCCAGCTGGGCGGATGTAGGGGCTTGTCTCGCTCGTCTCGCGGATGGTAATTTGATTTTGTTCTGCGTCCACATCTTCCTGAATAACGACCCAAGTGGCACCTTCAGGAACGGGTGCACCCGTAAAAATGCGCACTGCTTGACCCTGATCCACAGTACCTTCGAAGCGCGTGCCTGCGGCCGCTTCGCCGATCACTTTCAAGCTGCGGCCAGCAACGTAATCGCTCTCGGAAATCGCATAACCATCCATTGAGGACGCGGGGAAGGGTGGTTGATCGCGGTTCGCAGCGACCGGGTGCGCCAACACGCGACCAGCTGCTTGCCGCAAAGGAACTAATTCGACGTCAAGTGGGTCCACAAGGGCGAACAGTGTGTTGAGCGCGTCCTCAACCGAAATCATGACGTTTCATACCGACCGGATTTGCCTCCGTCTTTCAAGGTGATACGGACGCCGCCAATTTCCATTGTCTTATCGACGGCTTTGATCATGTCGTAGATCGTCAAGCCTGCGATACTGACAGAGGTCAATGCTTCCATTTCAACGCCAGTTTGCCCTGTCGTTTTCACTGTGCCGCTGATGCGCACGCCGGGCAAATCAGGATCAAGGGTAAGATCAAGCGCGACCTTTGAGATCGGCAAAGGATGACACAGCGGGATCAGATCAGGCGTCCTTTTCGCACCCATGATGCCCGCCAGCTGCGCGACGCTTAGAACATCCCCTTTCTTTGCGGTGCCACTGGAAATGATCTCAAACGCTTCCGCGCTCATGCGCACCCAGCCAGCTGCGGTCGCTACTCTGGCTGTAATTTTTTTGTCTGATACGTCGACCATATGCGCGTCGCCTTTGGCATCAAAGTGCGTAAGGCCACTCATGCGCCCATACCTGCGCTGGTGGATGCATTGCTCAATAACGCCCGCGTGGCGCTTTCTACATCGTCTTGGCGCATCAGGCTTTCGCCAATGAGGAAAGTGCGTGCCCCGAATTTTGCTATGTCGGCGAGGTCAGCAGGGGTAAACAGCCCGCTTTCCGAGATGATCAAACGATCCTCAGGCACCATCCGGCTGAGTGTGCGAGTTGTGTCTAAAGAGGTCTCAAATGTCTTGAGATTGCGGTTGTTGATCCCCATCAACGGCGATTTCAGAATGGAGGCGCGCTCCAGTTCAGCTGCGTCATGCACTTCGAGCAGCACATCCATATCCCAGCTAAAAGCGGCTTCTTCCAGCTCCGCCGCTTGGGCGTCCGAGACAGAGGCGAGAATGATCAAAATGCAATCTGCTCCAAGCGCGCGGGCCTCGGCGACTTGATAGGTGTCATACATGAAATCTTTGCGCAGTGCGGGCAGGCTGACCGCGTCGCGCGCGTCACTTAGGAAGGGCTTCGCACCTTGAAAACTCGGCGTATCGGTGAGCACAGACAGGCAGGTCGCGCCACCACGCTCATAGGCTTTTGCCAGCATTGCAGGATCGAAGTCTTCGCGGATCAAGCCTTTGGAGGGGGAGGCTTTCTTTACCTCCGCGATCAGCCCATAGCCTTCACGAGAGGCGCGCATCAACGCATCCGCAAATCCACGCGGCGCGCTGGCTACTTTCGCCTCTGCCTCTACTGCCTCAAGCGATTTAGCTGCTTTATCGGCGATTATTTCTTCAAGCTTGTAAGCTTTAATGCGGTCTAGGGCGGTTTGGGTCATGTCAGTCTCTAACTTTGTCGCAGCAGTCTAGGGTTTTGGGTCGTTTAGCTTTGGGTGATGGTTGCCAAGGCCTCGATCTTGCCTTTGGCGGCCCCGCTATCGATGCTTTCACGTGCCATTTCTGCGCCGGATTTAAGGTTGCTGGCCTTGCCCGCAACCACCAAAGCGGCAGCGCTATTCAAAAGAACCGCATCGCGATAGGCGCTTTGGGTTCCTTCCAGAAGCGCGCGAAAGGCTACACCGTTTTCTTCGGGCGTGCCACCCATGACATCCTCGAACGGGTGTAGAGGCAGGCCTGCATCTTCTGGGTTAACTTCAAATTCGCGCACAATGCCGTTTTCGAGTGCGGCAACCCAAGAGACGCCAGCGATGCTCAGCTCATCAGTGCCGTCACTGCCGTGTACCAACCATGCCACATCTGAGCCGAGTTGTCCCAAAATTTCTGCCATAGGACGGATCAGATCGCGACGGTATGCGCCTGTAAGTTGACGTTTCACGCCCGCAGGGTTGGTCAGGGGACCAAGAATATTGAAGATCGTGCGCGTGCCAAGTTCCGCGCGCGTGGGCATCACGTGCCGTGTCGCGGGGTGGTGCATAGGGGCCATCATAAAGGCGATGCCACACTCGTTTAGCGCTCTTTCGACGATATCCACACCGACCATCACATCGATGCCCATTTGACCAAGCGCGTCGGCAGCGCCTGATTTCGAGCTAAGATTGCGATTGCCGTGTTTGGCGACCGTAACACCCGCGCCTGCCACTACGAAAGCTGTAGCAGTTGAGATATTCAGTGTGCCTTTGCCATCGCCGCCGGTGCCGACAATATCCATCGCATCGCTTGGCGCTTTGACTGCGTTGCATTTGGCGCGCATCACGGATGCGGCTGCGGCGTATTCTGCAACGGTTTCACCGCGCGTGCGCATCGCCATCAAAAGACCGCCTATCTGGCTTGGCGTAGCTTCGCCCGTGAACAAGATCTCGAACGCGGCTTCCGCTTCCGCGCGGGTTAAATCACGCTCTGCGGCTGCATCAATCAGGGGCTTTAGGGCGTCGCTCATGCGGGAACCTTCATCGTCTTGAGGAAATTTTTCAGCATCGCGTGACCATGTTTGGACCGGATCGACTCTGGATGAAATTGTACGCCGTGAATAGGCAATTCTCGATGTTGCAGCCCCATAATCGTGCCATCGTCCAGCTCTGCGGTGATTTCAAGCGCATCAGGCAGGCTGTCGCGTTTGACCACCAGCGAATGGTAGCGCGTTGCTTGGAAAGGGCTTGGTAGATCTTCAAACAAACCACGGTTTGTGTGCTGAATTTCACCCATTTTACCGTGCACAATCTCATGACAGCGCACGACCTTGCCGCCAAAGGCTTCACCAATTGTCTGATGGCCCAAACATACCCCCATCAACGGGGTTTTCGTAGTTGCAGCCAAGCTGACTATATCGAGACAAATCCCCGCTTGCGCAGGGGCTTTGGGGCCGGGCGAGAGCAAAATTCCAGTGGGATTCAAAGCCATCGCCGCTTCTGCGCTCATCGCGTCATTGCGGATCACTTTTACATCTGCGCCCAACTCGCCCAAATAATGGACAAGATTGTAGGTGAAGCTGTCGTAGTTATCGATCAAAAGCAGCATGAAACGTCTCAATTCGTCAAAATCGACCTATCGTGCAGGTCCAGTTGCAACCTACATGCTCAGGACAGCGCCCTAGGGTCAAGAGGCCCCTTGTGTTGCGCTGTGCAAGCGGCCAGGTTAATCACGAATTCAGCATAAGGGATCAAGGCGGGTTTACTGTGGCAAATGGCGCATTTTCAGGTGTGATTTGGGGCGCACTCGTCGCGGTTGCGGGGGCGGGCGGCTTGTCCTTGGCCTATCCCGATTATAAACCAGGTGGATCTTCCGATGCGATGCAAGAGGCTGTGGCTGAAGAGTTGGCCGCGACAGAAGAGGTCGCGGAGACCGTGGTTTCTGAAACCCCAGCGATGGACGTAGACGAAACGGCTCAGCTGGAGGCTGCGCCAGAAGAACTTGTCGAAGATCTGTTAGAAGATGTTGCGTCGGAGCAGGAGCCCGAAGCACCAATGGCCGACGTTGTTGTAGAGGATGAAGTGTTTGATCCTGAAACGGGTGAGCCCGAGGTTGAAATGGCCAAAGTGGCTGAAACCAAGCAAGCAGAACCAGATACTGTTGTCGCAGATGCTGCAGAAACCGAGACTGCGGTGGAGCTAGAAGTGAGCGAGGCAGAAACGCCCATCGCTGAAACGGAAATCGAGCCAGAAACTGTCGCAGAAGAGACGGTCGAGAACGCAGACGCCGCAGAAAGCATAACAGACGAGATCATCACATCCTTGCCGAAGCCCGTCGGAACCGTGGGCGATTTGGCACCAGAGGTTACGACCAATCGCTTACCATCACTGGCCACTGATCAGGCTGAGACAGAGGACAGCCCAAGCGCCGTCGCACCGCCACCTTTTGAGCGGTTTGCCTCAACAGCACCGATTGAAAACGACAAGCCCCGCATGTCTATTGTCTTGATCGATATGGGCGATAGTTCACTGGGCGTAGAAGCGTTGGATACTTTCCCTTATCCACTCACCTTCGCAGTTGATGCAAGCACACCGAACGCCGTCGAGCGGATGCAAGTCTATCGCGACAAAGGGTTTGAGGTCCTCGCATTGGTTGATCTGCCGCGCGGAGCAACAGCGTCGGACGTCGAAGTTGCGATGAGTGTGTACCTAGCGGCGGTTCCAGAGGCTGTTGGCATTCTCGAAGGGGTTGAAACAGGCGTGCAAACCAGCCGCGAAATGGCCGACCAGCTGACGCAGATCGTTCTCGATAGCGGGCATGGCATGCTTTTGCAAAAAAGCGGGTTGAACACGGCGCGCAAACTGGCAGAGCGCGAGGGCATTCCTGCAGCCACAGTGTTTCGTGATTTTGATGGCAAAGGCCAGTCCGCGAGCGTTATGCGTCGGTTCCTTGACCAAGCGGCGTTTCGCGCGGCTCAGGAGGGTGGCGTGGTGATGATGGGACGCCTTCAGGCAGAAACAATTTCCGCCCTACTGATTTGGGGCTTCGCAGATCGCGCAAGCCGCGTGGGGCTGGTGCCAGTGAGCGCGGTTTTGAAGCAGGACGCACCTGATGAAGGTTAGATCTGATCTGCAAAGCGTTCGGCGCGCGCACGCATGTCTGCGTTTGGGTTAATTTCTATGACTAGAGTCTCACATTCTGATTAGAAATCTGCCCGTTCTTCATCGGGCGCATTTCGTGCCGCCCATATACAATAGTCCAATGCCGCGTGTTTCAACATCCAAGTAAAGTGCGCTTTGATGATCAACTGTGCAAGGTTTTTTCCGGCTTTCGGATAGTCGCCTTTGACCGCTTGCAGGTAGAAACTATAGGCGGTGAGCAGGTCGATATGCACACCGTAGCCTTCCTCATGCATCACGCCTAAGTCGTTGAAGGCGCGAAAATATCCGCGCGCGGCGGCTTCTGTATAAAGCACACGCGCTCTGACCCAACTTACGCTGCGCCCCCGCCCTTTGACATAAGCATGCGCAAGATTGGTGGTGCCGACGACATCGCCCGTCTCGTGACCCTTTTCGTACCAATCAGCCGCGCTGCCATGATCTACTGGATCGGCGCTTTCGGCTAATTTGCTAAGCGCTGTCATCGCAGGCACGTAGCCCAAACCAGCGGCGGCCTTGAATTCTAGACCTGCTCGTTTTCGATCCATCTCGACCTCGCCTGAGCCAAGCGCGAAAATCGAGCCGAGATTGTAGCAGGCCCGCACTTCACCTGCTTTCGAAGCCTGATCAAATAGATCCACTGCTTTAACCGTGTCTTTTTTGAACGCTCCGCCCTTCATCATAGTCAGCCCCTAGAATGTTCAACGCCATCCCATTGCCCGCTTCTGCGGCCGTACGGATCACAGCTAATGCGCTGTCTAATCCCCATCAATATAGGCGAGACGCGCGGCTGCGAACTCGTCCTGCGTCGGAGCAGCAAGGACGGGTAGGGGCGCGGACAAGGCGGCAATCAAAGCGAGTGACAATGAACGCACGGGGAAGTCCTCATTGATAAATGAGGATAGCTTAGCGAAATCTATGTGCGTGCATAGGGGGGCACGCGAGCGAGTTAGTGGTTGCCGTTCCCCGTAAAGCGGCTCGCATCCTTAGCAGCCTTACGGATCGCGCCGGATTTGTGAACTGTCTCCATATATTCGGCCTCTGGATCGCTGTCATAGACGACGCCACCACCCGCTTGGATGTAGAGCTTTTCGTCCTTCACCACTGCCGTGCGCAGGGCGATACACATGTCCATATCCCCGCCCGCAGAAAAGTAACCGCAACCGCCACCGTATACGCCGCGCTTTTCCGGCTCTAGCTCGTCAATGATCTCCATCGCGCGCACCTTCGGCGCACCAGACACGGTGCCTGCGGGCATGCCTGCAAAAAATGCGCTGAGTGCGTCTTGGTCTTCGTGCAATTCGCCCACCACGTTGGACACGATATGCATGACGTGGGAATACCGTTCCACGATGAATTCTTCTGTGGGGCGCACGGTGCCGATTTTGGCGACCTTGCCCACATCATTGCGACCCAGATCAAGCAGCATCAAATGTTCGGCCAGCTCCTTTTGATCGGCCAACAAATCCGCTTCCAAAGCGTTGTCTTCTTCTGGCGTCGCACCGCGCTTGCGGGTGCCTGCAATGGGGCGGATCGTTACCTCTTTGCCGAACACGCGCACGAGAATTTCGGGTGATGCACCGATCACCTGAAAAGCACCGAAATTGAAGTAGAACATGAACGGCGAGGGGTTCGTTCGTCTTAAGGAACGATAAAGTGCGAAAGGTGGTTGTTTGAAGTCCTGACACCAGCGTTGGGAGGGGACAACTTGAAAGATGTCACCCGCCTTGATATATTTCCTGGCCTGCTCAACTGCGTCTTTGTAACCCTCTCGCGTGAAGTTGCTTACTGGCTCTGGCGCGTCTTCGGCTTGCCCCAGATCGCGGGTTGCGGCGGGCATGGGGCGTTCGAGATCGCGCACCGCGTCCATCACTCGTTCCGCCGCCTGCGCATAAGCGGCACGCGCGGATTGACCGTCGCTGACCCATGCAGGGCTGACGACAGTGACTTCCCCTTTAACGCCATCCAGCACCGCCACCACGGAAGGGCGCAGCATGATCGCATCCGGCACCCCAAGCACATCGGGGTTTACATTGGGCAGGTGTTCCACATGGCGGATCATGTCGTAGCCAAGATAGCCAAACAGACCTGCACTGGCTTGGGGCAGGTCGTCTGGCAGATCGATATGGCTTTCTGCGATCAGCACGCGCAAAGCATCCAGCGGCGGTAGCGTTTGTGGTTCAAACGCTTCGCTATCATAGCGCGCCATACGGTTGAGCGAAGACGTCGCCCCCTGAGAACGCCAAATCAGATCCGGTTTCATTCCGATGATCGAATAGCGACCCCTGATTTCGCCACCCGTCACAGATTCGAGCACGAATGCATCGTTTTGCGCGCCCGTTAGCTTAAGCATCAAAGACACTGGGGTGTCTAAATCAGCTGCAAGCCGCTTGAAAACAACCTGATTTTTGCCAGCGTCATAGGCTTTGGCAAAATCGTCAAAGGAGGGGACCAGCGCCATGGGCGTTACCCTTTAATTGAAGTTGGCATGCACCGCATTGAGCGCATTTTGATCAAGCTGAATGCCTGCACGTTGCTGGATGTCAGTGGCGTAAGCTTCAAAGAGATCCTGCGCGACCGCTGTGGCGGCTTGATTGTTTAGCTGCGTGCGCAGGGCTTGGATATCGTCGCTGTCTTCATCAGCAGCGAGCACATCATCAAGGCGTACAATCAACACGTCCGTGACATCGTCAACCATCACGCTCACGCCTTTTTCAGCCTCAAACAGCGCGAGGATCGCAGTGGGTGGTATGCCGGCCACGAACCCTGTGCGCGTTACTTCGGTCAGGGTGTCAGCCTCAAGATCAACATCTGCGAAATCGCTGTCTGCGGTGATTTGGGGCAGCAAAGCTTCTGCCTCTGCGCGCAGCGTTTCAAGCGTGGCCTGCGTGCGCCAACCTGCGCTGACGCGTTCAGTAATTTCAGCCAAAGGCTGCGGACGTGGTGCGAGCACTTCATCAAGGCGCATCGCGAAAATGCCACCATCTTCAAGCACTTCGATCTTTGGGAAGTCATCAACCGTGATTGCCTGCGCACCTTCGCGGAAGGCTTCATATGCAGCAATCCCGTCTTCTGCTTCGCTACTCCAACCGATATTACCCAACTCCATATCGGTTTCTTTTGCAAGATCCTCAAGCGTTGCGCCACCTGCGAGCAGATCGTCGATATCATTGATCTGTGCCTCGACCACGCGGCGGGCACGATCTGCGGCCAGCTCATCGCGCAATTGTGCGCGCGCGTCTTCGAAGGAGGTCTCTTGCGCGGCCAGAATGCCGTTGATGCGGAACAGGGCAGGGCCAAGGTCACTCGGCAAAGGTCCGACAACGTCGCCGGTTTCAGCCGCAAAAATAGCTTCACCCGCCGCGCCAAGCGCGCCTTGATCCAAATCACCAAGATAGATGTCTGCCAATGCAAGGCCACGATTTTCAACCAACGTTTCAAGGGTGGTGCCGCCCGCTTCAAGCTGCGCTTTCGCCGCACTCGCGGTTTCAACGTCGCCGTATACTAGGCGTTCGATCAAACGGCGCTCCGGCTTGTTGAATTCGCTAGCACGCTCGTCGTATGCGCTTTGCAGCATAGCTTCATCCACCTCAACCGTGTCTGCGATCATGTCGGGGGAGAGCCAAGCGTAGGTGATCTGCTTGGTCTCTGGCAGGGTGTATGCGTCAATGTTTTCATCGTAGTAAGTCTGCAATTGCGCCTCTGTCGGCTCAGCAACAGGCGTTGCCAAATCTTCGGGTTTCAACCGTGCCACAGTCGCGTTGCGACGCTCGCCAATGTAGGCAACCAGCGTGTCAGCATAGGTGTCTGGCACAGTATTGCCTGACAGAATCGCGCCCTGCACCAGTGTGCGTGCTGCTTCTTCGCGCAGGGTTTCTTCGAATTCTGCTTCGCTCAGACCCGCGTTTTCAAGCGTGAAACGATAAGCTTCGCGGTCAAACTGGCCGTTTATTCCCTGAAACGCGGACATGCTAAGGATCTGTTGTTGCAACTGTGCGTCACCGACGGACAGACCAAGCTCTGCGGTTTCATGATCGAGCGCACGAATTGTGACTACACGCGCTAGAGCTTGGCGATCGACACCTAAGGCCTGCGCGGTCGAGAAAGGAACATTCTGACCCGCTTGCGCAGAGATTGCGCGGAGATCTTCTCGCAAGGTGCGTGAATAGAGCTCGACCGAGATCGTTTTATCCCCAACAGCCCCGACAGAGCGGATATTGCCGCCCAAATTCGTTGCCCCGAAGCCTGCCAAACCGACAATCAAGAGCGCCAGCAAAATCCAGATGAATGTCTTTGAAAGTGCGTTTCCACGTCCGGCCATGATGCGTTTAACCCTATAGCTATCAGCCGCTTTAGATGCGGCGTTTGCGAAAGTTTACTTGCCTGCGCGGGGCGGAGCAAGCGAGAAGCGAAGGGCTTTCAAACGTGTGAACAATTCGGCGATGCCTTTGGCATCAACATTCGCAAAAGCGAAGCGCAGATGCTGTTGGCCTGCTACATCATTTTCAGGCATGAACATGGTGCCGGGCAGGGCGAGAATACTGGCTTCATCTACGAGCTTTTGGGCCAGAACGTCGGACGCCATCTCAAACGGATGTTCAAGGTAGGCAAAATATGCGCCACACCCTTTTAGCGTCCAGCCTTTGGCTGCAAGTGCTGGCATTTCAGCTTCAATCGCTGCGCGTCGCGCTAGGATTTCCAACCGCTCCCCTGCAAGCCACTCTGTGAGGTTCTGCAATCCCCAAAGTGCTGAAAACTGTCCGATCTGACTCGGGCAAATCGCAACGGTGTCGAGGAATTTCTCGGCCTCCGACAGCAACTCTGGCGATGAAATAAGCGCACCGACGCGATGCCCTGTTAAACGGAACGCTTTGGAGAACGAGTAAAGATGAAACAGCGTTTGATCCCAATCCGCTTGTTGAAACAGCCCATGCGGTGCGCCCGTTTGGCTATGAAAGTCGCGGTAGGTTTCGTCGACGATCAGCTTGATGCCCGTCTCTTGCGCTAGCTTGAAAAATGCGAGGACTAGCTCTGGCGGATACTCAACACCCGCAGGATTGTTTGGCGTTACCAGCGAAATCGCGCGGGTGCGTTCGGTGATAAGCGCGCGGGTAGTCTTGGGATCTGGTAAAAGATGCGCATCGGTTGGGATCGCGCGCGCTGTGACACCCGCCATATCCAGCCACATTTTATGATTGAAGTACCAGGGCGCGGGCAAGAGCACCTCATCGCCACTTTGCGCAATTGCGCTGATGGCGGCAGCGAAAGCTTGATTGCAGCCGGACGTAATCGCGATATTTTTTTCTTTCAAAGATGCGCCATAGGCAGCGCTCCACTGCATCGCAACTTCTGTGCGCAACTCAGGTAGTCCCATAACTGGGCCATAAAGATGTGCTTGGGGTTCATTCACGATGATATCCGCCATCGCGGTGCGCATTTGTAAAGGCGGCAGATCAACTGGGGCTGCTTGGCTGACGTTGATCAACGGGCGATCTGCAGGAAAGGTGACCCCTTCCAGCCAGCGCCGTGCCTCCATAACGGGGGGGGCAAATGTGTATTCTGTCGCCGAACCCATAGTTTAATCTTGCCCGCGGTAGGGCTGCACATATTGCAGGGCCATGTCCCACGGGAAGAAAATCCAGGTATCCTGCGAAACACCTGTGATGAACGTATCTGTCTGCGGCTCACCCGAAGGTTTGGCGTAGACACAAGCGTAATGGGCGTTCGGGTAAAGTGAGCGGACGAGTTCTAGTGTTTTACCGCTATCGACCAGATCGTCGATGATCAAAATACCAGTGCCGTCGCCCATCAATTCCGCATCTGGGGCCTTTAAGACCCTAGCTTCGCGCCGCTCCGTCGCGGCCCCGCCACCAGAGTGATAGGAGACAACAGCAATCGTATCAACTGCGCGAATATCAAGCTCGCGCGCAACAATCATCGCGGGGGCCATGCCGCCGCGTGTGATTGCAACAACAGCTTTCCACGCGCCGTCATCCGGCCCTTTGCCATCCAAACGCCACGCCAGCGCGCGCGCATCGCGGTGTAGCTGGTCCCAGCTTACGTGAAACCCTTTTTCATGTGGCAAACGTTCAGTCATTGCGGCAGTCTCCGGTGGAATGTTTAGCGGCTGAGCATCAGCTTTAGACCCAAAAAGCCCAAAACAGAAGCCGCGATTCGATCAAGGATAGGTTTGGCGCGCAGATAACCCGCACTGACGTGTTTGGTGGAAAAGGAAAGGACAAGCGCGCTGCCGCACAGCAATTCGATCACCAGATGATTGGCAACGACCAAGGCCTTGTCAGCGAGTGCCATCCCTTGTGGGAAGATCACCATGATTACAGCACCCGCAAAGAGCACAGACTTGGGATTGCCCAGATTGACCAGTACACCGCCAAAGAACGCGCGCAGAGGCGGGGTGGGTGCGTCGCCCATCGGTGCAGAAGCATGTTTCCAAGTCTGGTAGGAGATCCAGAGCAGATACAGCGCGCCAATGGTTTTTAGCGCGACGAAGGCCCAAGGGAACACTACGAAGATCGCATCAAGCCCCATGAAAGCCAGCGCGGTCCATGTCGCGGCCATCACGCCAAGGCCCCAAACTGTGTAAAGCCCTGCCATCCGTCCGCTCGCCAATGTGGTGCGGATGAAATACAACATCGCGGGACCCGGGCTGGCGATGGCTGCCAGCAAGGTCAGGTTAAATGCGATGAGATGGGCCGTTTCCATGCGGGGCTTAGTCCTTGGACATATCCGGCGCGTCGACTGCTTTCATACCAACAACATGATAGCCAGCATCCACGTGATGGGTTTCGCCTGTGACGCCAGATCCCAGATCGCTCAGAAGATAGAGCGCGGACTTGCCCACGTCTTCGGTGGTCACATTGCGACGCAGCGGGCTGTTGTACTCGTTCCACTTCATAATATAGCGAAAATCACCGATGCCGGAGGCTGCGAGCGTTTTTATAGGACCCGCAGAAATAGCGTTGACGCGAATACCGTCTTTGCCGAGGTCTTCTGCCAAATACCGCACGGAGGCTTCCAAAGCGGCCTTTGCAACACCCATAACGTTATAATGCGGCATGATCCGTTCTGCGCCATAATAGGTAAGCGTGATCGCGCTGCCACCTTCGTTCATCAGTTTCTCTGCGCGCTGCATGATGGTGGTGAACGAATAGACGGAGATATCCATGGTCATCGTAAAGTTGTCGCGCGAGGTGTCGACGTAACGGCCGCGCAGCTCGTTCTTGTCGGAAAATCCGATGGCATGCACCACGAAATCAAACGTGCCCCAGCGCTTCTCGATTTCTGCGAACAATTCATCCATCGATTCTTCGCTGCCTACATCACATGGTACGACGAAATCGCTCCCAAGTTGCGCCGCAAGTGGGTCAACACGCTTTTTTAACGCATCGCCCTGATAAGAAAATGCGAGCTCTGCACCTGCGCTTGCACAAGCTTTGGCGATGCCCCATGCGATGGATTTGTCATTGGCTAAGCCCATGATCAGACCGCGTTTTCCGGCCATAAGTGCGTTGGACATTCTGATCGCTCCCGTTTTAAGTGTTGAATTGTCTTTAGGGCAATGACCCGAAGGCATCAAGCAATAGGACCTTCGGTCAGCCTTGTTTGCTTTGATTACTTGACTTAAGCGCTAGTTAACGACTGCAGATAGGCAATCGAGGAGGTCGAATTTCATGTCAGATAGAAGCGGTATTTTTACGGGCGACGATCCGTTTGCGATCGCAAAAAAATGGTTGGCGGCGGCTCAAGAGATCGAGCTGAATGACCCCAATGCAATCGCGCTCAGCACGGTTGATACGGACGGGCTGCCAAACGTGCGCATGGTCTTGTTGAAGGAAGTGGAAGAGGCGGCGTTCGTTTTTTACACCAACTACGAGAGCGCCAAAGCAACAGAACTTGATAGTGGCGGCAAGGCGGCCTTTGTGATGCATTGGAAATCGCTGCGTCGTCAGATTCGTGTGCGCGGTCTTGTGAGCAAAGAAGAAGGCCCGCAAGCGGACGCTTATTACGCCTCACGCTCACTCAAAAGTCGCCTTGGCGCGTGGGCTAGCCAACAATCCCGACCCCTGAGCGGTCGGCCCGCTTTGATGGCGGAAGTGGCGAAAGTAACAGCGCGGCACGGTCCATCGCCTAAGCGGCCACCGTATTGGGGTGGATATCGCATCACCCCAGTCGAGATCGAGTTTTGGGCGGATGGTGCATTTCGACTGCATGACCGGTTTGTTTGGCAGCGATCGACAGTTGATTCCGCTTGGGATGTCTCGCGCCTAAACCCGTAAATTTCATGTGACGTAAAATGGTAAATAATTGTTTTAAAATAACTTAATCTCCTTGCTAATTTGTGCTCTATTTTATCAAATGTGATCGGAATGAACTAATCCAAATTGGTACCAAGATATGAATATCGAAGAGACAGCCCGAACCGTTCGAGGTGCCGTCAAATGGTTTGATTCTGCAAAAGGCTTTGGGTTCGTTGTCTCAGAGGAAGGTGGCTCCGACATTCTGCTGCATGCAAATGTCTTACGCCGCTTTGGTCAAAATTCCGTCGCGGACGGTGCTGTGATCGAAATTTTGACTCAAGAAACGGATCGTGGTTGTCAGGCGGTAGAGGTTCTTTCGATCGAGCCACCGCTTCACGCGGATCTCCTTGTGTTGCCGGATCTGGAAGATTTCGATCTCGATCAGCTTGATCAAGTCGTGCTACAACCCGCACGCGTGAAGTGGTTCGATAAAGGCAAGGGCTTTGGTTTTGCCAACGTTTTCGGATCCGACGCTGATATCTTCGTGCATGTTGAGGTGCTGCGCCGTTCCGGCTTGACCGATTTGGCACCGGGGGAGGCGTTGGCACTCCGCGTGATCGACGGTAAACGCGGCCTAACGACAATCGAGGTAAGCGCGTGGGAAGCAGCAATTCAGTAGACCTTAAGGATTTTTTTGGTGCTCTGGCGCTTACGCTGTGGGCGTCGCAACTCAGCGCGAAACAAGACTGCGCGATTGACCGTGTTCTGATCAAAGGCGATTTTGGTGAGGCGCGTTTTAGCATTGAACTGGCGGATGATCCTGTTGAGCGTGGTCAAGGTTTGATGCACCGCGATAGCATGGCGCGCTCTGCTGGCATGTTGTTTATCTTCGAGAGGCCGCAACCTGTGGCATTTTGGATGAAAAACACGCTGATTCCGCTCGATATGATATTCACGGATAAAACTGGGCGGATTCTACATATTCACGAAAACGCGATTCCTCACGATCTCACTCCGATTTCGGGAGGAGGCGGAGTTTTTGCGGTTCTCGAAATCAATGGGGGACTGAGCGCGATCTATGGGTTTGAGGTGGGCGACGCCCTGCAGCATCCGAGCTTGTCAGAGGGTTCACCAGTAATTCTGTGCAAAGAGTAATTTTGGGCTTTTCAAGCGCATAGGACATCGCTAAGTAGCGCTTTAGTCGGGGCGTAGCGCAGCCTGGTAGCGCGACGGTTTTGGGTACCGTAGGTCGCAAGTTCGAATCTTGCCGTCCCGACCACTTCAATACTTAACTTGCAGTATTAAGCCTCAAGGCTGGCTGTTTTCCTTGTTCATGCACTAAATGTAGATTTTCGAGCACCGCCACCACTAGCCGTTGTGGTCATTTGGAAATCTAACGCAAATTGATGTGACATCATTGCCAACTTGTAACAACTTTCCGAAGTCGTCAAAAATTTATCGACTAGCCAAAATTGATTAACGGCTCGTTAGGGACTCTTCGTGTGTTGAGTGAACTCAGATAGCTAAGCCTGCCGCAAACCTAGATTTTTAAGGGCCGCGAAAATTAACAGCACCTTGTGCAAACATTCCCCTGAATCATCCGCGTCGGTATCGCCCCCCAAATCTGTGCCTAAGGTCAACGCAAAAAACATCACAAAAACGTAAAAAATTACATTGACCACAGATGGGAAAATACGCCAGATTGTGGAGGCGAGGCAGGAAAGCCACAAGATATAGTGGTGTAGGCTCTCTAGTTCGATATTCTTTGCTGCGTCCTGTTTGGGGCGTTGGTGACGTCGTTGGCGTTTGTTCAAGCGACGCGAACAGCGGAGTTTGGACCTAAGTCTCGCAAACAGGCGCGCAGGCGCAGGCAATAGTACTTTTGAGTAATGGGAAGGCTCGAAACATGAAGATTAGCAGACATTTTACTAAAGCAGGCGAAGACGCATACGCCTCACTCGATTTCGTCACAACTGTCTCTGAGATCCGAAACCCAGATGGTTCCATCGTGTTCAAGCTTGATGATGTCGAAGTGCCCGACAGCTGGTCGCAGGTCGCCTCTGACGTGATCGCCCAGAAATACTTCCGTAAAGCGGGCGTTCCCAACAAGATAAAGCAAGTGAAAGAAAAAGGCGTTCCCGCGTTTCTTTGGCGCTCTGAGCCTGCGAAGGATAACGACGGATTTTCTGGTGAAAATTCCTCCAAGCAAGTCTTTGATCGTCTCGCAGGGGCGTGGACATATTGGGGCTGGAAAGGTGGTTACTTCTCAACTGAGGCCGACGCTCAGGCCTATTATGACGAAATGCGTTACATGCTAGCAACGCAACGCGCAGCACCAAATTCACCACAATGGTTCAATACGGGTCTGCATTGGGCTTATGGTATCGATGGTCCCGCACAAGGCCACCACTATGTGGATTATCAGACGGGTGTTTTGACGAAGTCCAAGTCCTCCTACGAGCACCCGCAACCACATGCCTGCTTTATCCAATCCGTCTCTGACGATCTGGTTGGCGATGGCGGCATCATGGATCTTTGGGTTCGCGAAGCACGTTTGTTCAAATACGGCTCCGGCACTGGCACGAACTTCTCCTCCCTACGTGCCGACGGTGAGCAGCTCTCAGGTGGGGGCAAGTCCTCCGGCCTGATGGGTTTCCTGAAAATTGGTGACCGCGCAGCTGGTGCGATCAAATCCGGCGGCACGACGCGCCGTGCGGCGAAAATGGTGATCTGCGATGCGGACCACCCTGATGTTCAAGAGTTCATCAATTGGAAGGTGAAGGAAGAGCAGAAAGTTGCGTCCATCGTTGCCGGCTCCAAGATGCACGAACAGCACCTCAATGAGATCTTCAAAGCGATCCGCGCTTGGGATGGCTCCTCCGAGGATGCTGTTGATCCGAAGAAAAACAGCCAGTTGAAAGACGCTATTCGCGGCGCAAAGAAAACCTCGATCCCCGAGACCTATGTGAAGCGCGTTCTTGATTACGCCAAGCAGGGTTACTCTTCCATTGAGTTTCCGACATATGACACAGATTGGGACAGTGAGGCCTACGCATCCGTGTCTGGTCAAAACTCTAACAACTCTGTGCGCGTCACCGACAGTTTCCTCAAAGCAGTTGAAGCAGATAGCGATTGGGAACTCATCCGACGCACAGACGGCACAGTCGCAAAGACGATTAAAGCACGCGATTTGTGGGAAGACATTGGTCACGCCGCATGGGCTTGCGCTGATCCGGGCATCCAGTATCACGACACGGTTAACGCATGGCACACGTGCCCCGAGGATGGCGAAATTCGCGGTTCCAACCCCTGCTCCGAGTATATGTTCCTCGACGACACGGCCTGTAACCTTGCGTCGATGAACTTGCTGAAGTTCTACAAGGACAGCAAATTTCAAGCGGACGAGTATGTGCACGCGACACGTTTGTGGACTGTTACGCTCGAAATCTCCGTAATGATGGCGCAGTTCCCATCGAAAGAGATCGCGCAGCGCTCGTTTGATTTCCGTACACTGGGTCTTGGCTATGCCAACATCGGTGGCTTGTTGATGAACATGGGTCATTCTTACGATAGCGATGAGGGCCGCGCGTTTTGCGGTGCTTTGACCGCTGTGATGACGGGCGTGTCCTACGCGACCTCCGCTGAAATGGCGGGCGAGCTGGGCGCATTCGCGGGTTACGAGAAGAACGCGGGCCACATGCTGCGTGTCATACGCAATCACCGCAACGCGGCCTACGGCGCAACTGAGGGCTACGAGACGCTCGACATCAAACCGGTTGCGCTTGATCTGGCAAACTGCCCTGATCAGGACCTGACCAAGCTGGCGATGGCCTCTTGGGATAACGCGTTGGAGCTGGGTGAGACGCACGGCTACCGCAACGCGCAGGTTTCTGTGATTGCGCCGACGGGCACGATTGGTCTGGTCATGGATTGTGATACGACGGGGATCGAGCCTGACTTTGCGCTGGTCAAATTCAAGAAGCTTGCTGGCGGTGGTTATTTCAAGATCATCAACCAGTCCGTACCAGCGGCACTTGAGAACCTCGGCTACGGCTCTGCCCAGATCGAAGAGATTGTCAGCTACGCGGTTGGTCATGCTTCCATCGGCAATGCGCCCGGCATCAACCACACATCGCTGATCGGTCACGGCTTTGGCGCGAATGAATTGGCGAAGATCGATGCATCGCTTGCATCCGCCTTCGACATCCGCTTTGTCTTCAACCAGTGGACGCTGGGTGAAGAGTTCTGCACAGGCGTTCTTGGCATCCCAGGCGAAAAGCTGAATGATCCGACGTTCAACCTGCTCAGCCACCTTGGCTATTGCAAAGCAGATATCGACGCGGCAAACGATCATGTCTGCGGCACGATGACTTTGGAAGGCGCGCCTTACCTCAAAGAAGAGCATCTGAGCATCTTTGATTGTGCCAACCCCTGTGGCAAGAAGGGTAAGCGTTTCTTGTCTGTTGATAGCCACATTCACATGATGGCTGCGGCGCAATCGTTCATCTCTGGCGCGATCTCCAAGACGATCAACATGCCGAATGATGCGACAATCGAGGACTGCCAAAAAGCCTACGAACTCAGCTGGTCCTTGGGAGTCAAAGCCAACGCTTTGTATCGTGATGGCTCTAAGCTGAGCCAGCCATTGGCCGCTGCGCTGGTCGAAGACGATGACGACGCGATGGACGTGCTGGAAAGCGGTAATATCGCCGAGAAGGCTGCTGTTATTGCAGAGAAAATCGTCGAGAAGGTGATCGTCAAAGAGATCGTCAAATCACACCGTGAAAAGATGCCGGAGCGCCGCAAAGGCTATACGCAAAAGGCAGTCGTAGGCGGTCACAAGGTCTATCTACGCACAGGCGAATATGAGGATGGCCAGCTTGGCGAAATCTTTATCGACATGCACAAAGAGGGCGCAGGGTTCCGTGCGATGATGAACAACTTCGCCATCGCAGTGTCCGTGGGCCTTCAGTACGGCGTGCCGCTGGAAGAGTTCGTGGATGCCTTCACCTTCACCAAGTTCGAGCCAGCGGGCATGGTTCAAGGGAACGACAGTATCAAGAATGCGACCTCGATCCTTGACTATATCTTCCGCGAGTTGGCGGTTAGCTATTTGGATCGCACGGACCTTGCACATGTGAAACCTGCGGGCGCGTCTTTCGACGATCTAGGTCGCGGCGCAGAAGAGGGCGTGAGCAACGTGTCCGAGCTTAGCGACACGGCAGCAAATAACTCTTTGGAAGTGCTAAAACAGATTAGCTCAACTGGGTATTTGCGCAAGCGTTTGCCACAAGAGTTGGTGGTGCTTCAGGGCGGACAGGCAGGCGCTGTAGCGCTCAGCGGAACCTCTGATTCAGTCGCAGCATTGCAAACCTTGGTGCCCGAAGTGAGCGTTGCAGTTGCGATGCCTACCTCAACAAATACGATGGCAGTGGGCACAGCGGCAGGCTTGGATCAACGCACGAAAGCGAAGATGCAGGGTTATGAGGGCGATCCTTGCGGTGAATGCGGCAACTACACGCTTGTGCGCAATGGAACGTGCATGAAGTGCAACACCTGCGGCGGGACATCCGGCTGTAGCTAAACGCGATGGAGTGTGCGAATTTCCTTAAAATTCGCACATTCAAAAATTAGTCACGAGGCTCTTCCGGGGGTCTCTGACGCAAATCAGGCCGTCGGCAAAAAATAATCCGAGCGGTGGATAATGATGAGCTTAAATTTGTGAAACTGGGGGGCCTTTTGGCACCCCATTTTTTTGCCTTTACAGGGTGCTACCTTACCGTCGCTGATTTGATCACTTCAGCGACGCGTGTCAGTTGGTCCGCTAGTGGATTGCGTTTACGCCAGATCATTCCGATTTGGCGGGACGGGCGAGGTTTCGCAAAGCGGGCGACACTCACATTGGCAGCAGGGGTTTCCACCGCGATTGCCATTTGCGGGATCAATGTCACGCCAATCCCGGCGCTGACCATTTGCACCAAGGTAGTGAACGAACTGCCATCTAGCCCATCGCGCGGCACGCTTGCGCCTGTGTTACAAAACGCCAAGGTTTGGTCGCGAAAACAATGGCCTTCCTCAAGCAAAAGCAAGCGCATTTTGCGCAAAGCCTCCCCATTAGGTACGGGTTTGCCTTCATCTTGCGCGGGTCGCACAAGTACGAAATCTTCGTCAAAGAGAAGGGTCTCTTGCAGGCTTGGCTCTGACGTAGGCAAAGCGAGGATCGCAGCGTCAATCTTGCCGTCCGAGAGTTCGTTCAGCAGCTTAGGCGTCAGCGTTTCGCGCACATGGAGATCTAGGTTGGGATGTTGCGCGCCTAATGCCCCCATGATCGCGGGTAGCAGATAAGGCGCAATAGTCGGGATGATACCAAGCCGTAAACGCGCCAGCGCTTGTCTGCCAGAGGCGCGTGCGACATCGCTCAGCTCTTCCACGGCCCCAAGAATAGAGCGTGCGCGTTGGATCAAATCCTCACCTGCTGCGGTTAGCCGCACAACGCGGGCACCGCGTTCAAACAGGGCGATGCCGAGCGTTTGTTCCATTTCTTTGATTTGGACCGAGATCGCAGGCTGCGAGATCGAACATATTGCAGCAGCGCGCCCAAAGTGGCCTGCGCGCGCGACGGCGTCAAAATATCGAAGCTGTTTTAAGGTAAGTCCTGCCATAGCTTTTAATTATCGAAGATATCAAAAAATGCAAATGTAAACTATTATTTGGCTCTGGTACGGTTTGGAGGAATCATTCATCAGGAGATCGGTACTATGGACGGCAATAACGTCAATCAGGCGGGCAAATGCCCTGTCATGCATGCTGCAAAATCTGACACACGCTCCAACAAAGATTGGTGGCCAGAGCAACTCAACCTGCGCATTCTCAGCCAGCAGTCCAACAAGTCCGACCCGATGGGTGAGGGGTTTGACTATGCTGAGGCGTTCAAAGCGCTGGATCTGGATGCCGTGCGCGCAGATCTCACGGCTTTGATGACGGACAGTCAGGATTGGTGGCCAGCAGATTACGGACACTACGGCCCATTCTTCATTCGGATGGCATGGCACAGTGCGGGCACATACCGCACAGGCGATGGTCGCGGTGGTGCGACCTCTGGCACGCAGCGCTTTGCACCGCTGAACAGCTGGCCTGACAACGGCAATTTGGACAAGGCGCGCCGTCTTCTTTGGCCGATCAAACAAAAATATGGTGCGAACCTGTCTTGGGCGGACCTGATGATCCTTGCGGGCAACGTTGCAATTGAATCTATGGGTGGCAAGACCGCAGGGTTCGCAGGCGGTCGCGCGGATGTGTGGGAGCCGGAGCAGGACATCTATTGGGGTGCAGAAGCTGAATGGCTGGAAGTCAGTGGCGGCGAGAACAGCCGCTATTCTGGTGAGCGTTCTTTAGAAGATCCGTTGGCGGCCGTTCAAATGGGTCTGATCTATGTGAACCCGGAGGGTCCAGATGGCAATCCTGATCCTGTAGCATCGGGTTTTGATATTCGCGATACGTTTGGCCGCATGGGGATGAACGACGAAGACACGGTTGCTTTGGTTGCGGGTGGTCACACTTTCGGCAAAGCGCATGGTGCGGGTGATCCGGCACTGGTGGGTGCGGAGCCAGAAGGTGCCGCGATGCATCTACAAGGCCTTGGCTGGATGAACGATCACAAGAGTGGCGTGGGCGTTGACACAACGACCTCCGGCATCGAGGGCGCATGGACACCGAACCCGACCCAGTGGGACAACGATTATTTCGATGTGCTCTTTGGCTATGAGTGGGCGCTGACAAAGTCGCCTGCGGGTGCGCAGATTTGGCATGCTCTTAATCTTGCGGAAGAAAACCACGCGCCAGAGATAGATGGCTCTGGCAAAAAGGTTCCGATCATGATGACTACGGCCGATATGGCCATGCGTATGGATTCGGCGTACGAGAAGATCTCGCGGCATTACCATGAGAACCCAGAAGAGTTCGCGGATGCTTTCGCGCGTGCTTGGTTCAAGCTAACGCACCGCGATATGGGGCCTAAGACTTTGTATTTGGGTGATCTAGCACCTAGCGAAGATTATGATTGGCAGGATCCGATTCCAGCTGTGGATCATCCTTTGGTAGATGCGAGAGACGTGTCTGCACTCAAAAGCGATATCATAACGACGGGTCTGTCTGTACAAGAGATGGTTTTGGCTGCTTGGGCGTCGGCGTCCACATTCCGTGGCTCTGACAAGCGCGGCGGTGCCAATGGTGCGCGTGTGCGTTTGGCTCCAATGAAGGATTGGGAAGCGAACAATCCTGCGCAACTGGCCAAGGTCTTGAGCGCGCTAGAAGGTGTTCAAGCGACGTTCAACAGCAAGGGCAACAAGAAGGTCTCGCTGGCTGATTTGATCGTGCTTGCGGGCAGTGTTGGTGTCGAGAAAGCTGCAAAGGATGCTGGTCACTCTGTCGAAGTGCCGTTCACTCCCGGTCGCATGGACGCGAGCGCGGAGCAAACGGATCATGAGCAGCAAGATGTGCTAGAGCCGCAAGCCGATGGGTTCCGCAACTATGCAGGTGCACGATACACTGTGTCTGCGGAGGAGTTGTTGGTTGATAAGGCGCAGCTCTTGGGGCTGACAGCGCCGCAAATGACGGTTTTAGTTGGTGGTATGCGCGCGATGGGAGCGAATTTTGATGGCTCCAATCATGGTGTGCTGACGCAGAATGCGGGTCAGTTGAGCAATGATTTCTTCGTGAACCTCTTGGATATGGGCACGGTTTGGGCTCCTGTCTCTGGCGACGAAGATGTCTTCCAGGGCAAAGATCGCAAGACCGGCGCGAAAAAGTGGACCGGTACGCGTGTTGATCTTGTGTTTGGCTCCAATTCTGAGCTGCGCGCTTTGGCTGAAGTCTATGCGAGTGCTGATGCAGGGACGAAGTTTGTCTCCGATTTTGTTGCGGCTTGGACGCAAGTGATGAACGCCGATCGGTTTGATCTGGCTTGAATGGTTTCGGAGCGGCTTTGGCCGCTCCGATCGTCTGGAGGACTAGCTCCCAAACCCCCTAGAATATTTGTGGAAATAGGAAGACTATAGTTTTTCTATTTTGATATCTGCGGGTTGTATCGTGCGATTTTCGAATGTGATTGGATCGGGTGCATAGTTGAACCAGAAGCGGTGCGTGTCGGTATCGCGTCTTCGCAGACCGTCAGGGAGGCGGGTGGTTTCGATCTCTGCTTTTTTTGTAATCATTTCCAAAATGTCTACATATGTTTCAGCATCAGGCCAGCCTGCCATGTAGTGCAGCTTGTCTGCGCGCATCATGGCCGCTGCGCCGGACTTGGTTGTGAGCGTTGTTTCGGCATTGCCGTCTAACTCTTCAAACCAATGCAGGAATGCACCACCGTTTTCTAGCTCGATTCGTGCAGAAGGTGGGAGGCTTTCAACGCGAGCGACGGTGCAATCCAAACCTTTGATATTTGGTCCCATGGGCAAGGGGATGCTGAGATCAGTGGTTTTGCTGCCCGTACGCGGGCCGATAAGGGCCGTGCCTGCGAAATTCTCTAGCGTTTGCGGAGTTTCCAATAGACCCGGTGCAAGGACCATATCGTATCCACTGAGGTCGGTGTCCGGTGCGACGATATCCAGTGACAGGCCAAGTTTGCGTGCGGCGCGATAAGTCTCAAACGCGAGACGGAACATGTCGAAGTCCGCGCCTTGAGGCTGTGCCTCCCATGCCCAGCACGAGGCGTAATCAAAGATCAGTGCGGCGCGTGAATTGGCGGTTCCGACTTCAGGCCACTCGGCAAGTTCGCTAGCGACCTGGCAGGCTTCAGCAAGTGCGGGGGTGGGTTTCGCATCTGGGCGTAAAAGGCCCGCGTGCATTTGTTCCTGCGCGAAAGGCGCTTGACGCCAGCGGAAATAGAGCACGGCTTCTGCGCCATGTGCAAAGGCTTCCCAAGCCCAAAGGCGCGCCATGCCGGGCAAGGGAGCAGGGTTGTAGGGTGCCCAGTTTACCGGCCCCGGCTGTTGTTCCATCACCCACCAGCGACCTTTTCCGACCGCGCGATAGAGGTCATGGTGAAACGCCTGCATGTCTGGATCGCCTTGTCGTAAGTAGCGGGCTTTGTGGTCTTCTGTTGCTTCGAGACGATCTGACAGGAACCCAATTGGATAGCTGTCCCATGAGGCGATATCGAGGTCCGCGCCGACCGCATAGTGATCGAAATCGGTTACGCGGCCCATGTAATTGTGGATGAGCGGCGCATTTGTGTGTTGGCGCAAGATATTAGCTTGAACGCGGTTGAAACGCACGACCTGATTGGAGGAGAACCGCCGGAACGCCAGTACATGCGCGGGGTTTGGTTCTGTCACCGTGAGGTTTGGGAGCGCGATCTGATCGAAGCTGTCATACTCCATCGACCAAAAGATATTGCCCCACGCGCGGTTCAGCGCATCCATGCTTTGATAGGTTTGCGCACACCAGTCCTGAAAAGCGCGGGTTGCCGCCGCTGAATAGCTGACCGTTGTCTCATGGCAGCCATATTCATTGTCAGTTTGCCATGCTTTGACATGGGGATTTTTACCGAAGCGTTGCGCGAGGATTTCGGTGATGCGGCGACATTCATTTTTGTAGCCTTCATGAGAGAAGCAATAGTGGCGGCGCGAGCCAAAGCCGCGCGCATTACCTTCGGCCTCCACGGCGAGCATGTCGGGGTGTTTGTTGAGCATCCAGCGTGGTGGTGTCGCGGTGGGCGTGCCGATGATCACCTGCAATCCCGCTTCCCCCAACACATCGATAGCGCGCGCGAGCCAGTCGAGGTGTAAATCTCCGGGGCCTGGCTCCAATCGGGACCACGCAAATTCGCCAATGCGCACCCATTTGAGGCCTGCCTCGACCATCTGCGCGGCGTCGATTGCCCAGCGATCTTCCTCCCAGTGCTCGGGATAATAGCACACGCCAAGTACACGTTTCATAGGATCACCTGATGTTCTTTTTGCCCGCGCCCAATGCCTTTAAGGCAGAAGATCATGCCGTTTTTGCCAAGGGGTCCGTCGATGCCTTCAGTGGCGGACGTCACGTAGAGGTCGCTCAGATAGGCACCGCCAAAGGCGGGGCAAGTGGCGTGCTTACCCGCGACGGGGTGGCTGGCAAGCAACGTGCCGTCTTGCGTATAAGTGTTAACGCAACCCGCACCCCAAAGGGCGACACAAAAGTTGCCATCCGCATCAATAATCGCGCCATCGGGGGAGAGATCGGCCTCGTTTAGGTCAAGCCAGATCTGCGCCGCGCCATTCGGCCAGCCTGTCTCGGGATCGAGCGGCGCGCGCATGATTTGCTTGGTTGCCGTATCGGTGTAGTGCGCGTATGCGCGATCGGGGCTAAAGCAAATCGCGTTGGAGATTGTCACATCTGACACTAGCTCGCGGACTTCACCGCGAAAAAAGCGATAGATCGCCCCTGCGGCCGGTTCTGCGTTAAAGCCCATCGTGCCGATCCAAAAGCCGCCCCAAGGATCTGCGCGCCCATCGTTGGAGCGCGTGGTGTTATCGTAGTTTTCTATTGCAACAATTGGCTCGCTAAGCATGCCAGAGGCGATATCAAAGCGGTGTAGGCCAATTTCCGAAGCGATCAAAAGTCTCGCGTCATCAATCCACCCTGCAGCAGAGACGCTTAGATCGAAGGTCCAGCTTTGCGCCTTGCTGTGTAGGGTGCGTGCATTGATATCGAACCAGAAAAGTTCACCTCGCGCTGGGTGCCACAAAGGCCCCTCGCCGAGAGAACAGGGGCGGTCGTCGAAAATCATCCTAGTTTGGCCTTGTCATAGGCTTGCACCATCGCTTTAGCGCGCGTGGCGACCTCTGCGGGCGTGAAGCCGGGCTTATAAAGGGCGGAGCCGATGCCAAAGCCATTTGCGCTGGCCCCGATCCATTCTGCGAAATTCGTATGATCCGCGCCGCCGACGGCGTAGACCTGCGTGCCAATTGGAAGAACTGCGCGGATCGCTCTCAATCCATCAAGCCCGAGTAGGGAGGCTGGAAAAATTTTGAGACCGTCTGCACCGGCACCAAGGGCTGCGAAACATTCCGTCGGGGTCATCACGCCTGGAAAACTATCAAGACCCGCGAGCTTTGTGGCAACAATCACTTCTGGGTCTGCATTCGGTGAAACAATCAATTTGCCCCCCGCTTTGGCGACATCGAGCACGGTCTCGACGGTAATCACTGTGCCCGCCCCAATTTGAGCATCGTCCCCATAGGCCTTGGCCATTGCCTCGATAGACTTGAGCGGGCTAGGCGAATTCATCGGAACTTCGATACGCGTGATGCCCGCCTCGATGAGGACTGCTGCGATGTCTTTTGCTTCAATGGGATTCACGCCGCGCAAAATGGCGATGAGGGGACGGCTCATACTTAGGTCTTTCTGTTTAGTGCTTTGTAGGTCGCGCTGAGGCCTGCAAGGGTGGCAGGTGCTGCATCGGTGATCAAAACAGGAATGCATTGCTCTTTCAATGCGCTTTCATAGAGCGCGGTGAGGCGGTTTGCGCCAACAAGCGCCACGTTCTGGCCAAGCCAATAGGGCTTTGCCGCAGCCAGTTCCAAACCTATCAAAGAGCCGGACAGCTGCGCGCGCGCTACTGCGGGTTTTTGGCCTGCCAGCAGATCGGCTGCGCGCAATGAAAACAGATTAGCTGCGAATTTTTCAGGGCGCGAGAGGGTATCTGACACCGCTGTTGCGAAGGTTGCGCCGTTGAGATCTTCACCGCCAAGCGAGTGCCGAAGGACCGTGCCCGTGCTGATTACATCAAACAATTCTCCGGTCATGAAGGTGCGAAAGCTTACAATCTCGCCCGCGCTGACATGGACCCATTTTGAATGTGTGCCGGGGAGACATATGACACCATCCCAGTCTGGGTTTAGGTGCAGAAATCCTGCGATTTGGGTTTCTTCGCCGCGCATGACATCCGCAGGTGTGGCTTGTTTGATGCCTGCGACCAGCCAAACGTTCAGGTCATCGCCTTGGCAATTTGCAATCACCGGTGAACTGGATTGCGCTGCGCAAGGGACAGTCCTATAGGGTGCTTCCTGCCAGCCCTGACGTGATCCGACCATGCCGCAAGCGATCACGGTGCAGGGGGTCGGCAGGGTCCACTCGTTGATCAGGTTTCGTAGGACAGGCTCAAACTCTTCTGGGCTCAGCAAAGACATGCCTTGATCCGATCGCACTTCATCCAGTACTGCGCCCTCAGCAGTCATCGCAAAGATGCGTAGATTGGAGGTGCCCCAATCGACGGCGATCCAGTCAGGCAATGTCTGAGTGTGCAGGCTCATCCGGTCACCACAACGCCGCCATCAATCACCAAAGATTGGCCCGTCATCGCGCGACTGAGATCGGAAGCAAGGAACAAAGTGCCGCCAACAATGTCTTCAGGCGCGAGGGGGGCATCGAGGCACTGACGCGCTAGGTGTGCAGCAAGTCCATCTTCGGTCACCCACATATCCTTTTGTTTTTGCGTTAAAACCCAACCAGGGGCGAGCGCGTTGACGCGGATCTTGTCAGGCCCAAATTCCCGCGCGAGCGAGCGTGTGAGGCCGTTGATCGCAGAGTTCGCCGCCGTGTAAAGCGGATAGCCCGCATTTCCCATCATATAGGAAATTGAGGTAAAGTTGATAATCGAGCCACCGCCCGCCGCCGCCATCATCGGCGCTGCGTGCTGGCACGCAAAGACATAGGCTTTGAAGTTGATATCCATCATCCAGTTATAGAACTCTTCGTCGATATCGCTGGTTGGATGGCGTTTGTCGTTCGCCGCATTATTGATCAGGGTTGTGACGGGGCCGTGGCGCTCTGCCGCCTCATCCATCGTTGCTTTGAGACGGGCGATATCAGTGATGTCGCATTGCATGAAATGGGGTCGATTTGCGTATTGTTTCTCCATCTCATCACAGAAATCTGTGGCGTCCGATCGGCCCACGATAGCCACGCGCGCACCTTGCTTAAGAAAGCCTTCGGTGAGGGCTGCACCGATGCCATTGCCGCCGCCTGTGATATAGACAGAGGTGTCTTTAAGTTCGCTGAACTGTGCCGTCATGAGCGGGGCTCCTTGTGGTGGGGGTGGACGATTTTGCCAGAACAATCAGTGCCTCCGCCACACAAATTTAGTTGGATGTTTTGAAAGATAGGAAGCATCAGATTTTTTTACCTTCGATGACCCACATTGTGTCGGGAAAGTCCCAAGGTAGAGTGAGGCCTTGATGCATGAGATAGTTACCAGACACGGTGATGTTTTCGTTCTTGAGGATCGACGCGCCACGTGAAAGGGCGGGTGCGGTAATGCGATTGCGCAGGATGATCTCATAGCGTGCCAATGGATCAAGGCGCGTGAGGCGCAACGGGCGCGGCGCGATTTGGACAGAGGTGGCTGTTTTGCCTGCGAAGACCACAAATTGCGTGTCGTCTTCTGCGATTTGTTGTTCTGCTATGATCGCTGGATCAGCGCTGTCGAGGCGTAGGATATCTGCGCGTTCCATCCATGTGCGATTGTGTTTCCACCACGCTGTGACGTCTTTCAGGACGGTTGTCTCATGGTCGCTCAATTCGCGCGGATCCATCTCGAAGCCCATATGGCGTTGCGCGGCGACCCATGCGCGCATGGAAATATCGATCACGCGGCCAGAGGTATGACAATGCCGTGGGCCAACATGCGAGCCAGTGACATTGAGCGGCAAAAAGAGGGCCGCGTCATGCTGCATGCGCAGGCGTTCGAGTGCATCGTTAGAATCCGAAAGCCAAACGCGCTGTGTGCGGCTCAAGATGCCAAAGTCGATACGACCACCACCAGACGCGCAACTTTCAATTTCGACCATTGGAAAATTCGCGCGCAGGCGATCAATCAGTGCATAAGAGCCATGTGTTTGTGCCGCGTCGGGTGCAGGCAGAACGCGGTTGTGGTCCCATTTGATGTA
>NZ_JABBAL010000004.1 GCF_018607995.1 Planktotalea sp.
TGCCGGGCGACAACCTGAAGTTCAACGTTGAGCTGATCGCACCAATCGCGATGGAGCAGGGCCTGCGCTTCGCGATCCGCGAAGGCGGCCGTACGGTTGGCGCGGGTGTTGTGTCCAACATCACGGCGTAAGCTGAGTGCATATGGTGCGTGATATCACACACCTCGCCTAAGACATTAAGAGTGGCATCCAGAAGAATCTGGGTGCCGTTTTTGCATTCCCACTCATCGCTTTTTCAGATGTTTTCTGAAAGATTGAGAACGTCTCTAAAGCCAACTACACGTGCCGGAACATCAGTGTTCCAAACACGGTGATACGATGAGCGGCACTCAGCGCCATCAGATTCCCAATGTCCGGCCTTTATCGTTATCATAGGATAGTTTTTGTTAAGTCCTGTCGACGCGGATTTTAGCTTTTGCCAACGTGCGGGATCTCCGCAAAATTCGCTTACATTTCCGTATAAATCAAAAAGACCCCACGGATTGGGCGTGCCTTGAGCAACGGGTTGAGGCCCGCTCTGGAAACGTGATCTTGTCACACAATCTTGCTGCTTCAATGTTTTGTACTCAGGCGGGTTGTCATTTCCAAACCAAACGTATCGCGAGAACCCGCTCGCGCCATGTATTCCCACTGAAGCGCGCTTGGAAGATCATAAGACCAACGTTTTGAAAGTGTTTGGTTTTGGTGCTCGATCCGTGTCCGCCAGCGACAGTATTCTATGGCATCATCCCATAAAATATTTGAGATTGCGAGTTGGATTGCCCCTTTTGGAAGGGGCTGACTGCCGGCGGCTAAAAATAAGTTGTACTCGCCTTGAGTCACTAAATTTTGAGAAACTAGAAAGCCTGCCTCGATCCTTATTTCCTTTTGTACTTGTTCATCTACTAGGCGGCCAATTTCATCCTCAGGGCTGCCGATCCAAGCGGTGCCTGGTTGAATATAGACCATGTTGCTGGGCATACGGTACCAAGGAAGTTGCTCAGTACTGTTCAAATTGATCGTTGAGAGATTGCCGGACAAAGGCCAGGGTGGAAGTTGATCTCCAAGTGGGTTCGTCATGGTGTAGGTGAATTGCGAGGTATCTTCTGAGAACTCCAAATCTCCACGCCCGTATTCACCAATGAATTCATCCAGCGCCAAGGCGACTGCGAAGGTTTTGCCACTTTTGACTGGTCGGATTTCATTCATTTGTGGCATTCCATCGCGATCCTCGAACCAAAGACCTACAAAGGGATTGAGGGTCTCGCAAAATCTTCCGAGCGCATCTGCGTGCATGACACTTGCTGCATTACTTAACTTGGCTAATCGTTGCGTAGGATAGGCGTCGTACCACGCATCTGCGAAGTCTTGGGCCATTCCAACACCCTGGGCGAGTTCGTGAACAACAGTACCAGCTTGCGAGCTTTTGCCTATCAAACCATTGCTTGCGTCCCAGAACCCGTCGGTCAAATAAACAGTGTTGTTTCATGTGCTACCTATACCCATCACGAAGGCATAGGCGTCTTTCTTGGAGCCATGTGAGTGCGAGAAATCATCGATAACTTGCTTGGTCTCCATGAACTGCGCGATCTTCAAATAGCTGGTGTACAAGGCTTGTAATACTTTTGGATCACTGTCGGTCCCAAACCACGCTTTGACACCGTCGTTCTTGGTCAAGCCGAAGAGATCGCTCAGCTCTCGTTCGGCAGTTTTGACCATCATATAAGCTGCATGATGCGCGTTGGTCAGACGTTTCTGGCGGTCTGGATCAACCGAGGTTCCCGCGAACAACGGGGGCATGGCGGCTGATATAGACAAGTTAGCGTATGCGGTTTGATCACGTGTTTTGGGCAGCGACGTCCGGGATTGAAACACTTGAACCGCCGTCGGAGTATCATTGATTTTGAAATCCACCTTGAGTGGAGCTGCGGTGGCCACAAAATCCGTAACAGGCGCGCCGATGCCTGTGGGATGCGTAGCCGTTGCAATCAAAATGGACTGAAAGTGGCAGCTAAGTTTGACGCTGTAAGTTCCTTCTTTCTTGATTTGGAACAGGTCAATGACACGAAAGTAATACTCTTTCGAACTTTCCCCGGGGTTGAGGTCGATGAAATCCGCGTCTTTGGGTTTGTGAGGTTAGATATAGAAATAGTCGCCCTTGAGTACTTCGCGCTTTTGCGGATCATCAGGTTCATAGATGACTTCCAAATCGGCATGAAAATACTCATCAACCAAAAGCGGCGTTCCCCAGGTGGGAATGCGGTAAGCTACATCGCTCGACCCGTTCTTGATCTTGCCAGTGAAAAAATAAAATCATTCACCGTCTTTGGGGGAATAGTTGGCTGAAACTGGAAACAGGTTTGCCTTAAGTGATATCGAAATTTTGGGTGTGCGATGGGGCGTAGAATTTGCCATTGCTGATGCCCTTGAATAAGGGGCTTTTTGTTGGTGATCGGAATAGCATACTGACGCAAAACTTACATCGATGATATTAGGCTATGTTGCTACGACCGCTTAAAGTTATTGGTAGCGCTTGCACGAATGAGTGCGATGCCGGAGGATGGTAAACATAGACTGCGTCATATTCAGATAACGCTTGCTACCCTCACCGACTCCCTCTATACGCGCGATATCGACAAGGGTGCGCCAGACGCGCCCTTCTTTTATGTCGAACATAAAGACGCGAAGAGGGTGCTGGATGAGCCACTGTCCTCCTCTCCGATCTAGGCCCTGAATTTAGGGGTGATGATTATGGCAGCTAGCCAAACCATCCGCATTCGCCTGAAGGCGTTTGATTACCGAGTTCTCGATTCGAGCACTCAGGAAATCGTAAATACAGCAAAACGGACAGGCGCAGATGTGCGTGGCCCAATCCCTTTGCCGAACAAGATTGAAAAATTCACAGTTCTGAGCTCGCCTCACGTGAACAAGAAGTCCCGCGACCAGTGGGAAGTTCGCACGCACAAGCGTATGCTAGACATCATTGATCCGACCCCCCAGACCGTTGACGCGCTGATGAAGCTCGACCTCGCCGCTGGTGTGGATGTCGAGATCAAGGTTTAAGGGAGTATCAAGCAGATGCGCTCTGGAATCATTGCAAAGAAAGTCGGCATGACCCGACTGTTCATGGAAGACGGCAAGGCGATCCCCGTCACCGTTCTCCAACTCGACGCGCTACAGGTCGTTGCACAGCGTACATCCGATAAGGACGGCTACACAGCGGTCCAACTCGGTGCAGGCACAGCAAAAGCTAAGCGTACATCCCAAGCGATGCGCGGTCACTTCGCAGCAGCGAAAGTTGCCCCGAAGCGTAAAGTCGCTGAGTTTCGTGTTTCTGAGGACAACCTCATCAACGTGGGCGAAGAGATTTCTGCCGAGCATTACCTCGAAGGCCAGAAAGTGGACGTGTCCGGCACATCCATCGGTAAAGGTTTCCAAGGTGCCATGAAGCGCCACAACTTCGGCGGCCTTCGCGCGACTCATGGTGTTTCGATTTCACACCGTTCGCACGGTTCAACTGGTCAATGTCAGGATCCCGGTAAGGTTTTCAAAGGCAAGAAAATGGCTGGTCACATGGGCGCGGCTCGCGTGACAACGCAGAACCTTGAAGTTGTGAAAACGGACGCTGATCGCGGCCTGATCATGATCAAAGGCGCGGTGCCAGGCTCCAAAGGCGGCTGGGTCACAGTTAAAGACGCTGTGAAAAAGAAAATGCCTGACGGCGTTCCTTTCCCTGCGGCTCTGAAATCTGCAGCAACTGAAGCTCCAGCGACAGAAGCACCAGCAGAAGGTGATGAAGCATGAAGCAAGATGTAATCAAACTGGACGGCGGAAAAGCCGGTTCTGTGGACTTGGACGAGGCTCTGTTCGGTCTTGAGCCACGCGCAGACATTCTGCACCGTGTGGTCCGTTGGCAGCGCAACAACGCGCAAGCTGGCACTCACAAGGTGAAGACGCGTTCCGAAGTGAAATATTCCACAAAGAAGATCTATCGTCAGAAAGGTACTGGCGGCGCACGTCACGGTGCACGTTCTGCGCCTATCTTCCGCGGGGGTGGTATCTACAAAGGCCCAGTCGTTCGCTCACACGGTCACGACCTGCCCAAGAAGGTCCGCGCTCTGGGTCTAAAACTGGCTCTGTCCGCGAAAGCGAAAGCAGGTGAGTTGGTCATTATTGATGAGGCGGCTGGCGCAAGCAAGACGTCTGCATTGGCCAAGCAGGTCAAGGACCTTGGTTGGAAACGCGCATTGATCATCGACGGCGCAAGCGTGAACGAAGACTTCGCGCAAGCAGCACGCAACATCGAAGGTCTCGATGTTCTGCCGTCCATGGGCGCAAACGTCTATGACATCCTCAAGCGTGACACACTCGTGCTCACGAAGGCGGGCGTCGAAGCATTGGAGGCACGTTTGAAATGAGCGCAGCAGCTAAGCACTATGATGTGATCCGCAAGCCGCTGATCACCGAGAAAACAACAATGGCGTCCGAGAACGGCGCAGTGGTTTTTGAAGTGGCCATCGACAGCAACAAGCCAATGATCAAAGAAGCTGTAGAAGCTCTCTTTGGCGTCAAGGTGAAGGCCGTGAACACGTCCATCACTAAAGGCAAAACAAAGCGGTTCCGCGGTCAGATGGGTCGTCGTAAGGACGTGAAGAAAGCCTATGTGACATTAGAAGAAGGCAACACAATCGACGTGACCACTGGTCTCTAGAATTTGTTATCCCTGATGAATTCGAGAAACCCCGCTCTGGCAACAGGGTGGGGTTTTTCTTTTGTGGTAGGGGCCACAATAATCTAGGTGCAGCACCCGCCACCCACATCGGCGAAAATAGCAGCTTGTTACCCCGCTTCGCGTCCGACCGACCCGTCGCACCTCTGGTGCGCGCACTTAGTGGGTCTACGCTTTTGCTGAGGTTTCAATTGCCGAGGATCGGTTATTCGGATTTTTCAGACATTGAATGCGCCGTTCAAATGTGGCGCGCCCACCCTCGGTCTGGCGTGTTCATCTGGGCAAAATTGCGTCTTTGTGTTCTTGAAACTCAAATTTTTTTAGTAGCCAGTTGGGAAGTTTGGCTGAAGAAGTGGCGAGTTGCGCCAAATCGGTCGCCGTAAACGTTTTTGAAAGTTAACCACCTTCTTTTTCACTAAATGATTTTCGGTCTCAAAGGCGAGGATGCAGCCTGCCATGTGCAAGCTTTGTGACGCATCCGTGACAAAGAAAATTTCTCCATCCAATCAGCTTCCCAAAGAGGGACTCAATATAACATCGCCTTTCAGTAGAAGACGACTTTTTCAACATACACGCAAACTAACGCAGCTCGGTCCTTTAAAGTTTTTTCACAACGGCTCTATATCTAGGCGCTTGCTCGATCTCATTTGGTCGAATAACTGTCCCAACTTCACTGATAAGTATGGCGTGTTGCAAATCGCTTTCGAGACAAGACAATTGCGTTACAGCTAAACCAATGGCTTGGTAATCACCTTGAGCAAGTTGTGGGCTGACATGCAGAATTTGGGTTTCAGTAGGTTCTTTGATGAGATTTCCTTTCATTTTTGACGAACTCAATTCCGATAGAAACGCTGATCCCAAGAATTTGGCGTGTTTTTATGACATTTAGCAAAGCCGCTACTCCCCCAAACCCTTGACCCTAACCCCCCAACCTCCTAAGAGATCTCCACGCCTCAGCCCCAGATTCGTCTGGGGCTTTGCTGTTGGCTGCTTATAATCAAAAGCAGACGCCTAATCGGGCACCTACGGGGGCCTTAACTTTGTCACCTCTTGATAACAAAGAGGGGGCTTTCATCGTCGCTTGAGCCACAATTTGGCGCACGCGAATAAAAACGGAAGACCATAGCATGGCACTCAAGTCGTATAAGCCGACGACGCCGGGCCAGCGCGGGCTGGTGCTGATCGACCGTTCGGAGCTGTACAAAGGACGCCCCGTCAAATCTCTCACAGAGGGTTTGACGAAATCGGGTGGCCGGAACAACACCGGACGCATTACATCACGTCGCCGCGGTGGTGGAGCGAAACGCCTCTACCGTATCGTCGATTTCCGCCGCAACAAAATGGATGTTGCTGCGACAATCGAGCGTATAGAATATGACCCTAACCGCACAGCCTTTATCGCGCTTATCAAATATGATGATGGCGAGCAGGCGTATATCCTAGCCCCACAGCGTGTTGCTGTTGGCGACAAGGTTATCTCTGCGGCGAAGGCAGACATCAAACCTGGTAACGCAATGCCATTCTCTGGCATGCCTATCGGTACGATCATTCACAACATCGAACTGAAGCCCGGAAAAGGTGGTCAGATCGCACGTTCCGCTGGTACTTATGCTCAGTTCGTAGGTCGTGACGGTGGTTACGCGCAGATCCGTCTTTCTTCCGGCGAGCTACGTCTCGTGCGTCAAGAATGTATGGCAACAGTTGGTGCGGTGTCCAACCCTGACAACTCCAACCAGAACTACGGTAAAGCGGGCCGCATGCGTCACAAGGGCATTCGCCCAAGTGTTCGTGGAGTCGTTATGAACCCGATCGATCACCCTCACGGTGGTGGTGAAGGCCGTACATCCGGTGGTCGTCACCCGGTTACTCCTTGGGGTAAGCCGACAAAGGGTGCGCGTACACGCAACAAAAAACAAGCGTCGCAAAAGCTTATTATTCGCTCGCGCCACGCCAAGAAGAAGGGACGCTAATATATGTCTCGCTCTGTTTGGAAAGGCCCGTTCGTGGACGCATATGTCCTCAAGAAGGCTGAAGCGTCCCGTGAAAGCGGTCGCAATGAAGTTATCAAGATTTGGTCGCGTCGTTCGACGATCCTGCCTCAGTTCGTTGGACTGACGTTTGGTGTCTACAACGGCCAAAAGCACGTAACCGTCAACGTCACGGAAGACATGATTGGACAGAAGTTCGGTGAGTATTCACCAACTCGTACCTATTATGGTCACGCGGCTGACAAAAAAGCGAAGCGGAAGTAAGCCATGAGCAAGGATAAGAATCCCCGCCGCGTGGCAGACAACGAAGCAATGGCAAAACTGCGCATGCTCCGTACTTCCCCGCAAAAGCTGAACTTGGTTGCGGGCATGATCCGTGGCAAGAAAGTTGACAAAGCGTTGACTGATCTGGCGTTCTCTAAAAAGCGTATTTCTGCTGATGTGCGTAAGTGCCTTCAGTCCGCGATCGCAAACGCAGAAAACAACCACAACCTGGATGTGGACGAGCTGATCGTTGCAGAAGCTTACGTTGGTAAGAACCTGACAATGAAACGCGGTCGTCCACGGGCTCGTGGTCGTTTCGGCAAGATTATCAAGCCGTTCAGCGAAATCACCATTCTGGTCCGCCAGATCGAGGAGCAAAGCTAATGGGTAATAAAACCAATCCAATCGGCATGCGCCTTCAGGTTAACCGTACTTGGGATAGCCGCTGGTATGCAGATAGCAAAGATTACGGGAATCTTCTTTTGGAAGACCTGGCAATCCGCGATTTCGTCAACAAAGAGTGCAAGCAAGCGGGCATCTCCCGTGTGATCATCGAGCGTCCTCACAAGAAGTGCCGCGTGACGATCCATACTGCGCGCCCTGGTGTTATCATTGGTAAGAAAGGCGCGGATATCGAGACGCTCCGCAAGAAGCTTGCTAAGATCACTGACTCCGAGTTGCACTTGAACATCGTTGAAGTGCGCAAGCCAGAGCTTGATGCTCAGCTTGTGGGTGAGAGCATCTCGCAGCAGCTTGAGCGTCGTGTTTCTTTCCGTCGCGCTATGAAGCGTGCGGTTCAGAACGCAATGCGTATGGGTGCTCTTGGTATTCGTGTGAACGTTGCTGGCCGTCTTGGCGGTGCAGAGATCGCACGGACGGAGTGGTATCGTGAAGGTCGCGTGCCTTTGCACACGCTGCGCGCCGACATCGATTACGCTCACGTTGAGGCCGAAACTGCATACGGCATCATCGGGATCAAAACCTGGATCTTCAAAGGCGAGATCATGGAACACGATCCTCAGGCACGTGACCGTAAAGCACAAGAACTCCAAGATGGCCCTGCACCTCGTGGTGCTGGCGGTCGTCGCTAAGGGAGAGATTAAATGCTTCAACCAAAACGTACCAAATTCCGCAAAATGCACAAAGGCCGTATCAACGGTCTGGCAAAAGGCGGATCTGATCTGAACTTCGGAACGTATGGCCTTAAAGCCACCACGCCCGAGCGTGTAACAGCACGCCAGATCGAAGCCGCACGTCGTGCAATGACGCGTCACATGAAACGTCAAGGCCGTGTCTGGATCCGTATTTTTCCAGACACGCCAGTGACCTCCAAGCCTACCGAAGTTCGTATGGGTAAGGGTAAAGGTTCTGTTGATTTTTGGGCAGCGAAGGTCAAACCAGGCCGGATCATGTTCGAGATCGACGGCGTGAACGACGAAATCGCACGTGAGGCGCTTCGCCTCGCAGCGATGAAGTTGGCCGTGAAGACACGCATCGTGGTTCGCGAAGACTGGTAAGACTGGGCACCCGAATTTTCTAGAAAATTTGCACCAAGTCTCACCATAAAGATCAAGGAACCCCTGCCGAGAAATCGGTAGGGGTTTTTTGCATAATTGTTCCAAGGATAAAGACGCGCATCAATCAGCCAAAACAGAGTGTCCAGCGCCGATGCCAGAAAATACGCTAAAACCCGAAACTGATGCCGACACTGACGAATATCTGCTCGTTTGATCCCGCAACGCTGGCAATCGGACTGTCTGCGGCGTCATTCATCAGGACTTTGTAGCCCGCCACACCCGTTATCGAGAATTGTTTATTGATCTTATAATTGGCAAACAAAGACAGTCCGACGTCTTTGATCCCTGCGCCTGCGTTAAACGGGGCAAGTCCCGAAGCACTGCCTGCATCGACGCCGAAATTGGTAGTCATGTAGTCTGCGTTCGCGTAAATCGTGCTCGCGCGTGCACCCAAAGTCCAATCGCCTTGCAGCCGCGAAAGCCCGACGCTGGCCTCAACTTGCGTGCCCGTGGCCCCACCTTGAACACCTTGGACGACAGAAACGCGCGGTGACAGGAACGTCTTGAACCCGCCTGTAGGGAAATTCAGCTGTGCGTAGCCACCCAGCTCAATACCGCCGTCAATATCGGGTAGGGCGCTGACTTGGCCATTGTCGATTTTAGCCCCCGTGCGACCAAAATTATAGCGCAGGATCGGACCGGCATCGAACGCGCGCGACGACAAGAGGTCCGCCTCAAGGCCGGGACCGGCCGAGCGCACGGATATTTCGTCGTTCTTGAAAGAAAAGCTCGGCGCGACCCGTGTGGTGAAATCGCTGCTGCCCTCGAACTGCGGCACCAAAATAGCGCCCAAGCCCACAGTTGTTTGAGCCGAGGCTACAATGCAAGAGAATGCCAGCAAAGCCAGTGACGTGAGTGCAGTTTTGTGTCTGTTCATTCCGGCAGTTATCTCTTGGTGGTCTTTTACATTTTTTAATAGTTACGTTTGTGCGTGCACTCTGGATCACAGTTTTCGCAAGGGTTTGTTAATTAAACCTCTACAGGGGTTGGCACTCCGTCGGGATCGCTTCATCATGCAAATCGTAATCGCCGCCGCATTTCCTGCAACGACAGAGACCCCCGATATGACATCGCCCGCAAGACTAGCCTTGATCGACAGCGCGCGCACGGGGGCCATCCTTGCGATGGTGATCTTTCATTTCACCTATGATTTGGAACTCTTCGGCTTTGCACCACGTGGCACAATGGCCAGTCGCGAATGGATCTTGTTTGCACAAGGCATTGCAGGCAGCTTTCTGTTTCTCTCAGGCATCAGCCTCGTCCTCGCGACGAAAAACCACCCGATTGTCCTGCGCAAGTATCTCATCCGCTTGGTGCAAATCGGTGCAGGGGCAATCACGGTCACGCTTGGCACGTACATCGCGATGGGCAGCTCTTTCGTTCGCTTTGGCGTACTACACCACATGTTCGCGGCCAGCATTCTAGGACTGCTCTTCTTGCGCCTTCCGTTCTGGGCAAACGCAACATTCGGTGCGGCGATCCTTGCGTGGCCGCATTTAGGACCATGGCCCGTACTCACGAACACATTCTGGCTGTGGCTGGGCAAAACCAGCACACCCTTGCCACCCATGGTAGATTACGTGCCGGTCCTGCCGTGGTTCGGCGCTTTTCTGCTGGGCATGGCGCTGGCTGGTTGGCTCACACATGCGGACAAATGGGCAGTCCTCGTCACCTCTATCAACCCAAATACGCGCCTTAGCCGCATTCTGAGTTGGCCGGGACAACACACGCTCGCGATATATCTTATCCATCAACCAGTGCTTCTTGGCGGGGTGTATCTTGGGCGCATAATAGCGGGCTAGAACATACAAATTCACGGGGCTGTGACTGGTTCTATGAGCAGGGCGTGTTATGACGTAAAAAGACCCCAAACCCCGAGTCGGATCACAGTATGAAGGAGTGCATCGCCGTGCTCACCCGCCGCCATTTCACAATCACAGCAGCCGCGCTGTTTTCCCAACCCCTTGCGGGCATCGCCAATGCTGCGCCGACCTCCAAAAGATCCAGCTGGGATGCGTGGGATGCGCAGGTCACCCCTGCGGATTTTGATCCTGCAACGATGAATCCATGGGGACTGCACCGCCGCTTCTTGCCGCAAAGGGTTGAGGCACGTTCGAACCTGAAAGTGGGTGATATCCACGTGGATGCGGTTGCGCGCTACCTTTATCATATTGACGGCCAAGGCACGGCGATGCGCTATGGCGTGGCGATTGCACGCGGCAATCTCTATGAGCCGGGAACCTTTTCGATCGGTCGCAAATCAAAATGGCCCACATGGACGCCGACCCCTGCGATGATCAAACGTGACCCACATCTTTACGAGCAACACGCGGATGGCATGAACGCAGGCCCATCCAATCCACTGGGTTCACGCGCGCTCTATCTCTTTCGCGGCAATCGGGACAGCTACTTGCGCATCCACGGCTCGCCCAATCCGGGTTCCATCGGTGGCCGCTCCAGTTCTGGCTGCGTGCGCATGGTGATGGCGCATATCAATGGGTTGTATGAGAACGTCTCAACAGGCGTCACCGCGCATTTGCACCCTGCCGAGGACCAGGTCACAGCGAGTTCTTAAGCGCGCGTTGAGGGTGGTTTGATTGAAAGCAATGGGATCGGCGGGCTGCCGATCTCATGATGCTTTTGTAACAGAGCTCAAGATTCTTAGTGATTAATTCAACATAACACCCTTTATCTGCTGTTCCGGCTTTGTCGCGAAGCACGGGATAGTGCATAAATTGCATCCTCCCTCTCAAACAAACAAAAACACCCGCCAAAACTAGCGGGTGTTTCTAACTCAGTGCCGTCACGCCAAACCGTTTAGCTTGCGGATCTCGTGCAAATCGGGCGGCCGTTGCGTGCACGTAGGGGGAGCATTGTGTCCTCCACAGGTCCCACGTGTCGGTACGTGTAGCAGCCATCGATTGGATCAACTCTCAACGCCGTCAAATCCTGACCAGCCGCCGCGATGGAGGTCACGCCCTCAGGCACTTCCGCGATAAACTGATTTGACGCGCTGGCTGTTGTGCCGCTGATATCTTGGCAGGCTGCGATCAAAGGCAGTGCGCAGATCAATAGGTAACTTTTCTTAAACATGTGACGCGTGTCCCCCGAATGTCTGCGCTGAAAATGCTTGATATTCGTGCAAGAGGCCAGCTGTTTCGTGAAATTCAAATCACGAAGCTGCGAGCCTCCGCAGTCGTGCAACAATCCGACCTGAGGACTCTTTACTCGCACTCGCGCATTTTCTCATATAAGAGGCTGTATGCCTCAAATCGACTCTCTCTTTGTGACCCGCCTTTACCGCGCCGCTCTATCCGAGCACGGCGCAATTTCCGCTGATGAGCTGGAAGCGTCCTGTTTCGCGATTGCGAGCGATGATGAAGCGGGCCAGCAATGGTGTGAGGACAATGATTTCCCCGGTTACACGTCTTATGCGTCCCTCAGTGATCTGCCATGGCGCTTCCCGATCTTCGCAGATCTGGTGAAGAACCTAGATGCGCATGTGGCGGCTTTTGCGAAAGATGCACAGTTCGATCTGGATGGACGCGAGCTGAAGCTGGAGGATATCTGGATCAACATCCTACCCGAGGGAGGCATTCACACATCCCACATCCACCCCCATTCGGTGATCAGCGGCACAACTTATGTGTCGATGCCCAAAGGTGCGAGTGCGATCAAATTCGAAGACCCGCGCAGCCAGATGATGATGGCCGCGCCTGTGCGTTTGAAGGACGCGCGCCAAGAGCTGAAAACCTTTGTCTATGTCGAACCCAAAGTCGGAGACGTGCTCTTGTGGGAAAGCTGGTTGCGTCACGAAGTGCCAATGAACATGGCCGAAGAAGAACGCGTCTCGGTGAGCTTTAATTACGCTTGGGGGTAGGCGACTTTTCTACCTTCGTAATGATCCTAAGAACAAACCAATTCCGCCAACAAGTAAGACCAATATCACAACCAGATCAAAGGCACTCATGCTGGTAAAGCGGATGTTGAGGTTCGCGAATACTCCGAAGACGAGCGCTGTGAGCGAGCCAAGGGGCAAAAGCCATCCGAGTTTGTTGTTGGCATTATAAAACACTATTCCTATACCAAACAGAAATGGGACGAGAACCAAGCCTTTGGTGACTAGAAAGTTCCCAATCGAGAAAACATATGAGCCAAGCCCGAAGGATGGGCCCACTATGATGGAGGGCAACAATAGATAGCCGCCGCACATCATGATGAGACCAATAAGAAATCGCATCGAGCCGCCGTCTGTTCCGCCTGCGTTTTTGAAATTCATTGATCCACCTGTTGCTTTCAGAAACCTTAAACTTAGCCCATGAAGGAAGGCAATTTAGAAGTAAGGTGCTTGGTATCACGCGCCTTACGTTTAAGGGGTTGCGCGATGACACATGAGGGTCTAAACGCAACGCTTCTAGTGACCTCCACGGGATTCGTTTGTCACGCTTTAGCGGCAACCTCGTGATGTTGAAAAAGGAATAGGCTATGAACGCCAACGAACTGCG
>NZ_JABBAL010000018.1 GCF_018607995.1 Planktotalea sp.
CATTGGCATGTCGAAAACAGTGGTGTCAGGCATGCCTACATCAAGCGCGGCACGCCCCAACTCAATGGGAAGGTCGAGCGATCACACCGTTCCGATCAGCAAGAATTCTATTAGCTCCTCAGTTACAAAGGCGACGTGGCTCTCGAGGTCAAACTGGATGAATGGGAACACACCCACGTTTCGCTTGATACAGGCTTCTATTTCACGGGTGAATTGACCGCTGCCGCCTTCACCAACAATGCGTGCCGGATGATCTAGACGTCCTCGATTATGATCGCACGCAGGTCATTGACGTTAGTGCCTGTTGGGCCCGGCACGAACAGATCACCAGCCGCATCAAAAGCACCCCACGCATCATTGCCAGACAGCGCCACCCTTGGATCAACACCACCTGCACGCATACGCACAGCACTTTGGCCATCCGCAAACGCGCCTGCGTTATCTTCTGACCCGTCAATCCCGTCCGTATCTGCCGCAAGCGCGGAAATGCCATGCATACCCTCTATCGCTTGAGCAAAAGACAAAAGAAATTCCGTATTGCGCCCGCCTCGCCCTTTAGCACGCAAGGTCACAGTCGTTTCACCACCTGATAGAAGAATCGATGGTTTCTTGAACGGTGCATTTTTATCCGCAACCTGTTTCGCGAGGGCTGCGTGCATTAAGCCAATGTCGCGCGCCTCGCCCTCAATCGCATCGGACAGGATCGAAACGGAATAGCCCGCATCACGCCCAACCGCAGCAGCCGCGTCTAGCGACATACCAGCAGAGGCCACGACAGTCACGCTACTTCGTGCAAACCCATCATCTGACGGATCAGGCGCACGCGCGCTTTCTTTTGCAAGGTGCGTTTTGATCGCCTCGGGCCAATCAATGCGCAGGCTTTCAATCAAACTCAGCGCATCTTCGAGTGTCACATCATCGGGCACAGTCGGACCAGAAGCCACTTGCGCGGGATCATCACCCGGAACATCCGACACAACCAACGACACCACACGCGCAGGGTAGGCGGCTTGTGCCAAGCGCCCACCTTTGATCCTGCTACAGTGCTTGCGGATTGCATTCATCGCACCAATCGGCGCACCAGAAGCCAACAAAGCCTCATTCAAAGCTTGCTCATCGGAAAGCGTCAAACCCTCTGGCGGCGCTGGCAAAAGCGAAGAACCGCCGCCGCATATCAAAGCCACAACAAGATCTTCTGGACCCAACCCCTCGACCGCTTCAAAAAGCGCGGACGTCGCCGCAAGACCTGCCTCGTCTGGAACAGGATGCGAAGCTTCCAATACTTTCACATGTTTGCACGCCACTGCGTAGCCATAACGCGTCACAATCGCACCAGTGACAGGATCGCCCCAGAGCTGTTCGAACGCAGCTGCCATTTGCGCAGCACCTTTGCCAGCACCAATCACAACCGTGCGCCCTTTGGGCTTGTCCGGTAAGTGCGCTTTCAAAGACGCCAAAGGGTCAGCGGCTTTGATCGCCGCATCAAACATTTTGGTCAGCAGTGCGACATGATCTTCATTCACAATCTAGGCTTTCGCGTCTTCAATGTCCTCAGACACGACTTCTGCATCGAAGACTTCGACTTCTTCCGGCTCCGCGATGTTTTCTACGTCGACCACGTCTACACTCAAATGATCCTCGAGCACGCCAACGATTAACGGAAGCATTGCAACGCCTGTGGATGTAACAACCTCAGATGCGGGCGGTGATTTCCAGCTCAACGTATCGAAGCTTGCACAATTACCACAAACGGGCTCCCACTCTGCATGAATATGGTTACAGGCATCGCAGACCCATTGCGGACCACGTGGTGCGCTGAGCGCACGGGCAAGCCAGCCCTTAACAATCGCATCGGACGCACCTTCCCCGCGCTCAATCGCAGCCATGATTGTCAGTGCGCGCGCATCTGGCGCGGTCTCGACAAGATCGCCCATTGCGCGACGCGCAGCAGGGAAGTCTTCGGCGGCGATATTCAGCTCTGCGTTCAACATCTTTGTTTCTGCATGATCCGCGTTGGACTTTGTCAGCTTGGCAAAGCGCTTGATCCGCTCAACAGGAGTTTCCTCAGGTTCAATCGCAGCGTATGCAGCCGCCAATTCCGGGTGCGGTTGAACATCCCACGCCTTTTTCAACACGCGCACAGCATAGCGTTTCTTGTCCTGCTCTGTGTAGCTGCGTGCCGCCATAACAGCCGCAGGGATTAAATCAGGGGACAAACGATTTGCCTCAGTCGCGGCTTCGCAAGCTTCAATGCCGTTGCCCTCGTCAAAGACACCTTTTGACTGCGACAGGGCCAACACAGCTTCGCGTCGCTTATGCACATCGCGTGGCAGCGAGCCACTTTTCAGCTTGGCCGCCAAAGTCTTGCGCGCACCAGCCCAATCCTCGCCCTGCGCTTGCAGCTTGAGCAAAATGTCCTGCGTCTCTTCATGCTTTGGCTTGAGCGCGAACGCACGCTCTGCAAGTTGCAGCGCCGTGTCTGTGTCGCCCTCGGCCAACTTCTGTTTCATGATGCCACGCACACCCACAAAACGGGTTGCTTCATCTTTAACCAATTTTTTGTAAGTCTCTTCCGCTTTGCGACGATCCCCCGCCATTTCAGCAGCTTGAGCTGTCAAAAGATTGGTCAGTTCTGGCTTGGCGAGATATTTCTCCGCCTTTGTCGCTTTGCTCATCGCCGCGAAGCCATCGCCAGAGGCCAGTGCCATCATCCCTTCGGATAAAGCTTGATACCCTTTACGTTCGCGGTTTTTTGAGAAGTGCCGCGAAAGCGCCGTCTCGTCACCGTTGATGAATTTCAAGACTGCCACCAAGAGCGACAGCAACTTAAGAAAGACCCAAAGCGCCACCAACAAAAGGGCTAATCCAAGGATGATCTGCAAAGGTGAGAGCGAGAATTCTATTCCCCCCATGTTGACGACCGCGCCGCCCCCAATTTCCATCAGATATCCGGCACCTAGTGTGAGCGCCGCTATTATTGCCACAAAAACTAGAACTTTTAGCAAAGACCAAAGCATTCAAAAGCGCCTTATTGAGAGTTCAAAGTAGATGCGAGGACTTCAGCCTCTCGCGCGGCGGAGAGACGTAAATTGGCCTGCTGCATCCAATCGGCCAGCGGCGCTTTTGCACCGTCCGGTAGTGTATTTGCTTCCACAAGCGCATCGCTGATCCGGCCCGCATCAATCGCAGCACCTACGCGCGACAGGATCGCATCGGGATCATCGCCCTCGCGTGGTGTAACAGAACGCACCTCAAGCTGACGCGTCAAAAAGCTGGTTACCCCACCCCCTGTTTCTTCGCTGCGCACCACCGCCAAAGCTGCACGCGCTGCTTCGGGGTAGCTGTCACCAAGTGCGGCGACAGTCGGCAAACCATCAGTTGCCGATTGTGCCAGAACCTCGGGGATCGTCACATCTGTATTCGCTTCAACCTCTGCCAGGGCATCCGCAAAGGGTGCACCGCTTTCAAGTGCAACCAAAATACGCATCACAGCAGCACGTGCCATGGTCTGGCGTGCCGTGTCTTCGGCGTTTTGTTTGGTATTTTGCGCTTCATCAATTATCTGGGCCAATTCACCCTTTTGCAGATCAAGGGCTGCACGCAGATCCACAAGTTCATTCGCCATCGCTTGAGAAATGCCGCTATTATCATTTGGCTGCTCTTCCAGTATGGCAACGCGTGTTTCCAAAGCGCCAACATTCTCAACAACTGCGCCGATCTGCGTTTGTAAGTTACCCACCGCTGCCACCGCCGCTTCAAGCGGGCCAGTAAACGCCTCGGGCTGCGCATTCAAAAGCGCTTGCAGATTATCAATACGGCCTGATTGTTGCTTCAACGCGCGCTCAAAATTGATTTTCGCGGTCACCGCTGCACCAAAAGGCAAACCATTCGGGAAAATATACTGCGCGCTTACAACGCCCAAAAAAGCGGCGATTACACCGCCAAGAACCAATGGGACAAAACCGCTTTTCTTCTCGACTACTGGCTCGGGTGCAGCAATCGAAGTCTCTTCGGAGATGTCGGTCGTCTCAACCACTTCGGTGACCTCTGGCGCGTCAATCGGATCCACCTCTTCAGCAACAGCAACCGCATCTTCTGCAGTCTCTTGAGAACCCTCTGGGGCATCCACATCGCTCGTGTCTTGCAAGATCTCTTCAATAATTTCATCAGCAGTAACGGGCTTTTGAGCTTTCTTGCTCTTGCCTCTGGTCAGTTTTGCCACGTTACGTACCCTTCAATTCTATTCATCACACACTTTGGTCGAGGATGACCTTACTGCCCTGCTTGACAACCCTCAAGCAATGACCAGCTCAGAAATCCTGGCAATCATCCCCTTTGCATCAGGATGTGGAGCGATAGTGGCCCCAGGGCAAGCTGCCGCCGCCGATCTCGAGATCGCGATTGTTTTCACCTGAGGGCCAAACGGACCAGAACTTGCAAACTGCAGCGCACTGCGCGGTGAGAACAGGGGAACTATGACAGGCGCTCCCCCCTGCAAGAGGGCTCTGGCAGATGTGCTCAATTCTTTCAGGTTCTGTTCATATGCAATTAGGCTCTGTAATTTAAGTCCCTTCGCACGCAACCTGTCCACCAATCCACCACGAGTGTGTCTGCCACGAATATGCAAGATTTCGCCGCTGGGATTCGCGTTTTGCACGTCACTCACAAGGTGCTCCACCGTGCCGCCACTCACCTTTGGATCAAATCCAATTGCACGCGCTGCATCTGCTGTCGCCTCGCCCACGCAAAAACAAGAGGCGCGTGTTGTGAAACAAGCACGCGACCATGCATCCACCCCGTTACGGGATGTGAAGACAATCGTTTGCGCGTTCGGCTCTTCGTTCAAGTCCAGAAAATCAATGTCGATCAACGGGGATATTTCAATCCTGATCTCTCCAAGTCGATCCACAACCTGTCTCGCAAATCGCTGCGACGCCGATTGCGGTCGCGTCAAAAGCAAGGTTGTGAGCTGCGCCATGGATTGAAGCCGGTATTGTTTGCGACAAGCGTCAGTGGTAGCTGCTGAGCAACGTTCTGGCAATGGAGACCCCGCCCGTGGCACGCCCAATCACCATCCTTGGTTTGGAAAGCAGTTGCGATGATACTGCCGCCGCAGTGGTGCGTCGTCATGAGGATGGTGCGGTGAGAGTGCTGTCCAATGTTATTATTGGTCAAACAGATCTGCACAAGGCATTCGGTGGTGTCGTTCCCGAGATCGCCGCGCGAGCGCACGCGGAAATGATCGATCTCTGCGTCGAGAAAGCACTTAGAAAAGCGCAGCTTGGGTTGCCCAAGATGGATGCAATCGCAGTAACCGCAGGGCCGGGTTTGATCGGCGGCGTCATGTCTGGCGTGATGTGTGCCAAAGGTCTGTCCGCCGCGGCAGGCAAACCTCTGATCGGTGTGAACCATTTGGGAGGCCATGCGCTCACACCACGTCTGACGGATGGTCTGCAATTTCCATACTTGATGCTTTTGGTGTCTGGTGGTCACTGCCAATTTTTAATCGCGCGCGACCCTGATGATTTTTCGCGCATTGGAGGCACGATTGACGATGCGCCTGGAGAGGCGTTTGACAAAACTGCCCGCCTTCTTGGCCTTGTACAACCCGGCGGTCCTGCGGTCCAAAAAGAGGCAGCACTTGGCGATCCAAAACGTTTTCGGTTTCCACGCCCGATGTTGGATCGCGCTGGTTGCGATATGTCGTTCTCTGGCCTTAAGACTGCGGTACTGCGCGCCCGCAATGAAGTGATGACGAACGATACAATTCGCCTTCAAGATGTCCGCGATCTTTGCTCAGGATTTCAAAGCGCCGTGGTCGATGTACTAGTCGAAAAATCGCGCCGTGCTTTGACGCTATATCTTGCAGAAAATCCCAGCTTTCCTGCCCTTGCCGTTGCAGGTGGCGTTGCTGCGAATACAGCCATTCGCGCTGGATTAGAGACTGTTTGCGCAGAAATGAATGTGCGATTCACCGCCCCACCCCTCGCGCTTTGCACGGACAATGCGGCAATGATTGCCTATGCAGGATTGGAGCTTTTTGAGGCAGGGCATCGCGATGATCTAAGCCTGAGCGCACGGCCGCGTTGGCCTTTAGACACGTTAAGCGCACCTATGCTAGGAAGCGGTAAGAAAGGTGCAAAAGCATGAGTATCGCAGTTCTTGGTGCTGGCGCTTTTGGCACAGCTCTCGCAATTTCGCTGGCGCGCAACGGAACAGGCATCACACTTTGGGCGCGTAGTGAAGCAAATGCAAAGCAAATGCAGTTAGAACGCATAAACTCTGCACGCCTGCCAAATACGACCCTGCCTCACACGATTAGTGTTACGTCGAATATAGACACCATAAGGGTATTTCAGACCCTATTGCTGGCAGTTCCAATGCAGCAACTTGCAGTTTTCGCGCAGAAGAACGCTCATGTTCTGGCATCTAAAACGCTTGTTGCCTGCTGTAAGGGTATCGATCAGAATACGGGGCTTGGTCCTGTTCTAACCCTGAAGGCCGCATTGCCCGATGCTCAAATTGCGATCCTCACAGGACCCAGTTTTGCGCATGATATTGCGATTGGTTTGCCGACTGCGCTTGCGCTTGCGTGCGAGGGCGAGCAGGTTGGCAAGCACCTGCAGCAAACACTGAGCACATCGAACCTACGGCTCTATCGCAGCAGCGATGTAAAAGGGGCCGAACTTGGTGGTGCCATGAAAAATATTGTCGCAATTGCCTGTGGTGCTGCCATCGGCGCAGGTCTTGGGGAAAGCGCGCGCGCGGCACTAATCACGCGCGGATTTGCGGAAATGCAACGGATGGCGCAAGCGATTGGAGCACGCTCAGAAACGCTTGCCGGACTTTCGGGATTTGGCGATCTCGCGCTAACCTGCGCTTCTGAAGGATCGCGGAATTTCCGGTACGGTCTTGCGCTGGGACGCGGCGAGGAGTTCGATCCGACCGTTACTGTTGAGGGTGTAGCAACGGCCAAAGCCGCCTTAGCACGTGCGAAAACCCTGAGCATAGACATGCCTATAACAGCCGCAGTCAGCGCATTGATCGATACAACAATAACACTTAACGAAGCCATGGATTCGCTCCTCGCGCGTCCGCTGAAGGAGGAAATATGCTGATCGCATTAATGGCAAAGGACAAAGACGGTGCACTGCAAACGCGCCTTGATAATCGCGACGCGCATCTAGCGCACATCAAAAACAGCGGCATCGTGATGCACGGAGGTCCCCTCCTGAATGACGCCGGGAAAATGTGTGGCTCGCTGGTGATCCTTGATGTTGAAGACATGACAGCCGCTGAAAACTGGGCCGCGAATGACCCTTATGCGAAAGCGGGCTTGTTCGCGTCTTGCGAGCTGGTTCAATGGAACAAGGTGATCGGCTGATGAAATATTGGCTGTTCAAGTCCGAGCCATCCGTTTGAGGCTAGGACGACCAAGTTGCAAAAGGAAAAGGCGGTCGTCAGCATCGTCAAAGTTTTCAAAAAAGCACATCCAGATAGCACCACTGACGATCCAGAGTCGAAGTGCGTTGATATAAAAGCAATTGAACAGCTCAAGACAGCGGTCACGCTTGATGTGGTCAAAACCGATCCGCATTTCGCAGAAATGAGCCTTGTCAAAATTCGCGCTTGTCCATCCAGCCCATCAAAGCAGAAGAATGGCAAATTATTTGCGCACTAGGTGGAATTGCATAATTTTTCATCGCCCTTCATGGTCTTCGCACGACACATAGATAGTAAAGACTTACGGAATTTATCAATGTCTTGGTGGCGGCCACTGCCAGATCTGGTGTTTGTACAATCTGGTACGGTGTACTGTCGAAACTTCGGATAGAGGTATTCGGCGTCAAGGTCGGTGCAGATGGTAAGCCGGCGAATGGGGTTACCAACAGGTAGCTTAACCCCTGTTCTGAAGGTAGAAATGATCCGCGTGCGCAGCGTTTTAGTCAGGGCCAAGCATTGTGCCGAACCGATCACAGGAAGTGTCGCGAACCTCGCGCAGGAATTGTGCTTTGGCGTAATCCTCATCCTAATCCTCCGGCAATCGGATGCGCGGGCTGTCGGTTAGGTCGAGACCCAAGATATCAATCGCACCCGCCGTTGCATGTGTGCTCCTCCGGTCTGTGCCAGAAATGCGACGGCAGTTGTATGGCCCAACATGGCGGAGCCTGCTAGCTTGTGTGTTGAACAGATCTTGCGCAATGGATTGAATGCCATTTTCTTCCCACATGAAAATGCGTAGCGCGGTCGCGCAAACGGTTTCAATCGGACCATTATCAGTCACGCCAACACGCCTTAATGTAAGGCCTACAATCCCACACGCTCCATCTCTGTAATGCGCCCAGCACTCTGAATGATCTCTTTGTACAGCTTTGGATCACTGGTTGCCCAATCGAGCTTCCAATGTGTAAGCGGCGTGATCGGATCGCTTACCGAGGGCGGTTCAAACACATTCCAACGATCTGGCAGCGGCGTATCAGGGTGACGCAGCAGAGCAGAGCCTATCAGCGCCACAGCCACCAAAACAAAAAGCGCCGCACTCCGTTTCAAAGGACTGCGGCGCTTTTCAAATTTATCGCTCATAAGAGTGTATTAGTAGCGGTAATGCTCTGGCTTAAACGGACCGTCGGGGGAAACGCCGATGTAGGACGCTTGTTCCGTGTCCAACTTGGAGAGCTTCACGCCGATACGATCAAGGTGCAAACGCGCGACTTTCTCGTCGAGGTGCTTGGGCAGAATGTAAACTTCGTTCTTATATTCATCACCACGCAGCCAGATTTCCATCTGGGCCAGTACTTGGTTAGTGAATGAGGCTGACATCACGAAAGACGGGTGGCCCGTTGCGTTACCAAGGTTCAACAAACGACCTTCAGAAAGCAGGATCAAGCGGTGGCCATTCGGCATCTCGATCATGTCCACTTGCTCTTTAATATTAGTCCATTTGTGGTTCTTCAGGCTTGCGACCTGAATTTCGTTATCGAAGTGACCAATGTTGCCAACAATCGCCATGTCCTTCATCGCACGCATGTGCTCGATGCGGATCACGTCCTTGTTGCCTGTTGTCGTGATGAAAATGTCCGCCGTCTCAACAGCGTCCTCAAGTGTAACAACTTCAAAGCCGTCCATCGCCGCCTGCAATGCGCAAATTGGATCAACTTCGGTAACTTTTACACGTGCACCAGCACCAGCCAGCGACGCAGCAGAGCCTTTGCCCACATCGCCGTAGCCCATAACAACTGCAACTTTGCCGGCCATCATCGTATCTGTCGCGCGGCGGATGCCGTCGACGAGGGACTCTTTACAGCCGTACTTGTTGTCAAACTTGGACTTCGTGACGCTATCGTTCACGTTAATCGCAGGGAACGGCAATTGGCCATCGCGCTGGAGTTCGTACAGGCGATGAACGCCTGTTGTCGTTTCCTCGGATACGCCTTTGATGTCTGCTTTGGTCTTTATGAACCAGCCCGGTGTTTCTGCGATACGCTTCTGGATTTGCTTCTTGATGACTTCTTCTTCCTCAGATGTTGGCACAGCCAGCACATCTTCGCCAGCTTCCATTCGTGCACCTAACAGGATGTAAAGCGTCGCGTCGCCGCCATCATCAAGGATCATATTCGCGCCCGTTGGGAACATGAAGGACTTGTCGAGGTAATCCCAGTGCTCTTCCAAGCTTTGACCTTTGATCGCGAAGACAGGCGTACCGCCCGCCGCAATCGCCGCCGCTGCGTGGTCTTGCGTGGAGAAAATGTTGCATGACGCCCAGCGCACGTCCGCGCCAAGTTCTACAAGTGTTTCGATCAGAACCGCTGTCTGGATTGTCATGTGCAATGAGCCAACAATACGTGCGCCTCTGAGTGGCTTTTCAGCACCAAATTCTTCACGCAAAGCCATCAGGCCCGGCATCTCTGTTTCAGCAATATCCAACTCCTTGCGACCGAAGTCCGCAAGGCTGATGTCTTTTACGATGTAATCATTGGCCATTTTACCGTTTTCCTTTAAATATCTCTTATTCTGCTGTGCATTTAGCACTGGCCCCCCCCTCCTTCAAACAAAAGCCGAAAGAAAGAACTGAGAACGGCAAAATCGTGACTTATCGCCCACCTGGGAAATGAGTCATCCAGTTCGTATCCCCAGATGCAATGTGCGACGCACGGCACAAAGCCCAGCGCGCACGGATTTTTTTCGAGACGTTTAAATAAAGCGCGCCCTCGTGGACCGTCCATGCATCGGGATCACCGGGGGCGAAGTAACCTTTGAACATCGCAAACGCACAATACACACCAAAGCACGACGCATATTTATCTGGATCAGCTTTAAAGGTCGCGAGGTTCTCGATATTGGCAAAATGGAAAATGGTGTCTTTGTGCTGTGTGCTGTGCGCGTCGCTACCCATGACGCCATCTTCATTGCCAAGCGAGAAGTAAGCGACAACATCGCCCCCGCTGGTAGCAAGATCATCACCTGCATTGAACCAGCGCGGTTCTGTTGCGGCGACGGTGGGCATAGCAAAACTTGCGACAGCGAGTGCTGTAAAAGAGCGGCGAATGAGCGTCATGGGTAAGTTTCCTTTTCATCATAGGGCTGGCTGCGTTACATCTTGATCCCAAGTGAAGAATTGAAAATCTCGGAGTTTCCCCATGTTACAGAAACGTGCTTGGCAGCGCATGTTATCGGGCCGTCGTTTGGACCTTTTGGACCCAACTCCAGTGGATATCGAAGTCGAAGATATCGCGCACGGACTTGCCTTCGTTGCGCGGTGGAATGGCCAAACTAAAGGAGATTTCGCCTATTCTGTTGCGGAACATTCGCTTCTGGTTGAAACGCTTTTCACCCGTTTGCAGCCCAATGCACCCGTGAAATGGCGCTTGGCTGCTTTGTTACATGATGCGCCAGAATATGTTATTGGCGACATGATTAGTCCGGTGAAAGCAGCGGTTGGGCCAGGATACGGCGAGCTCGATGAACGCCTAACAGCTGCGATTCATTTCCGCTTTGGTCTGCCTGCGACTTTGCCTGTCGTAATCAAAAAACAGATCAAAAAGGCCGATCTGATCAGCGCACGGCTAGAAGCGGAGCAAATCGCAGGCTTTACCACAAAAGAAGCAGACCAATTGTTCGGCAAACCCAGCCAGGACTTGACCGCGGGCCTATCGATCCAATTGCGTCCACCCTTAGAGGCGCGCAATGAATTCACAGCACGTCATGCAGATCTATTGGGGCAACTCTAATGAACATCACCATTCGTCCGCTTCAAGTGAGTGACATTCGCCTAATGACGGAACTCCTGAACGAAATCATCGAGATTGGCGGCACAACTGCCTATCTGAGCCCTCTCCCCGAAGCTGAGCTCGCGTCTTGGGTTGCACGCGGGACAGAGCGCGCCAGCTGGACAGTCGCCGAAGATGACACTGGCACATTGGTTGGATTTCAATGGGCAGAGCCACACGCGCTTTTGCCACCAGAAGCCGCAAGCATCGCGACGTTTGTACGCATAGGTGTTGTAGGTGGTGGCATCGGCACGCGACTATTTTCTGAAACATCAAAACATATGAAGCAGTTCAGATTCGAATGGATCAACGCGTCGATCCGTTCTGATAATGACAGCGGGCTTAGGTACTATACGAAGATGGGGTTCAAAGATTGGAAGGTTGATCATCATGCAACGCTCTCGGATGGGCGCATCACTGGCAAACATCATAAAAGGTACGACCTGTAAAATTATCGAAAGCCCAGCTTCGCGCACAGGTTGTTTATGCATACTTCGTGAATAATATTCACAATTTTACCTTAAATGATTTCTATCAAGCACCAATCAAAACACCGTGCGTTTGATCGCACAGAAATCTGTATGCTTGAGAAAATAACCGGTGCGCACCTCCCGTTTCATTGTTTCTATCGTTCTCGTCCTTTCGGTGTCTGGCTGCGTCTCTTCGACAGAGCGGATGCTCAGCTCTCGTCGGGCAGCGCCGGAACAGGTCTCTGTTTTGAATACGACAAACGAAATGCAAATGCAGGAACTAGACAAACGCGCTGAACAAGATGACACGCGATATCATTCGCAAGTCGACTGTGAGCAGTGCCGCGATTGGCGCAGTTGCTGGTTGTGGCTTAAGGTCAGGACTCATAACTAGAATATGACGGTTGCGGCGAGAGCGATAGCTGACAGGAAAATCTTTGGGTAACGACTATAACGGGTTGAGACACGTCGCCAGTCTTTGAGCCTCCCGAACATCCTTTCGATGCGGTTGCAGCGCTTGTCGTAATTGATGGTCTTCTTGCACGATTTGTATACTGGGATGCAGGGCTTTGTGCCTATATCTACAAGGGTATCTCGGAACCAGTCAGCGTCATACCCTCGATCTGCGAGAAGCCACTTAGCTTCAGGCAGGCCCGTTCATCAATGCCGCAGTACCAATATAATCGCTTACCTGCCCTGGGTAATGAACAGACGGGCTTGACGGCCGATGGTCTTGGTAACGGCGTGCTATTTAGTATTCATTACCCCTTGGTCAGCCTGATCAGGCATCCACGCCCCCCTTTTTAAGCTTCAGACTGGAGGCCGTGCGATGCGTCTTGAGATACGTTGTATCAATTGAGACGGTTGTGTTGTCGGGAGCTTGTTCAGCCAGTCTCATTATGATCCGGGCAAACACACTCATATCACTTCAACGTTTCCAGCGATTATACAACGTCTTTAGTGGGCCATACTCGGAAGGTGCATTGCACTAACTTAAGCCATTGCGATTGATGAATACAATTCAACTTAGAACGCGGCGATCATCCACGCGAGCGCGACCTCGGCTCTTTGCAAAGTAAGACCGAAGACGCTTCATCTGCGCCTCCGTAAGCCTGTATAAGTTGCTCATCATATCCCCCTAAACTGGGGGTCGTGAACCTTAGCTGCGCGACAAGCTCAATCAGTTAATGGGCCTTGAACCTAGATGTCGCATATCTGGAAATGAAAAATATTTTTTTGAAAGTGCAAAATTTCGCAGCGTTATCTATACCTTGCGTTGTGCCAACTCACAAAATTCGCCACACCGTCTTTTAAATCAGTTTTATTCATTGGGCCAATGAGATCATGCAGCAATGTGGCATCCGCCCAAGTAGCAGGCATATCACCCGGTTGAATATCCAACATATTTTTCTGTGCCGTCTTGCCAAGCACCTCTTCGAGCGCTTCGATGAATTCAGTAAGCTTTGTGGGCGCGCCGTTTCCGATATTCACCGCACGCCATGGGGCGATGGGGGAAAGATTATCTGCGGTGCTCACGGGGGTTTTGCCGGGGATTGCATCCATCAAGCGACGTATAGCATCGACGAGATCATCAACATAGGTGAAATCACGCAGCATATCGCCGTGATTATACACATCGATGGAGCGGTCGTTCTGTATGGCATCAGTAAATTTAAACAGCGCCATATCAGGTCGCCCCCATGGGCCATAAACCGTAAAGAAGCGGAACATCGTCGTTGGAATATCATAGAGATGCGCATAGGTCTGCGCCATCGCCTCTGTCGCCTTTTTGGTCGCCGCATAAAAGGACATCTGAGTATCTACTCTGAGGGTTTCGCGGTAGGGCATGTCGGTGTTGGCGCCGTAAACAGAAGATGTGGAGGCGATCAGCAGATGCTTGGGCGTGTGATTACGCGCGGCTTCCAGCACTTCAAACGTACCGCAGATGTTGCTTTGCACGTAGCTGCGCGGTTCATCAATTGAATAGCGCACACCTGCTTGTGCGGCGAGATGGATGACCATTGCGGGTTTATGTTTGGCAAAGATGTTTTCTAGAACATCAGGCGTTTCAAGGCGCGCAATCACAGGCGTAAACGCATCGTGCGCTTTGAGGAGAGAGAGGCGCTTTTCCTTAAGAGAGACGTCGTAATAGTTTGTCATCGCGTCCAGTCCGATGACCTCAAGCCCGTCGCTTAGCAGGCGCTGACACAGATGAAACCCGATAAACCCAGAAGATCCGGTGACAAGGATGGGGGCTTTCATGGTCGTTCTCCTACAGGAGCGCAATGTTTCGTACGCAAAACATTTGAAGATGGGAATTAATCGGGGTTGGATTTACCTTCTGCGTCTTGATGCTTATCAAGAAAGTAGTCAAGTGTAGGGTCGTTACTTATCATATTCTGAGAAGCCGGTAAGGGGATATAAAAGGGGCTTATGAGGCTTGGAAAGTGAGTGCTTCCAAACGATCCATTGAGCCGCTTTGAGATGTGTAATACATGGCGCCTTTCGGGTATCATATGAGTCAAATGCGAGTTTCTTTTTTAGACAATAATATAAGGGACTAAAATGCAATTTGGAAAGAATACGGGCTCCCTTTTAGTTGCCTTCCTGTTGGGATTATTCCCCGCGTTTGCATTGCCGGCGCTGCAAGGAATATTGTGGATCGTAATAATCACTATTGGTCTGTCTTTTCGACAGATTGAACGCGCACTATTTCAAAACGCTTTGAATTTTTGCAATTTAGCCTTCGCCCAGTTCGCGATTTTCTTTTTACTAAATGCGGCGATCTTCGACGTCCTTGAAGGAGGACGGGTATACTACCGCGCAGTTGCGTTGGAAAACTGGTGTCTCACGCTTGTTTGTCTTGTTCTGCTCGCGGTTTGGCTACAGCTCAGCCGTGCAGAGGATGTAAAGAGGGCACTATTCCGCTGGCTGCCTGCTGGTCTCACCCTGTCATTTTTGGTGGCGACAGGAATTTATTTGTTCGGCAATCAAGGCTCGCGGATTGAAATTTTTGCCTCAAATCCTTTAGGACCGCCCCTTTGGTTCTTGGTGCTCACCATGTGCAGCTTCGCATGGTTTTTTGAAATGAATCGTAAACAGAAAGCCTGGCGTGTTGCCTTGCTATTTATGGCGGGGCTGATGGTGATTTACGCAAGTGCGCGGCTGGTCGTATTCGCTTGGGTAATAACAGGTATGGCGTTGGCGATCTGGCTGTATTTGCGCGCAGAGCCCCATCACAAAAAACAGGCCTTGCTTGGGATCATTTTAAGCACTGCATTTGCGATTGGGGGTGTAATGCTTGTGAATTCCTTGACCGACGGATTCCTTGTTGCCCGAATGGCGGAGTTTACCAATGTAGAGTTTACCTATGACAGCATAAGCGCCGAATTTTTACGACTGAAGATTTGGGATGGCACATTGACCATTGTTTGGGAAAACCTCTGGTTTGGTATAGGTCAGGTCAATGAACGTTTCGCGATCCGACAAGAACTTGAGTGGGAGAAGTGGCAAAATTCCCATCAAGCCTATTTGTCTTACCTCATTGCAGGTGGTATTCCAGCTCTGATCTCGGGGTTATTAATGCAAAGCCCAGTACTCGCGTTTCTCAAATCCACAAGGCGATCAACAATGCTACCCGCGTTCTTGGGCCTTGGCGTCGCCGTCACCATGAATTGCTTTACAGATTCGATTTTTCAATCGGCCGTCAATGTGCAAGTGTTCATGGTCGCGACCTTGATCTTTCTAAAGGCCAGCGACGCGGATTAACCGATCTTGGTGCCCTAGAAATAGGTCTCATCCGCCATAATTTAGCCATCAAAGGTGCGTAGATTTCCTGTAGCTCGACCGTGTCCCCCACATTCAGCAGCGTAAGGGTCTGCAGGGGCAGGGTGGTTGTTTCTGAATTATGCGTGCCGATGATTTCACCGGTTGTACCTGAAATCGCGGTGAGCCCGTTCAGCAAAAGACGCCCTTGTATTCGTACGCTCGCGTTGCCGTTAGTTTTGTAGGTCAGGGATGCACCCAGCAGATAGGTGCCATCCACAGGCGCAGGCTGGATTGGGGCACAGTGCTCTACGTTAGGGTCTAAATTGGCCCTGACCGTGCTTTATTTAACTTTTCGAAAACCTGCATGCCCGTGCGCTCGCGTAAGGGTTTGCTAAGCATGGGATCACTCAGCCTGTGGCGCTACTTTTTCTGTAGGCTGTTCCGGCACGATCTGGCGAGAATGTTTACGCAAATGACCTATAGCTTGGTCATGAGTAATTTTACCTTGTCCGAGCTGCTCCATCATTTGTGCATGCTCAACACCTTTTGCAGCTTTGAGGTGCTGTCTGTGTTGCTCAAAAATCTACGGCCACATGAAGCGCAGTACGTTTATTTCCATCCATAAAGGCATGGATGCAAGATATTGCTCCCGCATAAGTGGCTACGAGTTGAAATGTATCCGTTTCACTATACGAATATTGATTCTGCGGGCGCGCAAGCGCAGATTCGAGTAAAGCGGTGCCCCTTGAGCCGTGCGCACCATGATTGAAATACGGCTCTAAACCCTAACGCGGGCTGCGCTTGGCAAGAATGCGCTGCAAAGTACGGCGGTGCATGTTCAATCGACGCGCAGTTTCACTGACATTGCGATCGCACAACTCATAGACACGCTGGATATGTTCCCAACGCACGCGATCCGCACTCATCGGGTTTTCCGGTGGCGGTGGTAACTCATCACCGCTCGCCAAAAGCGCGTTGGTGATATCATTGGCATCCGCGGGCTTGGACAAATAATCAATCGCGCCGATCTTCACGGCGGCCACCGCTGTTGCGATTGCACCATAGCCTGTCAGCACAATCACGCGACAATCAGGGCGCTTTTCGCGCAGAACTTCGACAACGTCCAAACCGTTCCCATCTTCAAGGCGCAAATCCACAACAGCGTAAGCAGATGGACGCGCCGTCGCAATCGCGCTTCCCGCAGCGACAGAGCCTGCTGTTTCGACCTCAAAGCCACGTTTTTCCATGGCTTTGGCAAGACGGCGTAGAAAAGGTTCGTCATCGTCGACAAGCAAAAGTGACTTGTCGTCACCAAGGTTTTGAGCAGCATTAGTGTTCATGCGGGGATCCTCGGGGCATTAGCGTCGTTAACGAACCCTACGCCTAAGCTGTTGGACGGTCAAACCTTTGCGCACTCTAAGAGTTGTTCACAAAGCACTGGATCGTATCGGCCATCTGCTCGGGTTGGATTTCGCGTCGAAAGAATTCAACAACACCATGCCCAGGTAGGACAAGGTATGAAAAAGTCGAATGATCGACGAAATAGAATTCATCGTCCGCGGGCTGGGCTCTGTAATAGGTTTTATATGCTTGGCTCGCTGCTTTAACCTGCGCAGGAGATCCGGTCAGTCCAATCATACGTTCATGCAAATTGTCAGCGAATTCGCCAACGACTTCAGGCGTGTCACGATTTGGGTCGATTGAGATGAAAACAGGGGTGATCTCTGTTCCGCGTTCAAGCAACACATCCGTTGCTTTTGCGTTGCGTGACAGATCAAACGGGCAAATATCAGGACAGAAAGAATATCCGAAATAGATCAAAGTCGGCTCTGCGATAACATCCTTCTCCGTCACCTCTGCTCCAGTCTTGTCGATCAAGGTGAAGGGACCACCGATCTGGCCACCGCCCCCTGCGACCTGACCGATCCGGCATTGCGCGAATTGATCCTTTGGTGCGCTAAAAAACGTCAGCGCCACAAAAAGGCCCAAACAAAGAGCAACGGCAAGTACTGCAAGAATTGCGAGTAAGCGGGTCATAGACATCTCCGGCTGTGGCGGTCAAGTTGAGAGGGCGTAAATCTCGCTCTGATTATCACTGTCGCGCCACAATGCATATGCACCAATGTGTGAAGGTATGCGACAAAAAGGACCACTTGGCAGATGGCATATACCGATCCCTATTCGCCCTCAGGCACGCAACGCCATAACTGGATCCGTTTGCGCACAATCACCATGCTGCGTTGGACTGCGATTCTTGGTCAACTGATCGCGATCATCGTGGCGCAGAACATGTATAATCTGCAGTTAGAGCTTGGGTTGTGCTACCTTGTCATCGGTGCCTCTGTTGTTGGCAATATTGTGGCGATCTTCCACTTCCCCGAAAACAAGCGTTTATCAGAAACAGAGAACCTTTTGATGGTGGTGTTTGATCTGCTACAACTGTCGTTCTTACTGTTCTTGACGGGTGGTCTTCACAACCCCTTCTCTCTGCTGATCCTTGGCCCTGTTACTGTGTCTGCTGCGGTAATGTCGCTGCGCTCAACCGTGCTGCTTGGCTTTTTGGCGCTGGTCATTGTGTCACTGCTTGCGCAGTTTCACTTGCCGCTTCGAACGGAGCAGGGGTTTATCCTTCAAATCCCTCAAGTCTTTGTGTTTGGAAATTGGGTTGCCACGGTGATCGCACTGCTTTTTCTCAGCGCTTATAGTTGGAAAACCGCGAATGAAATGCACACTATGGCAGAAGCGTTGCAAGCCACACATCTTGCATTATCGCGCGAACAAAAGCTCACCGATATCGGCGGGGTCGTCGCGGCTGCCGCCCATGAACTTGGCACGCCACTTGCGACGATCAAACTGGCAAGCTCTGAGCTGATGGATGAGCTATCTGACAAGCCCGCGTTGGCAGAAGACGCCGCATTGATTCACGAACAAGCGGACAGATGTCGAGAGATATTGCAGTCCATGGGGCGCGCAGGCAAAGATGATCTTCATCTGCGCAAAGCCCCCTTGAGTGCCGTGCTGGAAGAAGCCGCAGAACCGCATCTTAATCGCGGCAAGGATATCGTTTTTGAGCAAAACGTTGTAACTGAAACGCCCCAACCTGAAATTCTGCGCCGCCCGGAGATCATTCACGGCCTGCGAAACCTTGTTCAAAACGCTGTCGATTTCGCGCATGGCACTGTCTGGGTGGAAACCAATTGGACGGACGATCATATAACAATTCGTATTGTTGATGATGGCACAGGATTTCCCCCTCACCTGATCGGACGGATTGGCGATCCTTTCATGGGACGGCGCAAATCAGAAAAAGAGCGCAAAGCGCGCCCCGAATATGAAGGCATGGGACTTGGCCTTTTCATCGCAAAGACTTTGTTAGAACGCTCTGGTGCCGAGTTGCGCTTTTCGAACGGCTCCTCGTTGCTTGTGCGCGAGCAAAAGCTAAAGAGAGGTGCGATAATTGACGTCATATGGCCACGCACAAAGATTGACGCTGCCTATTCAGAGCTGGCTCAAGTGACTGGAGAAAATTTCCGCAACGCCGAGCATTAACTTTTGAGCTTAAGTATTAATTAAGAACCAGCACGCTAAATAGAGACAAATTTTCTTCAAGGCGTGTTCACGATTTTTACTCTAACTTGGATCGACATAAGCGTTATCGTTGGGGCTGCTGCGGCGACCGATGTGCTCTTAAAGTTGTTCAATAAACCAAAGACCGCGTTCGCTCCGGTGAAGCATGGAGCGCACCATTGCAAAGCAAAGACGGTCAAACGCCTGCGATTAAAGTTTAGCCACTCGCGCCCGGCGCAAGCTTGATCGCCCTAGCCCCTGAGACACCAAACAGAGCCGCGCCCAGTCGCATCGCGATCCCTACAAAACGCCTCACCGCGTCCAATTCAGCGGTTGCGTAAACACAATTCGCGGTTCCCCCTCCCTCGAAAGCACCGTAGCTTGATCACATGTTGATCGAGCTACCAAACCAAACCCTCAATACATCTGAGGAGACTGCAAACCTCGCGGTGCGCGTCGGTGCTCAGTTGCGCATTGGTGACACGCTGCTTTTGCAAGGTGACATCGGGACTGGCAAAAGCTTTTTCGCACGCGCCCTAATCCAGTCTTTGCAGGATCACCCAGAAGACGTGCCCTCCCCCACTTTCACGCTTGTACAAACCTACACCACAAACGTGGGCGAGGTTTGGCATGCCGATCTTTATCGTCTGAACGACCCAAGTGAAGCAGAGGAACTTGGCTTAACCGAAGCCTTCAGCGACACAATTTGTTTGATTGAATGGCCTGATCGAATGGCAAATTTGTCGCCTCCCGATGCAATCATCCTCTCCTTTACCACTTTGGCAAATGATGACACGCGTCAGATATCATTCTCAGGCGGCGCACAGGCGCTAAGATCCCGAATTTTGAAAGCCCTTCTATGACCACGCGCGAACAAGTAATTTCAGGATTTCTAAGGACGACAAATTGGAAATCCGCACAATACGCGCCCCTTGCTGGCGATGCATCGATGCGAAAATACTTGCGACTAGGTCCCGGTGATAATGGTCGGGTCGCAGTGCTTATGGACGCAGATCCTGCACTTGGCAACGATGTTGGCCCCTTCGTCAGAATCACGAACTACTTGCGCAGTGTCGATCTAAGTGCCCCAGAGATTTTCGCCACCGATCCCGCACAAGGCATCTTGATTATCGAAGACCTTGGTGATGCGCTTTTTGCGCGGGTTGTTGCGCAGGACCACACACTTGAAGAACCGCTCTACACTGCAGCAACTGACACTTTGCTCCACCTTCACAATGCGGCACCACCAACCCTCACACCATACGATGCAACGGTCATGACCAACATGGCTGCGCTCGCCTTTGATTGGTATCAACGCGGTGCATCCGACGCGGTAGACATTGACGCCAAAGTCAGCTTTTCTGATGCATTTTTTGCCTTATTAAAAACTAAAATTAGTCCACCTAGCGTTCTTATCCAGCGCGACTATCACGCAGAAAATCTACTCTGGTTACCAGAGCGTGGGGGCATCGCACGCGTTGGTTTGTTGGACTACCAAGACGCACAACTGGGCCACCCCGCTTATGATCTCGTTTCACTGCTTAAAGACGCGCGCCGCGATGTGCCCGAAGCAATTGAGGAGAAAATGATCGCCCATTACATCGAGGCCTCTGGAACGGATGCGCAAGATTTTCGTGACGCTTATCATCTGCTTGGCCTGCAACGTAACCTTCGCATTCTGGGTGTCTTCGCGCGGCTTTCGATGCACTTTGGAAAGCCCTCCTATATTGATTTGATCCCGCGCGTTTGGAGCTTCATCCAGCGCGATCTTAACCATCCAGTTAACGCGAATGTCGCCGACCTAATCACTACAGCGCTTCCCACACCTACGCCAGAAACCCTCCAACGATTGAAAGACAAATGCGCGACAGTCCCAACGCTATAATGCTCTTCGCTGCCGGTTTTGGCACACGCATGGGCACGCTTACAGCGAACACGCCCAAACCACTAGTGCAAGTCGCAGGTCGCGCATTGATTGATCACGCTTTGGCAGAGGTGGGGGCGGTCACCCTCGAAACGAGGGTAGTGAATTGTCACTATTTTCCTGAGCAAATCAAAGCTCACTTCAGAGACCAAGACGACATAACGATTATCGAAGAGGCCGGCGAGATTTTAGAAACTGGCGGCGGACTTAAGAACGCGTTGCCCATACTTGGCGATAGCCCTGTGTTTACCATGAATACAGATGCGGTTTGGAACGGTGAAAATCCACTGAAGGCGCTACTGAAGGCGTGGGATCCTGCCAAAATGGACGCGCTCTTACTGTGTGTTCCTAAGTCGAATGCAATTGGTCATGACGGGCCAGGTAATTTGCATTTGGCGCAGAATGGACAACTCTCTTACGGCGTGGGCAGCATCTATACGGGCCTTCAAATCGTCAAGACTGCAGCCCTCAACGAGATTGAACAAAGCTCCTTTTCGGTGAAGCTTCTCTGGGAAAAATATTTCGCTGAAAACCGAATGTACGGTTTAGAGTTTGATGGCAAATGGTGTGATGTAGGGACGCCAGAGGGTGTGCAATTGGCCGAAGCCATGCTCGCAGGCCGCGATGTTTGAGGCACAAGAAACCCCACGCATATTTGCACTCGGCCTTGGCGTTGATTTTCCAAAGGCGCTTGTTAAGGGCGTACTAGATCGTACTCAAAATAATGCGCCGACCGACATCGCGCAGATACAGATCATCCTGAATACAGCGCGGATGCGGCGGCGTGTGAGCACCCTTTTCATCGATGGAAAAGCCAAGCTTTTACCGCAGATCACTCTGCTGGGGGACATCGGAAAACACCCCAAGTTTCATTCGATCCCCCAAGCGGTCTCCCCCCTTTCGCGACGCATCGAACTCATCGCGTTGGTTGACGCATTGTTGCGGCGCAATCCTGCTTTGGCCTCCCGCAGTTCGCTTTTTGATTTGGCGGATTCACTTGCTGGTCTCATGGATGAAATGCAGGGCGAGGGCGTATCGCTAGAGGATATTTCAAACCTCGAAGTTACCGACATTTCCGGCCATTGGGCGCGCGCGCAAGAGTTTATCAGCATCGTTGGTCGCTTCCTTGATCTCTCGCAAGTACGTCCCGATAGCGAGGCACGCTCACGCGCTGTCGTTCTTGCCCAGATTGCGGGTTGGCAGATCAATCCGCCGACACATCCTGTAATTTTGGCCGGCTCAACAGGGTCACGCGGCACCACTGCTTTGCTGATGGAAGCCATCTCAAAACTTCCTCAGGGTGCCGTCATTCTGCCCGGCTTTGACACTGATACGCCACACGAAGTTTGGGAAGAGCTGATCGCGGATCACCCAACGCGCATGGACCCAGAAGATCACCCGCAATATCGCTTTGCAAACCTGTTGAAATCCCTTTCCATGCATCCAAAAACCGTACCGCTTTGGCATGATACGCCTCCAGTGGACACCGCCCGCAATAAGGTTGTCTCGCTCGCTTTGCGCCCCGTTCCCGTGACAGACGGATGGCTGCGCGACGGTCCTAAACTGGGCGACCTGACAAGCGCAATGCAGCACGTCACACTTTTGGAACCGCAAACAAGCCGCGAAGAAGCGCTTGCCATCGCAATGCGGCTTCGCTTTGCTGCTGAACAGGGAAAAGCGGCCGCACTTGTCACTCCGGATCGCATGTTAACCCGTCAAGTCACCGCGGCTTTAGATCGCTGGGATATCAAACCTGACGATAGCGCAGGTTTGCCGTTGCAGCTTTCCCCACCGGGTCGATTTTTGCGTCATGTGCTTGAGTTGTTCACGCGACTGCTTGATGCGGAAGCTTTGCTGACGCTGCTAAAGCACCCCCTGACACATACGGGTTCAGAGCGCGGAACGCATCTTTTGTTAACCCGCGAGCTAGAGCTTTCGATCCGCAAGAACGGCCCTGCTTTCCCGGCCAAAGACAGCCTTCTTGCTTGGGCGAAAGATAACAAGCTGGACGGTGCTCAAAGCTGGATTGACTGGGTCGCAAACACATTTTGCGGGCATCTTTGCGATGGTCCTCAGAACGCAGTCGAGCTAGCCGAACGTCACATAGATTTAGCTGAACGCATCTCCCAAGGGGCGCAAGATGTGGGCACGGGTGACCTTTGGAAAGAAGGCGCAGGCCGGGAGGCAATGTCGCAATGGGTTGCGCTGCGTTCCAATTTGGATGCTTTGCCAGATCTCTCTGCACGTGATTACGCTGATCTTTTCGGTGGTGTTCTGTCGCGCAGCGAGGTGCGCAATCCTGATACTGGTCATCCGAACGTGTTGATCTGGGGAACCCTCGAGGCGCGTGTTCAAGGCGCGGACTTGTTGATACTCGCTGGTCTGAACGAGGGTAGCTGGCCCGAAGTACCCAGCCCCGATCCTTGGCTCAACCGACGCATGCGCGCGGATGCAGGGCTTTTGTTGCCTGAACGCCGTATCGGCCTGTCTGCACATGATTTTCAACAAGCAATTGCCGCGCCTGAAGTTTGGCTAACCCGCGCCCAGCGCTCTGATGATGCGCAAACCGTGCCCTCGCGATGGCTCAATCGGTTAACTAATTTGATGAACGGATTGCCTGATCAAGACGGCCCAGTCGCAATTGAGCAAATGCAAGCGCGTGGCAATGAATGGCTAGAACGCGCACATCAGCTTGAGACCCCTATTGAGGCGCACCAGGCTAAACGCCCCTCCCCAAAACCCGCGATTGAAGTTCGGCCAAATCAGCTGTCAGTCACAGAAATCAAAACGCTCGTACGCGATCCTTATGCGATCTATGCCAAGCATGTTTTGCGATTGGCACCGCTCGATAGTCTCGTGAAAACCGCTGATGCGCGTTTGCGCGGGATTGCAGTGCATCAGGTGTTTGAAGACTTCGTACGCAGTTGGGACAAAGGGGATACTGCTGCTGATCTCATGGCGCACGCGGAGCGTATATTTGATAGCGATGTGGATTGGCCTTCTGCGCGCCTGATGTGGGCCGCCCGCATCGCACGTTTGGCTAACGATTTCGTTGCTGAAGAACGCGAAAGGCAGCAGATTGCTGTGTCGTCTCGCCTGGAAGTGAAGGGCAAAAGCACGCTAACCGAACTTGGTTTCACGCTTACCGTCAAAGCTGACCGCATTGATTTAGACGAACGTGGTGGCGCGTATTTATTTGATTACAAGACAGGCACAATTCCGAGCAAACCACAGCAGCTCGCCTTCGATATGCAACTCTTGCTAGAGGCCGCAATGGCAGAGCGCGGTGACTTTTATAACCTACATCCACGACACATTGAGGGCGCGACATATCTTGGCGTCGGCTCTGGTACAAAATCAGTGGAAGCGCCTTTGGATGACAAACCAACAGCAAAAGTTTGGGCAGAACTTTACAAGCTGATTTCTGACTATCAAGAGTCTAATAAAGGCTTTACGGCCCGACGTGCGATGGAAAAATCCAAGAGTTTCGGACGCTACGATCAGCTTTCACGCTTTGGCGAATGGGATGAAACGGATCTGCCCGACGATGGTGGAGTGCGCTCATGAACACACGGAATGACGCGACCCAAGCCCAAGTTGATGCTGCGCGCCCGCACATGTCTACGTGGTTATCCGCCAATGCTGGGTCCGGCAAAACCCGCGTGTTGACAGATCGCGTCGCGCGCCTGTTGCTTGCCCAAGTTCCGCCAGAACGTATCTTGTGTTTAACCTACACCAAAGCCGCTGCCGCAGAGATGCAGAACCGCTTGTTCAAACGCCTTGGCGAATGGGCGATGCTTGAGAACGAGGCGTTGCGCGCAGCGCTACAAGAATTGGGCGAAGAAGGCTCAATCGGTGCAGAAGACCTTCGCATGGCCCGCACGCTTTTTGCGGCTGCAATCGAAGCACCCGGCGGTTTGAAGATCCAAACGATCCACTCCTTCTGCTCCACCGTTTTGCGGCGCTTTCCGCTAGAGGCAAATGTCAGCCCACAGTTCGCCGAAATAGAAGAGCGCGCCGCCGAATTGCTGCGCGAAGAGTTGATCGAAGAGATGGCGTCCAGCGAAGATGCGACATTGATCTTGAATCTTGCGACGGTAACGGGCGCCTATGATCTGACTGAACTCAGCGGTGAGATTGTTGGGCAACGCACTGCATTGATCGCGCCGCCAACCGACGATGCAGTATTTGCCGCATATGATCTCGACCCCTTGATCAACGAAGAACAAATTGCCGCCTCCGTCTTTATGGGCGGTGAGGCGAATCTGCTCTCAGCGCTCGTCAATGTGCTTAACACATCGGGCGTGACGGACGTGAAAATGGCTTCAAAGTTAACCACGATCACCGCACTTGATGCGAGCGCTTTGCCAGTCTTGGAAGATGCCTTTCTCCTGAAGAAAGATGGCAGCGCCAAGGTCGGGAAGGTCCCCGCAAAAGGCGTGCAAAAGGATTTCGTCGCACATCAAGATGCGCTCGATGCTTGGATCCTTCGTGTTGAGGCCGCGCGCAGCTCACGCCTAAAGCTCGCGGCGGTTCAGAAAACGCTGCACCTCAACCGTTTCGCCGCTTCTTTTCTCAAGCGGTATGAGTCAAGCAAACAGGCGCGCGGATGGCTTGATTTTGACGATCTCATCCTGAAAACACGCGATCTCCTCGCCAATTCTGAAATGGCGCAATGGGTCCTCTATAAACTAGACGGCGGCATCGATCATATTCTGGTGGACGAAGCCCAAGACACCAGCCCGACGCAATGGGATGTGATTGAACGACTGACCTCCGAAATTACAGCAGGTGATGGCGCACGAGGTGAGGTGCCACGGACGATCTTTGTGGTCGGTGACAAAAAACAGTCGATTTATTCGTTCCAAGGTGCTGATCCGCGTGAGTTCGACCGCATGCGTAGCGAGTTTGATGTGCGGCTACGCCCCACCAATTCTCCCTTGGTTCCTGCTGAGTTGCATTACTCTTTCCGCTCTTCCCAATGTATTTTGGAGTTGGTCGATAAAGTGTTTGAAGGCCATCCCGCAGCCGGTTTTAGCGGTTCTAATCATCTTGCGTTTGAAGGTGGCCCACCTGGTCGCGTCGACATTTGGCCCGCCATTCCAAAAGCTGAAAAACTCGATGGCGGCGATTGGTCGGATACGGTCGATAAGTTGGGTGAGAACGATGAAACCGTCCTGATGGCGCGCCGCATCGCAGATGAAATTGCGCGCATGACTGGACCTATGGGCGAAGCAATTTTTGACAAAGGGATCTTTCGCAAAGTGCGCGCAGGCGATGTTTTGATCCTTGTTCAACGTCGATCTGATTTGTTCGAAGAAATCATTCGTGCGTGCAAAGCCAAGGGCCTGCCGATTGCTGGCGCAGATCGCCTGAAAGTTGGTGCTGAAATGGCAGTGCGCGACTTGCAAGCTTTGTTAAGCTTTCTGGCGACGCCCGAGGATGATTATGCCCTCGCCGTTGTCTTAAAATCCCCACTGTTTGGGTGGAGCGAAAAGCAGCTTTTCGATCTTGCCCATGATCGCAGTGGACCTTTCTTGTGGCAAGAATTGCGCTCGCGAAAGGACATGCATCCCGATGTGCTTCACACGCTTGAAGACTTACGCAAACAGGCAGATTTTCTTCGTCCGTATGATCTGATTGAACGCGTCTTAACGCGCCACAATGGACGTCGTCATTTCGTTGGCCGCCTTGGACGAGAAGCGGAAGACGGAATTGACGCGCTCCTTGCTCAGACGCTGTCATTCGAGCGGTCACGCATTCCTTCGCTGACCGGGTTTCTCACGTGGATGGAAAGCGATGACCTGACGATCAAGCGCCAACTTAGCCAAGATAAAGACGAAATTCGCGTGATGACAGTGCATGGTGCGAAGGGTCTCGAGTCACCGATTGTAATCATGCCGGAGACGCAAAAACGTAAAAGTCCTGGTGGCGGTTCCTTAATCAAAATGGATGATCTGGTGGGATGGAGCGTGCGCAATGAAGATGCGCCCGACATCATAAAGACCGCCAAAGCAAAACGCGAAGAGCGCCAAGCGGAAGAGCGGATGCGCCTGTTGTATGTGGCGATGACGCGCGCTGAGAAATGGTTAATTTTGGGAGCGGCAGGTGACCTTGGCAAGACTGACGATGAAAGCTGGTACGGACTTGTGAGTTCCGCTGCGCGCAAGCGCCCACATGTGGAACATGACTTTACCTTTGGCAAAGGACTGCGCATTGAACCTGTACCCTGGGGCGATATTGAAGAGGCCCCTAAGCAAACGTCGCTCGTACAATCGATCGAATTAGATCCACTGTTTCGCGAAGTAATTTCAATAATCGTACCCAGTGAAACGACGATCAGCCCGTCAAACCTTGGTGGTGCAAAGGCTCTGCCAAGCGAAACTGGTTTGGATGAAGAAGCCGCGAAACTGCGCGGCACACGGGTGCATCTACTTCTCGAACATTTCTCGCAAACGCCCATCGATAAGTGGGCCGCTATTGCTGAAACGCTGCTTACCGACACACCCGACCTTGACGACCTTATCGTTGAGGCAACAAAGGTAATCACCGCCCTTAACCTATCTTTCATCTTCGATCATGGTACGCTGTCTGAGGTGCCAATCACCGCCACTTTGCCCGGCCTTTCGGACAAACCCATTCATGGTATCATTGATCGCCTTATTGTGAACGACACCGACGTTTGGGTAATTGATTTTAAAACCAACGCTGCGGTGCCCGCTGATGCGGCCCATTGCCCCGAGAGTATTTTGCGGCAGATGGGGGCCTATAGAGCTGCTTTGCAACAAGTGTATCCGTCACATCACATTCGCACTGCCATTATCTGGACCCGTAACGCAAGCTTAATGGAGTTGCCTGCGAGCCATGTTGATCCAGCAATGCACAGAGCGGGTGCATCTATGCTCCTTGACGGCGCGACCCCCAATACCTAGTTTGCAGCTCAAGATTTACCGCGATATTCCTTAGGAGACGCTCCCATGTCCACAGTAGCCGTAACAGACGCCACATTTGACGCAGAAGTCAAAAATTCCTCCGTTCCAGTCGTTGTCGACTTCTGGGCAGAATGGTGTGGCCCTTGCAAACAAATCGGCCCAGCGCTGGAAGAATTGTCCACTGAATACGGGGATAAGGTTAAGGTTGTGAAGGTCGATGTCGACAGCAACCCAAACTCCGCAGCGGCAATGGGTGTGCGTGGCATTCCAGCTTTGTTCATCTTCAAAGACGGCGAAGTTGTTTCCAACCGCGCGGGCGCAGCACCAAAAGCAGCGTTGCAAAGCTGGATCGACGACGCGATCTAAATCGTGTTGATAGATTGATGAAGGGGCGTACCAGCGGTGCGCCCTTTTTCTTTTTTAGGCTGCTTTCTTGCACCATCCTGCTCGCCTCGCCATATAGACACCAACAAAGATGGAGAGAGCGCATGAGCAGCAATGAATTTCCCGGCTGGCACGGCACCACGATTATCGGCGTTCGCAAAGGCGGCGAAGTAGTGATTGCGGGCGATGGTCAAGTCTCTCTCGGGCAGACAGTGATCAAAGGAACGGCGAAGAAAGTGCGCCGTTTGTCCCCTGGTGGATACGATGTTGTGTGTGGGTTTGCTGGTTCTACCGCCGATGCCTTTACTTTGTTGGAACGGCTCGAGGCGAAGCTGGAAGCGACCCCCGGTCAACTCGCGCGCGCCTCTGTTGAGCTCGCCAAGGACTGGCGCACAGATAAGTATCTACAAAAACTGGAAGCGATGTTGATTGTCACGGATGGCAAAGATCTGTTCGTGATCACTGGTGCTGGCGATGTCTTAGAGCCGGAGCATGATGTCACGGCTATCGGTTCTGGCGGTAATTTCGCGCTCGCCGCTGCGCGTAGCTTGATGGAGGGTGATAGCACTGCTGAAGAGATCGCGCGCAGAGCGATGTCGATTGCGTCTGACATTTGCGTCTACACCAACGGTAAACTCACTGTAGAAACTATCAAAGCATGAGCCTTGATAAGGACGATATTCGCGCCGCCGTTGCGTCCAACATTCTGACAGAGCCGCAAGCCGCTTCACTTATGGCGCTGGCTGATAGTCGTCGTGGAACACGCGAAAATATGGATGGTCTCGATGAACCGTTCGAGCTGTTTCGCGGCTTTAACGAGGTGTTTATCGTTATCGGCCTCGTCATTTTGTATTCTGGATGGATGGGACTGACAGGGATCAACATTTTCTTGTCTGATGAAGCTAACCTCAGTACGTTAATCTACGGTGTTATTTCCGTTGTCGTCACCTATTTCCTCGCACGTTATTTCACTTTGCAACGCCGCATGGTTGCACCATCAATCATGCTGGTTGTCTTGATGGCGCTGAGTGGTTTGCAAATCGGCGCGAGCCTCTCCAATCTATTTGGCTTCGCTGGCGCGTCGATGATCGCTTTCGCAGTGACCCTTTCTGTCCTTCTTCTTATCGCGTTTTATGCTGTGTTCCGCATTCCCATCACCGTATTTTTCATCGCGCTCGGTGTGTTCATCGGCATCGGTGCGCTTGTCGTACAAGGCGGTGTTAACACACCCAGCTTTAACGATTTCTTTATGCTCACAAATGATGGTCCATACGCTTACATCACGATTATCTTGGGCCTCATCGGCCTCGCCATCGCGTTGCGTTTCGACATGTCCGATCCACATCGCGTGACACGCCGTGCGTCCGCTGGGTTCTGGCTGCATGTGATTGCAGCCCCAGCAATTGTGAACACCATCGCACTGACGCTTTTTGAGAGCGGAACAATCACGGCGCAGATCATCCTACTTGCCTTCCTTGCTGCTATGGCCGTCTTTGCGATGATTATTGATCGCCGTAGCTTTCTGGTGGCTGGAATCGGTTACATCGTGGCGATTGCAATCGCTGTGCTTGAAGGAAATGCAGCGATTGTTATCCTTATTCTTGGCCTAGGACTCGTCCTGATGGGCGCAAAATGGGAAGGGCTGCGCACACGCATCATGGATGCATTGCCCGACTTTCCCGGCAAAGACAAACTACCCCCATGGGGCCTGACGGAGACTTCACTATGACCGACCTCACCCCCCGCGAAATTGTCTCGGAGCTTGATCGCTTCATCATTGGCCAGAACGATGCGAAGCGCGCTGTTGCCGTGGCCCTGCGCAATCGTTGGCGCCGCAAGCAGTTGGCCGATGATCTGCGCGATGAGGTCTATCCAAAGAACATTCTGATGATCGGACCAACTGGCGTTGGTAAGACGGAAATCTCTCGCCGCCTCGCCAAGCTCGCTCGTGCACCGTTTATCAAGGTCGAAGCGACCAAGTTTACTGAAGTTGGTTATGTGGGTCGCGATGTTGAACAGATCATCCGTGATCTTGTCGAAAATGCCATCAGCGAGACCCGCGAATATATGCGCGAAGATGTCAAAACCAAGGCCCAAGCAGCCGCCGAAGAGCGCGTGATCGAAGCAATTGCAGGCGAAGGTGCGCGTGATGCAACCCGTGAGATGTTCCGCAAAAAACTGCGCTCTGGAGAGTTAGATAACACCGTGATCGAGTTAGAAATCTCGGATACCTCCAACCCCATGTCGGGTTTTGAAATTCCGGGACAACCGGGTTCTAACATGGGCATGATGAACATTGGTGACCTCTTTGGCAAAGCAATGGGTGGGCGCACAACACGCAAGAAGATGACCGTTTTGGAAAGCTACGATGTGCTGATTGGCGATGAAGCTGACAAGCTACTTGATGATGAAAGCGTGACGCGCGCTGCTTTGGAAGCGGTGGAGCAGAATGGCATCGTCTTCCTTGATGAGATCGACAAAGTCTGCACACGCTCCGATGCGCGTGGCGGCGATGTGTCCCGCGAAGGGGTGCAGCGTGATTTACTTCCCTTGATAGAAGGCACAGTCGTCAGCACCAAGCATGGCCCTGTGAAAACTGATCATATCCTGTTTATCGCATCCGGTGCCTTTCATATCGCCAAGCCGTCAGATCTGTTGCCCGAACTTCAGGGTCGCTTACCGATCCGCGTTGAATTACGCGCGCTGACAGAGGAAGATTTCGTTCGCATTCTGACAGAAACAGACAACGCTCTGACGCGCCAATATACAGCGTTGATGCAAACCGAAGAAGTGATCGTATCCTTCACAGATGATGGTATCGCCGCACTGGCGAAGATCGCAGCAGAGGTTAATCAAAGCGTCGAAAACATCGGCGCACGCCGTCTTTACACCGTACTTGAGCGTGTATTCGAAGAACTTTCCTTCACTGCACCTGATCGAGGGGGTGAAACGATTTCCGTCGATTCCAGCTTTGTAGAGACTTATTTAGGCGAGCTTTCCCGCTCTACAGACGTGTCCCGCTATGTTCTGTAAACGCGCGTGAGCAGCCTGACGAACTATCTGCGCGAAAATGCCAGATGGTTAAGTGCAGGCGTGCTGTTGACCTGTTTGTCCAGCTTTGGACAAACCTTTTTCATCGCACTTTTTGCCGCTGATATTCAAAGCGTATTCGATCTGAGCCATGGTGGTTGGGGCTCGATGTACACTGTCGGCACGACGGCTTCGGCAATAGTGATGGTTTGGGCGGGGCGACAAGCAGACGTCTTTCGAGTGCGCACTTTAGGTGCGCTTAGCTTACTCGCCCTTGCGCTAGCCTGCGTCGTGATGGCGTTAAATCCATGGCTTTGGGCGCTTCCGTTTGTGATTTTCGCGTTGCGCCTGACCGGACAAGGCATGATGGGCCACATAGCCGCTGTCGCTATGGCGCGATGGTTTGTTGCGACGCGCGGACGCGCTTTGTCGATTTCCGCGCTAGGGTTTTCTATCGGGCAAGCCTTCCTTCCAATCGCCGTTGTCGCACTAATGGGGTTTCTTGATTGGCATGTGATCTGGCTGCTCTGCGCTGGTATTTCACTGCTCGGCATTCCAATTCTCATGATGCTTTTATCAAAAGAACGCACGCCTGCGTCAATGACTAAGAGCAGCACAAGCCTCGGGATGGATGGGCAGCATTGGAGCCGAAATGAAATGCTCAAACATTCGCTCTTTTGGCTGATGGTGCCTGCGATCCTTGGGCCGTCGGCGTTCAGCACGGCGTTCTTTTTCCATCAGGTACATTATGCGTCGGTCATTGGAATCAGCACGATGCAGATGGTCAGTTACTTCCCGTTTTTTACCACGATGGTTGTGATAGCGATGATCTTAACAGGGATGCTTGTCGATCGTTTTGGCACGCCACGTTTGCTGCCCTATCACCAACTTCCTATGGTCGCGGCCTTTGGAATATTTTCGACTCACATCTTAGGACTTGGTTGGGGTTTCTTTTTCCTCGCACTCACCGCTGGCGCGCAAACGACACTGATTGCCGCCTTTTGGGCAGAGTTTTACGGCACCGCACACCTAGGCGCGATCAAGGCGATTGCGGCTGCTGTCATGGTGCTTGGCTCTGCGCTTGGGCCGGGGCTGACCGGTATTCTTATCGACTTTGGTATTGGGCTCGAAGCTCAATACGCATGGGTCGCTTTCTACTTTGTACTCACGTCAATTTCGATTTGGATCGGCGTCTCAAACGCGCGAAAATCGTTATCGAGCACGGCGTAAATAAACGTAGTACGCGCCAGCGCCACCATGTTTGATATGGCTTTCGGTCACCTGCAAAACCGCGGACGACACAGGTGCCATTGTCAGCCAAATCGGCACTTGCCGCTTAAGCGCGCCCATGCGTTGAGGCGCAATTACTCCCAACTCCTCGCGCTTGCCGCCTTTGCCAGTGATGATCAAAACAAGGCGTTTGCCATTCGCTTGCGCAGTCATAATGAAAGAGATCAGAGCCGGATGCGCCTGTGCGACAGTCATTCCATGCAGGTCAATACGCCCTTCGGGTTTGAGCTTGCCACGCTGCATCGTCTTGTAAGATTTCGCGTCCATTTTGACGGGTGCGCTACGCAAACGCTCACTGAGCGCAGGCAAGACATCTCGCATTTCGCGGGTAGAGGTTGGTAAAGCACCCAAAGTGAATGGTGCAATCGGCCTTGCTTCGCGCTTTTTGGCGGCCTCTTGCAAAGGCGCATCAACGATCAAGCTACGCCGCGGTAGGGCAAGGCGTTCTGTCGTGCTCGCCACTTGATTCCATAGATCAAGCTCGTCCTGCTTCACACGGCGGCGCGACATCTTACTGAACGTTCTCTGGCAAATAGGCGTAGGCGCGCTGGATCGGCATCAGCACAACCATGCGACCTGTGTCACGAAGGCTCCCAGCCTCTTTACCCGCTTTATCACCAGTCCCAAAGAACACATCCGCTCGCTGCGCACCTTTGATCGTAGACCCAGTATCCTGCGCAATCATCAATCGACGGAGGGGTGCTTTCCCATCCTTTTCAATCCAAACGGGCGCTCCAAGAGGTGTGAATTTCGGATCAACCGCAATAGATCGCATCGTCTTGATAGAGCGGTTCATCGCACCAAGCGGGCCTTTGTCAGCAGGTACTTCGCTAACTTCACGGAAAAACACATAAGACGGATTGTGAAACAGCAGTTCTTTGCCATCTTCGGGATTACGTCGCACCCAATTCTTGATCACCTCTGCAGAAACCTGATGTGGTTCATAAATCCCTCGCCGTACCATTTCCTGCCCGATCGAGCGGTAATTGTGGCGGTTCGACCCACCAAATCCAACACGCAGAAAACTACCATCCGGCAAACGCACACGGCCTGAGCCTTGGATTTGCAAAAAGAACAGCTCAACAGGATCATCGACATAACAAATCTCTAGGTTGAGACCATCCATCACCCCATCTTCGAAAATTTGTCGCCGCGTGTACCATTGACCCGCAGTCTTCGCATCGCGCGGCATGGCATAAATTGGATATTTGTAGCGCGCAGTGCGCGTGCGTGATCCGTCAAGTTCGGGTTCAAAATAGCCGGTGAACATCGCGTTTTTGCCATCTTGAATCAGTAAGGGGCGAAAAAACAATTCAAAGAACGCGCGTGCGTTCTTTTGATCATTTGCGGTGCGACATAACGTTCGCCAATCGGGTGTTTTCATATCGCGACATGTGTCGCGAAACGTATCAAGCGCCGCTTGATGATCGTCATCTGCCCAACCATCAAGTTCTTTGAAATCGAGAATACTGTAAACGGTTTCCGCATGCGCAGGGGCGCTCATTAAGACGCCCCCTGCGAATAGTGATGCCCTAAGGGCACGGATCATTCGCCGGTGGCAACAAGTTGCCAGTTTGGATCATCAGACCCCATCTTACGCGCGAATGTCCAAATGTCCTTCTGACGCTTCACTTTTTTCGCATCGCCTTCAACGATTTCACCCGCATTATCACGCACAACAGATGTCATTTCGCCGATGAACTTTACCGAGACCTCTCCAATGCCTTTTTCGTCGTCAAATGTCGCATCAGCCAATGACATTTCGCGAATGCCGACAAACTCGGCCTCAACAGTCAGTCCTTGCTTTTCACGCATTTCAACGACTTCCGCAAAGCTGGCATAGACGTCATCACCAAGGAACGGCTTGATGTCTGCCATTTCGCCACGCTCGAACCCGATGAGAATCATTTCATAAGCACCACGCGCGCCGCCAAGGAAATCAGACACGCCAAACGATGGCTCTACTGCTTTCATCTTCTCCAATGCTCCCGCTGCTTCAGGCATATCTTCGGTGTGATCCGAAATATCAGGATCGGGACCACCTTCGATGACTTCAAACTCGGGACGTTTGCGACCAGAGGGTATTTGGGCCGGCGGCTGCTCAAAGCCTTCCCGCGTTCCAAGCACGTTCTTAAGACGCAAAATAAGAAAAACTGCGATGCCGGCAAGCACCAAAAGCTGGATGATGGGCGAATTCATGAATGGGTCGTCCTCTAAAGCATAGCAACACGTTACTTGAGGACTTATGTACGCAAGGGCGGCGGTCAAGTCCACTCTGCCCCCAAGTGACAGGAGAACACTAAAGATGTGGTTATTTTTGGCCTTTTTGTCGGTTCCTTTGATAGAAATCGCTCTGTTTATCCAAATTGGCGGGGCTATTGGTCTCTGGTCCACACTCGGAATCGTTATTTTGACGGCCGTGATTGGCACGTTTTTGGTCAAAACGCAGGGCGCTTTGGCGATGAACAACCTGCGACAATCGTTTGGAACGCTCTCTGATCCGTCCGAACCTCTAGCTCACGGGGCTATGATCCTTGTATCCGGCGCGCTTTTGCTAACACCGGGATTTTTTACCGATGCTGTTGGTTTTGCACTGCTTATTCCGGGCGTACGGTCCGCTGTGTTTCGCGATCTCAAATCCCGCATCAAAGTCCAGAGTTTTGAAATGGGCGGCCATCCGCGTCAGCGTTCGCAACAAGCGGACATTATCGATGGTGAATTCGAAGAAGTGCCACCTGATCCGAATGCGCCACCTTCGGGTTGGACCAAGCATTGAGACCCAAGCATCTTGCTGATAAGCACCGTGCCAACTGACATTTTACCGGAGATTTCCAATGGCTGAAAACGAAACAGCAGCAGCGGGGGCAGCAGCCCCAGAAGCGCCACAGATCAAGATGAACATCCTTGCGCAGTACATTCGCGACATGTCATTTGAAAACATTCTAGCACAGAAGGGCATTCAGGGCGAAGTAAACCCAGACGTCAGCGTTCAGGTGAACCTGGACGCGAAAAAGCGCACTGCCGAGCATCAGTTTGAAGTGATCACCAAGGTTCAGATCAGTTCCAAGGTTAAGGAAAGCGAGCAGCAGTTGTTCTTGCTCGAGCTAGAGTACGCAGGCGTTTTCCACATCGAAGGTGTGCCAGAAGATCAAATGCACCCGTTCTTGTTGATCGAATGCCCGCGTATGACGTTTCCGTTCGTACGCCGTATAGTATCAGACGTGACGCGTGATGGTGGCTTTCCGCCGCTCAACCTTGAGAACATCGATTTTGTCTCTTTGTACCGCAATGAAATTGCACGTCGTCAAGCGGACGCAGCAGCGCAAGCCAAGCCTAATTAAGCTTAGACCAAAGCGCATCCTCGCCAAGTTTATCAACGAAGGCTGTATGCGCTTTGGTTTCTTTCTCAGTGATCCGAGAGGGAAGTGGGGTAGGGCGTTTGGATGCGCGCCAAGTTTCCTCTGATCCACCACTCGCGCTGCCACCAGAATTGGCAAGAACGAGGCCGGGCTGACGGCCACCCAACAATTCCAAATACACTTCCGCGAGAATTTCGGAATCGAGCAAAGCGCCATGCAGCGTTCGGTTTGAATTGTCGATATTAAAGCGACGGCACAAAGCGTCCAGTGACGCAGGCGAACCCGGAAAACGCTTGCGTGCAATTGCCAGAGTATCGAGCGCTTGCTCCATCGGTAATTGCTTCATGTTGAGCCAACCCAGCTCAGCGTTTAAAAACTTCATATCGAAAGACGCATTATGAATGACCATTGTGTCATCCTTGACGAAATCCAAAAATTCCTGCGCAATTTGTTTGAACACGGGTTTATTACGAAGAAAATCATCGCCCAATCCATGTACCTGAAACGCGTCATCCGGCATGGCGCGTTCGGGGTTGATATACTGATGATACGTGCGCCCCGTTGGCATCTGGTTAATCAACTCAACCGCGCCAATTTCAACGATGCGATCACCTTGCTGCGGATCAAAGCCTGTTGTTTCCGTGTCCAATACCAGTTCACGCATTTTGCAGCTTCCTTTTGATGTCCTCAACAATCGCTACAACCTGCGTTAGTGCATGGTCCAGTGAATTGGTCTCGATCACGTAATCACTAAGCGCGCACTTTTCTTCAATGGGCATTTGACGCGACAGGATCATCTGAAAATCCTCTTCGCTCATGCTACCACGCGCCAGAACACGTGTACGCTGTGTATCTGCATCGACACTTACGCACGCGACAGCATCCATCGCTTTGTTACCACTTGTCTCAAAGAGGATCGGAATATCAAAAACCAGTATGTCGGCAGTCGCATTTTCGATGAAGCGAGCACGGTCTTGCCCGACTAATGGATGCACGATCTTTTCAATCTTCGATAAAAGCATCGTATCTGCGCGAATAGCATCACGCAGTATCTCGCGGTCCAAAATATCACCATTCAAGGCATCAGGAACCAACTCAGTAACAGGCACAATCGCCAAACCATTTGGCGCATAAAGCCGATGCACAGCCTCATCCGCATCCCAAACGGCGCAGCCTGCATCTGCGAACATTTGTGCCGTCGTGGATTTGCCCATACCGATAGAGCCGGTGAGACCAAGTTTAAAGCTCATCGCAACACTACCGCGCGCAGTTCATCATCAACTTCGGGCTTCACTTTGAACCAACGCTCAAATCCCGGTGTCGCTTGGTGCAAAAGCATGCCGAGGCCATCCACCGCCGTCGCGCCTACCTCTGTCGCCGCGCGCAAAAGTTTGGTTTGTAAAGGGGTATAAACCAAATCACTCACCAACATCCCTGGCGCGAGCGCATCCAGAGGAACGCGCATTTCAGGTTTTCCAATCATACCAAGGGAGGTGGTGTTGATCACTGCATTAGCCCCCTCCATAGCGTTGCCGGCTTGTACCCAATCCACGACCGTAATTTTATCGCCAAAATCAGCCTTGAGTGTTTCCGCACGTTCTCGTGTTCGATTACTAAGCAGGATTTCAGGCACACCAATGTCAATGAAAGACGCCAAAACTGCCCGTGCAGCACCACCAGCACCAAGCACCATTGCAGAGCCTGCGCGCGGATCCCATTTTGGTGCAGATTGCAGCAAGTTTTGCATAAACCCGTAGCCATCCGTGTTATCCGCGTGAATTTTACCGTCTTTGCAGAAAATTAACGTGTTTGCAGCGCCAATCAGCTTGGCACGATCCGTCACAAGGTTTGCAATTTTCAGCACTGCTTCTTTATGCGGAATCGTCACATTGACGCCGACAAACCCCATTTTCGGCAACAAGCGGATCGCGCTTTCTAGATCTTTAGGTGCGATATCCATCGGAATATAGTGACCTTTGATACCGTTCTTTTTCAGCCAATGCCCATGCAGCTGCGGCGATTTGGAATGTGCGATCGGGTGACCAATCACGCCCGCCAATGGAATTTTCTGATCGCTCATTGCTGGAGTACCCCTTTGAGGGTGAGATAATTGACCAGCTCAATAAGGGGAAGGCCAAGAACAGTAAAATGATTGCCCTCGACCTGCGCGAACAGGCGCACGCCTTCGGCTTCAAGCTGGTAACACCCGACGCAATGACGGATCTCGTCCCAATTGCGATCCACGTAATCGCTTATGAAGGCATCAGAATAAACGCGTGTGGTCAGGCGCGCCTGACCAACATGTCGCCAAATAGGTTTGCCGTCTTGATAAAGCACCGCGGCACTTAACAAAGAATGGCGCGCGCCGCGCAGTTCGGTCAGGTGTTGCACAGCTTCCTCTTTTGACGTCGCCTTAGAATAGAGCGTTCCACGAAAATCTAGCACTTGATCGCAACCTAGCACCAAACGGTCAGGGTGCTTTTCACTGATCTTGCGTGCTTTCATCTCCGCCAGCGCATCTGCAATATCGCGCGGATTGGCTTCCTCCGCCAACATGGCATCTCGCATCATGCCTTCATCAACGCGGGGCTTGATCACGTCGATCTCTAGCCCCGCGTTCTGCAACATCTCACGACGCGTTTCAGAACCAGAGGCGAGGATAAGGGGCGCAGGCATGTGGATAATTCCGTGGATGAAGGTGAGGATTTATTAAGGAGCATTACTGCGCAACTCCACACGACTTGGCAAGCTGGGGAGTTCTGCGCCACGCCACGAAAATGCACACCGATTACTACTCTGTGGATTAGGATAACTTTGGAGAGCTACATTTCCTCGAGGCGGGGAATGATACGCTCGATGTCCCCAGGTTATCCACATAACGAAATGTAGTAACTTATTGATTTATAATTAAAATTAACATATCATGTTGCTTATAGCTATTCTATTACAAGCTTATCAACATGTTCAAACTTCTGGGGAAAACTCAATAATCCACAGAAAGAGTGATCCCTACTTAATCATCAACCTTTTATCTTTTATTTATTATTATTAAGGATAGAGCATGTCAGATTTGCTCGCCTCCGCCTATCCTTGGATCAAGTCACTGCATATCATGGCAGTGATCTCTTGGATGGCAGGGCTTTTCTACTTTCCAAGATTGCTTGTGAACCATGTAGAGCGTGATGATCCGACAAGTCTTTTACATGAGACCTATCAAGATATGGAAATGAAGCTGTTCAAAGTGATCATGCAACCTGCAATGATCGCGACTTGGCTTTTTGGCTTATGCTTGGTCTTTACTCCTGGAATTGTCGACTGGTCGATGTGGTGGCCTTGGGTGAAAGCGATCAGCGTGATTGCGATGACTGGGTTCCATGAATGGTTAGGTAAACGTCGTAAAGATTTCATTAACGGCACAAATAACCTCACAGGGCGTCAGTATCGCCTCATGAATGAGGTACCCACCCTTTTGATGGTTCTTATCGTTGTATCGGTCGTTGTGAAGTTCTGAGAGCGTATTTGACTCGCTTGCGACAGGTCTGTATCAGACCTCTAACGCGCGCCCGTTCGGGACACACGTGCATCTCCTAATTCTAACCTGATTGCGTAGCGCCAAAATGGTGTGCTGCCCAAGGATATTTCATGACACAAAATTCGCTCACACTTTCGCAACTTAAGGCGCAAAGCCCTAAAAACCTCGTTTCCATGGCTGAAGAGCTGGAGATCGAGAACGCATCCACCATGCGTAAGGGCGAAATGATGTTCCAAATCTTGCGTGAACGCGCAGATGAAGGTTGGGAGATCATGGGTGACGGTGTTCTGGAGGTCCTTCAAGACGGCTTTGGTTTTCTACGCTCACCTGAAGCGAACTACTTGCCGGGTCCTGACGATATCTACGTCTCTCCTGAAATGATCCGCAAATATTCCTTGCGCACAGGTGATACAGTCGATGGCGTGATCACTGCGCCTGACGACAATCAACGCTACTTCGCGCTTATCAACGTAATGCAGATCAACTTTGAAGCGCCTGAGAAGACGAAGCACAAGATCGCTTTTGATAACCTCACACCGCTTTATCCTGATGAGCGTTTTAAATTGGAAATCGAAGATCCGACCATCAAAGATCGCTCGGCGCGTATTATCGACTTGGTTGCGCCTATCGGTAAAGGTCAGCGTTGTTTGATCGTTGCGCCGCCACGTACTGGTAAAACTGTTCTGCTGCAAAACATCGCGGCAAGCATCGAAGCCAACCATCCAGAATGTTATTTGATCGTGCTTTTGATCGATGAACGCCCCGAAGAAGTTACAGACATGCAGCGTTCGGTGAAGGGTGAAGTTGTGTCTTCCACCTTTGACGAGCCAGCGACGCGTCACGTAGCTGTCTCTGAAATGGTCATCGAAAAGGCCAAGCGTTTGGTTGAGCATAAGCGAGATGTAGTTATCCTACTTGATTCGATCACAAGACTTGGTAGAGCCTTCAACACTGTGGTGCCTTCCTCTGGTAAGGTCCTAACAGGTGGAGTTGATGCGAACGCACTGCAACGTCCAAAGCGTTTCTTTGGTGCTGCGCGTAACATCGAAGAGGGTGGTTCTCTTACAATTATCTCAACAGCGTTGATCGACACAGGTTCGCGTATGGACGAGGTCATCTTCGAAGAATTCAAAGGTACGGGTAACTCTGAGATTGTTCTGGATCGCAAAATCTCTGACAAGCGCGTTTATCCGGCGATTGATATTCTCAAGTCTGGTACGCGTAAGGAAGACCTGCTCATCGATAAAGTTGATATGCAGAAAACCTTCGTTTTGCGTCGTATTCTCAACCCAATGGGCACGACGGACGCTGTTGAATTCCTGCTTGGCAAGCTCAAACAAACAAAGAGCAATGCAGAGTTCTTTGATTCAATGAACACCTAACAACCAATTGGGGCAGGTGTCATGGACACGATTTTTGCTCTCGCGACTGCGCAAGGTAAAGCCGGTGTTTCTGTTATTCGTATTTCTGGTGCACACGCGTGGGATGCGGGTGAAGCGTTCTGCAAAAATCTGCCTGCTAGTCACAAAGCTGCACTGCGTAATCTGACAGATCTGCAGGGCACTTTAATCGATCAAGCGCTTGTTTTGACTTTCGAAGATCGTAAAAGTTTTACGGGCGAACCTGTCGTTGAATTCCATCTCCACGGGAGCACCGCGATTGTCGCGCGGATGATGGAGTTGCTTGGTGGCGTCATTGGTCTGCGTTTGGCAGAACCGGGGGAATTCACGCGACGCGCTCTAGAAAATGGAAAGCTGGATCTTGCACAAGTCGAAGGCCTCGCAGATCTCATAGACGCGGAGACGGAAGCGCAACGTAAACAAGCGGTCCGGGTGCTTGCTGGTGATCTAGGCCGTACAGCGGAAATTTGGCGTAATGATCTGATCCGTGCGGCGTCTCTGTTAGAGGCGACAATTGATTTTGCGGACGAAGATGTTCCCATCGATGTGACGCCAGAAGTTCTTGGCCTGCTTGAGCGTAGTGAAAGTGCGATTACGAGGGAAGCAGAAGGCGTCAAAACTGCTGAACGTATTCGCACAGGATTTGAAGTCGCGATTATTGGCGCACCGAACGTTGGCAAGTCCACGCTTTTGAATGCAATTGCGGGACGTGACGCTGCGATCACCTCTGAATACGCGGGAACAACACGCGATGTGATTGAGGTTAAGCTCGATCTTAATGGTCTTGCTGTGACTATTCTGGATACTGCTGGCCTAAGAGAAACTGAAGATTTCGTCGAGAAGATCGGTATAGATCGCGCTTTGGAACGTGCTGAAAAGGCTGATCTGCGGGTTTTTTTAAAGTCGACCATGGAGGAGCAGCTCCCGATTGAACTGCGTTCTGGTGATTTTGAAATGCTGGGTAAAGCAGATTTGTCTGTCGGTCGAACCCTTCAGTCAGTCTCAGGTAAGACCGGGGAAGGCGTCGATCATTTGGTTAATGCTATCTCAACGACGCTTTTGGATAGATCAGCCAGCGCTGGAATTGCAACGCGTGAACGGCATCGGCAAGCGCTGTTGTCCTCTCAGCAGTATTTGAGTGCCGCTAAAGAAGGTCTTGATCTTGGTCCTGACCATTACGATTTGGTCGCAGAGGATATGCGTTCCGCTATTCGTGCTTTGAACAGTTTGATAGGTCATGTAGATGTCGAGAATCTCTTGGATGAAATTTTTTCAAGCTTCTGTCTTGGTAAGTAAGGAATGTTTCACGTGAAACAATTGAATTTCGATGTTGTAGTAATTGGTGGTGGTCACGCGGGTTGTGATGCCGCTCACGCTGCTGCGCGTATGGGATCCAGTACTGCTTTGGTGACGCTGTCCAAGGATGGTATCGGCGTTATGTCCTGTAATCCAGCGATTGGTGGTCTTGGTAAGGGTCACCTGGTTCGCGAAATAGATGCGCTTGATGGTGTTATGGCGCGTGTTGCTGATAAGGCTGGAATTCAATTCCGCTTACTAAACCGTCGCAAAGGGCCTGCTGTACAAGGGCCGCGAGCGCAATCAGATCGAGCAATCTATCGCGCTGAAATGCTGAAAGAGATCGGAACGCAGGAAAACCTGACGATTGTTGAGGGGGAGGCCGTTGATTTCTTGATGGAAGACGCTCGGGTTGTTGGTGTAGCTCTCGGCGATGGAACCCAATTGCGTTGTAGTGCTGTGGTTCTAACGACGGGAACTTTCCTGCGAGGCGTCATTCACATCGGTGATGTCTCAAAACCGGGTGGCCGCATGGGGGATAAGCCATCTATCAAGCTGGCTGAGCGTATCGACAGCTTCAAGCTTCCCTTCGGACGTCTAAAAACAGGTACTCCGCCGCGCTTGGATGGTCGTACGATCAATTGGGACATTCTGGAAAGCCAGCCGGGCGATGAAGATCCTGTGCTATTTTCTTTCTTGTCCAAAGGTGTCACAGCGCAACAGGTAAACTGCGGCATCACGCATACAAATATGCGTACGCATCTGTTAATCGAGGAGAACCTCAAGAAAAGTGCGATGTATGGTGGCCATATCGACGGTATTGGTCCGCGATATTGTCCTTCGATAGAAGATAAGATCGTCCGTTTCGCCGACAAAACGTCCCATCAGGTCTTTTTGGAACCTGAAGGCGTTAATGATCACACTGTTTATCCAAATGGAATTTCTACAAGCCTGCCAGAGGATGTGCAAAACGCTTACGTTCAAACAATTGTAGGCTTGGAGGAAGCGAAGATCCTACAGCCGGGTTACGCGATTGAATATGACTATGTCGACCCACGAGCTTTGGATGCTCGTTTGAGCGTTAAAGGTGTAGAAGGCCTTTTCTTCGCGGGCCAGATAAACGGTACAACAGGATATGAAGAGGCCGCCGCGCAGGGCCTCGTCGCTGGTTTGAACGCTGCCTTGGAAACTCAAGGTCGCGATCCTGTGATTTTTAGCCGCACGAACAGTTATATTGGGGTGATGATTGACGATCTCACAACGCGCGGTGTGACTGAACCGTATCGTATGTTCACCTCTCGTGCTGAATTCCGTCTTTCGTTGCGCGCCGACAATGCCGATCAGCGTCTTACGCCCTTGGGTATGGAGCTTGGCTGTGTCGGTGACGAACGTGGTTTAGCATTTGAAGAAAAGAAAATGCAGATCGCGAGCGTGGTGGGTGCTCTTAAGGGTAAGTCATTGACACCGAAAGAGATTAACGCAGGCGGAGTTTCGGTGAATCAAGATGGAAATCGTCGCGATGGTATTCAAGTTTTGGCGTTTCCTGATGTAAAGTTTGAAGATGTGTTGAGCCTGTTCCCAGAGCTGACAGAGACTTCGAAGGTTATCCGTGAGCAGGTTGAAAGGGATGCGTTGTACTCCAACTACATAGCCCGCCAACAGAAGGACGTAGACGCGCTGAAGCGGGACGAGGCGCAGAACATTCCTAAGGACTTCGATTATACCTCAATCGACAGCCTATCTAACGAATTGAAGCAGAAGCTTGGTCAGGTTAAGCCTATGAACCTTGCTCAAGCAGGCCGTGTTGATGGTATGACGCCCGCGGCGCTCACGCTGTTGTTGGCTAAGCTTCGTCAAAGAAAGCGGGCCTAAATGGAGCAGCGGATTGGTAACTTGAATGTTTCACGTGAAACATTTGAGAGACTTTTGATATATGTAGAGCTTCTGAAGAAGTGGAATCCTAAGATAAACTTGGTGTCTCGTAGTACCTTGGACGATATCTGGACTCGCCATATTGTTGACTCGGCACAGATGTTTAAGCTCGCTGACCCAAAAACACTGAAATGGGTCGATCTTGGATCAGGTGGAGGGTTCCCAGGTCTGGTTCTTGCAATAATTTCGAAGGAACTTGCGCCTCAAACACAGTTTACTTTGGTGGAAAGTGATCAAAGAAAATGCGCCTTCCTCCGCACCGTCGCGCGCGAAACAGGTGTTAAAGTCACCGTCATCGCCCAAAGGATTGAAGAGATTAGTCCGCAAAACGCTGATACTCTATCTGCGCGCGCTCTTTCTGATCTGCCTATGTTGCTTCAATATGCGAAGCTTCACTTAGCTAAGACCGGACATTGCCTATTCCCAAAAGGTCAACGATGGGAAAAAGAAGTTAATATGGCGCGCGACTCATGGCATTTTGAATGCGAAGCTATTACTAGTGAAACTAACGTCGAAGCCGTTATTTTGAAAGTAAATGAGATTAATCATGTCTGACCCCACGCGTGCAACAAACACCAAAATTGTTGCTGTCGTTAACCAAAAAGGTGGTGTTGGAAAAACGACAACGACGATTAACCTCGCGGCGTCATTGGTCGCCGAAGGGCTCCGTGTGCTGATTATTGATCTAGATCCGCAAGGAAATGCGTCTACAGGCTTAGGTGTCGATGCACGTTCCCGCGAATTGACGACTTATGAGCTTTTGCTAGATGACGTCACGCTTGAAGAGGTGATCCAGAAAACCAAAACGGATGGTTTGATGATTGTTCCGGCCACAGTTGATCTCAGTTCCGCGGATATCGAGCTGATGGTGAACGAAAAGCGGAGCTTTTTGTTGCATGACGCGTTACGTCAGCCTTTGATGGACGATTACGACTTCAACTTTATCCTGATTGATTGTCCTCCTTCGCTAAACTTGCTCACTGTGAATGCGATGGTGGCGTCGCATTCTGTTCTTGTGCCTCTGCAAAGTGAATTTTTCGCGTTGGAAGGGCTATCCCAGCTGATGCTGACGGTGCGCGAAGTCCGTCAAACGGCGAACCCTGATCTACGGATCGAAGGTGTGGTTCTTACGATGTTTGACGCGAGGAATAATCTATCACAGCAGGTCGAAAACGATGCTCGTGAGAATTTAGGTGAGATGGTCTTTAAGACAAAGATCCCGCGCAACGTTCGCGTCAGCGAAGCGCCGTCTTTTGCGATGCCTGTGCTGGACTACGACCCCGCATCCAAAGGTGCGCAGGCCTATAATGACTTGGCTCGAGAAGTTATCGAGAAGAACGCTAACCTCTCGCTTTAAAAGGAAAAAATCATGGCAGATAGCAAAAAGAACCGTGGTTTAGGGCGTGGATTGTCCGCTTTGATGGCGGATGTAGGTCCTGAATCAACAAACACAGTTACAACGCCCGCGCGCCCCGATTTGGTCGTTCCGATCGAGAAGGTTTTTCCAAACCCTGATCAACCGCGTAGAAGCTTTACGGACGAGCATCTGCAAGACCTGTCAGCGTCTATCAAAGCCAAAGGCATTATCCAGCCTTTGATTGTGCGCAAGCGAGCCAATGGGAAAGATGAATACGAAATTGTAGCTGGCGAACGTCGCTGGCGTGCGGCGCAGATGGCGCAACTTCATGAAATTCCTATTCTCGTTCGCGATTTTACGGATACCGAAGTTCTAGAAGTTGCGATCATTGAGAACATTCAACGCGCAGATCTTAACCCTGTCGAAGAGGCAGCGGGCTATCGTCAGTTGATGGATAAGTTTGGCCATACGCAGGAAAAGCTTGCTGAAGAACTTGGCAAAAGCCGCAGTCACGTTGCGAATTTGATGCGTTTGTTGCAGTTGCCGAGTAATGTACAGGATATGCTAGTGGACGGAAAACTTTCAGCAGGACATGCGCGTGCGCTGATTACTTCTGACGATCCATCAGCACTTGCAAAGCAAGTCGTGCAACATGGGCTGTCAGTTCGCGCGACAGAAGCTTTGGCGAAGAAGAAAGATGATGGTAGTTCTTCGCCTTCATCGCGCGAAAAAAGTAGTAGGAAAGAGAAAGATGCAGACACTAAAGCGCTCGAAAGTGATCTTTCTGCGGCTTTGGGATTGACAGTTTCTGTGGACCACAAGGCAGGTGGAGAGTCTGGTCAGGTGAGCATCAAGTATGCGTACTTAGATCAGCTTGACGAGATTTGCCGCATTCTTAGCAACAGTTAGAAGAACAATTCGCCGATCACAGAATTCAAAAGCAAGCGCCCTTGTGGAGTGGTGCGCAGAATGGCGCCGTCCTGCGTAATCAGGTTTAGGTCATTCAAATGATCTAGAGTGCATTGATCGACAGGCGCGCCAGCCAGGTTTTCCAGTCGCGTTCTATCCATGCCCTCGGTAATGCGAAGGCCCATAATCAGGTATTCGTTAGCTTGATCTGTGTTGCTAAGGCCGTCACGAATTTTTTCGCCCTTGCCGCGTTCGCTATTTTCAAGCCATGCATTTGGCATCTTGTAATGTTCAGTCGCGTATTTTGTGCCATCCAGGGTAAGACGACCATGCGCACCAGGGCCAATGCCAAGGTAGTCGCCATAGCGCCAATAGATTAGGTTGTGCCGCGACTCCGCACCGGGCTTGGCATAATTGGAGACTTCGTAGCCAAAGAGACCGGCTCTCTCGCAGAGCTCGTTGGTTGCGTCGTACATATCTGCAGCGAGATCCTCCATAGGAAGCCCTGTGAGACCGCCTTTTTCGTAACGCGCCGAGAAAGCCGTGCCTTTTTCGATAGTTAGCTGATAAAGGGAGAGATGATCGATTGCCAAACAAAGGGCTTCATTGAGCTCTTTTTTCCAGTCTTGCAGCGTTTGATCCTGCCTTGCGTAGATAAGATCGAAAGAAACCCGCTCAAAAGTTGAACGTGCTATATCGAAGGCTTTCTTTGCTTCATCAACTGTATGAATACGACCAAGGCGTTTCAAGTCGCGATCATTGAGAGCTTGCACTCCCATTGAGATTCGCGTGACGCCGCCATCTGCATAGCCGCGAAATCGGCCAGCTTCGACAGAACCAGGATTTGCCTCGAGCGTGATTTCAGGATCGTTGGGCATCGGCCAATGTTTGCGGATGCGTTCGATGATTGCGGCGACCGTGTCGGGATGCATGAGGCTGGGCGTGCCGCCGCCAAAGAAAACAGCATTCACCACGCGACCCGATAACTCAACAGCAGCGCGATCTAATTCGCAGAGATAGGCGCTGAGCCAGCGTGCTTCGTCCATTTCACGTGAAACATGTGAGTTGAAATCGCAGTATGGGCATTTCGCCTCGCAAAAGGGCCAGTGCACATAAATGCCAAAGCCACCATTTTGCCAATCAGCGTTCAAAGCAACCCTTTACCAGTTTTTCGAATGCGTCAGCGCGATGGCTGATTTCATTCTTCTTTTCAAACGCCATTTCCCCGAACGTGATGTCATATCCGTTAGGCATAAACATGGGGTCATAGCCATGACCAACCTGGCCACGCATGGGCCATACTAGTGAGCCGATAACCCTTCCCTCAAACACCTCATCATGGCCATCGGGCCACGCGAGCACCAACGTAGAGCAAAAACGCGCGCGACGGGGGTGGGGCGCGCTTACCGCTTCGAGTTTGTCATGGGTTTTCGTCATAGCCATCACAAAGTCACGGCCACTGGGCGTTTCAGCCCAATCAGCAGTGTAAACGCCGGGTTCATTGTTCAGTGCTTCAACCTCGATCCCGCTATCGTCGGAAAGGGCGGGCAGGCCTGTTGCCTTAACAGCGGCATGCGCTTTGATACGCGCGTTGCCGATGAAGTTGTCTTCGGTTTCCTCAGGCTCCGCTAAGTTCTTCTCAGCCGCTCCAAGGACGCTGACCCCGAATGGGGCGAGCAATTCGCGCATTTCTTCCAGCTTTCCAGCATTGTGGGTCGCGATCAAAAGCGTGTCGCCTGAGAATTTCCGGCTCATGCGGAAGCGGCCAATTGCATTGTGGCAAGTTCAGAAACGCCCTTTTCCGCCAGATCAATTAGCTGGTTCATTTGATCTCGAGAATATGTGCTGCCCTCAGCGCTCATCTGCGTTTCGATCATTTGACCGTTGGCGAGCATGATGAAGTTGCCATCTACGCCAGCCTCGGAATCTTCTGGATAGTCGAGATCAAGCACAGGCTGACCTGCGTAGATGCCACAAGATATCGCCGCAACGGGGCTAATCAACGGGTTAGAGGTGATCTCGCCCACCTTGATCAGCTTATTCACGGCCAATTTCAAAGCGACCCAACCGCCCGTTATGGAAGCGCAGCGCGTGCCACCATCGGCTTGGATCACATCGCAATCGACGGTGATTTGACGTTCACCCAAAGCGACGCGATCCACGCCAGCACGCAAAGAACGACCTATTAGTCTCTGAATTTCGACGGTTCTACCGCCTTGTTTGCCTGCTGTTGCTTCACGACGCATTCGCGATGTGGTGGAACGAGGAAGCATACCATATTCTGCAGTGACCCAACCAAGACCGGAGCCTTTGATGAAAGGCGGCACACGATTTTCAAGCGTGGCGGTGCAAAGCACATGCGTGTCGCCCATCTTGATCATGCAAGAGCCTTCGGCATGTTTGGTCACGTTGGTTTCGATAGAAACGTCGCGCATTTGGTTTAGGTCACGTCCTGAAGGTCGCATGAGATATCCTTTCGATTTGGCTATGGAATACAGGGGTGTCAACGCAATGCGCAACCCCGATTGACCTTTGAGACTTAGGGCGTACTTAATGGGTCGTTGTTAATGGTGATGAACATGCAAGGCAGTCCACAGATTTTGTCGGAAATGAACGATCGTTCACGCGAGGTATTTCGCCAGATTGTCGAAGGATATCTCGCGAATGGTGAGCCTGTCGGTTCACGTACTTTGACGCGCTCGCTGTCTGAAAAGGTAAGCGCTGCGACGATCCGCAATGTGATGCAGGATCTGGAACTTTTAGGTCTGTTGGGAAGTCCGCATATTAGCTCGGGACGCGTACCGACACAAAAAGGTTTGCGCATGTTTGTCGATGGTCTGCTTGAGGTGGATGATCTGAACAACGATGACCGCGTAAAGATCAATTCGACGGTTGGAAATGGCTCTGATGTGGGTGACTTGCTGGATCGTGTTGGGTCCGCGTTGTCTGGTGTGACGCAAGGCGCGTCATTGGTACTGACCCCGAAGCATGAAGCGCCGATCAAGCACATTGAGTTTGTGTCCTTGGCAACGGATCGCGCTTTGGTGGTGCTTGTGTTTGGTGATGGCCATGTGGAGAACCGATTGTTCATACCTCCACCGGGCCAAACGCCCAGTTCCATGCGGGAAGCGGCCAATTTCCTGAATGCCCTGATGGAGGGACGCACGCTTTCTGAGCTTCAAACAGTCATCAAACACGAGATCGCCGCGCGGCGGCAGGAAATCGATGTGCTTGCGCGTGATATGATCGATAGTGGATTAGCAGTTTGGGAAAATGAGGGTGAAAATCATGAGCGTTTGATCGTGCGAGGACGTTCGAATTTGCTTGCGGGGGAGGCGGAAGAGGAAGAACTGGAACGCATCAGAACGCTCTTTGATGACCTTGAGCGCAAGCGCGATATTGCTGATTTTCTAGAGTTGACACAAGACGGCGATGGTGTGCGCATTTTTATTGGTTCTGAGAACAAACTTTTTTCACTTTCGGGTTCCTCTTTGGTTGTTTCTCCTTATATGAACGCTGAACGAAAAATTATTGGTGCTGTTGGCGTGATTGGCCCGACGCGTCTGAATTATGGACGGATCGTGCCGATTGTGGATTATACGGCGCAACTGGTCGGGAAGCTGATTTCTGACCGGAATTAGAGGGTAGAGATATGGCTGATCGTGATGAAAACGAATTCTTGGATGATTTGGACGCGCTAGAGGCAGAGTTTGATGAGCAAGAAGAAGCAGAGCCAACTGAAGAAGAACTGGAAGCAGACGCTTTGGCTGTTATGACGGCGGAGCGTGACGAGTTCAAAGACCGCTTCATGCGCGCTTTGGCCGATGCTGAAAATTCGCGAAAACGTTCTGATCGGGATCGTCGTGAGGCGGAGAATTATGGCGGCTCTAAGCTGGCGCGTGATTTGTTGCCTGTCTACGACAACATGAAGCGTGCATTGGAAGCGGCAACTGATGAGCAGCGCGAGGTGTCTTCTGCGTTGATCGAAGGTATTGAGCTTACGATGCGCGAGTTGGTTAACGTATTTGGAAAGCATGGCATCGTGCCTGTTTCGCCTGAAGTTGGCGACAAGTTCGATCCAAAATTGCACCAAGCTATGTTCGAAGCGCCTGTGCCCGGCACCAAAGCTGGTGAGATCATTCAGATCGCTGCGGAAGGGTTTATGCTGCACGACCGTTTACTACGGCCTGCGCAAGTTGGGGTAAGCTCAACACCTGGTTAAACGGTTGGTTTTGAGTTTTTTAGCAAGATGAAGAGCGGCGTTGCGATTAATTTTGCGACGCCTCTTTTAGTTTGTAGATGAGGTTAAGCGCATCTTTCGGGCTTAGATCATCTGGGTGAATGTCGTTGAGCAAATCTATCGCTGGCGACTGTTTTGTTTGGATTGGTGGTGGGGGAGGGGTCGCAGAAAAGAGCGGTAAGTCGTCGATGACTGCTTTTTGACCACCGCCCTCGCGTTCACCTTTTTCCAAGGCATCCAAAACGATACGCGCGCGTTCAACCACTGCAGCGGGGAGGCCCGCGAGTTTAGCAACTTGGACACCATAACTTCTGTCAGCGGCGCCCTTGATAACCTCATGGAGGAAGATGACGTCGCCTTCCCACTCTCGTACGGAGATTGTTGCGTTTTCTGCTCCCTCAAGCTTGGCGGTGAGGTTTGTTAGTTCGTGATAGTGGGTCGCGAAAAGCGCGCGTGATTTGTTCACGTTGTGCAGGTGTTCGAGCGTGGCCCAAGCGATGGAAAGGCCGTCATATGTCGCCGTGCCGCGACCGATTTCATCGAGGATGACTAAAGCATTTTCGTCGGCTTGGTTCAGGATTGCAGCAGTTTCAACCATTTCGACCATAAAGGTAGAGCGCCCACGTGCGAGATCATCAGAGGCACCAACGCGGCTGAATAACTGACTAATAATACCGATGTGCGCACTGTCAGCTGGAACAAAACTACCCATCTGGGCGAGCACTGAGATCAGCGCGTTTTGTCTAAGAAACGTTGATTTACCGGCCATGTTCGGGCCCGTGAGAAGCCAGATTGCGGCACCGTCATTCCCGTCTGCCAGATCGCAATTGTTAGCGATGAACGGTGCGCCGCCTTGATTGTGTAGCGCTTGTTCAACCACAGGATGACGACCAGCCTCAATATCGAAAGTACGACTGGTATCAACGGAGGGCCTATTCCAATCCTCAGCACTTGCGAGTGCGGCAAGACTGGCGTTTAGGTCAATCTCTGCGAGGGCACGGGATGTGTTGGAAATTTCTGACGCACTAGACAATATTGCCTTTGTTAGAGTCTGAAAATGGCGTTTTTCAATCTCAAGCGCACGATTACCCGCGTTCAAAATTTTAGTCTCGATTTCAGAGAGTTCGATCGTCGTAAATCGCACCTGATTTGCAGTTGTTTGACGGTGAATGAAGGTTTCATTCAATGGCGGCGCAAGCATCTTTTCTGCATGAGTTGCGGTGGTTTCGATAAAGTAGCCAAGAACATTGTTGTGCTTGACCTTAAGCGACGCGACGCCGGCAATTTCTGCGTAATTCTTTTGCATAGACGCGATAACGCTACGCCCCTCGTCGCGGAGCGCACGCGTTTGATCAAGTTCACTATCGTAGCCGGACGCCACAAACCCACCGTCACGGGCAAGCAAGGGGGGTTCAGCAACAAGGGCGTCGTTGAGAAGGTTAATCAGATCTTCATGACCGCCAAGTGAGGCTATGCTTTGTTGAATAAGGCTCGAGGAATCCGGAAGATCATTGGCTTGGATCGCTTCAGCCTGCTCTAGCCCATTTCTGATAGCAGCAATATCGCGCGGGCCGCCGCGTTCGAGAGATATACGAGACAGAGCACGGTCCAAGTCAGGAACTCTACGCAATGTGCTGCGCAGATCTTCGGTTGCGCGTGAGTGTTCGAAAAACCAGCTTACGGCATCAAGCCGTGCTTGGATCGTTGCCAGATCGCGAGACGGACTGGACAAGCGTCGTTCCAAAAGGCGCCCGCCACCAGCCGTGACGCTGCGATCAATCACAGCCAAAAGCGTGTCTTTGCGACCACCTGACAGGCTTTGCGTAAGTTCCAAGTTACGACGTGTCGCAGCGTCGATCTGCATGGTGCCGCCGCTGCTCTCTTTCTGCGGAGGGCGCAGTAGTGGAAGCTTCCCCTTTTGAGTGATTTCGAGGTATTCGATCAAAGCGCTCATCGCGGAAATTTCGGGGCGCGTGAACTCGCCAAACGCATCGAGAGAAGCGATTTGAAATACATCGCAGATACGTTTCGTGCCCTGCGTGCTATCAAATGCACCGGGGGAAAGCGGTGAGACGGATGCGCCCATTTCAGATACTAAATTGACGGTTTCAGTGTCTGATATATCAGAAAGAATGACTTCACTCGGCGCGAGTCGCGCGAGTTCTGGAGACAGACGCATGGTACTCAACGGCATAACATGAAACGCGCCTGTGGACATATCGGCCCACGCTAAAGCCCCGTCGCCGCGTACATCTGCATAGGCGGCAAGGTAGTTGTGACGACGCGCATCAAGCAGGCTTTCTTCAGTCAAAGTGCCGGGTGTCACTAGGCGTACAACTTCGCGGCGCACAACGGATTTACCGCCACGTTTCTTTGCCTCGGCCGGGCTTTCCATTTGCTCGCACACAGCGACGCGAAAACCTTTGCGGATCAGCGTTAGCAAATAACCCTCAGCGGCATGATGCGGCACGCCACACATGGGGATTTCGCTACCCTCGTGTTTGCCACGTTTGGTCAGGGCAATATCCAAGGCTTCAGACGCGGCGACGGCGTCATCGAAAAACAACTCGTAAAAGTCACCCATGCGATAGAACAGCAAAGCGTCGGGGTAGCTTTCCTTGATCTCAAGGAATTGCGCCATCATGGGCGTTACGGTTGGTTTGGCAGTGCTCATGAAAATCCCTCGAAATTCGAGCGTAGAGTAGCGATAGGAGAGCGTAGGGAAAAGGCGAAAACAGTGTTGTTGTTGTGCGAACAGAATGCAAAAGTTGAACGGCTAGAATGCAAAAGGAACGCGAAGTTATGTCCAAGCAAAAGATCACCGATGAAGACGCTCTGGCGTTCCACTTAGAGCCGACACCGGGCAAATTTGAGATTAGCGCGACTGTTCCGATGACGACCCAGCGCGATCTTTCTTTGGCGTATTCACCGGGTGTTGCTGTGCCTTGTGAGGCAATCGCCGAAAACCCTGAACTGGCGTATGATTACACTAACAAAGGCAACCTTGTTGCGGTGATTTCAAACGGCACGGCAGTACTTGGTTTGGGCAACTTGGGCGCGCTTGGCTCCAAGCCTGTGATGGAAGGGAAGGCGGTCCTTTTCAAGCGGTTCGCGGATGTGAATTCGATCGATATTGAGCTCGATACAGAAGATCCAGATAAGTTTTGCGATGCGGTAAGGTTAATGGGTCCGACGTTTGGTGGCATTAACCTTGAGGATATCAAAGCGCCAGAGTGTTTCATCATTGAGCAGCGTCTCAAGGAAGAAATGGACATCCCAGTTTTCCACGATGATCAACATGGAACGGCCGTTATTTGTGCTGCGGGTCTTTTGAACGCGCTTCACCTTAGCGGCAAGAAGATCGAGGATGTGAAGATCGTCCTTAATGGCGCAGGTGCTGCTGGGATCGCGTGCATCGAATTGCTGAAGTGCATGGGTGCAAAGCATAACAATTGCATCGTTTGTGATACTAAAGGTGTGATTTATCAAGGCCGTACCGAAGGTATGAATCAATGGAAATCTGCCCACGCGATCACAACCGAGCTGCGTACTTTGGACGAAGCGATGAAGGGCGCAGACGTATTCCTTGGTGTTTCTGTTAAGGGTGCGGTTACGCAGGACATGGTTATCAGCATGGCAGATAATCCTGTCATTTTTGCAATGGCCAACCCAGATCCAGAGATTATACCCGAAGAAGCGCAAGAAGTTCGCGCTGACGCGATTGTTGCGACGGGGCGTAGCGATTATCCAAATCAGGTTAACAACGTGCTTGGTTTTCCCTACCTTTTCCGCGGTGCTTTGGACATTCATGCCCGTGCGATTAACGATGAAATGAAGATTGCATGCGCTCATGCTCTTGCCAATCTTGCTCGCGAAGATGTGCCTGACGAAGTTGCGCTCGCCTATGGTAAGAACCTGACATTTGGCCGTGATTACATCATTCCAACGCCTTTTGATCCGCGCCTCATTCACCGTATTCCGCCAGCTGTAGCGAAGGCTGGTATGAAGACGGGCGTTGCGCGTCGGCCGATTATTGACATGGAGGCATATGAGCTGTCGTTGAAAACGCGTATGGATCCAACTGCGAGCATTTTGCGTGGGATCAATGCGCGTGCGCGCTCTGCTCAGGCGCGCATGATTTTCGCAGAAGGCGATGATCCGCGTGTGCTGCGTGCGGCTGTTATGTATCAAAGAAATGGCCTCGGAAAAGCGCTGGTTGTGGGTCGTTCGAATGATGTCAAAACCAAGCTGGAAGAGGCCGGATTGGGCGATGCGTTCCGCGAGTTGGAAATCGTAAATGCTGCGAATACGCAGCACTTGGACGTCTACAAAGACTATCTGTATGAGCGTTTGCAGCGCAAAGGGTACGACAAAATTGACGTGCATCGAATCGCGTCACGGGATCGGCATGTATTTTCGTCGCTTATGTTGGCTCATGGACATGGTGATGGCTTGGTGACGGGTGCGACCCGAAAATCGGCGCATGTGCTTGAGCTTGTTAACCACGTATTCGATGCAGATGCGAAACATGGCGCCGTCGGCGTAACTGCGCTTTTGCACAAAGGACGCATCGTTCTGATGGCCGACACGCTTGTGCATGAATGGCCGGATGAACATGATCTTGCCACTATCGCAGAACGCGGTGCTGATGTTGCGCGCCACTTGGGCATTGAGCCTCGAGTCGCTTTTGTCAGCTTCTCGACCTTTGGGTATCCCGTGTCTGAACGTGCCGAAAAAATGCACCTTGCGCCGAATGTGTTGAAAGAACGTGGTGTCGATTTCGAATACGAAGGTGAGATGACTGTTGATGTGGCGTTGAACGCCAAATCAGCTGAACAGTATCCGTTCTCTCGTTTGACAGGCCCTGCGAACATCCTTGTCGTACCAGCGCGTCACTCAGCGAGCATTTCTGTGAAGCTTATGCAGGAGCTCGCCGGCGCAACTGTGATTGGCCCAATCCTCAGCGGCATAGATAAGTCGATCCAGATTTGTTCGACGAATTCAACGGCGAACGATATTTTGAACATGGCGGTTCTAGCCTCTTGTAAGGTTGGCTAGCGTGGAAAAGGACTTCGTATGACGATTTTCAATCTTGGGTCGATCAACGCAGATCATGTGTATTGTGTTCCGCATTTGCCTGGGCCGGGTGAAACACTTGCGGCGACGTCGATGCAGACCGGACTTGGTGGTAAGGGCGCGAATATGTCTGTCGCCGCTGCACGAGCTGGCAGTCATGTTGCGCAAATCGGTGCGGTCGGACGCGACGGACTTTGGGCCAAAAATCGTTTGTTAGAGTATGGTATTGATACCCGCCATATCGCGGAATTGGATGTTCCAACAGGCCATGCAATTATCACTGTCGATGATGCGGGGGAGAACGTAATCACGCTGTTTTCTGGAGCCAATCACCAGATTTCGGAAGACAGCATTGCGCGTGTTTTAAGTTCCGGCAGTACAGGCGATACTTTCGTTACGCAGAATGAAACGAATGCGCAGGTTATCGCTGCAAAAATGGGTTCTAAATTGGGGTTTCGGGTTTGTTACGCAGCCGCCCCCTTTGATGCGAATGCCGTGAAAGAAATGCTACCCTATCTGGATTTTCTAATCTTAAACGCGGTCGAAGCACAGCAACTGGAGACGGCGCTGGGCGTATCGATTGAAGAGCTGGAAGTCGCAGATATTGTGATCACCTTGGGTGCGAAAGGTGCGCGTTGGATCGGGCGAGAAATCGATCAGAGCTTTGATGCAATCAAAGTGGACCCGATTGATACGACAGGCGCGGGCGACACGTTCACAGGGTATGTTCTGGCTGGACTGGATCGCGGTTTGACTATGGGACAGTCAATTTCACTTGCGATGCGAGCTGCCGCTTTGATGGTGACGCGCATGGGCACCGCTGACGTGATCCCCGACCTCAAAGAGGTCGAGGAATTTTCTGGTCTTTAGTGGGATAAAAACGATGCTGCTTTGTCCCAAGGTTGCTATACTCTCGCGTCGCAACCACATCCTTGGCAATAGCGTTTCTAGGCGTCTGATTGTTTGACCGCACCAAATCGGGTGAGCATGCGCTTGGTGCCTTTGTAGTATCTTGGTGGTAGACTTCGGCCTTGTAGAACTGCCCATCTTGTGAGATCGGCGTTACGATCTTCTGACCTAACACGTTCTGTGCCGCCTGCTTTGCTGCCTTCGCAGAAGCGTTTTGCGCATTGTTAGAGCCGAAAACCACTGTACAATAGCTATTGCTACGGTCACAGAGTTGGCCCCCCGCATCCATTGGATCAACTGAACGGAAGAACATATTTAGCAGCTGGTCAGGGAATAACTTAGCGGGATCAAACTGGATTTGAACCGCTTCGTAGTGGCCCGAACCGCCTTTCGTGACATCTTTTTAGGTTGGGTTCTTTTTCTTGCCGCCCATGTAGCCGGAGACAACTTCTTTCACGCCGGGCACGCGTTCAAAGTCGCTCTCAACGCACCAAAAGCATCCACCTGCGACTATGGGAAATTCCGTTCCGGTAGCCTCAGCTGGTTTTGAATGGAACGCAAAACCTATGACGATAAGGCTCGCGAGGATGGCAGGCTTGACTTGCTTAAGTTGGAACATGGGTAAACTGCTTTCACGCAGGCTAGCCGGATGGTGGTGCGCCAAGCAATCGTGTGTCATGCTTTGTCATAGCTTGGTGAGCGGAATTTCCCGCATGGAGCCATTTGTTTCAGTGCCAGAAAAATTGGAATGTCTATGAAAATCGCGATGTGGTCGGGGCCGCGCAACCTGTCGACCGCCCTTATGTACAGCTTTGCTAATCGCGCTGACATGAGCGCGGTCGATGAGCCTTTCTATGCTTCATATCTTACGCAAACAGGTTTGGCGCATCCTATGCGAGATGCAGTGATTGCTTCGCAAAAAAGCGATGCAGGCGCTGTGATAGCGGATTTGTGCTCTGCGGATAAGACAGAGCACCAGTATCAAAAGCACATGACGCAACACATGTTACCTACGATTGCCCGGGATTGGTTAACTAAGGCTAAGAACGTATTCCTAATCCGTCACCCGTCGCGGATCCTAGCGAGTTGGGTGAATAAACACGATACGCCAAGCCTGTCTGATATCGGATTTACGCAGCAGTTGGATATTTTTGAGCAGGTGATCGAAATGGGGCAGTCAGCGATCGTAATCGATTCTGCTTATATCCGCTCTCATCCAGAGAAAAGCCTTCGCGCGCTGTGTGACGCCATTGATCTGGCGTGGGATCCGGCGATGTTGGCCTGGGAAAGCGGTCCAAAACCTTTCGATGGCGTTTGGGCGAAGCACTGGTATGACGCTGTGCATCGCTCGACGGGCTTCTCTGATACGGAAGGGCCTCTGCCAGTCTTGAAGGGTGATCTAGCTAAGATTAACGAAGAAGCGCTGCCAATCTATGAAAGGCTAGCAGCGCTAAAACTTTTAATTTAGTGTCTACTTTTTCAAATGACGCGCGCGTGCAGCAAGCAGTTTCAGACGTAAGGCATTCAATTGGATGAACCCTGCTGCATCCTTTTGATCGTAGGCGCCCGCATCATCTTCAAAGGTCACATGCGCCTCTGAATAGAGGCTGTGATCAGACCAGCGCGCCACGCAGGTCGCTGACCCTTTGTAGAGTTTCAGGCGAACCGTACCTGTCACATGCTCTTGGCTTTTGTCGATCGCAGCTTGCAACATTTCACGTTCGGGGCTGAACCAAAAGCCGTTATAGATCAGCTCTGCGTAGCGTGGCATGAGGCTGTCTTTCAAATGGCTGGCTCCGCTATCAAGCGTGATTTGCTCAATGCCGCGATGTGCCTCGAGCAGAACAGTGCCGCCCGGCGTTTCGTAAATGCCGCGGGACTTCATTCCAACGAAACGATTTTCTACGAAATCAAGCCGGCCAATACCGTGCTTTCCACCAACCTCATTGAGCTTCGTTAAGATGGTCGCAGGGCTCATCTCTTCGCCATTGATCGACACGGCGTCGCCACGTTTAAAGCCGATCTCCATGAATTCAGCCTCGTTTGGCGCTTCCTCGGGCGATACTGTGCGCTGATACACGTATTCGGGTGCGCTGACGGCGGGATCCTCAAGCACTTTGCCCTCGGATGAGGTGTGCAACAGGTTCGCATCGACAGAAAAAGGGGCCTCGCCGCGCTTGTCTTTCGCGATTGGAATCTGGTGCTGTTCTGCAAAATCAAGCAGTTTCGTGCGGCTCGACAAATCCCATTCGCGCCAAGGGGCGATTACTTTGATATCGGGGTTCAGTGCATATGCGGCCAATTCGAACCGCACCTGATCGTTGCCCTTGCCCGTCGCTCCGTGAGCGATTGCGTCTGCGCCGACTTCCTCTGCGATTTCAATCAAACGTTTTGAAATCAAGGGTCGCGCAATTGAAGTGCCAAGTAGGTACAAGCCTTCATAGACCGCATTTGCGCGAAACATTGGAAACACGAAATCGCGCACAAATTCTTCGCGCACATCTTCAATGTAGATGTCTTTGACACCCATGAGTTCCGCTTTGGCACGAGCCGGCTCCAGCTCTTCTCCCTGACCAAGATCTGCGGTGAAGGTCACGACCTCGCAACCGTATTCTGTTTCAAGCCACTTCAAAATGATCGATGTGTCGAGGCCGCCGGAATAGGCCAAAACGACTTTTTTAGGCGCAGTCATCGCGGGTTCCTTTCAGAAGAATTTCAGCGCGCGATACCGTGTTTTCCAAGGCGGAGCAAGATAAGCACCGCTGTTATAAGCTTGAAAGGACGCTTGCGCTGCGTCAGACACAAAGAATGACCAGTTTTCAAGATAGAGCGATACTCGCAGAGCGCGCAATCCGCGCTGTTCTGCCGCCAACGCCTTTGCAGCGAAACGTACATTTGTCCGAAAAATTTGATGCGGATATTTGGCTGAAACGCGAAGATTTGTCCCCTGTGCGATCTTACAAACTACGCGGTGCTTTCAATGCGATGCGAAAAGTGCTGAGTGATGATCCTGAAAAGGGCCATTTTGTCTGTGCGAGCGCGGGTAATCACGCGCAAGGCGTTGCGTATATGTGCAAGCATTTTGGCGTGAAAGGCACGATTTTCATGCCTGTTACAACGCCTCAGCAGAAGATTGATAAGACGCGAATTTTCGGTGGAGATACGATCGAGATCAAGCTGATTGGTGACTATTTCGACGATACTCTAAGCGCTGCACAAAGTCACTGCGCCGAGGTGAATGGTCATTTCTTGTCCCCCTTCGATGACGAAGATGTCATTGAGGGGCAGGCTACGGTCGCAGTCGAGATTGAATCGCAATTGGGCGCGTTGCCAGATCGAATCGTTTTGCCAGTTGGTGGCGGCGGTTTGTCTGCTGGAACACGCAGCTACTTTGGCGAACGCTGTGCGATGAATTTTGTTGAGCCGAGTGGCGGCGCGTGTCTTTTTTCCGCACTGCACGCGGGCAGCCCGGTTGATTTAGAGCAAGTCGATACCTTTGCAGATGGTGCTGCGGTCGGACGGATTGGCATGCGCACATTTGAGCGTCTTAAAGTTGTGTCTGTAGCTGATACCATCCAAATTCAAGAAGATCGCGTGTGCATTACTATGCTTGAAATGTTGAACATTGAAGGCATCGTTTTGGAGCCCGCGGGTGCTTTGGCTTTAGATGCGTTGATCGATTTAAGGGATGTTATCAAAGGCCAGACGGTTGTTTGCATTGCCTCTGGTGGCAACTTTGATTTTGAACGGCTTCCCGAAGTTAAAGAGCGCGCACAAAGATTTGCAGGTTTGAAGAAATATTTTGTGCTGCGCATGCCGCAACGACCCGGTGCTTTGAAGGAATTTTTGGGCATTCTTGGGCCTGATGACGACATCAGTCGGTTTGAATATCTTAAGAAATCCGCGCGTAATTTTGGTTCTGTCCTGATAGGTCTTGAAACAAAAAAGGCGGAGAATTTTGCGGTGTTGCTTTCGAAATTAAGCGCCGCTGGATTTGGATATACGGATATCACAGATGATGAGATCTTAGCGCAATTCCTGATTTAGAGGATCACTATGTTTGTTGGAAAATCGGTTGTTATTACTGGTGGTGGTAGCGGAATTGGCGCGGCTTTGGCGCGCGGGTTTGCAGCGAATGGTGCGTATGTTTGTGTCTGTGATCTGAACGAAGATGCGGCCCATCGCATCGCGACAGACGTAAATGGTGTTGCTGTTACTTGCGATGTTCGATGCGAAACGGATGTTCAAAATCTGATAGAAACAGCGCGAAAAAAATTCGGAGATGTGGATATCTTCATCTCTAATGCAGGTTTGGCGAAGCCTGAACCAGCGCATGCAGCCTCTGCTGCAAATGATGTGTGGCAATTAAATTGGGAAGTTCATGTGATGTCGCATGTTTATGCGGCGCGCGCTTTGCTTCCCACCATGATCAAACGGGGTAACGGCCATTTGGTGAATGTTGCCTCTGCCGCTGGCCTGCTGAATCAGATCGGGGATGCTGCGTATTCAGCGACTAAACACGCAGCTGTCAGTTTTGCCGAGTCTCTTGCGATTTCGCACAATGATGATGGCATCGATATTTCTGTTGTTTGCCCCCAATACGTCGCCACGCCTTTGATAAAAATGTCGGATGATACGGTTGTGTCGGGATCACTTTTGTCCGCTGATGACGCGGCACATCAAATTCTAAATGGCATTGTGGCTAAAGATTTTATGATTTTGCCGCATCCTCAGGTGGCGGACTATTGCAGGTTTAGGGGTGTAGATCATGCGAGTTGGCTCTCAGGAATGAAGGGGTTGCGACGAAAGTTTGTGAGAGAGTCGGAGACAGGAGAGCTGAAGGACATGCACAAGTTCGTGTAATTCATGCGGCAGCGTCCGGCGAGAGATGCTCCAGGAACATTTTTTGAGTTCTGATAGGCCGAAGAAATCTCATCCATGCGATCAAAGGGCACGCTATTTGCAGCTTGCTGCTCTCCCGCGCCACAGAGTTGGGCAAATTGATCGAAGCCCAAGTTCAATGCGCTGCCTTTCAGGAAATGTAGGTCCTCTTCAAAACTTTCGCTATCCGCTTTCGTGAGCGTTACGTCGATGCGGTCTTCTACTTCGCTCAAGAAAAGCTCGACTACTTTATCGAAATCGTCAACGCCGATTTTGTTGCGCAATTCTTCTACTTTGGACCAATCGATCATTTTGTCACCTCGCCCGCTTTGTTGGCGCGAAATGGTAAAGACTTTGTTTCTAGAGATAGGTTTTTCGGCAAAGTTATTTTCAATTTGAAATTTCACATGTCGTTAGGAAATTACGCCTCGGGTCAGGACTCATGCCTAGAATATGACGGTTGCTGCGAGGGCTATTGCGG
>NZ_JABBAL010000023.1 GCF_018607995.1 Planktotalea sp.
ATCAATGCCTCGCGCTATCGCCTCTGGGACGAACCGATCCGCAGCTATTTCAACGAATGCCTTGCAGGCGTGGACGGCGAACGCAGCGCAAATACTAACATGCGCTGGACCGCGTCGATGGTGGCTGACATCCATCGTATCTTGACGCGTGGAGGTGTATTTTTATACCCCGAAGATGCCGGCAATCGCGCGACTGGAGGCAAGTTGCGCCTGATGTATGAAGCCAACCCAATGGGCTTCGTCGTGGAACAGGCCGGCGGTGCTGCATCCACAGGGACGCAGCGCATCTTGGATGTCATACCAGCATCGCACCATCAGCGCGTGCCTGTGATCATGGGATCAAAAGACGAAGTCGCGCGGATTGATGGCTTTCACGACAACGCTTAAAGGTAGCGGTTCACAAGGTTTTCCAAGCGCTCCTGACGACCCGATTGCGGGTGCGGATCAAGGCCGGCGGCCACGACATCATCATGGATCGCATCTAGATCACTGCTGAGCAATGCTTTGCCAGCTTTGCTTTCCCAACCCGCGTAACGCGCATCACGTGCGGCCTCTAACTTGCCGTCTTCCAGCATCGCTGCCGCCGCTTTGAAGCCCGCTGCACAGGCGTCCATGCCGCCAACATGAGCAAGGATCAGATCCTCTGCATCAAGCGATTGGCGGCGCAGCTTGGCGTCGAAATTCGTACCACCTGTTTTGAACCCACCAGCGCGCAGCACTTCGTAATAGGCCAGCGTCATCTCTGGCACATTGTTCGGGAATTGGTCCGTGTCCCAGCCAGATTGGTAGTCGTTGCGGTTCATATCAATTGAGCCAAAGATACCCAGCTCACGCGCAAGAGCCAGTTCATGCTCGAACGAATGACCTGCGAGGATCGCATGGCCTTGTTCAATGTTCACTTGCACTTCGTCCTCAAGCCCGAAGTCTTTCAGAAAGCCATAAACCGTCGCAACATCGTAGTCGTACTGGTGTTTTGTAGGCTCTTGCGGCTTAGGTTCGATCAGGATTGCACCTTTGAAACCCATCTTGTGTTTGTAGTCCACAGCCATTTGTAACATGCGGCCCGCTTGCTGGCGTTCACGTCCCATGTCGGTGTTGAGCAGTGTTTCATAGCCTTCACGACCGCCCCAAAGCACATAGTTTTCGCCCCCCAGTTTGATCGTGGCATCCATGCAGGTTTTTATCGTCGCGGCAGAATACGCAAAAATATCAGGGTCGGGGTTCGTCGCCGCACCAGACATAAAGCGACGGTGCGAAAAGAGATTGGCCGTGCCCCAAAGCAGTTTAATTCCTGTCTCGTCCATCTTTTCGCCGAAGTAATCAACGATAGCTTCTAGGTTCTTCGTGCTTGCCGCAAAGCTAGCGCCTTCAGGGCGCACATCGGCGTCGTGGAAACAGAAATAGGGCACGCCCAATATCTGGAACATCTCAAACGCAACATCCGCTTTTAAACGCGCATCATCCATGCTGTCGCCGAACCAAGGTCGCTCAAACGTTTGGCCACCGAAAGGATCACCGCCGGGCCACGCGAAAGAGTGCCAATAAGCGGCAGCGAAACGCAAATGTTCGCTCATTGGTTTGCCCATAACCACTTCGTCGGGGTTGTAGTGACGGAATGCGAAATCATTATCGCTCTCGCGACCTTCATATTTGATCGCGGGAATACCTTTAAAAAAGTCCGTCATGTCAGAGATCCTTTAGAGCGGAGTAAGCAGCGCGGTAGCGCGCGTGTGTGTCTTGGAACGCGTTTGAAAGCGCGCTCTGGGGTTGAATGGTTTTCTCGATGGGCGGCAAGGTGGCGATTTCGGTGCCTGCGCCGCATGCCGCCATCATTCCGAGGCGTGCAGCCCCTAAAGCCGCTCCGAAATCACCCGCTTGGGGGAGCATCAAGGGGAGGTTCAATGTCGTCGCAATTGCGCTGAGCCAATAGTCTGATTTCGCCCCACCACCGAGTGCGAGTGCGCGCTCGATCACCGTGCCTGTAGAGCGCAAAGCCTCGTGGCAATCTGCAAAGGCAAATGTGACGCCCTCAACCACCGCACGCGCGGCTTCGCGCGCATCTGTGGCTTGATCCAAATGCAGGAATTGACCGCGCATACTGGGGTTGTTGTGCGGTGTGCGCTCACCACCAAGATAGGGTAGGAAAAGCGTGCGTGACGGTGCCTGCAGTGGGCCAAGGTCACGCGTGAGATCAGCGGCGCTTTGCCCCGTGAGGCGCGAAAGCCATTGCAAAGCATCGGTGGCCGCCAAGATCACACCCATTTGGTGCCATGTGTCAGGAAGCGCATGGCAGAACGTATGCACAGCACTTGCAGCATCTGGCTGATACGCATCAGAGGCCGCGAACAGCACACCTGACGTGCCGAGCGAAACAAACGCATCGCCTTTGCTTACAACACCAGCCCCGATCGCAGAGGCCGCATTGTCGCCACCTCCACCAGCCACGACAACCCCCTTGGGGAGACCCCAATTTTGGGCAAGGGTGTCTAACAGTATGCCGGAACTCTCAGAGCCTTCTACAAGGCGCGGCATGTGTGTGCGATCAAGATAGCTCGCGCTGAGAAGTTCATCTGACCAATCGCGCTTGGCCACATCCAGCCAGCTGGTGCCTGCCGCGTCCGACATTTCTGCGATGTGATCGCCGATCAACAAAAGGCGCAGGTAGTCTTTGGGAAGCAGGGCTTTGGCAAGTTTGGCGAAAATCTCAGGCTCGTTATTTTTGACCCAAACGACTTTTGGCGCTGTGAAACCAGCAAAGACGATATTGCCAGAGACGTTGCGAAACTGCGGATCACTATCAAGCGCATGGGCTTCATCCGCAGAGCGCGTGTCGTTCCATAGGATGCAAGGGCGCAGCGCGTTGTCGGCCTTGTCCAGCAAGGTTGCGCCGTGCATGTGACCTGCAAGTCCAATGCCACGCACAGCGGAAAGATCAGCCTGAACACCAAGCGCCCTCATCGCAACGTCTGTGGCGGCGAACCATTGGCTCGGGTCTTGCTCGGACCAACCATCCTGCGGACGTGAGACGCTGAGAGGCACCGCATGTTCCGCAAGAATGCACTGATCCTCATCCACAAGGATTGCCTTCAAAGAAGACGTGCCAAGATCAAGTCCGATGTACATTTACGCCGCCGCTTTGGGGTTCTTGCCCAAAATGATCATCGAGAGGATGTCATCCTCCGTAACATCCTCGACCCGCTCTGTGCCAACCATCTGACCATTCTTCATGACAGAGACACGATCACACAAATCCATCATTTCGCGCGTGTCATGACTGATCAGGAAGATGCCAAGCCCTTGATCTTTTAGTTCCTTAATCAGGTCCGCGACCATTTCCGTTTCATGCACACCCAGCGCCGCTGTCGGCTCATCCATGATGAGGATTTTCGCGTTGAAATAGACTGCGCGCGCAATCGCGACGGACTGGCGTTGACCACCGGAGAGGGCGGACACAGGCTCTTTCAGCTTTTTGAAATTGGGATTGAGACGCGCCATGATCTTGGCCGTTTCCGCCGCCATCTTCGCATCATCGACAAAGCCCATAGGCGATGTCAGCTCACGCCCCAAGAACAGGTTCGATGCCGCATCAAGGTTGTCAGCAAGCGCGAGCGTTTGATAAATGGTCTCGATGTTATGATCGCGCGCATCACGGGGCGAATTGATCTCGGCGCGTTTGCCATCGATCCAGATCTCACCACCGTCTTTTTTGTACGCCCCCGAAAGGATCTTAATCAGCGTGGATTTGCCAGCACCGTTGTGACCCAATAGGCCAACAACTTCGCCTGCGTGCAGATCGAGGGAAACATGATCCACCGCTTTGATGCCGCCAAAAGAAATTGAGATGTCTTTGAGTTGAACGAGAGGGGTATCACTCATTTGGAGTTCCTCCGGTAGAGAATATCAAGGAAGACGGCGATGACCAGAACGGAGCCGACAACGACTTGCTGGATGGCCGCATCAAAGCCGATAAGGACCATGCCAGTCTGCAAGCTTTGCATAACAATCGCGCCAAGGATTGCACCGTAGATCGTGCCGACACCGCCTGCTAGGGACGTGCCGCCGATCACGGCTGCGGCGATGACGTAGAGCTCGTCCAACGTGCCAAGTGCTGCGGTGGCAGAGCCAAGGCGCGCAGAGGCGACGACAGATGCGATCCCTGTAAGGAAGCCCATGAGCGCGAAGATTTTGACGGTCATCCAGCGTGTGTTGATGCCTGCGAGTTCCGCCGCTTCGGGGTTGCCACCGATGGCATAAACGTAGCGACCAAACTTGGTGCGCGTCATCAGGATGGTCATAGCAATGGTGACGCCGATCAGGATCAAAACAGGGATCGCGAAGCCATGCGAGATGAAAATACCCTCTGGCGGCACTTCGATGCCTTCAGCGGCGGCGTATTTCTTGATGATCCCTTTCGGCCAAGGGTAGGCGTTCATTAGCAAGGTCGTACCAATGACAGCGCCTGCACCGATTGCGGCAAGGAATGTTTCCGCCCAAACTGGGCGTAGCGGTAAGCCGAAGGTTTTGCGCTTCCGACGACCTAGGATGATCAAAGCCAATACGGCGATGCAGCCAAGAATGCCGATGATCCAGCTGCCCGTGTTGCCGATTGCGCCGAAGGGGCCGCCGCCAAGGAGTTTGAAGGTTGCATCCACAGGCGCGATCGTCTCACCGCGTGCGACTAGGAATCCAGCACCCCGCCAGACCAGCAAACCGCCAAGGGTCACGATGAAGGCGGGGATGGTGCCGTAAGCGATCATCCAGCCCTGGAATGCACCGAGGAGCGTGCCCATCAACAGACCAGCGAAGATCGCGATGATCCAGATCATCGGGTGTCCGAGGCCAAGATACTGCGGCAAGATATTCACCTGCACCGTGCCCATGATGATCGCGATGAAGCCCAGCATAGAGCCTACGGACAGGTCAATGTGGCGGGTGATGATCACGAGAACCATGCCAGTTGCCATGATTCCGATAGAGGATGTTTGAACCGAAAGGTTCCACAGGTTGCGCGGCGTGAGGAAGGCGCCAAAGCCGTTCACGAACAGACCGTAGTAGTGAAAGCCAATCCAGATCAGCGCCAATGCGGCGAGCATCCCCAGAAGGCGTGTGTCGACCTCTGTTTCTCGCAAGAACTTTGCGAATGCACCTTCGCGTTTGACATCGCTGGCCTTGGTATCAGTGTTGGTGTCGCTCATGAGTGCGCCCTCAAAGATGTACGTGTTTTGATCCAACGGCAAAGTTTAAGCCGCAGGTTAATCTAGTCACACGTTTTGGAAAATTGGAACTGTTTTGGGATGTATCGGCGACGCGTCGGCCGCCGATACAAATGTACTTAGCATGAGCTTAGCAGCCCGCGACACCGTCCATTGCGCCTTCGCAAACTTTGTCTTTTGCGATGTGGCCTGCATCAATCACAGCAGAAATGTTGTCTTTTGTGATAGGTGTTGGATCCAGAAGTATTGCGTTCATCTCGATGCCTTTAGCGCCACCGCTGAACGTGGATGCGCCGTCGATGTCCGCCATCGCCGCACCACCTGCAAGCGCAACTGCGATTTCGCCAGCTTTCTTGCCGAGATCACGACTGTTCTTCCAAACAGACACAGTCTGCGTACCACGTGCAACACGGTTCAGAGCCGCATGATCACCATCTTGACCACCAACAGGGATATCAAGACCCTGTGCTTCTAGAGCTGCGATGGAACCGCCAGCCATGCCGTCGTTCTGGGACAGAACTGCGTCAACCATGTTGTTGTTGGCTGTCAGGATCTGCTCCATGTTCTTCTGAGCATTATCTGGCTTCCAACCGTCTGTGAACGCTTCGCCGACAATCTTGATTTTGCCAGAGGCAACGTCATCTGCGATGACTTCCATCATGCCTTCTAGCAAGAAACCCGCGTTTGGATCGCCCTTGTCGCCTTTGATGATCGCGAAGTTGCCGTCAGGCTGCACTGCTGTCACGGACTGTGCGATGATACGGCCAACGCCTTTGTTGTCGAACGTAAGGTAGAATGTACGCTGATCTTCGATCAAACGGTCGTATCCGATCATTGGCACGCCTTCCGCCTCAGCCGCATCAAGTGCAGGTCCGATCGCGTCTTTGTCTTGTGCAAGAATGATCAAAGCATCTGCGCCTTGAGCGATCAGTGCTTCGATATCTGTCAGCTGCTTAGCCGCAGAGGACTGCGCGTCAGCGGAAATGTACTTCGCGCCAGCCGCTTCCAAAGCACCTTTGATCGCCGCTTCGTCAGTTTTCCAACGCTCTTCCTGAAAGTTGGACCAGCTTACGCCAACCGTAACACTATGGCCGTCTGCGAATGCCGCGGACGCCAAGCTTGCTGCAGCAATGGATGCCGCGAAAATATACTTCTTCATTGTTTTCCTCCCAAAGAACCCCCCGACCACAGCCAAGGGCGAGTCACGTGACTCGAATAGTAGATCTGGTGTAGCGATTAATTTCAATTTGAGAAATAAAAAACTGATGCGAGTTGCGAATTATTCAAAATAGTTTGCTTTTCGCTGGAGATTAGGGAGTATAGGGTCGTCCAACCACTCCAGAACAAAGGCTTTAATTTACTCAGTGAACTATAGCTCCAGCATAAGAACGAAATCTGGTTGCGGGCCGCTCCTTGCAGGCGATTCAGCGCGCTTACCCGCGCTGCGCCAGCAGGTTTTTGAGTATGTACGTTCCTCTGGGCGCGCTGCACGGGCTGATATTACGCGCGAGTTGAACATAAGCGGCGCCAGCACAACGACCCTGACAGCCGACCTTATAGCCTCAGGTTTCTTGCGCGAGGTGGATGAGCCGGATCGCGAACACGGGCGCGGCCGCCCGCGAGTTGCTTTGGAAGTTGTGCCCGACTCGAGCTACGTGATTGGCATCAAGCTTTCATTCAAACAGCACAGTGCAGTGCTCTGTGATTTCGCAGGAAACGTACTGGCCACTGCCTTCTTGCCCACAAAAAACAAACGCAGCAGCGAAGACGTTCTTATAGAGCAAATCATCGCGCTCTGTCATCGCGTGATCAAAGCGGCCGACATGTCAGAGCAAGATATCGCAGCGGTTGGCGTCGGCATTCCTGGCATTGTCGATCAAGCGAGTGGCCGGATCCGCTGGTGCTCCCTTTTGCAGGACACCAATGTGGATCTCGCCTCTTCCTTCGCGACGAAATTCAATGCACCCCTGTTTCTCGACAATGATACCAATATGCTCACCCTCGCCGAACTTTGGTTTGGTGTGGGTCGTGACAAAACCGACTTTGCGGTTGTCACGATTGAAAATGGCGTCGGCATGGGGTTGGTTCTGAACAACAGACTTTATCGTGGCACCCATGGTGTCGGCTTAGAGCTGGGGCATACCAAAGTGCAACTTGATGGCGCACTGTGCAGATGTGGCCAACGTGGCTGTTTGGAAGCCTATCTCGGGGACTACGCATTGACCCGCGAGGCGGGAACAGCGCTGGATCACGAGGATACAACGCAAAAAGACAACGAAGAACTGCTCGATCTTTTGTTTGAGAAAGCCAAATCCGGTCACGAGGCTGCTGAGGCGATCTTTCGCCGCGCGGGGCGTTATCTGTCGGTTGGATTGTCCAATGTTGTGCAACTGTTCGACCCGCCGCTGATTATCATATCGGGGGACCGGATGCGGTTTGACTATTTCCATTCGGATGAGGTTCTTGCCGAGATGCAGAAACTCACCCTTTCCAATTCCCGCCAGCCTTGCCAGATCGAGACGCACACATGGGATGACGTCGTTTGGGCCCGCGGCGCAACGGTTCCCGCCCTTGTCGCGTTGACAGATCGCCTGATCGGCGGATTGGGTACTCAAACGTGATCAAGGTCTTGCCGATCATGGCGCTTGGCTTTGCTTTGCCTGCCAATTTGCAAGCAGCAGAGGCTGAAATAGTATTTGAAAACCTGTCTTCGCACTTTCCTCAGCACATCTATGCAGGCGGCTGGGAGCATTTCGTCGGCGGTGGTCTCGCGGTCTTTGATTGCAACAACGACGAGCATCCCGACATCTTCGCAGCAGGCGGCGCAAACCCTGCGCGATTGATGCGCAACCTCGGGGCGTTCAATTTTGAAGCCGTCGACATTCCAGGGTTACTGGGCGTGACAGGTGCCTACCCTATCGATCTGGACGCGGATGGATGGCTTGATCTGTTTGTGCTGCGCGCAGGTGAGAACCGCATTCTCAAAGGCGGGCCTGATTGCGCCTTCACCGACGCAAGCGCATTATTCGGCTTGCCCCAATCATCCGCATGGAGCACCGCATTCACCGCATGGTGGGAAAATAACGAAGACCGCCCCACCCTTGCAATCGGCAATTACGTCGACCGCGATGATCCCGACGGCCCGTTTGAGGCCTGCGACGACAACGTCATCCTGCGACCCGGCCCTGATGGATATAGTGCGGAAATCCTGGTGCCCGGATTTTGCACCCTGTCGATGCTTGCTGCCAAGGACTCTCGCGGACGCGACACGCTGCGCATCTCCAATGATCGACACTATTATGTGTCCGGCGGATATGAACAAATGTGGGATATCCAAGATCAACGCTTTCTTGATGAAGCTGACGGTTGGAGAAACGTCTCCCTCTGGGGCATGGGCATTGCAAGTCGTGACCTAAACGCGGATGGTTTTGATGATGTCATGCTAACCTCTATGGGTGACCAGCTTTTGCAATTTGCGATTCCTGGTGGCGGGTATAAAGCGGCGCCTTTTAGCCAAGGCACCTATGCTCAACGCCCCCACATTGGCGACGAAGGTCGCGCATCCACGGGCTGGCATGCGGAATTTGGCGATGTGGATAATGACCGGCGGCCCGATCTTTTCATTGCCAAAGGCAACGTGGACCAGATGCCCGGAATGGCGATGCGCGATCCAAATACGCTGTTGCGTCAAAACGCAGACGGCACGTTCACCGAAATCTCGCACCACGTTGGCGTGGCGAGTATGGATCGCTCCCGTGGGGCTGCACTTGCAGATTTTGATCTCGACGGGCGCTTAGATCTTGTGGTCTCCAACAGGCGCGCCCCGCTAGAGCTTTACCGCAATGTGACTGAAAGTGTCGGTCAGTGGATTGCGATCATGTTGGCGCAGCCTGGTCCCAATCGCGATGCGATTGGATCGGTCATTTCGGTGGAGGCTGGCGGGGCAAAACAGTCGATACAACATGTTATTGGCGGTGGTCACGCAGGCGGGCAAATGTTGCCCCGTCATTTTGGCCTTGGCGCCGCAGACAAAGCAAGGATCACTGTAGACTGGCCGGATGGATCACAAACGACAACATATTTAAAGTCGGGTCAGCGACACGTGATCACGAAACCCTAGTCAGGGTTTGGCACGGTTAGGCCACTGGGCACACTCGTCGGTACACCTAAACGGCCCGCGATGCTGACGGGATCGGTCATCGTTTGCAAGAATGCGACAAGTGCGGCGATCTCGCTCTCTTCCAAAGCAACACGCGCGTGAGACACTGCCTCGGAAATTGCACGTACCTGCTCGGGATCATCCATAACCTTGAAATCAGCGCTATCATGGTCCGGCAAAACCGTTTGCGTGCGATCATACTCCGTCAGCCCTTTGACAGGATCCGCATGTGCTCTGATGAAATCTTCCAACTCCGCGTGCGCCCCTGCATGCCCATAAGGCGCACTCAATGCGATGTTACGCAGGGACGGCGTGCGAAAGGCGTAGCGATCCGCCTCAAGCCCCGTCACACGAAAGCGTCCATCATCACGATGATGATCCTCAAAGGTTGCGGATTTTCCCGGGCCAATTTGCGGCGCGCCCATCGCGTGAAACTTGTGATCCGTCAGGAACGCGCCCATATGACAGCTTGCACAACCCGCATCTCCATAAAACACCTCAAGTCCTGCGCGTTCCTTACCTTGGAACAAGGTCTCGCCGCTCAGATGCGCATCAAAGGACGCAGTGTCAGAGCGCCATTCATGGGCAACAAAGGCAGCGATTGCATTAGAAATATCGGTGAATGCAATGTCCTCAGGGTCCGTGATATGCGGGTAAAGAGCGCGGAATTGATCCACGTATTCAGGAATCTCCGCCACCCGCATGGACAGCACATCCCATGCACCACCCTCACCCGTTATGATACCTTGACGAATAAGACGGCCAATCTCGTTCTCTTTGAAAGACCCCGCCATTTCATCACGGCTGAGCACGGGAAACATCGTTTGCGCAGAGAGAATCGAGGTAAAGCCAGCCAACATATCATCGCCCATCGGCGTGCGAATACCTGAGGGGGTCGACGGATCAGCTTCAAGGCGACCATCATGAAACAGTACCGTAAATTCATGTGCGCCCAGATTAAACAAAACCGGGGAATTTCGCGGAATACGCTCTTCCGGCATATTTTTTGGGTCTGGGATCCGCTTTGGGCCTAGCCCTATACCACCATCACCAAACGACAAGGACACGCCGTCAGACGTGCCAAACGCTGGATGATGACAGGTCGCGCAGGCGGTTTCTTTGTTGCCCGACAAGATCGGGTCGTAAAACAGCAATTGCCCGAGCTTTGCCTCGTCCAAGTTCACTGCAATGAAATCGTTATCTTGCAAGGGCTGCGGCAGATCTTGCGCAATAGCAGGGAACGCTGAAAAGGCGGCTATCGCGAATAGGACCAAGGCTTTCATCGCGATGCCTTTACGCAGGCTCGATCATGTCGACGCGAGTTGCGTGTCGGCCACCCTCAAACTCTGTGGAGAGGAAAGCGTCAACAATCTCCAGCGCGAGGCCTGCCCCCAAGACACGTGCACCCAAGGAGAGAATATTCGCGTCATTATGCGCTCGGATCATCTGCGCAGAAAACGTATCGGAACACACGCCACAGCGGATACCTTTGACCTTGTTCGCGGCCATCATGATGCCTTGCCCCGTGCCACATAGGATGATGCCCAAGGCACACTCGCCCGACACCACACGTTCTGCCGCGGCTTGTCCGTGGGTCGGATAATGCGTGCTTTCGGTGGTGGTCGGACCGATGTCGAGCACGTCCCAGCCTTGCTCTACAATATGTTGAGCAATCGTTTGGCGTAGCTCTATCGCAGAATGATCACTGGAGAGAACGATGCGTTTCGGGTTCGTCATGATTGGCCGTCCTATGTTCAAAAAGACGCGGACTTAGTCAGCGCTCAAATCTTTGGGTGTTTAAATGTCTTCTTCGGGCCGTTTCAACGTTGCCCATGTAACATCTCGTTGCGGCGCTGGAGGAGTTTCGCACACGCCGAGATGAATATTGACCTTTGCGATGAAATTGGCAGAAATCGGGGCTGTCACAAAGAGAAAGCCCATGATCAGCAATTCATGCATCGAGGTTTCACCAAGCAACATCGAGTGCCCAATAGAGGCCAGCAAAAGCGCGCCAATGCCGATGGTCCCAACTTTCGTCGGCGCATGAAGGCGCGTCATCGGATCGTTAAATTTCAACAGGCCAATCACCGCAACAGCGGCAAATCCGGACCCGATCAACAGGAAAATGGCGACAGCGTAGGTTCCCAAAATCTCCATGCTCATTCGATGATATCCCCCCGTAGCATAAAGCGCGCCAGCGCGACCGTTGACACAAATCCAAGCATGGCGATCATCAAAGAAACCTCAAAATAGATCTGCGCGCCTTGATAAATGCCCAGCATCACTACTAAGCCCAGCGCATTTATCACCATCGTATCCAACGCCAAAATGCGATCGCCCGAAGTTGGGCCGAGCGCCAAGCGCACCATGGACAGGATCTGGCCAAATCCCAACGTTACAAACGCGACGATGATCGCGAAGTTCATCAGCTCTGTTGCAGCGCTCATTGGAAAATCTCCTTTAGGCGGTCTTCATAGCGAGTCTTGATTTCGTCCACAACGGATTGCTGATCATCTGTGTGAAGCACATGAACTAGGAGGCTATGACCCTGATCTGACAAATCCGCCGACACAGTGCCGGGCGTCAGCGTAATGGTGCCCGCGAGCATCGTGATTGCTTCGGGTTGCACCAGATCAAGCGGGATCACTATCCATGCTGGTTTCAGTTTGGAGTTAGGAACTGTCAGCACGATCCAAGCCACTTGGATGTTCGCAACAACAATGTCCCACATCACCAGAACGCAATAGCTGAGCATTTTGCCAAGGCGAAAGCCCTGAGGGCGATCAGGCCACCAGATTGCAGTCATACGCGGAATGACAATACCAAGGATCAGGCCGAACACAGCCATGCCCGCAGAGAATTCGTTCTGCAAAAGCACCCAAACGAAAGTTAGCAAAAGCGTTAGAAACGGGTGTGGGACAAGCCAATTATAAGCGCGTGTCATCTTAGTGATCCCCCTCTTGTGGCTTGCTCAGCTTGCCAGGTGTCTCAAGAACTTGGGAAATATAAGGCTCCGGCGAAAAGAGCTGAGCAGCCATTTTCGTGGTGTAGCCGTGGACCTGCCCCGCAAAAATCGTATGCGCCGCTAAGAGCGTGATGAGACCACCAACAGCCGCATACGACAAAGCAGCAGGTCGCACGCCCAAGCCCCTGTCTTCATCAGTTTCAACACTATGCGCTTTCCAGAACAGAATGCTGCCCGCGCGCGCAAACCCAAGAATGCTGATCAAGCCAGAAGACAACACAATCGCCCAAATCCAGATCATCAATGCACTGTCATAGGCGGCGTCCAACACCAGTAATTTGCCAAGAAATCCTGAAAAAGGCGGTAGGCCTGCCATTGCAATGGCCGCCGCAAAATACAAACCTGCTGTCAACGCATTGCCCGCAATAACGGGTTGCGGTGTCAGGTCAAGATTGGCGCGACCAGTTCGGACAAGATCCGAGATCAAGAACAGCGCAGCCCCCGCCAAGGTCGAGTGCACAATATAGTAGAGGGCAGCCGCGATCCCTTCCGGCGTGAACAGGGAGATCGAAATCATCACCATGCCCATTGATCCGATAACGGAGAACGCAACCAAACGATCCAACTTCTTCGCGGCCAACACGCCCATTATCCCAAGCGCAAGCGACACCAGAGCCGCCGGCAAAAGCCAGACATCGAACAGGCCTGCTGTAGATTCCAACTCTGGTGGGAAGACCATCGTGTAAACACGAATGATGGCATAGGCACCAACTTTGGTCATAATCGCAAAGAGGGCGGCGACCGGTGCGGGTGCCTCCGAATAGCTGGACGGCAGCCAGAAATGCAGTGGCACAAGAGCTGCTTTGATGGCAAAGACCAGCAACAGAAGAACTGCCGCGACACGGATGCCAACCGTTTCTTCAGGCCCGATCAATGCCACGCGCTGTGCCAGGTCCGCCATGTTCAGCGTACCAGTCTCAGCATAGAGAGAGCCAAGCGCGAAGAGGAACAAGGTCGATCCAATGAGGTTGAAGAGCACATATTGCACGCCCGCCTTCAGCCGCGCATTGCCGCCCGCATGGATCATCAATCCGTATGACGCGATCAGCAGGACTTCGAAAAAGACGAAAAGGTTGAACAAATCGCCTGTCAGGAAAGCGCCCATAATGCCCATTAGCTGGAACTGGAACAGCGCATGGAAATGCCGCCCCCGATCGTCCCAACCTGATCCAATAGCATAGAGCAAAACAAACAAAGCCAGCACAGAGGTCAACAAAACCATCATCGTCGACAGGCGATCCGCGACCAGCACGATGCCGAACGGTGCGGCCCAATCACCCATCTGATACAGCGTAGTCGTACTGTCAGCGGCCTGCCAAGCAAGGCTTGCAGCGACAGCGATCAAAGCGACAACGCCCGCAACAGACAATACGCGCTGAATGCCAATGTGATAGCGCGCGGCCAGCACGATAAAAGGCGCGACCAATGCGGGCAGAATAATTGGAGCGACGATCCAATGGGTCATGATGTGCCCTCCGATGCACTCTCATCTGTTTGTGAGCGCTCTCCAGGCAGATCATCAACATGATCATCATCAGATCCAAGGAACGCGCCTAGGCCGATCATCACCACCACCGCGGTCATGCCAAATGAAATCACGATTGCTGTCAGAACCAAGGCCTGTGGCAGCGGGTCTGCATAGGCATCAATCCCGTCTTGGAGGATCGGAGGTGCGCCGATGGTCAAGCGGCCGGATGTGAACAAAAAGACATTCACCGCATAGGTCAATAGCGAGATACCCAAAATCACTGGGAAGGTGCGCAGGCGTAAGGTCAGATAAATACCCCCCGCCGTAAGGACGCCAATTGCGGATGCTACGAGTAGTTCCATTACACGGCCTCCTTCGCTGACGCATCCAGCGCACGCGCCGGGTCATCGCGGGATGGATCAATATCCATTGCATGTTCGCTATTATCGGGCCCCGCCTGTCGCGCGATGCGCGAGAAACTTTCAAGCGACAACATCACAGCACCAACGACTGCAAGGAATACACCCAAGTCGAACAGGGCTGCCGTTGCCAGTTCGAACTTCTCAAACGGCGGAATGCGCACGTAGGTGAAATCCGATGTGAGGAAAGGTTTGCCAACAAACCACGACCCAATACCGGTCAGACCCGCGATCAAGACACCCGCACCTATTACCCCGTGATACGGGTAGCGCAGACGCGCAGAGGCCCAGCCAAATCCGCTCGCCATATATTGCATTACGACGGCGATGGACACGATAAGACCCGCAATGAACCCACCACCGGGCTCGTTATGTCCGCGCAGGAAGATGTAGAAACCGACCATCAGAACCACAGGCATAATACCACGTGTCAGAACAACCATCATCATTGGGTGCGTGTTGCCTGCTCTTAATTGATCAGGTTTACGGTTCACCAAACGCGCCCGCACGGGTCCACCCAGCAATGTCTCAGTCAAAGCAAAAATCAACAATGCAGCAATACTCAACACGATAATTTCGCCGTAGGTATCAAAGCCACGGAAATCAACGAGGATCACGTTGACCACGTTCGTGCCGCCGCCACCTTTGTAGGAATTGGCGAGGTGGAATTCAGAGATCGGCGCGCTTACAGCGTCGCGCAGCATATAGTGATACGACAACCCAAAGGCTGCAATACCGCCGATAATCGCCACACCCGTGTCGCGCACGCGCCGCAAGACACTGCTCTCGATAGGCGTCTTGTTAGGCAAAAAATTGAGCGCCAAAAGCAACAAGATGATAGTTACGACTTCGACGGTGAACTGTGTCATCGCCAAGTCTGGCGCACTGAAATAGACAAACCCGAGCGAGACCATCAGGCCCACTATACCAATCAGAATGAGTGACAGAAGCCGGTTGCGATGCATCATCACCATGCCAAATGTCGCGGCCACCAACATCAACCAACCTGCGAAGGGAACAATGCCCGCGGGTTGCATTTCATAGGTCGGCGCACTGATCGCACCCGTGCTCCACGCATGATACCCTGCAGCGACAATTGTGATCGATCCAATCGCCGCGTAGCGCGAAAATGCACCATTGTGCAGCGGCAGGATCACGGCACGCGCCAAGCTGACCGCGCTTTCCACAATCGCTTCAAAGATGGGCTTTGCTTCGGGGCGCGGCGTGGCGTCCCAAAGGCGCAAGGCTGGCTTGAAAATGGATAGCATCAACAAGCCACCAACAACCGCCGCGATGGACATGAACAGGGCGGGTACAAGCCCGTGCCAAATCTTGAAATGCGCCTTCGGCACGCTCGCGGTGTCGCCCAAAACGGAGGCGGTTACCATTTTCACAAAAGGCTCCGCAAGGAACGGTGCGGTACCAATCACGACGACCAACACAACCAAAATCGCAGGCGGCAGCCAAAGACCCGCATTCGGGTCATGCGGCTTTGCTGGATAGTCGTCCCGCACAGGTCCAAGGAAGACGTGCCCGATCAAGCGGAAGCAATAGGCCGCAGAAAACAGCGACCCGACAGTCGCCAACACAGGCACTAACCAGGGCATGTTGAAAAGAACCGTGTGGTTCGCTTCTTCAAGCATCATTTCTTTCGACAAGAAACCGTTAAGCAGCGGGATACCCGCCATAGACAGCGCCGCCAATGTCGCAATAAAAAAGGTCAAAGGCATCAGTTTGCGCAAACCTCCAAGCAGACGAATGTCGCGCGTATGCGCCTCGTGATCGATGATCCCCGCGGACATGAACAAGGCTGCCTTGAACGTCGCATGGTTTAAAATGTGGAACATAGCCGCCATTACGCCGAACGCGGTACCCGTGCCCAAAAGCATCGTGATCAGCCCCAAATGACTGACCGTGGAAAAGGCCAAAAGCGCCTTTATATCATGCTTGAACAGCGCGATCACTGCACCCAAAACCATCGTGACCAAGCTAGCAGTCGTGACGATCATGAACCACTCCGGCGTGCCCGAAAGCGCAGGCCACATCCGCGCCATCAAGAAGATACCCGCCTTTACCATCGTGGCCGAGTGCAGATAGGCGGAAACTGGCGTCGGTGCCGCCATCGCGTGTGGTAGCCAAAAATGGAATGGGAATTGTGCAGACTTCGTAAAGCAACCAAACAGAATGAGAATGAGCACAGGAACATAGAGCGGATCCGCTTGGATCAGATCACGATTTTGCAAGATCACGCTAAGATCATAGCTACCTGCAACCTGGCCCAGCATCAGCATTCCACCAATCATCGCGAGCCCGCCCATGCCCGTCACAGTCAACGCCATCCGCGCGCCCTGACGACCCTCCGGTAGATGCTTCCAATAGCCGATCAGCAAGAAGGACGACAGCGAAGTTAGTTCCCAAAAGACCAGCAAAAGCAGAATGTTATCGCTAAGGACAATGCCCACCATCGCACCTTGGAATAGCAACAAATAGGTAAAGAACTGCCCCATATTATCGTCACGGCTTAGGTAGTGGCGCGCATAGGCAATAATCAAAAGTCCGATGCCCAGGATCAAAAGCGCAAAGAAGAAGCCAAGCGCGTCGAGCATGAGCGTGAAATTCAGCCCCAAAAGCGGCATCCAATCGACACGCGCCATGACGACCTCACCCGCGATAACACTTGGCAGGTTGGTCAAAAGGCCCACGAATGCGGCTAAGGTGACAGTAAATGTGACACCGGCCGTCGCGGCCCGACCAGCGGAATTCATCAAACCTGGCAAAAGTGCACCAAAGAATGGCAAAGCGACGATAAAGAAGAGGGACACGCGGACTCCTAGTTCGAAGATTTTGATTTCGTCTAATGTGCGTCGAATCCTCAAAAGCGCAAGGGCAAGCGGTTAGAATGTCAAAGAAAACCTGGTCCTGTAAACTGCACATCTGCCCAGCCTGCAAAATGTAGGCTTGAAATGCATAAATTGTAAGAAATGGCGGACCGAGGAGGATTCGAACCCCCGACCCCCTGATTCGTAGTCAGGTACTCTATCCAGCTGAGCTATCGGTCCGTTAAGCGCTGATTAGACGAGGTGCGAAAGCGTTGCAAGCGCAAAAAGTACCAGACTTACGCGAATATTCAAACAGCGACATCGCCTTTGGGCAAGCGTATCTCAAAGCAGGTCCCAGCCTCTGTGGAGTGCGTTAATTCCAGCACTCCCCCATGCCCACGGATAAGTTCCGCCGCAATAGCAAGACCCAATCCGGTCCCCCCTTTGCGCGCGCCACCTTGAAACGGGGTGAACAAATGCGCGAGCGCTTTTTTGGGCAAACCAGGACCTGTGTCATGCACACGAATGAGCCATTCTTGATCGCTTTCATCCGCGCACACCGAGATTTCACCCGACTTTCCCGTTGTGATAATCGCTTGCCGCGCATTGCGCACAAGATTGGATATGACGCGGTACAGTTGCTCAAGATCTGCGCGAATGGAAAGCCCAGCCGGCACGTCTTCGGCAAAGCTTAGATCATGTTTCCCAACGGCCAGCCTCTCCGACGCGATGACATCGTTGACTATTTCACTTAACGGAAAACGGGAAAGACGCGGCGCGGGTTCCTCCGCTTTTCCAAAAGCCAAAGTCGTCTCACAAAGATTAACCGCACGCGTGATCGAATTCACCAGCTTCGGCGCCATGCGCTGAACGACGGGATCTTCGCTCATCTCGATGCGGTCTGTGAACAGTTGCGCAGAGGTCAGAATATTTCGCAGGTCATGGCTAACTCGCGCGACTGCCCCACCTAGTTGCGCAAGCCGCTCTTTCTGCTTCAATGCTTGAGTCAATTCTATCTGCATCGATTGCAAAGCATCCTCGGCCTCGCGCAACTCCGTCACACCAGCGCTTGGTTCAATGATCTGGCGCGCATCTTCAGGGGCCACCGCGTATCGCTGCATGTGGTCCACAACACCGCGAATGGGGCGCACAAGCAAAAAGCGCACCGCAAGAAATAATAAGCCAGCCGTGAAGATCGAGATGACCGCAGACAGCACAAGAATGCGCAACCCGTAATCTAGCATCGCGGCGCGCAAACTTTCCGTAGGCATGGTGACTTCGATGAGCAGCCCCGCTTCGCGCACAGGCGCGCCAATGATGCGGATGACCTGAGGCTCCGCGCTTAGCAAACGCGCCACCGCATCCTTGATCAAGACCATGGCCCTCGGATCACGCAGATCAAACGTATCGTCGATCGGGCGCGGCATGGGCGAGGTTAGAACTAATTGCCGGACCGCATCGCGACGTAGAACAACGTTATAGACTTCCGCATTCAGAAGTAGCTCTTCCTCCAAATCCGCATCAATCATGTCGTCAGCCAAGAGCGCGAGGGATGCAATCTGTGAGCGCTCCAATCGGGACAATAGAAAATCTTCACGAAACCGAGCCACGGAAGGGAAGAAGATCAACATCTCCGCCAACATCACAAACACGGTGGTCAGGATCAAAAATCGCCCAGATAGTGAGTTCAACATTCAACCACTCGCTTCATCTTGCACTTGCAACTCACGCACTCACCCAATCATGGCAGCCAACGCTGCACAAGGCGCACCACTTTCTTGACCGTGTCATTCTCAAACAGACGCGGTATGAAATAGGCCCCCACCGCGCGCTTGTTCACGTCAAACACAGATGGATAAGGCGCAACCATTGCCGAAATTTGGCTCATTTTGAGCTTGTTCGCAATCGCAAGCGACCACATGCCTATCAACTCACCCGCTTGCGGCCCAGCAATCGAGACACCCACAGGGCGGCCCTTCACAACCATCACTTTAATCAATCCAGAGGCCTTGCGCTCTGCGATCAAACGGTCGTTGTGATGAATGTCGAAACGCACGACTTCCAGCTTATCAACATGTTCCTCGCGCGCTTGTGCCTCAGTCAAACCAATTTGGGACAATTCAGGGTCCGTATAAGTCGCCCAAGGAATATGTTTGGTGCTTTGCTTGGCTGGCAATCCAAACAGAGCGGAGCGAATAATCACACCGGCCTGATAACCTGCCACATGGGTAAATTGCAGACCACCCGCCACATCGCCAATCGCGTAGACCTTTTTGTTCGTCGTCTTCAAACTGTCATCAACAACAATGCCTGTGCGATGCGTCTCAATGCCAGCGGCCTCTAAGTTCAGCTTGTCCATATTGGGCTTGCGCCCAACGGCCATCAACAGATGCGTACCCTTGAACACGCGGCCGTCCTTAGCGTGCACTTCAATCGCACCTGCCGTGCCTTTGATCTCACCGGCTAGGGCGTCTTCTTCGATGACAAGCCCCTCAGAACGCAGGTTATCGAGCACAATCCCCACCATCTCAGTATCATCTTTGCCCAGCGCTTTCGCGCCTTCAATGACGGTCACTTTAGAGCCCATCCGCAAATGCGCTTGCGCCATTTCCATACCGATTGGGCCACCGCCGATAACCAGCAAATGCTCTGGCTGTTCGCGCAACTCGAATAAGGTCTCATTCGTCTCGTAAGGCACGCTCTCCAGACCTGGAATGGGCGGCACGAATGGCGAAGAGCCTGTGGAAATCACAACACGACGCGCTTCGATGCGGTATTCGCCCGCTTCAACCTCAGTCGGTGAGACGAACTTGCCGTACTCACGGATCACCCGCACGCCCAAGCCTTCAAAACGCTCTTGGCTGTCCATAGGTTCGATCTGCGCGATGACACTTGCCACGTGATCCTTAGCAGCCGCGTAATCCACCTTTGGCGTCACATCCGCGACACCGTAAGCGGAGGCATGCGCTTGTCCGTAGGATGCTTTGCCCGAGGCGATCAGCGCTTTGGACGGGACACAACCGAAGTTCAAGCAATCGCCCCCCATCTTGTGACCCTCAAGCAGAACCACGCTTGCGCCCATTTGAACTGCACCTGCCGCAACGGACAGACCACCAGAGCCTGCGCCAATCACCAGAATATCTGTTTTGATCGTTTCCATGATTAGATGCCCTTTTTGCCGGTGACGGCTTTCACGAGGATGGGCAGCAGCGACAAAGCGCTAAAGCCAAGAATTGGGAAGAGGATATGTGGCTCAAAAATGATCCCGAAGTTTGGCGTCTCACCCGCAGCAAACACTTCGCCAAGACCCGCACCCACGGAGGTGAAGACCAGCGTGCCAGGGATAATCCCAAGGAAGGTCGAGATCACATAGCGATGCAGCGGTACTTCAAGAAACGCCGGGATCAGGTTGGCGATGAAGAAAGGTACCGCTGGCACAAGGCGAATGATAAAGAGCATCGACCACTGATTTTCGTCGATCCCATCTTTAATCTTCCTCACAGCTCCTTCGCTGCTTTCCAGTTTCGCCCCCAGCTTTTCACCAAACCCGTAGCGCGCCGCGAGAAATATCAGCGTCGCACCTAGCGCGGCCCCTGTGACGTTAAAGAAGGTGCCAAACGCGGTGCCAAACAAAAAACCACCCGTAAGTGTAGCGATTGTGGCACCCGGAAGCGAGAAGCCGACGATTGCGACATAAACCGCTAAAAAGCCAAATGCCGCGATAAGATAGTTGCTGTCACGAAAGGCGATTAAAGCCTCACGATTGTCGCGCAGCGCATCGAAGCTGAGATAGTCTTTTAACGTAAAAGCGCCAATCACAGCAACCACAAGGATCACCAGCATTGGGAGCATTCTGGCCAATCCAGACTTGGATTTAGGTTGGCTCTCTGGAGTCTGTGTCATGTCGCTCAACTTTCTCTTTCGGATCAAATTAGTTTCGCTTGTCTGAGTGCAACATGCTGATTTGATGTGGTTTGCGTAAGCCTAATCACGCCTGCTTGATCAAGAGTAACAATTGCAGTGAACAAAGCTGGACTTTGCATCAGAACTGTAACATTCACCCACACAAGAACAGACCAATTGTTGCAGAAAAACGTGCCACTTTGGTTTGACTTATTCCCCACGCCCCTCTATTGGACGAGCTTCAAGATACATGGGGCCTCGGCGATTCTGCGCGGCTGCCCTGCTTTACACGGAGACGGAGCGATGAAACGCACCTTTCAACCATCTAATCGCGTTCGCAAGAACCGCCACGGCTTTCGCGCACGCATGGCCACAAAAGCAGGTCGCAAGATCCTGAACGCGCGCCGCGCAAAGGGCCGTAAAGAGCTGAGCGCGTAAGCGCCCGCATTCTAGGTTTATGACTTTGACACCGCCGGAGGCCTCTGACGCGCATTGCGCTGACGGGAACACGCCTCCGGCGGTTTCATTGAGCCTGGCCGTTCTCAAAAAGCGTAGCGCGTTTTTGCATGCAGCCCGGGCGCGTCGTCAGGGCACGACGTCAATGATGGTGCAAATGCGAGACCGTCACGATAAAGACCCAAATGTCGGTGTTGGCTTCACTTGCTCCAAGAAGGTTGGCAACGCCGTTGCGCGCAATCGTGCCAAACGTCGTCTGCGCGAAGCCGCGCGTGTCGTATTACCCCTACATGGCGTAAAAGGGTGCGATTACGTTCTGATCGGCCGCACCGAAGCAACAGCCAACCGGCCTTTCGATTTGCTTGTCGGTGATCTGCGCTATGCCCTCAAAAAACTCCACGCCTCAAAATGAGTCCGCTTGCACATATCATCGCCCTGCCCGTGCGCGCCTATCGATTGGTCTTCTCACCCTGGGTCGGTTTCAATTGCCGCTATCACCCCACGTGCTCAGCCTACGCGATGGAAGCGCTAGAGAAACACGGCGCAATCAAAGGCAGTTGGCTGGCCGCGCGCCGCATTGGGCGCTGTCACCCATGGGGCAGTTCGGGCATAGATAACGTACCCGATTAATTCCCGAACACACTTTTCCAAGTGACCTATTTTAAGCCAAGATTACCCCTGTCCGTAAAAGCGCGTGTCGGAATTTCATGTCGATCCAAACGCCCACAAATCGTGTGATAGATATCTTCCATAACTACTGGATCATCAAAATACCAAGTGTGACCCGCCCTAATGCTGCTTCCATGTTTTCCATCACGAAATCGATTACCACAATAGATATCAACACCCTTTGGATGTTCAGGTGCCTCCATACCAGTCCGTCCCGCGCGTGGAGCCACAGCTAAACGCTTCATCAAAGAGATCGAAAGAACATCCTCCAATGGATTGGAATAATTCGTCAATCGCGCGCAATGACGATCGAGCGACGACGATTTTGGATTGCCTTTCGACAGGCTATCTACCGGAAGATTCGCCGTCATCAGCATGACTTGACTGACTGCCCAACTGCGATCGGCTACCCTCGCACGATCATCCGCGTCGTCAAACGCTTCGCGCACAACGTAGAACCCCATAGAATGGGCCAGTACATGAAGATCAATATGACAATCAGGTTGCTGAAAAGTAGAAAACGTTTCAATGTCATCCCGCACAAAGCGAAATGCTGAAAGCTTGGCATCCTCACGATCTTCTAGGTAGTTCAGCGCAGTATCCGCACTTGGCCAGTCAAAACTCACAACAGCACCGTCAAACCCTTGCTTTTCTAAACCCTTCTTGATTTTGCAATGCCTCTTTAGAACTGTGGCTTGCGAATTATTGAATCCGTGCAGGTAAAAAACAATATCTCCTTCAGTCAAAGGATTGCTTGTCCCGCCCATCGTTTCTTTCAAGATTGCTTTGGTCCATTTGCTTTTCGAAATGCGATGCGCGTATTTCATATCATTCGCAGAACTAGGTAACTCAAAAAAAATGGCTCACCGCGGGCTCATTTGAAAACCACCACCCAATTTACCGCGAGACACAAAAACATAATACATATCAAGATATCTCCAAAAATGCGAAAAAATCTCTAAAAAGGTGAGCCATTCAACGTTAATACACTTTAAAAGTGTGCATTCACATTAAGTCCAAGGACACTAAAAAATTTTGACATTTTGGCGGTGCCGACCCTGCTCAGCTCAATTGAAAACGCCCTTCCCACACCCCCTTCAAAATGCCATATCCAGCGCATGTTAGATAATCACGACGACATTCACCCGCTTTTTTCTGGTGCGCCGAGCACCACAGAATTCAAAAAGCTACGCAAACGTCTGGTGCGCTACACGCGTGAAGCGATTGAGCAATACGGCATGATCGAACCGGGGGGCAAATGGTTGGTCTGCATGTCCGGTGGCAAAGACAGCTATACGTTGCTTGCGATTCTGATTGAACTCAAATGGCGCGGGCTTTTGCCTGTAGAGTTGCTCGCGTGCAATCTGGATCAAGGTCAACCCGGATTTCCAGCAACCGTACTGCCCGAGTTTCTTGAAAAAATGGGCGTACCACATCGCATTGAGTACCAAGACACTTATTCAATCGTCATGGATAAGATCCCAGCAGGTCGCACCTTTTGCGCGCTGTGTTCGCGTTTGCGTCGCGGCAATCTCTACCGCGTGGCCCGCGAGGAGGGCTGCACCGCCGTCGTGCTTGGTCATCACCGCGATGATATTTTGGAAACCTTCTTTATGAACCTCTTTCACGGGGGGCGCCTTGCGACGATGCCACCCAAATTGCTGAATGAAGAGGGCGATTTGTTCGTGTACCGCCCTCTCGCTCATGTGGCCGAAGTCGATTGCGAGAAATTCGCGAGCGCGATGAATTATCCGATTATCCCTTGTGATCTTTGCGGCTCTCAGGATGGATTGCAGCGCCAGCAAGTGAAACAAATCCTTGATGGATGGGAAGCCAACAATCCTGGTCGTCGCCAAGTCATGTTCCGCGCCTTGACCAATGCGCGCCCATCGCACCTGCTCGACCCAAAGATTTTTGATTTCGCAGGTTTGATGCGCGGAGGTGTGCCCGAGACGCAAGTCTGAAGGTGGTTGTTTGCGGCTGCGCAACAATGCGTTACTGTTTCGTAAAACAAAGTAATTTGAACGGGCAGTATTATGACGATTACCAGACGAACTTTCGCCCTCACTCTGGGCGCCTTTGGCCTAAGTGCGTGCCGCGGCACAACCCCACAAAGCACGAGCCGCTCCAAATCCACAGGTCTCACACCAGATATGCGCCCGCAACCTAATGCAGGCTATGGCGCTTGGGTCGCCTCGTTCAAAAACCGTGCCGGTGGATATGGGCTCAGCAGCGCAACAATCGCCGCAGGGTTTCGTGGCGCAGGGTATCTGCCCGATGTCGTGAAACGCGACCGCAATCAAACGGAATTCAAACGATCGCTCGAAGATTACCTCTCCATCGCAGCGTCCGACGATCGCGTTAACAAAGGCCGCGCCGCATTCGCCCGCCATCGCGGTACTTTGAATGCGTTGGAAAAAAAATACGGGGTCGATGCGACAATCATCTGCGCAATCTGGGGTTTAGAAAGCCAATTTGGCGAGCGTAAAGGCAACATTCCTGTAATCTCCTCCACCTCGACATTGGCGTTCGACGGGCGGCGCGGAGCATTCTTTGAAAAGCAACTCGTCGCGGCGCTGAAGATCATCCAAAATGGGGATATCACGGCGGATCGCATGTTTGGATCTTGGGCCGGTGCCATGGGCCACACCCAGTTTATTCCGACGTCCTACGCTGCCTTTGCCGTCGATTTCACGGGCGACGGGCGACGCGATATTTGGTCAGCTGATCCAAGCGACGCGCTCGCCTCAACTGCCGCTTACCTGCAACGCAACGGGTGGAGCCGTGGTGTGCGCTGGGGCGCGGAATCACGCTCTGGAACTTTACAGCCCCAAGCGGGAGGACCAAAATTTTCTACTACAGGCAACTTCCGCGCGATCAAACGCTACAACAATTCAGATGCATACGCGATTGGCGTCGGACATCTATCGGACCGCATCGGCGGCGCTGGCCCCTTGCGCGGAAGCTTCCCACCCGATGAGTTTGGCCTGACAAAAGACGATCGCATCGCTTTGCAAAAACGCCTGACATCGCGGGGTTTTGACACAGGCGGGGCCGACGGCATTCTCGGCAACAAAAGTCGCGCAGCGATCAGTGACTATCAGCGCAGAAAGGGTTTAGAGATCACAGGACGCCCTTCACAAGCGTTGCTGCGCGGTCTTTAGTTTGTAGCGTTAAACGTAAACAAGCGCGCGCCATTGATTGTGTAGAAATTGATCAAATCGGCTACTTTAAGCGACACCAACCACACTTTTAAAGCCTGTGCTGCGGCCACATTTATATTGGCGTGCTTCGCAGCGCTCACTGGCAAATAGGCATATTGATTAAACAGCGCAGGATCGCCTGAATAGAGTAGCGCAAGGTCTGTCTTATTGCCAATAATTTAACCAACTCAGACGATCCGCAAGGATATATGCGCTCGTTGCGGAAGCTGTATTGAGGCTAGCCCCCATGCCCGCTCCAGCCGCTCTATACCAAGGATTAAAAACTGCAATTCGATGTCCACGTCTTCCTTGATTGCGGGCAAGAGCACATCCGGCGAGCGAATTAGCGCAAGGGCGAGCTTTTGCTCTTCGCCCCCCGACAATCACGGCGCGTGCCGCTCCAGAGCGTTTGCTAGTCCGATACGCTCAGCCCAATGCTCAACCTTTTGTCTAATAATGGGTCTTGCCGTTCCCATCAGCTCTAAAGGGTAGACAAGATTGGCGCGCACTGTGCGGCGCAACATGATGGGGTTTTAAAACACATACACCTGCTCTTGCCACGCTTGAGCGTCCAGTTTCGAAAGGGCCAGCTCACCAGCGTTCCTCCTGCTCTGTGCGCGAGAGGGTGTGGATCAAGATATTCACCGCAAGCGCCAATGCGACCAGCACGAAACCAAGCCCCAGCGCGAGCGCGAGCGCAAAATCACCCTTCCCCGTCTCCAACGCTATTGCAGTCGTCAAAACCCGCGTCGCGTGATCGATGTTACCACCCACAATCATGATCGCGCCCACTTCGCCAATCGCGCGGCCAAACCCTGCCAAGGCAACAGCCAGCAAAGCACGGCGTCCGTCCCAAATCAACGTCATGATGCGTTCCCATTTCGCGGTACTCAGTGAGATCAGCAGATCATGACATTCCGCTCAAAGTTCGCACATCGTCTGATGGGTGGTCGAGGCAATAAGCGGCGTGATAATAATTACCTGCGCAATGATCATCGCGCTTGGCGTGTAGAAGAGGCCGCCCCTCCCCAAATGGACCAGACCTGCTAAGCAGCAAATAGACAATCAAGCCAACCACCACAGGCGACAAGCCCATCAACGCATTGGACACCGCACGCTGTGCGCCGCTAGCGAAACCGCCAGATCGCAAGCCACGTGCCAAACGGCAAAGCAATCAGCGAGGCAGCCACCAACGCAGACCGGTTGACTTGCAAAGAGCGCAGCGTGATTTCGACCGGATCGGCGTTAAACGTGACGATCAGCCAGAATGCAGCCTCCAATCTGGCCCAAATGTCGTTCATCGCGGCATTCTTTTGCGGGGCAGCGTCCGCACGCCCTTCGCGTCCTAACAATCACCAATCAACATTCTATGCCAAAGATTCGCGGCGCGATTGGCCCGAGAGGCGACGACAGTTTATGAATTGGATCTGTCGCAAATACACGCTAAACTTCTTCCCCATGACACCTGATTTCACCCAATCCTTCCCCTTGCGCGCCGAGCGTGTGCATGAAGTGTGTGGCCCATGTGCTGCGAGTTTTGCTGCTGTTTGTGCAAGCAGCACGCGGGGAAGTGTCATTTGGATTCGCGAATATTGGCGGCCAGGAACGTTAAACCCACTCGGCCTGTTGCCCTTCTTTGACCCCGGCAAGCTCTTGATTGCAAAAGTAAAAGATCAAACAGAGGGGCTCGCCGTCGCGGAAGAAGCGCTCCGCGATGGGACCACCCCTTTGGTCATTCTGGAAATCAGCCAACCCATGGGATTGATCCAAGGGCGTCGATTGCAGCTCTCTGCGAGGGCAGGAAAATCCACAGGCCTATGCCTTATTCCCGATGGGATGGGCAGCAATGCGGCTGAGTCTCGCTGGCACGCGGCACCAATTTTTGACCCTTTCTCTGCCCCGGGAGACTCGACTCTCCAACGTTACGAACTTATTAAGAACAAATCAGGAACATTAGGATTTTGGCATGTTCGATGGGATACAGCGTCGCGTCGTCTCCATCTGGTTTCCGCGACTGGCGAGTGATCGCGTATTACGGATGCGCCCCGTTGAGGGGCCATTCGCGCTGACACATAGCCTCAGCAATACGAACCGGATTTACTGCCTAAATGGCGCAGCCGAACGGCTTGGTCTTAGCGCAGGAATGCCCTTTTCCGACGCGCGCGCCTTTTGTCCTGACCTGCAAAGCCGCCCTGCCGATCTTCTCGCGGATAAGCGCTTCCAACATGCGCTGCGCCGTTGGGCAGTGCGCTATTGCCCTTGGGTTGGGCTTGAGGACGACGATGGTCTCGTGCTAGACATCACCGGTACCGCGCATCTGTTTGGTGGCGAAGCAGAGCTGCTGATGGACATGCGTCAAAGGCTTTCACGTGCAGGAATTACCGCGTGCATCGGACTTGGTGACAGTCGTGGTGCAGCATGGGCTTTGGCTCATCACGGTGAAGGTTCTGCGCCTGTGGGCGCGACGTCGGACGTTCTCCAAGACCTCACTGTTGCAGCACTACGTCTTGAGGAAAAGACCGTCACAGGCTTAGGACGTCTCGGTTTGCGTACCATTGGAGAGCTCGCAAATGCCGCGCGCGCGCCTTTGACCCGTCGTTTCGGCCCGTCCCTTCTGATGCGTCTAGATCAAGCGCTTGGACAGCAACCCGAACAAATTACCCCGTTGAAAGATCCCCCCCACTACGGCGTGCGCATTACCCTGCCAGACCCCATCGGCATCAAAAGCGATGTGATGGAGGGCACCTCGCGCCTGCTCACCCAGCTCTGCGCCAAGCTAAAATCTCACGAAACAGGCGCACGCATATTAGCGCTGACCCTGCGCCGCGTCGATCAAGACAGCCAACAGGTCGAGCTCCGCCTCGCCCGCCCCATGCGCGACGCGAGCCGTATTCTACCGCTGTTTGAGCGCGGCATCGACGATGTGGATGCAGGCTACGGCATCGATCAAATGCGTCTTGAGGCGGTGCAGGTCGAACCCATGCCTGTGCAACAACTCAGCCACGTCTCCACGGGTCACAAAAACCAGCTTGATGATCTCATCACCCGCATTGGCACACGCATCGGCCTTGAAAACGTGCAACGTTTTCTACCAGCCGATAGCCACATTCCAGAACACAGCTATCAGATAGCTGCTGCAGCATTCTCAAGTCCTGAGAGCGCATGGAGCACCATACGCCCCCGTCCGCTGCATATTTTTCCACCTGCACCACTGCTCGGCACACATGCGGCACCCACCCCACCAAAACGCTTCCGTTGGCGGCGCATGTCTTTCGCCACCGCACGTGCCTCTGGCCCCGAGCGCATCGCACCTGAGTGGTGGTTGGAAGCAGATGAATGGCGCACAGGCGTGCGAGATTATTGGTGCGTCGAAACACGCCAAGGCCGCCGCCTTTGGCTGTTTTTCACCCCGCAAAGCCCAAGCTGGTATGTCCAAGGCGAATTCGCATGAGCTACGCAGAACTCGCCACCACGACCAATTTCACCTTCCTACGCGGTGCTTCGCATCCCGAAGAATTGGTGACCCGCGCGGCAGAGCTTGGCCTGCAAGCGATCGCAATCACCGACCACAATTCCATTGCGGGTGTCGTGCGCGCCTATGCGGCCCTTAAGGAGCTTAAACGCACGAGTGAAGATACCATACGCATCCGTTCGGAAACGCAACTGGATCACTCGTCACGTCAAGAAGTAGGCGATCCACAGCACATCCCTCGACCCGAAACGGTCCATCTCCCCAAACTGATCGTTGGTGCCCGTCTCGTGCTACGCGATAGCCATATCGATTGGATAGCCCTTCCCAAAGATCGCGCAGCGTATAGCCGCCTCACCCGCCTTCTCACCCTTGGCAAACGCCGCGCAGAAAAAGGGCAATGTCATCTCGACCTGCCTGATCTGCTTGAGGGTTGCTCCGGCATGATCTTGATTGCCCTGCCTCGTGGTCCTTTGCGCAAAACCACCCATGATATCGCACAAATGCAACGCCGCTATCCCAGCCACGTCTTCCTTGGCGCGGCCCCGCGCTACAATGGCTCCGATCAAGCATACCTTGCCGCTTGCGCCCGCCTCGCGCTCAAAACATCGGCACCCATGGTCGCTGTCGGCGATCCACTCATGCACCATGGCAAACGCCGTCAACTCGCAGATGTGCTGACGTGCATGCGCGAACATATCACTATTGATCAGATCGGCACACGTGCGCTGCCCAATGCCGAACGCCGCCTCAAAGGTCATGCGGATATGTCCCGTGTGTTTCGCGATCATCCTGCCGCTGTGCAGCGGAGCGTCGAAATCGGCGCACGCTGTAGCTTTTGCCTCAACGAGTTGTCTTACGAATACCCCGATGAGATCAGCGAAGGCGAACCACCCCAAGAGCGCCTGACCCGCCTCGCCTATGAGGGCATGATGCGACGCTACCCCAACGGCGCAACAGAAAAAGCAAAAGCACAGATCAAGAAGGAACTTAAGCTCGTTAAGGCACTGGATTTCCCTGCCTATTTCCTGACTGTACATGACATAGTACAATTCGCGCGCTCCCAAGGAATCCTCTGCCAAGGGCGCGGATCAGCCGCCAATTCGATCCTGTGTTATCTGCTCGGCATCACCGAAGTCAGCCCCGAAGTGATCACCATGGTGGTCGAGCGTTTCGTGTCTGAAGCGCGCGCAGAGCCACCTGACATTGACGTCGATTTCGAACATGAGCGCCGCGAAGAGGTGATTCAGCATATTTACGCCAAGTACGGACGTCATCGCGCGGGGCTGTGCGCCACTGTCACCCATTTTCGCACCCGCGGTGCCATCCGCGAGGTGGGCAAAGTCATGGGGCTGAGTGAGGATGTAACAGCAGGATTGTCGAGCCAAATCTGGGGGCAATCAGAAAAAGGGGCCAACCCTGAACGCGTGCGCGAATTGGGGCTGAACCTTGAAGATCGCCGCCTTGCACAGACCATCCGCCTGATTAGTGAGATCATCGGTTTTCCAAGGCACCTATCGCAGCACGTCGGCGGATTTGTCATTACAAAAGAACGGCTTGATGAGTTATGCCCGATTGAAAACGCCGCAATGGAGGATCGTACAGTCATCGAATGGGACAAAGATGACATCGACACTTTGGGCATTCTAAAGGTCGATATTCTAGGCCTTGGCATGCTCAGCTGCATCCGCAAAAGCTTTGATCTGCTACGAGAGCATGACCGCAAAACTCTCTCTATCGCGACAATTCCACAGGAGGATCCGCAAACCTACGATATGCTCTGCGTGGCCGATGCGATTGGGGTCTTCCAAGTGGAATCTCGCGCGCAGATGAACTTCCTCCCGCGCATGTTGCCGCGCAAATTCTACGATCTGGTGATCGAGGTCGCCATCGTGCGCCCCGGTCCCATTCAGGGCGGCATGGTGCACCCCTATATCAACCGCCGCCAAGGCCGCGAGGAAGTGCACTTTCCCTCCAAAGAGCTTGAAGATGTGCTCGGCAAGACCCTTGGCGTACCGCTGTTCCAAGAGCAAGCGATGCAAATCTCCGTGGTCGCCGCAGGCTTTGATCCCTCTGAGGCGGATCAACTACGCCGCTCCCTCGCCACGTTCCGACGCATGGGCACGATCAGCACCTTGAAGGACCGTTTTATCAATGGCATGCTCGCGCGCGGCTATGATGAGGACTTCGCGCAGCGTTGCTTCGCGCAGATTGAAGGTTTTGGCGAATACGGTTTTCCCGAAAGCCACGCCGCCGCTTTTGCGATGCTGGTTTACGTGTCGGCTTGGTTAAAAAAACACCACCCTGCGGTCTTTGCCTGCGCGCTTTTGAACTCCCAACCCATGGGCTTTTACGCCCCCGCCCAGATCGTGCGCGACGCGCGCGAACACCATATCGAAGTGCGGCCCATTTGCGTGAACGCGAGCACCTGGGACAACACATTAGAGCGTCGCAGCGATGGAGCTTTGGCGTTGCGTTTGGGCTTTCGTCAGATCAAGGGCTTTCGCAAGGCGGATGCCGATTGGATCGTCGCTGCGCGCGGCAATGGCTACCGCGATCCCGAAGCCGTCTGGCTGCGCGCGGGGGTTGCCCCTGCTGTTATGGAACGCCTTGCCGAAGCGGATGGGTTTTCGGATATGGGCCACACACGTCGCGACGCACTTTGGTTGGTAAAGGCCATCCGTGGGCAGCAACCCTTACCGCTCTTCAACGATCCTATTGATGGGGAGAGTATTCACGAACCTGATGTGGTTCTGTCCGCCATGCATTTGGGTGAGGAAGTGGTGGAGGATTACGTCTCCATGCGGCTCACCTTGCGCGCCCATCCGATGGAATTGTTGCGCCCGAACATTGCAGGGCTTACGCCGCATGATAAGCTGCCCAACGCACCTTTACATAGAATTTCTGTATGCGGCTTGGTGATCACGCGCCAACGGCCCGGCACGGCTTCAGGCGTTATTTTCCTCACGCTTGAGGATGAAACAGGTGTCAGTAATGTGGTGGTTTGGCCCAAGCTTTATGAAAAATATCCCCGCGCAGTGATGGGGGGGCGCCTTTTGCGCGTTACAGGCTTTTTGCAGCGGGAAGGGATTGTCGTGCATGTGATTGCCCAAGAGGTCGAGGACCTGTCGCATCGTTTAGGCGAGCTCGGCCATCCGCTTGATGATCAGGTCGGAATCACACGTCCCGAAGCCGATGATGCCCCACGTCCGCGTCGCCAACCTGCGCGTGCCATGCATCCGAGGGATCAGGCCAAGCGGCTATTTCCAAGTCGTGACTTTCATTAAAGGTTGAGGGGCTCTGCCGCGTCTCTGCAAGCCGAGAATCCCCGGCAAAATTTATGGAAAAGGGAGACGCGTATAATTTCATCGCGAAAGCCCATGTCAGAGAAAACTTGCGCTTCCAGCGTTGGGGTCGCGATGCCTGTTAAGGATACTGTGAGCACGCAATCCACCTGATCCGCGCGCCGACCTGCATCGCACAGAGCCGCGCCCGCCGCATCCAGAAACATCGCTTTCGCACCTGTCATAAAGGCGGTGTTGCGATCGCCCCAACCGTGAGGTTCATGAAACTAGTCAATCGGCACAACAGAGTAGGGCCGATCAATGCCCGCGCTCACAAAACTTTTCGAAAGGCGGCCGAACTAAGGATATTTAATGCCAAAATTGATGCTCACACGCGCACGCACTTCATCTTGTGTCAGGCAATAAGGCGGAAGCGTCGTGGATAATCCATGTAGGTGTACTGACATTCAACGTCCTGCAGCGCAAGAAGATGTCACGGCTTTTGCAAATGTTAGAGCACTATCCAACCCACTTTGAAAGCCGGAAAGGTCCAATAAATCCGCTCAACTGTTTTAAATCACTACGCCAAGCGGGTCGCACGCGGACTTTCATCCATTTGGAACGTCAAATGATCTACCAAGCGTAGTGTCAGCTCTGCCCGAACATCCTTGACCGAAGGGTCATCCCACAAGTTATTGCACTCTCTCAGGTCCGTGTTCAGATCGTAAAGCTCACCCCAGGCTTCCCCCGCAAAGATCGACATGCGCCAGTCTTTTGTCCGCAACGTCCGCGCGCGCACCGCTTTGGTGAACCCCATGCGCGGACCACCATCATTGTGCTCGATCATCACCTCGTCGCGGTGCACCTGCGTGCCATCCAGCGCCTCAAGAAAACTACTGCCTTGAATACCATTGTAGGGGGCCAAACCTGCACGATCCAAAATGCTGGCAGAGATGTCGATTGTCGAGGCAAGAGTTCCCGTCTGTACACCTTTGCGCATGCCAGGATCAGACCAGATCATCGGAACACGGGTGATAGATGGTAACGGGATCGCTCCCTTCAGCATCAGATTAAAATCGCCCAGATAATCGCCATGATCAGAGGTAAAGATGATTACCGTATTATCATACTCGCCCGATGCTTTCAGCGCATCGATAACGCGACCAATGTGGTCGTCGATCATTGTGATCATACCTGCTGTCAGCGCTTTCGCTTCTCGCACATGTTGATCGCTCGCTCGGAAAGCAAATTGCGGGATCGCTGGCTCCTCGCCTGTCTCCCACATTTTCGTCTCGTGCTGCATAGGAGGTGTCGGGTTCTGATGTGCATCGTAAGGCAGATCCACGTCAAAATCGTTAGGATCATACATATCCCAGTATTTGCCCGGCGGATTAAACGGATGATGCGGATCTGGGAAAGACACAAACGCAAAGAACGGATCGTCGCCCGCTTTGCGCTCCTCTAGATAAGAGATTGCTTTATCCGCAACCCAAGCAGTTGGATACTTATCCTCTGGAATGGGAGTGCGGTAAGCTTGTGGGCATGTGTAATCATGCGCCAACTCATTCGCGGGGTCATGTAACTCCTGCCAATTTGGCACGGTTTCGCGGAACCATTGACCATATTGGCCACCACATTGATCCCCGTGACTTGTCGCCATTTCAACATGCTGAAAACCGTAATAGGGAGTCTCGAACAGTGCATCCGAAGGCTTGTCAAAACTCGCTGGTTCTTCTTTGGTGTATTTCCCTGTGTCAGGTCTCCATGCTTCGGGCACCAAGCGTTCAACTTGATCTTCTTTGCGTAGAGGTGGACTATCGGTAAAGGGTTGGAGATGGCTTTTACCAAAGCTTGCCGTCGCGTATCCACCAGCGGCGAGCACATCGACGAAAGTATTCGCGCGTTCTGATAACAAACAGCCATTATGGCGCAACCCATGCACTGACGGCATACGCCCCGTCATCAAGGATGCACGGTTGGGCATGCACACGGGCAAAGCGACATGGAAATCTTCGAACCGCGTGCCTTTGGCGGCAATTGCGTCAATGTTGGGCGTGCGCACCACAGGATGCCCCGCACAGCCAAGCCAATCCGCGCGGTGTTGGTCGGTGATAAACAACAGGAAATTCGGTTTCTGTGTCATGAGCTAAATCCTCTATGCGGCAATCTACTGCCGGTTCATCACACGGTGCACAATCAAAAGACCAACGCCCACCGCAATCGCTGCAAGATGGATCGTTTCAGGCTTGGCCAGTACCGTTGCCGCAACGGCCAAACGGATCAACACCCAAGGCATACTCAGCGGTCCCGTGTCATAGCGCGACAGTGCACTCGCGATGAGATAAAGCGCGAAGATAAGTCGTGCGAGCAACCACAAAAGCGCTATCACTGTGACCCCGTTCTCATAGCCCGGCAGGAATTTTTTACCGGGGCTTGATGGGTCAATAAGCGCTTGGTCAATCAACAATAATTCTGGGTAAAAGGCAAAGATGAACGGGATCACGAACATCACGATGCCCGAGCGCACGGCGCTGAACCCTGTAGCCATCGGTTCAGCTTTGGTGATCGTCGAGGCGGCAAATGCAGCCAAGGCCACAGGCGGCGTGATCGCTGACGCAACCGCGAAGTAAAAGATGAACATATGCGCAGTGAAGGTCGCAAGTCCGAGGCCGATCAGTAGTGGCCCCATTAACAAAGCGACGTTGATATAGGCAGGCACCGCAGGCATTCCCATTCCCAATAAGACCGCCAAAAGCATCGTGATACCTAGCGCCATGAGCTGCATGGAGAAGGACGCACTACCGCCAAGATCAAGCGACAGCAAGAAGCTGAGCACGTCGATCCCAATGAATTTTGACAGACCCGTGAAGTTAAGACTGACGTCGATCACAGTCACCGCAAGGAACATCAGATACAATGTCGATACCGTGATCCCCGCATCCGCCAAAGCGTCCAGCGCCTTACGAGGTGTCTTGCGGAAATCCTTGTCGAGAAATAGCAGCGCAATCACCAAAGCGGCACCCCACCATCCTGTCGCGCCCGCATCGCCAGCGGCGTTCTGGTAGAGTTGCAAGAACCAAGGCAGCTCAATCGGACGGCACACGCCATTATTGATCACAGTCTCAGCACCGAGCAACCAACCAAGCCAACCACAGCCAACCGCATCTTTCTTCGTCAGCAAAAGAACGAGGATCAACAGGATCGGCAGAAAGATTTGCATCAAGTGCAGAATGTCTGTTCGGGTGATACGCATGTCGTCGGTGAATTCACCGAACGCTTCGATCCCTTGTTTGCGCGATTGGAACATCGCAGTGAGAAAGAGGCAGAAGAAATAAGCAATCGCAGGGATCGTTGCTGCGATAATCACGTCACCGTAAGGTGTTGCTGTGAGTGCAGCGAGGATGAACGCCGCGACGCCCATCACAGGTGGCATGATTGAGCCACCCGAGGAGGCCGCCGCCTCAACGCCGCCTGCGAAGACACGTGAAAAACCTGATTTTATCATCATTGGAATCGTAAGAACCCCAGTTGAGAGAACGTTCGTCACAGGGCCACCCGTGATCGTACCAAACATCGCCGACGACACAATCGCCGCATGGGCAGGCCCGCCGCGCAAATTGCGGGTCCAACGGAAGGCAAGTTTGATCAGCGATTTTCCGCCCGCCGATTTACCGAACATTGCCCCAAGGATAATGTAGGGAAACACGAGGTTCATAATTACGTACATGAACCGGCCCAACATGCCGGAGGAGTTATTAACCAAAGCGTCATGCACATTGGGCACGCCGTCCAGGAAGGTGCGCGGCTCCCCGCCAAGTTTGGTCATCAAATATTTGTTGATGTCGTCAGGTCCGTGGAAATACCACACCAGCACCGTGCCGATCGTGTAGGCCGCAACCAGCATCGCGACCAAGACCAAGGGCAAGCCCCAAACCCTCACGTTATAGCCAAGGAAAACCAGGATCGACGCACCCATGATCGCCACAAGCCAGACCCCGGTGGTCGCCACGCATTTCGGGTCTTCCACTGTGTCTGGCACAGGCAGCCCCATGGTTTCCGCGAACTCGATCTCTGCAGCAAGGGTTTCCGCCATGATCCGTGCGCGCTCGCCCGTAAAGGCATCTATGATGCAAACGCTATCAATCTCAATGAGATAGGTGATGGAAATCGCAGCCGCGGCAACCACCAAAGCGGTGTCCATAAAACAGCCAAACCAAGCACGCGACGTGCCTGCCCATGCGCGCCACATGGAATGTTTCATCACAACGATCAGCATCATGATGAAGAACACCAATGGATAGAAGTACTCAGTAGAGAAAGAGCGCACTTTCAGCTTTTTGATACCCGTCATCGTTTGCCACATCTGATCCCACCCTGGGATTGTTGGCATGCTGTTGACGATCCCCATCGCAACAAAAATCAACGCAAGAATGTACACGTATTTGCTTGGAATTATCGTGTCTTGCGGTTTCTGGTCGCTCGTGTCGGACATGGCTCACCTGCGGGGTCTAGTGTCACAAAGGGCGCCGCCAATGTCTGGCGACGCCCTATTTTACTTACCGAAAACTGGGATTACTCAGCAACGGCGCAATCATCGAGTTCATAGCCCGCTTCACGCCATGCACGTGCGGCAGCTGGGTGGTACTGCACTGGGTTCAAGCCACACATGCCAAGCATCGGATTGTCGAAGTTCACGCTATTGCCAAACGGCGCTTTCGCCTTAAGCTCATCCATGGACGCAACATAGGCCGACACCAAGTCGTAGACGAGCGTGTCATCCATATCTTTGTGAACTACGTTGCCACCAATCGTCTCAAACGCACGGAACGTGTCGTCCTCAGAGACAAATGACCAGCTATCACCCATAATCTCGCGCAATTCGTTGATGTCGATCTCAGACGGCGCAGAGCCCGGCGCTTGCATGTACTTTTGCATCGCTTCAGATTCATACGCTTCTTTCGGCATGGACCAACCGGTCATGTTACCCGCCGCTGCAACTGTTGTCAGACGTGACCCCGGGAATAGCTCTGGCAGAACAACTGCATCAGGCTCACCGCCGGAAATGACAGAAGATGCTTGGCCCCAGTTGGACTGCATGCCCTCGTAGCCTTCGCCATCCTTTAAGCCCGTAACAATCTGAATCATGCTACGCGCATTCGTAAGCGCGCCCCCGCGTGGTGGACCGTTGAAGATCTTTTTACCTTCAAGATCATCCCAACCATTCAGATTTTTAGAATCATATGCGAACAAGAAGAACACTCCGAGCGTTACTGGCGTAATCGCGCGCAGATTACCCGCAAGCTCCGCACCCTTTTCTTTGCCAAGCGATCCGTAAGGGCCAACCCCACGGCTCATCAGGAATGGTAGAATATGCGGCGTACCGGCAATATCAGTTTTTCCCTCTGCCACATTCTGGATCGAGTTGGTTAGTGTTTGACCTTCAGCAAGCTGAATATTCGCGATGCCAAGCGTGCCCGCGACCTCCGTCAAATGCGCAGGCGATAGGTGCACCGCACCACCCGGGCTTGCGGTTTCCGCGGTCAGGTTAACCTGCGCTAGAGCTGGCGTCGCACTAACAAGTGCGCCCACGACAGCTGCGATAAGTGAATGTTTCATAGTTTCCTCCCAAAAACCTTTTTGTTTGAAAGAACTATCATACAAAATACTTCACATGACAACTAATATTACGCTAGGCGCTGACTTGTTTATCCCGAAAGGATGAAATCAGCAGCCCGCCCTGCGATCGTCATCGTCGATGCGTTGGTATTGCCTAAAGCCAAAGCGGGCATGACCGATCAATCTGCAACCCTAAGCCCGTCGATGTCGTTGACACGCAGCTTCCATCAATCACAGCGCTTGGACTATCCGACATCTGCCTGCAGGATAAAAAATCTTGCGCGCTTGTTTGCGGATTGGAACCAAGCAAACCTTTGCGCCCAAACAAATATTGCGCCCCATGCAAAACCGCGCACATCTTTCAATCTGCGCGTCACCGGTTTGCCCAACAGCAAGTGCCACCTCGATCAAACGTGTATTGTGGGATGTTTTGGGGTCGGCGCAGCCGCATTTAAAGGCCCGTCGATGCCATGAATTTCGTTACCAAGTTCCATATAACGTTCTCGGCGCTTAAACACGGGCGAAACATCGACGCAAGACCGTCCTTGTCAGCTATGTTCACCCTCCCAATCGTTATAATAACGCGCTTGGGCACGCATCCAGATCATCCCGTTGACGGAAATTGCTCCCCAAGAACACGTCCCTGCGGCACAGGAAACGGCGGATCCACAAAACTCAGATCAGGTTCTGAGACAACCACCTCGACATCTTTGGATCGCAACGCTTTAAAGAACGTCGCAGGAATATGAATTTAGGGGTTTACCTCGCGACGCCCCCGTTAAACCAGCGCAACCTAACGATCGGATCGCATGGCCAGCTCTGCGGCGAGAACACAGCCCGCAGCTCCACCACCAACGATCACATAGTCAAAATGCTGCATCATACGCTTTGCCCCACGCGGAAACTATCCAGCTTTTTTCAGACATTAAACGGCCTCGATAATGCGCGAGCAGGCCGATAAGCGGCAGCGACAAGCGCGCGTCAAATCGGAAACGGCCTTGCTCATCTTGATACTCACGTGTGTCCGAACGCGGTGCAAGGAAACGCGGCAAGCCCAAAAACCCCAACCGCCAACCCGCAACCGGCATGGCAATCCCTTTCTTATTTGAACTTATGTCCAGCACAAAATAGGGCAGACGCCATGATAACATCCCTTATGCGCGTTCGGTTCAGAATGCGGCGAACCTAGGGTTGCGTCAACTCATAGTTCAGAGCGACAACGCCCCGACGCTACCACCCCCACACACGAATAGGTTTTGGCCGGTCACAAAGCTATTCTCAGGATCGCAAAAGAACATAAACGCATTTGAAATATCACGCGTGGTGCCCAGACGCCCAACGGGAATTCGCTTGGCAAGATCAGCTTCACGCTCACTGCCTTTCGGGATGATGTCCCAGAAATTATCGGTTTGCACAGGTCCGGGCGAGACGACATTGACCGTAATCCCATGCGGTGCAAGCTCTAGGGCCCACGTGCGCGCCATGCCGATAATGCCCGCCTTCGTTGCGGAATAAGCGGTGCGAGTCGGCACGCCTAAAGCCGCGCGAGAACCGTTGAACATAACACGACCAAAGTGGTTGGCTTTCATGACAGGCAAAAAGGCCTGGAGCAGGATCAAAGGCGCGCCAAGATGAATTTGCGTGAGGCCCGTTAAATCAGACGCGTTCACCTCTTCCACCAGATTGGGCCAGATGATACCTGCGTTGTGCACAAAGTGCGTGACGTTGTGAGCGGCGGCAATCTCGCACGCGGCTTGCTCGGTTGCCGCAGCATCAAGCAGATCGACTTCAACATGATGCAAACGCGCATCGGACCATTCAGGGGCACCGCGCGATAAGGATACAACATCGTAGCCCTTCACGATCAAACGTTGACCCAGATCAGCGCCAATACCCTTGCTGCCCCCTGTTATGACGGCGGTATATTTGTTCAAGTGCTCACCATCGCCAGCACGCGCGTCGGGCTGCCTGTGCCGCCTTTTATCTTCAACGGCGGCGCGATCAGCAACGCACCTGTTGCAGGTAATTGATCTAGATTGCACAAGCATTGCAGACCGAACTTACCAGCACCGTGCAGTAAATAATGCGCAGGATATGGCGGCACGTAATGCGATCCTTGCCCCGCGTCAGTGCCCACTGTTTCTGTCCCGAATCCGCGAATATCTCGCTCTAAAAATAGCCGAATTGTATCCGGAGTTGGCCCCGGTGAATGAGGGCCGTCCTCGGCCATATTGAGATACTGCGCACCACTGCGTTTCGACCAATCCGTGCGCATCAGCACCCAAGCATCTGCTGGGATCTCACCATGCTCTGCCTCCCACGCAAGGATCACATCAGGCGTAAGTTCAAAATCATCATTCTCTGCCGCACCGGCTGAGCAATCGATCACAACCACAGGGCCAACAAAGACGCTTGGATCTATCTCGTCCACATCACCATTGGGCACATCCTTGCCCGACACCCAATGCGAGGGCGCATCAAAATGCGTGCCCGTGTGTTCGTTCAACGTCAGCTTGTGCCACTTCCAGGCAGGTCCACGATGATCATATGCGCTGACCTCTTCCATTCGAAAACGCGCGCATTGGCCAAACTCTGGCGGCAGGATGATGACCGGAAAATCAGGGTCTAACGTGTGGGTCAAATCGACGATACGCGCACTTCCCTCTGCAAGGGCTTCGGCCACATTTGCAATCACATCGCTCATGATCCGCCCCCTGTCATCTCGCGTTCCAATAGCAGCGCATCAGCTTGCCAGCGCGCGTAAACATCGCGCGCAATATCCCCGCATGTGACCTCTTCCAAGCCATCAACCAAGCCGCTCACCACAGAGCGCGCAATCGTATTCGGTGTCACTTTGGGAGGTGGCAAAGGTTGAAACCATGCATCGCCTTCAACGGGGCCAATGTAAACATTCATCATGCGCATCCCGCTGCCTTGGAATTCTGCGCGCAAACTTTGCGAGATTGAGCGCGCGGCGGCCTGCGACGCCCCAAATGCGCCGTAGTTTGCATCCGGCGACAGCGCGCGCACGGAGAGGATATTCACAAAAGCAGCCGCCGAATTTATGCCATCCTGCACGCGTCCTGACATGGTCCGCCCAAAGCCTTGCGCAAGACGCATTAGGCCCAGCGCGTTCACCTCGAAACTGTTGCTCGCAAAACTCGTATCATTGTCCATGATCCCCCCCATGCGCACGTAGCTTGCGGTGTTGATCAAGATATCAATTTTACCCCCAATTTCCGCCGCAAGCTTTGCGACAGAAGACACATCCGTCACATCTAAGGGCAGGATCGACACGTTCTCCATCCCCTCAAACTCCGCACGTTCCGGCCAAGCCAGCCACGCTTCTGCTTCACCGAGAAACACATGCGCGGCACCTGCGGACAGCAAGGCCCGCGTCAGCGCTAGAGCCATTGGCGCACGGGCATCGCTGATTAGGATGCGGCGATGCTTGGGATCACACGACATCGCCCGTAGCACAGGATCATCTTGCATCACTTCACTTCCTTTCAGTGGCAGCGCAATCAACACGCCCTGCCCGGCTTTATCAAGTTTCAGTGCCATACGAACCGCATCTCCGCGACCAACTTCGCCGTGCAGATGACAGTTCAGTGTTGGACCAACCGCAAGCTGTACCGCTCCCATGCGCCACGGCATACGTTCGCGAAAATAAGGTTCGGGCGACACGCGGATTGTGGTTTCAGCCATCACGGTGCCAGCGGGATCGACATCCCGCCACACCAAATCTTCAGATATGCATTTCACACATGCATCACGCGGCGGATACTGGATTGCCGCGCACTCGGAACAAGCCTGCAATCCAAAGCGCCCTTGCGCCGCCATCACCCCCAAGCCTAGCGCTGCGCGGCTGCGTGCAACGGGAGGTAAGACAGGGACCGTCGTGCGCTTTTGCGGGTCTTTCTTTGGCGGTAGCGTCAGGGGTGTTGTCATCTACCCGCCCCCTCGATCACAGCTGCCGCTGAGCAAAGGCCACGATCATAATTGATCACCCCGAACCCAGACACAGCCGCCCGTTTAGCACCCTCAACCTGTGTCGGTCCAGCGGTGCCAGTCACTTGGCGAATCGCCTCGACCAGCCCTAGATAACCGCCCGCAGCACCAGCCTGTCCGACAGAAAGCTGACCTCCAGACGTGTTATGGGGGAAGCCTCCACCGATGGTGAGATCATGCCTGCGCACAAACTCTCCACCCTCGCCTTTTGCGCAAAATCCGAGATCTTCGAATTGCATCATGCAAATCACCGGGTAGTCGTCGTAGGTCTGTAAAACGTCGATCGCTTCAGGCCCGTACCCCGCCATGCCCCACAACTCGTCAATGTCCACGGCCCAACCGCCACGCAGCTGAATAGGGTCGTCAGGAAACGCATTCGTGCGCTCTATTGTGGCGCTGATCCGCGCGTATGGCAGACCCTTCGCAACCGCCATTTCTTCGCGCATCATCACAAACGCTTCTGATCCCGCGCAGGGCATCACACAATCAAATAGGCTGATCGGATCCGAAATCATCCGCCCGTCCATGTATTGCGCAAGGCTCAAGGGCTTCTTCATAATCGCCTGCGGATTGTGCAAGGCATTGGCGCGCTGTGACACGGCTATCTTGCCAAAATCCTCACGCGTAGCCCCATAGGTGTGGCAATAAGCGTCCTGCAAAAGCGCAAAGCTCGCGTTGGGGCCGCCAAACCCGTAAGGAAAGGTCGCATCCATCGAAAAGCGCGAAAAGGCCGATAGCAGGTTGCGAAAACTGTCGATCCGGTTGGTGTCCCCCGCAACGCAAGCCACGATATCCACGTCGCCGCATTGCACAGCGCGCGCAGCACGACGCATGGCGGCCACACCACTCGCGCCGCCCATCGGAACCGTATCGAGCCAACGCGGTGAGATCCCCAAATGCTGCGTCAGACCAACGGGCGTGTCGGGCGCAAGCGTGAAACTAGAAACGGACAGGCCATCCAATTCTTGTGGTGTGACACTTGCCTTTTTAAGCGTTTCCCGCAACGCGCGGGCAATCCACCAATGCGCGCTCTCATTCGTATAGCGCACATAGGGCACAGACACAGGGGCCGTGAGCACAACGCCATCATAAGGCAAACGCGTCATGCAACGCTCCGCTTTTTCAAGTGGCGCGTGTCGCTTGTGGATGGGTCATTCACCAAGTGTGCGGCGAGCGCTTTCAAGGTTGCACGTTGCAGTTTTTGTGTCGCTGTGACGGGCAGTTCATCGACGAAGGCTACGTACCCCGGTGCTTTGTAATAGGCGAGTTGGCTTAGGCACCAGTTGGTAATCTCATTTGCTATTTCTGTAGTTCCGCGATCATGCGCAACGATGCACGCGAAGACCTCGTTCCCCCTCATCGCATCCGGCACAGCCGCAACCGCAACGCTTTTGATATCGGGGTGGCGCGCCAGCACGGACTCAACTTCAACAGCTGCGATATTTTCACCAGAGCGTCGAATCACGTTCTTCTTGCGATCCACGAAATACATAGTGCCGTCTGCTTCGCGGCGCACAATGTCGCCCGTATGAAACCAACCGCCCTCCCATGCCTCTGATGTGGCCGCCTCGTTCTTAAAGTATCCGGCGAAGAAACCTTTGCGCGGATTATCCCCCGCCGCGCGCACTAGGAGTTCACCGTGATCGCAATCTTGCCCCGCCGGATCAACCAAACGTGCTTCGACCGTTTCGTCGGGCGTGCCGATAGAGCTTTTCCCGATCACGCGCGGTTCGCGGTTGGCGCAGATCGTACCCCCCGCACCGGTTTCAGTCATCGCCCAGCCCTCGCTAAGGGGGATGTTAAACCGCGCTTCAAACGCGGCGTGGAGTTTGGGGTCAATGCCAGCGCCAAAGCCGAAGCGCACAGAAAGATCGCGATCCAGATCACTAGGGTCTGCTGCCATCAACATCGAGGGCATCACGCCCAAATAATGCAAACAGGTCGCGTGGCTATCGCGCACATTTGCCCACCACGTGCGCGGATGAAACCGATCCAGCACCGTCAAGCAGCCCCCCACACAGACCATCGCCATGAAGGAAAACGCCATCGCATTCATATGAAAAATTGGTAGCGGCGTGATCATACGCTCGCCTTTAGTGGTCAGCGCGCACACACCACTTGCGGTGCTATACCAGTGCCCCGCTTGGGTGAAATACTCGTTGGTCAAAATGCAGCCTTTTGGCTGACCCGTGGTGCCCGAAGTGTAGAGCAGCGCCGCCTCTGGATCGCCGATCCGCTCAGCAATTGCATCCTGAGACACCGCAGTGGGTAACGCATCGCCAAGCACCGTGACGGGAATGTTGACTCCCGCCTCTGCCGCAGCCTCGCGCAAGTCCTCAGCGCGGTTCGACAGGCTTACCGCCAGAACAGGTTCCGCGTGGCCTATCATATAGGCGATTTCTGCCTTGCGCAGATCGGGGTTAATGGGAACCACGGAAATGCCCAACGCATTAAATGCAAGCCACCATAAGAAATAGCTGGGGCGGTTCTCAAGCAGCAACATCACGCGTTGGCCTTTGACATAATGCGCAGCCTCGATCTGCGCGATATAGCGCTGAATCAACGCCAACGCCTCCGCATAGGAGATCTCGCCCGCTTCGATGCCATAGATCTCGGCGGTCTCTTGCAAGACATGCAAAAAGGGCCGGTCCGGCCACCGCGCCGCAGTTTGCGTAAACGTTTCAAAGACCGAAAGTACGCTCATGGAAGCAACTGGATATTGCGGAACGCGGCATCGCAATTGAGGATATCCACTCGCTTATTCGCAATCCGAAGCTTGCCGTCGACAAGTGCCAACTCGTGCCGCGCAGTCAGCGCCAGTAGTTGCTGTTCATCAAGCCGCGTTTCCACGTAATGCATGGAGGTATTGGTCACAAAACGGTCCCCATCCCTCTCATCTACAAAGGGACGTTGAATGACATGATGACAGCGACTTTTGGGTTTCTGGCTAAAGGTGCGCGCACCATTTAAACGCTCCACCCGCAACTTCAGCATAAACATATCTTCATAGAGCAGCGACGTCTCGTTGATCGGATCGCTTTGCTTGTAATCCAGCGGCATCCAGTACTGACCATCGGCCAACCAAAGCGCGAGCCATTCGGTATAGCGCCCCTCATCCAACATGCGGGCCTCTTCATAGATGAAGTCGATCAATTGATCTTTAGAGACGCTCATTCCGCCGCCTCCTGAGCTGCAACGTCATAAGTCATAAACTTGGCCCATGCATTGAATTGATTGCGCATCTGGCGCTCTGTCGTACCGTTGTTGACGGCCTCTTCAGTGAAGTCCTCACCCTCTTCCAAAAGCCGCTGGATGTTCACCCATTCCATGCCGTCGCTCTGGAGACCTTCCTGCGCGCGTTCGTACATTTCCAGATCATCATGCCCCACAATCGAGGTCGGCGCATTGATCATCCGATTATACATCGCCGTGCGGGCAGTCAGTTCATCCGGCGCGCCAACAAGGCGGTAGATGTAGCTTTCCACCACCGTTTTATCCGCCGCCAAAGGAATAAAGACCCGCAATTGCTGGATTGGACCTTTCACCATGATATTGGGGAAATAGACGGTATTATGGCGGTTTTCATCCAAAATCGCCTTGGCCTTTTCTTCCCCATAGGCCGCTGTCATCGCCTCGAAATACCCTTCAATGGCGGTGTAGTTCGAATGGATTGAGTGGTTCACACCAGTATGCCCGTGGCCGTTGGGCCATGTGCGAATACCCATGCCTTCAAAGAACTCATAAGGGCTCATGAAGGGGGCAATAATCTCCATCGCGGGGGGCTTTGGCGCTCCCTCTGGCAGATCAAGCTCTTCATAGAGCTTCACCGCAGTGCCTGCGCTGCTTTCATGCGCAACCATCGGGTGGCAAGTGTCCGTCTGGTTCTCGACCAGCATTTTCCAATTGCAGTGATGCATGTAGCGTAAGGGCGGGCCGACGACCTCAAGGCGACCCTCGGGTGAGCGATCAACCATATTGTCGAGAGAGCTGAGGCTATCACCAAAGAACGCCTCGAACGAAATCCCCTCCTCCGCCAAACGCGCGAAGATGAAGCCGCGATAGTTTTTCACAGCGCCAACAGCCTTCATCCCCTTGCCGCTGGCTGTCTTTTCCAGATCCGTGCCCTCGTATCCTTTCTTCAACGGGATCGCGAGCAAACAGCCGTCAGTTTTGAACGACCACGCATGGTAAGGACAGCGAAAGAACTTGCCTGTGTTGCCTTGCCGATCAATCACAATCTTGGTCCCTTTATGCGGACACCGATTGTAGAGCACATGAATATCGTCCGCCTTATGGCGCACTTGGATCACCGGCTGATCGCCAATTTGCGTGGCAAAGTAGTCACCCTTTGCGGGTGTCTGGCTTTCATGGCCGACGAACACCCACGTGTTGGCGAAGACATGCTGCATTTCAAGCTTGTAGACATCTTGATTGATGTAGACATCGCGGTGGACCTGATTTGGCTCTACCAAGGCAGCGGCCGCGCTCGGATTTCCTGCATATCGCTCCATACTCAAACCCTCTAAATATCCAGCACCAAACGCGATGTTTTCGCACGACTGACACAGATTTGCATGACATCACCTGCCTCGCGTTCCGCGTCGCTCAGCACCACGTCACGATGATCCGGCATGCCCTCAAGAACATCGCATTGACAAATCCCGCAATCACCACGCTGGCAATCATACATGACATCAACGTCGTTTTCCTCAAGCACGTCAATGATGCTTTGACCCACAGGAATTGTATAGACCGTGCCATCGTTGATCTGGACCTCAAAGGCGCAGTCATTGGATTGCGTCGCCGCTGCTTCAAACAGCTCGTAATGTACGCGGTCTTGCGGGATGCCCTGCGCCTCGGCTTTGGCGCGTGCAGCATCCAAAAGGCCGCGCGGACCACAGACATACAAATGCCCAGCGTTGAGTGAGGCGATGACGGCATCCAGATCAAGCGCGCTGCCGTTATCGTCGCAATGCAAGTGAAACGCATCACCCCAAGTCACTGCAAGTTCTGCGTGATAAGCCATCACCGACGCGCTGCGCCCCGCATAGTGAAACGCAAACTGCTGACCCGCAGCGTGCAAAGCTGCTGCCATTGAGATCATCGGCGTCACACCAATACCGCCCGCCAAAAGAACCGCAGAGGCACCTGTCTTCACCGGAAAGTCATTTTTGGGGGCGCTAAAGGTAATCGGATCACCAATTTGCAAATCATGCATCGCGCGCGACCCGCCTTGACCGTCGTCCTCGCGTTGCACTGCAATCTGGTAGAAGTTTGGCGCGACGGTAACAAGATCAAAGGCGATCAGCGAATAAGCACGCGCACCATCGACCACATCAAATTCCACATGCGCGCCCGCCTCCCAAATGGGTAAAGCGCTGCCATCGGTTGCAGCAATGCGCAAGCTGCTGATACGGTCGGTTAACGACACGATCTCAAGAACGACACCTTCGATTTTGGCCATTGGACAGTCTCCCTATGAAACAACATGAATTTTCATATACTTTCGGTCAAGGAATTTCTGGGGGCTTCCTATGACATCCACGCCCCTCGAAACTGACGAACCAGAGTTCGTTGCAGACTACTTGCTCTACCTGCTTGCCGCCGCAAGTGAGGGTGCGAGTGCGCAGTTTCATGCGACGGTGCGCAGCCATGATTTGCGCGTGCCTGAATGGCGTGTGCTCGCCTGCCTGCACGATCGCGACGGTGCAATGATCACGCATCTTGCGCGTCTGGCACTGGTCGAGCAATCGCGCCTCACAAGGATCATCGCTCATATGGAGACCCGTGGTGTGCTGCGCCGTCAAAACGACCCCGACGATGGCAGGCGTGTGCGTGTGTTTTTGACCCCTGAGGGACAAAACCTTGTGGACCTTTTGGTTCCACTTGCCCGTGCGCATGAAAAAAGGCTGCTAGCACAGCTGTCAAACACAGATGCCACAAACCTCAAACCTATGCTAAAGGCGCTCTTGAAAACCCTCGAAGATCCAGTCGCACCGACAGGCAAAACCAGCAACACTGACTAAACCCCAAAGAGGATCACCCCAAATGACCCACCCCTTGCTCAGCCAAGATCAAATCGAGGCTTATGATCGCGATGGCGCAGTCCTTGTAAAAGCTCTGTTCAAAGATCAAATCGAACAGCTGCGCGCAGGCGTTGAGCGCAATATGGCAGACCCCGGGCCCTACGCGGCAGAAAACCTCAAAGAGGGCGAAGGCGGACGTTTCTTTGATGACTATTGCAATTGGACGCGCATCCCCGAGTTTAAAGCGGCAATCCATGCTTCGCCTGCCGCAGCAGTTGCCGCAGAGCTGATGAAATCAACGACAGTCCAGATGTTTCATGATCATGTCCTGGTGAAAGAACCGGGGACATCAAAGCCAACCCCGTGGCACCAAGACAGCCCCTATTACTTTGTTGAGGGCGCACAAACTGTGAGCTTTTGGTCACCTTTGGACCCTGTAAGTGACGCATCCTTACGCTGCATTGCAGGTTCTCACCACTGGGAAAAGCCCGTCCTTCCAACGCGTTGGCTGGCCGAGACCAGTTTTTACCCTAATGAGGACGACTATATGCCCGTACCGGACCCTGACATCGAGGGCATGGAGGTTCTTGAATGGAAGATGGAGCCGGGCGATGCAGTGGCGTTCAATTACAAAACGCTGCATGGCGCGCGAGGCAACGAAAGCACGACCCGTCGCCGCGCCTTTTCCCTGCGACTACTTGGTGATGATGCGCGTTATGTGGAGCGCCCTGGACCGACCTCACCGCCCTTTCCTGGGCACGATATGACAGCCGGCCAAAAGCTGCGCACTGACTGGTTTCCGATGTTGCTGTAAGCGAAGCTACTGGAGCAACACGGGCATCTGCACAGGGCCACGAAACGCGAAACCAGACCAGATCACATCGGTTGGCTCAGGAATCCTCATGTTAGGGAAACGATCAAACAGCATCGGCAACATCACTTGTCCCACCGCCCGACGCGCTACATGTGTGCCTTGGCAAAAATGCGGGCCGTTGCCGAACGACTGATGCGTACTTGCGGCGCGATACACATTGAAGTCCTCGCCATCCACGTAAATTTCTTCATCGCGATTGGCGCTGGCTTGTATGGTCATTACCGTCTCACCCTTGGGGATCAGGTGGCCGCGAATTTCTGTGTCCTGCGTCGTCACGCGACCGGAGGCAGAGATCGGCGCGACCCAGCGAATGCCTTCTTCAAACGCTTTGTCCCAGTCGCCATTCCGTTTCACTTCGGTGAGCTGATCTGGATTGCTCAGAAGTCCGCACAGAATAGTCAATAAAGCATCACGCGGTTCATTGATGCCGCCACCAATCGCGATTTTGATGTTGGCGTAGATCTGGCTCATCTCGATAGGGTCATGCGCGTTGAGCATGACTGAATAAGCGGAGCTATTGGGCGTAACCAGATGACGCGCGCGCGGTGTCTAACAGCGCATTCATCTCTGCATTCGCTGAATCTGAGGCTGCGAAAAGATCGTCGCGTAGACCAAAGTTGCCCGCGCCATCGATCAACGTTTGGCTCCAGCGTTGCATTTGCGTATCCGTGGCCTCTTCCATCCCAAGTAGCACAGCCAAACCGCGCGCTGCGTAGGGGCCTGCGAGCATTGGAAACAGATCAACGACTTCCCCATGCGGCAGGCGCGCAACATATTCTTCCGCAATCCGTTCGTAGGCGGGCACCCACTTTTCTTTGATAACCTTGGGCGCGAAGGCAGGGGCCATCGCCATGCGCTCGCGCATGTGATCCGCCCCATCTTTGCGCATCAATGTATGGGCTTGGAAGGCACGCGTCATCGGCGTCTTTGGATCATCCGAGCTAAACAGCTTCGGATTGTCTTTGACATACTTCGTATCCGCCGCTCTGGTCACAAGCGTGCGCCCCATGGACGCAACACGCACTACAGGCGCGTCGCGGCGGAGCCTGCGATAAATCGGGAACGGATCATTTGTCAGATCAGCAAGCGTGATAGTGTCATCAATCGGGGCCAGTTTCGTCATGGGTATTCCAGTACAATCGCATCGGGTTATCAACGAGCAAATTTTGCTGCAATTCAGCCGTAGGCGCAATCTTAGGAATGTAGTCCACCAACGCGCCATCATCGGGCATATGCGATCTCATATTCGGATGCGGCCAATCAGTGCCCCAGATCACACGATCAGGAAAACGTTCAACGATATGCGCACCATAAGCAATCACATCGTCGTAAGGTGGCCCCGCGAGTGTCAGGCGTTCGGGGCATGTCACCTTGGTCCAGATATTTTCATTGCGCGCCATGAGATCGGCAAAGCGTTGAAAATCGGGGTGATCAACGCCTTTGCTCACATCAGGGCGCCCCATGTGATCCACGACGATGATTGTAGGAAGGCTTTCTAAGAACGGAATAAGTTCTTCGAGATCCGCGGCCTCAAAGTAGACAACGATATGCCAGCCGAGTTTTGCGATCCGCTCTGCAATCTCGGTAAAGACCTCTTTCGGCGTCGCATCCACCAAACGTTTCACAAAGTTAAAGCGCACACCACGAACGCCGGCATCATGCATATCAGCCAGCTCTTCATCCGTGACACCCGCACCAACGCTTGCGATTCCGCGCGTGAGATCGCCCCCTGCACGACACGCATCAACCATCGCGCGATTGTCTTTGCCGTGACAGGTCGCTTGCACAATCACATTTCGTGATAACCCTAGGTGATCGCGCAGCGCGAACAGCTGGTCCTTGCCCGCATCACATGGCGTATATTTGCGCTCAGGGGCATAAGGAAACTCCGCGACAGGGCCGAACACATGACAATGCGCATCCACAGCCCCTTCTGGCACCACGAAATCAGGCGTCTTCGGATTGGGATGGAACGGGATCCAGTCAACGTCCATCATGCGTCTCCTATAAATACGGTGCCATCCATCAATTTGCGCGCTGTGCGCAGGATAGCGGCCGAAGCGACTGTATCGCCTTTAAGGGTGGCCACAACCGTCATTTCCCCGGTCGGGTGCTCGATTTTTAGGCTGCGCGTGTTACCTGACCCGGTATCGGCCAGATCATACGCAGGCGAGCCATCGAGCAAACACGCGGTGGCCACACTGACAGCACCAAGCACACCGATGGTTTTATGACAGCGATGGGGAATAAACGTTCGAGTCATGATCGCTCCGCCGTTAATCGCAGGCGACACCATGGTCATTTTAGGCACGGTCTTGTCTGTGACATCGCCCAAGTTCATCAAGGGGCCACAGGTTAAACGCAAGGCCTCCAGCCGTCCTCTCAACGGTGCATTTGCTTCAAGATCCACAGGATCTTCCGTACCCGAAATCCCCAAGTCTTGCGCGCGCATCACCACGCAGGGCATGCCGTTGTCGATCATCGTTACCGCAATGCCATTGATCTGATCCACGACGTTTCCCGTTGGCAAGAGTGCACCACAAGAACTGCCCGCGGTTTCCTTAAACTCAATCGGGATTGGGGCCGAGGTGCCGGGTGCACCATCAATCTGCGCACTACCTTTGTACATCACGCGCGCATCAGGCGTTTGCACGATAGCTTGCGCAATCTGGCCTGTATTCTCCATAAAAATAGTCACGGGTGTCTCACCGTTCTGCGCCGCCACCAAGCCGCGTTCAATCGCGAAAGGGCCAACACCTGCAAGGATATTGCCGCAGTTTTGCGCATCCGTGACAATTGCCTGATCCACAAAAACTTGCAGGAACAGATAGTCCACATCTACGCCCACGCGCTCAGATGTCCGCACCACTGCGACCTTTGATGTCAACGGGTCCGCACCGCCCATGCCGTCAATCTGGCGACTATCGGGACTGCCCATAATCGAGAGCAATGCAGCGTCGCGCATCTTTGAATCATGCGGCAAATCAGAGGCAAGGAAATAGCCGCCTTTCGACGTCCCGCCCCGCATCCACATGGCACGGATGCCATCAGACATAGGTTAGACCCTTCTCAGCCAAACGCCCGCGCATGTCATAGATATCAAGGCCTAATTCGCCGGCCTCAAAGCGCACGCGCTTTGCAGTTTCGTTGGCTTCGCGTGCTTGTGCTTTCTCCAGAACATCTGCCGCCTCTTCGCGGCGCACCACACACACGCCATCATCATCAGCGACAATAATATCACCGGGATTGATCAACTGATCAGCACACACGACAGGGATGTTCACGCTGCCTAATGTCTCTTTGATCGTGCCCTGCGCGAACACTGCCTTTGACCAGACCGGAAAGCCCATTTCTGTAAGATCTGCCACATCACGCACGCCCGCGTCGATTATCAAACCCTTGCAGCCCCGCGCCTTTGCGGAACTTGCTAGAAGATCGCCAAAGTAGCCTGCATTGCTAGGGGAGATCGTTCCCAGCACAAGAATATCTCCCACCTGAAGTTGCTCAATCGCAACGTGGATCATCCAATTGTCGCAGGGTGGCGCAAGGATAGTCACCGCGCTAGCCGCGATGCGTGATCCTGCATAAATTGGGCGCATATAATCTGCAAGCAAACCCTTGCGGCCTTGCGCCTCATGCACCGTAGCAACGCCATATTTTGCTAATCCGTCAATGACGGATTGATCCGCGCGCTCGATTTGTTGAACAACAACGCCCGTTGTACCTGCCGCGATCATGCCAGTTCATCCACGGTTTGCGGAAAGATCATCTCGAAGCCTTCCGCGTATTCCGCTTTGCGCCCACCTGCCATGCCACCAGAGTTGCGGCGGAAATGGTTACCGCGATTTTCAGCGACATTGGTGTAGAAATTCCACAGATGCTCTTGCCCTTGCATACATTCAATTGCGGCGCGTTTTTTGTCCCACACTGATGTGATGTCGAGAAACACATTCGGTTTCCACTCCATCTGCTCGGTCTGATGCGGTTCAAACAAATACATTTGCGGTGCCCCAAGCACCTTTTCACCCGGATTATGCCCCCAGGCTTGCGCGATCATCCGACACTCTAATGCAAACCGTGTCGTGTTCATGTGATCCGTATTATAAGGATCCCATTTGGAATGGCTCATCATCCATTTGGGCTGCACCTCGCGGATAATATCGACCATTTGATCCTGCGCATCGCGATCTAAACGCAGCGGATAATCCCCCAGATCAAGAAAGCGTATGTCTGTCACCCCAAGAGCGTTCGCGGCATTCTGCGCCTCTTCTTTGCGGGCCTCTTTTACAACTTCCAGCGTCATACCCTCTTGCTTCCACAGCTTCGCACTTTCGCCACGTTCACCATAGGACAGACAAGCAACGGTGACCTCATACCCTAAGCTCTGATGCAGCGCGATCGCGCCTCCGGCGCGCCACACAAAATCAGCAGCGTGCGCAGAGATAACAAGGGCGGTTTTTTTGTCAGACATGGGAGAGCCTCCAAAGGGTTATGAATGCGTGCCTGCCTAAGCAGCCAAGTGTTCCTCAAAAACTATCCCAAAGCAGGGCATAACAGCCATTTCAATTCCCGAGAAACTGTATAATTTCTGGCTATACGACTTATCACCATCCAATTGCACTAAAACAGAAAACCCTCTGTAATGTCTGTAAAATTCATAAATCTACGCCATCTTAAGGCATTCAAAGAAGTTGCATCCCAAGGTGGGATAAGTGCGGCAGCCGTACGCGTTCATCTATCTCAACCCGCCGTCACACAAGCGATCAGGCGACTGGAAGAGCACTTTGTCACCCCGCTTTTTGAGCGTCGTCGCGATGGCATGTTCGTTACCCAATCGGGAGCGGCCCTGCACGTACGCGTTCAAAATCTGTTCCAACTTCTCGACAACGGCGCGGATGATGCGGTCAGATCCGCCGCGCGGCGCGGCGACAAGCCTCATGTGGGGTTTCAAAATCAAGTGACCGCGTCGCAGTTGCGCGCACTGGTGGCCATTTGGGAGACGGGTGGTTTCAGCCTCGCGGCACGCGCGATTGGGATATCGCAACCCTCAATTCACCGTGCAGGACGTGATCTAGAAAAACTCTCGGGCATGACACTTTTTGTAAGCAGTCGCAAAGGGATTGAGCTGACGCCACAAGCGGAACCTTTCGCGCGCGCTGTCAAGCTGGCCGCGGCAGAGTTACGCCAAGGCTACGATGAAATCACTCGACTAAGCGAAGACGATAGCACAACGATTGTTGTCGGATCCATGCCACTGTCACGGACTTCAATATTACCAGAAGCAATAGATAAACTACTAGAGCATGGCGCGAGCATACAGGTGCGTACGGTTGATGGCCCCTATGCAGAATTACTGCGCGGCTTACGGCACGGCGACCTTGATGTTTTGATCGGTGCTTTGCGCGACCCTTTGCCGAGCGATGATGTCATTCAAGAACCGCTACTGGACGACACCTTAGCCATCGTCGTCGGCCCACATCATCCGCTTGCACATAAATCAAACTTAAGCGTGGCCGACACGATGGCCTACCCTTGGATTGCCCCACCAAAGGCGACGCCGACGGGGACCTATCTCTACCACATGCTCGACATTGCGAATGCAGACGCCACACCAGTGCGTGTTGTCTCCAGCTCTTTGGTGCTCGTACGCGGCCTATTGTCTAAGGGCAATTATGTGACGTTGATATCCTTGCAGCAGACCAAGGTAGAGCGCGCGCAAGGCTTGATCATACCGCTCAACATTTCCTTGCCCGAAAGCATACGATCCATTGGCTTAACCTACCGCACAGATTGGAAGCCAACCCCCACGCAGGGCCATTTCTTTGAACTCTTGAGACAGGCCGCAACGCACGCGTCTGCTCCCATCTATACTTAAATTGAATACCAAAACGTCCTATTGAATTTTCTATTTTGCGGCCGCTCAACTAAGGCTAAGCTGACGCTATGCCTCGGACCAACCCGACCTTTCTCACCTTGAAGCCCAAGGACTGGACATGGAAAAAAACTACGAAGACATCCCCGGAACCTACGTCTTTGACGCGGATCGCTCGCGAGAGGGGTATCATTTGAACATGTTCTGCATCTCGATGCGGCAAGCCAATAATCGCAAGGCGATGAAAGAAGATCCAGAAGCGTATCTCGCGAAATATCCAATGACCGAAGAGCAACGCCAAGCGGTACGGGATCGCGATTGGAACCGGCTTTTAGAACTGGGCGGCAACATTTATTACACGTCCAAATTGGCCGCATTCGATGGGATCACCTTCCAAGACCTCGCCGCAATGATGACCGGCGTGAGCCGCGAAGAATACAGAGACATGATGCTCAACGGCGGTCGCTCGATTGAAGGCAATCGTTATAAATCCGAATGGGAGAAAAGCTAATGGCACGACTAACAGCAGGCGTCGGATGTTCCCATGTGCCCGCGATCGGCATCGCAATGGATCAAGGCATCACAGAACAACCCTACTGGATCCCCGCATTCGAGGGGTTTGAGTTCAGCCGCAAGTGGATGAAAGACAACAAGCCCGACGTCATCTTTCTGGTCTATAACGATCATTGTACCGCGTTTGATGCGTCGTGCATCCCGACCTTTGCGCTGGGGTGTGCCGCAGAATATCATCCTGCGGACGAGGGATGGGGCCCGCGTCCTGTGCCCGTCGTGAAAGGCCATCAACGACTGTCGAGCCATATCGCCCAGTCGGTCATTCTGGATGAGTTCGATCTGACAATCATGAACGAAATGGAGGTCGATCACGGCTTAACTGTTCCTATGTCGATCATGTTCGGAGAAGTTGCGCAGGACGACGATTGGCCCTGCCTCGTCGTGCCGCTCTGCGTCAATGTTGTGCAATACCCGCCACCCACAGGAAATCGGTGTTTCCAGCTTGGCAAAGCCATCCGACGCGCCATCGACAGCTACGACGAAGATCTGAACGTGATGATCTTTGGCACCGGCGGAATGAGCCATCAGTTGCAAGCGGAGCGCGCAGGCCTTATCAACGCAGACTGGGACAAACGCTTCCTTGATATGATGACGGAGGACCCAATCGCCGCCAGCCAGATCACGCACGAAGAGTATCTGCGCGAGACCGGGTCCGAGGGCATCGAAATGGTCATGTGGCACGTCATGCGCGGCGCTTTAAACGACAAAGTCAAAGAGGTGCATCGCCACTATCACGTGCCTGCGTCCAACACCGCGGTCGGTCATATTATATTAGAAAACCACGAATAGGAGGCGATCATGCGGATTTGTGTAGCGGGTGCTTATGGCGCGTTTGGACTGAAACATCTCGACGCCTTGGCGCAGATTGACGAAGTCAAGGTCACCTCGATCATGGGGCCAACCCAAGCCAAGATCGACGCTTTGGCGGCTGAACGCGAGATTGGTCACGCAGCGACAACATTGGACGAATGCCTTGCGCGTGATGATGTGGATGCGGTGATCCTGTGCACCCCCACAAACCTGCACGCAGCGCAATCCATCGCCTGTATGAAAGCGGGTAAACACGTGCTGGTCGAGATCCCTATGGCGGATTCGCTGGCTGACAGTCTCGAAATTGTACGCGTTCAGGAAGAGACTGGGGTAGTCGCGATGGCGGGGCAAGTGCGCCGCTTTAATCCGTCGCATCAATGGATCCACAACAAGATCCAAGCGGGCGAGCTCACCCTGCAACAGCTTGATGCGCAAACTTATTTTTTCCGCCGCACCAACACCAACGCCAAAGGCGAAGCGCGTAGCTGGACCGATCATCTGCTTTGGCATCATGCGTGCCACACGGTAGATTTATTCCAATACCAAACGGGCGGACCTGCTGTTGCCGCGCATGGTTTACAAGGTCCAATGCATCCGGACCTAGGCATCGCAATGGATATGTCCATCGGCCTTAAGGCAGCGAACGGCGCAATCTGCACGCTCTCGCTCAGCTTCAACAACGATGGCCCGTTCGGCACGTTCTTTCGCTACATTTGCGACAATGGCACCTACATTGCGCGCTATGACGATCTTTATGACGGGAATGACAATAAGATTGATCTGAGCGGTGTCGCAGTGTCCAATAACGGGATCGAATTGATCGACCGTGAATTCATCTCTGCTATCAAAGAAGGGCACACACCGAATGGTGCAGTGGCTGATGTGTTGGGCGCGATGGCGACGTTGGATCGAATTGAGAAATCCTTCTAGGTAGCGTATCCACTGTGTGTGAGCGGATGACACCGCTTTGCACATATCATGCTGGAGGCCTGCCATGATCGAACCGGAAACATTCACCTTCCTCAAGGACCTTGCGCTTAACAATCGCAAAGCATGGGTGGATGAACACCGCGAAGAGCGCGATAATGCGATGCGCAATTTTGCAGGCGTCTCGCAGACCTTGCACGACTATTCAGATCGCTTTGACACGCTGGTTGCCGATACGAAAAGTAAACCAAAGCAAAGCTACACCAAGTTTTTTCAAGATGCGCGCCAGCGTAGTGGGCCGGGGCTTTACCGCACTGAAATCGATATTTTCGCCAACGCGGGCCATCCTGAGGAAGACTTTGGCTATTACCTGCATATCGCGCCAGGGAATTGCTATGCAGGGGCTGGGCTGTTTCAGCCCTCGAAAGAAGGATTGACCCGCATGCGCGCGCGGCTGAGTGACGATCCAGAAGGGCTGAAAGACGCGCTCGAGGATGAAGATTTTAAGGCCATGTTCCCAGCGGGTTTGCTGACCGATAAAGAGCTGAATGTTGTTCCAGAAGGCTATGATAACAGCGATCCTGCCGCGCCCTTTTTGAAAATGGTGGGCTGGCGTTGTCAAACCGCGATTGCCGATGAAGATCTGCTGGATGACAATGTGATCTACACGTTGATCGATATCTTTCGTGCCGCTGCGCCGCTTGTGCGGCACTTCAACTAAGCGCGTCACGCTGCACTAACGTGAGAAATCTGTAATCACAGCCGTGCCCGGAGGTGTCGCGCCTTTCATTGCGCGCAACTCGGCGCTTGCGCTTGATAGACTGACCTCGCGATCCAACATCGGGGTCAGATCAACATCCCCCCCCGTTCAATCATCGCAAGCAAGGACGGGTATTTCCAAGACGACATCCCACGCGCGCCAAAAAACGCGAGTTGTTTGGAGTAGATCGCGCGGATATTGGTCTCCATCACACCGTCACCCCCAGGCATACCCACATCAACATGACGCCCAAGCGTGGCAAGACATTCTACTGAGGCGTTGGTAGTTTGCGCGATCCCAAGCGCTTCAACAGAGACCTGCGCGCCGCCGCCCGTAATCTCGCGAATGACCTCTGCGACGTCTTCCTTCGCAGCATTCACCGACGCATCCGCACCCAGAGATTTGGCGTGGTTAAGCTTTCCCTCGACGATATCCGCCACAACAACCTGCGCGCCAAGCATCTTCGCCTAGAGCAAAGCAGACAAGCCAATCCCGCCTATGCCATGGATTGCTACCCATTCGCCTGCGCGTACATTGGCGCGATCTGTCAACGCGTGCCAAGCCGTTGTGACACAACATCCCAAACCTGCGGCCAAAGCGGGTGACATGCTGTCTGGCAAGTGAACAAGGTTGTGATCAAACGGCACAGCCACCAGTTCCGCATAAGCGCCCGGCACGCCAAAACCCGGCAAAATGGCGCTTTCGCAGGTGTTGGACGCGCCCGTATGACAGGCAGAACAATCGCCGCACACAATATAAACGGCGCAATCAAGCGGTCGCCGATCTTGTGTTTGGCCTGCGCGCCGGCCTCGACAACGGTTCCGCAATATTCGTGCCCAAGAATTGAGCCATGTGTGACTTTGGGATGCCTTCCAACCCAGCCATGAAAATCAGACCGGCATACGCCACATACCGCGACTTCAAGGACAACGCCATTGTCAGGACAGCTTGGGTCTTCAACGCTTCCAATCGAGAGGTCTTCGTTAAACTCACGAACAACAGCTGCGCGCATGGCGGGATCCTTTCTTTGTATTCTTCAAAAGGGTTGCACCAATTGTGACGACGGAACAGTCTAAAGAGTTTGAAAAAATCGAAACAGAGTATTGGCCGTTTGTGTCGCGTTGTTCAACGCCAAGCCATTTTCAATAGGTTTATATTCAACCCCCAGCTGATAAAGATAGGTTTCCAAGGCCGTTAGATCGCCCAACGAAAAATCCATGGCGGCGATACTTGGTTGCTCTTCCGCCTGAATATTTTTCGTGAGCGACCCGATATCACGTTCGAAATCCGCCTTACTCAACACCCGAAGAACACCGTTTGCCGTTTGAAACTCCAAACGGTCGCCCAGCGCAGTGCCTTCACCATAAAGCCATGTAAACTGCCGCTTAAGATCAGCGTGATGCATTCCATCCGCAACAATCGTAACACCGCAAATGCCATTTACCGTATTCGGGTGTTCCAACCAATCAGGTACGTAAATTAGATCGGGGCGATGTTGTTGGCACAAAAAAAACGACAAGCGCGGGAATTGCGCGTTGGGCATCAACGCAAGCGTGGTTTTCGTGCGCTCCTCTGTTCCATCCGGCAAGGTCACGTCACGACCAAATTCCAAATGCCCCGCGACATGCAAGCCCACATCTCGCGCGCGTTTTGCATCCGCGACAGAATCTGTGCTGTGAAGTGCAGACAACGCCACGCCCTCACGCTGCTGTAAATGCTCATAAATGTGCCGCCCGAAGCGAAAATCACCCGCAGGCAACTCGTCCAAAAGCGTGTCATCGTAAACGCCCATAATCTCGAGTAGACAGCCTTCAAACATCGCAAGGCTGGTGCTCGTACCCCAAGGATGTTTGCCAATAGAGGTCATATTGAACCCCATCCCGATCAAGCGCGCGCGCAGGGCGTCGATGTCGTGGGTTGCCACAAGCGGGTGATCAATTCCAAAAGATGCGTTCATTTGTTTGATCCTTAAGTGTTCAAAAAACTCAAACGTGCTGTCCCGCGCACCGTGGCTTTGGTTGCCAACGCACGCATACCTTTGGGGACATCTTCAAGCACAATTGCACCTGCTGAAATATTGGCGTTTGCGCCAATCGTGACCTCGCCCAAAATCGTCGCACCTGCCCCGATCACAACGCCTGAACCAATGTGCGGATGGCGCCGCGCACCGCCTGTGTTCAGCGTGCTGCCAAGCGTGACGTTGTGCCAGATCGAAACATTCTCCTCAATCACCGACGTTTCACCCGCTACAAAGCCCAAGCCATGATCCAACCAAAATCCCGCGCCAATCTGTGCTGCGGGATGGATGTCAGTGGAGAGCACCCGCGCGCAACTGGCTTTGATCGCAAGGGCAAGCGTGGTGTCGCCATCAGCCCATATCTTATGCGCGACGCGATGTGCCATAACCGCATGTGCGCCGCGCGCAAAAAGCAGCGTTGCAGCAGCGCCGCCCGGTTCGAAATTGCGGCGTGCGGTTTCGGCAATGTCGTATGTGGTTGTTTCAACCAAAGTCCCATCAGCGGCGTACACAGATTGGACCGTCGACCCCACTGCCGCATTGCCACTGATCTGCGCGAAGAGCCTGCCCGCCAATTCTGGAAACGTGTCAAAAGCACCAAAATTCAGGACCGCCGCGCCCTGCCTTGACGCCCCTAGTGCATCTTTCACATCTTCAATCAAGTCCAACAAAAATCCCCCTAGGACACATACCCGAACGCAATGCGCGGGGTGGGTGCGCTATCAAGCCATACACTTTTCGCAGAGGTATATTCCATCAAAGCATCGGTGCCGCTTGAACGCCCGAAACCAGAACTAAGCGAGCCACCAAAAGGCGAGGACACGTGAATTGCCTTGTAGCTATTGATCCAGAATGTGCCCGCACGTACGGCCTCGGCCACACGGTGCGCGCGACTCACATCTGCAGTCCACACGGCACCCGCTAATCCGAAGTCTGTGGCATTCGCCAATGCGATTGCTTCTGCTTCATCATCAAATGGGATCGCTGTGACGACGGGCCCGAAAATCTCTTTCTGCGCAGCATTGGCTGTATTAGCCAGGCCCTTCAAAATCGTTGGTGGCACGAAATAGCCTTGTCCATCTGCGGCGTTCCTGCTGAGCACATCAGCACCCTCATCGTTGGCTTCAATCAGCATTTGACGCACATGCTCAAACTGGCGTGCGTTGCTGATCGGACCAACCTCGGTTGCATCATCCAAAGGGTCGCCCAATTGAATCTTGTTCATGCCACTTGAGAGCATATCGATCAGCCTCTCGTGGATAGAGCGATGCAAGAGCAATCGCGAGCCCGCAACACAGCTTTGTCCCGCGCCCGAAAAAATCGCCGCTTGCGCGCCAAGGCACGCGTGCTCAAGATTCGCATCCTCGAACACAATATTTGCGGACTTTCCACCCAATTCCAGAACCGCCGGCTTCAAGGCCGACGCCGCGGCGATTGCAACCTGTCGTCCTGTTTCGGGAGAGCCGACAAACACCATCTTGCGCACTGCGGCATGCGCTATGGCGGCCTGCCCAGTGGTTGGACCCAAACCACAGAGGACGTTTACGAGGCCCGCTGGCAGACCCCCGCTTTCCGCAATCTTTACAAGTGCGACGGTTGTGATCGGCGTCAGCTCACTTGGTTTGATAACAACGCCATTGCCCGTCGCAATCGCGGGTGCAATCTGCCAGCCCGCTGTGAAGATCGGCGCGTTCCATGGGGTGATCTGAAACACCACGCCAAGGGGTTCGCGTTGGGTGTAATTCAAATGGCCCGACGGCACGGGGATGACTTCACCATGCAATTTGTCCGCCCAACCCGCATAATAGGCGAACATTTCCGCGACTTTAGCCACTTCGATGCGACAGTCGCGGATTGGCTTGCCAGCAACGATAGCCTCAATGGTGGCGAGAGGCTCGGCATGTGCCAAAACAGCTCGCGAGATGTCTTGCATAACTTGCCCACGCGCGGCGGCTGAGAACTCTCTCACCCATGTTTTCTGCGCGTCTTGCGCTGCGTCGCATGCTGCATTTGCAAGGGCTGCATCCGCATCAAAATAGCTTAGCAAAACCTCTTCCGTGAACGGATCCACAAGCTGAATATCCACACCAGCCCCGTCACACAGCACACCGTTGATCAGGCTTTGTGGCTGTTCCCCAAGCCCAAGCTCTGCCAACGCAGCCACTAATTTCTGTTTACGTTCTGACATATCAAGCTCCCTTTGGATCACGTTTCACAATCGCATTGAAATCATCCTCATCCTCAATATCACCAGACTTGTTAAGCCAAATATCAGCGATCTGCGCAAAGCCACTGAGATCAATGCCAGACCCTTTAGCAAGGTCCAATGCAAGACCAACATCCTTGCGCATCAAACCCATCGTAAAGCCTGAATTAAACGTATCGTTCAGGATCCATTTCTCGAAATTAACCTCGCTCACGCCACTGCGCCCTGAGCCAGCGTTGATCCCCTCAAGCAAATCTTGCGGGTTCACACCCGCCGCTTGCCCCAAGCGAACCGCCTCACCCACCAACACAAGATTGGCCGCGCAGAGCATGTTATTCGCGATCTTCGCCGCATGCCCCGCGCCGGAACCACCAACGATCACCGTCTTCACGGTGAGGATATCCAGAAGAGGGCGCAACGTTTCAATAGCATCACCGTCACCGCCCAAAAGCATCGTAATGCTGCCCGCATTTGCCGCAGCGGGACCACCGCTGACAGGGCCGTCGATAAAGGCAAAACCACCTGCCGTGCCTTTCGCAGACATGGCTTGTGACGTGGCAGGTTCGGAGGTCGATGTATCCAGTATGATCGTGCCCTCCTGCAAGCTCGGCAGCATATCCTCCATCACCACTTCGACAATCGCGGCTTTGGGCAAGGACAGGATGATCACGTCGCAATGCGCCGCCAATTCACGCGCAGAAGCGGCAAGCTGTGCGCCCATTGCCGCGACCTTCGCGCTATTCTCAGAGTTTGGATCAAAGCAAGTCAGCCCGTGCCCTGCACCAATGATTTGGGAGGCCATACCACCCCCCATATTCCCGCACCCGATCAGTCCAACCTGCATCACATCTATCCTTAAAATTTCTAGCCAATCGTGGCGAATGCTCGCTCTAAATCAGCAATCAAATCATCCGGCTGCTCCAAGCCGATATTGAGCCGCACCAAACGGCCCGAGAAGTCTTTTCCAGGCCGTTCAAGTCGCGGATAGACAACAGCCAAACTATGGACGCCACCCCAACTTAGGCCGATATGAAATAGCTCCAGCGCTTCTAAGAAGTTTTCAACTTGCCCAGGCGTTACACTGCCTTTGAAGAGGATGGAGAACACACTGGTTGAGCCGCTAAAATCCCTTTGCCAAGTCGCATGACCGGGGCAAGTGGGAAAGGCAGGATGGAACACCGCTTCGATCTCTGAACGATCAGCAAGATTGTGTGCCACTTGCAAAGTCGATGCCTCAAGCTGCGCAAGACGCACAGGCAAAGTTTGCAAACCGCGCAAGGCGAGGCTGCAATCATCTGGTGATACGGCAAGGCCCAACTGGCGATAAACGGGTCCGAGTTTTTCGAAAGCCGCGCCATCGCGTGCAGAGACGGAACCAAGCAGCAAATCGCTATGACCACCAACGTATTTTGTGAGCGCCTGCATACTGACATCAACGCCATGTGCGAAAGCATCAAACATCACCCCCGCAGCATATGTGTTGTCCAACGCAACGCCGACGCCGCGCGCATGCGCCGCGTCGGCAATTGCTGGAACATCCTGAATTTCCATCGTGACAGAACCGGGGCTTTCGCACCAAATCAACGCCGTGTTGTCGCGAATAAGTGTTGTGATACCCTCGCCAATCAACGGGTCATAGGCTTCCACTTCGATGCCCAAACCACGCAAGATGCCTGCGGCCATTTCCTTGTTGGGACCGTAGGCAGAATGCGGCACCAGCGCGTGGCTGCCGGCAGTGCAATAGGCGAAATAAACCAAAGCAATCGCCGCTTGCCCACCCGGTACAATCAACGTGCGATGCGCACCCTCAATATCGCTAAGACGCGCAGCGAGTTCCAGTGCAGTCGGTGTTCCATAAAGCCCGTAGGAATAGCCGTTCTCGGCCTGATCCCAGCTGTCTTTCACGCTCAATTGATCCTCGAACACGACGGTTGAGCCACGATACACTGGCGTCACCAATGACGCATAATCGCGCCTCGCACGAGGTGTGGGATTTAGAAGTTTCGTGCGCCAATCCATCAGTCTCTCACTCCGCTATGGTCTGTGTTTGCAACTGTAATATGGTTTCCAAATAGAGGCTGACCGCCGCTTTGATTTGCGCGATCGAGACATATTCATCAAGCGAGTGGCATTGCGCCAGATCTCCCGCCCCGCAGATCACCGTCGCGCAGCAAAAATTCGGCGCATCTGTAGAGCCAGGAAAGGTCATGAAGTCAGCGGCCTCACCTGTAACGGTTTCATGCGCTTTTGCCAGCGCGGTGACGACAGGCGATGTCATTTCTGTCTTCAGCGGCGGGCAATTTAGGCTGGGCGCGAGAAGCTCGTATTTGAAATCGGGGATTCCATGCACAAGCGGTGCGAGAACGCCGTGCAGTTCTGCCGCAACAATTTCAAAGGTTTCTCCGGGGATCGTACGACGATCAATTTCGATCTGGCAAAAATCGGGCACCAAGGACGGTCCTTCCCCGCCTTTGATCGCGCCGATACTAAAGCTCGGCGCACCACACAGGGGATCCGGCTCTCGTTGTGACAGACTTGTAGCGTAGCTTTGCAACGTCTCTATCACTGCGCCCATGTGATAGATCGCATTGATCCCGTTCTCAGGCACGCTGGAATGGGTAGATTTGCCGAAGGTCCGCAAGATCATGCACATTTGCCCACGATGCGTTGTGCTGATCGCCAGATTGCTTGGTTCTGCCACAATCGCATAGTCAACATGCGGACCATGCGTGCCGAAATGATGCGAGCCGATCATCCGATCCTCTTCATCAACAACACCCGCTAGGATCACATCCCCATCCAGCTTTTCGCTTCGCGCGATAAGCAAGCGCATGACCTCTAGATACGCAGCCAAGCCCGCCTTCATATCGCAAGATCCGCGCCCGTAGATGCAGCCATCTTTGATCACTGGATCAAACGGCGCATCGTAGCCACCGACGCCAACCGTATCCAAATGACCTGCAAGCATGATGGTCGGACCAGACCCGCGCCCTTTTAAGCGTCCCCAGACATTGCGCCGCCCGTCCGCTACGTCTGCACTCTCGACCTCCAGACCTAGTGCACGCATACGGCTTTCCAAGAGCTGCGCCATCGCCTCTTCGGCGGGGTGCTTTGGATCTGCGGTGCCGAAAGGGTTCACGCTCGGTGTACGGACCATCGCGCTGAGATCTTCGATGAGAGAATTTTCATTGATCTGCATGGATGTAAGGTCGCTTATAATAGAGTTCGATGTGTTATGTTTGAAAGAGCTGGCCGAACCCGTCAAGTTTGTCGTCAATCCCGGCCAGCAGCAACAGATGCCACGCGAGCGCTTGATTGCTGCTTGTTATGGGCTTGCCATGCTGGCGTTCCGCCTTTTCGACAATGCCCACAGCGCGCAGGCTGGTGCAGGAAATGAAGACCCCATCGCAGTCTTCTGATTGGCCGAGTCTAACGACGGCGCTCAAAATGGATGCAGGGTCAATCTACGCAACTATGATGTCGCTTTTATAATCGAAAGAGCCGGCCACAGTTACGGCAATCCCCACCTCTTCGAAACGCCATTGCAAAGCTTCTGTGACTTCTGGCCTGTAGGGTATTAAAAGGCCGAGACGGGTGATCCCCAGCGTTTTCAATGCGGCTTTGGCGGCACTGAGCGGATTGCAGGAGGTCACCGCGGGATGGCTTTGCCTAATTATATAGGTAACACGATCTTCGCCGATGATTGTCACACCAGAGGTGCAACCGTAGCCGAGCGCGTGCAGGCCCAGATACTCGGGAAGCAAGGCGGCTGCGATGGGCAACACTGCTTCCATTTTGGCCAACGTGTCCGGCGTCACCACCGTGTCGTTGGGCAAGCGCGCATGATACAAAGATACGCCGAGACCGTCGGTCATTTGACGCATCTCCTGTTCCATCGTTTGATCTGATTGCAGGACCAAAAGCCCGATCCGCGCGCGTTCGCTCTCATTCAGAAAGGTCGTGAGCTCAAAACGTTCAAACGCGGGGCCAGTGTCTTGCATGCTCTATCCTCTTCTTCAAAGAAAAATAGGCAACCTCTCACTCAAGCGTCTGTGTGAAAAACGATTTTGCCGGTTCGACTTTTGCCAGAACCTTAAAGCTTGCGTAAAACTGCCTCAGCCGCTTCCAATGCCCCCTCAATGAAGCCGCCAAATTCTGGCGCGACTTCCGTTCCCGCAAAATGCAACCTGCCCTCCCACATGCCATCCATTGCAGCTGGCAAGCCATACTGGGGATGCGCATAAAGCGGCGCGTGATCGGCCTTGGTCGCAGTCAAAGGATCAAATGCCCAATCCTTGAAGGTGAGCATCGCTGGCTTTGCCGCCTCATCCCCGTACAACCGCACGAGTTGCGCCTGAATATGATAGCGCAGTGTTTGCTCATCTTGGCGGTACTCAGGAGGCACACTAAGGAAGCCAAACAATGCATAAGGCCCGCCTTGCGATGGTGAAGCATCATGGATTTCCACCATCGGGCCAAAGCGGCTAGACGCATCACCAGACAGACCCGCATGTCGCCAAAATGGCGTGTCGTAGATCGCCATGGCCTTGGCCTGCCCTGCCATCCATGTCGAAACGCCACGCATCGCCGCGATTGTTGTGTCTGTCAGTGCAGGCTCAAATTTCAGGTTTGCGGCAACACGCGGTGGCATCGCCAAAATAACCTGATCAGCTTCAAGGGTTTCGTCACCAACCAGATGCGCTACGACCTGACCTTCCTCGCAGCAAAGCCCTTCGACCTTCGCATTTAAACGTTTGCGCGCGCCAGGAAGTGTATCAGCCAACCGTCTCGTCAAGACGCTTAATCCACCCTCAAGCCGCAATGAACCTTGCATTGATGCGAAACCACGCACCTGCTGCACACGTCCTTGCCCATCCTCAACCGTTTGCAAACCTGTGCTGTATTGCTCAAACACGGCCAGCCCAAACCGTTTCACCTGTGCGGCGATACGCGGTTGTCCCGGCCAGAACCATGCAGGGCCCATATCAAAATTCGCACCCTCAAATTGCTGCGTCTGGATACGTCCGCCGAATCGGTCACGCGCCTCGACTAACAAGTAATCGTGCCCCTGCGCTTCTAACGCTTCCGCTAGGGCAAGGCCGGACACCCCACCGCCTATGATCAATGTGCGCATTGCTTTCAGCACTCCCAAAGCTCGCCCCACAAAATGTTCAATTCCCGACCTCTTCGCGACCCACTGTCGCTTTCTGGCGGTCACACGAGACAAAACTTTGCTTCAATGAACTTCAAAACCACCCCCCGAGAAAAGACAAGCCATGGCGAACAAAAGTATAAATCCGGTTGATGCCTTGCGCGAGAACACAGCGCAGCCGTTTGAAAGCGCGCGCGCGATGCCGCCCGAGGTTTACACAACAAAAGAGTTCGCAGACCTCGAACTAGAACGCATCTTCGCCAAGGATTGGTTCTGTGTTGGCCGCGCCGATGGCCTTGCGAATGCGGGGGACTATACCACTTGCGAACTTGCGGGTCAGCCCGTTTTGGTGATGCGCGATGGCCAAGGCATTTTGCGTGGCCTATCGAATGTATGCCTGCACCGCATGTCCACGCTGTTGCAAGGGCGTGGCAACGCGCGCTCTATCGTCTGCCCTTATCATGCGTGGACCTATAATTTGGATGGCTCCTTACGCGGCGCACCAGCGATGAGCTTGAACGAGGGGTTTTGCAAAGATCAATACAAGCTTCCTAAAGTACGCTGCGAAGAATGGCTCGGCTGGGTGTTTATCACACTGAACGAAGACGCCCCCGCCGTCGCGGAGCAATTGGGCGAAGTCGAAGAGATGATCGCGGGCTACGACATGACTAACTACACAGAGGTCTTTTATGAAGAGCATGTGTGGGACACCAACTGGAAAGTGCTCGCTGAAAATTTCATGGAAAGCTATCATTTGCCTGTTTGTCACGCGGGCACAATTGGCGGGCTTTCCAAGCTTGAAGACATGGTCTGCCCCCCCGGCCTCGCGGCGTTCAACTATCACACAATCCTCAAAGACGAGACGCTGAGGATCGCAATGGCGCATGACACCAACACGCGCCTCAAGGGCGACGAACGGCGCACGACCTTCCTACTGGCTATCTACCCGTCGCTGCTGATCACACTGACCCCTGGCTATTTCTGGTATCTTGGCCTGCATCCCAAAGGTCCTGGTCAAGTGCACATCCGCTTTGGTGGCGGCATGTCGGATGACTATAGCGAGGATGCAGATGCGTCACAGAATTTCACTGACCTCAAGGCGCTCTTGGATGATGTAAATATTGAGGATCGCGGTTGTACAGAGAAGGTCTTCAACGGTCTGTCGTCAGGCTTGGCAAAACCCGGTCACCTGTCCCATCTCGAACGCCCAAACTACGATTTCGCACAGTATTTAATGGCGAAAGTGGATCAACACATAGGCTAGCCGCAGGAGGGTACAATGACTGATCTCAGGCCGATTTTGCAATCTCTTGCAGCCTTGCCTGCTGACAGTCCGATGGGTCTACCTGGTATTTTTTACACTTCCGCCGAACGTTTCGATTGGGAAAAGAAAACGGTGCTCCAAAAAGGTTGGCACTGTTTGGGCCGCCAGGACGAAGTGCCCGAGGCGGGCGATTTCTTCACCGTTCAACTGCTCGAAGAACCACTGATCATTGTGCGTGGCGATGACGGCGTCGTTCGTGTGCTCGCCAATGTGTGCCGTCATCGCGGCATGCCACTGGCCGAAGGACGCGGCAACGTTAAGCGGTTTGTCTGTTCGTATCATGCATGGATGTATGGCCGCGACGGTGCTTTGCTGCGCGCCAATCGTATGGAAAACAGGGGCTTTGATGCCAGTTCTTGCCAGTTGCACAGCTACAAAATCCAACTTTGGAACGGCTTTATTTATTGCAGTCTTGATGCTGAAGCTGCACCATTTTCAGACGAATCCGAAACCTTGGATGCATTGTTAGAGCCCTATCAATCCGACACATTCAGGCTGGTCCATGTGGCAGAAGAGGTCTGGCATACCAACTGGAAGTGCCTCGTTGAGAATTTTATAGAGGGCTATCACCTCTCTGTTGTGCACCCTCACACTCTGCACGACTACACACCAACAGGCTTGGCCAAGAAATCTGCATCAGGACCGGGATTTACATCCTACATGGCGAATTATCCGGAAACCGCCGCACGGCGAGGCAAGGGTGCCGCAGGTCTCAGCGACGCAGAGCGCCACCGATCCACCTTGTTCGCGCGCTTTCCCACGCAAGTGGCCAGTCAGGCGGCAAGTCTGTTGGTGTCCTTGTCGATCTTCCCGATTGCTGCGGAAAAGATCCGCGTCAAATGGACGATGTCGGTTTATGGCGACGATCTGGACGCAGCCACCATTCAAGAGCGCATTCAGCTCTGGGAAGAGGTTAACACGGAAGACCGCGAAAAACTGGAAAAAATGCAAATCGCTTTACGCTCTCAACATGCGCAATCGGGTCCTTTGGCAGGCGATGATTTCGAAGGCACGATCCGCGACTTCCAGCTTTGGTTGGCCCAGCAAGACGCGGCGCTGCTCGATTAACCATCTGTGGTCAGCGTGTTCAAAATGTTGTCCATCATCGCACAACACGCGATCAATTCCGACTTGGATATGCCTTCGTCCGGCTTATGCCCATCCAATGCCATATCACCCGGCCCAATGACGACAGTGTTCAATCCCAGCTCCGCGAAAAAGCCTGCTTCAGTCCCAAAAGGCACCTTGGTAACAGACGCGCCATCCGCCAATTCACAGGCCAAGGTGACCGCGCTATTCGCGGGATCCATGTTCAGGCCCGGGTATGCGTTGATCTGCTTCACAATGATTGGCTTGGCGTTCGGAAATGATGTGCTGACACGTTTCGCGATGCCCTCAATCTCCGACAACAGTTGACTTGCTGGCGCTTCACTCAGATGACGGAACTCCATCTTCAGCACGCACTCTGCAGGCACGATATTCAACGCGCGCCCACCCTCGATTTGGCCAATGTGAACCGTCGAATAAGGGATTCTGTAGGCGTCATCCATCGGCCCTTGTGCAAGCATCGTTTGCAGGTGGCGTATCTGGCTAACGAACTCCGCCGCAACGTGGATCCCATTGATGAAATCTGGGGAAAGCGCGCTGTGACCCGCCTCGCCAAAACATGTCACATCAAGCGCTGTCTTGCCTTTGTGCCCAATCGCTACCTGCATACCCGTTGGCTCGCCCACTATGACAAGGCGCGGTGCGCCGATGAGGAGCTTTAGCTCTGGCATCATCTCTTGAATACCGACGCAGCCGATCTCTTCATCATAGGAAATCGACAAGCTTAACGGTGCTTTCAAAGGTTGATCTTTCGCTCGCTCCGCGAGGGTCAAAGCACAGGCAAGAGACCCCTTCATATCCGTTGTGCCGCGCCCGTAAACACGATCTTTTTCTATGCTCAACGCGAAAGGATCCTGTGTCCAGATTTGGCCATCAACCGGCACCACATCGGTGTGCGCGGATAAACAGATGCCACCGTCAATCTTAGGGCCAATCGAGGCGAACAAACCTGCTTTCAGACGATCGGAGGAATAAATGCGCGTGATTTCAAAGCCCGAGTTTTTGAGCAGATCCGCGACAAAGTCTATCAGAGCCAGATTGCTCTCAAGGCTGACTGTTGGAAAACCGATCAGCTGGTCCAAAATCTCCAAAACTCGCGAAATATCCGGCATATTTTCTCCGTCGCAAAGCAATGGTCAACCCACCCCAAATTCCGTGCGGGCGGATCCCCTAGCTACTCGTCTCCCGGCACCCCGTACGACGGTGCCTCTCGCGGATCAAGTGCGCGTTGCACATATGCCTCCAACTGAGGCTTGTAGATCTCCCAAGCGGTGGCGATATTTTCGACGGGACAGTCATCCGTCCAATCACAGCGCAAATCCGCGATGGGCCATGCGACCTTATCCACGATCATCATGCCCGCAGAATGCAATGGCCCCGCTTCGCCCCCTGCGGACAGGCCCGCGCGCATGGCCGCGATCAACCGATCCCCGATATGGCCGCGACTTGACTGAAACCCGTCAACAACCGCCTGCGGCACTCCCTTGTTTGCCAGCAGATTCCCACCAGAAGCAACATCTGCACCCTGCGCTTGCGTCCAGATCCCAAGGGAATTCGGACCAGAATGAATAGCGGTCGCACCCTGTTTATCCACCGCCAAAACTTGGCGATATTCGATGAATTGGCCTAAGTCTCTCACGCCAGAAATGGCCTCATGTGCGCTCATCCCACCCTGCATCAGATCCAGTGCGAGCGGTCCAAGCGTCGGATCTGTAACATTCTGCGACGCAACCGCACCAACCCCAGCGCGCGCATAAGCACAACGCGCCGCAACCGCCGGTGAAGAGGATGAAATCGCCAGACCAAACATGCCGGTTTCGGCGCAGCGCGCGACCAATGAAAAAGTCATTCTGGGATCACCGCCGTGCCATCAATTTCAACCAACCATTCGGGCCGCGCCAGCGCTTGCACCACCAACCCCGTCGAGACTGGGTGCACTCCTTTGATATATTCGCCCATCGTGCGGTAAACATCTTCGCGATGACGTACATCCGTGATGTAGACCACAACTTTGACCAAATGCTCCATGGAACCACCCGCTTCTTCAATCAACTGGCGGATGTTTTGCATAACCTTATGAGTTTGCTCAATAGGGTCATGGCTCGTGATATTCACCGCATCGTCAAGATTTTGCGGGCATTGGCCACGAAGCCAGACAGTCTTACCGCCTTGTGTGACGACCGCTTGGCACAGGTCATTGTCCAGATTTTGCTCTGGATAGGTGTCGGAGGTATTGAACTTACGAATGCGTGTGTGCGCCATGGAGGACCTTTTTTTAGTCTTACGTTAGTGATCAACGGGCGGCACAATCACGGCCTCACCATCATAGTTGGCATATGCGCGTTGAATAGCAATCTGGTCCGCAACAAATTTCGCGTCATGCCAGACGCCCCACAAAAAGGTGGAGCCGCGTCGCGATTGCCAAGGCAGTCCAAGGAAGTAGAGGCCCGACTCTTTGGAGACACCCCGCTGATGGATTGGCGCGCCTTCTTCATCAAACGCATCGGCCTTGATCCAACTAAAATCTTGCTTGTAGCCAGTCGCCCAAATGACGGTTGTGATGCCTTCCTCCACAAAATCCAAATGACGCGTTGGCGAGGTCAGGCTTTGCGGATTTGGCCAGCGCTCACGCGCTTGCGGGTCATCGGACAGATCGAGGCCCATCTTCGTCGCATAAGCATCGGCCGCGTCGAGCATACCAAAATAATTCGCATCCCCCGCATCAACATTTTTGCGCAGATCATCGGCGAAATTCAGAACTCCGTTTTCGTAGTGTGTGCTCAACCCAAGCAGCGAAACGCCTTCGCTTGCAAGGCGGCGGAAATCCATTGTGTGACCGCCATAAGCGCCACTAACAGAGATGGTGACATGTTCCGTTTCCAGTTTTTGCGCGGCCAAGTCCCAAAGTCCCAAGACCCCAAGCCACCACACAAAGTCCCGCCCACGATAGCGCCGAGGTGGACGATCATGTGGGCCAACAGACAAGAACACTTTACGCCCTGCACGGTTCAATTCGTCCGCGATCTGCGCACCTGATGACCCAGCCCCAACGACCAGAACTGCACCCTCTGCCAGTTGCTCAGGATTGCGATACGCTGCCGAGTGGATTTGCGACAAACCTGCCTGCTCAGGGACAATTGGCGGAATAATCGGATGCTGGAACGCCCCCGTTGCCGAGACGATGCGCGTGGCTTCAATGGTCCCGTCCGAGGTTTCAACCTGAAACCCTGCGCGGTCTTTGAAAGGCGTGGCAGTGAAGACTTCGACACCCGTACGCACAGGGGCATTCACCATGTCCGCATAGTCCTCGATATATTTTGCGACGCGCCCTTTGCCAACGAACGCATCAGGTGCATCGCCTTTGAACTTAAGGTTGGGAAAGCGATCGTGCCACACAGGGCCGTTGGTGACCAAAGCATCCCAGCGCGAAGTGCGCCACGCTTCTGCGATCCGGCTTTTCTCAAGAACCAAATGCGGTACACCTTGAGCGCCCAAATGTTCGCAAAGCGCGATGCCCGCCTGCCCCGCGCCCACGATCAACGTATCTATCTTTTCAACCGACAAACTGTTCCCTCTCGTCGCGCCTTATAAGCGCAAGTGTTTTGCAAGCGGCTTTTTGCAATTTGCATTAAATCAGAAAAAGGCCGTTTGCATTAGCCCTAATTAAGCCAAGCCTGATACGCATGAAAGGAGGCTACGGATTTGCTATATCCGTTTCGGGAAGAAGAATTGAATACTAGAAAGTAAAACCTACAATGACATAAGATAAATCACCTATTATTAAAGCTATTCTTTATAATATACCACGGGCAGCCAAATTTCATTCAGAGAGCTCGCAGCGCGCATGACGTCCAATTCCTTAAAGGTCATCATTGAAAGTAACAAAGACGCGCAAAGCGTTTTTGAAGTGCCCGCATATGACAATCAAACCGTTCTAGACGTGGTCTCCTGGGTCCAACAAAACGTTGATCCAACGCTCAGCTATCGTTTGGCCTGCCGCGTTGGCATTCGGTAAACGCGGCCTTGCGTGTCAACCTGCAATCATCGGGATTGGACTGGGCGGCTCGAAGGATATCTGCATGAACCTTGGCAAACGCGCGTCCACTTTGCGTATTGTTGGATCGCAAAATGCCGACCCGGAAATCGCCAAAATGGAGGCGGAGTTCAAAGAGCTCGGCAACTCTATCGGCATGGGCGCTATGGGGTTTGTCGGCAATAACATGGTGATCGATTGCAACATCGAGGTTGGCTATTGCCACACGGGCGGGATGCCCATGTCAGTGCACACGTTCTGCCTTAGTTCACGCCGCGCCGTTGCGCGCATTCATGCCGATGGACGGGTAGAGCACCGCACAGATCCTAATTGGTTCAGACCGTACCAGCGCCGCGAAACCGTCGATTTGGATCCTATGCAAGAGGCCGCAGAATGAGCATTTGCGAAGTCCGTCTCTCCACCACACCAACGCAAGAGGCGATCAATAAGCTGCGTCTCGGCGATATTGTCTACCTCGGCGGGCTATTGTACACTGCTCGCGAAGGCGTCTAAACGCGTGCGCTTGAGGACAAGGTCAACATGCCGATGGAATTGCTGCCCCAATCAGCCGCAAATTTCCATTGCTCCCCCGGCGAGCGGATCAATGAGGATGGGACTTTTGACATGGGTGCGGTCACTGCAATGGCCTCGTTTAGAATTGCCAAATGGTTGCCGGAATGGATGGCGAAGACCGGCGCGAAGCTGATTGTTGGCAAGGTCGGTATGACCTCGAAAGACTATGAGGACTACTTAGTGCCAAATGGTGCGATCTAACTCTCAACTGTTGGCTACGGCACTGGCGCTTTGCTCGGGCGCTGCGTTGAAAGCGTGGAAGCGGTGCATTGGAATGAAGAGCTTGGCATCGCACAAGCCATGTAGGTCTTGAAGTGCCACAATATAGGGCCGTTTATCGTCGCCGCTGATATGAACGGAGATTGCTTGTTTAAACGCGAAAACGCTAAGATCGCTGAGAATGTTGCGCGCATCTGCGACAGCGATCAAAGTGCGAAGCAAGCGGATGGTCATAGTCTCAACACGTTTTCAACGGAGTTCTGAACACGGTGCCCAGCTTAGCTCGCTTGACACGTAGCGCAACCTTCCTCTTTCACGCTACTTAAGAAATATACTCTTCAATAATGCGGCGCATATCACCAGGTGGTGGCATTTTTCGAAATTCGTCCGCTTGGATAAAGACGCTCACCGTGCGGGTTGAGAAACACAGCTTGCCATCCTGATCCCCATCAACGCGAAACGCGATGGACGTCTCTCCCAACTTCACCGGCCAAACATGACAAATCAACCGATGGCGTGGCGTAACAGGCGAGACAAAATCCATCTCAAGGCGCACAAAAGGCGTGTTCACATTGCGATCAAACTCCATCTGGAACCAACCGTCACCGTCAAATTTATCTTCCCACCACGCATTGATCGCCTCTAATGCGAACCAAGGCAAACGCCCCGTATATGCAATCTTGGCGGGATCGCAGTCACCCCATCCAATGCGCACAGAATGCTCAAAGGTATTAGCAGGACGGTGTTCCATAATCGTCGGTCTCACTTTTCTTATTTCGGCGGTAAGCGCACAGCACCGTCCAAGCGGATCACCGTACCATTCAGGTAAGCATTGCGCGCGATATCAGCCACAAGATTCGCATATTCCTCGGGTTGGCCTAACCGGTGCGGGAAAGGAATGTTCGCAACAATGCCCTCGACCGTTTCAGGCGGCAGCCCTTCCATCATCGGCGTGTGAAAAAGCCCTGGCGCAATCGTCATGACACGCACGCCTATCTTAGCAAACTCACGCGCCGCAGGCAAAGCCATCGAAGCGATTGCCCCCTTCGAAGCAGCATAGGCGGATTGACCGATCTGCCCGTCCTCGTAGGCGGCAGATGCTGTGTTGATGATCACGCCACGCTCGCCAGTCTCAAGCGATGGCAGATCCATCATCGCTTGCGCTGCATAGGTCATCACGTTGTAAGTGCCAAATAGATTGACCTCGATCACTTGTCGAAAAAGCGGTGTCGAGACCTTGCCTTCGCGTCCAACAATCCGCCCAGCGATACCGATGCCAGCGCAGTTCACCACGATACGCGGCGCTTGGCCAAAATGCGCCATCGCAGATGTGACACCTGCAGCAACAGCCTCTTCTTCGGTAATGTCGCACTGTTGCGAATACCCGCCGATTTCCGCCGCGATCTGCGCTGCGCGTTCGCCGTCGCGATCCAAGATAGCAACATCCGCACCAAGCGAAGCCAGATGGCGTGCCGTTGCTTCACCAAGCCCACTGGCACCACCTGAGACGAGGGCAACCTGTCCTTCAATATCCATCGCTAAAGCTCCTCTTTCATGTTTCGTCTATATGGGCAGAAATATCAGTGCGATGATCGGGAAGAAGACCAGCAAGACCACACGCACCGAAGCAGAGCACACAAAATACAAAACCGCTTAATAAGTGTCGACCATCGGTCTTCTTGCGATCCATCGCCTTGATCACGAACAGGTTCATGCCGACAGGTGGCGTAATAAGGCCGACTTCAACAACGATCAACACAAGAATGCCGAACCATATCGCAGTCCGCTCAATGTTGACACGATTGAGGGCACCCTCAGAAACACCCCGCAGCTTGATCTCGCTGGTCATTTCCCGGCTCAACTCTTGGCCATTGGCTGGCATCGCTTGCGCCTCACTTAGCAACACCGCAGGGATTTCCCTTCCGCCTGCAATCATCCCATCCAAACGCGCGGATTGCAGATCAACCATGCTGACAAGGTTGAAATCAAGCTCCTACATGATGGGCCAAAAGATCGGGAATAAATGCCGCAAGGAAAAATTTGGCAATGTTTTGCTCTGTCAGGATCGCATAGATTACCAATACGATTGAGGACGGGATCAGAATGCCAAGCGTACCCTTCCCCACAAGGGTGGCTGTCGAGAAGCCACCCGAATAGCCATATCTGCGCAGCTCGGTCAAAGCGACTCTATTCATCGTGGCGGCTGTGGCTAGTGAAGACCCACAGATCGCCCCGGAGCCCGCGCAAGCCCCGACTGCTGCCATCACAACACCGCCCTTTCGATGCCCAAGGAAACTTTCAGCGGCTTTGAACAACGCTTGGCTCATCCCACCAAGGGCCGTAAAAGCGCCCATCAACAAGAACATCGGAATGATTGAGAGCGAGTAGCTCAAGAAGGTCGTGAAGGTTTCAGACTTGAGCCGCGCAAACGCCAATGTCGTGTCACCAGACACGATTGTGAGGCCCACAAGACCCGCCAAAAACATTGCCAATCCGATAGGAACCCACAAGAAAATCAGGAACAGCAGCGCAGGAAACGACAGCAAACCGATGGTGATATTACTCACTGGACCTCCTCCGTCTCGACTGGCAGCACGATTTGTTGGAGAATAGGCCCGATTCATTTGTAACGCGCCCAAATGCCTGTTGACTCGGGCGTGCTGCGTTGTAGAAGGCGATAATCAAAGGATTTCCGAATGCCAAATGGTGTTCGAAGCAGGAGATGACCCATGGCGAAGCCAACCACGATCAAGATCCGCCTGAACTCGACCGCGGGTACAGGCCACTTCTATGTCACAAAGAAAAATGCACGTACAATGACTGAGAAAATGGTGATTCGTAAGTACGACCCAGTTGTGCGCAAGCATGTTGAGTATAAGGAAGGCAAAATCAAGTAAGCTTGATTTTGGTTTCGACGCTCTAGAACGCCGCTCCTTCGGGGGCGGTTTTTTCGTGTTGGGGGCAGCTTATCGCGTTTAGAGTCATTCGGAAAAGCCCCTGATCCAGTCCTGACGTAATCGATCCTCTTCACCTGTGAACTGTTCGGGCAAAAGGTGATAAGTACATATGCGATATGATCTTAAGTATATGAAATAATTATTAAATTAATACTATTCCGCAAGAACGATCGTGTCTTAATGATAGGCAATTGCGACGGGCAAGATCGTGCGTGCGCTCTCAACTTCTTCTGCATTCTTATAGGTTATATTAATTTTCTGCTCTTCGCGAATGGCTTTGCGCACATCGGACAGATCGATGCTGGGTGGTTCCGGCGTGCCCCAGCTTGAAGCAAACAGCATGTTGCTGAGCGGGGTGGCATCGGCCAGCTTCTGGGCCGCACGCTTGAGGCCTTTATCACCAGTGAGCATGATCATGGCGAGATCAACAGTAATCGCCTCCGCTTCTTCAACGTCAAAATTAATCGGCGGTAGATCAAAGCCAGCGCGCATAACGTATCCAACGCCCACTGCGCCCTCAATCAGGACGCGCGGGGCCTGAAGCACAGCGATGTCGAGATAGACGGTGCGTTGGTCACCTCCAAACTGTTGGCAATGCTTTGCGCGGTGCAGGGCGCGCGCAGTGCGCAGCAGTTGAATAATTGCAAACATCCGAACGGAGCTGCCCATAATCCTGTGTCTCTTTGGTAAAGAGTGTCGCGCGCTATTTCTAAGCCTGCTGACAGATACATGTCAGCAGCTCCGTGCTATACAATCATGACGTTATCTCAATCATGTCAAGAACAGCCCCCTATGCCACAGTCGTTTCAAGATCTTCACGCACGGGGCAACCCGTTCAATTTGGCCAACGCTTGGGACATTGTAACTGCGCGATTGTTTGCTGGGCTTGGCGCGCATGCTTTTTCATTAGGGCGGTCTAATCTGGGAAACCTTACGAGGGATGAGGCCCTGGCCCATGCACAAGATATCGTGTCTGCTACGTCCTTGCCCGTATCCGGTGATTTCGAGAACGGCTTTGGCGACGCGCCCCATGTGGTGGAAGAAACTGTAACGCTTGCCACTGAGATTGGCTTGGCCGGGATTTCTGTTGAAGACATGTCGCTGCCCAACACCTAGTCTTACCTGTTCGAGTTGGCGGTTGAGCGGATCAAAGCGGCGCGCGCACGGGCCAAATCGTTGACCGATGACGTCGTTCTCGTTGCGCCCGCGGATGGGTTCATGCATAGATTTTATGATCTTGAGGAATCAATCAAGCGTATTCAGGCGTTTGAGGCGACAGGCGCGGATTGCGTTTATGTCACGTATTTGAACAGCCTAAAGAACGTTTAACAGGTCTGTAACAACGTGTCTGTCCCTGTGAATGTGGGCATCAGCCCCGTCACAAATCTCTCTATGGAGGAGTTCCCGAGTGCGGGTGCCCCGCGGATTTCTCTAGGCATGGCAATGGCAACGGCGGCGAGTTCCACGTTACACGCGATATCGGCCAGCATGTTTGGGAAGGGCGATTTTTCAGGGATTAATAAGAGCCTCTCTTACCAAGTGATTGATGACTGTGTGCGCAAAAGGCGCGCGATCTAATGGGGATAAAGACAGGCAAGCTCAACACATCGTTCCGTGCATTCATTGAAAAGCAGGTGATGTTCTTCGTCGCTACTGCAGGGCCCGACGGGCGCGTTAATGCTTGCTCTAAAGGGATGGTTTACCTGCGTGTTATTTCAGATCAGAAGATTGTCTGGCTGAGCTTGACAGGCAACGGAAATGAAACCGCGGCGAATTTGCGTCAAGACCCGCGTATGACGTTGATGTTTAACGCTTTTAAGGTCGACCCTCTTATCCTGCGCACCTATGGGGTAGCCAAGGTCATCCATCCACGCGATGCGGAATTGGACGAGCATTACGCGCTGTTTCCGGATTTCGCAGGGGCGGGCAACATTTTAGTGCTTGATATCGATCTGGTTGCGACCTCTCGTGGCAGTAGTGTGCCTGAGACGTCTTTGGTGCGCTCTCGGGGATAGATCGATTTAGGGCCTTGGTATGATGACATGGGCCCATAAAAGGTGACAGCGTTCTGGGAAAAAAAGAATCTTGTCAGCTTGGATGATCGACCAACGGGTATTTTCGAGGACTGAAAGCGGAACGCATAATAACCGCGATTACGGCGCAGTTTGCCCTTCGATTTCAGGGACAGGTGTCTAGCGAGTCACATTTTGCAGACGGCATTTTTTGTAGAACGCATTGCCACCCATGGTCAGAACATATTGGATGTTGTTGAAATTGGACTTGTACAACGCGGCGTGAAAGAACTTGGATGTGCTGAGTTAGGGATGCCGCTCACCCTAATAGGCAGCGCGCGCGTTCCTGTTAATAATATTTTCATTCGATGCCCTTTCGAGCAAACATTTGAGAAATACCAAACGCGATGCATTTAGGGTGTTTGCGAAGCGTCAACTTGGCAAGTCTGGAATTCCTGAAGGGTGATTTTTGCTAATTGGATCAAAGATTATGATACAAGCCCGAGGACCGGCAGCGAAAAGCCGGCCCCTTGAAGGACCGGCTTGCTAATGATTTAGCGATGTGACGCGTGATTACTCGCGGTTGCCGAAGAGCTGAAGTAACATCATAAACATGTTGATGAAGTTCAGATAAAGGCTGAGTGCGCCCATAATTGCGGACTTACCCAACCACTCGCTGTCGCCGTGGTGCGCGTGCGCGAGGTATGTGTTTTTGATGTTCTGTGTGTCGTAGGCTGTGAGGCCAGCAAAGATCAAAACACCGATCGCAGAGATCGCGAACATGATCGCAGGGGAGGCGAGCCAGATGTTGACGATGGACGCCACGATCAGGCCGATCACACCCATGATCAAGAAGCTACCCCAGCCGGAGATATCCTTTTTCGTGGTGTAGCCCCAAAGGGACAGGCCTGCGAAGGCAATGGATGTGATTAGAAAAATCTGCATGATCGAGTAGCCTGTAAAGACCAAGAAGATCGAGCTTATAGACACGCCCATGACGGCTGCGAAGATGTAGAATACTGTCTGCGCCGTTGCGGCGGACATACGGTTGATTGCAGCACTCATTCCAAAAACGAAGGCTAGGGGGGCGAACATCACAACCCATTTAAGCGGGGAGAGATAGAGGGCAGAACCGAGCGACGTCAGATACTTGTCAGCACCAATTTGTGCGACCGCTTGTGACGGATCATTGGTGACTGCGAGGCCTGCAATCGCCCAAGCCGCCAAAAATGTGATGAACATGCCAACGGACATTGTGCCGTAGACCTTGTTCATATGCGCGCGCAAGCCCACATCGATATCCGCGGCTGCCGATCCTACGCCGCTGCGAATTGTACCATATTCAGCCATGAATAACTCTCCATTGATTAAATGATCCGCCGTTATAGCGGTCTTGCACTAATATCGGGTTTGAGGAGGCATATTTCAAGGGTTTTCGCATGCAAATTTGCGAAAACCCGTTGTTGATTTTGACTTTTCTGATGCAAATTCCGCGAGCTCTTGCATACGCTAAAAAGACGGGACATTCCAAGTGGATAACTATGCTTCTTCCTAGGCTCGTGTAGCCTTAACGCCAATATCTGCGAGAAAATGCGCATCCAACGTTGCCAAAGCACGACGGCTGCGGGCCATATTCAGCGCGGCAAAGGCTTTGGAAAAAAGGGTTTGTGGTGCTCCTGCGCAAAAAAGGCCGAATGAAGATGTTGTTAGAAACAATGCGCCACAGCCTCCGCAAGCGCAATGAAATCAGCCTTCATACCGCACAGAGTTGACGCCATTCGGCGAGAGCCAGGGCGCGTTTGAATTTGAAATTTTCTCAACTGTAGAAGTGGCGTTCTTGGTTGAAGTGGTTGTAAACTGAAGAATGAACGGCAACGAGTTCCTGCAAAGTTCGCGTTCGGCGGAAGCGCAGCATTGCCCGTTCTCGCCGACGAAAAGGCAAGTGTGAATTCTCGGCTCTGTTATTCTTCCAACGACCCGTTTCTTATCGTTCAGCATTGCCGATGACCTTCATCGCAGCGCCATAAAATTGCAGTGGATAAGTCACGATGACATATAGTCGACCATATAGTTTCTTGTTTTACTGAGGAATTTCAATGCAGCTTTGCAATCTCGGCGTTTGATTACATAGATTTCCAACACTTCGCCTTCGTGATCAACCGCCCGCCACAAGAAGTGCGCTTCTCCGTTGATCTTAACAAAAATCTCGTCCAAATACCATTGCCAATTAGAATGAGCGCGCAGGTGCTGAATCAGTTTCTTTCGGATCTCAGCGGCGAACAGAGGGCCGAAACGGTTCTATCAGAACCGGATCGTTTCATGGCTGAAATCAATCCCGCGTTCGTGGAACACGAATCCTCAACGTTTCGAAGCGACAATGCAGATCGAATATACATCCTCACGGCCAGACGGGTGATCACTGGACTGATTTAAAAGTATCAAAAAGCACTGCGGTTTATCATTCACAATGCCAGATCAGCACCCTGCCCCGCTCAAGTCAGCTTCCTCTGACAACACCCCACCAACCTCCCAGCTAAATCCAAAAGAAATTTTGCCCACGATAATGGTCATGTAATCTTTAGGTTTGAATTAATATCGAACCCACTCGTTTAGAACGAACGATTATACGACAGCATCAAAATCTGCGTCTGGTCATTGCGTTCTTTCTTAGCGGCATGTGCCAAGCTGACGGAAATCGGGCCAACGGCGGTGTTTAGCTGGATGCTGATACCAAAACTTGCCCGAAGATTAAGACTGTCATCCACAATTTGCGTGCCATTTGGCCCACCTACGACGGAATTCAGGTCCCAAATACTGCCCAAATCCATGAAGACGCCCGGAACAGCCGTGGCTTCTTCGCCAAACAGATAAGGCATCTGAATATCGGTGCGCAAAGCGACGAAACTATTGCCGCCCAGCGGGGAATTGTTCGCTGTGTTTAGATCGCGCGGACCAAAGCCACCAAATCCGAACCCTCGAATAGAGCCTTGCCCCAGAAAGAAGCGATCCCCGATGGATGAAGACGCGTCACCTGCCATTTGTAACATGCCACCGCTTAATTTTCCGCTGACAATTATTGAGCCGTTGTTCAATTCGCGCTGCTTGGAAACGCCAGCAAGCAATTTGAAGTAGTTGGTATCGCGGCTGGTTTTGGCGACATCGGCGCTTATATAGGCCTGCCCTTTGCCTTCACCGGGCAAACCGTAATTCAGGCGCGCACCGATAGAGGTTCTCATGCGCGTGCCTATATCGGCCATGATCAGCGCGGAATTGGTGGCATCGACATTGCTCACACGATCGCGCGAGAACAAGACGCGCCCTGTCAGCGACGTGTTTCCACCCAAAGCCCAAGTAAGGCGCGGTTCAATTCCGATGCGCGCGGTATCAAAACCAAAGCTGGACGTGGCGCGGGTTTCGTTATGATAAAGGCGCAAGCCAAATTTGGGCGACCGACCGAAAATCTCGTCGTTTCGAAAGTTAATCCCGAACAATTTGTCATGCTCGCTGATATCAGCAGAGAAACGGAAAAACGCGTCTCTCCCGAAAAATTTGCGCGAGGCATAGCTCAGCCCAAGGATCGGGCCACGCTGGGAATTATAAGCCAAACGTGCCCCAACCTGTGCAATTGGACGATCATCGAGCACGACATCGTTGCCCTCGATTTCTTCCTGCGCAAAAAGAACGGTGGAAGCGGCCAGAAAAGCGGTACCAAGCGAAGTAAAAAGAAATTTCATCATTGATTTTCCTTACTTGCTCGGGGATGTGTCATCACTGGCCTGCACACACTAAAAAATCAAATGAATCATCTAGGTTATGCTATCTAGCTCCCAGTTGATTTTGACTTGTTGCCAAAAGGTCGACTCGCTGCCTGTTTTTATAGAAAGTTTCACCACAATGGACGACCTCCTTCGTAGAGAGCTTCGCGCTTTGATCACTCAAGCGGACGGGTTTGATCAATCTTGGTCGATAACGCAGGAACATCCCGTTGAAGAACGCTGTTTGATGTTTTTTGATATGAACCCGCGGTCTGTAAAGGGGCTAGAGCGCGCAGCGCAGCTTCTGGGCATGTCAAACGGCGTAATTTCGAAGTGGCGTAGTCTGTTGCAGGGCTGTGACGCTATTGGTTTGGGTCTGTCAAAATCGCTCAAGTCTGTGCGGCTTTATGCACAGTTTTGGGATCAACAGATTGAACGTGTACTGTCCGAAAATCTCGACCCGTTTGCGCTCTATCTAGGGGTGAAGTCCCTTCCAGATGGATCATTGCGCCAAGACACATACCGATGCGAACCGCTGCTTGCAAGAACGGTGTACTGGCCCGAAATCGAAAAAGCCTGCGCCAAATTTTCAATGAATATCACCGATTTAGAAACGGCGATGAGCGCGCTAAATGATGAGAACGGCGTGTGGACACGCATCGATAATTCTGGTCGAGACAGTTGGCTGTTGACCGTTCGCAAAGCCGAGCCTGAACCGGCGCTTGTCGCGCAAGCATTGAGCAGTTTTAAAGGCCACTCACCGGATATGCTAGCGTTTTGTACCAGAGCCCCGATGCTGCATATCGCGGCGGGCGAAGACCCCGTCAAAGGCGACTTCATTTCGTTCTATTTTGAAGCAGAAGCCGACGATATTATCGAGTTTCTCGAGCTCTAGCTGCATACCAGCTCACTGAATGACCCGACAGTTTGCGCCCGCGGGCAGCGTAAGGTCGTCATTCTCGACAACAGCGAAGACAGAAAATGTATTGGACGACGCATCAAAGAACGGGTCAATCGATGTGACGGTCGCCATCGCTTCCGTTCCAGTTTGATCAATGATGATCTTGAGCGTGTCACCTTTGGAAACCTCGCCATAGGATTCGGCAAGATAGACCAGTTCAGTTTTGAGACGAGTCAATTCGACCAAGGTCAGCAACGATTCAGACCCGATCAATTCGCCCTCAGACACCTGAATGTCCGCAACAAAACCGTCAAAAGGCGCGGTGACCTGCGCGCGTGCGATTTCCAAATCAGTCCTTGATAATTTTGCGCCAGCTACGGCAAGTTCAGTGCGAATTTCTTCGATCTCGTCAAGCGAAATCAGGTTGCCGCGTATAAGCTTGCTGGCCCGCTCCAAACGCTGGACAAGCGAATTATGCGTAATCTCTGCGACACCGCGATCTGACTGAAGGAACGCATCATCAAGCTGCACCAGCACATCGCCTTTGCGCACAAACTGAGCGCGCTCCACGGGGACGTTACGAACGATGCTCACACGGTCGCTGCCGATCTCGGAAACGCGGTTGGGGTTTAGTAAGCAGGTCAAGGGTTCCTGCGACACAATGTTGGGTTGGGTCAGCGCCAACGTCGGGAATAATGCGAGTGCCATAAGCAAAGGGAGACTTTTCATAGACTGGTCCTACTCGGTTTTTGGCCCTCAAGCGCAATGCTCTGGCGTGTGCGTGAAAACTATCAGCGATAGCCAATGTGTTTGGCAAGCTCTTGTTCGCGCAGCAGGCTTTTACGTCGGATGCTACGCGCGCGTCTATCGCGATTGGTTTGGATTTGCGACAAGGCCCATCTGGGGAGCAAACGCAGGTTTAACCATAGGGTCATCATCCTGCGCCAAGACGATTGCGCACCATCAACCAGCCCACGATCTTCAAGACTGATGACCGTTTCATAACTGCCGGGATCACCTTGGCGACCCGCGCGCCCATACAGTTGTCGCTCAAGGCGTCCAGATGCCATGATGCTGCAAATCATCACATGCAAACCGCCCGCCGCGCGTGTTTCATCGGCCAACAAAATATCCGTTCCGCGCCCCGCCAAATGGGTTGCAATCGTAATGGCGCCGCGTTCCCCGGCCTTGCCTACCAGTTCCGCTTCTTGCTCTTCCGAAAGCGCATCAAGTACCGCTACGTCGCAACCACTTTGCGCAAAAACATCAGCAAGCGCTTGGGCTTCAGCCACATCATTAACCCCCACCAAAACTGATCGATCTTGCGCCACTTTTTGCGCCTGCTCCAACACATAGGCCCATTTCTGAAAGGCAAGGCTAAACACTTGAAGCCCCTGCCCACGCAATTTTGTGGGCGCATGCGACGAAATCGGACGCACAAGGATCTGATAGATCGCCCAAAGTTCAGGACGACATTCGCGTGCGGTCCCTGTGAGACCAGCCAGAATGCGATACTGGCGAAAATACGTTTGCTGGGTGATTTGCGCGACGGTTTGCGCTTCTGGTGTGGGTTCTAAATTTGTAGCGATTTCAACCATTTGATGTAGCCCGTACGACCACCGTCGATCTGGCATCAACCGCCCGGTGGATTGATCGATCAAGACGACTTCTCCATCGCGCACCACAAAAGATTCCCCTTCGCGAAACCCGTAAACGGCGGACAAAGCTTGCTCAGTGAGGCCCACAATATCGTCGCTACGCGCTAAAGGATGCGCCAAAGTTGGTGCAAATCTCTCCAACGCTCCCAAGCCCTGATCGGTCAGCCGCCAACTGCCCTGCCCGTCAAGCAAGCGCTCTTTGTCCTCAAGACTATTGCGTGCGAAGTCCACCAAACTGTAGAACAGTTCGACATCAATATCAGATACTTTGTCGCCCGGTTCAGACAAGATCATCGGCGTTGTCGCATCATCTATCAAAACGCTATCGGCTTCATCGACAATTGCGAAGGCCTGCCCCATTTGGCGTGGAATAGCCTCCCCACTTTGACGCCTCTCACGCTTGTCACGCAGGTGGTCAAAAACGTAAATCTTGTTTGTGGAATACAGGATATCCACGTCGTAGGACGCTTGCTTTTCTTCATCCGTAGTATCGGAGGTCATAACCGCATTCGACAGATTCAACCGCGCAGCGAGCGGCACCATCAATTTGTGATCGCGGCTGGCAAGATAGTCATTTACAGTGATCACGTGGGTCGAAACTCCCGCACGTGCGGCGATCAAGGCGGCCAAGGCAGCGGCGAGTGTTTTTCCCTCGCCCGTGCGCAATTCCACACATTCACCGCGCAGCAACGCCAACGCGCAAGCGATTTGATTGTCGCGAAGATTTAACCCCGTTTCGCGGCGGATCACCTCTAGCACTTGCGCGAAGGCCATGCCGCCTTCTGCAGGCACCAATAGGTCTTGCGCGCGCGTTTGATTGTCTTCCAAGTGACGTTCAAGCTGCGTATCGCTCAAGGTACGTAGCTCAAGCCAGTGCTTTTCGATCGCCTTCGCGACCTTTCGCGTTCGCGCCGGTTTACGTAGAATGCGCCAGCCAAGCCGTTCGTGAAACATCAGCGCATATTTATGAAGCGGCTTCACAATGCGCAAAACCGGTTTGCGTCGCGACCTTGCAAAGGGCCTCAGCTCAGACACGGTTTGCCCGCAAGAACAGGCGTCGGAATTGAAAACGTGCTTGCTCAAACGCTGTGGCACGCGGCAATTCAATACGCGCCTTCACCCGCATTCTTGCGAACGGACTTAGATCAAGATCAGGCGCGATCCAAACCAGATAGGCAGCGTCCAGGGCAAGGTCCGGCGCATTGGGAAGCTGCGGAATTGTGCCACCATTCGTTGCAAATAAGGCGGGCGGTGCTTGTTGACCAGGCGCAATGATTTGCGTGCGCGTTGCAATTTGGGTCAGGGTATCGCCGTTGGGTAATCGCATATCAATTTGCGGTATGCCCAAAGGAATTATACCCGCAAACGCAGCAGGGAAGGCTAGCTGAACTTCCAAAGTATCGCGCGCAATGACGTCGCCCAATAGATCACCGCGAAACACGAAACTGCCAACAACCGGGGGCACGCCACCGGCCCAAGACAATTGACCATCCGCAGGCGACGTCAGGTTTCGTGCGTCTTCTAAAAGGGTCACATCATCAAGCGCTTTTTGCGTCAAAACGAGATTGCGTTCCTGTTCCTGACGCTGCGTGACGCTAAGCCCACCACGCCCCAAAGCATCTGTTCGCGCGTGCATATCAAGCTTTAAAGACGCCGCGCGTGTGGATTGCGTCGGGTTTTCCAATTGCATCAACATATTGCCTGTACGCACGGTTTGCGCGCTGCCCTCCGCGCCAACCAATTGCGCGATTTCGGTGATATGTCCCGACGTCCCCGCGCGAATCTCTGCGGCGCGCACGACCGTGATTTGCCCCTCGCCCAGTGCCATGAAAGGAAGCGGAACAAAGGCAAATAGCCCGACAACCGTGACGCAAAGCCCCACCAAGCGTCGCCAATAGCGAAAACTCCGATTTTGTGCGCGTGCCATTTTGCTCCCTTTTTTTGCGAGTTTGACAAGCGGCCAGACAATGCTCATCACGACGGCCCAAATCGCCAGAAGTATGCCTATTGCATAGAACAAGCGTGACACAATCAGGGCAATACCCATAGTTAGGATCAGCCGGTAAATCAGCGACAAGACCCCGTAGATACCTAAAATGGATGCTTCGCCTGGTCCGGGAAACACTTCACGGCGCAAACGCAGCACGACGGATAGGAAAACATCCGACATATAGGCCCCTGCCCGCGCCGCAAGGTTTGGCATTTCGAGCCAATCCGCAAGCACAAAATAGGCGTCGAATTTCAATAAGGGATTGCCATTAAAAAACAGTGTCGAGATTGACCCGATCAACATGAAGTTAAACAAGACCGCGCGTTCAAAACCCGGTTCGATTTGCAGCCATAAAATCATCGAAATGGCTGCGATGACAAGCTCTGCCAGAATGCCCGCCGCGCCGACCAACATGCGCGCGCGCTTGTCTGGAAAGGCGCTAGCCTCTGAGGCTTCAACATAAGGCACGGGAAAGAAGATCAGCAACATGACGCCAAATTCGCGGACTTCTCCGCCAAATCGATGCACCGCATAGCCATGCGCCAATTCATGCAGGATTTTCATCACTGGATAAGCGAGCGCAAGCGCGATCAATCCCGATTGCGACAGCAACGCGCCGTCGGAGGACTGCGCTAACATTTCAGCGTTCAACACGGCCAAGGCCAATCCCGTCACCAAAATTCCTACAATTACAAATCCGCCAAAGGCCGTGAAAAGCCACGCAAACAACGGAAACGTTTTCTGGATAAGCCAGTTGGGATCAAACATTTCAATCTTGATCGACAAAGGACTAGCCGCGCGCATTTCGAGATTTTTGTCACGCTTTTTCTGGCCGCGTTCGGACAAGCTTTTGGGATCAAGGTCGTGATCCGAAAGCAGTACACCGCTCCCAACAAGCTGCATGATCCAGTCGACAACTTCGTGCTGTGTGGTCGCTGTGCCGGGACTATCACTGAGTTCGTCGAAGACTGCTTGAATATTGCGCTTGCCGTCAAGCTTGTTCCACATGACTTCAGCGCGTTGCGAGAGGCGTAGATATTGACCCGTTAGCGTGTCGGAAATGACAACGAAATTCTCACCGCGAAAAGTTTGATAACTAAGCTTCAACGCGCCTCTTTGGCGAAACTTTTGATCCGAGATAAGATACCAATCAGGATGCCGTAAACCACCAGACACGAGACTACTGCCAACGCCAGATCAGCGATTTCGCCCACAAAACCGGCCCGCGTGTATATTCGCGCAGGTAATTTGACGGCCCAACGTCAACGCGCACAATCCCTCGCATGCCGACAAGAACACCCAGCTCTGGCGGGGCTTCAAAGGCGAACCATGTGGAAAACGCATTAGTGCCATCGCGCATTTGCGCTTCGGTGGTAATGCGCTCCAATTGCACAGGGATGGGCTGATCTGGAAAGGCCGCCAAAAGAACAGAGGCCGTCGCATCGCCTGGGATATCAAGCACCCAAGTTTCATCGATAAAGGCGCGCACAGCAATACTTCCGGGACGCGCAAGTTCGATCAAAGGATCGCCCAAACGCACACGCGCACCAATGCGGCGCCACGCATCACCGCCAACCACTATCTGTTTTGTTTGCGCTGTGATACGCGTTTGATCAAGTTGATGAGAGAGCAAATCGCGCTGCACGATGGTCTGCTGCATTTGCGCTTCCAACACGCGTACCTGCGCAGTTTCGCGACGTGCGCGTGCAGTTTGCATTTCAGAACTGATTCGGTTCACTTCCGCCTCTGCGCGCGCAAACTCCAGTTTGAAATCCGTGTCTTCCAGCGCAACCAAAGTATCGCCAATATCTGCGCGATCCCCCAGTTCAAGCGGCGCCTCTACAAGAAATCCGTCAAATGGCGCAGAAACAATGGAGCGATCACGCGCCTCGATCAACGCTTCAAACGCGGGGCGCGAAGGGGTTGGCACAAACGCCGCAATCGCAGTCAGAACGGCGATGGCCAGAAAAATAAGTTTGAGACGCGCCGCACGTTTTCCGAAAATAGCGCGAAACAATCCTGCCGCCCAATTGCTCAGCCTGCGAAAAATTGACGGACGCGCGCGTCTGAAGATGGAAAGCGCTTCGCCCAAAACCTGCGCAATGATGTCAGCGGCGTCCAGATTGGGCATTTCGCTAATCGTATCAGACCAGAAAACCGGCACGACGGCCTGACAATTGTCGCCAAGATAGATCGGCAAAATCATCGCACTTTTCGCATTAAGCGAAGCCATCGCTTCCGCGACCTGTGGCGGGATAACTTCGCCCTGACGATAAAGCTGAACAGAGCGCCCGTCGATTGCCTGTTCCGCAAGTTTTTCCAAAGCTGCGCGTGATACGCTTTGACGATCCACCAAACTTCCACCGCTGACACCTGCCAGTTTGGGAACATCCGCACGTACCCAGGTCACTGCCATCACATCCGGTTTCAGCGCCTTTTCTAACCGCGCGATCCATTGATCCGCAAGGGCAGCGCGCGACCTTGCACGCGCCGCGTCGATCAATAGTTTCGAGCCAATATCAACACTTAACGCGATGCTGTCGCGTTTGCTTGAATGATCCTTCAGTGCTGCGACCAAAAGCCAACCTGCTTTTGCTTCCAGACTGGCGAGCAGAGTTTCCAACTTATCTGGCGGTAGATCAGAGAGTGAAAACAACAGGCACAGATCAACACCTGCGCCGCCGGTGAAATAGCTGGCAAGCCACGTCGCTGGACCTTCTTTAACCGGTTGGACCGAGCCGCCGCCATCAGCGTCGAAATTCTGAAGCACCGACATGGCGACGTCTGGGTCAATCTCACCCTTGCCCGCAACAGAGACCCATTGATTTTTGCCGCTACGCACCAAAGTGCGCGAAGCTAGAACGCCCTCAATACCCGCAAAATGCTGCGCAACGCTCCGCTTGAGAACGGCGTATTCACCTGTTTCGGCCATTAATCAGAACACCATACCAATATCAGGCATCATACTTTGACAACGCCCATCCAAGGAACTTCCACGCGCCCGATTTTTCTGACACAGCTGCCTGCTCAAGTGCAGCAACTTCGACTGCCTCTGGATCACCTTGCTCGTTTTGTTGAAGGTTAAATAGCGTCGTTGCTTCCGGTGCCGGCACTGCGTCTGTTTCTGGCAGGGTTTTGTCCTCAAGTAAGCTAGGCAATTCATCTGACAACAGATTTGGCGTTGCCAGATATGAGAACCCAGCAAGGCCAGGAATACTGCCCGGATCAGCGTCGATCTGAACCTTCGTACCAATTTGAACATTCGCACCAAGAAGCGCACCGTCCGTCACCAAAAATAAATCAGCGCGATCATCAGGGCGTAGGCTAAGTTCGGTCACTTTTAACCCATTATCGACCACATCCATCGCAGGCAGCGTCTTTGCACGAACCGGCACGCGTGTCTGGTTTTCTAGGCCAAGCATCGTTTGAACCAGAAGGTCAGTACCACGCGGTGCCATTGAAAGGAAGCTGGTCACAAGGTTCCTACCGCTTGCAAAGTCAACAATCCGCACACGCGCATATTCACCCGCAACGATATCATCAGCGAGGTTCAGCTGGAACTTGTCCCCACCGTGACCACCGAACATTACATCTTGTCCGTGACCACCGATTAATGTGTCAGCATCGCCAGAGAAGAAATCGATGGTTTCAAAGGTGTGACGTTCACGCCCGAGCTTGTCTGTATCGCGGCTCATCAAGCCACCATCAGCCGCGATCATATCGTTAGAGCGACCGCCATCCAGAAGATCGGACCCGGCGCCACCAAAGATAAAGTCGCTATCGCTACCACCTGTAATGATGTCATTGCCGCCATCATCCGGTTGCGTTGAGACGACATTGATGTATCGCCCTGCCGCATCCGCCGTAATGACGCCCGCATCTCCAAGTGCCGCAGATGCACCAGAGATGTTGGTGATCGTATCTGCCGCGGCTCCGCCGATGACCCAATCTTCACCACCATTGGTCAAGATCGTATCCCCTGCCCCGTAGCTTGGTGTTTCAATTGTACCGACCAGTTTGGAGCGAATGCCGTCAACGAAGGTCAACGTGCCCACATCACCAAGGATTGCATCATCGCCGTCTCCAGTTGTGATGTTGTCTGATCCAAATCCACCAAAGACCGACGCGCCGCCTGCGCCTGCGCTGATCGTATCATCGCCGCCAAGCGAGGTATCCGCGCTGGTGATGGAACGAATGATGCCCGCACCATCGGTCACAACAGAGCCGAAATCACCCAGCAATACGCTATTGCCCGCGCCAGTCGTCACTGTGTCATCGCCGGCACCAGCAAGAACAATCGCGTCGCCATCGGTTTTAGTAATCGCATCTGCCCCGCCAATGCCCGTATCTTTTGTCGCAACCGAAACAAGATGGTGCATCGCATTTGCGGTGATCGTTCCAAGATCGCCAATGATCGTCGCTTTGCCGGTGCCATCAGTGATCTGATCACTGCCCCCGCCGCCAAGGACCCAATCATCGCCGTCGCCGCTGACAATTGTATCGTCGCCACCAAGGTTTGGCAGCGTAAGCGCTGTGTCTGCTTTCAAAGGATATGTCGCCGCGAAGATGTCGAGCACACCGTGATCGCCGAAGATGGCATTGTTGCCACCGCTTGCGCGCACTTCATCGCGACCAATGCCCGCAATGATCCAGTCTTTGCCAAGACCTGTGGTGATATTGTCGTTATCGCCTTCATCAACGCGATCAGACCGGACCTGCACAACGGCGCCTGTGTTGAACGCTCGGTTGGTGCCAGCCAATTGCTGGATAACGCCAAAGTCGGAAAGAATTATATTGTCGCCCGTTGCAGTGATCACATCGTTGCCAGCGGCCGCAAGCGGGTCGCCAGTCTGTGTATCATAATACTCCGCCCCAAGCACTTGCGAGCGCACAATTGTCACCAATTGTGGCTGAAGCGAATTGCGTACAGAGAGATCAATGCGAAGACCGTTATCGCCGTAAATATGGTCACGTCCGCCAAGCGCATGGATCGTATCATCGCCAGAACCACCAAGTAAATTATCATCGCCAACCGAGCCCGTGATCGAGTCATTACCACGTCCACCGTAAATGATGACTCCCTGCTTTGCGCCAGTCGCATCAATAACATCATTGCCGTGTTTGTTTGCCGCGAAGACGCGCGCATTGCCGTTGGGTGTATTGGTTGAACGGAAATCATAACGCTGACCGTCTTGCGTGGTGTCACCAAGCAAGATCAACGCACGATCTTCGCCGCCCGCATCCGCAGTGCCAGCCGCGCCAGTCACACGAAGCGTGTCTGAACCGCCGCCGCCATGCACAACCGTAATTGCGCCAGACGCCGTTGAATGAATGTCGAGTGTATCATCATTTTGACCAAGCATCAGTTCGACGATTTCAAGACCTTCATAGGTTATGCCGGCATCAAACGTGCTAAATTGCGGCGCCGCAGGTGTGCCAACATTTAAAATCAAGGGCGTTGGAGCCATGTCAAAACCGGTGATGCTGGTTTCGGTCAAAACGCCCGATTGCACCGCGGACGAGCCCGCATTGTAGAAGAACAAACGGTCCGTCTTGAGGGTTTCGTCCACAGGATTAGCGATGAAAGACAATGCCACATCTGTTTCTGTTGGTAGAGAAACACCTTGGTTAACTGTTCGATTCGCACCGGGGCCAGTGCCACCATAAACATAAAGCGGTCCGCGAATTGCCGAAACGACTTGCGGCTGAAGGCCCGGGTTAATCGTTGGCTGACCGGTCTGCACGATTGCTGCCAATGTCAGCTCAACCACAGCTTTTGTGTTCCAGTTCACCGCATTGAACGTAATCGTCTTATCGTCGGCGTTCCAACGCAGATCTGTGCTGCTCGCGGTGGTTTGACCATCAGTCAGAACCGACACCGTCACATCATGGGTCGGTGCTTTGGACAGGACCAATTCATAGGTGTCGCTAGCACCTTCGCTAACGATTGTGTCACCGTTGGTTTCGGTAACAATCACAGAACCTTTGTCATTATCCACAACCGCGATATCGATCTCAACAGGAATTGCACTAGAGAACTCGCTGCCCGCTTGGTTGGACGTCACGCTCAACTTTATAGTCTCACGTTCACGGTTCTCGTCCAACGTATCGTCGAAGGCCGTAAGGATAAGCTGCTGCGGCACATTCCAATTGCTCGCATCAAACGTGAAGCTCGCTTGGTTGTAAGTGAAATCACCATCTTTCGACAACGATGGCGTCACAGTCACAATTTCGCCCGCTACTGGTTCACGCGAAAGAACCAGATCAACCGTAACAGCGCTGCCGCCTTCGACAACTTCCAACTGAGTGATATTGCCAGCCACCAGAACATCCGCTTTGTCGTCGTCCTGAACCGCGATTTCGATATTGCCAACCAGCACATTTTGAACCGCAGCCGCATCAGAAAGCAGTGAATGGCTTAGCACGACTGTGCGCAAACCCTCGAATGCATCATCGTCTGGTGCCTGAACATAAACACGCTTCCACACGCTGGTCGTTGCACCCGCCGCGAAATCTGCCGCCGTAAAGCTAAGCACCTGCGCAGAGGCTTGCGCGCCACCGGAGGTCTTCGAGATCAGCAAGCTTTCCGCTTTGCGTGAGCCTTCAGTGCGTGTCTGGCGATCTTGCGTAGAAGAACGCGCCGCAGACGCTGTAAGATATGCCGCCGTCGTAATGCTTGACGTCAAACGCACTTCGTAGAAGGCTTCTGCGCCCCCTTCGAGAAGCGTCAGACCCGTATCGCGAATTTCGACCAAACCACGCGATGCGTCCGCAAGGTTCAAGTTGACGCCACTTACGAAAATCTCGTTAAACGCCGGGTCTTCAGACAGAACTGAATGGTTCACGAAGGACGATGTGCCCTCGACTTCCAAAGACACGATATCGGTTGTTACATCGCCACCAATGTTGATGGTATCGCTGCCCATACCACCAATAATCGTCGTCGCAATCTTCGGAGATGTGGAAAGAACGTAGAAGGTATCGTCGCCCTCCAAAGCATCAACTTCAGCCAATTCAAGGCCCTCAAAACTAATGTTCAGACCCGAACCGTAGATGCCCTGATCCGTCAGCAAGAAGCTGTCGTTTTCTTCTGTGCCCAAGACGATGATCTTATCGACACCTGCGCCACCATCGATCTTCAAAGGCGCGTTGAGGTTATAAAGAATACTGTCATCACCCGCGCCACCAAACAGCTCGGTATCGCCCGCACCTGCCGTTTTGGTTTTGTCAGATTTCAGAACGAACGCTCGCACAACAAACATATCGTTGCCGTCTTCGCCAAAGAGCTTGGTCAGCGCCTTGTTTGAGAAGACGTTAAAGACATCTTCGCCCAGACCGCCATACACCAGCATCGGCATAGAGTTACCGACCGACAAGAAACCCTGTGTGGTTTCGTTGGTTTCGATCTCATCCCCCGCCGCAACATTTGGTGCAACACGCGCAGAGCCGAACAATTGTCCGATCTGGAACGTGTCATTGTGCAGACCACCATCAAGCGTGATCATCGTGGACGTGTCGTCTGAATAGAACGCATCTTCGCCCGCAAAACCGTTGACGCGCACACGACCATTCATGTCAGAACCGTAATTGATCCGCTCATAACCCTGCGCGAATGTGCCCGGCGCTGTTTCATTCATCAAAGCGATGAAGGATTTGCGCACAAGAACCACGTCTTTATCGCTCGTCAAGGGGGCTGATTGCGTAGCAGGATCAGCGGACGCCAGGACCCCTGCGCCACGACCATTGATCGTGAGGAAGTCCGCGCCATCATCACGCGCGCCTGTGTCTTGGAAGGTCAGCACATAGTTGGCAGCAGATTGATTGCGGTTCACCACATATTCGTCCGCAGCACCTTGACCATCAATCAAGAAGCTATGCGCGGCGTTGCGCGTGTTCAGCTCATTGATCGTGAAGTTATCTTCATCCGCGCCAAGCATGACATGGACGTTTCCATCAATGCGCTCTGGCGTCAGGGTCACTGTGTCCTTATCGGCACCTGTTATCAGATTGATGTCGCTGGCATTCCAAGACCCGTTCAAGGTCACGATACCGCCCGCCGCATCCACGGCTTCTGACGTTTGACCAACCAAATCCACGCCAATTGTAAGCGTTTGGTCAGATTGGGTTGTCGTGCCCGCGCCAAAGACAATTTGGTCACCCGCATATAGCAGCACATTGCCTTGGCTTGTAGTACCACCGGAATTGCCGTCAAAGGTGAGAGCGTCAATCGCTCTAAACGTGGTGTCGCCACCAAGGGAGCCCCAATCGCCGCCCGTCACAGTGATGTTTTGCGCAGTGACTTCAGATTGACCCGTCACCCGAACCGTCTCGGTAAGTGAAAGATCACCGATTGAAGTCAGCACAACCGGACCTGTCGCTTCGGCCGCGTAGCCGTTGTAGCGCACGTTCGACATCGTCAGATCGTCTTGCTCGGTCAACCATGTGCCCGCAGTGGTCTTAAAGGAAATATTCTCGACCTTCGTGCGCAAGGCTTTTGAGGACAGACCGATGGACGCGGCCAAAAGCTGGGCGTCTCTGGTGTCGATGTTGGCATTGCTATCGCTGCGCGCATTCAACAATGCGGCTTTAAAATTCGTCGCAATAATGTTCACAGCGCGCAACAGCGTCACCGGAACATTCGTGTCTGATGACATCCAAATGTCAGAAATCGCGGTGCCCGTCACGCTGCCGGACACGCCAGTGATATTAACGTCAAACGATTGCGTCGATGTACCGATGTTACCCGCTCGCGAATTAAGCGTCAGCGTGCCCGCATTCAGCGTCGCATCTGCGTCAGTGGTTAACGTGTTTTGCACGTCAAAATTTGCAATGCCACCGATTGTCAGATCGCTATCGACCCGGAACAGATCAAAGTCTTGCAAATACGCATTCGTCGCGACTGTACCGGACACACCGCCCGTAACGTCGATTTCAATGTTGTTGCCCGCAACACCAAGGCTACCCGTAACATCCAACACCAAAGACGCCGCTTTAATATCAACAAATGGATCCGCATCGTCAGGGGAACGATCGGTGATAGATCCTCCCGCACTGAGGGAGAAGGTGCCGAGCACTTCGATCTCGCCAATTTGCAAGCTGCTTGGCGTGGTCAAGGTAAAGCTACCGCCCGTCAGCGCCTTTTCGACAATCAAAGAGCCGCCTCTTTGCGCAACGTAAGAGTTGCCACCACTTTGCAGCAACAAAACAGAACCCTCAGAAACATTCACACCGAAGTGCTGGGACGTTGTTCCGATATCACCATCTGCGATCAAGCTGATGTAATCACGCGCCACCGCCGCGGTTGCGTTTGAAGACACATCATGGAGATCGCCGGTTGTGACCACGCGAAGGAAGCCACCCGCCTCAGCGCGTACAACATTCAAAGTCGCGCCGTCATGGCCAACACCAGCCAAGCCGTCAGACCTTAGATCAAGCGTGAGACCCGCAGTGGCATCGACAGCACGCAGATTTACATCTGCAAATGGCTGGGCGGAGACGCGAAGCACGGACCAAAGGTCAATCATAGTATCGCCTTGTGCCACCGTGAGCGATGCACCTGTTGGCACATTTGCGAAGGATTTGGTGTCGCTGTCTTCGATTTCGGACCACTGCAATGCTGGAAGAATGTCCCAGTTCACAGTGTTAGTCACGATATTTGCCGTCGCGCCGATGCGCTCGAATACGCGGTAGCTATAAACAGGCTCGGATTGCCCAGCGACAGGCCAAACACCCCAAACCACAAGAGCTTCGCCCGTTGCGACATTCACTGAAGCACCGGAAGATCGCTCAACGAATTTCGTGTTGATCGCGCTCCAGTTTGCGTCGGCCTTCAAGCTTTCAGTGTCAGGCTGCGCGGTCATAATCGCGTCGCCGCCTCCTGTGCGCTTGTAAATTTGATAAACGATATCAACGATATCTTGCGTTTGCAGCGCACGACGCAGGTTTTGCTGCTCTAGAATTGTTTGCTGCTGAGTAGCCGTCAGGCCAGGCTTGGTCGAATCCAACTCAAGCGTGAAATCAAGATCAACAGGCGCAGTCAACGTTCCGACTTTACCCTGCTCGCTGCCCGTTCCATTCGCGTAAAGTTTCACAACTGGCGCGATGATATTCGCGTTTTCACCCGCAGGACCCGCGCCGCCCGCAACGATGGTCAGATCGATCAACGGATACAACTCTTTCGCCACGCCAGAGCTAAGCGCCGCATTCACGTTGCTTTGCTTGGCCATTTGGGCATCAATCGCATCGATCCGTGCCTGTCCCTCAAGGAACAAGGAAGTGACGTAGCTGCTTTCCATCGCGCGATCTTTGTTTGCTTCGTGAAGCACTTCGAACTTATAGGTCAGGTCCGCTTCGATCGCCGCCTTTTTGGCCGCGCCATTATACGCCTGAATGCCAGCCGTGCTTGCATCCGTGTCAATATTGGCCAGCAGTGGATCAAAATCACTGTCTGCAATCGAAGCCATCAATGCTTTTTGCGCTTCCATCAGCGCCAAAGGACGTTGATCAGCATTGGCCAATGCAGACTGCTCACCAGCACGCACCACATCGATGTAGTTCACCAAGGCCGTGTGATCGAAGTTCCACATGACATCATGCAATTTGCCAAAGCTTTCTTCATTAGCAGTTGACAATTCGGGACGTTCTGTTGGATCGCTGAAAACGTTATGCACCGTTTGGATATACGTGCGAACCGCACTTGTATCCCCCACATCGCGACGGGCAAGCTCTTCATGGATCATACCAAACTGTACTTCCATACGTCCGGCAAGATCGTTGCGAACCTGACGTTCCACTTCCGCTATGAAAGTCGACATTGCAGACAATGTGACCGTTTCGTCAGAGTTGTAAATGACCGCGTAATATTGCTGATAGAGAATTGTATCAGTAAGCGGGCGATCAAAGTTCTGAGCGTGAACCGCTCCGAACCGCGCTGTGGTCTCTGCTTCGGCTACGTTTTGCGCAGTGCCTGTGGCGACACGTGCTGCAACCTGTTGTTGGAAACCAGCCAGCGTTGTTAGATCCGAATTGCTTGGACCCTTATCGTACACACCACTCTCGGCAGTTGGAAGACGAATTAGGTCCCAGTATTCCAACGTCAGATCGTATTCCGCGCGAATTTTATTATCGAGCTGCGCACCCACAATTGTGCGCGTGCCGTCATTCAAACCCATCTTCGCTAAATACGCGCTCATGCGGGCATTGGTCAGAGCAGTATCATCTTCGAAGTTGTAGTCATAAATCGAACCGGAAATGGTCGAAAGAACCGTTTCGCCTGTGATCGTACCGACAGAAATCGGACCAGCATCAGATGTACGTACGAAATTAGTCTTGATCTCAGTTGGCTTCACCAGATGTAAATCACCAGAAATTTCAGTAACATAAAGATCAGATTGCGCCGCGCCAGAGAAACCACCATTCACATTATTATGGTTGGTATCAATGCGGATCGCTTGGTCCGCGTTACCGACGCTGCCCATACTTGATTGAAGCTCTACGCGATCACCCTTTATCAGTGAGTTGCTATTTTCAAGTGTGATGCCCTGCGCAGCGCTAATATAGACGTTGCCACCACTCGTGGATACTGCGTTTCTGACAATCACTCTGCCATCATTGTTAGTGCTAGACCCGACCCCAACGCGGATGTCGCCAGGCGTTGTGATATCAATCACACGCGCCACAACACCCGAGGTGCCGACGTTGTTGACCAGGTTCAGGTCTACATCACCGCGCAGGTTCATCGCTTGCAATTCACCGATAACGGTCACCTTCTCGCCGGACGTCACATTGCCTCCGTTAAGACCGTTCACAGCAGAGTTGATAAAGACCCTACCCGTGTTAGACGAGCGAATATCCCCAGCCAAATGCAATGCGCCTTTACTCTCAATTGTGATCGTTGGCTCATTTGTATTGCGCAGGAACTTAACCTCGACAGGGTAATCCGCACGCAGACCAACATCCCAGTAACGCTTACGCCCTTCCACAGTCGTCGTTTCGCGCCAAACCGTCTTTTTCTTCATGTAGCCTCCACCAGTGGTCCACTGACGGAAGGTTTCGCTGCGGTTTTTGTAATCGGACAAGTACTGGCCAAGATCACGGTTGTTTTCAGTAAAGGTTGGCTGTGTCGATGGCGTCGCAAACTGCGAAGAATACTCGGATTTAAGGTTGTTTCCAGAATCGAACAGATCAGCCAAAAGAACCTTCAGATCAGCCGAAGTATCCGTATATTCAAAATATGCACCTGTTGCGACGTTGCGGACAAGGTTCGTTGACTGCAATTCAATTTGCGTATCCAAAACATTACGGAAACGCGCATAAACTTCTGTCTCCGCCCAATTGCCTGGCTGGGAACCGCCCAAAGCGCTCAGGTCAGTCTGGGTGATGACATCTTCACCCTCGAGGATGGGTGCCTCGCTTAAACTTTCTTCATTGTAGCTGTAATCGCTACCAGCGCCAGCAGGAAAATTGAAGAAAATATTGAATGATTTCACATATTTAGTATCGATAATCTGAACGATCGACGATTTACCTTCGGTGTATGTGTAAAACAGATTTTGCTGCGGCGTGTAGCTGCTGGTCAGACTGTTTACCGTGTGCTCGCTCACGACATTAAACCTTAGACCGGAGCTTGGGTCGCCCGCAACAATCAGATCTGCCTTAGAGACCGTGACATCCGTTTGATTGCCGTTTTGTTCATATTTCACACGGTGCGCAATTCCGCCGTTCGGGCGATTTTGCGTGTCGGTGATCTGGATCACACCAATCCGCTCACGGCTGGCATCGATGCCATTGACGATCAGCTTGTAATTAGAATGGTTGCGGATCGACACATTGGCGTAGCCAGAAGCCACATGCAGACGTCCCGCGCCTGTTGAAAAGACCTTGCCGGTGATCTCAATCCGGCCCCCCGAGAAATCCATTTCATCTAGGATGATGGCTTTCTCTGTGTTATCCCAACGTCCGCGCACAGGCAATTGCGTGCCGTTCACGCTGCCGAATGTAATTCCAGCAATGCCGGTTTTAGAGCTACTGATAAGCGATGTGGTGTAATTAGGCGGATTGAACGTAGACGCAATCGACACTGATGCCTCAAGCTGCCCACTTTGGATCAAGCCGTTCACGTTCACGTAGGTCGCAATGATCGACACGATGCCATTCGCGATAACCGCAGATCTTGTAGTATCGAAACGAGACGCGTTCAGGGTGGCAAGCGCAGCAGCATCATTCGAATTTGTGTTTTGCAGATACTTCTGCGTTGTCGTGCCCGGCTCACTACTACCGCCTTCAACACCCGACACGAAGTTGGACAAGCCATCATATGTGCGTGGGTTTGCACCCGCGTGATACCAATCCGTCGAGACCGTAAAATCACCGCCAGAGGCAATATTGACCTGTCTGGCTAAAATTTGACCACTAACACGGATCGCAGCGCTTACGTTAGATAGGTTTACGGCACCTAGGTCATTGATGATGGAACCCAGAACATAAAGATCAGGCTTCAAATTTGGGACACTGCGATGCAACGCAGGATCAGAAATGCTCGCATTAAGCGTATCAAAATAAGCCTGAATGTTGTTGAGATACTGATAATGCGAGCGCTGGCGCACATCGATCAGAATATCGATCTGAGCAGGATCACTGTTTGTGCTTTCCGTCCCTACAACAACATCGTTGACATAAATGTTGCCCGGATAGAATTCACGGTAATCGCCTGTTGCTTCACTGATCCGCGCAACTTTGGATGAATTGATAATCACATCGCCCAAGCGCATCTGAATAAACAGATCAGACTTGATGTCGATGGTGACATCCGTATGCGCTTTCATCGTGGGGTTGGCCCCAAGTGTCAGCGAGTTGAAGTTCGCGGGCGCGCGACCAGGTGAGTTGATGTAGATCGACCCAGGTGCCGCAACGATATCGGGCATCTCGATGAATAGTGTTTCAAGCGTATCTTGCAAAACACCGCCTGTTGGATTGGTGCGATCCGGTGGCGTTAGACCCAGATCGGTCATTTGACGTGCGATCTGGTCAAGCTGCGCATAATATCGCACCAACATTTCAGGGTTCGTGTCCTGCGCTGCGATCAGGGATCGTACTTGTTCGTACTGCGAAGACAACAGCGATGAAACCTGGCCAACACTGATTTCTGGCGATTTGATACCGGTCGGGCGCACCACAACGATCTGGTCCACCAAGGCACTGCGAATGAACGCAGCATCGTTTGAACCAAAAACAAACGGATCCTGCGTTACTTGATTTACGCTCGTTCCAATATGACGCCAAAGCGACGTGTCATCGTAGTTCGTTGTCGTCAGGTTGATCGACATAGCGACATTCGATGGGTTACCCACAAACTGATAGTGATGACCGGCTTGGCCACCCGCGATGGTGTCTTCGTTCGCCGCATCAACCCGCACGATATCACGGTTATACATGTCCACCGCGAGGGAGTTTGTGTCCCAGAAACCGATCTTGTAATCCTGTGACGCATTCAAATTATAACGCGCTTTTTCAGCCGTCGTCATATCGCGTTCACTCTGACCAGCGGCAAGACCATCCAAGGCCTCTGCCCATGGACCGACCAGGAAATCAGCGGCGTAAGCGACTTCGTAAACGGTCCGGTAATTCACACCCGCACGCAATTGCGCTGATGGGTCAATGTTTACGGTCGCAGATTCGCTTGCACTACCGGAATTACTGACGCTGTAGCCATAAGGCGGCACGGCGACCGCGACGACCAAACCATCGCTGGAATACTGCTTCAAACCGCTTTCCGCAGAGACATATAGATTGCCCGCGGACAGCAGCTGTGAATTGCCCGACACATTAACGGAAGACGTCAGGCGCGGTGAGTTCTCGATCAAGGCGACACCGATTGACACGCCCGCAGAGACCAAACTACCGTTCGCATCTGCACGTGACACCAATGAGTTAACCGTAAAGTTGGCCTTGCCCGCGTTCACTTCGACTTTTGCGCCCGTAATCGTGGAATTTTCAACATCTACCTGCGTGTTGGAATCCGTCAGCGATTTGGAATCCACACCCAGGTTCGCAGACAAATAGCCTGTCTGGAACGCAGCCGTATCAGACGTATTGCGAATATTTGCGCGTGTCTCAACAAAAACATTGCCGTTTTGGTTGTCGACTATTGCGCCACTCATCTTCACTCGAGTATCGGCATCGATATCAACTTCGGACGTGGCTACAGCCAGTCCAGCCAAACCACCAATAGCATTCACTTCTACAGAATCCGCCGCAGAGTGATTAGAAAGCGCTCGAATGTTAACGATACTCGGGTTCACAAATGAACCCACGCCAGAGACCCGCGCATCGCCGATATCAACCAGTGAATTTGACTTGTTAGAATTGTTGCCCAGTTGTGTCACACTACCGAGGATCGACAAACCAAAAAAGGATGCAGAACCACTGGACACGTTGCGATCCGCAAGCGCCAAGCCAAACGATGAGGAGGATGACGGCGTGCTTGAGATGATGTGCTCTTTGTAGGTCTGGTTGTAGCTGTCGATTTGAATAGAGCGGCCAACAATGGTCGTCTTTTCCGCATCTGTGGACTTCGCAAACTCTACTCGCGCATCGCCCAACGCATTCACATACAGCGCCGCACCTGCGCCCGAGGCAACCGCATAAGCATACGCATCCGCAGTACCATCCGTAGAACGATCCGCGCTTGCGCCAATGTTCACCGAAGTCGCCAATACTTTTGTGCCTGCACCAACCGAGATAAGCGATGTCGTATCGTCGTCCACTCTACTCACAGCACCAACACCGGCAAAACCACCGCCACCACCAACTGTTGTCGCCGTGAAGAGATCAGAGTTCACTTCAGCGGAGACGTTGACGCGATCCCCTTTCAACTCGGATGCGCCCGAAATATTCACGTGCGCATCGCCATCCTGACCCAAACCCGCTTGCGTTGACGCGTTCATCGCACCAACCGCGCCAAGGCCCGCTGAGACCCCAAAGGTCGCAGCGCGCACAAGCGCATCGTAGCGCGCTTTCACTTCCACAGCATCCGACGCCGTGACAACTGCATCGTTGACTTCTGCTTTTACCAAACCGCGCGCTTCCGCGTTGGAGACGTTCACAACAACTGCAATCGCACCGACAGTGATGCCTGTGCCTTGAGTTCGTGTGATATCGAGATCACCGTATGCATTCACCAAAACGCTCTCACCTGACACAGTCGCTTGACCAATCCGGGATTCAACACGCGATGTATGACGGCTCAGCATTGTGGCCGCACCAACAGCAAGACCAATGGGGGCCGCAGCGATGGAAACGTTCGCAATATTGGAAGACATGTCGACATCTTCAAAGGCGTTCACCGTGATAGAACCAGCCGCTTTCACAGTCCGCGCGCGATTGCCAAGATCAATCTGTGCGCGCACATCATTGCCAGCCAGCAAGGTGATATCAAGACCACCACCCGCAGCCGCATATGAGCCACCTGCAAGGGTCACGCCCACCCCGTTCAAATCGGTCAGTTCAGTCAGTGATTTTGCATCAACAAGAATGTCACCACCCGCTTCTACACTTACGGCATTGTCCTCGTCTGACAGGATATCTGCGTGGGATGTGTTAGCGACCTTTACTGTCAGAAGACTCACACTGATCGCAACCGCAGTGCCACTTACCGCAGTAGCAGTTCCAACCATGGTGTTGTCTCCAAAGTCGGTGATTTCGGTGTTGGAATCCGATTCAACCGTGATTGAACCCGCAGCTTTCATTGAAGTGTTGTTCGAAATTGCCTCAACAAGAGAATGATTTTCAATAATCACGTCAAGGCCCGCAGCCGCACCAGCAGTGCCCATGCCAATCGCAATCGCAACAGAGGCCGCAGTGACGGACACTTTTTGAGACTCGGTCGCATTGGAGGTCAGAACAATATCACTAACAGCATCAAAATGGCTGCCCGACACAATAACCCGTGTTGCATGCTCACGGATGGGCAGATCCGCATTTCCGTTCGCTTCATTCGCATCTCGGTTCGCTTCATTCAAAGCACTATCCCGACCGATTTTACTGGAGGCAAGGCTCACACCAATCGAACCTGCGCCCGCAACAAGGCCAGCGGAAGCAGCGACGGCGGCCGCAACGACCTTAGATTCTGATGTGGTGTTGCTCACCGCTTCAAATTTGATCGTGCCGTTTCTTAGATCTGAATCAACTATGCCCACCGTCTTCAAGCGCGCATTTGTGCCGATCGCTTTGGTATCGACATAGATCAAATTTTCACTTGTAGCGCCCGCGCCGGACAGTGCATAGCCGCCGAGAATTCCGCCAGAAAGTGCGACAGAGGCTGCCGTCGCGGTAGCTTTCGCAGTTGTTGTGCTCGTGGATTGTACAGTGATCGAACCCGCATTCGTGCTGCCTGCAATAACCATCGGCGAATTAACAGCCGCTGCTAGATCATCGGAAATCTGCGCCTTGGCAATCGCGTCAACATAGTTTTCAGCTATCGCGACGCCGATAGAAATCGCAACACCCGTGTAAAGACCAACCGCCGCTGCAACCGCCGCGCCAACTGCATGCGCGCTGACATAAGACGTTTCAGAAGTGGTGACCGACAGGCTCCCAACCTGCAACAGGGTCGAGCGATCAGTCATTGCAGATGTGCGCGTAAGTTCCGCAATGGTCTCTGAATAGACCTCGTTATAAACACCCGCGCCCGCACCAGAAAGTGCGACAGACAAAGTAAGCGATGCCGCAACTGCTGCCGATCCCGCGCCACCCGCCGCAATGATACGTGCGGAGTTCGTGGCAGAGATAACCGCAGCCCCGGTGATCGTGAATTTCGCATTCGTCATCGACGCACGGGTGGTAAATTTGTTATCCTCTGCGCCAATCCGGTTAGACACATAAACGCCACCAATCGACGCAGCGCCCGCACCATTGCCCGCAGCACCCGCAACAGCAACCGCTGCAACCGTCGCATCAATATTGGTCTCGTTCAGTGCAGTAAGCGTCAGTGATCCAGCAGTGCCAGCGTTCATATTGCTAATTTCTGCAATCGTATCACCAGTGATTACATTGCGCGCATCTGCGCCAGCGCCTGCAATCGCGAAGCCCAACGAAGAGCCACCAGCGATAGATAAAGAGGCTGCAACGGAAATCGATCTGATGTTCAGCTTACTACCAGATTCAGACGTCAACGCTTGAACCTTCAGCTCACCCGCCATCGCGCTAAACATGCCAGCGCCACTAAATCCAGTGATGCGCGCATCTGTCTGTGCGTTAATAGTGTTGCGAGCAAGTGCAACAGTGACCGACAATGCGACCGCCGTCGATCCGGCTATCGACACCGCAACGCCCGCGCTGCCAACGCCTGCGTATAGATCAGACAAGTTCACTGCTTTGACAGTAATACCATTTGCATGGGTTCTATGCGCTGTTGAGCTGCCTTTGATCTCGGCCAGAACATTGGATGATCCGTTGTTCGTAGCAGACGAACCCGCGCCCGCCGCTGACAAACCAAATCCGCCTGTGCCAGCGACAGCCACGGAAAGTGCAATAACATCCGCACGAATACGCTGCGTCGAAAGCGCCGTTACTCTCAAAGCACCATTCAAAGTGACATCGCTGTCGATAACCCGCGAAACGACAGCAAATCCGCTACCCGCAGGGACACCACTTGGCAGGCCACTCATGCCCGTTGTTTCGTTAACCGCAATGGCCACACCCACAGAGAAGGCCGCGCCCTTATCACTTAGCGCAACGGCAACTGCGACACCTACAACAACGGTGTTGATAGTGGCGGATGATTCAGACTGAACCGTCATTGCATCGCCGCCAGTCACAACAGCGTTTTGAACCAGCGCGTAGGTTCCGCCGCTAATGTAGTTGCCAGACCCGGCACCACCTCCAGAAAATCCAATCGTGCCACTCGTTGCAGCAACAGCGGCGGCTACAGAAACAGACACTATGTTGGCGCTATTATCTGCGGTGACGAAAATGTTGTTCACGCCTGTGTCGTCACCATTTGCGATGACATTACCCGCCATGATCGCACCGGTTTGCGCGGTAATCTTGTTCACACCCGCCGCAAATCCAACCGCACCCGCGCCAGAAGCACCGCCGACAGCCGCGCTAGCACCTAGACCAATGGCTATAATTTTTGTGGTGTTCGTTGCGCGTACATTTAGGTCACTCTGGTTGTGCAAATTGATCGTTGATCCGTCTTTGATCTGCGCAATGACAGAACTGTCGATCTCGGAAAGCGCGACTGATCCGCCAACCGCAATCGCAACCGCGCTAGCGCTTATCCCAGCACCCGCGACACCAACGGACACCGTAACGATCGAACTATTGTCGGTCGCCGACACATCAAGACCGGCAGTCATGCCTGCTTCTTCAATCGTAGCTGTAGAATTAGACGTCAACGTGACCGCCACCGTGGAATCCACAGATGCATCAATTGTGCGCGTGATCGTTGTTTTTGCTAGGTTAAATCCAATTGCCGCAAGCTTTGACCCTGCAATTGCCGCTCCGATATTGACCATCTGTGCCGACTTTTCAGTGCCCTTATCAACGACGGATTCACCGGATGCATCTATGGAATCAAAAGCATCATTGGGTAGACCTGCAAAGGCCTGATCCCGGTATGGATTACTGATCTCTGAAACGGGTGGCTGTGTACCAGCGCTGACGCTGACATGGCCGCTCGCCACGATTGTGAGGCTGCCGTTAAGATGCGTCGTTACGGAGCGCGTTTGCGTGACAAGGCCGAGAGCGACGCCGACGCCACCAAAACCAACGCCGATGCCAAGCGCACCAGCAATCGATGTGATCGAAGAACTATCGCTGCTTGCGGCATTCAACGATGTAACCGACCAGTTTTTTGCAGAGCTTGGGTTAACGTTGATGCCTACATTGCCGCCCAGCTCTGTCACGGCGACAGATCCCCCAAGCGAGAACCCACCAGCGCCAGCGCCACCGATTGCCAATGTGACAACCGTTTGATCGGCATTTGCAGTGATCGATGTTGTGTCCGACGCGGTCACCCCGCCATCAAAATCGACTGTAACCGGCGTGTCAATCAAGTTGATCGCAACCGAAGCACCTCCAGCACCACTTTTGAAGCCCTCGGTCGGCACCGCAATCGCCAACGCACCTGCCACAGCGGAATAATCGGAACGATCATCCGCCGCGATCGTCACTTCACCACTCACGTGGATATTGGATGCATCATCGACAGACAACACAGTGCTAAGCGTGGATTTGTTCACTGCAGCGCTGCCCGCAAGGCTTAAATTGCGCGACGCAGCAGCACCGATGGCAACGGCAACGAAGGTCTGATCGGTGACGCTTGCGAAGCCTATGTTACCAGTGCTCGAACGCAGATCAGATCCACTGATCATTAGCGCAGTGCCGCGGGTTTGACCGCGACTGTTGGTAGCTTTTGAAACAGTGTTAATCGCAATTCCGATACCAACAGCCACTTTACCAGACGCAATCGCAAGTCCACCAGCACCCACACCGAAGTAAGATGTGTCAAACGCTCCTAAAATGATCCCTTGATTGGACGCATTATCCAAAGCGACGTTTACCAATTCAGTGACCGTAGACGTTTCAACGACGTTGATCGCGGCCATGCCCGCACCAGCTGCACCACCGGGCTTCGCTGAATTTTGCGCGGCAATGCCAGCTGCAATCGTATCAACCCGCAAGGAATTCGTTGCAGTCGCGGTGAGTTCACCAATGCCGTCAGTCTGAACCAGATTGGCCAGGTTCGTTTCAGTGATGGCGGTCAAAGACGCGACAGCAACACCAATGCCAACACCGCCTTTGCCACCATAAGAAACAGCGCCAGCAAGTTGCAAACGCGATGCGTCATTGATCGCTTGGACCGTCAAATCAGAAGCTTTGGCGAAGGTAATCTTGGTCGTGCCGTCCACGCCTCTCAGCGCTGCTTCAACGGTTGTTTCATCAACAACAACAACCACGGAGCCTGAAACCGCAATGCCCTTGCTACCCTTGGATGTCGCTAAACCCGCCGCGAAACTGTATGATCCGCTCGTGTCGCGCGCCAAAATGGCCAATGCGCCACTGATCGTCGCAGAACCCGTTAGATCGATGGTCATCGGCGACATGATTGTCTCGACCAGGGCTTTGATTGTCTTAGTGCTGTCAATCACTGTGACCGCGCCCGCAATGCCGGTACCGCCGCTGGCAGAGGAATCAATTGCGCCAGAGCCTGACACAAGAATACGTAGGGCTTCATCTTCCGCCGTCACCGACAAAGAACCGGCTCTCAACATTGGCACATCAGATACACGGGCCGTTACTGTGACCATATCATTTAACACTGATGCGGATCCGGACACTGCATAACCACTTGTGCTTGCGGGACTATTTTGGCTCACACCACTTGGTGACGCTGCACCGCTGCCCGCGCTTGCGGAGGATGATCCACCCGCGCCCGGCGCTGTGACTGGCGCGGCTTGCGTTACTCTGGACACCGCTGCGGCCAACAGCACCGTTCCACCGCTGGACCTTGCATCAACTTGCATTGCGCCCGTGATATCAAACTCTGTTCCGCTTGAGGCGCTAGCAGTTTCAACCAAAGCTTCGGCTGTGCGCGTCAAGTAGACCGTATTTCCAGTGAGGCCGACCGCTACGTTCTCGGAGGACGGGAGAGCACCAGCAAAATTGAAGATATGCACAGTATCAAGCGCTGTGAGATCCAGGTCGTTCCCTAAAGTCAGGCTGGCACCGCTATCAAGTTTGCTGCTCGCTTCGCTCGTTAGCGATACATGGTTCCACGTGCCTGTCATCGATGCGTCAGACCCTTTGCCACCGCCTGCAACCAAACCCATCAAAAAAGAATTTGCATCTGATTTAATCTCTAAATCATAGGCGTTTATCGTAGCTCGCCCGACTGTGGCATGGGCAATAGATTGGGCGAATGTGACACCAGCACTCGCACCAACAGCTTTGCCCACTTCCCCATTTTCTTGCCCGGGAATATTGGCCAATTTCGTGCCCTTAATGTTTTTCTGAAGGGTTTTGTATTGAGAACCAAAGGCAGTCCACTTGCCATTCCTATCATCCGCTACAGCTCTTCCAAACCCAAGACCCGGCAACACAAAATTACCCGCAATGTTCAAAACGTCGTTTTTAGTGTCTGCGAGAACTTCAACCGATTGTGCAGATGTCGCCGCAGTTCCCACCGTAACAGGTCTCACCGTAACTGTGGCCCCATCAGCGATGCTGGCATCGGATCGATAATTCAGTTCAGCGTGACCATAAGCAAGGGCAATTCCGACAGTCGAACCACGTGCATAACTTTGCGTCCAGAGATCAAAACCATTCACTTTGAAACCGAAATTGTCATCCAGATATTCCGATACGGTTGCATAATATTTCGTCTTTTCGCCTGAGAAGGTGACTTCTTCCCACAAAACGCTGTCCGTATAATCTTCGCTCACGGCACCCAAATCAACGTCATTGCGCTGCGCTTTTGAGCGGTAACGATTGCCATTCGCATCAACCGTATCACCAATTTCCAAAACCCTAATCAGGCCATCAGTTTTGTTGTGTGTTGCAGAGGAAAACGCATCAACGAAAGGTTCGATCAAATTGACAACGGGCAAGCCGCCTACATCAATCTTATTGCTCGCACGCGCACGCACAGAAACCAAATCGCCTGCATTCAGCGTAACCGTGCCTTCAATTTTTGCAAAGGCTGTGATGTTATAGACGCCAATGTTGATCGCGATGCTCGCACCGTATGGGGCCAATGGCTGAGCCGAACCGGCCTCAGTCTCAGTCTCGGTCTCGGTTGCGCCATCTTCATTTTGCTCAACCGCAGCACCTTCATTTTGCACAATCGCTTGTGCTGCCTGCTTGGGGCGCGCGGCGGCGGTGGACGCGACCGTTGTACGACCCGCAACAGTAAGCTCAGAATTGGTCATTCCATCAGCAAAACCAAGGTTCGCGTGAACTGTATCGGTATCATGCATAATAGCGATAGCGCCCGAGATCTGGAAACTGGGCGTCACGGGCGTTTTCACAATTTTTTCACCAATCCAGTTGGTTAAACCACCTTTTTTACCTTGGGCTTGGTTGCTCTTGTACTTTTTGACAATGGCCGCGCTCCCAACTGATCCGAAAGGAAAAAGATTAGCTTTGACCTTATCAACGACATTGCCCAAAGCGGCGCCAACACCAGCTGTCGCGTTCAAACCAACAGATTCGACCGGTAAAGCATACAAACGCTTAACGTTGACACCCAATTTGTGTGAACTCGCTTCAACAATAAGATTGCCGCTCACATTCAAACCGGCAGAAGCAACACGCGATGTTGTCGTGTTTTCACCTTCCTCTATAGCAAGCGCTATTGCGCCACGTTTCTTGGCGGGAACCGTCGAAGAAATATTACTGTAAATACGTTCAATCGTATGCCCGGTAGCGCGCAAATCGCCACCCACTGTGCTGTCCACCTGCGGCGTAACCAACAAATCATTCGTGATATGCACTTGGTTAACACCGATTGATACCGCAGCAGGTCCAAGGCCGGTATTGGCGATGTGTGTTGTGCTCGACGCATCGACCATCGAAGTCGCACCGAAATCACCCGCAACCTGAAGTTTTGATTCGATAACGACGTTCTGCTCGATATCGGTTATTGCAACAGCAACACCCAAAAGTATCGCAATTGGTACAGCGGCGACAACAGTTTCAGTGACCACTGAAATATTAACATTGCCATGAACACCAGTGCCCGTTGCGACAATCCGGCTGTCCATGGTTGCGACAACATTTACACGCGCCACAACCCGCGAGGTTGCGGCGACGAGAGCAAGAGATTCGACCACATCGGTGATCATGGGGATCGAACCAAACGGCACAATGACCGGCAATTTACCAACCCGAATATCCATGTCGATGTTACGCGCCTGCATTAGTGCTTCGTCACCAGCTGGGCCCGTGCCGCCAATATTGATGTCTACATTCAAATTTTGAATGTTATAAAAACCGGACGTCCAGCTGCGATCCTCCACATCAATCTTAATCAAGATGTCGTCAGTCGTGATAAGGCTCGCGCCGCGTGCAAGCTTATAGCTGGAATCTGTGATTTTAATCTTACTCGCGGACGTAACCGTCGCGAAGATGCCCAACCATTCAGCACGGAAACTCACCGCTCCTGAAAACGAAATGTCAGAGGTGATATCAACCGACACTGTTTTACTATCATCCACACGCGTTTGGGTGATTTTTTCAGCGGCTACAATGTCCGCACCAACCGATAGCTCTGCGCCGCCCGTGATGCTAATCGCGTCAACCATAGCTTCGTTCAGTTCACCATCAACAAGTTGATAAACCTTGTCAGCGCTGGTTGTGCCGGTAATGCTAACCGCTCCGGCATCCAAACCAGCGACGCTATCGATGATAATCTGATCCACGCCCAGACCCGCAACAATCTGATCAGCACCGCCACCGCTGCGGTAGACAAAATCACCCGTAAAATTGGACGCATTTACGTTGTTGGCACTGCTATCGCCGCGTAATTCTACGACGTCAGTATTTGTCGCTGTGAACATAGTCGCAGCATCAACACCTGCGGCGTTCAAAGTGACCGTATGCTCACCAGCGGTCGTTGACACCACCATGGCTCCCGCAAGGCCCGCAACAGAACCGATCACATGGTCGCGGCCCGCGCCACCATTCACAGTATCTACGCCGCCCCCACCAAGCACAATCAGATCATCGCCGGATGAACCAACAACGTCATCCACACCTGCAAATGTACTGATGTAAACGCTTTGATTGCCGCCAAGGCCCAGCGTAATGCTCGCACCGTTTGAGGTCACACCCTTAAGGCCAAGCGCGTTCAACATCAATTCATTCAGATAGAATTCTGTGGACGTCGAACCATAAGACGTGTCTTCGGAATTGTTGACCATCACACCTTCGATGATCAAATTCTGACCACCCGCCGTGCGCGTCGATGTCAGCTCTAACGCACCGTTTACGATCTGCGCGGTCAGGCCGAGCGACCCGGTATTGCCCGGATTAAACCCGCTCATGCCGTCGTCACCGTCGGAGTCTCCATCGCCCGTGCCATCGTCATCAAACGAGATCAGGTCGGCAATTGTCTGCGCATTGGGTGAGAGCGTGATATATTCAACAGAGCCGTCACCATGGGTCACTTTCAACGAGGCTTTGGTGCCCAAAGGCAGACCCGCACCGCCATTCAATGTTTCAATCCGCGTCGCCAATGACAGCTCGCCACCTGTCAAACCGCTAGCATTAATGGTATCGTTTCCAGAGGTGCCTAGAAGTTGGAAATCCTCAAACGCGCCGTGGCTCACTTGCTGCGCGGTGCCAGTTGCAAAGGCCAAACTCGCATCCGCAAGCGTCAAAGATGCACCCGTTGCAGTCAAACGGTCATAACCCGTACCGCCTTGCAAATAGGTGCTCGTATTATCAAACACACCCGCACCAGTGACGGTCAGGAAATCATCGCCCGCACCCAAATCAACGCGGTGGTTCGCACCAACGAGAAAGATGTCGCTTTGGTTTGAACCCTTTAGTGTTACATCACCAAGGTAGGCTGACACATCCGCCCAACCCGCTGTGATACTGTCGATTGTCAGGTCTACCTTTTCAAATTCGCTCACGATTTCCGCAGCACCACCGCGCGTACCGACCGTGATAACGCCCGTTTGATTGCTTAACGTGCCGGACAGATCAGAGACCGCGTTTAAGCCAACGCCCAGATCACGCCCGCCCTTGGACATCTTGAACTCAATCGAAATCGATTGAACCAAGCCATTTCCATCACGCACTGTGGTAATATCAAAGACCTCACCAGAGAATTGACGGAATCCGCCAATGTAGCTGGCCAATTCTTCATCAGTCGCAGCAAAGCTAATCTTGGAGGAAGTGAGCGATGGCATGCCAGTCTGCGTCAAAATCAAACGGAAACTGTCATCCGCACTCGCTCCACCCGCAAGAGTTAGATCAACCTTATGATTCGTATCAGGATAGGCTTCATTCTCATCCAACAACAGGCTACGCCCGTGATGCAGCGTCCCTGCACCCAATTCATATTGGTTAAAGCCGGATTCAAGAAGCGTGTCGGTGCCGCCGTTACCATCAAAAACATCAAAGCCAAGACCACCACTAATAATGTCATCGCCGTCCCCGCCGAGCAATTGGTCGTCACCCGCGCCGCCAACGAGCTTCACATCAATGTTTGTAATTGCGCTTGCGTTGAAGACGTTCACACCCGCGTCACCGCGTAGCTCGATGTTTTGGATATTGCTTAGCGTATCAAAAACACCGGTTGATTTAAGAATTGTCGCGCTTGCTTGTGATCCAGAAAGTGTGCGATCGCCTGCGATATCAAAGCCGACATACATGTCTCCAGCCGGGACAGGTTGTACCACTCCGTCAACTGGGGGCGGCGCAACGTTGCCGCTGATGATTATGTCAGAGCCTCCGCTCGAGACGAATGTATCATCCAAACGCGTGGAACCGGTTAGCGTGTCATCGCCAGCACCACCGCGCAGAATAACGGACCCCGCCGAATAGCCAGCGGCAGTAATCGCGACTGCCGATGCAAACGTGTCCTGCGCCATGATAATAGCGCCTTCGATGCTTACCAAAGACGCAGTTTCAGCACCATGAACAAGCGAACTATTCAATACAGTCGCGTCCTGCGTAACCCTATCAAAATATAGGGTATCTGTGCCACCACCACCATCAATAGTCCGCCCGGCAACACCGCGCATCCCCAATTGGTCGTCACCGCCCAAACCCTGCACCGAAACAGTCGATGCATCGCCGATAAGCGTATCATAATACTGTGTCCCAATCAGCGTTGTGACCGAACCTTCAAAACTGTAAAGACCCGTGACGTTCTTGCTTAGGCCGGTGTAACCCAGATCGGTGGTGACATATTTCACATATTCTTCGATCGCGCTGCCGTCGCCTGCATAGCTCAGCGTCAAATTGCTCGAATTGATCGCGCGACCCACATAAATGCCGTCATATGTCAGCGTACCGCCACCACTGACGACTGTACCTTGAAAGACATCCGACACATACCAACTCGCAGCGGCCGTGGTGCGCACATCTAGTGTGTCGCGATCATCTGTAGTGCCAGAACCTTTGATCGATGCAATGCCAGAGAAACTCACGCTTCCACCAACACCAGTACCATCGTTTAATTGCGTCGTTGCGACACCGACAGCACCATTTCCATCCAGCGTGTTAACTCGAAAATATGTGCCAACCGGAAGATCACTCGCGGAGCGGCCCGCCTCTTCGCCAACCAATTTGTCAGCGCCAGTTCCAGCAATCACATCAAGCGATGATGCTGTATTCACCACCGCGAGCGTAATCGTGTCATCGCCCGTTCCCGTGTTGATCAATGTCGTCGCGCCGTCCGCAACAACTTGGTCGGCGCCCGTACCAGTCAAAAATGCGGTAAAACCGGAAATGCGCGACAGACCCGTGGCCTCGCCCTTTGACGCGTCAATTGTAATGTCCGCAGACTGCGACGAATAATCAAGCGTGTTGGATTGCGCTACAATACCCGCAGTTTCAGCGTATATTTCTTCAAAACTCTTAGCAATCAACGCATTGCCAGCGCTGGGACTAGATGTGATCTCAAGCGTCCGGCTGCCAAGCGTTACACCGGGCGTCAAGCTTGTGGTTTCACCAAACACTTTTACCGTCACATTGCGACCATAATTCAGATGCAAACGGTCCGCCGCATCACTGCCTTTGATCTCATCAATTCCAGTGTAATCACCAGACGCGCCAGCAGTGACCCAGGTACCCGATCCATCACCCTGCAACCTGTTGAAACTTAGTGTTAAAGACGCTTCGGGATCGCCAGAAGTGCTACGCTGCGTGACGTTCCAATCAAGCAAATCATCGTTGCCCGTAAGTTTGTCATCTCCACCTAGAAGCGCCATGCTCACACCACGCGCGGCACGGGCGACATCATCGTACTGTGTACCCGTATATTCAGTGATCCCGCGCACATCCATAATCAGAGGATCACGGCGCAGAAAATCATCTCCTTTGAACAAACGAAGCTCGCCCGCGTCAGCGTTAATCGTCGCGCCGCCACCCAAGACACCACCGGACGAAAGACCACCCGTTTGGGCCGACAAATTCAAATGGCTCGGTGCCATAGATTTAAAGCCTTCTGCACCGGTGATTGTCAGATCTGTCGCACGCGAACCAGCAAGACTGCCTGCGTTATTTGCGCTGCTAAATCTCTCTAGTTTTGTACCATCATCATCCCAAGTCATCTTCCATTCGGATTTAGACCCGTTGGTTCCAAAACGATCCGTGACAATGTCGCGGTCCGCTCTCATCTCAAAATCATCAACCCCCGAGAATGTCAGGAAGTGATCACGCGTGCCACCTAGACGGTTGTTAACCACAACGCGGTTATCAAGTGTGGTGTCATTTGCATCTGGATCTGACTGATCGCCTGCCGGTGCCATGATCGACAATTCGCCCGTCGCGCCCGAAGCATTGATTGTGTCAAGCGACCAAACCAAACCCGCAGAGGCTTCAGGACCAACGATTTCCGAATGCGCCGCACCCGTGACATTGATCTCAAGTCCCTCGGCAAGGCTCATCACCGACTGATCTATAACGAGTGTGTTCTTGTTAGACGCAGTACCGCTCGCCATATTAATGTTGATGTCGTCGATGAAGGACTGAAGGTTGAAGCTTCCGTCCACGGTCACAACACGTTTCGTATCATCGATCACACGAATACGGCGTTCGGCCAAAACATTGGTCCCTGATGGATCAATGCCTTGAACCAACTGAACGCGCAGTTCCTTGGCCTTCTTCTTGTTCTCTTCGTCGGTCGTGTATTCAACGTCTGAAATACGCAGAGCCGCATCTGCAGTGACCGCAAAGGCGGCTGTCAACGGATCAGCGGAAAGCAAAAGCCGTGGCTCGAGGACATCTATCCCCGGCTGGCGTTTTGGCAAGGCACGGCCTTCACCGGTGACGCGACGGTCAATCCAACGCCAAAGACGCTCTGGCCATTTAGGGTCCGGCGTTTGTGCCGGTTTGGGTGGAGCAATGAACAAAGCAGCCTCGCGATCAGGCGCAACCGGCCGTCCCAAGTTGAGTCTGTCTTTGCGCGAGAAATGCTTGCTCACTATCAAAACCCTGCTAATTTGACCAAACTCAAAAATCTGGCCGAGGAGTGAGCAGCCCGCAGCAGCGCGGGCTGCTTAAAATTAATTCAATTTTTTCTTAGGCTCGGATTCAAACTCTGCAGTCGCATCTGCTTCGGCCATTTTCTTCGCCGTTCTTCCGACCAGCGCTTCAACCTGTGCCATAGACATCATATGCATCTGAATGAGATCGAGATCGCCAGAGCGGAATAGCTCAACAACTTTCTCATCAGATAACTCACGGAATTTTTCAACCGACACACGCTTGAAGCCTGTAACGCCGCCCGTTTTACCGTCATTCAAAGTGTAATCAATGCGGGCTTCTTCGAGCAGATCGTTCTCAACCAAACGATCACAAAACGCCTGCGTGCGATTGAACGTCGCTTGATACTCCTCAGCGAACTGCAAAACCGTCTTGATGTAGTTGGTCTCTGTGCCTTCCGCGTCAAACAAGCGTTCGCCAATACCGTCTTTATTGATGCCGTCATAGGATTCATCAATGCACAACGTTAGTTGCTCGCCATCATCTTGCACCGCAAAAACGAAGGGGTAACGACGAAAAAAGGCCGGTACATAATTCCCTGTCCAATTGTTGTCAGCATCGATAAATGCGTTTTTATCTTGCTCTGTACCCAACAATGCCAAACACACGACACCGGTTTCTGTCTCGGCAAAAACAATTGGCATCTCGCTGCCTGCTTTGACGAATTCCAAATCAACCAGAGGGACAGAGTTCGTCTCTGCGGCGAACTTGAAATTGTTTGTCTGGCGCACCGACATGTCGCGGTGATCGACACGGTTAAGTGGCGTAACATTTTCGTAGATCAAGAGTTGTTTCGTCATTGTGTTCCCAGTATTTCTTTAACTGTCTAATTGTCCGGAGATCGCATCGATATCGAGCGACCCGAACAAGGCGTATAATTCAAATTGCAAACGCACGACGCGAAGCCTTGCGAGTTTCACATCTGTTCTTAGGGTATCGCGCCTTAAACGCGCTTCCATCGTTTGTGCTGCACCTACTCGTCCGGCTTGCTCACGATCTTGCGTTGCAACTAACGCTTGATCCGCCTTACGTAATTGACGCGACACCGCGCTCACTTGCGATTGCGCTTTTTTCATCGACGACATCAATCCGGTGTAGCGCTGACCCGCGAGATCTGTTGCTTGCTTCACACGTGCTTGAGCGATCTGAATACGCAAATCCGCTTCGCGCACTCTTGAGCGACGCACACCACCTTCATAGATGGACTGCGTTACATTCACGCCCAACTCAGAAGTCAAAACATCCGAGCCACCGCCAAACAGCGATCCATCCGTTTCCTCACTGGTCACATCGATCGAGAGACTCGCAGTCGGGTAGAAGTTACCCTTCTGACGCAACTGCTGCTTTTCCGCGACGATCACACCCGCTTTTGCCGCCTGCACTTCTGGCGACATGCTTTTGGCAGTGCCGCGCGAGAAAGTGCGCTTCAAACGGTTCATGTTGACAGAGGACAATCCGCGATCGCGAAACGCGACGTTTTCAAACCCTGGACCGGTAAAACGATACAGCTCGAACAACGCTTCTGTCTTGCCTAACTCTGCATCAGCAAGATCAGACTTAGCGCCAAAGGTATTTCCCTGCGCGCGGAACAAGACATCGATCTCTTCACGACCCGCATCAACCTGCGAGCTTAGCGCGCTTTCCAATTGTGAACGTGCCCGCACAAATGCTTTCGCGCGCTCTACACGCAACTGCGCTCGCGCTACGCCAGCAAATGCCGACGACATTCGCGCGGCCATGCGGTTGCGAACGACTTCAGCGCGTGCCTTCGCCAGCTCGGCTTCCGATTGCGCCAATCCCATTGATCGCCAACGCGGCAAATCAAAGATCGGCTGCACAACCGAGAAAGAAACAGTGGTCGTCGGGAAGGTACTAACGCCCGAACTAAAAGTAGTGTTGTCAGAGCTCTTAATCTCTTGACGGGTCTTCACGTAACTCACCGACAAATTCACGCGCGGATACCGCTCGCCTTTCGCTTGGCGAATAAGTTCCTCTGCGACGTCATCTTCAAGATCCAAAATCTCGAATTCGAGATCAAATGAGAGCATACGTTTATATGCTTGTGAAAGCGTGATAGTCTGCGCGCTGGCCAATTGGACACTAAAAAATACAAGACTGGCTCCGAGAATCCAGATGTATAAGAAGTGATTCAGCGTCCTAAAGGATTTCAACATTTAGCTACCTTCCAAGGCACGAGAATTAGGTGCGATACTCGTCTATGGAAAGAAAATATAGAAAAATCAAGTGTTAAGGGCAATTTGACGAAGCGTCAAAGCACCAATTGACGAAGCGTCAAAGCACCAATTCCATCGCTTGCTCTCCTTTCGCGCTTCCAGCGTGAAGATGTTGTTAGAAACAATGCGCCACAGCCTCCGCAAGCGCAATGAAATCAGCCTTCATACCGCACAGAGTTGACGCCATTCGGCGAGAGCCAGGGCGCGTTTGAATTTGAAATTTTCTCAACTGTAGAAGTGGCGTTCTTGGTTGAAGTGGTTGTAAACTGAAGAATGAACGGCAACGAGTTCCTGCAAAGTTCGCGTTCGGCGGAAGCGCAGCATTGCCCGTTCTCGCCGACGAAAAGGCAAGTGTGAATTCTCGGCTCTGTTATTCTTCCAACGACCCGTTTCTTATCGTTCAGCATTGCCGATGACCTTCATCGCAGCGCCATAAAATTGCAGTGGATAAGTCACGATGACATATAGTCGACCATATAGTTTCTTGTTTTACTGAGGAATTTCAATGCAGCTTTGCAATCTCGGCGTTTGATTACATAGATTTCCAACACTTCGCCTTCGTGATCAACCGCCCGCACCAGAGGCTATCATCCCGATGGACCAAAGGCCAAGCATGCACTAGCTTTCAAATTGGACCACTCAAACGGGGCTACTCAATAGGGCCATAACCTAATAGAACGCTTGCGATCCTTAAGCATGCTAAAAACACTAAACAAATCAGAAAGACATCCATGAAAACTCAAGTCGCAATTATCGGGGGCGGACCGTCCGGGCTTTTGCTGGCGCGGCTCTTACAAACACGCGGGATCGAAAGTGTTGTGCTCGAACGCAAAACAAAAGCCTATGTATTAGGACGCATACGAGCTGGCGTTCTTGAACAAGGGCTTGTGAGCCTGATGGAACAAGCGGGTTGCGCCGATCGCTTGCATGCCGAGGGCATCATTCACGATGGAACATTAATTTCTTACGGTGATGAGATGTTTCGCATCAACTTTACCGAACATGCGGGTAAGCCCGTTATGGTCTACGGACAAACCGAAGTGACCCGTGATTTATACAGCGCGCTTGAACAAAGCAGTGCTCCGATCGTTTTTAATGCTGAAGATGTGGTGATCCAAAATGCAGATACCGACAAACCGCATGTCACTTACGTTGTTGATGGGAAAGCTAATCATATCGACTGTGAGTTTGTTGCTGGCTGCGATGGCTTTCACGGGGTTAGCCGCCAAACCATTCCCATAGAGGTGCGGCGCGAATATGAGAAAGTCTATCCTTTTGGATGGCTTGGTATTCTGTCAGAAACCCCGCCCGTCAATCACGAACTGATCTACGCCAATTCACCCCGCGGATTTGCACTTTGCTCAATGCGTAACGAGAACCTGAGCCGCTATTACATACAATGTTCGCTGAATGATAAGCCCGAGAACTGGAGCGACGACGCGTTCTGGCACGAGCTAAAACGCCGCATTCCAGCAGATCAGGCGAACAAACTTGTCACAGGACCCAGCATCGAAAAAACTATTGCGCCACTTAGATCTTTTGTGACGGAGCCTATGCGCTGGGGCCGCTTGTTTCTTTGTGGCGATGCAGCCCATATCGTGCCACCGACAGGTGCCAAAGGGCTAAACACAGCTGCCTCCGATGTTCACTACCTCTACAATGGATTGCGCGACTATTACGAAAATCAAAGTAGTGAGGGTATCGACACCTATTCAGCCAAGGCTCTTTCACGGGTCTGGAAAGCTGAACGCTTCAGCTGGTGGTTCTCGTCTTTGATGCATAGCTATCCCGACCAATCAAAATTCGACCAAAAAATGCAAATCGCTGAGTTAGAGTTTTTGCGCTCAAACAAAGCCGCGCAGCAGGCAATGGCAGAGAACTATGTTGGGTTGCCCTATTGAAAGGACTGTTGCGATGTACCTCCGTTACGAGATCTAAAGCCAAAAACCCAGGCTGGTTCTATTTCATGTGCAATTTCTATCCGTCGAAAATCTTACCCCAAGTCTGGAAACTATATAAGTAGTAAGACACACCACTTTTTCGGGAACATTTTGTTTCTTTGTTCGCAGCTGAAATCCGACTGCGTCTTAGTTTCAATTTTCGATAGCAGCAGGACTCACATATTGTGGGCAAAGCGGGTTTTGCACTATTTGAAAAATAATCACCGTTATGGCCTCGAAGCAATCTTCTTCTCCTTTCTGCAGTTCAAATGGTCGTTCTTCCATTGTTCTCACGATAAGATGGTAATCTTGGAATATCATCCAACGCGATCCGCAAGTGACGAAAACATGCCGCTCAGCTTCCTACCGTGATTTCTGGACATTGAAGCTGAGTGCGGCAGCTCGCACTCTCGGCTCATAGTTGCCATTAAATCGAATGCGGCATCCTCGCTGAAATACCCAGTTTGTAATGCCAATTACGGTCCATACCAGACCTTCGCGCACTCTCGGCGATGCTGTGGTGCGGCGCGTGGAACCGGACTTTCGCTGCAATGACACAATCATGAGGTCAGCAAATTCACATACTGCAGACGAAGTTACCATTGTCGCGCAACGGCTTTTCTCTATCATCACCAAGCCAGGCTAAAGGATGAATGGATGAAAATCATTATTCGAAAGGGATGTGATGCCGATGGAGCTGAAGCAATCAATGTGGTGCGTCGATCAATCTCCGAATTGTGCGTCGCAGACGCATGAAAGTGATGCTCGAAAAATTGCGGATTGGTTGTCCAACAAGACAGAAGCGACGTGGGGGAATGGCTCATGCGCGGCGATGCGACCGTGCTTGTAGGTATAAAAGCCAGTGAAATTGTTAGGGTCGGAATGGTAGATCACTATGGAGAAGTCTTGCTGAATTACGTTCGACCTGATGCTCGGTTCTCTGGCGTAAGCAAAGCGTTACTCGAATTTTTAGAGAGTGTGGCTGTCGAAATGGGCAGTCGAGAATGCGTATTGGAAAGCACCAAAACGGCCAAGAAATTCTACGAAAGCTGTGGTTGCAAATCGACGAATGAAACCGGTCTGACGCTGGCGAAGCCGCTTCAGAGAGCTGTGGCTGATTGCAGGTAAGGGCTCGAATCCGACATTCGCCGCGCGATGCATCAACCTCTGCAAACAACATTTTTTGATCTTTTCGATAATGGCGATGATCGTAAAAAGGAGCTGATAATGGCATTTGTTCGAACTTGCAGCAGTATCGCTTTTGCAATGCAGCAGCTTTCACCAAAGCAACCATTCAAATTTGTTTCAAACACCTAACCGAAAACGCCCTTTTATTGCGAAGAGATCAAACCAACAAGACGCGGACATCGTCACCATTGCTTGTCGGGAGTTTTGTTAACACAGCATCCGTTTGCGCTACACGGCAGGGTTACTCTTGCGATTCAGCCTGTGTTACAGAATTAGACATTCACTTAGTTATGTAACGTAAAGTTATTATTTACGTCGTGCTGGAGCCAATTGATCACTCAGCTTTCCTCGAACCTTTCCAAAATGTATGGCCGTTCATAATGGCTTTGCTACACCGAGACGACGCTCAATAGATCTTGCCGCGTAATTTCATCGGGTGATCCGCTTAGGACAACCTCACCCCGGCGAAGCGCCACGAATTGATTGGCCAGTTTATAAGCAAATTCGAAATACTGTTCGACCAATACAATCGCCATATCGCCTTGATCGCGCAGATGGCTGATCACTTCGCCGATTTGTTGGATTATGTTTGGTTGGATGCCCTCTGTCGGTTCATCAAGAAGCAGCAGTTTGGGTTTTGCAATCAGCGCGCGCGCGATGGCGAGTTGCTGTTGTTGCCCGCCTGAAAGATCGCCACCCCTTCGGGTTCCCATCTGCTTCAACACGGGAAACAGCTCATAAATATGGGCTGGAATTTGGTGCTCAGAGCTGGGCAAACAGGCGAACCCAGTTTCCAAATTCTCACGTACAGTCATCAATGGAAAAATCTCGCGCCCTTGCGGTACATAACCAATGCCATTTCGCGCGAGCAAATGCGAAGGTAATTTTTCGAGATTTTCGCCGTCCAGCGACATCGTACCGCCAGATCGCGGATGGGCGCCAGAAATCGCCTTGAGCAAGCTGGTTTTTCCCACGCCATTGGTCCCCATCACGCAAGTGACTTCGCCCTGCGCCGCCTGCATCGAAATTCCGTGAAGGATTTGGGAATGCCCGTAATGAAGCGTGACATCTTTTAGTTTCAGCATCTTAGCGCCCCAGATATACGTCAATGACGTCTTGGTTTGATGTTACATGATCTAAACTGCCTTCGGCGAGCACTGCGCCCTCGTGCAGGACTGTCACTTTGCAATTCAAGCGGCGCACAAATTCCATGTCGTGTTCGACTACGACCACCGCGCGCGTTTTGGCAGCTTCAACGAGAATGGCCGTGGTTTGTTCTCGTTCCGCTGGCGTCATGCCTGCGGCAGGTTCATCGACCAACAGCAGGCGTGGCTCTTGCGCAAGCAACATACCAATTTCCAACCATTGCTTTTGACCGTGGCTCAACTCGCCAGATTTGCGCGTCAATGCATTGCTTAGACCAATCTCTTTCGCCAATTCTACGACGTGCTCAAGATCGTGCTCTGACGGACGATAGGCCAGCACAGCAAACCAACCGCGCGGTTTTTTGAGTGCCATGAGTAGGTTTTCTTCGACCGTTTGGTCCTCAAAAACAGTTGGTTTCTGAAACTTACGCCCAACACCAGCCTGAGCGATCTTCGCTTCGCTCATCTTCAACAGAGATTGCGATTTTTCGCCCCAAAGTACATGGCCTTCATCAGGTCGGGTCTTGCCTGTCACGACGTCCATAAATGTGGTTTTGCCTGCGCCGTTCGGCCCTATCACAGCACGCATCTCAGCGACACCGATGCGAAAGCTGAGGTTGTTGATTGCACGAAATCCGTCGAAGGAGACTGACACGCCGGAAACTTCCAAAAGTGTGCTCATTGTTTTGCCTCAGCCTCGCGCAAGGATCCTGCATCTGGGCCAAGATCTGCACCGTGACGATTGGGTGTGCGGCGCGCTGTCCACAGATCCACCAATCCGCCCATGCCTTTGGGCGCGAACAGCGTGACGCCTACGAAGGACAAACCAAGCAGAACAAGCCACCAGTCGACCCATTTTATCGTGTAGAACCCAAGCTGGATATCGGGGGCCTGACCGCCTGTGAACCACGTGGACAATAGGCTGACGAAGGCCGCACCGATCACGGCGCCATAAAGCCTGCCACGCCCACCAATCGCGACCCAAACCGCGAGGTAGATCGAGGCGATAGGCGCAATCTCGGCGGGGTTGATGATACCCGCTTGCGGATAATACAGCGCACCTGCGATGCCAGCAATCATTGCCGTCAGCGTGAAGATCATCAGTTTATAGATCTCGACCGAATAGCCAAGGAAACGCACGCGCGCTTCATTATCGCGAATGCCGCGAATAACGGAGCCAAACTTGCCACTCACAAGCCAAGCCGCGAGTAGATAACCTATCGCTAGCGCAAAAGCAGAACCCCAAAAGAACCAGAGTGAGACCACAGATTGTGGTGCGCTGACATTTGGCAGGTTTTGCAATCCTGAAAGTCCGTTGTTGCCCCTCAAGCCGCTGTCGTTTTGAAACAGGTAAAGCGCTAAGGCCAGCGTCATCGCTTGTGTGAGGATCGACAAGTACACCCCTGCAACGCGGCTGCGAAACGCGAGCCAACCGAAGACCAAAGCCAAAAGGCCGGGCACAAGAACCACGAGGATCAATTGCAAGAACAAGCTATCCGCGAAACCCCAGATCCAAGGGAACTCACTGGAGCCGACCACCCCGAAAATCTGGTTGCCGATGGCATCTACGACTTCGGTTGGCGTCGGCGGGATTTCTGCCTGCGAGAGCGATTGCACCACGATCAGGCGCGTGCGTTCATACATCAGCCACATGCCGATCATGTATCCACCAATCCCGAAAAAGGCGAAGTGCCCAAGACTGAGGATTCCCGTGAAGCCCCAGACCAAATCCATCGCGACTGCGACAAGGCACAGACAAAGCGTTTTGCCCAAAGTCTTAACGAAGCTGGTGGAAATCACCCCAACGCCAAACCCTTCAGACAGAACCGTGACCACTAAAGTGAACAAGGCAAGCAATGCGAGGAAGAGCAAGACCGACGGGTTGCGAGCGATAAATGAGCGTTGCATGTGATCAATCCCCTGCCGCACGGCCCTTGAGGGCGATGATGCCCCTTGGCCGGAATTGGATGAAAATAATAATGAAAACGATCATGAAGGTTTGCGCCGCCAAGGTGTTGGACGGGTTGAACCACTCAATCCCCTTTTGCAGAAAGCCGATCATCGCAGCCCCTGCAAGCGTGCCCCAAATGTTGCCGACACCGCCGACGACTACGGTCATGAAACTTTGCACAATGTAGTCGTTGCCAAGCTCAGACGTGACTTTCGCGAACAGTCCAATCGCAACGCCAGCAACGCCCGCAATCCCAGAGCCAAGCCCGAAGGTGAGCATGTTCACGCGCCCTGGGTTGATCCCCATCGAGGCAGCCATGCGCGGGTTTTGCGTAACCGCGCGGGTCTCTAAACCCAAGCGCGTGCGCTTCATGATGAACAGGAAGATGGCGAGGAACACGAAAGCGAGCACAAAGATCGCGATACGGATGTAGCTGATAGACACCACGTCATTGATGACCCATGCGCCATCAAGCCAACCAGGGGCAGTGAGTGGGCGCGCTTGTGTGCCAAAAATATTCTTAGCCAACTGCTGCAGTGCAATCGAGATGCCGAAGGTGGCTAGCAGCGTCTCCAAAGGGCGGGAATAGAGCCAACGGATCACCAAGCGCTCCATCGCGACGCCCGCGGCGAAAGTGACCGCGAAGGCAAGCGGGATGGCCACGATGATCGAGACTGTGTTATCGAGAATGATCTGTTGAACGACGTAACCTGTGTAGGCCCCCATCATGATGAATTCGCCATGCGCCATGTTGATGACGCCCATCACACCGAATGTGATCGCCAAACCAATCGCCGCAAGGAAGTAGATCGAGGCGAGCGAGAGAGCATCAAGCGTGAGATCGAGAACTTGGTTGGCTGCGACCTTAGCTTCAATGGTTTTCAACGCCTCTTTTGCGGTGTCGGTGACGTCTGATGACGGCTCGTTATAGGCGTCGAAGAAGATGTGCTTTGAAAGGGCCGTTTTGATGTCGGCCTCTGTCACCAAGGGGGATACAAGGCCCGCTTGGGCGAGCGCGGCATAGGCCGCCCCGCGTTTCTCATCGGAATCTAGTTGAGCGACGGGAATACCACCCACGCGCCCTTGATCGATGTTAGCGGCCAAGGCCGCGCGCAGGGTGTCGGGTGTTGTCAACGGCGGGGCGAGGTCTTTGGCGACGAGTAGTTCATAGGCTGCCGTTTCCGTCAAAGACTCCGATCCAGGTGTCAGGATACTCGCAATGTTGCGATCTTGTGGAAGTTCTGTGCCTGTGACTTCGCGAGTGGTTCTCAACAAAGGGTTCACCGCAGCACGCACATCGACGCCCAGATCGCCAGACATATCCTTAATGGCCGCGACGCGCTCAGCGGTGTCAGGATCGTAACCAATGCTCAACAAACGTTCGAGGCGCTGTTTTTGCGTTAATAAGATGTCATCCGTTTCGCCCTCGATCGAGGCACGCAAAGGCGCGAGCAGCCCCGCTTCAGGATCACGCGCAATCGAGGTGAGCGCGTCTTGGCGTTTTAATGGGTCAGGATCGCTGAGTTGGAATTGTACCAACGCAGTCTGGATCATCGCGCGCACACCGCTGTTGGGTTTGAGCTGTTTGAGGTCCGACTTGGAGACTCCGTCAAAGCCTGCATCGCCATCAATGTCCGTCAGCGCATATGTCTTCGCACCCACCTTTTCACCAATAAAGAATACACCATCTGATTTACGCATCCAGATGTTCTTACCCGCCCATTGCTCCAGAAATACCTGTGCTTGCGGCACGCCACTGGTGGCGATCGCGTCAATCGCAGGGGCAATCGTCTTGCGCGAGCTTTTGGCGATCAGCGCGCCATGCTCTTGCAACACGGGCTGGAGTGTCGCGGTTTGGGCGCTGGCAATCATACAGGACAGCACGAATGCGAGTCCCGCAAGGAAAAGTCTAATCATGTCGATGGATTCCGCGTAAAAAGCAGGGGGTGGTAAGGACGAACACGCCGCCCTCACCAATCAGATTTCAGATCTTAGTAGTTGGACAGCGTCTGAACGCATGTGCTTGTTTCGGTGTTGTACATACCGCAGCCCAGCTCTTTCCAATCGGACTTGAGAACTGCTGATTCAGGCAAGAAATCCGTCCAAGCATCGCCAGCAACTTCGGAGGTCTGAGAGATAATGTCGAACTGACCGTCGTCCTGGATTTCACCGATCAAGACTGGCTTGGCGAGGTGGTGATTTGGCAACATTACAGCCGTACCGCCTGTCAAGTTCGGGAATTCCTGCCCGTACATTGCCGCGCGCACTGCATCTACTTCGGTTGAGCTGGCTTCAGTTGCGGCGTTCACCCACATGTTGAAACCAATGTAGTGCGCCTCCATCGGATCGTTAGTCACACGCTCTTCACCCATTGTGGCTTTCCACGTTTCAACGAATTCTGCGTTCACGTCTGCATCTGCAGATTGGAAGTAGTTCCAAGCCGCGAGGTGACCGACGAGGTTGGATGTATCAAGACCCGCAAGCTCTTCTTCACCGACAGAGAAGGCCACCACTGGAATATCGTCAGCAGAGATGCCTGCCGCTGCCAGCTCTTTATAAAAACCGATGTTCGCGTCGCCGTTAATTGTTGAGATCACACCAACTTTCTTACCATCCGCGCCAAGCGCAACGACATCCGCGACAATCTTGGACCAATCGGAATGACCGAACGGCGTGTAGTTCACAAAGATGTCGTCTTTCGCGATATCTTTCTGCTGCAGGTAGCTTTCAAGAATGTTGTTGGTGGTTCTGGGGTAGACATAGTCTGTGCCGAGCAGAGCGAATTTCTCAACCCCCAGTTCCTCCAGGAAATAATCTGTTGCAGGGATCGCCTGCTGGTTTGGGGCCGCGCCTGTGTAAAAGACGTTCTTGGAGCTTTCTTCGCCTTCATACTGAACAGGGTAGAACAAAAGGCCGTTCAGCTCTTCGATGACAGGCAGAACGGATTTGCGCGACACAGATGTCCAGTTGCCAAAGATCACGTCGACTTCATGAACGCTCAACAGCTCACGCGCTTTTTCTGCGAACAACGGCCAGTCGGACGCAGGATCGACAACAACGGCTTCGAGTTGCTTGCCAAGCAAGCCGCCTTTGGCGTTTTGTTGATCAATCAGCATCAACATCGTGTCTTTGAGCGTCGTTTCGGAAATAGCCATTGTTCCAGAAAGTGAGTGCAAAACACCGACCTTGATCGTGTCATCTGCCGCCAGGGCCGCGCTCGTGAGAGCAGCGAAAACAGCAGAGCTAGCGAGCGTTGTCTTTAGAAAGTTCATGAAGTTCTCCTCACGGGTGCACTGACAAGCCTTGCACAAAAGCGCCGACTTCCGTTAGCTGCACCCGCAGCTTATGTTGCAAAAAGTGTGGCGGCCGTTTCGAGGTCCAATTCGCGCGGTCGTCACACACCCCCAATTGTCGACGATGTCGTCAATTAGCAGATGGACTTATTGATTCTGCACCGCAGCTAGAATGGCAAACCTTGCGGCGCGGTTTCCGTCTCGCACCCGAGTGTTTGCACAAAAAATAGACGGCATTCGCGCTAACTGCTCAAAAATTGAACACTGATGCGCACAGCTAAGCCGAATTATGCGATTTTTCTGGCCCTAATGGGGTGAAGCGATCGATGTTGAATGCGTTCTTAAAGCCCAAGAGGTCCCGCATCACAAAGTTTCATACCATAGCCTCTCAGGAAGCTTATGCGCGGCAACCTCGTGCGCGCGGCAAGATCACGCTTGTGATTAAAAATAGCGGCGCGCGCTCTGTGTTGGATCGCTTGTATCAAGCGGGCTCGGCGAGATGTCTGTTTCCGCGCAAGCCCGATGCGGCGTTGAATGCTGTTATTTTGAACACTTCCGGTGGTTTAACAGGCGGCGACAAGCTGCGCGTGAGCGCGACAGCTGGACAAAACAGCACGCTCACTCTCACCACACAAGCCTGCGAGCGCGCCTATAAGGCGCAGCCGGATCAGCAGGCGCAGGTGTGTAATACGTTGCATGTCGAAAACGGAGCGCGGCTAAATTGGATGCCGCAGGAAACCATTCTGTTTGAAGGATCGGCTTTGCATCGTCGCCTGCGTATCAACATGCATGGCACTGCGCGACTTTTGATGGTTGAACCCTTGGTGTTTGGCCGTGCCGCGATGGGCGAGCACCTCAACAATTGCCAGTTTCGCGACCGCATTGAGATCCTGCGCGATGGGCAGCACGCCTATATCGATGCCGTGCACCTTGCGGGGAATGTCTCTGCGCAACTTGCGCTCAGCAATGTCGCCGGAGGAGCTGGCGCGATGGCAAGTGTGGTGCTTGTTGACCCGTTTGCAGAAACCCATCTGGACGCTGCGCGCGCGTTGCTCCCCGATACCGCAGGGGCCAGTTTACTCGCTAAAGACATGCTGGTTCTACGCTTACTCGCCCCTGATAGTTATGCGCTGCGCAAAGCCCTCATTCCTGTGCTGCGCTTATTGAACACCTCTGAAATTCCCCGATGCTGGATGATCTAATATGAACCTAACTCCCCGAGAAAAAGACAAACTTTTGATCGCGATGGCCGCGATAGTTGCGCGCAAACGTCTTGAGCGTGGCGTGAAGCTGAACCACCCAGAAGCAATCGCTTTAATCACGGACGCGGTGGTGGAAGGCGCGCGCGACGGTTGTTCGGTTGCAGATCTGATGCAAGCGGGGGCGGAAGTGATCACCGCGAATGACTGCATGCCCGGCATCGCTGAAATGATCTACGACGTGCAGGTCGAAGCAACCTTTCCCGATGGCACCAAGCTTGTCACCGTTCACAATCCCATTCGCTAAAGGAGCTTTCAGATGAAACGCCTTTCAAAGACTTCTCTGACAAACCTAAGTGTGCGCCCATGATCCCCGGTGAGCTGTTTCCTGCGTCTGACATGATCGAACTGAACCAAGGCCAAACCGTCACCGTACTGATAGTTGCCAATACGGGCGATCGTCCTGTGCAAGTGGGTAGCCATTACCATTTCGCTGAGTCCAACGCGGCCCTTGAGTTTGATCGCGAGGCTGCGCGCGGCATGCGCCTTGATATTGCAGCTGGCACCGCTGTGCGCTTTGAGCCTGGTCAGCGCCGCGAAGTGAACTTGATCCCTGTCAGCGGCGCGCGCCGCATATACGGATTTAACCAAGAAATTATGGGAGCGCTCTGATGCCAGCATCCATTTCTCGTGCAGATTATGCTGCAATGTTTGGCCCGACTGTCGGTGACAGATTGCGCCTAGCCGACACCGATTTGATCATCGAGGTTGAACGCGATCTTATCGCCGAACGTGCAGGCGCTGCGAGCAGCAGAAGAACGGGTGGCAACGCCTTGCTTTACGGCGAAGAGGTGAAATTTGGTGGTGGCAAAGTCATTCGCGACGGCATGGGCCAATCTCAAATCACGCGTGCGGATGGTGCAGTGGATACGGTCATCACGAATGCTCTGATCGTCGATCATTCGGGGATCTACAAAGCTGACGTGGGCCTGCGGGATGGGCGCATCCATAAAATTGGCAAAGCTGGCAATCCCGATACGCAGCCTGGTGTCGATATTATAGTCGGCCCTGGTACAGAAGCGATTGCGGGTGAAGGACGTATCCTTACCGCGGGCGGGTTTGACTCGCACATTCATTTCATTTGCCCGCAACAGATTGAGGATGCGTTGCATTCTGGCCTGACTACAATGCTTGGCGGCGGCACAGGTCCTGCACACGGCACGCTGGCAACAACATGTACCCCCGGTCCTTGGCATATAGGTCGGATGCTGCAAGCGGCGGATGCCTTTCCGATGAACCTCGCCTTTGCGGGTAAGGGCAACGCCTCGCTGCCTGCGGCCTTGGAGGAACAAGTTTTGGGCGGTGCGTGCGCGCTCAAACTGCACGAAGATTGGGGCACAACTCCAGGCGCAATCGATTGCTGCCTGTCCGTGGCGGATGCCTTGGATGTTCAAGTGATGATCCACACAGATACGCTGAACGAGAGTGGCTTTGTAGAGAACACAGTCGCTGCGATGAAAGGGCGCACGATCCATGCGTTCCACACCGAAGGCGCTGGCGGTGGTCACGCACCTGACATCATCAAGATCTGTGGGGAAGAGCATGTTCTACCGTCATCGACAAACCCAACACGCCCTTTCACTGTGAACACCCTGGAAGAGCATCTTGATATGCTTATGGTGTGCCACCACCTCGACAAATCCATTCCCGAAGACGTCGCCTTTGCCGAAAGCCGCATCCGGCGTGAAACAATTGCAGCGGAAGATATCTTGCATGACATGGGGGCTTTTTCGATTATCGCCTCTGACAGTCAGGCAATGGGACGTGTTGGCGAAGTGTTGATCCGTACGTGGCAAACGGCAGATAAGATGAAGAAACAGCGTGGCAGCTTGGCGGAGGAGACAGGCGACAACGACAATTTCCGTGTGTGTCGCTATATTGCAAAATACACGATCAACCCTGCGATTGCGCATGGTATCGCACATGAAATCGGCAGTATCGAAGAAGGCAAGCGCGCAGATTTGGTGCTCTGGGATCCTGCATTCTTTGGAGTGAAACCTGAGATGGTTTTGCTTGGCGGTACAATTGTGATGGCGCAAATGGGGGATCCCAACGCCTCTATTCCGACGCCGCAACCCGTCTATTCGCGGCCTATGTTCGGAGCCTACGGCCGCTCGGTCGAAAACTCTGCGGTGACCTTTGTCAGTGCCGCAGCACAGAACGCAGGCATCGGTGCGCGGCTTGGGTTGGCTAAGGAAACACTGGCTGTGCGCAACACGCGCAATATTGGCAAATCTCACCTTAAGAAGAACACAGCTACGCCTGATATCGAAGTGCATCCTGAAACCTATGAAGTGCGTGCAGATGGCGAGCTGCTAACCTGCGAACCTGCAAGCGAGCTGCCCATGGCGCAGCGCTATTTTCTGTTTTGAAGAGGGTCACGCGATGACAACCGACACAATGGCAAGCTGCCAGATCATCCGCTACAATGGACACTGGAGCGAAGCGAGCGATTACGTAGCCCTCACCTATGATGATCGATTTTTGCGCCGTAAAGTGCTGGCCACAGCCAAAGGAAGTCAGGTTTTGGTGGATCTGAGCAAGGCGACCTCGCTGAACCACGGGGATGCGCTGGAACTAGACACCGGCGCGCTGATTGAGGTGCGTGCTGCACAAGAAGATCTGTTTGAAGTCACGGGCGGTGATCTAACACGGCTGGCTTGGCACATTGGCAACCGGCATACGCCCTGCCAGATTGAGGACGGCATGCTGCGGATCCGGCGCAATCATGTGATGCAGGACATGCTGCACAAGCTGGGTGCAACCGTCAACGCGGTCACAGCCCCCTTCACCCCCGAAGGCGGAGCTTATGGGCACGGGCGGACCCATGGCCACAGCCACTGAAACCCTGACCCTCACGCAGTGGTTCTCGCCCGGCTTTCCCGTCGGAGCTTTTGCTTATTCGCATGGGCTGGAATGGGCGATCGAGAGCGGCGATGTGCACGATCCCGTCTCGACTCAGGGCTGGATCGCTCAAATTTTGGCCCATGGCGCGGGCTGGAATGACACGCTGTTGCTGGCCGCAAGTTACCGCGCGCCGGATAAGGCGGCGCTGCAAGAGGTGGACGCTATTGCTCGCGCCTTGGCGGCCTCCAAAGAGCGCCTTAGGGAGACCGACCTGCAAGGCGCAGCGTTTTGCAAAGTGGTGTCTGACCTTTCTGGGATCCCTCTGGGCGGCCTATGCTATCCCGTCGCCGTTGGCTGGGCCGCGCAGCGCGCAGCGCTCCCCTTGGAGTTGACAGCCCAGATGTATCTGCAGAGCTTCCTGAGCAATCTTGCTGCTGTCTCCATGCGGCTGGTTCCTTTGGGGCAAACCGCAGGGCAGGCGCTGATCCGCGATCTAACGCCGCGCTGCATTGACCTTGTTGATGCAGCGCTGCCATGTGATTTGGATGATCTGACCTCAACCACCTTTCTGGCCGATGTCGCAGCAATGAAACACGAAACGCAATATGCGAGGATATTCCGCACATGACCAAATTGAACGGCCCCTTGCGCATTGGTATCGGCGGCCCGGTTGGTGCCGGGAAAACCACCCTGACAGCGGCATTGTGCGAAGCTTTGCGCGATCACTTTTCCGTCGGGGTGATCACCAACGACATCTATACTCAAGAGGACGCCGAAGAGCTGATGCGCCAGCAGGTCTTGCCACTCGATCGGATCATTGGCGTGGAAACCGGCGGCTGTCCGCATACGGCGATCCGCGAGGATGCGTCGATTAATTTAGCGGCGGTAGCAGAAATGCAGGAGCGCCATCCAGACGTCGAGGTTGTTCTGATCGAGAGCGGGGGTGACAACCTGTCTGCTACGTTTAGTCCTGAACTCGCGGATATGACGCTTTATGTGATTGATGTTGCAGCGGGCGAAGAAATTCCACGCAAAGGTGGGCCAGCCATTACGAAATCGGATGTCCTGATTATAAACAAAACGGACCTCGCCCCCTATGTGGGCGCTTCTTTGGACGTTATGGAGCGCGACGCAAAACGCATGCGCGCGGCGCGGCCCTTTGTGTTCGCCAATTTGCGGGCCCGAAAAGGTGTGGCAAACATCGTTGCACAGATAAGCGAGATCGGCGGACTTCACCACTCACCCAAAGGCAAGAAAAGCTAGAGTTGGCTTGCATCTCTTCGCTCAATAGAACGCCGTTTTGAAGCTGATCGATTTTGTGCTCCGCGCATCGCCGATGTCGTGAAATCCGCTGGTATGCTGAACGCTTATCTCAGCACATACAAAAATTCTGCACCATCGATGTTAGTGATGCAAAAGCCGATTTGTCCGCCACCTGTAAATTGACGTTCGATTTTTCGCCCCAACATAGAGGAATGACCACTATACCAACCGCCACGCAGCGCTACCTTTCGAGCTTTCGCAGCGTCCTTTTATGCTGCGAAAACACACAGCACAAAAAACGAATTCAGCGTTCGGGCTCAAAACCAACATCCCCCAAAACAAAAAAAGGCCCCGCAGGATCACTCCCGCGGGGCCTTCTCAATTTCTGTAGCTTCAAAGCTTAGTCGTCAGATTTCAGAGCTGCACCAAGGATATCACCCAAGGACGCGCCGGAGTCAGAGGAGCCATACTGCTCAACTGCTTCCTTCTCTTCTGCGATCTCACGCGCTTTCACGGAGACACCCAAGCGGCGTGTCTTCGCGTCCACGTTTGTGATGCGCACGTCAACCTTGTCACCGACAGAGAAACGCTCTGGGCGCTGCTCTGCACGGTCACGGGAGAGGTCAGAACGACGGATGAAGGATTTCATGCCTTCATACTCAACCTCAACACCGCCCTCTTCGATGGCTGTCACTGTGACAGTCACGATGGAACCGCGCTTTACGCCGCCAACCGCTTCAGCGAACTTGTCGCCGCCAAGCGCTTTAACGGAGAGCGAGATACGCTCTTTCTCAACGTCGACTTCAGAAACAACCGCCTGAACGATGTCGTTCTTGTGGTAGCTCTGAATGGCTTCTTCGCCGCGCTCGTCCCAAGATAGGTCGGAGAGGTGAACCATGCCGTCGATGTCGCCCTCGAGGCCAATGAACAAACCGAACTCGGTGATGTTCTTGACTTCGCCTTCAACCTCAGTGCCCTCAGGGAACTGCTCTGCAAAGACTTCCCATGGGTTGCGCTGTGTCTGCTTGAGACCCAAGGAAACTCGACGTTTTGTGCCGTCGATTTCCAGAACCATGACCTCGACTTCCTGAGACGTAGACACGATCTTGCCCGGGTGTACGTTCTTTTTTGTCCAGGACATTTCAGACACGTGTACGAGACCTTCAACACCTGCCTCTAGCTCAACGAATGCGCCGTAATCAGTGATGTTGGTGACACGACCTGTGTGCGTGGACTCGAGTGGGTACTTGCCAGCAACCAAATCCCATGGATCTTCTTGCAACTGCTTCATGCCCAAGGAGATGCGGTGCGTCTCTTTGTTGATCTTGATGACCTGAACCTTGACCGTCTCGCCGATTGTCAAAATCTCGGAGGGGTGGTTCACACGGCGCCATGCCATGTCTGTCACGTGAAGCAGGCCGTCTACGCCGCCAAGATCGACAAATGCGCCGTACTCGGTGATGTTCTTAACAACGCCGTCAACTGCTTGACCTTCTGTGAGGTTGCCGATGACTTCTGCACGCTGCTCTGCGCGGGACTCTTCAAGGATTGCACGACGCGATACAACGATGTTGCCACGACGACGGTCCATTTTCAAAATCTGGAACGGCTGCTTGAGACCCATCAATGGGCCCGCGTCACGCACAGGGCGCACGTCAACCTGAGAACCTGGCAAGAACGCAACCGCGCCGCCAAGATCAACCGTAAAGCCGCCTTTAACGCGACCAAAGATTGCGCCTTCAACGCGCTCTTCGTCTGCGTATGCTTTTTCCAGACGATCCCAAGCTTCCTCACGGCGCGCCATCTCACGAGAGATAACCGCTTCGCCGCGGGAGTTCTCTGCGGAGCGCAGGAACACTTCAACTTCGTCGCCAACAGCGATTTCAGGAGCTTCACCAGGGTTTGCGAATTCTTTGATGTCGACGCGGCCTTCCATCTTGTAGCCTACGTCGATAATGGCTTGGCCCGCTTCGATTGCGATGATCTTACCTTTGACAACTGTCCCTTCATCGGGTGTGTCCATTTCGAAGCTTTCGGTTAAGAGTGCTTCAAACTCGTCCATTAGATTAGCCATGTGGCGTTTCATATCCTTTTAACGTGTTATACTGGCCGTGCGGTTGTCTCCGCCGGTCTTTGGGTTGCTTTGGTCGAGGCGAGTTTGCAAACGAGAAAGAGGGCCGGAGGTCCCGACCCTACTCAACTCGTGGCGCAGGTAAAGTGATTCACCGCTCCGACGCTCGCGCGTATAGAGAGGAATCGCATGTGGGGCAAGGCTTGTGGTGTTTTGGAACGGGTGTTCTTCGCACTTTATCGCCGCCAAATCCTAACGAAATCAAAACTGATCGCCTCCATCCAAAAAATTGCCAGCCCAGTCGCGCGGCCTGGCGATAGCCCGAAACATGAATGTGCTATTCAGGTTGGGTTTTGGCTGTCGTGCTTAATCACTTTAAATCAAGAATATTCAGTGCAGCGAGAAAACGGAAAAACTAGCAAACTAGAAAGCGCATTGATGCTATTGTCGACCAGCTTTCTGGTTGTAAGATTCTTGAAACCAACATTGTTTCACACCCTTCAAAGAAAAACAGCGAGTATCCAAACCTAATAACTAGCCCATTTGACTTTGGGCTTCGTGCATGTCGCCCAAAGGTAATAATTGACCATAGAACGGATGCTGTTCGGCATTTGACAGACCCAGCAGCGACCTATCATTTGTTTCCTTGCAAACATTTCATTTACGGTGGGAACGCTCGGACATCTGAAATTGTTTCGGAAACAATTTGCGCATTGCAACTTGGACCCGCAGGGCCACGGGCAGGCGTTTCTAACGTCACAAATAGAACCACCCTTCCGCACACAACAACCTAAGCGCATAAAACACAGACCACCAAAAACCTCCCAGGGTCTGGCCTTGCGCTAGTCACCGCGCGCTCAGCTAACCACTCTTTAGGAAATAAAAAGCATTCTCCTCCTAGGTTAACCACTGAAATCAGGATCACAGACGCGCTTAACAGCGAGCGCATTCGATCTTGCGCAAGACGACGGGGTCAACAGCCCCCGGAGCGAGCAAGCGGATGAAACACCCCGAGACCTTCCAACGATCCGCTTCATGGCGGCCGCCATTTTTAGAATCACATCAAAGACCAAAGCGGCAGGGAACTTGCTCCAGCCGCCGAATGGCGTGCTTAGGGTTTATTCAACCCCAACACGCCCAACCCACAAATCCGCTTCATAATCAGCACCGTAGGCCGCCAATCCGATGCTCTTCACATCCTCAGGCGACACAATCGCAGGCAGAACAGAAGTCGAGCGTTCAAACGCAGAAAGCTCCAAACGCACCTCGGACCATGCAGACCCAGCCACAAAAGACGCTTTGTAGTTATGCCACGGCAAACGCGCTTGGCGAGTGCGTAGGAACACCGTGTAGCGCTCGCCATTCCCGCGCACCTTGAGCACCAAGGCCCAAACATCCGCGTTCAGCCCGTCCTCAAACTCACGCCGCACTTGAATGAAACCACCATTGTTGTCAGTGCTCACCTGCCCCGTAAGATGCAGGCCGTCCGCCCCAATCTGCGCTTGCCCGGACGATACCCCGCCCATCACATTGTCGCCAATATAGCGCCACCGCTCCCCCGCTCCTGCGTCAAAACGCTCAATCATTGTCGCAGGCTCCGCCAGTGCAGCGCTCGCGCAAAGCATCATCGTGCATATCCAAACTCGCATATATAAGCCTCTTTGTTTCTCCTTAGCTGGTGCGCCCGACACCCAAGGCAAGTGCGGTGCGCACAATACCATTTGCACAGCAAGCACATACCAGAGTACCCACAACGACAATTCACTTGACTGACGGAAACGGCGCGTGCTTTCAAAGACCCTCAAATCCCTCGACAATATCCGTTTCGGGAAAACCGATCTTCAAATGCAAATGAAAGCCCGCGCGTTTAACCGTCGCGTCGGCACGCCCGCGCCCTCTGACTCGCCCTTGGTGATCTTTGCGATGCCTTTGGTGTCGCGCAGGCGCAGTGAAGATTGGGACCGCGTACAAGCCAATCTCGCTACTACGCTGTCCTCGTTCATGGCGCAAAGTGATCCCAACTGGACCGTCTACATCTGCGGCCAGGATCGCCCGGCGCTACCCGATGACGACCGGGTCCATTTCATAGAGACCAACATCAGCGATAAGTTCTACGACAAGGGTGATAAGCGGCGCGCATTGATCAGCCACATTGCGGATGATCTCAAACGCGACGGCTATTACATGCAGTTCGATGCGGACGATATATTGCACCCCATGTTTGTAGCGCATGTGCTGACGGACAACAACGGACGCGGCTATTTAATCGACACTGGCCACTTCATCGCACTTGCTGAACAAAGGGTCGTGGCGCTTGATAACTTCAACGCGTTTTGCGGATCTTGCGCAGCTGTCTATGTCGATTTTCGCACACATAAGAACTACAAGAAGTTCTTATCGCAACACCGTTCACACACGCAAATCGCCGCCTATTGCACGCTCTATGAACGCCCTTTGTCCGCGATTCCTTTTAAAGCCGCGCTCTATTTAACGGGGCATGGCGAAAATATGTACGGACGGCGCGGCCTCTTGTCGGACCGCACCAAAACCTTGGTTGAAGTTGCGCTAAGCGAGGACGATGCCAAAGCAACGCTCAAGGAATTTGGAGTGTCATGGGCTGATTTGGTGTAAACACGCGCTGCAAGATGGCACACAAGAGAGGTCCGCCAGATGACATTCCAAGACGCAACATTGCAGCTGCCCACATGGGTGCAACTCTGGCTCAATGTCCTCCTGCTCGGCGCATTTATCCTACCTTTCGCCTTTTTCATTTGGAAGTAAATCCGCATCTCCGCAGTGCTGACCTTGCTCGCAAGTGGCATCGCCTCGTTCAGCATATTCACCATGTATTACAATCTCGGCATGGTCCGCTTGCTTGGCCTACCTCATGTAATCTTGTGGACGCCACTGGCGATTCATCTGTTCACGCTCTCTCGCAAGGCGGAGATTCCTCAGATCACAGTCTGGACATTGCGCATAGTCTACGCCATTGCCATCACCTCAATGATCTTCGATTATTGGGATGTGATCTGTTACATCTTAGGCGACCGTGCGTCGCTCATCTAAGCTTTGCGCGCCTCAATGGCGGAAATTGCTCTTGCGACGGCCGCCTCAATGCTCAGCTCAGATGTATCAATCAAAACCGCGTCTGAGGCAGGCTTCAAAGGGGCCTCTGCACGGTTCATGTCCCGCTTGTCGCGCGCCCGAACATCTGCCAGAACCTGCCCGGGAGTGCTTGGATCGCCCTTCGCAGAAAGCTCTAGATAGCGGCGCTCCGCGCGCACCTCGGCAGAAGCTGTGACAAACAATTTCACCGCAGCGTCCGGGCAAATCACCGTACCAATGTCACGCCCGTCTAGAACAGCACCACCCGCACGCGCTGCGAACGCACGTTGAAAATCAACCAAAGCAGCACGCACTTCTGGGATCACCGCGACTTTGCTTGCGGCCTGTGCAACTTCAGGGGTGCGCAAATCAGTGTCATCCAGATCTTGTGCTATCAGTCCTTGGACAGCCTCAATCGGCTCCACCCCAAGCAGCGTTTTGGCAGCAACCGCGCGGTACAACAGACCCGTATCAAGATGCGCGAAGCCAGAATGAGCCGCAACCGCCTTGGACAACGTTCCCTTGCCTGCCGCCGCAGGTCCGTCAATGGCAATGGTAAAACCCGTCATCCGCGTTTCCTCGATGCTATAAATGCTGAGAAAAGACAAAGCGCGAAAATCGCGTATTTTGCAAGCGTGACCCAAGGCACCTCGCTCACCTCAGCAGTGAGCGTCGCAAGATCCAAATTTTCCTTGATCGCAAGCCCCATGCGGATGGCAAGCATCATGTCCTCGCCAAAATCAAGCGCCATAAAGATCAAGCGCCATAAAGAGTGCTGCAATCGCAACTCCCCAGAACCGCCAGCCAACGGCGCTGCGCATCATATGCACCAGCATGACCCAAAGGCCGAAGAGCGTGATGAACAGGAAATCAATTGACGGCAGGACCGTTTTATAAAGACGATCCAGCCCCTTTTTCCGCAACACATCGCCCACTTCAACGAGCACACTATCAGGATATGACCCAAACGTGGCCTGCGGAAGAAATGCTACATACGGCGCAATTTTCAATTGCAAGATCGCGACCATCAACAAGAACAGCAACAGCACTTCGGCACCTAAATCCCTCAGCAATGCTAGCGGGTTCTTCATGCGTTACGCCGTGTAATCTTTGCCCCAAGTTTTGCCATTAGCGGCTCAAAAATTGGGAAGGACGTGGCGATAGGGCCAGCATCATCAACGCGAACAGGTTTGATCGCGCTCATGCCGAGCACCAGAAAGGACATAGCAATGCGGTGATCCAGATGACTCGCACATTCCGCGCCGCCTTGCACATTGCCCATGCCGCGCCCCTGCACGATCCACCAATCAGAACCGTCCTCGACTTCAACACCGTTCGCACGCAAGCCAACTGCCATCGCTTCAATGCGATCGCTTTCTTTCACACGCAACTCTTTGACACCGCGCATAACGGTCGGACCACTCGCATTGGCGGCGACAACAGACAGCACGGGATATTCATCAATCATCGAGGCGGCCCGCGCCGCCGGCACTTCGATGCCTTTCATGTCAGGCGAATAGCGCGCGCGCAGATCCGCCATCGGCTCGCCACCCTCGATCCGCTCGTTCTCGTAAGATAGATCAGCGCCCATTTCGCGCAGAGTCTCAAATAGTCCAGCGCGCGTGGGGTTCAGGCCAATGTTGGGCACCAGAACGTCAGAGCCTTTTGTGATCAAAGCCGCACACACAGGAAACGCGGCAGAGCTGGGATCGCGCGGCACCGTGATCACTTGCGGCACCAACTCTGGCTGGCCAGTCAAAGTGATCACGTGACCCTCGTCCGTGTCTTCAACCTTCAATTCCGCGCCAAACCCTTGCAACATGCGTTCGGTGTGATCGCGGGTCGCTTCTTTCTCGATGACCACGGTTTGGCCCGGAGCATTAAGCCCTGCCAACAGCACCGCAGACTTAACCTGCGCTGATGGGACAGGCGTCGTGTAGTGCACGGGAACAAGCTCCTTCGCACCAACAATCGTCATGGGTAAACGCCCCCCGTCACGGCCAACAGCCCGAGCGCCAAACAGCGCCAAAGGATCGGTGACCCGCGCCATCGGACGGCTGTTCAAACTCGCGTCCCCCGTGAAAGTCGCAGTGATATCAGTTGTCGCCATCGCGCCCATAATCAAACGCACACCTGTGCCGGAGTTGCCGCAATCGATCACGCTTTCCGGCTCAGCAAAACCGCCAACACCGACGCCGTGCACGGACCATTCGCCGCCGCCATGATCGGTGACCTCTGCCCCGAACGCACGCATCGCGCGGCCTGTGTCGAGCACGTCTTCACCCTCAAGAAGACCCGTGATTCGCGTCTCACCCACCGCCATCGCACCCAAAATAAGTGCGCGGTGGGAGATCGATTTATCCCCAGGCACATCCGCACAGCCAATCAGCGGTCCGCACTTAGAAGAGGACATCGGAACAGGAGTGCCATGAGACGACATGCGCAAGACTTTCGTTAGAGGTCAGGTTCAGCCCGCGTGATACCCCAAGCACATTCGCCCGTCCATGAGCCGCGTCTTCATCTTGCCAAATAAACTCATAATCCGACGCAGACGCCACGCGCTACTATCAAGTCTCGCGAACAAAAGTCAGATAATGCGGCGTGCGACCTTCGCGAAGCGCTTTTTGCTCGTAACGCGTGGATACCCAATCGCTCCACGGCTCTTTCCAATCCGCGGCACTTTCAGCGGTCCATTCAAACCCTGCGCGCGGCACCTCTTCTAAGGTTTGGCGCACATAATCCTCAATATCCGTAGCGACGCGCAATTCAGCACCAATCACCATTACTTTGGCGAGGGCTTGTAGATGTTCTTGCGTCACAAAACGTCTGCGATGATGACGTTTCTTTGGCCAAGGGTCGGGGTAATTCAGGAACACTTTGGACACGCAGACATCAGGCAAAACATCAAATAAATTCCGCACATCACCTGCATGAACCCGCAGGTTGGGCGCATCAGCCTCGCGAATTTTGCCTAGCAACATCGCAACACCGTTGATATAGGGTTCCGCACCGATCAGCCCAACATCAGGATTTTGCACGGCTTGATGGATCAAATGTTCCCCACCGCCAAAGCCGATTTCCAGCCACAAAGGCTTGTCTCCAAACAACCCCTCAAGGTCAAGATTGACACGATTGGGATTTTCTTCCCATCCAACCGCACCGGGTGACAGCTTCGCCAAATCCTCTTCAAGATAAGCCTGCTGGCTATCTCGCAAGTTGTGACCTTTGAAGCGGCCGTAAAAATTGCGCCAAGGCGCGCCGGAAGGATGTTTTCTATCAGTCATGGCGCGCCTGTTAGCCCGCGCGTGCGATCTTGTCGAGCATTTGCGCCAAACCTTTTGGATCCGCAAAGAAGGGCGAATGAGAGGTTTGCATCTCGTATCGATCCTCGGGGGCAAATCTGGCTGCCATGTCGCTTTGATATTCAGGCGGTATCGTTTGATCATTGGCGCATCGTATGTAGGACTTCGCTGTGCGCGCATAGTTTTCGCCAAGCTCTAAAGCAGTGGCTTGTGGCAAAATCGCTTGCGGCACAATCCGCGCCTTGGCGTAGGCAACCGCTTCGTCAGGACAATCATGATAAAACGTCTTACGTGCTTTCTCAGGGATCGGTGCCCAGCTTAGCCCATCTGCGCTTTTCTCGATGGCATCGAGCAAAGGCTGGCGCGGTGACTCTTTGCGCATGTCGATTAGGGACATTCCCGACACAGGCGCATAGGAACACAGATGGATCAATCGCACGATTTTTCGTGGGGCTTTTTCCGCTGCTGCCGCGATAGGAAAGCCCGCCATAGAATGGCCTGCAAGCACTACGGGCGTGTCAATCGCGTCGAGAATGGCATCGCGATACAAATCCAACGTCACCTCGGCAATCGGGGTTTTGTCGTCGCCATGCGACGGCAGATCAAGCGCGCGGGCGGTGTGGCCAAGCCCAATCAATTCAGGCAAAACATCGCGCCAGCACCACGCCCCGTGGCACGACCCATGGATCAATAGAAATTCAGCCATGCGTGCCGTGACCGATGCTATCCATAAACCGAATAAGGTGCTGCGCGTAGAGATTGGGTTGCTCGACGCAGGGCAAATGACCAGCCTTACGGATCAATTCAAACCCCGCACCGGGGATCAGCCCCATCAACTCGCGCACCATGTCCGGCGGAGTGGAGCCATCTTCAGACCCTGCAATCCCCAAAGCAGGCAAGCGCAAACCAGAGGTTGGCGTCATCATATCCGTCCCCGAAATCGCGGCCATGCAGGCGTTGAACCCGGTCGCAGGCTGGCGCGTTAACATGTTGCGCCACAACTGTAGCTCTGGCAAGGCGTGGAAAGCTTTGGAAAACCAGCGATCCATCGTCGCATCCGCCAGCGCTTCAATGCCGCCACCATTCACCGCGTCGATACGTCCGTTCCACATGTCAGCGTTGCCGATCTTTGCACCCGTGTTGGACAAAACGATACCTCGGACCAGGTCCAGCCGTTTGACCGCAAGACCCTGTGCAATCATGCCACCCATAGACAGCCCGATAAAGACCGCGTCATTCGCGCCAACATGATCCATCAACCTTTCCGTATCAGTGATCAGCGCCCCCATGCCAAATGGCCCGTCGGGACAGGCGGACAAGCCATGACCGCGCGTGTCATACCGAATGTAGCGCAGCCCGTCTTTTGGCAGTCTCTCCAACACCGGATCCCAGAGCCGCAAATCCGTTCCAAGTGAGTTTGAAAAGACCACGGGCGCGCCATTCGGATCACCATCCTCGCGCCAATGCAAAAGCGTATCACCCGTGTCGAAAATATTCACCGATGCCCTCCAGACCGATCAGCAAACGCAAGATGCACCATGATCTGACCATGATCAGACGCTAGTTTATTGTACGGCGCATCCTCGTGACTGCCATCAGTCAAATGATCGTTAAGCACGCTAAAATACTCCATCTCGGCCAAGGTTCCGCCCGCGTCCGGCACGAAATGGCGCGAGAGACAGATTTGATCAATGCTCTCGTAAACGTCACCAAAGGCCGATGTGTATACCATATCACGCAGCGACTTTTTCACAAAAAGCTTTTTAACAGAGTGGAGGCGCACGGCACTTATCGCCTCTTAAATCGTCTCATTTTCATCTTTGGAATAACGATCATTTGAGGCCTTAACATTGTGGCGCAGCAGCCAAGAATAGCTCTTGAACGGCTTTTCAGCCGCAATAATCTCGCTGCTCATCGCGTGTTCACTATCGTTGAAATCAACCATGACGATCACTGGATGCGCTGCCTTGAGCTCAACAATAATTTCGCAGCGCAGCACCCATGCTTCTGCCATACGCCGGAGCGCCGCGCCCAGCGCGCGGCCAACAGCATCATAGTTTGCGAGATCAGACTCTGGTGCAAACTCCGCACCCTCTGGACGGACAAACTTGCCAAGCGTGTTCTTCTATCGTGTAGCTTTGGAAGGCGTAATATTCCTGTTAAGAACCAATCAGGTTTTTGACGTTGAAATTGACGACGGTTGCACGTGTCATTTGCACTTACTCCAAAGTTGCCAAAGCGCGTTCGAACACGGCCTTGTCCACATTCCCACCCGAGGCGGTTACGATTACGGTATCTGAGATTAGGTGATCGCCGTGAAACAGCGCACTGGCCAAAGCCACAGCGCCGCCCGGTTCAATCACAACCCGCAAACGCTCATAGGCAAGTGCCATCGCGCGAAGGCAATCCTCTTCGCTGACAACAATCCCCGCCCCGCAGAGACGGTGCATGATCGGAAAGGTCAAATTGCCCGGTTGCGGCGTGATAATCGCATCGCAGATCGAGCCTGTCATCGCATCGTTGCGCTGGATTACGCCCGCGCTCAACGATCGCGCCACATCGTCAAAGCCTTCCGGCTCTGCAGGACGCACTTTGAAATCTGGCGCATCAGCTTCAAGCGCCATGGCGATACCAGAGGTTAGACCGCCACCACCGCAACAGGTGATTACTTCGCCCTCTGTGATGCCTTCTTCCGCCACTTGTTCAGAAATTTCCAACCCGCAAGTGCCCTGCCCCGCAATGACGAGCGGATCATCAAAGGGCTTCACCAAGGTCAATCCTCGTTCCAACGAAAGGGTCACACCAATGACATCGCGATCCTCTGTAGCGCGATCATAAAGCACCACCTCTGCGCCCAGAGCGCGCGTGTTATCAATCTTCACACGCGGCGCATCAGCGGGCATGATAATCACGGAGCTGGTCCCATGCATTTTTGCAGCCAACGCCACACCCTGCGCGTGATTGCCACTGGAAAACGCGATGACGCCCTTGGCGCGTTGCTCTGGCACCATCGCCGACAAAGCAGACCAACCGCCCCGAAATTTAAAGCTGCCAGTGTGCTGCAAACATTCAGCTTTGAGGAGCACGCGCCGACCAGCGATCTCGTCCAGAAATGACGAGGACAACAGTGGCGTGCGGCGCACAACCCCTTGCCCGCGCACAAAAGCAGCCCTGATCATGTCTATGTTCATCGCATTTTTGCGATCCACGCTTGCAACAGGGCCACTGCCTCTGGCTCATCAAGAAACGGCACATGCGCGCGATCCGCGATCACCGCCCCCGTCGCCTTTGGTATACGTTTGAGCATGTCCTCATAGCAGGCTTGCGTCAGCAGGTCCGAATTGGCCCCACGCAGGATCGCAAGTGGCAGATCACTCAGCGCCTCATACCAGGGCCAAAGATCTGGCACGGCCGCATGGCTCGTCGCCTCCACAGCGTCGCGCAGTTTAGGATCATAGCTAAGATCTAAGCCATCCGGCGTTTGCACGAAGAACTTACCAACCTCTTCCATCCAACGCGTCATAGACACGTTTGGGAACATGTCGCGCATGACATGCGCACGCGCGCTTGCCGCGTCTTCCAGCGTGTTGGCCTTTGGCTTGATGCCAAGATACCCCATGATCACGTCAATTCCGTTGGGATCAAGCTCCGGCCCAATATCATTCAACGCCACCCCGATAAGCCGCGTCTTCAGCGTCGCCGCAAGTACCATTGCGATGAGACCACCGCGTGAGGTCCCAAGGATCGCCGCCTTGTACAGCCCAAGATGATCGAGTAACTCCATCGCATCCTGCGCCTCGCGCATGATGTTGTAGGTTGTGAAATCTGTCGCCCAATCCGACTTGCCGCGCCCGCGATAATCCAGCCGGATAACTTGGCAACCTTCAAGATGTGGCAGCACATATTCAAAGTCGCGACGGTCACGCGTGAGGCCCGACAGGCAAAGCAAAGGCAAGCCGAACCCTTCGATCTCATAGAACAAGGACAGGCCATCAGACGTATTAAAACGAGGCATCAGGAACCAGCGAGTTGTGGAATATTGGTGAGATCGCTCAAGACATGCTGCGGCTCTGCGAAAAGGCGATCCATAGGTTCGCCCACGCGGTTGACCCAGACTGTTTGGAAGCCGAACCCGCTTGCCGCGGCAGCGTCCCACCCGTTTGAGGACACGAAGAGCACCTCGTCTTTCGTACACTCAAATCGATCCAGCACCATTTGATAAACCTGCGCGTCTGGCTTGAAAACGCTCACATTTTCGACCGACAGAACCGCGTCGAGATAGGTTTCGATCCCCGCAGAGCCAACGGCCCCGTCAAGCATATCAGGTGCACCGTTGGACAAGATCGCCGTTTGCAGACCCGCCGCCTTGAGCTGCGCCAACATCATTGGCACTTCCTTATAGGCCCGCAATTCCCAATAAAGCGCGAGCAAGCGTTCGCGCAGTTCCAGATCACCGTCCAGACCAGTCTTTTCCAAAGCCCAATCCAGCCCGTCTTGCGTGACGCTCCAGAAATCTGTGTGATTGCCCGAGACCGCGCGCAGCCAAGTATATTGCAACTGCTTTTGGCGCCAGAACTCCGCAAGCTCACCCGCTTTTGCAGCCAATGCTTCGCGGCCTTCTTCGCCCGCTGCAATGCGCGCAGCCGCGCCCACATCGAACAGAGTGCCATAGGCATCGAATACACAGATCTTGATGGTCATATCTTGCTCCCTCGTTTCGCGACACCATGGCGCGCGCGCCTCAGCGGGGCAAGGGGCGGCAACCTAGATTTTCAGCAAAACCGCGCCGCTTCGCCCTGCGGTCATGACACGTTCATGCGCAAGGGCCGCATCTTCCAGTGGCATGATCTCGTGGATCGCGGGAGTCAGCGCACCTTTTGACAACGCCGCGTGCAGTTTTTCAATCGCAGCCACACGGGGGGCGGAATCGAGGATATAAACCAGAACGATATCAATCGTGATCGCTTTGAACAGGAACGGGCCAAACGGCAAAGTCGGGGCCATATCCAGTTGGGAGCCATAAGCCGCAATCGTGCCATTTGCGCAAACGACCTCGGCAAGCAAGGGCGCGTTTGCTCCGAACTCTACCTCAACCGCGCGATCGACGCCTTTGCCATGCGTCAGCGACATTATTTGTGCCGCCAAATCCGGTGCGCGGTAGTCGAGCACATGGTCGGCACCAACATCTGTGACCCGCTCAAACGCGCTTGGAGACGCAGTCGCGATCACCCGCGCCCCGCCCCATTTGGCAAGCTGCAACGCGTTATGACCGACCGCGCCAGCACCACCGGAGATGAGCAAGGTTTGACCGGCGATATCGCCACCACCAAAGACCGTATGTGCCGCAGTTAACCCCGGAATGCCCAAGGTCGCGCCCGCTTCTAGCGAGGCACCTTCAGGTAGTGCGACCGCCTGTTCAGACGGAACGCAGATCGCTTCTGCCGCTGTGCCAAAGGCGCGTTGCCATTGACCATTCCAAATCCATACGCGCGCGCCAATACGCGCAGGATCAACACCCGCACCCACTGCATCAATCACGCCTGCGCCATCAGAATGAGGCACAACCAGATCAAACGGAGGTTTCAAAACACCCGGGCGCGTGCCGCTGCGTGCTTTGGCATCGGACGGATTTACCCCAGAAAACGCAAGCTTGACGCGCACTTCGCCAGCCGCAGGTTCCGGCATCGCAATAACATGCAAAGCCAATACCTCGTCCGCAATACCAAACTCAGAATAGCCAATCGCGCGCATTTAACGGGCGGTCTTACGTAAACGTATCACCACATCGACTTTAGCGATCTCCATGCCCTCTGGAGCATCAGGCAAAGCCGCAATCACCAGATCTTCGGCAACAGCATCGGTCAAACGCCCATCATCTTCCCAGTAGAAATGCGGATGATCGTGTATGTTGGTGTCAAAGTAGCTTTTGGAGCCATCAACCGTGACTTCCTGCACCAGTCCCACATCGCAGAACGCGCGCAATGTGTTGTAAACTGTCGCAAGCGACACGCTCTCACCGCGCCCATGCGCTGCCGCAAACAGGCTTTCTGCTGTGACGTGGCGATTTTTGCCGTCCCCCACTAACAGATCGGCCAAGGCCAAACGCTGGCGAGTCGGACGCAATCCGCCATCCGCAAGCCACTCGGCAGCGCGGTTTTCTGGCTGGCTCAAAACATTTGTCATGGGGCGTCCTACTGATAGCTCCCCACTCTATATGCTATTTGGCGCGCCATTTTCAATCGCCTCCTGCGCAACTGTGCACTTTGGTTCCCTTGCACGTGCTCGGGCGCGGATGATAGGAATAGGAAAACATGCTTAATACTGGAGCCAACATGTCCGATTTCCCTAGCAGCTTTGACAAAGACGATCTTCTCAAATGCGCCCGCGGCGAGCTGTTTGGCGAGGGCAATGCCCAGCTTCCTGCCCCGCCCATGTTGATGATGGACCGCATCACCGATTGCTCCGGCGATGTTGGCGCGCATGGTAAGGGTCACATCGTGGCAGAGTTCGATATCACGCCTGACCTGTGGTTTTTCGATTGCCACTTCCCCGGCAATCCGATCATGCCTGGCTGTTTGGGTCTGGATGGTTTGTGGCAGCTCACAGGCTTCAATCTGGGCTGGCGCGGCTGGCAAGGACGCGGCTATGCGCTTGGTGTGGGTGAAGTGAAGCTCAAAGGCATGGTGCGTCCTGATCGTAAACTGCTGACCTATAAGATTGATTTCACTAAGGCGATTCAGACGCGTCGTTTGACCATGGGTGTGGCCGATGGGATCGTCGAGGCAGATGGTGAAGTGATTTACGAAGTGACGGGGATGAAGGTGGCTTTGAGCGAGAGTTGATGGGGAAATCTTCCGTCAAGAAGAACCATCTCTAGGCATGTCTTAAAAGGACAATTTTTTCATTATTTGCATCTTTATTTTGGTTGCCAATACTCAGCCCAGATGTGATCTATAACGTCTTTCAAAAGGTCTGTGTTGAGCATGTTCAGGTCTACCAGAAGGCCACAGCAGATCTGAAAGACCATGACTGGCACGAAAATGACCTTTAAGACTTCAACCTATCAAAAGGTTTCTTAGGAAAGATTAACATTCCCAGCATCAATCTGAACAAGAGCCTTTTTGGAAATGCTCTGTTCAATGACTTTTAGGACAATGCTGGGTACTATTTTTTGTCAAGTGACAAGCGAAGCGGCTTTGTTTTTGGTCAGGATGACAATGACGTCAATCCAAACTCAAAATGCATGCTGGCCTGTCAGGCAGAGGCACCGAAGCTTATCGAAACTTGGGCAACAGAGCTATTTATCGGCCAAGACTTAGAAAGCATAACGGGGAGCCTTTCACGACCGTAAACCTGCACAAAAATTTGCAAAAATTTCCGCTCGCGTCAGCTCATTTTCAGGTTTCCGTCATAGGTCTTATACCTAATTAGTAACGCTTTAAAAAACCGCCGCTCGCTGCTTTTTTTCGAACATAAGACCACGCCACAAACCGACTAACTTTCTGACCCTGCGCCATATCGATAACATCATACTCAACCTTCGCCCTTTCCAAGATCCGCCGAAGCGGCGCAAGGCTGTCCTTTTTGGATACCAATGACGTGAACCAAAAACACTGATCCGCAAACGCACGACTTTCCTCGATCATCCGCGCGATGAATTTTATCTCGCCCCCTGGGCACCAAAGCTCTGCGTGTTGCCCACCAAAATTGAGCGTGTCCGACACTCCTTTCCCAAGGTTCTTCCACTTCCTCTGGGTGCCTTTCATCGCCTGCTCTTTCGAGGCGTGAAACGGTGGATTGCATAGCGTAACATGGAACATATCGTCAGGCGTGATCACCCCTTTGAAAATTTTTTTGGATGCACTTTGATGTCGCAAATCAATTCCTAACTCATTCAGATCGTTAATTTTCTGCGCTGATGCGAGCGCCCCTGCATCGATATCCACGCCCGTAAAATCCCAGCCATACGCGCTTTGACCGATAAGCGGGTAGACCAAGCTGGCACCTGTGCCGATGTCCAATGCTTTGATCTTGCGCCCGGACGGGATTTTTTGACCATTATCGCGCGCGAGCAAATCCGCGAGATGATGGATGTAGTCAGCGCGTCCCGGAATCGGGGGACACAGGTAATTGGCAGGAATGTCCCAAAACTCGACATTGTAATAGGCTTTGAGCAACGCGCGATTGAGCATGCGCACCGCTTCGGGGTTTTGGAAATCTATCGTCGTCAAGCCCGTTGGGTTGCGGATCGTGAACACCTCAAGCTCTGGCACATGCTCTAACAAACGCGCGAAATCGTATCCGCCGATATGTTGACTACGAGGGTGCAGGGTCGATTTGCGCGCCATGAGACACCTTTAAAAGCTGGATACTGAGGGGCAGCCAAATCACTCTGATCGTGAAATGGCAATTGAAAACCCCGTTCTAGTCCTTCCTTATCCGCGCCCCACTCTTATCCGCAAACGCAGCCAAACGCGCCCGCGCATCCGGTTGCGTGTTCACAACGCCCGCAACCACCGCCTCTGCGTAGGCCGCATCCATCGCGGACATATTTTGCATGTGGCTCACCGCAGAACAGATCGCGAAGTTGGACAAAGGCAAGTTCTCTGCCGCGCGATTGGCCAGTTCCATTGCCTTGTCAAAGCTCGATCCATCAACACGGTACTGCACCAAACCGACCTCTTCAGCCTCAGCCCCAGAGTACACACGCCCCATCAGCATCATGTCGATCATCCGAGCTTTGCCGACCAGATCCGTCACGCGGATCGTCGCACCACCTCCTGTGAACAAACCGCGCTGACCCTCTGGCAAAGCAAAATAGGTCGTTTCATCCATCACGCGCACGTGCGCGGAACTCGCTAATTCCAAACCGCCACCAACAACAGCACCGTGCAGAGCCGCAATAATCGGGACGCCGCCATATTCCATCTTGTTGAACGCCTCATGCCAGCGCAGGCACAGGTGCATGAACTCCGCAGGGCTGCGATCCGCATCGTGGTGTTCAACTAAATCCAGACCCGCGCAAAAATGATCGCCGGCCCCTGCCAGCACAATTGCACGCACACCCGCAAGCGGTGCCAAGGAAAAGAAATCCACCATTTCTTCAATCGTCGCACTATCAAGCGCATTGCGTTTTGAAGGACGGTTCAAGGTGACAACCCAAACGTCATTTTCGTGCGCTTCCAACGTGAGATTGGTGAAATCAGCGGGATTGATCTGGGGTGCCATCAGCCTGTCCTTACATGCGCAAAACTCAATAACATTTGCGTAACTGGCCAAATTGACCCCGACAAGATTGCAGATACCACTGCGACGCACCGTCACTTTCGCGCGTGCTCTCCCCCTTGCACCTGCGCCCTGCTCTGCCCTACATAGAAGCAAGAGATTAAAAAGGGAGTGCGCCATGCGCCGTGTCGTCGTCACAGGTTTGGGAATCGTATCCAGCATCGGCAACAACGCAGATGAGGTTCTAACCTCTCTGAAAGAAGGCCGCTCTGGCATCACTGCCAATGAAGACATGAAAGAGCACGGCTTTCGCAGCCAAATCGCGGGCGCGATCGATCTTGATATCAAGGATCACGTGGACAAGCGCACATTGCGGTTCATGGGGCCAGGGTCTGCCTATGCCCATATCGCAATGGGTCAGGCGATTGCTGATGCGGGACTTACTGAGAAAGAGATCATCAATCCAATGACAGGCTTGATAGCAGGCTCTGGTGGTCCATCGACCTCTGCCATGCTCGCCGCGCATCAGGTTGTGTTGAAATCCGGTGCGACGAAACGCATTGGTCCTTTTGCCGTACCCAAGACGATGTCTTCGACAGTCAGCGCGAACCTCGCGACAGCGTACCAGATCAAGGGCATGAATTTCTCGATCACCTCTGCGTGCTCAACATCTTTGCACTGCATCGGCATGGCGGCGCAGCAGGTTGCACTGGGCTTACAAGACACGATGTTTGCGGGCGGCGGTGAAGAGCTTGATTGGACTTTGTCTTGTCTCTTCGACGCGATGGGCGCGATGTCCTCGAAATATAATGACACGCCTGAGAAAGCGTCCCGCGCCTTTGATGCGAACCGCGATGGGTTTGTGATTGGTGGCGGTGGCGGCATGGTTGTGCTGGAGAGCTTAGAAAGCGCACAGGCACGCGGCGCAAAAATTTACGCAGAGGTCACAGGCTTTTCCGCGACGTCCGATGGCGCTGACATGGTTGCGCCGTCTGGTGAAGGCGGCGAACGCGCGATGCGCGGGGCTTTGAAAACACTTCAGAGCGATCGCAGCGTCAGCTACATCAACGCGCATGGCACATCCACGCCAATTGGCGATGTGGGCGAGATCGAAGCAGTGCGTCGGGTCTTTGGCGAAGGCACAACACCTCCGGTCAGCTCAACCAAATCGATGACAGGTCACTCGCAAGGCGCAACAGGCGCGCAAGAGGCAATCTACTGCCTCCTCGCCCTACAAAACGATTTCATCATCCCGTCGATCAATGTGGAAACGCTTGATCCTGCGTTAAACGCTGCTGAAATCGCAACCACCCGCGTTGACAACGCAGGACTTGATACGGTGATGACCAATTCCTTCGGATTTGGCGGCACCAACGGCTCTATGCTGCTTAGCAAATTTCACGGGTGATCTGATATGACAGGCTCTATGCACGGCAAACGAGGCCTTATCATGGGCGTTGCCAACGAACGCTCGATTGCGTGGGGCATTGCCAAAGCGATGGCAGAGGCGGGCGCCAAACTGGCGTTTACCTATCAAGGAGAAGCATTCGGCAAACGCCTAGAGCCGCTGGCGGCCTCCGTTGGTTCCGACTTCATGGTCGATGTAGACGTCACCGATGATGCCTCGCTCGACAACGCGTTTGAACAACTTGGCAAACGCTGGGACAGCATCGACTTCGTGGTCCACGCGATTGCTTATTCGGACAAGAACGAACTCACGGGCCGCATCCTCAACACATCACGTGAAAACTTCAAAAACTCGATGGATATCTCCGCATATTCCTTAATCGAAGTTGCACGCCGCGCGCACCCAATGATGGTCGACAATGGCGGCACGATCCTGACGCTCACTTATATGGGCTCAACCCGCGTTACCCCGAACTACAATGTCATGGGCGTGGCGAAAGCGGCGCTAGAATCCACTGTACGTTACCTCGCCAACGATCTCGGCCCTGAGGGTATCCGCGTTAACGCGATCAGCCCTGGCCCAATGAAAACCCTTGCAGGTGCGGCCATTGGCGGCGCACGCAAGACCTACAAGCACACGGATCAAAACGCACCTTTGCGCAGCAATGCGACACTAGACGCGGTCGGCGGTGCTGCTGTCTTCCTCGCTTCCGATGTAGGTGCTTGCACGACAGGTGAAATCGTCCGCGTTGATGGTGGCTTTCACGTCTTGGGGATGCCACAACAAGACAACCTGTAAAGCTTCACCTTTCGAAATTAACTTTGGGGGAGCCCGCGCGGCGGGCGGGGGCTAGCCCCCTCTTTCGAATTTTCGTCGAGAATTCGCGCCCCTAAAACCACTGTCCCAGTTCCATCAAACCCAAATCCAGCAGTTGGCGGGAATGCCACTCAAACGGCGCAGAATTGTGCCACTTGAAAGTTTGAATATCAAACGATGAACCTGGGTTGCGTTTCAACGCCTTGGCAGTGCGAAACGACATGATCGCCGCAGACAGGTTGTGATGCCACTCACAAGCATGTGTATTGTATTCTGGCACATTAAACGTGTGGTTCGCACGGCAGTTGCAATCCCTTTTGAGATCTAAACAAAGACACACGGTCTATCTTGCGGCTGGCCTCTGTCACATGCTCTTCATAGCGCCAACGCAATCCGCCAAAAAAGTCGAGCTGTCGTTCCTCAGGCCATGTCGTACCCGGCTTCATACGTGCCAAAGCATAATAGCCGGATCGATCCATATGCGCATGCTCAAGCGAGACCGCATTGGGAAAGGTTTCCAAATCATCCGCATAAAGATCGACGACATAGGTCATTACGCTCGCACGGCGCTCTTCTGCGTTAAAGCCGATCATTTCTCCAACGCTGCGGGTCTCACAAAACGGGTAAAAGAGATACTCAGCGTTATAGCAGTAGTAGAGCCAAATATCAGGTGCAGCCGCGACAACCTGATTCACAGCCTCTTCCAACGTCCCATCACGGGTTAAATCATATGAAACCCGATGCACGATATCGACCAAATCAGTCGGCAAATCAAAAGCATCTGGCATCATAGCAATCACATGTTTGAAGCCACAATCAATGTGGTGTCGCACAGTCGTGCCAATTTCGACATCGTCTTAGATAAAGATCAACGCAACGGGCCCTTTAACAAAGACCTCTTTTGCACCAGAGATGAACTTTTGAGCGACGAATACCGCGACACACCAAATTCCCTATCTTCTACCAATCCAGCTAGAATCGGCCATTTGTGCATGCATTGCAAGCGCCCAGCGTTTTGATGTAACACGCGCGAGACCCGCGCACCGCGCGCCCCTCATTCTAAAGGCGTTTTACCATGGCAGAGACTAAGAAACTCTTTATCAAAACCTACGGCTGCCAGATGAATGTCTACGATTCCGAACGCATGAGCGAAGCCTTGGGGGCCTCAGGCTACACAGAGACCCAAACCCCCGATGATGCGGACATGATTTTGCTCAACACATGTCACATCCGCGAGAAGGCCGCAGAAAAAATATATTCAGAACTCGGCCGGATGAAATCGCTTAAGACCGCCAAACCCGATCTCAAAATCGGTGTCGCAGGCTGTGTTGCGCAGGCGGAGGGTGCAGAAATCATGCGTCGCCAACCCGCCGTCGATCTAGTTGTTGGCCCGCAAAGCTATCACCGCCTTGCAGAGATGGAAGTCAAAACCCGTCGCGGCGAAAAGGCGTTGGATACAGATTTCCCGATTGAAGACAAATTCGAAGCCCTCAAAAATCGCCCTAAAGCTCTTCGTGCGCCAGCGGCTTTCCTGACGGTTCAGGAGGGCTGTGACAAGTTCTGCGCCTTCTGCGTCGTGCCTTATACCCGTGGTACCGAAACCAGCCGTCCAGTGCAGCGCATCGTCGAAGAAGCAAAGAACCTCGTAGAGCGTGGCGTGCGCGAGATCACCTTGCTCGGGCAGAACGTGAACGCCTATCACGGGACTGGCCCTGACGGAAATGAATGGGGCCTCGCACAGCTTATTTGGGAACTCGACAAAGTCGATGGTCTTACGCGCATCCGCTTTACCACGTCGCACCCCAACGACATGAAAGATGACCTGATCGACGCACACGCGCATTGCGACAAGCTGATGCCTTATCTGCACTTGCCTGTGCAATCCGGCTCTGACCGCATTTTAAAGCGCATGAACCGCTCACACACGGCGGACAGCTATCTGCGTCTTATCGAGCGGATCCGCACTGCGCGTCCTGACATTCTTATGTCGGGTGATTTCATCGTGGGCTTTCCCGAAGAAACCGAAGAAGACTTCCAAGCGACGCTCGATCTGATCAACGAGGTGCGCTACGGCTATGCGTACTCGTTCAAATATTCGACCCGTCCGGGCACACCCGCAGCTGAGCGCTTACAAGTAGAAGACGCGGTCGCCGCTGAACGCTTGCAACGATTGCAAGCTTTGGTCACGCAGCAGCAGGTCGAAATCCAGAACAGTATGGTAGGCCGCGATGTGACTATCTTGGTCGAAAAGCAAGGTCGCGACCCGGGCCAAATGGTCGGCAAGTCAGAGTATCTGCATGCAGTGCATATCAACGACTGCGACGCGGCCCCCGGCGACTTGGTCCAAGCACGCATCACTGAAGCAGTCCGAAATTCACTCGCTGGGGCGATGATCTAACCCAACTCCGGGCACGCCAACCCTTTGAGCCGGTTTGGCTTTTCTCGCACCTGAGCCCCACAGTTCCCTAAAAAACACGACAACATTCGAATCGCTGACCTGCATTCAGATCAAAGAATCCAGCGAACCCCTGTGCAACTCCCACCTTCAGGTACACGTCAGCCGAATTTACCCTTCGGAAGGGTAAATTGGCGCGCTAAGATACCCTTTTGTCGGCACATTAAGCTTCACACGAGGCCATTACTTGGTAAGCTGTAAATATATAGTGGGATGCAGAGCAAGTACACCGCGTATATGGCTACACTCTGGGGGAATTAAGGACGATGGTTGTGGTTAAAATGCTTTCCAAAGCACTTCGTATCGTTGCAAAAAGTGCTGCTACTCTAAGCGTGAGTGCCATCGCATTCACAACGGCGGCGTCTGCTCAGCAGTATGGTACACAACAATATGGCAACGCTCAGGGCGTTGCGACTGCTATTCAGGGAGCTGCGACGGGCAATACACGCACGGTTCTGGGCGAGCGCTACATTCCAAACATTTGGGTTGATGCCGATGGGTACGAGCGCTGGGTGATGGTGATGAAGGCTACATGACGCCGCACACCAACCGCCAAGGTATCCCGGTCTGCCGCTTTGGTAACGTCTGTGGCGCGATGAACCCTGATCAGTTCTTCTCAACCGACAGCCAACACATTAGCTGCTCTGGCCAGCAGCATTTGATGAATTTTTTCCCTAGCTCAAAAGCGTCGGCCTACATCATTGCAGGTCATACGGACAGCCACGCCTCAGACGACTATAATATGCATCTCTCTTACAATCGCACCGCGACAGTAGAGCACGTAGCGCTGGTGTTCCTGTTCCAGATGTGCGCGGCTACGGTGAGCGCTTGCCAATCGCGAGCAACAAATCTCGCTTCGGCATGTCCAAGAACCGTTGTGTTGAAATCATCTGCGTGCGCTGAGGAGATGACAAAGAAACTCGTAAAAATCACCCTCGCGATTACTGCTGTCACTGCTTTTGCCGCCTGCGAAGGCCGAACAGGAGCTGACAAAGGCATTGACCTTGGAACCGACACTAGAGATCTAAGCCAGTTAATTGCTGGTATCTGGGTTGATCCAAACGGATGCGACTACTGGATCATCGACTATGGTGTTGAGGGCTACCTCTCTGCACGTCTCGACAAATACGGCAAGCCGGTTTGCTCTGGCGCGGCCTCTGCAAACGTTGCAACTGGTAACTTCAAAGGCGGCGCGACAAGCATTATCGGGGACGTGCTCTGATCCAGAACGGCATCTTTGAAACACAAACAAACCACGGACATTTCACCTGCGGCTTTTTTACGTCCTGCCCCGCACTATATATACCCCAGCCAAACCTAAGGAGCGCTGCGTGACCGCACCCGAACTATCTCCGGATCTACCAACATCTGCCGAAGCAATGGTGGAATTTCCCGATAATCGCCTGCTGATTGATCTGTGTGGTGAATACGATAAGAACCTCGCCCAGATTGAAACGGGCACTGATGTTGAAATCATCCGCCGTGGCAATCGCTTGGTTGTCATGGGCGAAGCCGACGCACGCGCAGCAGCTATCGAGGTGCTCGGCACGCTTTATGCGCGTTTGGAGGATGGCAAATCTGTAGAGGCCGCTGACATCACAGCTGAGCTGCGCATGGGCCTGGCCCCACGGCGCAAAACCGATGACGTCGAGTTTCAAGCGGAACTGTTTCAAAGCGATCACATCGAAATTAAAACCCGCAAGAAAACCATTCAAGCGCGTACCGATGCGCAGAAGGCCTACATCACATCGCTGTTTGACAATGAGCTTGCCTTTGGCATCGGCCCTGCAGGCACAGGCAAAACCTATCTGGCGGTGGCTGTTGGCGTGGCAATGTTCATTGGCGGCCATGTGGACAAAATCATCCTGTCGCGTCCTGCCGTAGAAGCCGGTGAAAAGCTGGGCTACTTGCCGGGGGACATGAAAGACAAGGTCGATCCATACATGCAGCCGCTCTACGATGCACTCAATGACTTCTTGCCCGCGAAACAACTGACCAAGCTGCTAGAAGACAAACGCATTGAAATCGCGCCGCTTGCTTTCATGCGTGGCCGAACGCTCTCCAACGCTTTCGTAGTTCTTGATGAAGCACAAAACGCGACAACAATGCAGATGAAAATGTTCCTCACGCGTCTTGGCGAAGGCTCTCGCATGGTGATCACAGGCGATCGCACCCAAATCGACCTGCCGCGCGGCGTACCCTCTGGTCTCTCGGACGCGGAACGTTTGCTCAACAAGATCCCGTCCATCAGCTTCAACTATTTCACTTCCAAAGACGTGGTGCGCCACCCGCTCGTCGCTGCGATCATCGAAGCCTACGAGGCGGATCATGAAGCCATGCTCGCACGCAAGAAAACCTGAATGTTTTCATCTTTCCAAATAAACTTCGGGGATCTGGGGGCTGGCACTCAGCTTGACCTGCGTCCGGGGGCTGGCCCTCAACCTGTTCATTCAAAATGTTGACAGACACCATCATCAAAGACAGCCGTTGGCAAACCGTGGATCTCGCAACGCTCGCTGAAACAGCTGCGCGTCAAACGCTCACCCAACTCAACCTCGATCCCACGGTGTTCGAAATCGCCATTCTCGCCTGCGATGATACACGCATCGCCAAGTTAAATACCGAGTTCAGGGACAAACCGACGCCCACCAACGTACTATCTTGGCCTTCTGATGAACGCGCTAGCGATATCAACGGTGCACGCCCAGAAAAACCTGTCCTCCCAATGGATGCAGAGCTCGGTGATATCGCCATCAGCTATGACACCTGCGCGCGCGAAGCTCAGGTCGCGAACAAGGCGCTCACTGACCACGCCACCCACTTAATCATCCACGGCGTGCTTCATTTGCTCGGGTATGACCATATACGTGACCTTGATGCCACTTTGATGGAACAAACAGAGGTGTTGATACTTGGCACGCTGGGTATAGGTACCCCATATTAACAACATTCGGCGCATAGAGCGCCGCTATCACAAAAGGATTACAGCGCGCCATGGGCGACAAAGACGGCTCCTCTATCGCAGCGCAAAGCGCGCATCAAAGTGACGACGAGCACACACAAGACACCGCTCCAAACGAGACAGGCTTTTTTTCACGCGTGATCTCTGCGCTTAGCCCATCGCAAGACGGAGGCGAACCAGAGCTCGGAGCAATCCCAAACACCCCGCGCGCGCAACCGCATGGCATGATCAATCTGCGCCGTATGCGGATCGAAGACGTCGCTATTCCGAAAGGCGACATCACCTGTGTTCTGCTTAGCGCGACCAAAGAAGAATTGCTTGAGGTTTTCAAAGACAGCGGCTTGACCCGTTTGCCGGTTTACAATGGCACGCTCGACACCCCGCTAGGATTTGCTCATTTGAAAGATTTCGCGCTGCTGCACGGCTTTAACAGCAAAGATACAACCTTCGACATGCAAGCTATGTTGCGGCCCCTGCTTTATGTTCCGCCATCTATGCCCATCGGAATTTTGCTGACCAAAATGCAGACAGAGCGTCGGCATATGGCACTGGTGATTGATGAATATGGCGGCGTTGATGGTTTGGTGACGATTGAGGACCTCATCGAACAGGTCATCGGCGAAATCGAAGACGAACACGACACTGAAGAGGCTGAGCTGTGGACGTTAGAAAAGTCAGGTCAATATCTGGCGCAAGCCAAAGCGCCCTTGGATGAATTCGAAGATGCTATCGGCATTCACCTCACTGAAGATGATGAGATCGACGCAGAAGAGATAGAAACCCTTGGCGGTTTGGTCTTCATGCTCGCAGGTCATGTGCCCGCACGCGGCGAAGTCGTGCGTCACCCTGCGGGATATGAATTCGAAGTGATCGACGCTGACCCGCGCCGCATCAAGCGTCTGCGCGTGCGCCTTGCACCGCCTCCAGCCGAATAAATCATGAGTCCGCACCGCAAGCATTTTGCACTTTGTGTTCTTGCGGGCCTCAGCTTTACGAGTGCGCAAGCACCGCTTGGTATCTGGCCCGGCGTTTTGTTCGGTTTCGCCCTCTCGGTCTGGTTGCTACGCGCCAGCGCCTCCCCCCGCCGCGCGCTTTGGACAGGGTGGAGCATTGGCGCAAGCTATTTTGCAACCTCGCTGATCTGGATCGTCGAACCCTTCCTAGTGGATTTCGCTGCAACCGCGTGGATGGCCCCGTTTGCTTTGTTTCTCATGGCCAGCGGACTTGCCTTGTTTTGGGCTGTGCCTTTCTGGGGGGCCGCCAAGCTCGGCAAACCTGTCACCATATTGGCCCTTTGGCCCCTTGCAGAATATGCGCACAGCGTATTGTTCTCGGGGTTTCCATGGGGATTGAGTGCCTACGCTTGGGTCGACACGCCCATCGCGCAGATTGCAGCATGGCTTGGCCCTCACGGACTTGGTGCGCTCACTTTGGCGCTCGCGGCTTTACCCGTTTTCGTCGGGCTACGCCTTGGCGGCGCGCTGGGACTTGCGGGCTTGCTTGGTTTAGCAGGCTTGGGGTTGATGCGCCTTGGCGACACGCCGCCACAGACCGATGATGCGCCAATCATCCGGCTCACCCAACCCAATGCGCCACAACATCAAAAATGGGACCCTGACTATGCACCCATTTTCTTTCGCCGCCTCACACTCGCCACCGCAGCCGCCCCACGCCCCGATTTAGTCGTTTGGCCGGAGACGTCACTGCCAACCTGGCTCAATGATGCCGACCAAGCCTTGGAACTGATTACAGACGCCGCAGCAGGCGTACCCGTTCTAATCGGCGCTCAAAGATACGAAGGCCTGCGCGCCTATAACAGCCTCGCTTTGCTCGATGAAGCGGGCCGGATTAGCCAGATCTATGACAAACATCATCTTGTGCCTTTCGGAGAATATCTTCCCTTAGAAGCGGTTTTTAGCAAGTTTGGCATGGGTGTTTTGGCGGAAACCTATAGCGGCTTCACCCCCGGTGCAGGCCCTGCGCTGATAGATCTCGGGCCCATCGGCAAGGCCTTGGCCCTGATTTGCTACGAGGCTGTTTTCCCACATCAAATGACCAGTGCTGACGGGCGACCGCGGTTCTTATTGCATGTCACCAATGATGCGTGGTTCGGCACGTGGTCGGGGCCTTACCAACATCTCGCGCAAGCGCAATTTCGCGCGATTGAGCAAGGTCTGCCACTGCTGCGCAGTGCCAATACGGGAATCACCGCTTCAATCGATGCCAATGGGCAGATCCTAAGCAGTTTGGCGCTTGGCAAAAGCGGATATTTGGACGCGGCGCTGCCACCGCGCTTTACCCCAACCCTTTATGCACGTTTCGCAGACATACCTGCGCTCTTGATCCTACTCGCTCTCTTTTGTGTCACAATTTTGCCTTACCGATCGCCGAAACGTTGACGCACGGATCAAGCAGATCTAAGGGATACTAAAGACTGCCACAACGGCTTCCTGACGTGGCGGATAAATCTACTGGAGCATTATCCATGACACGTCAAAACTACACCTTCACCTCGGAGTCCGTCTCTGAAGGTCATCCTGATAAAATTTGCGATCGAATTTCCGACGCCGTTCTCGACGCGTTCCTTACAGAGGAGCCCGAAGCACGCGTTGCTGCAGAAACTTTCGCCACGACCAACCGCGTCGTCATAGGTGGTGAAGTGGGGTTGGCCGATCAATCCAAGCTCAAAGAATACATGGGCAAGATCGAAGATATCGCGCGCGCTTGCATCAAAGATGTGGGCTACGAGCAAGACAAGTTTCACCATGCAACGGTCGAAATTACCAACCTTTTGCATGAGCAATCTGCACACATCGCGCAAGGTGTTGACTCAAGTGCGAATAAAGATGAAGGCGCTGGCGATCAAGGTATCATGTTCGGCTATGCAACGAGCGAAACAGACGCGCTTATGCCCGCGCCAATCCAGTACTCCCACGCGATCCTGCGTCGTCTTGCAGAGGTGCGCAAGAACGGCACCGAACCAACTCTTGGGCCTGACGCGAAGAGCCAACTGTCTGTAAACTACAAAGACGGCAAGCCCGTTGGGGTATCCTCTATCGTTTTGTCCACTCAGCACCTTGATGAGGATATGACATCCGATGATGTACGCACAGTTGTTGAACCCTACATTCTTGAGGTTCTGCCTAATGGTTGGATCACGGATCTAACAGAGTGGCACGTAAACCCAACAGGGAAATTTGTAATCGGTGGCCCTGACGGCGACGCTGGCCTCACTGGCCGCAAGATTATTGTCGACACCTACGGCGGCGCGGCTCCTCATGGTGGCGGCGCGTTCTCCGGCAAAGACCCTACCAAGGTTGACCGCTCCGCCGCTTATGCCGCGCGCTACCTCGCGAAGAACGTTGTTGCGGCTGGCATGGCTAAACGCTGCACAATCCAGCTATCCTATGCGATTGGTGTGTCCAAGCCGTTGTCGATCTATTGCGACACATTCGGGACAGGCCAAGTTCACGAGACCGCAATAGAAAAAGCGATTGAACAGTGCATGGACCTGACCCCACGCGGTATTCGTGAGCATCTGCAAATGAACCGTCCAATCTATGAGCGCACGGCAGCCTATGGTCACTTCGGTCGTGAGCCTGATGCTGATGGTGGTTTCTCTTGGGAGAAAACTGATCTGAGCGAAGCGCTTAAAGCGGCGGTCTAAATTCCTTTTCAAAACGCAAAAAAAATGCCCTGCCGCACCAAGCAGTAGGGCATTTTTGTATTTTAAAACTACCTACCACCCAGCGCGATCCCAATGATAGGTCGATGCCATCGCCACTACTGCGCGTGTCAGTAACTCTGGCACATCGGTGGCGAGATCAAGCGACACAGCCCTATTGCCTGAGTAGTGAAATTCACTCGGGAAGGCCTCGCGCATCCGTTCCACCAAATCTGTATTGCAGTTGAAGAAAAGCGTGCATTGGTTTGGAATTTTCTGCTTCCACGCCATTCGTATCGTGCTGCCCGCTTTGCTCTGGGATGTTAGATACGAAGGCTCGCCCCATTTCAACGTCTCATGCAACGCACCAATTTCAAGGCGCACGGCCTCTTCAAAAATGATCTCGCGCAGGACGTCGAACTTGGCTTGTGCCGCAACAGGATAGGTTGCGAAAACCGCTTTCACATCTTGCGGCATATCGGGAAGAGCCAGCGTTTCCATTAGACCACCTCAATCGGCAAACGAATTTCAGAGAGCAATTCAGCAGGTGCAGTTTGCGATGGATCGTTCAAATAGGCCTCAAGGATCAGCGCATCTCCTAGCTCATATCCGCTTTCGGGCAACCACACGCCAAACAACCAATCATAAGCGGCTCGCATCTCTGAATATGGGCCCTTGTGGCTGAGCACAGCGTAGGTCCCACCTTCGATCTCAAGTTGCTTCAGCGAACCGATCGGCGCTTCAGCCTGCCCGAAAAGCCCGACAGCGGTAGAGCGCAATTCATTTTCTGACAACGCATCTGGATCATCGAAGAACACACCATAGGCACCAATCAACTCGCCCATTTTGCCCGCCTCACCCAGCGTGGCCATCAGCGTGCCAAAGGCTTGATCAATGCCCATATAGCTGCCTGTGCGGTGTGCACCTAGCGCGTGACTTAAAGACAGGTCACGCAATTGCATCGGGAATGCGCCTGCGTTCGCCAAGCGTGCGGCGTTGAGCAATTCCATATGCGAACCGGTCTTGCGATAGTTCCCTGGTGAGGTGCCATAGCTTTCAGAAAACGCGCACGAAAATACGATATCCATCGGCCTCTTCGCCGCGAGCCGCAGTTTCCCCGAGGCCTAAAGCCTGCTCCGACAGATCACATGGCCCTTCTGCAAAACCTGTTGCGCGTAACCTCACTCAATGCGCGACACATTGCGATGGCGTTCTGCGCCCGCGCCCTTTACGCTGACATCGTCGAGCATCAAAGCGAACACCTGAATGTCATCACGTCTACCCATCTTTTTCATTGTTGCGACTGTTGCAATCGATGCGATGGGCATCGGGTTGATCATGCCCGTGATGCCCGATCTTTTGCGCGAAGTGGACGGAGGCAATCTGAGCGAGGCGGCTATTTGGGGCGGTATCCTCGCCACGACATTCGCGGTGATGCAGTTCCTGTTCGGCCCTGTCATCGGCTCGCTTAGCGATCAATACGGGCGCAAACCGATCCTCGTGGTGTCGCTGGTAATCATGGCCCTAGTATATGCGATGTCCGCACTAACAACCAGCATTTGGGTGCTCTTCATCGGGCGCATCCTTGGCGGAATATCCTCTGCCACCCACGCTACAGCCGCAGCCTATATGGCAGATGTGTCCAAACCAGATGAGAAGGCTGCGAACTTTGGCCTCATTGGCGCGGGGTTCGGGATCGGTTTTGTGCTTGGCCCCGTTGTTGGCGGTCTATTAGCCGAATTCGGCACACGCGCGCCGTTCTGGGCCGCGGGAGCGCTAGCGCTATCGAATGCTGCACTGGGATGGTTTGTATTGCGCGAAAGCGTGACGGACGCGACCCGACGCGCCTTCAGCTGGACACGCGCAAATCCGTTTGGGGCTTTCAAATCCATCACCAGCTTTCCGGGCCTCGGCCCTTTGTTGCTGGTCTATTTCTTCTATCAAATCGGCACGGTCGTTTACCCCTCCGTCTGGGCTTTCTACGGCGTGGAGCGTTTTGATTGGTCGCCAAGCATGATCGGCGTGTCACTCGCGATTTTCGGCCTGTGCTTTGCTTTCGTGCAAGGCGTGCTTGTGCAACCCTCAATCCGCCGTTTTGGGCATCGCAAAACTGTGGTCATCGGCCTCGCGCTAGAGGCAACGACCCTCTTCATCTTCGCTGCGATTACATCGGGCACGTCGCTCTTGCTGCTGATCCCCCTGACCGCCCTTGGCGCAGTTGGAATGCCCGCTTTGCAAGGGATTATGTCGCGCCGCGTCAGCGACGATGCTCAGGGCGAGTTCCAAGGCGTACTCACCTCCGTCAATTCCCTTGCGGCGATCATGGCCCCCCTCGTGATGACCCGTAGTTTTGCCTATTTCACAGATCCGGAGACACCGATCTATCTGCCCGGTGCGCCCTTCATTATTGCAGGGACCTTGATGATGGTCGCAGTGCTGATCTTTCAACTGCGCAAACGTGCGCCTGCCACCTCATAAAATCCACTAAATGTCGGAAACGGGCTTGTCTGTTGGCTGTGCTTGGTCAAACCTGAGCGCAAGTTTAGGAGAACACAATGCCCACAATAAAAGCCGCCGTATGCCATGAATTTGGCACCCCATTGTCCGTTGAGGACGTGCAGTTACGCGCGCCTGAAATGGGTGAGATTGAAGTCACGCTCGAAGCCTGCGCGATCTGCCATTCCGACATTTCCTATGCGGGCGGCGCTTGGGGCGGCTCCCTGCCTGCGGTCTATGGACATGAAGCGGCGGGTAAGATCACCAGCGTTGGCGGTGGCGTGCGCGGATTGGCTGAGGGCGATAGCGTGGTTGTCACCCTTATCCGCGCCTGTGGCAATTGCGTGTGTTGCGCGGGCGGTGCACCGACTTTGTGCGAGACACCTTATGACGGCGATCTCGGGCCTTTGAAGACCGCAGATGGCGGCAAGTTGCATCAGGCGATGGCCTGCGGCGCGTTTGCGGAAAAGGTCGTTGTCGATCAGCGCCAAGTCGTCAAAATCGCTGAAGATATTCCGAAAGATGCGGCCGCCCTGCTGGCCTGCGGCGTAATCACAGGTGTGGGTGCAGTGGTCAACGCAGCCAAGCTGACAGCGGGTCAGGATGTTGTGGTGATTGGCGCGGGCGGTGTTGGTTTGAACGCCATTCAAGGCGCACGGATCGCGGGTGCGCGCCGCATCGTGGCTGTCGATATGAGCGAAGAAAAGCTTACGATCGCAAAGGAGTTCGGTGCGACCGACGGCGTGCTGGCTACCGGTGACAAACCATGGCGCGACGCGAAGGCGGCCATCGGGCGCGGTGCGGATGCGGTGATCGTAACTGTTGGTGTTGCGGCGGCCTACACAGACGCCGCACGCTACCTCGCCTATGGCGGCAAGGTGGTCATGGTCGGCATGCCGGCGACAGGTGCCAAATCCGAATATGAGGCAGCGAATTTCGCCGCCGTCGGTCAGTCGATGATCGGCTCCAAAATGGGCGACGCAGTAATTCAACGCGACATCCCGTGGATGGTCGATATGTATAGCCAAGGACGTTTGAAGCTGGACGAGCTGATCTCTGGCCGTTGGTCGCTTGATCAGATCAACGAAGCGATTGAGGACACGAAATCAGGCTCTGCCAAACGCAATGTGATCATGTTCAAATGAAGCTGCAAGACCTCGATATCATCGTTACCGCCCCCCCTGCCCCGGGTTGGGGTGGGCGCTACTGGATCCTCGTCAAAGTCACGACAGACACGGGGATAACCGGCTGGGGTGAATGCTATGCCTCCTCCATCGGGCCAGATGCGATGCGCCCCGTGATCGAGGACGTGTTCAAGCGGCACATGCAAGGCGAGAACCCTGAAAACATCGAGCTGATGTTCCGTCGCGCCTATTCCTCCGGCTTCACGCAACGCCCTGACCTGACGGTCATGGGTGCGTTTTCGGGACTGGAGATTGCCTGCTGGGACATCCTCGGTAAAGCGCGCGAGCGTCCTGTCTACGCGTTGCTTGGCGGGCAAATGAACGAGCGCATCCGCGCCTACACCTACCTCTACCCTCTACCGCACCACGACATGGCCGCCTTCTGGACCTCCCCCGAAATGGCCGCAGAATCCGCCGCTGATGCCGTCGCGCGTGGCTACACGGCGGTCAAATTCGACCCCGCCGGCCCCTACACGATGCGCGGCGGCCACATGCCTGCGATGAGCGACATCAGTCAATCCGTCGCCTTCTGCAAAGCCATCCGTGAGGCTGTGGGCGACAAGGCCGATCTGCTCTTTGGCACGCACGGCCAGTTCAACACCGCCGGCGCAATCCGCCTTGGCCAAGCGCTGGAACCCTACTCACCCCTTTGGTTCGAAGAACCCACCCCCCCCGATCACATCGAGGACATGGCCCGCGTCGCGCGTAATGTGCGCATCCCTGTGGCGACCGGTGAGCGGATGACGACTAAGTCGGAATTCGCGACAGTCCTGCGCGCAGGCGCTGCTGAAATCTTGCAACCCGCTTTGGGTCGGGCTGGCGGTATATGGGAGATGAAAAAGACCGCAGCTATCGCTGAAGTCTTCAACGCGCAAATGGCGCCGCATCTTTATGCTGGACCTGTGGAATGGGCCGCGAACATCCACCTCGCGGCCTCCATCCCGAACATCTTGATGGCAGAAACGATTGAAACGCCGTTTCACGACGCGCTGATCAAAAGCACACTCAAAGTCGAGGACGGGTTCATCACCCCACCGACAACGCCCGGTCTGGGCATCAGCGTCGACGAAGAGCTTGCCCGCGCGCATCCCTACACAGGCGATGGGCTACATTTGCAAATGCAGGAAGAGCCGTGTGACTACGCGAATGGCAACAACTTTGAAGGCGGCGCACCTGCCCCCAAAGACTAAGGCTGATCTTGATCTTTCCAAACAAGCTCCCGGCCCCTTAGGGCCGGAATTCTAATTTTCTAGAAAATTTGCGCTAGCCCGCAACGCGCTCCCAAGGGCGAATGAAAGAGCCGAGCACGTCGGTAATCGCGCTGTCCTCATCTGAAGACGCAGACAATTGCGCGACCAATCCGCGTTTCTTGTCATCCACAACGGAGACGACACGCGCCTCAACACCTGCTTTCTCAAGCGCGCCGTTATACACACGCGTAATCGCGGATTTGCGCAGATCCGGCTTGAACACTTTGCCCACAGCCGTCTTTGGCAATTCTTCCAGAATGGTCATATGTTTGGGCTGCGCTGCACGTTCGTGCACGTTGGTTTTGCAAAACTCCATCAGCTCCGCCTCTGTAACGCTTGCACCTGCGACCAACTCAACGAACGCGCAAGGCACTTCACCCGCATGCGCATCTGGCTGACCAATCGCCCCCGCGAAAGCGACGGCTTTGTGGCCCAGCAAGGCCTCTTCAATTTCCGCAGGATCAATGTTGTGACCGCCGCGAATGATCAAATCTTTCGCACGGCCTGTGATCCACAAATAATTATCGGAATCAAAGCGACCTAAGTCGCCTGTGCGCAAATATTCACCATGAAACAAATCCCGGTTCTTGTCTTCTTCAGTATAGGTCGCACCGACAGAGACACCCGGATTGGAAATGCAAATCTCGCCCACTTCGTCCACCGCACATTCAAGCGGCCCATCTGGTGTATCTTTGAGGATTTTCACATCGCAATAGGGGAAGGTCATCCCGATAGACCCAACCTTCTTTTCCCCCTCAGGCGGGTTGATTGAGACCAGACAGGTTGCTTCCGTCAGGCCATAGCCTTCGACGATCTGCACGCCCGTGGCTTCCTCAAATCGCTTGAATAACTCCAAAGGTAGCGGCGCGGAGCCGGAGAACGCAGTTTTCACAGAGCTTACATCGGCATCAATCGGACGCTGCATCAGCGCAGAGATCGCGGTCGGCACGGTAATGATGAAACTAATTTTCCAACGCTCAACAAGTTTCCAGAAGTTGTCGAACACGCCGTCGCCACGATAGCCTTGCGGGGTTGGGAAAACCACATGCGCACCACTTGAAATAGCCGCCATCAAAATCACGTGCACCGCGAAAACATGGAACAAAGGCAGCGGACAAATCACGTTGTCGTCTTCTGTAAACAGCAACTCGTGACCCAGCCAGCCATTATAGATCATCCCGTTATAGGTATGCTGCGCGACCTTGGGCATGCCCGTCGTGCCACCTGTGTGGAAATAAGCGGCGACGCGATCGGCTTTGCTATCTGCAAAGTCCAGTGTCGTGTTCTGTTGTGCAACTTCGCGGACGAAATTCAGCACTTTGGCATGGTGTGCGACAGGGTTTTTCGGACGCACCAAAGGCACGATCCAGCTTTTGGGTGGCGTGAGGTAGCGGTTGAGATCCACCTCAAGCACGGTCTTCACGTTTGGTGCATGGCGCACCGCTTCAGCGGTCTTTTGCGCGACATCCGTTTTCGGGAACGCCTTCAAAGTTACCACGACTTTCGCGCCCGTCTCGCGCAGTATTGCTGCGATTTGATCTGCTTCCAAAAGCGGATTGATTGGGTTTACGATTCCCGCGACCATCCCGCCAAGCAAGGCCAAAGTTGTCTCATTCGCGTTCGGGAGGATGTAGGCCACGACATCCTTCTCGCCAACACCGAGTTTGCGAAACAGGTTCGCCGTTTGCACGGTTTTGTCGTGCAGCTCGGACCAGCTTAACGTTTCTGCCTTATCGGTTGGGCCTGAAAACAACTGATAGCTGACAGCCGAGTGGTTCGGAAATTTCGTCGCCGTGCGGCTGAGTAATCCGTAAAGCGTCGTGGGCACGTCGCGCTCTGACCACGGCATTTCCGCTTCTAAGGCTATCTTGTCTGCAATGGATGCAAATCCCATGGTTGCTCCTCCCCTGAACCATAACACTCTCGCGCGCATGTACACACGTTTGCGCTAAGATGAGCAAAGGGCACCCTAAAGGCAAGCATTCCCAAGGGTAGTTTTGCGCCAAACCTATGACTTACCGGCCATCTCACGAAAAAGGGAGCCGCCAAACTGCTCCCCTTCAAACTGTTTCAGATCGTGTAAGCCTACGCTTCTACGCCTTCCTGCCGGATACGCAGAACCTGATCTGGATAGATTTTGTCAGGGTGGCTGAGCATTGGTTTATTCGCCTCGTAGATCTCTGTGTATTTTAATCCGTTGCCCATCGCGTTTTCAGCAAATGCCCAAAGCTTGTCGCCTTTTTCAACGGTGTAGAACACAGGTGTTAGACCGTCGTCTTCATCCGTTTCAACTGCGTCAATGCCTGTCACGTTACCAACCGCAAGAATGATCTTCTCACGAATGGACGGGCTGACCGCACCAACGCCTGCAAAGCGTACTTTGTCTCCGTCCACTTGAAGGTCGAGTCCTTCAGCTTCTTGCCTGCGTCTTTCGCAAAACTCCACAAACCCATCTGATATCCATCCTTGATAAGTCAGACGCGACTTTGACGCGAGCCACACTTGGACGCGAGGGGAATTCAGGCGTCTTCAAACCCTGCCGTGAACTGAAGCCGCGCGAGGCGCGCGTAAAGACCGTCCTGCGCGACCAATGCGTCATGGGTTCCGGTCGCGACGACGCGCCCAGCTTCAAGCACGACGATGCGATCAGCCTTCTTCACAGTCGAAAGGCGGTGCGCGACGATCAAAGTGGTGCGCCCTTGGGACAATTCATCCACAGCCAATTGCACCGCGCGTTCGCTTTCCGCGTCAAGCGCACTGGTCGCCTCATCCAAAAGCAATACAGGCGCGTCACGCAAAATCGCGCGCGCAATTGCGATGCGTTGCTTTTGACCGCCCGACAACATCACACCGCGTTCACCCACATAGCTGTCATAACCATCCGGTAGCGCGGAAATAAAGTCATGCGCAGCAGCAGCCTTGGCCGCTTCTTCCACATCAGCATCGCTCGCGTCTGGTCGCCCGAAACGAATGTTCTCGCGGGCAGAGGCGGCGAAAATGACGGGGTCCTGCGGTACTAGTGAAATATGCTGGCGAAACCTGTCGCGATCCATCGCTGTCAGAGGTACGCCGTCGAGCCGGATTACCCCCGATTGCGGATCATAGAAGCGTTGGATCATCTGAATAATCGTGGTTTTTCCCGCCCCCGAAGGTCCGACAAATGCGATCGTTTCACCCGATGCAATATCCAAGCTCACCTCTTCAAGTGCGGGCGTGTCTGGACGGGTAGGATAGCGGAATGACACGGTTTCAAACGCGATTTCGCCCTTTACGGGTGTAGCCAATTCCACAGGCTGTTCGGGATCATTGACGGTGTCTTCAGCATCGAGCAATTCGACCAAACGCTCCGTCGCACCTGCAGCGCGTTGCAATTCGCTCCAAATTTCCGAAAGGGCGGCAACGGCCCCCGCCACCATCACAGCGTAGATCACGAATTGAACAAGCGCACCCGTGCTCATCAGATCTGCGCGCACGTCCCGCGCGCCGATCCACAAGACACCGACGACGCCAGAGAAAACCAAGAAGATCACGATTGCCGTCAAGTAGGCACGCACCGTGATGCGGCGGCGCGCAGCATCGAAACTTTTCTCGGTAAAATCTGCAAACATATGTTGGCTTTGGGCCTCGTGCGTGAAGGCTTGCACGGTTTGCACAGAGCCTAGCGTTTCCGAAGCATTGCCTGAGGAGGCCGCGATCCAGTCCTGGTTTTCGCGGCTCAGCACGCGCAAACGACGCCCCATGAGCAAGATCGGCACGATGACAGCAGGCACTAGCAAAAGCACAAGACCCGTGAGTTTGGCAGAGGTGAAGAGCATCAAGATCAAGCCACCAATGAAAATCAACATATTGCGCAAAGCGACAGAGATCGATGATCCGATCACCGAAAGGATCAGCGTTGTATCTGTGGTAATTCGGCTCAGGACTTCGCCTGTCATGATCTTTTCGTAAAACTCGGGGCTCATGGCAATGACGCGGTCGAACACGGCCTTGCGAATATCTGCAACCACCCGCTCGCCCAAGCGCGTGACTAATGCGTAGCGCAGCGCCGTGCCCAGCGCGAGCAAGGCGGTGATCGCCAATGCTGACGCGAAATACTGATCGAGCAGGCCGCCATCCGCTGATTCAAAATTGTCGATGACGCGGCGCACAGCCAAAGGCATTAGAAGCGACACAAAGGCCGTTAGAGTCAGCGCCAAAGACGCGAAAATCACCAGTGGTTTGTAGGGTGCCAGGAACGGCCAGAGGCGGCGCAGGGTAGACAGTTCTTTCGATTTCGCGCGTTCTGCTTCCGTCAGATTGGGAGCAATTTGGTTGGCAGGTGCCGTGGTGTCGGAGGCCATGAGTAATCCTTAAAACGCTGATCAGTCGCATTAAAGGCACCTAAGCACTTGGGTCAAGCGCGGCACATGGGCGCGCTATTCATTCTGGAGTGGAAGGATGGAGCGGGCGGAGGGAATCGAACCCTCATCTTCAGTTTGGAAAACTGAGGTCTTAACCATTACACAACGCCCGCGCGCTGGATTGGACATAAGTCAGCCCTCACAAAGGGTCAAGGCGCACATGTGAGGAAAGTCACTAAACTCTGCGTTTCACTGTATTTGGTGATGCTCTGCGCAAAACGTTGGGGTATCACTCGAGTCTACCACAAGATTGATGCTTAAAACTTGCGCACTTTTGCCTCATTTTTGCCTTCTAGCACTCCTATCCCTGCTCCAAACAACTTGCGTTTCTGACAGCGCAAAAGGAGTGATATGATGTTCAAGCCTATCTTTTTTTCAATGGCCGCGCTCAGCTTGAGCTTTGCGCAGGTCGCAAGCGCAAATGACTATAGCATTCTCGTTGAAGAAGGTGCGTTCTACCCGGAAATCACGTATCTCGCCCCAGGCGATACTGTGACGTTTACCAATAATAAAAACTACTCTATCGAAGTCATCGCAAGCGATGCAAACTGGACCACAGGGTCCTTGGCGACGAGCATGGACTACGTTTTGTCAATCTCCGCGGAGACCGCGCTTTCGTTCGGTTTGGTCTCTGATGCGGAAATCGCAGGGACCTTCTCCTTCGACCTCGCACCTTTGGGTGATGTCAACGGAGACGACAATGACGCTTTTGACGGCACCGACGGACCAGAATCGTCTAACTAAGCGCTTACAGCGTCAATTAAATGCGCGCCACTTGCGCGGTTAGAATTGACGCCGCGATCGACGCGATAGAATTGTAAATGATTTTCCGGCGCGGCCTGCATCAGCAGCGCTGCGCCTTTGCCTTGCTCGCCGAGCCACAGCGCCCAGTCCTGTTGCGCAAGGATGACGGGCATGCGGTGGTGAATCGCGCTCATGGAAGTGTTCGCGGCACAGGTCACGACAGCGCAAGTTCGCAGCGTTTCTTCGCCATGCTGCCAATCTTGCCAAATTCCTGCAAAGGCGAGCGGAGCTTTGTCGTGTGCGTGAATAAACCAAGGGTCACGCCCACCTTCGCTGTCTTTGGTCCACTCATAAAATCCGCTCGCGGGGATAAGGCAGCGCCGTTCGCGCGCCGCTGTTCTAAACGCGGGTTTTTCTGCAATCGTTTCCGCACGCGCGTTGATCAAAAGTGGGCCGCCATTCGGTTTTTCATACCAGCGCGGGATAAACCCCCATCGCATCGAAGAGAGGCGACGCGTGCCACCCTCGCTTTGGATCGTGTGCAATTGGGTTGTCGGGCAGACGTTATAATTTGGCACCTCGGGAAGATCATTTGCAGGCTGCGCCGCAAAGAGTTGCGCCATCGCGTCATTAGGAAGAGTTACTGCAAGGCGTCCACACATGCGCTTGAGTGTAGGGCAATCGAAATGAAACGCGACACGAATTTTCTAAGAAAATTCAATTCCATCTTCTTCACATAAGAATATGGTTCTCAAATTATGTGGGGAGGGATTTCATGAGTATTTGTATTGTCTATTTTTCGGTGGACGGACACACGCGCGCATTGGCAGAGGCCATCGCCAAAGGGAGCGCCGCACGCCTATTTGATGTGACCGCGCTTAGCGACGCAGATTGGCGCGCACTGGATAGTGCTGGCGCGGTCATTATGGGCGCGCCGACTTACATGGGTGGTCTGCCCACTCCTTTTGTGCAGTTCATCGAAGAAGCCGCCACGCGCTGGGACACGGGCCAATGGCGTGACAAACTTGCGGGTGGGTTTTCCACGGCAATGCATCCGGCAGGTGATAAGCTGAATGTTTTGACCAGCATGTTTATTTTCGCAGCGCAAATGGGGATAATCTGGATCGGCAATGCCGAAACTGGCGCACCAGTTGTGGCTGAGAATGAGGGGATCAACACCGACGGCTCTTGGGTAGGCGTCACGGCCAGTGTTCCGCGCGAAGGGGATGAGATTTTGTCGGGTGGTGATTTGGAAACAGCGCGGCGTTACGGAGTTCGTATGCGCGCAGCGCTCGAAAAGTGGAAGCGCTAGATGGGGGCGCTGCACCCAAGCCTGCGGCCTTCCCCCGAGGTATTTTGAAGACCAACGAAACGCAAAGGGAATAGGGCGCGGGTTTTGATCACCGCGCCCTATTCAGTTTACTTCATTGAGATGCGCCCATCCGTGTAGGGTGTGTAGGGGCCTTGCGCCGCAAGATATTCAGCCGTCACATCCGCAAGGTCAGGGCCGTAGTCGTATGCATTCTCAGCGTCGCGGAACATCTTATAGCCGTCGCCGCCATTGCGCACATAATTGTTGGACACCGCGCCATACATCTTGGCGAGATCAACCGCAGCACCACCTACCATGACGTTTGAGATGCGGCTGCCAACCTCTGCACTGGCATCGAACGTGAAGCTAACACCTGCAACTTGCGGGAAACGACCTTTGACTTCCTCCACTTGGCTCACCCCGTTTTCAAGCGCAGCCACAAAGGTTGCACCGGAAATACGGAAGGTGGAGAGAGTATTTTGGAATGGCAGGACAGTCAGGACTTCACCCATCGTCACCTCGCCCGCGTCGATGGAGGCACGGATCCCACCAGAGTTCGCAATCGCGATTTCAACGCCTTGGTCTTTCACCCGATCCAGCATTGCATCCGCGACAAGGTTGCCCATCGCACATTCCTGCACACGGCAAATCGCGCGATCCCCTTCAATTGCATCCGCCGCATTAGCGACTACTTTGTTGCGGATCTCTTCCAATGGGGCTGCCGCTTCGGCGATCCGTGCTTTTGTCGCCACATCTTCATTGATTGCGCCGTCAACGATTATTGGCTCACCCACAGCTTCGGTGATCTCGCCCGCATCATTGAAGGTGACGTACAGCTCGCCCAGAAATTTGCCATAGGCATAGGCCTGCACAATCGCCGTTGCGCCGACTACAGTCGGATAGGCTCCTTCCGCGCGCTCGTTCGTATTGGAGAGCAAGGTGTTAGAGTGACCGCCGACGATCACATCAACGCCAGTCGTCCCAGCAGCAACAGCCTGATCGACCACATAGCCAGAGTGCGACAGAACGATGATCTTGTTCACACCCATGTCTGTCAGCTTATCAACCTCGCCTTGAACCGCATTCACAGGTTCTGTGAAAATGATGTTGGGACCGGGGCTTGCCAATTCGTCTGTGTCCTGAGGTGTCAGGCCGATCAGGCCCAGCTTTTGACCACCGCGTTCAATCACTGTGGACTTGGCGAGCTTGCCTGCGAGCAGTTCTTCCCCGCTCACATCCGCGTTGGACATCAGGACAGGGAAATCGACCGCATCCATGAAGCCGCGCAGAACTTCGGGGCCATCGTCAAATTCATGGTTGCCCACCGTCATCGCGTCATAGCCAAGCTTGTTCATCATCTCAGCCGCGAGTTTACCCTTGTAATAGGTGTAAAACAGCGTGCCTTGGAACTGATCACCGCCATCCACGAGGATCGAATTGTTTGTGCGTGCGCGGGCCTCTGCAACGGCAGTCACCAATCGCGCGGAGCCGCCAAAACACTTGCCTTCTGCGTTGTCTTCCGCGCCGCATCCGCTGTCATATTTGCTAATCGGCTCAAAGCGCGCATGGAAATCGTTTGTGTGTAAAATCGTCAGTGAATAATCAGCGGAGGCAATACCTGCTGTTAGTGCGAGGCTGGCCGCCCCTGCCAATAAACGTGTGAGCATGTTTGAATTTCCTTTTATCTTGAACCCTGAGTCGAATGTTGGCCTGTCGCTGGCATTCTGTCAAAGGCCGACGTGGCGCAAAGCTTGAAACAAGAAATTTATGCGCCTAGCTCCAATAGATGTTCAGATGGATTCGCATTGTCTTTGTTGTCCTAACCTTCGCTGTAACGTGGGCCTATGCTGCCCTACCGGGACACCACCGCGCGCTGACCCCCGAATTTTTCGGCCTCTTCTTAATCGAGAACGGGATTTATACCGACGCCCCCGAAAGACACGCTGAATTTGAAGCGCTCCTTGACACCGCGCAAGCACGCGCTCAGGGGTTTTTTGGTGGAGCAAAGGCCCCTCGGATCATCATATGTACATCGCAAGAGTGCGCAAACAGGTTCGATCTGAAGCTGCGTGGTCTTACCCTTGGGCGGCATCTCGTTTTTCTCGGTCCGAAAGGCTTGAACGAAATGATCCTTACCCATGAGTTTGCCCATATCCATCTTCACAGCCGAATGGGTGTCCAAGATGTTTTTCACCAGCGTATTCCAGCTTGGTTTAACGAAGGACTGGCCACGCATTTGGCTCGCGATTCACGTGTGCAATCTTTCGCGCCACGACAGGCGACTTGGATCAAACAAGCGAAGAGTTTTCGAGCGTGGGGTCGTTTGCATCAAACACGGGATTGGCAAGAGACCTATGGCGCAGCCAAGACATTGGTGGCGGCCTTGCACGCTGAGATTGGCGATGTAGGTTTGCGCACGATCATAGATCGACGCTATTGAAACCGGTGATTTTGAAGCAGCTTTGCACAGGCAAGTGGGCCGTGACTGGCCTTGACGCTATCGCCGGCTTGGATCATCACGGCCCCCATGAAAATATACAAAATCTTTCGCGCCGATGAGTGGGCGCAGCTTCGCCAAGACAAATCCACCAAAGGTGCTCCAATCGACATCTCGGATGGCTATGTGCATTTCTCGACAGCCAAACAGGCGCAGGAAACCGCAGACAAGCATTTCTCGGGTGTGGATGGTTTATTCCTGCTTGGCTGTGATGCGGAGACGATGGGCGCCGCGCTTAAATGGGAAGTCTCGCGGGGGGGGACAGAGTTTCCGCATTTGTACCGCGAGTTGCGCATAGAAGATGTTGAATGGGCACAGCCTTTGCCTTTGGTTGATGGCACGCATCATTTTCCAGCAGGGCTGGAATAAATGTTGCGGCTTGCGGAACAGATCGGTCTGAAAGCGCTGCGCAAGATTGATCCAGAAGTCGCACATGGCTTGGCTTTGAAAGCGTTGCAATATGGCTTGGCGACGGCCCCTGGTGCGATCACCTCGCCCCGTCTGGCCTGTAATCTTGCGGGGCTTGCGCTGCCAAATCCCATCGGGTTGGCCGCTGGCTTTGATAAAAACGCCGAAAGCTTGAAAGGTCTCAGTACATCCGGTTTCGGCTTTATCGAGGTGGGGGCCGCAACACCGCGTCCGCAGGACGGAAATGCCAAGCCGCGCCTGTTTCGTTTGACCGAGGACAAGGCCGCGATCAATCGCTTCGGGTTTAACAATCAAGGGATGGAACGCATCGGTGCGCGTCTGGCAAAACGCCCGCGTGACATGGTGCTGGGCTTGAACTTGGGCGCGAACAAAGACAGCGATGACCGTGCGGCGGACTTTGCTAAGGTGCTTGCCCATTGCGGCGCGCACGTGGACTTTGCGACCGTGAATGTCAGCTCACCCAACACCGAAAAGCTGCGTGACTTGCAAGGGGCGGCAGCGCTCAGTGCGCTTTTATCTGGCGTGATGGACGCCCGCGCTGCGATTGCGACACCCATCCCCGTCTTCCTAAAGATCGCACCGGATTTGACCGACGGCGAGATCGCAGAGATTGCCCAAGTTGCGCTGTCGACGGGTGTGCAGGGTGTGATCACCACCAACACGACGCTTGATCGCGACGGTTTGCACAGCCAACACAAGGGCGAAATGGGAGGCCTCTCCGGCGCACCCCTGTTTGAAAAATCAACGCGGGTTCTCGCCAAACTCTCCGTACAGACTGACGGCAAACTCCCTTTGATCGGCGTTGGTGGCGTCAGCACTTCGGAGCAAGCATATGCCAAAATTTGCGCGGGTGCCTCTGCGGTGCAGCTATATACCGCACTTGTTTATGGTGGCTTGGGTTTGGCGGCGGACATCGTGCACGGGCTTGAAAAATTATTGCAAGCAGATGGCCATGATAATGTCGCGGATGCTGTTGGCAGCAAGAGAGCCGACTGGCTATGATCACCCTGTGGCACAATCCACGCTGCAGCAAATCACGGCAGGCTTTGGCGCTGCTAGAGAAGACGGGCGTAGAGATTGCGCTGCGCCTTTATCTCAAAGACGCCCCTGATCTTACAGAGATCGAGGCCCTACAAACAGCCTTGGGGCTCAAAGCCATCGACATGATGCGCAGGGGCGAAAAGGCGTTCAAAGAGACAGGTTTGAGCAAGGACAGCCAAGATGCAGATCTGCGCACCGCGATGTTGGCCCATCCGATCCTGATCGAACGCCCTATCGCGGTGAAGGGTGGCGAAGCGGTTATTGGCAGACCGCCGGAAGATGTTCTGACATTGCTTTAAGCCGCTACGCGCTCCAAGGCGGGGTATTTCCAACCCAAGGTGATGCCGCGCGCGATAAAGGAAATGAGCAGCGCGAGCCATAGCCCGTGATTGCCGACCAGCGGCATCAGTACCAAAAGGGCCACGATGTAGATCACAGCAGAGAGCGCCATCATATTACGCATGTCGCCACTGCGCGTGGCCCCGATGAAAATACCATCGAGCATCCATGCAGCGCAGCCCACCAAGGGTGCGGCGATCATATAGGGTAGATAGATGCGTGCCTCCGCGCGCACATTCGGCGCTGTGGTCATCAGATCAATGATTGCAGGACCAAAGAGCACGAAACCGGCGGCCGTGCATATGACAGTGATCATGCCCCAAAAGCTTGTCATCAGCGCGGCGCGGCGCACACCTGCAACACTGCGCGCCCCCATGGATTGGCCGACCAACGTTTCCGCCGCTATAGCAAAACCGTCCATCGAATAGGCGGTGATTTCCAGAAACTGCAACAACACGTGGTTCGCCGCCAAAGTGACATCGCCGAAACGAGCACCAAGGAACACAAAGCTTAGGAAGATGCCTTGCAACACCACAGAACGCAGGAGGATATCGCGGTTCACGCGGGCGAATTGGATCATTTGCACACGATCAAAAACTCGTGGCCAGTCCCTCCACGCAGGGGTCTTTAGCGCATCACGACAGAGCCAAAGACCGAGAAAAAGCCCGCTCCACTCTGCGATCAATGTGGCAATGGCGACGCCTTCGACGCCCCAGCCAAGGCCGAGCACGAACCACAGATCCAGCGCAATGTTCAACCCGTTCATCCAAAGCTGCACGATCAAAACAGATCGCGTGCGCTCGAGGCCAATCATCCAGCCCGTCAGGCCATAAATACCGATTGCGGCAGGCGCGCCGTAAATGCGGATGCCCATGTAGGTTTGCGCGAGGGTCTCTACCTCTGCGCTGGCGGGGGCGGTTTGGAGCGCTAACCAAATGAACGGCATTTGCAGCGCCACGATCACAAAGCCTGCGGCCAGCGCGATAATCATCGCACGCGACAAAAGCGCCGAGACTTCGCCTTTGCGCCCTGCCCCTTCGGCCTGTGCCGTGAGGCCTGCGATGCCCATACGCAGAAATCCGAAGATCCAATAGATTGCGGTCAGTGCAATCGCACCAATGCCAACGGCCCCAATGGGTGCGGCCTCGCCCATTTGCCCGACAACGCCCGTGTCCACCGCGCCCAAAATGGGAACCGTCGCGTTTGAGAGCACGACAGGCAAGGCAACCGCTAGAACACGGCGATGCGTTAAGGAGAGTGGATCGCTCACCTGCCTTCGCGGCGCGGCATCAAGAAATGTGCAGCCCCGTGTGCAAAAGGACGGTCATGGTTATCCTGCCACGCTTCGACCTGAACAGACGCGTAGCGGCGACCAGACCGCGTAACCCGTGCGCGCGCATAGGCATCGCGCGGCAGGCCAGAGCGCATGTAGTCCACCGTGAAATCAATCGTTTTAGGCAAACGCGGCAAGGTGCCCGCCTGCAAATCCTCGAGACTGATCGCACCACTTTCAATGTCTTCCCACAAGAGCGACCAGCTCAGTTCGATAATCGCGCTGACCTCTAGGAAGGCGGCTGTGACACCGCCGTGGATTGCAGGCAAAAAGGGATTGCCGATAAGTTTTTGATCAAACGGCAAAAGCGCAGTCAGCTCATCGCCGCGCCGATCAAAACTGATCCCGAGGAATTGGATATAAGGCACACCGCCAACCAACGCGCGCAGTGCGGCGTCACGGCGTTGTTTTACATACTGCATCGGTTCTGGGGGTTTACGTGCCACTCTAGCGTCCCTCCACGGTGAAGGTGCCAGTTGCCATCGCAACCGGATTGTCACTGTCATCATCGAGCGCGACCGCACGCACAAAGGCGACAGAGCGCGTGATGTGATGGCATTCGGCTTGCGCACGTATGCTTTGATTAGGTGTCGCAGGGCGCATGTAATCAATGCGCAGATCAATGGTTGCCGTTGCGGCAGGGCTTTCAGGATGGCTCATCACCGCAGCGCCACAACAGGTGTCCATCAACGCAGACACTGCGCCACCATGAATAACGCCTGTCTTCGGGTCGCCCACAAGCTGCGGATCATAGGGCATGCAAATCTCAGCCTTGCCGTCGCCGATCTGCGTCAATTCCATCCCCAAAGCCGTAGCATGGGGAATCGCCTGAATGAATTGTTTAGCAATCTGCGCTTTGCGCTCTGACATGGTTCGGCTCCTTGATTGCCTACCCCCTTTATGAGCGCCATTTTTGCACAGGGGCAAGGGCAGCGGTTGCCCTTCCACACAGCCGCATCTAATCTACCGCCTAGGAGAGCGACGATATGGCTGAGATAAGGTTAACCTTTAAAGAGATGTGCGCTCGCTTTGATGTGACGCCACGTACTTTACGCTATTACGAGTATATCGAGCTTTTGCAGCCAGAACGCGATGGTCGTTCTCGATTCTATAGCACCCGCGAATGTGCGCGCATGACGCTGATCATGCGGGGTCGCAAGTTTGGCATAAAATTGGAAGAAATTCGCCAGTGGCTGAAAATCTATGAAAATGAAGGCACTAAAGTGCAGATGAGCGCCTTTGTAGAGATGGCGGATCATCAATTGGTGGAACTTGAAGAGCAGGCCGAGCAACTAAGCGACGCGATTAAAGAACTACGCACTCTGCGAGAAGAGACCGTCGAAAAGATCGCTTAAGCGCCCAACTTCACACCTTTACGGCCAATTGAGCTTGCTTTGTGGCGCGATTTGCCAAGTCTTCCCCGTATTTTTGCAGTTGCAGCATTACCTAGGTGTAAGTTACGTAAACTTATATTTGACGTAACGTACTACCTACGTAAACCTGAGGTTTCGATGTAACGAACATCCAAGACATCAGGTGTACTCAAACTGAGACTAAGATGAGTGAGACATTATGCAACCGTCTGAATCACAAATGACGATCCGAGAAATGTGTGACGCGTTTGACGTGACGCCACGCACATTGCGATTTTACGAAGCGAAAGAGCTACTCTTTCCAGAACGTGACGGGCAGAAACGCTTGTTCACCAAGCGCGACCGCGCCCGGCTTAAGCTGATTCTGCGTGGCAAGCGTTTTGGCTTCAGCTTGGAAGAGATCCGCCAGCTGCTCGACCTCTATCATGTCGGCGATCAACAACAGACACAAATGAACCGCACGCTCGAGATCGCTCATGATCGTTTGTCCGATCTTGAGGCACAACGCGACGAACTCGAAAGCGCAATTGATGACCTGCGCGAGCAGATCAAGTGGGGCGAGAAGATCGTCGGCTCCATGAACCAAACACGTAAAGCGGCCGAATAATTCGGCCGCCTACACCCGACCAACTACTGAACCATCGACTTTGACCGAATAGGGAGTGGCCCATGCCCCGTTATACAGCCCCAACAAAAGATCTTCAGTTCATCATTCATGATGTATTGAAAGCCACAGAGACCAGCATTCCGGGTTATGACGAGCTGGAGGCCGATTTCACAGGTGCCGTTCTTGAAGAAGCGGGCAAGATTTGCACGGACTTGCTGCAACCCTTGAATGCGGTGGGCGACAAAGAGGGCTGCACGTTAGAAAACGGCGTCGTGCGCACGCCGACAGGTTTTAAAGCAGCGTTCGATCAAGTAAAAGAAGGTGGCTGGACCGGTCTGGACATGCCAGAGCAATACGGCGGCCAAAACATGCCAGCCTTGATGGGCACGGCTGTGGGCGAATTGTTCTCCGCGTCCAACCAAGCGTTCACGATGTATCAGGGCCTTACCCACGGCGCGGCCTCCGCCATTCTCGCGCACGGCACGGACGAACAGAAAGACAAATACTTGCCCAACATGGTGTCGTGCGAATGGACTGGCACTATGAACCTTACGGAGCCACATTGCGGCACCGACCTTGGTTTGATGCGCACGAAAGCCGCGCCACAAGACGATGGGTCTTACAAGATTTCCGGCCAGAAGATTTTCATCTCATCCGGTGAGCATGACATGGCCGAAAACATCATCCACTTGGTTCTCGCCAAGATCGAAGGCGGACCAGAGGGTATCAAAGGCGTGTCGCTCTTCATCGTGCCAAAGTTCAACGTGAAAGATGATGGCTCTTTGGGTGCGCGCAACGGTGTTGCTGTTGGCTCTATCGAAGAAAAAATGGGCATTCACGGCAATTCCACATGCGTGATGAACTATGACGAAGCGACGGGTTACCTTTTGGGCGATGAGCACAAAGGCATGCGCGCCATGTTCACCATGATGAACGAAGCGCGTCTTGGCGTGGGCATGCAGGGTCTTGCGCAAGCAGACGCCGCGTACCAAAACGCGGTAGATTATGCGACAGACCGTTTGCAAGGACGCGCTGTGACTGGGACCCAAAACCCGGGCGGCCCCGCCGATCCACTGATCGTGCATCCCGATATTCGCCGGTCTTTAATGGATCAGAAAAGCTTTACCGAAGGTGCGCGTGCATTCCTGTTGTGGGGCGCGACGATGATCGACGATGCGCATCGCTCTGGCAACAAAGACGCGGACGGTTTGGTATCGTTGCTGACCCCTGTGATCAAAGGTTTCCTAACCGATCAAGGTTACGACATGACCGTAAAGGCCCAGCAGGTCTACGGCGGTCACGGCTACATTGAAGAGTGGGGCATGTCGCAATATACGCGCGACGCACGCATTGCGATGATCTATGAGGGTGCGAACGGGGTTCAGGCTTTGGACCTTGTTGGTCGTAAGCTAGCGCAAGACGGCGGCAAACACGTGATGGCATTTTTTGATCTAGTGAAAACGTTCTGCAGAGAGAACGCAGGCGAAGATGACACCTATGACGCAGAGTTCATTGAACCTTTGAAAGCGGCCTCCAAGGACCTTCAGGCGGCTGGTATGTATTTCATGCAAAACGGTATGAAGAACCCGAACCACGCTTTGGCGGGGTCCAACGATTTCATGCATATGTTTGGCCAAGTGTGTTTGGGTCTGATGTGGGCGCGTATGGGCAAAGCCTCCCGCGCGGCGTTAGCAAACGGTGCTTCGGACGCGGCGTTCCACGAGACGAAGCTCACAACGGGTCGTTATTATATGGCACGTCAATTGCCAGCCACTGCCCTTCATTTGACACGCATCCAAAGTGGTGCGGACACGGTTATGGCTCTGGACGCCACTCAATTCTAAACAGCCCTGCGTGGGAAACCACACAGGTTCACCAAAGGACGCACTTTGCCGAAACGGTTTCGCCTTACTCGACATTTCCCAGTCTCGATGACCGAAGATGGTTATCGCCGTCTGAAACGATTTGTGAGCGACGCGGCGCAGGATGAAGGTGAAGCGCTGTCTTTTCTGTTTGAGAACTTTGAAAGCGTCACGCACGACGAAAGCCTGCCGCATCGATTGCGGATTTTTAACGCTGAGTTAGACGCGCGCAAACGATAAACGGGAGAATATCATGAGCACATGGATGACAAACGAGCACAAAATGCTCGCAGAGATGACCGAGAGCTTCATCACGACCGAGTGGATGCCCAAGTACGAAAAATGGCGCAAACAAGGTCAGATGGATATCGAAACCTGGCGAGAAGCGGGCGAACTTGGCCTTTTGTGTCCATCCATCCCTGAGGAATACGGCGGCGTCGGTGGTGATTTCGGCCACGAGGCGGTGATCTTGATGGAAGGCTCGCGCGCCAATTTAGCAAGCTGGGGGCACGGCATTCATTCGGGCATTGTCGCGCACTACATTTTGGCCTGCGGTACAGAAGATCAAAAAAAACGTCTGCTTCCGAAGATGATTTCCGGCGAACTCGTCGGCGCGCTGGCGATGACGGAACCCTCTGGCGGCTCTGACGTGCAGGCGATCAAGACACGCGCTATCAAGGAGGGCAATTCCTACAAATTGAATGGTCAAAAGACCTTCATCACCAACGGCCAACACGCGAACTTGATCCTTGTGGCCGCGAAGACCAATCCGGCCGAGGGCTCCAAGGGCACATCACTGGTAATCCTTGAGACAGAGGGCGCGGAAGGGTTCACACGTGGCCGAAACCTTGACAAGGTCGGTGCCCATGCGGCGGATACGTCAGAACTTTTCTTTGACAATGTTGATATCCCTGCTGAGAACATTTTGGGCGGCGAAGAAAACCTAGGCTTTTATCAAATGATGCAGCAACTTCCGCAGGAGCGCCTGATCATCGGCTGTGGCGCGGTGGGTGCCATGGAAGGTGCGGTCGCGCGCACGATTGAATATTGCAAAGAGCGCCAAGCCTTTGGCGGACCGATCATGCAATTCCAGAACACGCGATTCAAACTGGCCGAATGCCAGACCAAAACAACCGTTGCGCGCGCATTCTTGGATGAGTGCATTTCCGAGCATCTCAAGGGCGAACTAACCGTCGAGAAAGCGGCAATGGCAAAGTACTGGCTCACAGACACGCAAGGCGAAGTGCTTGACGAATGCTTGCAACTGCACGGTGGGTACGGCTTCATGCAAGAATATGCGGTCGCGGAGATGTGGACGGATGCGCGGGTCCAGCGGATCTATGGCGGCACAAATGAAATCATGAAAGAGCTTATAAGTCGCTCATTCAAATAATCGCAACGCAGGATGAAAGCTGCCCTCCGGGGGAAGTTTATTTTGAAAGATGAAACTATGATACATCACCCGCCTCGCAGTCTCGCTAGGCGGCACCTGCGCAGGGCGATGGGTTTCACCTTTCACAAGGCTCAACTCTTCAGTCTGCCCTGCGCTACATTGACTAACGCGTTAACCTTAATCGCCAGTAAACAGCCCGCTTCATCTTTCGAAATAAACTTCACGGGGGTCTGGGGATGTGAAACCCCCGGCTCGCCCTCACAAAAAGGACCAACCCTATGACATTGAAACTCTATTGCTTCGGCGAAAGTGGCAACGCTTACAAGGCCGCGCTTACTTTGGAATTGTCAGGCCTCCCTTGGGAGGCGGTTTATGTAGATTTCTTCGGGGGTGAAGCACGTTCCGACGCCTTCAAATCCAACGTCAATGCGATGGGTGAGGTGCCTGCATTGATCGATACGGATCACGACTACACGATCACCCAATCGGGCGCGATCCAAGACTACATTGTCCACCTAAGCCAAAAGCTGACGGGCGACAGCCCTGAAACGCGACGAGAAGTGTTGCGTTGGGTCTTGTGGGACAATCACAAGCTCAGTTCCGTCGCAGGACCTACGCGGTTCTTGATGAACTTCCTATCAGAGGACAAGCGCCCCAAAGAGGTTATCGCCTTCAATCAAGGCCGCCTGAAAGCTGCATACGCCGTTCTAAACGATCACCTTGCAGATAAAGACTGGATCGTTGGCCCATCCATCACAGTCGCCGACATCTCTTGTTGCGGTTACCTATTTTATCCAGAGCCGTTCGGTTTCACCCGCGCGGACTGGCCTCATATCGATGCTTGGCTCACACGGATTGAGCAGACGCCAGGTTGGAAACATCCCTATGATTTGATGCCCGGCAGCCCAGCTGATCGCGCTTAAGGAGAGCAATATTATGACCGAAGCTTACATCTATGACACGCTGCGCACACCGCGTGGTAAAGGGCGCAAAGACGGATCACTCCATGAAATGACAAGCCTACGTCTGTCTGCGCAAACGCTGAATGCTGTTAAAAAACGCAACAACCTTGAGGGTCACGCTGTTGAGGACGTGATATGGGGCAACGTCACGCAAGTGATGGAGCAAGGAGGCTGTCTTGCACGCTCTGCTGTGCTCGCCTCTGATCTGGATGAACGTATCCCGGGCCTTGCGATCAATCGCTTTTGCGCGTCTGGCATGGAAGCGGTGAACCTGGCCGCGAACCAAGTCAAAGGTGGCGCGGGTGATGCCTATATCGCAGGCGGCGTTGAAATGATGGGTCGCGTTGCGATGGGCTCTGACGGTGCCGCGATTGCCGTTGATCCAAGTATTGCGATGGATCAGTATTTCGTCCCGCAGGGTATCTCTGCGGATATTATCGCAACGGAATACGGCTTCAGCCGTGACGAGGCTGACGCATTGGCTGTTGAATCCCAACGCCGTGCAAAAGTGGCTTGGGACGAAGGCCGTTTCGCCAAATCCGTGATCGGCATCAACGATCAGAACGGTATCCCGATCCTAGATCATGACGAATACATGCGTCCTCAAACGGATATGCAAAGCCTTGGTTCGCTGAACCCTGCGTTCCAAGCCATGGGTGAAGTCATGCCCGGTTTCGACAAAATCGCGCTGATGAAATACCCTCATCTTGAACGGATCAACCACATTCACCATGCAGGTAATTCTTCTGGTATCGTGGATGGCGCAGCTGCCGTTTTGATTGGCAACAAAGAGTTTGGTGAAAAACATGGTCTGAAGCCTCGGGCAAAGATCCGCGCGACAGCGAAGATCGGCACAGATCCGACCATTATGCTGACTGGCCCTGTTCCAGTGACGGAAAAGATCCTTGCCGACAACGGCATGTCGATTTCAGACATTGATTTGTTCGAAGTGAACGAAGCCTTCGCATCCGTCGTCATGCGCTTCATGCAGGCGTTCAACGTGGATCACGACAAGGTCAACGTGAACGGCGGTTCCATCGCGATGGGTCACCCGCTGGGTGCGACGGGTGCCATAATCATCGGCACGCTTTTGGACGAGCTAGAGCGCACAGGCAAAGGTGTTGGCCTGGCCACGCTTTGCATCGCATCCGGCATGGGCGCTGCAACGATTATTGAGCGTGTTTAAAGATGTGTTCGTCCAATGACCCAAAGATCGATCCGATAGCGGGGGCCGATGACGAAGACTTATTTTGTCCTCGCTCGCCGGCGATTGTTCAGATGGAAAAGGACGCAGTGGAACAACGGATGAAAGAGAGTGAAGCTCTTCACATCTACCAAGATTTCATCGACAGCATCAGCGAATGCGACATGGCGGGCGACTTGGATGCTTGGTGTGGGCTTCACGCGCTGCCCTATACTGTTCACCTCGATGATCTCGATACAATCGTTAATACGCATGACGATACTCACAAGTTCTTCGCGATGATGACAGAGCTCGCTGAAAAACACAGCGTTGATCACATCAAGCGTGTCGGCAAAAGTGCGCAACGGATCAGTGACGACCAGATCGAAGGGTATCATACCTGCTATCTGTTGAAGGAAGGGATTCAAATTGTAGAAGCCGTCGATTCACGCATGCGCATGCTAAAACAAAGTGGTCGCTGGTACTTGGTAGAGATCACGAACAACCTCAGTAACCAGCAGTTTCCGTATCTGACGCCGAAAGTCTCGGACGGGCTGCAAACAACACATGCGATAAAGAGCCGAATGCAGGACTGACACAGCCCTAGAGCAAGCAAAGCAACACAAGACAACTGTGCGAATTTGGAAGTTGGAATGACGATCGCTGATCTAAATGATCTCTTCCTGAACAAATCGCCTCCAAACAGGAGATAAACTATGACCGACTTTACAATGATCAAAGATGCCGACGGCATCGCAACAATCACGTGGGACGCCGTTGGCAAATCCATGAACGTGATGAACCAGCAGGGTTTCATTGACTTGGAGGCGCATTTTGACGACGCGCTCGCCGACGAGGCGGTGAAAGGCATCATCATTACCTCTGGCAAAGCGGACAGCTTTGCGGGTGGTATGGATTTGAATGTGCTCGCTAAGATGAAAATGGACGCAGGTGAAAATCCTGCCGCAGGTCTGTTTGAAGGCATCATGAGCATCCACACGCTGCTGCGCAAGATCGAGCGCGCGGGCATGGATCCAAAAACCAACAAGGGTGGGAAGCCTGTTGCGTCGGTCCTGCCGGGGACGGCTGTTGGTATCGGACTTGAGCTGCCGCTTGCTACGCACCGCATCTTTTGCGCGGATAATCCTAAAGCGAAGGTTGGCCTGCCAGAAATCATGGTTGGCATCTTTCCCGGCGCGGGTGGCACGACACGTTTCGTGCGCAAAATGGGTGCCATGGCCGCATCACCGTTCCTGCTAGAGGGTAAGCTGCTTACCCCTGCGAAAGCAAAATCTGCAGGCATGATCGACGAAGTCAGCGCTGATCCGATGGCCGACGCGCGCGCTTGGGTTCTCTCTGCCAAAGACGCGGACCTTTTGAAACCATGGGACGCGAAGGGCTACAAAGTGCCCGGTGGCGCACCCTACCATCCTGCGGGCTTCATGACCTTCGTCGGGGCCTCTGCGATGGTCAACGGCAAGACCCAAGGCGCGTTTCCCGCAGCTAAAGCTTTGCTATCCGCAGTCTATGAGGGCGCACTTGTGCCTTTCGAAACCGCCCTTAAAATCGAGGCGCGTTGGTTCACCAATATACTGATGAACCCGTCGTCTTCTGCAATGATCCGGTCGTTGTTCCTGAACAAAGAAGCGCTCGACAAAGGGGCGGTACGCCCTGCAGATGTGCCGGACCAACGCGTCAAAAAGATCGGTGTTCTCGGTGCAGGCATGATGGGGGCTGGCATCGCGTTGGTCTCTGCGCAAGCGGGCATAGAAGTCGTGTTGATCGACCAAAACCAAGACGCTGCTGACAAAGGCAAAGCCTACTCCGCGAGCTACATGGACAAGGGCATCGCGCGCAAAAAAGCGACTCCCGAGAAGAAAGAGGCGCTTTTAGGCCGCATCACAGCCACCTCTGATTTGGACGCACTCAAAGGAGTGGACCTGATCATCGAAGCGGTTTTTGAAGACCCAAAGGTCAAGGCCGAGATCACAGCCAAAGTCGAAGCCGTGATCCCAGAGGAGTGCATCTTTGCCTCCAACACCTCGACCCTGCCGATCAGCGACTTAGCGAAAGCGTCCAAACGTCCTGAGCAGTTCATTGGCATACACTTCTTTTCACCCGTGGAGAAAATGTTGCTGGTGGAGATCATCAAAGGCACCGAAACCGGCGATCGCGCGGTGGCCAAAGCGCTCGACTATGTACGCCAAATCCGCAAGACACCGATCGTTGTGAACGACGCGCGTTTCTTCTACGCGAACCGCTGCATCATTCCCTACATCAACGAGGGTGTGCGCATGGTTGGCGAGGGCGTGGAGCCCGCGTTGGTCGACAATGCCGCGCGTCAGCTTGGGTTCCCCGTGGGTCCTTTGCAGCTTAACGACGAGACCTCGATTGACCTTGGTGTGAAGATCGCCAAAGCCACGAGAGAAGCGCTTGGCAACGCCTATGACGCAGGCGCAGCGGATGACGTGTTGTTCTATCTCTTCGATCAGGGCCGCATGGGCCGCAAGGCGAACGCAGGCTATTACGAATATGATGAAAAAGGAAAGCGCGTCGGAATTTGGGGCGGTCTACGTGATAAATTCCCTGTGTCGGACGAGCAACCAAGCCTGATCGACGTGCAGCACCGTTTGATGTTCTCACAGTGTTTGGAAGCTGTGCGCGCTTTAGAAGAAGGCGTGTTGATGGACATTCGCGAAGGCGACGTTGGCGCGATCTTGGGTTGGGGCTTTGCGCCTTGGTCCGGAGGTCCGCTGTCATGGCTCGATATGCTGGGGTCTGCCTATGCAGCCGAGCGCTGTGACGAGCTGGAAGAAATGTTTGGCCAGCGTTTCAAATGCCCCGATTTGCTGCGTGAAATGGCGGCGAAGAACCAAAGCTTCTACGGACGCTTTGGTGACGAAAAAGCCACAGCGGCCTGATTGACTTAAATCCAAAACAATAGGGCGGATTTCGGTGCGCCCTATTTGCTTTTCAGAGGTAGTTTTCCTGGAAAGCACTGGTGCTGACACAGGCTGATTTGGTCGATTTTCACTGAAATTAGACAGTATTCAGCTATCAAATTCAAAAATATGCATATTTTTAATATCAGGTCTGCACTTTAAAAACTTGTAGCATCAGGCCCATCAACCCACATTAGAGGTATTCAGAAGACTTAGACGCGGGACCATTCCAATGGGTATTGCAATTCTTCTATTATTACCTTTGCTTATGTTGATGATCGGCTCTTCGGGTTCCTACGACATTGCATTTAAAACGAAGACATTGAAACCCCTCAGGCTGATGAAGCTGACGCTACTATCAGACCCATCGAAGCCGATGGGCATAATGAAATCGTACGGACCGGCCTAATCGTGCAGAATGATTTGTTCGGTGCACACTGATGCAGGCATACCAACCGACACTTTCAATAGTGCGATGGAAGCTTTTGAAATCAACAATATCCGCTTTCCAGCAGGCCAAGCAGAGCTGGGCCCCGGGGATGTGGACGGTTTAGATGCCCTTGATATAACCCAGTTGACAACAGAGGGTGATCTGCGCCCTGAACTAACGTCTTTCATGGATCGCATTGATACCGATGTCATTCTTACGATCACGACCACAACTCCCCTGTCAAGTTATGGTCACGATCTAGACACTTGGGCGGAAATGGTCATGTACGAATATGGCGACAAAATTTCAGCTTTCGAGGTCGGAAACGAATATTGGAGCTTTATGGGCGAGACCGAATACGGCCAGCGCGCCAACATAGCGGTGCAAGCGCTCGCTCGCGGTATAGAAACCGCAGATGTCGAAGAGGCCGATATCATCGTTCAAATGGCATCGAACTATAATGAGTCCGAATTCGCCTCTTCACGCAGCAGCGCTGGTTTCATTGATCGTCTAACAGCGGCCAATTACACATTCATTGACCAGTTCAGCCCTTCGACACTTGCGGAAATTGACGGGGTTGTCGAGCGTTACTACTGGAACAAATCCCCGATCCCTTTCGAGAACAATTCTAGCGAAATCGGGTGCTTGGATGTGGACTTCGATGTCTGGCAAAGTCACCTCAGCCAGGACCTGGATTTTCACATTACCGAATGGAACCTGAAAACGGACAACTGTACTTGTAATGGGTTGCGCAGTATGGCGATCCATGTGGAAATGGTGGAAAACATGGTCGAGCTGGGGGTCGACAGTGACCAAGTCTGGCCGATTATCCACAATACGACAAACGATCTGGGTGGTTCTGCCGATGACGGCGTTGTTAAAACTGACGCGCAAGGCCAAGTAGTTGAAACAGTACGCGGTGCGATTTTCGATCTTATGTCCGAAGCTCTGCCGTGCAAGGAGCTTATCAAGCTCGATATTGAAAGCGTCGAGAACGGCATGGAGATTGCAGCCTAAGAGAGCAATGGCGAGTTTCGCTCTACTTTGGCAGCAACTCGACCGCCCAAGAGAATTTTATGGTGGACCTCAGAGAAATCATCCCCGGTTTCAACTCGGCGGAGGGCGTCCAAATTGGTTATGACCGTGCAACGTCTGACGGCCAAATCTGGGATCCCCGCGAGGGGCACATTGACGCGCTATCGGTGCAGATTGATGGTGAGGCGTATTTTTTGAATGAATATAACACGCGCGCTCAGTTGACCAATTTCGTTTATTGGTCTCCGGTCATCAATTTGTCCCTAAACCCCCATGAAGTGATTCAGATCATCGCGCGCTGAGCCGCGCCTAGAGCCAACGATCACTCAAGATGACAACGTGTTCGCAAAATGCGTGCTCCTTTTACCTTTTGGGGATTGAAGTTAAGCGCGTATTGCTGCTGGTGCGCTGCGTTGAGGTACTCAAGGACTTCAAACGTTTCTTCGGTGTGTAACACTTTGTACTTAAGGGCAGGACCGGTTTCCACAAACAGATCACCCGTCGCAGGGGTTTGAAAATGGAGCCCGGAGTGCCCGTAAACAACTTTGTCATCCTCAAACTCAACAACGATGGCTTCAAAAGGCTGGCTTTACTCGACGCAGTCTACAAAACCATAAGCCTTCATTGAGCGCGGCATCAGGACCGCAAACGGATCTCCACGATAGTTTTTGGAGGCGTCGCTTTCAACCATCACACCTTGCATCCGCAAGACCAGTTTTGACTGTGAATTTCCAAATAATCCCACAATGAGCTGCAATGGACGCAATTTACGCGCTAGAAGTGGTATCCAAAGCGCCGAATGTCTTCTGCGCACAGTGCACCGACGAATTCCGCCAGCAAATCATCATAATATTTTCGGTAATCGCGGTTCTGTTCTGACATGTTTGCAATCGGAATGCTTAATCCAAGACCCAAGTGCTGCACAAAGGGCTGCAAATCTTCTTCCAGATGTTCGATGCGTATGAAGGCTAAGAATCGCTCCACACCTTTCGCATCCGCCATATATGCCCGTAGGGCCAATCACGAAACGCACCCACAGTCGTCCGGTCCCGCATAAACCCGTTGAAGTCGAGCAGCTTTGCCAATCCCACAGCCGGATGTTCAAATCCTTGCGCGCGCAGCCAATGATAATAGCTGACCACACGATCCCAAGGATTCCGTACGAGCGTGGTGTAAAACATATCCGCCAGCTCATCCGTGCTGACAATGCCATCGATGTCCGCAAGCGTTGAATGTTTCCAAAGTCGGCCCGCCGGTTCCAGATCCTCGAGCCGCTTCTTGCGCCTTTGTGCTTTAGGTGTGTCGCCGATGATAATGTCATCTCACGCAGCACGCTCTTCAAGCGCCAGCGTCAAAGCAGCGCCCTCTGTTTTGGGGATGTGCACGAAAACGTAGCCTCTGGATTTCGAGATAATCATGGGGGCAAGATTGCCTGCTTAGTTCTGAGAGCGCAACGCGATTAAGCTGCCTGCCCCTGCGATCATCATGATGCCTATCAATTGGTTCAGGGTGATCGTTTGGCCGAACAAAAGATAAGCGAAGAGCGGGCCGAATATGAAGATCGAATACTCGAATACGGCGACGAAGCTTGGTTCAGCACTTTGATATGCCCGGATCAGGAAACCGACACCAATCAACGATCCAACCGCTTGAACCACAATAAGCCACCATGTGAGCGTCTCTGGCCACACGAAGCCACGCAACAAAAACCCATCGCTTCCTGCTGGCACCTCAGGCGCGAAAATCGCGAGTATACACAGCATAAAAATCCCGAACACGCCTTGGATGCCAAAGATACCAGCGAGCATCACAATCGTGCTTTCATCTGCACAAATCTTACGGGTCGCCACAGATCCCATTGCGTAGAACAGACCGCCAAACAGTGGCACGAAATTCAGCCACGACAGGCCAGTTTCGCTAGGACCGAGCACCACGATGATGCCCGCAAATCCAAATAGCACCGCAAAGATGCGCAAAGCGCCGACCTTTTCACCGAACACGAATATGGAGATCAGAAGGACGAATATAGGCGCGGTGAACAGCCCCGCTAACGCTTGCGCGATGGGCATGAACGCGAGCGAGCCAAAGTAGAACACCATCCCGAGTGCTACAAACCCGTTTCGCAGCAGCACAGCCCAAAGCCGTATGGGTCGCAACGTGCCAAAGCCGAAATAGGCAACCAGCATCAACAATGGCAAACCCATGCACGTTCGAATAAATTGGAACTGCCACAAGCTGACATCGCGCGCTATCACCGCGATATAGTTGTCGATCAACCCAATCACGAGCATAGAGATGACCATGAAACCGGCAGCTTGCTTGGGCTGATGCGTCATTACTCTTTCCATCTTTCAAAAGTGCTGTCAGTTTGCGAAAAATTGCGCAATTCACCTTAGAAGGATCAGACGCTCATGGGATGGATGAAGGATGAAACCGGATTAGACAAGCGTGATGCAAATTATCGCGCCCTGACACCCCTGTCCCATTTGCGCCGTGCTGCGAAGGTTTTCCCGAAAAAGACCGCATTGGTCTATAATGATTTTCGCGCAAGCTATGCGCAATATCATGACCGCTGCACGCGGCTGGCCTCTGGTCTTGCACAGCTTGGCGTAACATCTGGCGACGTTGTCGCGACCCTGCTTCCCAACATCCCCGCGCAGGCCGAAGCGCATTTTGGCATTCCCGCATGTGGCGCGGTCTTGAACACCATCAACACACGTCTCGACAAAGGCACCATCGCCTATATTTTTGATCATGGCGAAGCCAAGGTCGCCTTGGTTGATACGCAATTCCTGCCAAGCGTCGAAGCCGCCATCGTGGAGATGGAGAGTGATGGACCTTTGATCATTGAGGTGCCTGACGCCGCTGCGGGCTATCCTGCCTCGGGGCGTTATCAGACTTATGACGCGCTGCTTAAGAGCGGCGATGCCGCGTTCGAATGGATCATGCCTGCCGATGAATGGGAGAGCCTCGCGCTCAATTATACATCCGGCACCACGGGTCGTCCTAAGGGTGTCGTATACCATCATCGCGGCGCGTATCTGATGACCATGGGCACGGTTGTCAGCTGGCAATTAACCCTCGCGCCCGTCTATTTGACCATCGTGCCACTGTTTCACTGCAATGGCTGGAACCACACATGGATGATGCCGATGCTTGGCGGCACGATTGTGTGCTGTCGTGATGTCACTGCAAAGGCCGTGTATAATGCGATCGCCGACGAAGGTGTGACGCATTTTGGCGGCGCACCTATCGTGTTGAACACATTGGTGAATTCCGCACCAGAAGAGCGTCGCAAGTTTGATCACACTGTGGAAGTCTTCACCGCAGGTGCGCCACCCGCCCCTGCGACCCTAGCGGCGATTGAAACCATGGGCTTTCATATCACCCAAGTCTACGGATTGACGGAAACTTATGGTCACGTCACCGAGTGCCTTTGGGATGGCGAGACATGGGATGCGCTCGATCAATCCTCGCGCTCTGCCATCAAAGCACGTCAAGGGGTGGCGATGCCGATGATGGACGACATCACCGTGCTCGACCCTGACATGAGCCAAGTCGCGATGGACGGCGCGCATCAAGGTGAGATCATGATTCGAGGCAATTCAGTGATGAAAGGCTATCTGAAAAATCCAAGCGCCACGGACGAGGCCTTTGCAGGTGGTTATTTCCATTCCGGCGACCTCGCAGTGCAACACCCTGACACGCATATCCAGATCGCAGATCGCGCGAAGGACATCATTATTTCGGGAGGCGAAAACATTTCCTCCGTTGAGGTAGAGGGCACTTTGATGGCGCACCCCGCCGTGTCGCTTTGCGCAGTCGTAGCCAAGCCCGACGACAAATGGGGTGAAGTGCCCTGCGCTTTCGTCGAATTGCTGCCCGGTGCAGAGGTGAGCGAAGCAGAGCTGATCGCCTACGCGCGCGAAACACTTGCGGGTTTTAAAACGCCCAAAGCCGTGATTTTTCAGGAGCTACCGAAAACCTCGACGGGCAAAATTCAAAAGTTCGAACTGCGCAAAACTTTGAGCAGCTTGTAACGTTAGCCCATCAAACGATAGCTCCAGAACGCTTCGTCGCTTTCAAACCTGCGCATCAATTCTGCGGGCGTGAATCCTGTTTGTGCGCGCACATGCCGTCCCATATGGGATTGATCAGAATAGCCCGCGTCCGTGGCGATCCCTGCCATATCCGCATCGCGCTCGGTTAACGCTAACGCAAAGGCTTGCTCTGCCTTGGAAAATCGCTGAAGCCGTTTCAGTGGTTGGCCTGCCAAAGTCTTCACGCGTCGTTGCATTTGCCGCACGCTCCGCCCCGTCTGCGAAAATGCTGCGTTCACCATCAAAGCGCGGCTCCAATCGGTGATCATCCGACCAAAGGGATGTTGATCAGGACGTGCTGAGTGCCAGAGCGGCGCTATGCGTGTTTGCAAATCCGCGAATGCAGTCACAGCATCCTTTGCCCCTTTCAACTGTTCAAAAACATCGCGCAGAACGCTTTGTGGCAAAGCCTTTAAAGGCACGCTTTTGTCACGCAATTGACCTATCTCCACGCCCAGCAACGTCGCAATCGCATCGGGGTAGAACGCTACGATCATTGCGTGGATATCCGCGTCGTTCCAACTTGTCGTAGGGTGGTCTTGCGGTCCGCTAAAGATAAGATCAGGCATCAGTGCGGCTTGCTGAGGCGCGCTCAGATCCTGCGGACCTGCCATCAACCGCCACGCGCCATCAAATGAAATGCTAAGCGCACACATGGGCGAGGCTAAGAAGTGATTGAAACGCGCATGTGGTGTCAAACTACAGCGCCGCGTTTCACTTACAAACCCACCCAAGGTGCACTACGCCAGTTCCGGTTTGGGATGGAGAAATTCGGACCTTGGCACCCTCTTCACTGTCGTCTCCATTCTATCGCAAGGTCCTGATGTGTTCGCAAAGCAAAACCGCTTCCGCTATTTCCCGCTTGGCGGCGGTGCGCAGGTTTGTTTGGGGCAAGCATTTGTAATGGCAGAAGCCGTGACATTGGTGGCTAGGATCATCCAAAATTTTCAGTTTTCTGAGGCAGAAGACAGCAAGATTGAATTGGAAACGGGTGCTAGTCTGCGCGCGAAAGGTGGGATAAACCGGCGGCTTTCACCAATTTAGCACCAAGCGTTGCCCGCCTGTATCCGGACATGTTACCTTGTGCCACAAATGAGGCAGAGCAGACCCGCCCAACATGACAGCATTGACCAAATATGACCGGCTAGAAGCCGCGGGCCTATGGCGCGCGGCCCCTGATCAGCAGCGGATCGATGTTATCGTCAGCCTTGGCGATGCGACCCTCACAATCAAAGATACGCGCGATCAAGCCTTAGCGCATTGGTCGCTTGCCGCGATTGCGCGCTCCAACCCCGGAAAACGGCCCGCTCTGTTTCATCCTGAGGGCGACACCACAGAAACCCTAGAGATCCCGACTGACGAAGACGAAATGATCCGCGCCATCGAAAAACTGCGCAAAGCGGTTGAGCGTGCACGCCCCAAAAAGGGCCGTCTTCGCGGGTTTCTCACGCTTGCTCTGCTCGCCGCAGGTGTAGGCACTGCGGTCTTTTTTCTCCCGAACGCACTGGTAGATCAGGCGATTAAAGTGGTTCCTGACGTGAAACGTGTAGAGATCGGCAACGCGCTGTTGACCCAAATGCAACGTGCAACTGGAACGCCCTGCAGTAGCCCAAGCGCCAATCCCGCTTTGGTCGCGCTGACGCGGCGCATGACGTTGGGTGAAGAACCGACCTACCTTGCAGTGATGCGTGCAGGAGTGAACGAGGCGATCCACATTCCAGGCGGGGCGATCTTACTGAGCCGTACGATGGTGGAGGACTATGAAAGCCCCGACGTTCTTGCAGGCTATATCATTGCTGAGCAAGTGCGCCGCGAGACCAGAGATCCGTTGCGCCATTTGCTGGAAAGTGCTGGATTGGTGGCAACGTTGCGTTTACTGACCACAAGCCGCATGCCCGAAAGTACGATTGAGGTTCATGCCAAACAGCTTTTGACAGAAGAACGCGCACCACTTCCGACACCTGCCCTCTTGGCACGTTTTGAAACACTGGCAATTCCGTCCAGTCCCTATGGCTATGCCGTTGATATAACGGGAGAATTGACGTTACCACTGATCGAAGGCGATCCGCTTTCGGGTGCCACTCAGGAGCCTGTTCTACCTGATTCAGCTTGGGTTCGGCTTCAAGAAATTTGTGAGGGCTGATCGCGTGGCTGTAAAGTTCAGTTTCAGCCTCAGTGACCCCGATCTGAACAGGCTCTTGCACTTGGCGCACAGCAGGTGCTGCGGCAACGGCCGTGGCTCCTGCACCTGAGGGACAAACCGCACACAACCTTGCGGGAGCGCGAAGCGCGCGGCACCCAATTAGTATTCCCATCAACATCGGCGCGAATATAAAAACAACCTTTGCTGTCCACATATTGGTTCGCCGTGACGGAGGCTGGTGGCAGCTCCGCCGAGCCTTTTTCACGCGCAAGCGATTGAGCGCTCACACTACTAAAGGAAATACACAAGTTACCGCAAACACAGATACTGATAAGAATCGCTTAATGTTGATTTTCGACCCCCACAGATGTTGTGGTAAGGCGACTCAAATTAGACTAAGAGTCTAGCGAGCAGATGATCACGAAAGCGGGTAACTGCCTCTATTTAGTACCAAACATGCGATCTCCCGCATCCCCTAGTCCGGGCATGATGTAGCCAACCTCGTTCAGCTTTTCATCCAATGCAGCTGTAACGATAGGAACGTCGGGGTGAGCTGCCTTCATAGTTGCAACGCCTTCAGGTGCAGCAAGCAAACACAGGAAGCGAATGTTCTTCGCACCCGCCTTCTTAAGTAGATCAATCGCCGCCACAGACGAGTTGCCCGTCGCCAACATCGGATCAACCGCGATGACCAAACGGTCCTCAAGGGCGTCGGGTGCTTTGAAGTAGTATTGCACGGGTTGCAGCGTCTCTTCATCGCGGTAGAGCCCCACAAACCCAACCCGCGCAGACGGGATCAGTTCCAACACACCGTCCAGTAAACCGTTACCTGCCCGCAAGATCGAGATTAGCGCGAGCTTTTTGCCATCCAGAGTTGGCGCATCCATTTCCGTCATTGGCGTTTCGATTTTTTTTGTAGTCATCGGCAGGCCGCGCGTCACCTCATAGGCAAGTAACTGACTGATTTCACGCAACAATTGACGGAAGACCGCTGTTGACGTGCCCTTCTCACGCATAAGCGTCAATTTGTGCTGCACGAGGGGGTGATCAACGATCGTAAGATGCTCTGACATGGCTTATACCTCCAATTTCTTAAGGATATTCGTACGGGTCGCGTCATCGCAGAACGCCGCCTTTGCTGATGCTTTGGCTATGTCGGTAAAGACTTTAGCGTCCCAACCAAATGTATTGGCAAGGTTCAGGTATTCATCGCGCATGGTCGTGTGAAAGAACGGCGGATCGTCCGTTGAGACCGTCACAGGCACACCCGCGCGGCGCAGCACGTCAATCGGATGGCTTTTCCAATCAGGATAGGCCCCGAGTGCGACGTTAGAACCGGGGCAAATCTCTAGTACGATGCCCTTCTCGGCAAGTTCATCGACCAACGCTGGATCTTCAACCGCGCGCACGCCATGGCCAACGCGTTCAACCCCTAAATCATCCACAGCATCGCGCACTTCTTGCGGACCGCGCCACTCACCCGCGTGTGTGGTAAGGCGCAAGCCCGCCTCGCGCGCCATATCAAAGCTGTATTTGAAATCGCGTTGCGCTCCCATATTTTCATCACCGCCCATCCCGAAACCTGTGATAAAATCACCCACAGTTTCAGCGGCACATAGCGCTGCGGTCTTGGCCTGTTCAGGTCCTTCATGGCGAATGCAGGTAACAATCCCGCGTGACGTGATGCCAAAATCGCGCTCCGCTTCGTTCGCGGCCTCAATCATCGCCGCCAGATATTCGCGCCAAGCGGTCACATCGCCGCCACCGCAAAAATCGGGGCTGACAAAACTTTCCATGTAGATCACGCCATTGCTCGCCGCCTCTTCTAGAATCGCGAGACCGAGGCGTTTGAAATTCTCTGGCGTCTGCAAAACGGTCGTCGCAGTCTCATAGATGCGCAGGAACGGGACGAAGCCCTCGAAGGCGTATGATCCATCTGCGGTGAAAATTTTTGACAGATCGACGTTCTTCTCTTTCGCCAAGCCCCGAATGAACGCGGCCGGTGCGGCACCCTCGTAATGCGTATGTAATTCGACCTTGGGCAGATCGAGGATCGCCGTCAGCTCTTCGCTGATCTCGCTCATAGAAAACTCCTTCCGGTGCCGTTTGATCTAGCACCAAGATGCGCAGCGATACTCGCCGCAACATCAGTGAAACCGCAGGAACCTATCTCGCCTACTCCCGCGCCATGCACAAGGACCGGCACTTGTTCGCGCGTGTGATCAGTGCCGGGCCAGCTGGGATCATTACCGTGATCTGCGGTCAGAATCAGCAAATCGCCTTCCCCCAAACACGGTAAGAAATGTCCGAGCCATTGATCAAACCGCTCAAGCGCAGCGCCGTAGCCTTCAACGTCGCGGCGATGGCCGTAGTCCGTGTCGAACTCGACAAGATTGGCGAAGACAAAATCGCCCTGCCCGGCAGTTTCCACCAGATTATCAAGCGCCGTCATCAATTCAGGATCGCGCCCTTTTACGGAGGTGCTTATCCCGCTCATCGTGAAGATATCGCCGATCTTTCCAACACCATGCACTTTGCTACCGGTATCTTGCACCCAGTTGGTCAAAACAGCTTCAGGCGGGGCAATCGCAAAATCACGGCGATGTTTGGTGCGTTTAAAATCCGCGTGGCAGGTACCCACGAAGGGTCGTGCGATGACACGTCCGACGCGCAACTCATGCAGCAAAGGGGCCACATCCGCACACATCTGCAAGAGCCGTTCGCGGCCAAAAACCTCTTCATGCGCAGCGATCTGAAGAACGCTATCGGCAGAGGTGTAGCAAATCGGCTGACCCGTGCGCAGATGCTCTTCGCCGAAGTCATCAATCACTTTGATCCCATTGGAATGGGCATTGCAGAGAATTCCATCCGTGCCAGCCGCTTTGCACAGCGCTTGGGTTATCGAATTTGGAAACGCGGGGGTTGCTTCGGGGAAATACGTCCACTCCCACGGTACAGGCAGTCCGGCCAATTCCCAATGCCCCGATGGTGTGTCTTTGCCGCGCGAAATCTCACGCGCGACACCCCATTTTCCGGATGGCTCTGCATTCAAGCCCGGCGTCTTAATCCCAGTAGATAACCGCACCGCGGCCCCGAGGCCTAACGCGTCCATGTTCGGGACATTCAAGCCACGTTGCGCGATGATATGGCCAAGCGTGTTGGCTCCCGTGTCTGGCAGATCGCCATTGAAAAATAAACCCGCATCCGGCGCGCCGCCGCAGCCAACGCTGTCGAGCACTATCAAAAACGCGCGCGCCATTACGAAATCACCTCATGCACCAAGGTCTGTTTCACAGGTGGCGTGTCGGACAAAGCAACCGCCTGACGCACGGCCGACGCGGCACGATCTGCTTGCCCCTCGCGCGCAGCATGGACCCGCGCCAAAGGCTGGCCCTTTTCGATTTTAGCACCGAGCGTAGCGACATCAGACAGACCAACGGCCGGATCGACCAGATCACTTTCCACCTGCCGACCACCTCCAAGATCAACCACTGCCAGACCCAAGGCTTCACCATTTATTGCGCTCACAAAGCCCGTTTGGGTTGCAGTGATTTCACGAATAACAGGGGCTTCGGGCAGATAGCGCTCAGGGTTATCCACAAAGCCCAACGGCCCACCCATCGCCACGATCATCTTGCCAAACCGTTCTGCAGCGGCACCGCTTACAATGACGTTGCTCAGCTTTTCACGCGCGGCATCTTCGCTGTCGAACACACCGCCGCTGAACAGCAATTGTGCACCTAACGCGAGAGTCAATTCATACAAAGCACCGCGCTCTTTGCCGTGGAGGACTTTCATCACTTCAGCGACTTCCAAAGCATTACCCAAAGACGTCGCAAGCGGCGCGTTCATGTCAGTTATAAGCGCAGTCGTCGGACATCCTGCTGAATTTGATGTTTCCACCAAAGCTGTTGCAAGTGCGCGCGCCTCATCCAAGCGTTTCATGAACGCGCCTGAACCGACCTTCACATCAAGCACCAAGCCATCCAAGCCCGCCGCCAGTTTCTTTGACAGGATCGAGGCGGTGATCAAATCCAAGCTCTCAACCGTCGCCGTCACATCACGGACAGCGTAGAGCCGTTTGTCAGCCGGTGCAATGTCCGCGCTCGCGCTGACGATGGCGCAGCCAGCCTGATCTATGATGCGTTTGAATTGCGTTTCATCGACGGAAGTGGACAGGCCCGGGATGCTTTCCATCTTATCAAGCGTGCCACCCGTGTGTCCCAAGCCACGTCCCGAAATCATCGGCACATAGGCACCACAGGCTGCTAAGGCGGGGGCAAGGACCAATGATACGCAATCACCCACACCCCCTGTTGAATGTTTGTCCAAGACGGGTCCATCAACGTCCCACGACAGTGTTCTACCGCTTTTTTGCATGGCCAAGGTCAGCGCTGTGCGCCCGGCATGGCCCAGCCCTTGCAGACAGACGGCCATCGCAAAGGCCCCTGCTTGCGCATCGCTTACGGATTGATCCGCGAGGCCCTTGGCGAACCATTTCAACGCATCCGCATCTACCGTCTCGCCACGCCTGAGCGCCGCAATGATCGCGCGCGCATCCACTTAGGAAGTGTCCATGAAGCTGGCATCAAACGCACCAGGCAAAAGGTCTGCAACGGTCATACTTTTCTCGATACCGTCAGTCGTAGCCAAGGTCACAACGACATCCCCAGCCGCAAATTCCGCGATCTTTTGGCGGCATCCACCACAGGGGGGAACGGGTGCGGGGCATTCTGCAATCACGTAGACTTCGACAATCTCACGTTCGCCCGCCGCACACATGGCCGCAATCGCCCCAGCCTCTGCACATGTGCCTTCAGGGTAAGCCACGTTTTCGACGTTGCAGCCTTGATAAACGGTGCCCGACGCAGTGCGTATCGCAGCCCCAACTTTGAAGTTCGAATAAGGTGCATGGGCGTTTTCACGCACGCCGCGCGCTGCATCTTTGAGTGTCATTCAGGCTCTCCCACCCATGTTCTGAAAGCGCCCGGCAAGGAGACTTCCAGCAATTCCAAATCACTTGATACGTCCGAATATCGCGTCAGCATCGAAGGCGGTGTCACAAACGCATCCCCCGCTTCAAGGCGATGTGGATCACGATCCTCGCCCTCTAGCGTCATGGTGCCATCCATCACAAATGTGAAATGAATATCGCTGTCATGTGCGGCCCATTCCGCCACGTCACCATTCGGGCGTACCACATGCACGCCTGCCACATCGAGTGTGTTTTTTGCGATCAACGTATCGCGGCTTTTGAAGCCTTTGAGGCGGAAGTCTTGCCACGCCGCCTCTTCCGCTTTGTGATGCACGAATTTCTGACCTTGGAATTCACGCTCGGGGTTCACGACGCCATTTGGCAGTTCCATCTCATGATCAATGGTTGTGACATGCTCCGCAGGGACACCGATTTCGATCACCTCGATATTATCAGAGGCAAACAGAACACGATGACGGATTTCAGGCGGCTGGATCACGCAATTACCTGCGTGCAGGCGGAAAGGTTCACCCTGATCCTCATAGACCAAATCAACCCAGCCACGGTAACAGAAAATTAACTGAAACCCCACTGTGTGGTAGTGAACCATGTCCGGTACAGGGCCACCATCGGGAATGCGAATATGACTGGCAATGATCGAGCCGCCCAAACGATCCGGTATCAAATCACGGTAATGCATGCCCGCGCGCCCGACGACCCAAGGAGCCTGATCCGCCAAGCGCCGCACCACAAAGGAATGTAAGGTCTGTGGCGACACCAAGGGTTCATGCATCGCACAGATTTCAACCTGCGTTCCACCAGGAGCGATCTGTTCACCGATCCCGCCTAACGCCTCAGGATCATCACAGCGCAAGCGAAGATGGACAGGCGCACGCGTGCTTTCCTGATCCAAACGCAGCGACACGCCATGCCCGGAAAACACAGCAACCTGTGGGTCATCTGCAGGATAAATCATGTCCATCTTGAAACCGAGCGTTTTGGTGAAAAATCCGATGTCCGCACGAATATCTTGCGTTGGTGCACAAATTTCAGCTTTGATGTCGCTCATGTCAGTCCCTCATTCGCGAGTCTCTTGCTCCCCGCAGAGACCAGAGTGTCAACGCATCCGCCTATTTGCAAGATATCAAGAAGACTGTATCAAACTCTCACAGTGTTTCCGGCCTGAACCGAGTAGTTTAACATCAAACTAATCCATGGACGACGTCATAAGGGACCAACATGACTGACAGCAAAGCCGATCTCGAAAAAGAAGCGGAACAAGCAAAAGAAGCGGTTCGCAAGGCGGCACTTGATTATCATGAGTTCCCAAAACCCGGAAAACTAGAAATCCGCGCGACCAAGCCTTTGGCCAACGGACGCGACCTTGCGCGCGCTTATTCTCCCGGCGTCGCAGAGGCCTGCATCGAGATCAGCAAAACGCCCTCGGACGCATCGCGCTACACCGCACGCGGTAATTTGGTTGCTGTTATCACCAATGGCACAGCGGTTTTGGGTCTTGGCAATATCGGTGCACTCGCCTCAAAACCCGTAATGGAAGGCAAGGCCGTTCTGTTCAAGCAGTTCGCAGGCATTGATTGTTTTGACATCGAAGTGGACGAAAAAGACCCTGAAAAGCTGGCTGATATCGTCTGCGCTTTGGAGCCAACTTTCGGAGCGATCAACCTTGAAGACATCAAAGCGCCAGATTGCTTTATCGTTGAACAAATTTGCCGCGAACGGATGAACATCCCTGTTTTCCATGACGACCAACACGGCACCGCCATCGTTGTGGGGGCGGCTGCGACCAATGCTTTGCATGTTTCGGGCAAGAACTTTGAAGATATCAAGATCGTGTCGACAGGTGGCGGCGCGGCGGGGATTGCCTGCCTCAACATGCTGCTAAAGTTGGGTGTGAAGCGCGAAAACGTATGGCTCTGCGATATTCATGGTCTGGTTTACGAGGGCCGCACAGAGGATATGAATCCGCAGAAAGCGGCCTTTGCGCAGAAAAGCGATCTACGTACATTGGATGATGTGATTGACGACGCAGACATGTTTCTTGGTCTTTCTGGCCCGAATGTTCTGAAGCCTGAGATGGTTTCAAAAATGACCAAGAAGCCGATCATCTTCGCGCTGGCCAATCCAAACCCCGAAATCCAACCAATCGTAGCGCGAGGGGTGGCACCGGATGCAATAATTGCGACTGGGCGCAGCGATTTTCCAAACCAAGTCAACAATGTGCTGTGTTTCCCGTTCATCTTCCGCGGTGCCCTCGATGTGGGTGCGACAGAGATCAATGACGAAATGCAGCTGGCCTGCATCGCGGGGATCGCAGAGCTCGCGCGCGCGACCACCAGCGCCGAAGCGGCTGCTGCCTATCAAGGCGAACAGCTGACATTCGGCGTCGATTATCTGATCCCAAAACCATTCGATCCACGCCTGTCTGCCGTGGTGTCCTCCGCTGTGGCACAGGCCGCGATGGAAACGGGTGTCGCCACGAAACCTGTGGATGATCTGGACGCGTATCGCGACACGCTCAACGAATCTGTCTTTAAGTCTGCGCTTTTGATGCGGCCCGTGTTTGAAGCCGCCACCAAAGAAAGCCGCCGTATTGTGTTCGCGGAAGGCGAAGATGAACGTGTTTTGCGCGCGTCCCAAGCAATCTTGGAAGAGACCACAGAAACCCCGATTCTCATTGGTCGCCCTGATGTGATTGCCGCGCGTTGCGAACGCGCTGGTCTGACGATCCGACCTGATCGGGACTTTAAAATCGTGAACCCGGAAAATGATCCACGTTACCGTGATTATTGGGGCACGTATCATTCGATCATGTCGCGCCAAGGTGTCTCGCCTGATATTGCGCGTGCGGTGATGCGCACGAATACAACCGCGATTGCAGCCGTCATGGTCCACCGCGAAGAGGCGGATAGCTTGATCTGCGGAACCTTTGGCGAATATCGATGGCATCTCAACTATGTGAAACAAATTCTGGGGGATCAGACACATACGCCGCATGGTGCCTTGTCGCTGATGGTTCTTGAAGATGGGCCTTTGTTCGTGGCCGACACCCATGTTTGGACTCAGCCTACACCGGAGCAAATCGCACAGATGGCGATTGGCGCTGCGCGACACGCACGCCGCTTTGGATTGACGCCGAAGGTCGCATTCTGTTCGCAATCGCAATTCGGCACGCAAGCAGAAGGTCCGGGCAAACGCATCCGCGAAGCCATGGCTCTGCTCGACGCGACAAACACGGATTTTATGTACGAGGGGGAAATGAAGGTTGATGCCGCCCTTGATCCCGAGTTGCGCGACAAGCTTTTGCCGAATGGACGTCTGAACGGTGTTGCAAACATTTTGATTTTTGGCACAGGTGACGCGGCCTCCGCGACCCGCAATGTGCTGAAAATGAAAGCCGCCGCTTTGGAGGTCGGACCACTGTTGATGGGCATGGGAAATCGCGCGCATATCGTAACGCCGGGTGTAACCGCACGAGGGTTGTTGAACATGGGTGCCGTCGCTGGGACGCCTGTGTCGAACTACGGCTAAGGTTTGCACAAAGGGTTTGCAAATTTGCAAAAAAACTTGGAAAAGCGCCTGATATCGCTAAACCACACAACTTTGCAAAAATCTGCAAGCGCAGGATCGCAAATATTGCAAATAAACCGCGTAAATCGGTCCTGCTGTACCCCTTGAGACTTGCCCAGCCCCCCATGCGCGGCCTAACTCTTTTGCAACGTAAGTGAAGGAGCATCCGAAATGGCCTATAAAGACGTCTACGCAAGCTGGCAAAATGATCCCGAAGCCTTTTGGCTGGACGCTGCAAAAGCCATTGACTGGGACGAAGCCCCAGTAAAAGCGCTGACGGATAAAGGCGAAGGACTGTGCGAATGGTTTGCGGATGCCAAGGTCAACACATGCTACAACGCTGTTGATCGTCACGTCGAAAACGGTCGCGGAGATCAAGTAGCGATTATTCACGATAGTCCGATCACTGGATCAATCTCCAAGATCACCTACCGCGAGTTACAAAACCGCGTCGCTTCTCTTGCGGGAGCGTTGCGTGCCAAAGGCGTCGAAAAGGGTGATCGCGTTATCATCTACATGCCGATGGTGCCAGAAGCGCTTGAGGCGATGCTCGCTTGTGCACGGATCGGGGCCATCCATTCTGTAGTGTTTGGCGGATTTGCCGCGAACGAACTTGCAGTGCGCATTGATGACGCGACCCCAAAGGCGATCATTGCCGCGTCTTGCGGATTAGAACCGGGGCGAGTCGTCAAATACAAACCCCTTCTTGATGGCGCGATCGAGTTGGCAGACCACAAGCCAGAACTCAGCGTTGTCCTGCAACGCGAACAAGAAGTTGTCGACCTAGGCCCGCGCGACGTCGATTGGCATGGGTTTCAAGAGGGCGTGACCCCTGCAGAGTGCCTCGCGGTGGAGGGCAATCACCCCGCTTACATCCTCTACACCTCCGGCACCACGGGCGCGCCTAAAGGCGTTGTGCGTCACACAGCCGGCCATTTGGTAGCGCTCAATTGGACGATGAAGAATGTCTACAATGTCGATTCAGGCGATGTGTTCTGGGCCGCCTCTGATGTGGGTTGGGTCGTCGGACATTCCTACATATGCTACGCGCCGCTTATCCACGGCAACACCACAATTGTGTTTGAAGGCAAGCCCGTCGGCACGCCAGACGCGGGCACATTCTGGCGCGTGATTTCAGAGCATAATGTCAAAAGCTTCTTCACCGCGCCGACGGCATTTCGGGCTGTGAAACGCGAAGACCCAAAAGGCGAGTTTGTTAAGAAATACGATCTAAGCTGCTTGAATGTTGTCTATCTTGCAGGCGAGCGTGCCGATCCTGATACGATTGAATGGGCACAAAAAAAATTGAACGTTCCTGTGATCGATCACTGGTGGCAGACAGAAACTGGCTATGCAATTGCCGCGAATCCAATGGGGATCGAGCATATGCCCGTTAAGCTTGGCAGCCCATCCGTGCCGATGCCCGGTTATGATGTGCAGGTGCTGGACGAAGGCGGACATCCGATGAAAGCCGGAGAGCTTGGTGCGATCGCGGTGAAATTACCACTGCCCCCCGGCACGTTACCGACGCTTTGGAACGCTGAAGAGCGTTATCGCAAAAGCTACCTCACGCAATTCCCCGGATTTTATGAGACGGGAGATGCGGGGATGATTGATGAAGACGGCTATCTCTACATCATGGCGCGCACGGATGATGTGATCAACATAGCCGGACATCGCCTGTCTACGGGCGGCATGGAAGAAGTGCTCGCCGCGCATCCTGATGTGGCCGAATGCGCCGTCATTGGCGTAACGGATCAGTTGAAAGGGCAAATGCCTGTTGGATTTTTGTGCTTGAACACAGGTGCGGGACGCGAAAATGCGGAGGTTGTCGCAGAATGCGTAAAACTCGTGCGTGAGAAAATCGGCCCTGTTGCGGCTTTCAAATTGGCAGTAGTCGTGGATCGTTTGCCGAAAACGCGGTCGGGTAAGATCTTGCGCGGCACAATGGTCAAGATCGCCGATAGCGAAGCATTCAAAGCGCCAGCGACGATTGATGACCCTGCAATTTTGACTGAAATTAAGGCTGCGCTGCAATCGATCGGTTACGCCAAGTGACGTCACCTTAAAGCGGCAACCGGTTTTGCGAGGGCTAAAGCCCTCGCGGTGCTCCAAGCCTAAAGGGTTGGAGGTTTGAGTTTAATGCGCAAGATAAAGCGTTAAACAAATTGCTCGCGGATGAGCCTTTCCTCAAGCCCATGGCCCGGATCAAAAAGAATTCGGTGCGCGATGCTGGGTTCAGATTGGATATCAACCCTAATCACGTTCTTAACAGAGCGTCCGTCCGCATCCGCCATCACGGGTCTTTTGTCTGGCTCAATCACTTCGAAACGTACTTTTGCAGCTTTTGGCACCAATGCACCCCGCCAGCGGCGCGGACGGAACGCCGCCATTGCGGTCAGCGCCAGAACATCTGCACCAATCGGCAAGATCGGGCCATGCGCAGAATAATTATAGGCAGTCGAACCCGCAGGCGTCGCCAACAGTGCGCCGTCGCACACCAGCTCTTGCATTCTGAGGCGATCATCAATGTATATGCGCAGCTTTGCCGCTTGTGGGCCCGCGCGCAGCAACGACACTTCGTTGATCGCCAACTGGCGGTGGGTTTCGCCAGCGCGGTCTTCAGCGATCATTGACAACGGGTTGATCACCTCTTCTTCCGCGTCGGACAAGCGTTCTTGTAGATCGCTTTCACTGTATTCATTCATCAAAAAGCCGATGGTGCCACGGTTCATCCCATAGACAGGCGCGGGCAAATCTTGTGTCGCATGCAAAACCGAGAGCATGAAGCCATCACCGCCAAGCGCAACGATCACATCGGCTTGCGCTTGATCCACATTGCCATAGCGCGTGACAAGTGCGCCACGGGCTGATTGCGCCGTTGCTGTTTCGCCCGCCAAAAAGGCAATCTTCAGTGTCATTGAGCGTCCTACCCTGCGATGATCGGTCCGAGAGAAACACATGTCACTGCGAACCACCAGCCATGGCGTAGAATTAGAGGCATGCGTCGTTTATACCGCTTGAGCTTGAATTTATTTCCTATACGGCTAGCTCAACGCTTGAATTTTAGTTCTCGGAGTCCAAAATGACCAACTCAAACACCCAGTTTTTCACGCAAAGCCTCTCTGATCGCGATCCTGAGATTTTTGGATCCATCACCTCTGAACTTGGCCGTCAGCGCGACGAGATCGAGCTGATCGCGTCTGAGAACATCGTCTCGGCTGCCGTCATGGAAGCGCAAGGCTCTGTGATGACCAACAAATACGCGGAAGGCTATCCGGGCCGTCGTTATTATGGTGGGTGTCAGCATGTAGACGTCGCCGAAAATCTCGCGATCGAGCGCGCGAAAGAGCTGTTTGGCTGCGGATTTGCGAATGTGCAACCAAACTCTGGATCGCAAGCAAACCAGGGTGTGTTCCAAGCGCTTTTGCAGCCCGGTGACACGATCCTAGGCATGTCTTTGGACGCAGGAGGTCACCTCACACATGGTGCCGCGCCGAACCAGTCAGGTAAGTGGTTCAACGCCGTTCAGTACGGTGTGCGCAAAGAAGACAACCTTCTGGATTACGATCAGGTGGAAGCGCTCGCGAAAGAGCATCAGCCAAAAATGATCATCGCAGGTGGTTCCGCGATCCCTCGTCAGATTGATTTCAAGCGTATGCGTGAAATTGCGGATATGGTTGATGCATATCTGCATGTGGACATGGCGCATTTCGCGGGCCTCGTCGCCGCTGGCGAGCATCCATCGCCCTTCCCCCATGCGCACGTTGCAACGACGACAACGCATAAAACCCTGCGCGGTCCACGCGGTGGAATGATCGTCACAAATGACGAAGCGCTGGCGAAAAAATTCAACTCTGCAATTTTCCCCGGTATTCAAGGTGGTCCCTTGATGCATGTGATTGCTGCAAAAGCAGTAGCGTTTGGCGAGGCTCTGCGCCCTGAGTTCAAAGACTACATCAAGCAAGTCATCTTGAACGCACAAACATTGAGCGATCAATTGATCAAGGGTGGTTTGGACACAGTCACACATGGCACTGACACGCATGTTGTTCTGGTTGATCTGCGCCCGAAAGGCGTGACAGGCAACATCGTCGACAAGGCGTTGGGCCGCGCGCACATCACATGCAACAAAAATGGCGTGCCGTTTGACCCTGAAAAGCCGACCGTGACGTCCGGTATTCGCCTTGGCTCGCCTGCTGGTACAACACGCGGGTTCGGTGAAGCAGAGTTCCGCCAGATCGCGGATTGGATCATCGAAGTCGTGGACGGCATCGCCGCGAACGGCGCGGATGGCAATGCAGCGGTGGAAGCGAAAGTAAGGGGCGAAGTGGAGGCCATGTGCGCACGCTTCCCGATGTATCCGAACCTCTAAGTTCTCAGGATAAGTAGCAGCAAAATAGAGGGGTGCGTCGCTTGGCGTGCCCCTTTTTGTTTGCCAAACATCACGCCCCGCGATTGTCTACAACCCTGCCCCTGTGCCACTAAAGCGGGATGAGTAAAAAGCAATCTACCCGCCACATGGAACGTCGCCTAGGCGATGCAATGCGCAATCGCCTGCCGAGGGCGATCGCTGAGCTGGTGATGTTCACCCTAAAACAAGCATGGGCCTGTCTATTTGGTGCGCTCATGCTTTCTGGTCTCATCATATCAGACCTGATCTGGAACAATGCCTGGGCCGTTCAGCGCTACGATGCGTTGGTGATCTACGCGATCACGCTCCAGGCGCTTTTCTTGATTTTCAAGCTCGAAACCCTTGCTGAAGCGCGCGTGATCTTGCTGTTTCACCTCACGGGTACGGCGATGGAAATCTTCAAGGTTAACGCAGGAAGCTGGGCCTATCCCGAACCCGCATTACTCAAACTTTGGGGCGTGCCGCTGTTTTCGGGGTTTATGTATGCGGCAGTCGGCTCTTTCATAGCGCGTGTCATTCGCATCTTTGATATGAAGTTCGCGCCCTACCCGCCGCTTTGGATGACCTTCACTCTTGGCACGTTGATCTATCTGAATTTCTTCACCCATCACTACATTTGGGACGCACGCTATCTGTTGTTCGCAGCTACGTTGATCCTATTCATCCGCACACGTGTTTGGTTTCGAATTGCGGACGCAGACTATTGGATGCCACTGCCCTTAGCCACACTGCTTACCAGTTTCTTCCTTTGGGTCGCTGAGAACGTAGGCACGGGCACAGGCACCTGGATTTACGCAGGCGCGAACGGGATCGCGATTGTCAGCCTCGCAAAACTCGGGTCATGGTATCTGTTACTTTATGTGAGTTTTGTCACCGTCACAGTTGTAATGCGCGATGCATTGATCCCAACCCCGATCACAAAAACCCGCGCCACGCCAGAAGGGCGATAACCAGCGCGAAGACCCCCAAGATGTTTAGCGCTTGCGCGCCAAGCATCGACAGAATGGCATGTTTGCGACGTTCTTTGGGGTCTATCTTTTCGAGATGCGTGTGCAGCACAGTTTCCGCAGTCGCGACTGCATGCAGGTCCACTATACGCGCAAGCTTTGGGTGGCCTAGTTGCACTTTCGCGGTGCTGATCACTTGCGCTGCACGATGCGCATCACGCGGTAGGCGACGTCCCGCACGCTTCATCCCGCGTGGCAGATCGCGGGCTTTGACACCCAGCTTCACACGCAGCAAGTTCAGCACTTTCTGCTCTATCGCATTGAGATCTAGATCGTTTTGCATCGACTCACTTTCACGTACGCGCAGAGAGTACGCCAAGCCTAATGTCGCCTCAAGCAATGCCGACTGGAACATGTGCGAATTTCACGCTACGCCTTGGCCCATGCTAAATATCCTCACACATGGTACCGACACGACAAAGCCCCCGCTGATGATCGTTCACGGGTTGTTCGGATCGGCACGCAATTGGAATGTCATTGCCAAACGCATGTCCGAAAAGCGGCGCGTCATTGCGCCGGACATGCGCAATCATGGCAACAGTTTTCACGCAGGCAGCCACAGCTATGAAGATATGGCGAGCGATCTGAGCGAAGTGATTGCAACACACGGGGGCACGGTCGATTTGGTCGGACACTCCATGGGAGGCAAGGCTTCGATGGTGCTGGCCTTGAGCGAACCAGCCCAAGTCGCGCGGCTCTTGGTCGCCGATATAGCGCCCGTCACCTACACCCATTCGCAACAACAATTCATCGACGCCATGCGCGCAGTTGATCTGTCCAAAGTCACCCGCCGCGCGGATGCGGTGGAGCAACTGGCAGCGCACGTAGAGGATAAAACGCTACAATCGTTTTTCACCCAATCGCTTGATGTGAAAGAAAAACGTTGGAACTACAACCTTGATACGCTGGAGCAAGACATGCCAAAGATCCTTGGCTTCCCCGAAGTCTCAGGCACATACAACAGCCTTACCTTGTTCCTATCAGGCGCAAATTCAAACTACGTTCTGCCTGAGCATCGCGCTAAGATCAAAACCCATTTTTCCAATGCAAAATTTGCCAAAATACAGGACGCGGGCCACTGGCTTCACGCCGAACAACCTCGAGCATTCGAAGCCTCCCTGAAAGCCTTTTTAGAGTACCAGCCATAAAACCTGCTTTGCGCTTCCTATTTCTATAAATATCCCGTGGGTCACGGGGCTAACCCCCAGCCATGATCACAAATGCAGCATGCCGCTCATCAAAATATGCCCCGCACCTGCAACCTCAACACCTTCAATCGCATCGCGCGGCCCGATTAACCGCACATCTGCACGTCCAGGACGACCCATTGCATGGCCTTGTTCTGCTACGAATTCAGGCGTTTCTATCAAACCGTGCGTCCAAAGGTAACTCGCCAAGGCACCTGTCGCAGACCCTGTGAACGGATCTTCCGCAGGACTTGGTGGCAACAAGAGCAGTCGCGAAAACGTATCGCCTTGCTTTGTAAAACCGCCAAGCGTGCTTAGAAATGGCTCCATTACATCAGCGCCGAACTCTTCCAAAGTGTTGTTCATGGCCTCAATTGCAGAGGCATTCAGTGCCGCACAACAAAGCGCGACCCGATCGCGGAGCAGCGTAACAACAAAGGGTAAGCCCGTGGAGACCACTTGGGGCGGAGCGATGATATCCTCCACACGTAATCCTATCGCAGCTGCGGCCAATTCAATATCGACAACAGGCCCGAACACAGGCGCGATCTGGCGCATCGTGACGCGCTTACCATCCTCGCTTAAGTGAACGGGGATGATGCCGGCTAAAGTTTCCAGCGTCACATCACCCGTGCCAATCGTTCCCGCCGCGTGGGCCGCAACGACTGAGGCTACTGTTGGATGACCTGCAAATGGAATTTCACGAGTGGCGAGAAAATAGCGCACACGCACATCGGCGACATTAGAGGGGCCAAGAAAAGTGCATTCCACCAACGACGTTTCGCGCACGAAGGTCAAACAGGTTTCATCGTCAAGACGCGCCGCGTGGTGAACGACGGCGCATCCATTGCCGCCAAAGGGGCGATCCGTGAACGCATCGACCCAATGGACAGCAAAGTCAGCCATCAGTGCACCGCGTAAGGCGCATAGTCATTCTGGCGCGCCAGCACAAAGGCAAGGTTGCGATCTGCAACAATCGCCAAACGCGCACCGTCCTCAGAATGCACCGCATAAAGCTGCTCTGTGCCATCCGTCTGCTTTTGCATTTCTTCCGGCAGGTCCGTCACATCAATCGAGCGCACATAAACAATCCGCTCTTCGCTGTTTTTCGCAAAATCAAAATTCTCTGTCATGCTCTACCCTTTCTTAATGCTTATTGTTTGAACAACTGTGTCTGGTCGCGCACGAGTCAAATCGACGTGCAGCAGACCGTTTTCCATCAAGGCTTCACCCACCTCGACCCCGTCCGCCAGCACGAAACTACGTTGAAACTGCCGCGCGGCGATTCCACGGTGCAGGAACATACGGCCCTCGATATCGTCGGTTTGCCGTCCACGGATGACCAATTGGCGATCCTCAACGGTAATAGACAGATCATCCTCCGCAAAGCCGGCCACGGCGAGCGTTATGCGGTAAGAGGTATCTGTATTTTGTTCGATATTATAAGGGGGATAGCCTTCGTTTCCGGATTTGGCTGTGCGTTCGACAAGCCGTTCCAATTGCTCGAACCCCAGCATGTGCGGGTAAGATCCCAGTGTCATTTTCGTCATCGGTCTGTCCTTAAAGTAAAGCGACTGTCGATCTGCAGCGGTCCCGTTCTGGCAACCGGCGATAAGACGAATATGGGAAGCATCAAAGCTCAGTGCAAGGGCTATGCGCGCCTGTGCAGCAACGCTATACTGACTACTCTGACAATAAGACCTTTCACGGATTTTTCACATATGACCCCGCCCAATGATATTTCGATGAAAACCAACGATGTGCTGCGCGTAGAGTTGGAAGTTATGCGCCGTGAGCATCGTGATTTGGACGAGGCTATTCATGCGCTTGCGGAAAAGGGAACTGCGGATCCATTAACACTGCAACGTCTCAAACGTAACAAGCTGCGTTTGAAAGACAAAATCGCGCAGATTGAAGATCGATTGACACCTGACATTATCGCCTAATCGCATTGCGCTAATACAGCATAAGGCTATAGATATCCGCTCATATTTACCGCGTCCATTTCAAGGTGTCACAGCATGGCTAAGATCGAAGTAGGAATCATCATGGGCAGCCAGTCCGATTGGCCCACCATGAAAGAAGCCGCCGATATGCTGGACGCTTTGAAGGTTCCATACGAAACCAAAATCGTCTCCGCGCATCGCACCCCCGATCGTTTATGGGACTACGGCAAAACCGCGGCCTCTCGTGGCTTGAAAGTGATCATCGCAGGGGCTGGCGGTGCCGCACATTTGCCCGGTATGATGGCGTCGAAAACCCGTGTGCCTGTTGTGGGTGTGCCCGTGCAGACCAAGGCACTTTCAGGCGTCGATAGCCTTTATTCCATCCTGCAAATGCCGCGCGGATTTCCTGTGGCGACTATGGCGATTGGTGGTGCGGGCGCAGCGAATGCAGGCCTTATGGCGGCTGGTATTCTCGCGACGTCTGATGCTGATCTCGCTCAGCGTTTGGATGCGTGGCGCGAAGCTTTGTCAAACTCCATTCCAGAGGAACCAGTTGATGACTAACCCCCTTCCGCAAGGCTCAATCATTGGTATTTTGGGTGGCGGTCAATTGGGCCGTATGCTGTCTGTTGCGGCTGCGCGCTTGGGCTTTCGCACGCATATTTTCGAACCTGGCACAAACCCGCCAGCGGGCCAGGTTGCTGATCATGTGACCACCGCAGCCTACGGCGATGAAACCGCATTGCGCGCTTTCGGCGAGGCCGTCGATATCATCACATATGAGTTCGAAAATGTGCCGACGTCCGCGCTTGATTTACTAGGCGCGCTTGCACCAATCCATCCGGGCCGCGAAGCACTGCGCATCTCACAGGATCGCATCACTGAGAAAGATTTTCTCAACGGTCTCGGCCTGAACGTCGCGCCCTATGCAGCAGTTGAAGACGCAACCAGCATGCAAGCCGCAATCGAGCAAGTTGGTGTGCCATCCATTTTGAAGACACGACAGTTTGGCTACGATGGCAAAGGGCAAGCTCGTCTCAAGTCAGCAGCCGATGCAGATCAAGCGCTGACTGACATGGCTGGTGCGCCTTCTGTGCTGGAAGGGTTCATCGATTTTAGTTGCGAAATCTCAGTGATCGCTGCGCGTAGCCCATCCGGCGAAGTGGCCTGCTATGATCCGGGTGAAAACGTCCATGAGGGCGGCATTCTGCGTAAAACCACCGTGCCCGCGAACGTCAAATCGGCGCTGCGCATGGATGCGGTTTTGCTGGCGGGTCGTATACTAAATGAACTGGACTATGTGGGGGTGATGGGCGTCGAGCTTTTCGTGACACAGGCAGGGCTTGTGGTAAATGAAATCGCGCCGCGCGTGCATAATTCCGGCCATTGGACCCAGAATGGCTGCACTGTGGATCAATTCGAGCAACATATCCGCGCGATTGCTGGCTGGCCCCTCGGCAACGGTCAGCGCCACTCTGATGTGGTCATGGAGAACCTGATCGGCGACGATATGGACCGCGTTCCAACGCTGGCAACGCAAGCGGAAACAGCGCTACATTTGTATGGCAAGGCTGAGGTGAACGCGGGTCGCAAGATGGGCCATGTGAACATCGTCACAGCCAGCGCATAAGCTTAGGCACTCCCGCCGCTGGAAGACAGGATCGCAGGATCAATCCCGATCGCACCAAGCGATGCGGACCATTTTTGCGAATCTGGTGTGTCAAAGATGATATCCGGTCCCACATCGGCCAACAGCCACCCATTGGCCGCGATCTCCTGCTCTAGTTGACCTGGCCCCCAACCAGCATAACCAAGCGCAATCAAAGCGCGCTCTGGACCTTTATGCGCACCGATGTCTTCCAATATGTCGATTGTCGCTGTCATCGCGAACTGCAACCCCGTTTTCATTGTCGACAGTTCTGATTTGTAATCTGCGCCATGCAGAACAAATCCGCGCCCATGCTCGACCGGACCACCAAAGTAGATTGGCAGATCGGGACTGGTGTCGCCTTTCGGAATAGAAAGTTGATCCATGAGGTCGCCCAATTCGACGTCTTGAACACGCTTGTTCACAATGAGCCCCATGGCCCCTTCCGCCGAATGGGCACAGATAAAAATCACGCTGCTTTGAAAACGCGGATCTGGAATATCCGGCATTGATATCAAACACTTGCCAACAAGTTCGATCGGAGGATCGGGGGAAATCATACTTTTCATTATCTCTAGCTATTGGAGAAATAGATGATAGCGGTGACAGGTCAACGCAAGGGCTACTTGTCCGATCAGCAATATTTCTCGCAAATTAGTGACGTGACATTGTACGCGCCAAAGTGCACGCAGTTTGTATGTTGCTAAAAACCACACTTCTTTCTGCCCTTGTCGCTATGACTCTTGGGTCAAACGCAGTCGCGCAAAATTTCGATGACATCATTGATGCGAGCTTGATCACAGGGTGGCGTCAAGCCGATGGCAGCCACATGGCTGGCATTCGACTAAAGCTGGAAAACGACTGGCACACCTACTGGCGCGCACCCGGCGATGCGGGCATACCGCCGACGTTCGACATGGCAGGTTCGCGCAATTTCAAAGCTGCGCAGGTTATTTGGCCGCGTCCTGAGGTCTACGAACAGAACGGCCTCCGCTCGATCGTGTATCATGATCAGGTCATTCTACCGCTGCAAATCATGCCCAAGTCCAAGGGTGGTGACATCACGGTAAATGCCAAGATTGATATCGGTGTGTGCAAAGATATCTGCGTGCCGCAAACCCTGCGTATTTCTGCGGTGCTGCCTGCTGCAGATAAAAAACGCGATGGCCGGATTGTGGCGTCCCTCGCGGAGCGCGCTTATACGGGCAAAGAAGCGGGTGCCAAGAACGTGCGCTGCCAGATTACGCCAACAGCAGACGGTATCTCACTGACAACAACGTTGAGCTTGCCAAAGGTGGGCCGCCACGAAGCCATGGTCATCGAAGCCGCAAACCCGCTTTTGTGGATCGCGGAACCGCAGATGCACCGCTCTGGCAATACGCTAAGCGCGACCACAGACATACAACATGTTGAGGGCGCGCCTTTTATGCTGAACCGTAGCGGCATTCGCATCACCGTCTTGGGTGAAAACAAAGCCGTTGAAATTGCGGGATGCACGGGAGGTTAAGCCGCTTCTCTCTGGCCGCGCCGCATGAGTGTGAGCGCCAGCAGGGAAAACGCGAAAGCCGAAGCCACCATCACGCTAAGTCCCACGACGAAGATCAACAACGCCGCTGGCATCGCTGACATTTCGCCGAGACGCGGGACGAGTTGTGTGATGAACGGCAAGAGCGCGCCGTTAACGGCCGCATATCCCAACGTCGCCACGAGCCAACCAGCGACGAGCCCGGACAACGCCAGCAACGCCGCGCGCGGTCCTGACGCACGAAAACCAAGCCCGCGTTTATACGCATCCACCCGTCGGCGCACATCATACTGCATCGCTATCAAGGACGGCACGACCAGCAAGACCAAAAGCATGCCAAAGCCCAAGCCATAGACCAAAGTCACAACCGTTGGCTTCAGGAATTGCGCTTGGCTAGAGCGCTCAAAGAGCAACGGCAGCAAGCCCAGCACAGTCGTCAAGGTCGTCAGCATCACAGGGCGCAAACGGTTCGCAACTCCGTCAATAATCGACGGGATCAAACCGCGATCCTTGGCGTATTCGTCAATCGTCGTCACCAAGACAATGGAATCGTTGATGATAATGCCTGTCATGCCCAGCATCCCAACAATAGAGAACATCGACAAAGGTATATCCCAAACCGCGTGCCCATAGATCGTGCCGACCAAGCCAAAGGGGATCACTGCCATCACCACAACAGGGCGCGTCCAGCTGGAAAAGACCCAAGCCAACACCAGATAAATCCCAGTCAACGACAAGATCAGCCCTGTCATCGCATCACTGAGGAAGGCGCTTTCTTGCTCTGATTGACCAGACAAGCGCCATTCCACCTGCTGCTCTGATGCGATACGCAGCAAGATTTGCTCTTCCAACGCATCCTCTATCTCGCTCGCACGGGCTGGATTATCTTCTGAAATTTCGCCCGTCACCGAGATCAAACGCACACCATTTTCGCGCCGCACTGTGGAAAATCCAGTCCGTTGCGTGACACTGACAATATCCGCCAAGGGCACGTAGCTGCCCGACTTACTGCGCAGCAAAGTGCTATCAAGAAAATCCGCGCGCAATTCATCGCTTGGAAGTTCAACGCGGATCGTGGCACTGCGCGGTCCGTCTGGGAAGCTCGCCGCTTCGATCCCGTTCAAGCGGTGCCGCAAGACACGACCCAGTTGATCAATTGTAAAGCCCAGTGCTTGGCCTTGTGCAGTCAATTCAAGGATCAGCTCTTCCTTGTCATAGGCGAGATTGTCCTCGACCGCAGAGACCTCTGGAAAACGCGCCAATTCGGACTGAAGCGCTTCGCTGGCGGCTTTCAAAGTCTCCGCATCCGCACCGAAGAACTCGACATCGAGGCCAGATCCACCCGGACCAGAACGCCATGAACGAAACGAAATATTTTCCGTCAACGGATGGCGGCGCACTGCATCTTGCAAGTCCGCAACAAAGGCGAAGCTGGAATAGGGTCGTAAGTCTGCATCAATCAATTCAATCGAAATGCCACCCAACAAATCGTTGTCCTTGGTATCCGATCCCGCCAAACCGCGTCCCGACGACCCGCCAATCGTGGCCATCACATAATCGAGCGGATTTGTGCCGTGCTCTTTCTCATACTCCGCCGCAAGATCATTGGTCGCGCGCTGCATCTCGCGCATCATCGCAAGCGTGTCTTCGCGGTTTGCGCCCTCGACCATGGAGAAGTTACCCGTGACCGAAGACCGCTCTGGCGCGTTAAAGAACCGCCACTGCACATCGCCCGCAATGACCAGGGACACTTGGCTGGCAAGAACAACAATCATACCTGCAAACACCACATAGCGCGCCCAGATTACGCCTGCGATTAGCGGCCGGAAAATCGTATCGCGAACCCACTCGAAACCTTTGTTCACCACGCGGCTTGGCATATCGTACCAATGGGTTTTGACGCTGTGCGCCAAGGCATGACTCATGTGGTTGGGCAGGATCAGGAAACACTCTGCCAACGAGGCGATCAAAACGGCGATAACCGTGAAGGGGATATCCGCGATCAAATCGCCAAACCGTCCGCCAACTGCAACCAATCCAAAGAACGCAATCACAGTCGTAAGCGTCGCCGAGAACACTGGCATCGCCATGCGCCGCGCTGCGTTCTCGGCGGCGACGACTGGCGGTTCGTTCAATTCGCGCGCACGGTAATCCGCGTGTTCACCCACGACAATTGCATCATCCACCACGATCCCAAGCGTGATAATCAACGCGAAAAGCGAGATCATATTGATCGTCAAACCGCCCAAATACATGATCGCAATCGCTGCAAACAAAGCCACAGGAATACCCGCAGCCACCCAGAATGCGGTGCGTGCATTGAGGAACAGGAACAGCAGCAACACCACCAGCGCGAGGCCCGTGATTGCGTTATCCAGCAGAATGTTCAAACGACCGCTGATATATTCCGCGCGCGTGCGGATCAGCTCGATTGTGACTCCTTCGGGCAAGGTTGCCTGCATGGTGGCGGCCACGTCTTCGACCTGTCTTTGGATCGCAATCGCATCGCCTTTGTCAGAGCGGTCCACGCGGATGCTCATCGCAGGATCGTCGCCAACAAAGAACCCGACCTCGCGGTCCACACCCTCTTGGCTCAGACGCGCGACATCGCCGATGCGCAGTTTGGAACCATCATCATTAGAGCGCAAAACGATCTGTGCAATTTGCTCAGGCGTGCGTTTCTCAACGCCAGTGCGCACACGTGCAGAGCCGCCAGATACATCGCCTGCGGGATCGGCATCGACCTCGGACGCAATCGCGGCGGCGATATCGGCCATAGCGACATCGTAGGAGATCAGATTGCTCGACGGCACCTCGACAATTGTTTGCCCCGCTGCAACCCCGCGAATAGTGGCGCGTGTCACACCCTCACCGAATAGGCGAATGCTTAGTTCATCTGCAAACAGAGCAAGTTGTTCGACACCCACAGGCCCGGTGATCACAATGTCCGTTACACGATCGCGCCATTGACCGCGCCGTACGACGGGATCCTCGGCTTCATCCGGCAAGGCTGTCACTTGATCCACCGCAGATTGCACATCATCTGCTGCGCGCGCCATGTCCCAATTCGGCTCAAACTCCAAAGAAATCGAGGCACCTCCTTCGCGGCTGCTTGCACTTGAGCTTTCGACACCTTCCACCGACAAGAGCGCAGGTTCCATCACCTGAACGATAGCCGCATCCACATCCTCTGCACCTGCGCCGTCCCATGCGACAGACACAGAGACCTTGTCGACGACCACATCAGGAAAGAACTGCGCGCGCATTTTTGGCATCGCAACCAAGCCCGCAACGAGCATGACAACCAGCAAAAGATTGGCCAACGTTTTGTGGCGCACGAAATAGCTCAGCACACCACCTGCACCACTGGAGAGAGGACGCACCATCGCTTACCCCCCCATCCGGCCTTCGATCCGCTGCACCATTTGCGCAGGGACCTTGGGCTTATCAAGTTGGCTTAGAATGCGCGCTTTCGCTTCGTCTGGAATACGCTTGTTGGCTTCCACAAAAGCCCGGATCTTGGCGCGACGTTCTTCGCTGAGCTCCAGCATTTCAGGTTCTTCGATCTTCGCGGCACCCTCTACAGTGAGGGGCTTCACTTTGATTCCCGCCCCTAACAGCGGCGTGCGCGCACTGACAACATTGCGACCGCGCAAGCCACGCGCACGTACCAACACATCGTCGCCCTGACGGCGCACAAGCGTCGCGGCCATCGCTTCCAAACGATCCTCGGCCCCGATCAACAGCACATTGCCATCCGCGCCCAGCGCAGTGGCGGGCAAGCGGATCACACCACCGATTTCAGGCTCTGTCACTTCAACGCGCACGAAGTCTCCCGGTTTGAACCCAGGCGCTTTGTCGAGCGTGGCAAAGACCAAGCGGCCAGATTGCCCTTCACCCACCGAAGCGCTGTCACGGCTTAGCGTCCCTGTGGCGATCAAGTCTGCGCCAAAGACATCCAAAACTACTGACACCGGGGCGTCGCTTAGCGCACCTTGCTCGTCCAAAAGCCGCGCATATTGCGCGGTGGAGAGCCTGAACGACACTTCCAACGCATTGGGATCAATCAAACGGGCAAGGCGTTCATTCGCACTTACCAAACTCCCGCGGGAGGCGGTTACTTCGGTCAAAGCTCCATCAAATTCCGCGGAAATTGCGGTGTCTTCCAACCGACGCAGCGCATCGGCTTTGGCAAGTTTTGCGCGCGCAATGCGCGTTGTCGCTTGCTCTACACGCGCCTCTGCTTGCGCCAAGGCTTGTCGGCGTGCCAACACCGATTGACGCGCGGATGACGCGGCAAGCTCGGCGGATTCAACGGTTGCAGCCGTTCCGACGCCACGTTTTGCGAGATCTTCTTGACGCGCAAAAGCTTTCTCACGCAGTGCGACTTGTTCACGGGCTGCGTCCAGCTCATCTTGGGCCAACCCAATCGCGCGCGCAGCTTCACGGGCTTCCAACTCGGCATCGCTTAGATCACTGGCAGCACGATCCAAAGCACTTTGCGCTTCTGCGGGGTCAATGAGCAGCAAACGCTCACCCGCTTCGACGTTGCCGCCTTCGGTGAAATCCTCTGAAAGCTCCAAAACCGTACCGGATGCGCCAGCCCGCAGATCCAAGGTACGAGCACTTTCGATCTGGCCAAAGGCCGTCAAAATGGGGGCCACGCTTTGGATTTCGGCGGGCAACACAGTGACCGAAAAAATCCGTTCGCGTGAGCGGTTGGGGCGCTGCTCTTCGCTCATCCGCGCTTGCACTGCACCATAGACGAGCGAGCCTGCGTAGACGAGCAATCCAGCGGTCATCGCAACCAAGAATAGCCCTGCGAGGCTCTGTCGTAAAAATCTCATAGTGCCAACTTTCTAGCCAGTCATAGAATTAACGTAATGACCGAAAATGCGATGGCAAATCCAGTCACGTTTAACGTGATACGGCGCGCGCGCTTATTTCCGTCGCAAATGTTCGTCCAAGCGTGGCATTATTTCCACAAAGTTGCAGGGCTTGTGGCGATAATCGAGTTGAAACGCCAGAATTTCATCCCAAGCATCCTTGCACGCGCCGGGACTTCCGGGGAGTGCGAAGAGGTATGTGCCTAGCGCCACGCCACCCGTCGCGCGGCTTTGCACGGCAGATGTTCCGATTTTCTTCATGCTCACGTGCGTGAATACCGTGCCAAACGCATCAATCTCTTTCTCATACACATCACGGTGCGCTTCAACTGAGACATCGCGACCCGTCAGACCGGTCCCACCTGTGGAGATCACTACGTCAATCGCATTATCGGAGCACCACGCACGCAATTGCTCCGCGATCTCCACGCGTTCATCACGAATAATTTTGCGATCTGCTAGGATATGGCCCGCGGTTTCAAGACGTCCAACCAAGACATCACCAGAACGATCCTCTGCCAGTGCCCGCGTGTCTGACACTGTTAGCACAGCGATGCGTACAGGGATGAAAGTGCGAGTGTCGTCTATCTTGCTCATTCGGTCGCCCCTAGTTTTGCTTTCAATGCGAGCAGATCCGCCCAAGCTTCGCGCTTTTTGGTGGGATTATTAAGTAGAAACTCAGGGTGGTACATCGGCATGACGGGTAGGCCCATCGCCTCACCCCATTGTCCGCGAAGACGGGTGATGCCGCGTTTCCCAAGCACCGCCTGGCAGGCGACATTGCCCATCAAGACCAAAATATCGGGTTTCGCCAAAGCAACATGACGCTCTAGAAACGGCATCATCATGGCAAGATCAGCCTCGCTCACATCGCCGCCACGCGGCAGTCGCCACGGCAAGACGTTGGTAAGATAGACAGTTTCTGCACGGCTAAGATCAATTGCTTTCAACATATTATCGAGCAAAACACCCGTGTCACCCGTGAAGGGCAAGCCAGAGCGATCTTCATCGCGATTCGGCGCTTCGCCAATCACCATCACGCGCGCACCAAACGTGCCGTCTGCAAAGACCATATTGCGCGAGCCGCGTTTCAGTTCGCAAGCCTCAAAGCGTTCAAGCGCTGTCTTCAAAGCACCGATATCCTGCGCCGCCATCGCTACATCGCGCGCCAGGGCTGCGCCGTCGACCTTGTCGGCGACCGGCGCAATCCCAGCCTCGATCTTAGGCGGGGCGGCGGCAGGCACGGTTTTCTTCGGCTCTGGCTTCACTTCGAACCGGTTCACAGGGGTTTCGGACATCGTCTCATCCACGCCGAATTCGACCTGCCATTCCAGCAGAGCCTTCGCCGTGTGATTATCCAATTGCGTGATCTGCATCGATTCCATACAGCCAATCTATGCGGCTAGCGCCAGATAGGGAACGCCCCATCTTGCCCGCACGTGACAGCGCGCCTATAACGCCTCGAAACCAAACGAGGGCTGCGCATGACTTTCACTCAAGCTCACCTACTCGGGATCGAGCATTTGCACCCGTCCGAGATCACTGCCCTTCTTGATCTTGCCGATCAATACGTTGATCTAGGTCGCGCCAAGCACAAACATTCCGATGCACTCGCAGGCCTTACGCAGGTTAATATGTTCTTTGAAAACTCCACCCGCACACAGGCGAGTTTCGAGCTGGCTGGCAAGCGCCTTGGCGCGGATGTGATGAACATGTCGATGCAGGCGAGTTCGATCAAAAAGGGCGAGACGCTGATTGATACGGCGATGACTTTGAACGCGATGCATCCCGATTTGCTAGTCGTGCGTCACCCCCATTCGGGCGCAGTGGATCTATTGGCGCAAAAAGTGAACTGTGCAGTTCTTAATGCGGGTGATGGGCGACACGAACATCCGACCCAAGCCTTGCTCGATGCGTTGACAATCCGCCGAGCGAAAGGCCGCCTTCACCGTCTGTCCATCGCGATTTGCGGCGATATAGCCCATTCACGTGTCGCGCGGTCCAACATTATGCTGCTTGGCAAGATGGAAAACCGTGTGCGTTTGATTGGCCCGCCAACCTTGATGCCCAGTGAGATCAGCGAGTTCGGCTGTGAAGTGTTCGAGGACATGCGCGAAGGTCTGAAAGATGTCGACGTCGTGATGATGCTGCGTCTGCAAAAGGAACGCATGGACGGTGGCTTTATCCCGTCTGAGCGTGAATATTACCACCGCTACGGGCTTGATGCGGAAAAGCTGAGCTACGCGAAACCCGACGCGATCGTAATGCACCCTGGCCCGATGAACCGAGGCGTTGAGATTGACGGGGACATCGCAGACGATATCAACCGCTCCGTCATTCAGGAGCAGGTCGAAATGGGTGTTGCTGTGCGCATGGCCGCAATGGATTTACTGGCGCGTAATCTGCGTGCGACGCCAAAAGGTGTCATGGCATGAGCCTGACCATGGACATCACAGCAACTGAGCATGGGATCGTGCGTCTTTTCGCAATTGAAACTGTGCAAAGTTTTGATCACAGCAATCTCACACAGGCACTGGGTGTTGAAATCCTTGATCCCGAGCAGGCGGATATCATCACGATCAGTGACTTGGACGAGCTGGGTTTGGAGGGTTATCTCACCCTTGGCATGGGGATCGAGCCCGATGAGATCGAAGCCATGCGCGCACAGATCAGCGCGCTCAAAGGAGATGTCGCGCTTGTGCGCTCGGCCGCATTCGGCGGAATAGCCACGACACTGGCACCGCAAGCACCCCTGCGCTGGATAGCGAGCTTTGGCGAGACGCCGCTCGACACAACCGCGCCCCCGATCACCACATCATCCGCAAGCGGGACAATATCCAGCCCAGTGCCAAAGCAAGGCCCGACCAATAATCGCGTTTTGCTCTGGGTTTTGGCCGCATTCGCCATCATCGTGCTGACCACGATTTCAATGTTCATCCGCATCACGCCATAAGAGAGGCCTGTTCATGGAAGACCCCAAAGACCCAAGAATGTCCGGCCGCGTCGCATCCATCGTGCTGATCTTGTTGGCATTATTCGTCACACTTTTCGTGTGGATCGCCTGAGATGAGCGCGCAAACCGACGGTTGGGACGGCATATTAGACGACGGTGAAACGATCCTGTGGCAAGGGCGGCCAGATGCTGGTCTGTCCTTTCAAAACATAGATATCATGGGCACCCTCATGGGCCTTTTCTTCATCGGATTTTCGATCTTCTGGATGACAATGGCGATGAATATCACAAGTGATTTTGGACGCACAGGCTTTGGTGGCTTCCTTCCAAAAATTTTCCCGCTCTTTGGTCTGCCGTTCTTCTTTATTGGCTGTTACAATGCTTTTGGCCACATCTTCTGGGACGCCTATCTGCGCTCTAAGACCCACTATACGCTGACCAAAAAACGCACTTCCATTGCGACAGACCATCCGAGCAAGGGCAAGTTATTGATCGACCGTGATATAGATGCGGATATGACGATCACGCTCAAAGTCGGCCCGCCTGGTAGCGTCTTTTTCCAAGGCACAAACAACGGGTTCAAACGTATTGAAGACGGACGTCATGTTCACAAATTCATGCGCCAAATTCGGAAAGATCTAACATGAACATTCGGTTCACCAACGCTCGCCTGATCAATCCTGAGACAGGCACAGATGATATTGGCGACCTTGGTGTCGTTGACGGCAAAATTGCAGAGCCGACCGCGGACGCTGAGGTAATAGATTGCGCAGGCAAGTGCCTTGCGCCTGGGATCATCGACATTGGCGTGAAGGTTTGCGAACCGGGCGAACGTCATAAGGAAAGCTACCGCAGCGCGGGCCTTGCGGCGGCGGCGGGTGGTGTGACGACAATGGTAACGCGGCCTGACACGGCACCAGCAATTGATAGTCCCGAAGTGCTCGAATTTGTGCGCCGCCGCGCGAATGAAGCGGCGCCCGTTAACGTCCTTGTCATGGCGGCACTCACCAAAGGGCGTGAGGGGCGTGAAATGACCGAGATCGGCTTTTTGCAGGACGCAGGCGCGGTCGCTTTTACCGATTGCGATCATGTGATCAGCGACACCAAGGCCTACAGCCGCGCGCTTACATATGCACGCAGCCTTGGTGCCTTGGTCATCGCGCACATTCAAGAACCCAATCTCAGCAAGGGCGCTGCCGTCACATCCGGCAAATTCGCCTCCCTGCGCGGTCTGCCTGCGGTGTCTGCAATGGCCGAACGCATGGGGCTGGATCGCGATATCGCGCTGATCGAAATGACAGGGGTGCGTTATCATGCGGATCAAATCACCACCGCGCGTGCGCTGCCTGCATTAGAGCGCGCAAAGGCCAATGGCCTCGACATCACCGCGGGCGTGTCCATCCATCACCTCACATTGAACGAGCTTGATGTCGCGGATTATCGGACCTTCTTTAAGGTCAAGCCGCCGCTCAGATCGGAAAGCGACCGCCTCGCCGTAATTGACGCGCTGGCAAATGGCACCATCGATCTCATCTCCTCAATGCACACGCCGCAAGATGAGGAAAGCAAGCGTCTACCTTTCGAAGAAGCTGCCTCTGGCGCAGTCGCGATGGAAACGCTTTTGCCTGCTGCCATGCGTTTGATCCACAACGATTATATGGATCTACCGACACTCTGGCGCGCACTGAGTCTAGCCCCTGCGAAACGTCTTGGCCTCGATGCTGGCCGTCTCGCGGTTGGCGCACCCGCTGATCTGGTTCTTTTTGATCCAGACGCGCCCTTCATCATGGATCGCTTCAAGCTGCACAGTAAATCCAAGAACACCCCGTTTGACGGCGCGCGTATGCAGGGTAAGGTCCATGCAACCTACGTGGCGGGGCGCCCAGTTTTTGAGAGAGACTAAATGCCAATCATCGAAACAAGCGTGCTCGCGCTGCTTATCTGGGCCGTCCTTGGCTATCTCTTTGGCTCTGTTCCTTTCGGCGTTTTAATTTCGCGCCTCATGGGCCTGGGAGATTTGCGTGATATCGGGTCTGGCAACATTGGCGCAACCAATGTTCTGCGCACAGGATCAAAGCCAGCAGCCTTCGCAACGCTCGTTCTTGACGGGGCGAAAGGTGCCATTGCCGCGCTTATTGCCCGCGCAATGGCAGGGGAAGACGCAGCGCAAGTCGCAGGCTCGATGGCACTCATCGGACATTGCTATCCGATCTGGCTTAAATTCAAAGGCGGCAAAGGAGTTGCAACCTTCCTTGGTCTCTTGCTCGCACTCAGCTTGCCAGTTGGCGCAGCGTGCTGCGCGACATGGGCGGCTTTCGCCGCCTTGAAACGCATTTCTTCTCTCGCAGCGCTTGCAGCGGCTGGCTCATCAACATTCTGGATGACACTTCTTGGTTACTCCGAAGGCTTTGTGATGGGCGTTATCCTTACGGCCCTAATCTTCTGGCGCCACAGATCCAACATTACACGCTTGCGCGCGGGCACTGAGCCCAAGATTGGCGCATAAGCCAGTTGGCACCCTATAAAGACAGCAATTGGTCCAACATCATTGCGTCGTCTGCGATTATGTCATTGGCCTTGCTTGGGGATGCGTTGCTCTATGCGGTTTTGCCGGTTTACGCGGCTGATTTTGGCCTAACACTGCCTTGGGTTGGCGTGATGCTGTCTGCCAATCGCTTTGTACGAGTGTTTGCCTATGGTGCTATTGCACAGGTCACAGCCTTACTGGGTCCGCGTAAAATGTGCATAATCGCTGCGATCACGGCAACCTTCTCCACAGCGATCTATGGTTGCGGGCAAGGGCCCGCGGTCATTCTGTTTGCGCGCATTCTATGGGGTCTGACCTACGGCATTCTGATCCTCGCGACACTGTCTTACGCCGTCACCAGTCGAAAAAGCGCAGGCACGCGCATCGGGATCAGCCAGGCGATCCAACGCTCTGGCCCAATGCTCGCGCTACTGGCTGGCGCATGGCTTGTGGGACGGGTAGGCCCAAACATGGCTTTTATGCTGATCGCAATTGTGACCGCGCTTGCGCTGCCCCTCGCACTTAGACTCCCGCATGACGCGACAACCAAACCAAAACCCAAATCCTCAAGCGCGCTCCCACGACCCAAGCCCATCGACATTCTGTTTTTCTTGCAAGGCTACGGTGTTGATGGAGTCTTCGCCATTACAATCACCCTCATTTTCGCGCGCGAAACCTCTGTTGCCAACGCGGTGATGAGCGGCAGCGCGCTCCTTGCCATGCGCCACTTTGGTGAAGCCGTTGCAGCCCCTATATTTGGCTGGATCGCCGACAAGCTCGGGGCGAGCAAGGTTTTCATAGGTACCGCAAGCCTTACAATGCTTGGATTTATCTTTGTAGCCATCGGCTGGACCGTGCTTGGCGCGCTGATCATGCTCATATTTCGCGGGGCTCTCGCGTCCCTCGGCCCAGCTGTGATCGCGCAATCCACAAGCGAAGCAAACGATGTCATCGGCCCGCTCGCACGTATGCAAGCATGGCGCGATCTTGGAGCCGCCTGTGGCCCCCTCGCCACTGGCTTTCTTCTCGCGATCCTGTCACCAGAAGCGCAACACGCGCTCGTCGCAATCGCGCTTGGGATGGGGATCAGCTATTGGCTTTATGCAAAGCGACCCCGACATTCATCTTGCCCTTAAACTCTCGCCAGAGGCGAAAGCGCTCAAACAAGCGCGTGCGCTATACGCTCAATATGGTCAGTAGCTATAATCCGCATAAATCTTGCTCAGATCGCCCCCCCATTCCCCGTGATACTTTTCCAAAAGCTCATCCGCAGGCACCTGCACGCTTTCCAAGCTTTCGTGCAAAGCATGTAAGAAATGCGTCTCATTGGGCACCATGCCACCCGCGCCCGGACGTGCGCGCGCTTTTAATCCAGCCTCAGAGATCGCAACAACTTCGCGCGCAAGCTCGTGCATACTGATGCCGTTCACCTTCGCTTGCAAACCATCCACGGACGCTGCGACACGCAAAGCATCACGCGTTTCTGCATCCCAACCTTTTACCAAATCCCACGCGGCATCGAGCGATGTTTGATCATAGGTCAACCCCACCCAGAACGCAGGCAACGCACAAAGACGGCGCCAAGGCCCACCATCCGCGCCGCGCATTTCAATGAATTTCTTTACACGTGCTTCTGGAAAGACTGTGGTGAGGTGATCCGCCCAATCGCTCATGGAAGGCGTTTCACCGGGTAGCGCGGGCAATTCGCCCCTCATGAAATCACGAAACGACATGCCCAAAGCATTGATATATTTACCATCGCGGTAGACAAAATACATCGGCACATCGAGCACATATTGTACCCAAGCCTCGAACCCGAACCCTTCGTCAAAGACAAAAGGCAACATGCCCGTACGCGCTTCATCAAGATTGCGCCAGATATTGCCACGCCAGCTTTTGTGATTGTTGATCTTGCCCTCAAAAAACGGCGAATTGGCGAAAAGCGCGGTCGCGACAGGCTGTAACGCCAAAGCCACGCGCATCTTTTGAACCATGTCGGCCTCTGACCCGAAGTCGAGGTTCACCTGAACAGTACATGTGCGGCGCATCATAGCGGTTCCCATGGTGCCGACTTCTTCCATGTAATTGTTCATCAACTTGTAACGCCCTTTGGGCATCAACGGCATCTCTTCATGGCTCCACTCAGGGGCCGCACCAAGACCGATGAAGCCAACACCAATCTCGTCAGAAATCTCGCGCACTTCGCGCAGGTGCTGGTTTACCTCATCGCATGTCTCGTGAATCGTTTCCAAAGGCGCACCTGACAGTTCCAACGCGCCGCCCGGTTCCAGAGAGACATTCGCGCCGTCTTTCTCAAGCCCAATCAAATGCCCACCTTCGCGCACCTCGGCCCAGCCATGGCGATCGCGAAGACCTTCTAGAACCGCAACGATAGAGCGTTCACCTTCAAATGGAAGTGGTGCAAGAGTGTCCGTCAGATAGCCAAATTTCTCATGCTCCGTGCCAATGCGCCACTCTGATTTGGGCCGACAGCCTTCGGCGAGATGTTCAGCCAACTGCTCATGACGTTCAATCGGACCACCGCCAGTTTGTGGAATAGACATGGGCTTGCGCCTTTCGAAATGAGTTGCTTCACGTCCAGCCTTGAGCGGATTTCATGGGGGTGTCAATGCAAGGAGACCCTGCGAATTTGCACAAAACTGTAATGAACACCCCTGCCTGCACACAGGTTTAACAGATCTCGTTAGAAACTGTCGAAAATGCAAAATTGAATCGCTGCACGTGTTAACGAAATGTCGCGCCAGACTTGCGATGACGATCTCATACTTCGCGAGACCGCTTCTCACACTAGGACGACACATACCAGTTTCAGATCTGACACTTCCCGTTTCAAAACGATTGCCAAACACGCTACGCCGTTCGTTTTACTTCGCAGCCTTGCCGACAATTTGTCTCCTTGTTTTTTGGGCGCTTGGAGAAACGGGTTTGATCATATTTGCGCTGACTGCACCGATCTTCTTTACGTTCTACAGCGGATCCAAAACACACGCGCAACAAGCAGAAACAGATCAGTCAGACGGGCTTGCAGCTGCGAAGGAACAGCTTGAGATATGTATTAATGACATGCTCTTTTCCGCGAAATCGGATGAACATTTTGCGTTGTTCGGTATCGAGATTGATGAAGCTAATGATATCGCGCGCCGACTTGGCTCCTCGCAGCTTCACGAAGTTCAAAATCGCTTGCAACTTCGCTATGCGAAATGCCTGCGCAGCAAGGACGTCGTATTTCAAAGCGGCCCTTTGCATTGGACGATCGCGAGTACGCCGGGCAAAAACCTGACGCTTGAAGTGGCGATCAAACAGACGGACCGTTTTCAGGCGGTTTTGGACGACCCATTTTTTTTGAAGATGATCGCTTGTATTTGACCAGCTGCACCGGCTTTACGCTTGCGCAAAAGCCCTTCAAAAGTGCCCATACTTTATTGCCGCAAAGCCACAGCGCACTTGCAGAGGCAGTTTTGAACGGACCAGATTCAGTACGCGCATTTGGTTCTACGACAAGGCGCAAACCGCCACAAAAAGCATCCCCCAACTTGGCCGATCTAAACGGCGACATCGAAACAAATCTATTTGCTTGGTTCCAGCCACAAATCTCAACAGACACTGGCCATATCGGCGGGTTTGAGGCTTTGGCACGCTGGCGTGACAATGCGGGAAATTCGTTTTCTCCCGCAACGATTCTGCCCGCTTTGGAAAACGCGGGCCAGATGGAGCGATTGACTGACAGCATTCTTACGCAAAGTCTACTCAGCCTCAAGAAATGGGACGAGCGCGGCCTGAACATCGACAACATTGGCGTCAACTTTTCCGAGAGTGATCTCTCTAACCCTCGGTATTTTGAAAAAATAGCTTGGTACTTGGATCACTTCGGGATCGAACCTAATCGCCTGTGCATAGAGGTTCTTGAAAGTGTCATTGCGGGCGAAGCTGACGATATGATTTTACGCAATGTCACGCGATTGTCAGAGCTTGGCTGCCAGATCGACCTAGATGATTTGGCACTGGCCATTCCTCCATCTCCACGCTGCGCCGTTTGCCCGTGCACCGCTTGAAAATTGATCGTTCTTTCATGGCAAAAGCAAATTTTGATGCGGAATAGCAAAAGATGGTGGCAACGATTTTGATGATGGCAGAACGCTTGGATCTGACTTGCCTTGCTGAAGGAGTTGAAACTTTGGGCGAGCAATCCAGTCTCGCGCAACTCAGGTGTCGCTGTGCGCAGGGCTTTGGCATCGCGAAACCTATGCCGTTCCGGCAGAAATAAGACTGGATCGTGAACTTTCAATCCAAACACGTCAGCACACCGCAAATTGGGCGTAAAACCAGCTAAAGGGAAAATTTGGCACGGTCGAACGCCGCAGATACACAGGATATCAGGCGAATCCACTTGACCTTTGGCGGCACACATCGTTGAACGCAGTCTTAACGCGGTTTACTCGAGGCGGCCCTGTTTCATGGATGATCAAAACAAAAACCTGATACTCGCGACAGCGCTGAGTTTCATCGTAATTCTAGTGTGGTTCGTCCTGTTCCCACCACCAGAGCCGACACCAGCAGATCCCAACGCTGTGATCAGTGCCGAAGGCGACGCCGTTCTACCAACCGTTTCAGGTGATGACGCGGATGCAGGCGTAAACACCGCTGCCGCTCAAGCCGAAGAGCCTACGCAAGATGTGCCGCGCATTGCCATCGAGACAGGACGCCTGAAAGGCTCGATCTCGTTACTCGGCGGTCGCATCGATCAACTCGCGTTGAAGGATTACCGTGTCTCGCTCGACGATGACGCGCCAATCGTGGACCTTTTGACACCCGTAGGCGAGAATAGCCCCTACTATGCGCTTTATGGTTGGGCACCCGGCGCAGGTTTGGCCTTTGAACAAGTGCCCGGCCCCAACACGGTTTGGAGCGCACAGAGCAGTAGCGACCTGAGCGTCGACGCGCCCGTGACCCTGACATGGGACAATGGCAACGATTTACAATTCACCCGCACCATCTCTATCGATGAGAACTTTATGTTCTCCGTTACTCAAAGCGTTGAAAACACAGGAGCTGGCACGGTGAGCCTTGCGCCCTACGGCATTCTCGCGCGTCATGGCGAACCGCAGAACCTTAAGAATTTCTTCATCCTGCACGAAGGCGTTGTCGCGATGTCTGATGGAGAGCTGACGGAAATCGACTATTCCGACATGCCAGATTTCGACATTAACCCCAATGAGGGCGCGCGCGCAGAAGTCACCCAAGTGGCCGAGCAGGGCTGGGTCGGTTTCACAGACCAATATTGGATGACCACGCTTATCCCAGCTCCCGGCGCGTTCAAATCGACAGCAAAATATGACGACCGCCGCGATATCTACCAGACCGAAGCCGTGCTTCCGACGCAAAAGCTTGCGCCCGGTGCGACAGCAAGTGCGACAACGCAGCTTTTCGCCGGTGCAAAAGAGTGGGCGACCATTCGCGACTATGAAAAGTCCGGCGTTGAAGGCTTCATCGACAGCATTGATTGGGGTTGGTTCTTCTTCCTGACCAAGCCGATTTTCGCGGTTCTCCATTATCTAAACGCAATGATCGGCAACATGGGTTGGGCGATTATTGGTCTGACATTCTTGATCAAATTGATCCTGTTCCCTCTCGCGTACAAATCCAACGTGTCTATGGCGAAGATGAAAGCACTTCAGCCACAGATGGAAAAGATCAAAGAGAACTCGGGCGACGACAAGCAGAAGCTCCAGCAAGACATGATGGCGATGTACAAGAAGGAAAAGGTCAATCCGGCCTCTGGCTGTTTGCCGATCCTGGTGCAGATCCCGATTTTCTTCTCGCTCTACAAGGTGATTTTCGTCACGCTTGAGTTGCGACACGCGCCTTGGATCGGTTGGATCAAAGACCTCTCCGCGCCGGACCCCTCTTCGATCTTGAACCTATTTGGCTTGCTTAGCTTTACGCCACCAGAAGCAGGCTCCATCCTTGCAATCTTCTCGCTTGGTATCTTGCCCATCCTTTTGGGTATTTCCATGTGGATGCAGCAAAAGCTGAACCCAGCGCCCACAGATCCAACGCAAGCGATGATCTTCGCTTGGATGCCTTGGGTCTTCATGTTCATGCTGGGCACCTTCGCGAGCGGACTTGTGGTCTACTGGATTGCCAACAACACGATCACCTTCACGCAGCAGTATTTGATTATGCGCAGCCAAGGGGTGAAACCGGATGTGTTTGGCAACATCAGGGCCGGCTTTAAACGCAAACCCAAGGAAGAGTGATGGGCACCGTCACCTCCCTTTGGCGTCATCCGATCAAAAGTCATGGTCGTGAAGAAGTCACATCAACAACGTTAATCGCCGGGCAAACCATGCCTGGCGATCGTGTTTGGGCCGTCGCTCATGAGCAATCAAAAGCAGATGGTTCAGAGTGGGTGCCTTGCGCCAACTTCAATCGCGTGAGCAAAGTTCCAAAATTGATGGCCATGCGCGCGCGTTTGGACGATGACAGCGGCTTGGTGACGTTAGACCACCCTAATCTTGGTGACATCACGTTTAATCCTGATAGCGATCCAGCACCTTTCCTGAATTGGGTGCGCCCCATCATGCCAAGTAATCGCGCGCAATCGAAGCACTTCGTTAAAGTGCCCAATCGGGGTATGACAGATAGCGATTTTCCATCCGTTACCCTGTGCAATATTGCGTCACACCGCGCGGTAGAGCGTCAGTTAGGCATGGAGATTTCCCCACTGCGTTGGCGCGGGAACATCTGGCTTGATGATCTGCCAGAGTGGCAAGAATTCAAATGGATGGGGCGTGACGTCAAGATTGGCGACGCCATTCTGCGTCCCACCGAACGCACGGATCGCTGTCCTGCGACCAACACCAACCCTGAAACGGGCTTGCCCGACGCTGACGTAGTGTCTGCGCTAGACAGCTTTGGACACCGCGACTTTTCGGTACGCGCAGAAGTTATCCAAGGTGGCGAAATCCTCATCGGCAGCAAGGCAGAATTGATATGAGCCAACTTCCATTTCCAATCGCCGAAGATCCTGATGACTTTTCGCATGAAAAGGGTCGCTTGCTGTTCGCCGGCCAAACCGAATTCGTCAAAGGCGTTGTTGCCATGTCTGGCTTGCCAGATGCGGACCGGATGGAGGTCTGCTTTGCAGGCCGTTCCAACGTCGGTAAGTCAACTCTGATCAACGCGCTGACAGGCCACAAGGCCCTCGCGCGCGCCTCCAATACGCCTGGCCGCACGCAGGAGATTAACTTCTTCACCGCAGGGGAGAGCCACTACCTCGTTGACCTGCCCGGCTATGGCTACGCGAACGCACCTTTGCCGGTGGTTGAGAAATGGCAACGTCTGCTCAAGCAGTATCTTTCAGGTCGCCAAACCCTGCGCCGCGCGTTTGTTTTGATCGATGCGCGTCACGGTGTGAAGGCAGTGGATCACGAGATCATGACCCTGTTGGACAGCAGCGCCGTCACCTTCCAATGCGTTTTGACAAAAGCTGATAAAGTAAAACTGGTGGACCGCGAAAAGGTCTTGAACCAAGTGCGTGGAGAATTGGCTAAACACCCAGCCGCCTTCCCAGAGATGGTTATCACATCCTCAGAAAAAGGCGACGGGATCGAGCAGCTTCGCGCGATTATTGCGACTTTGATCTAAACTAACCCACTGAATACGAAAATAAAAAAGGCCGCCCTTTCGAGCGGCCTTCTCTAATTTCTGGCGATAGATTTTAGTTCAGCGCTTTGTCTGTGATCGCATGTGTCCATGCGCCCTCAGGAGCTTTAGTGATCACTGGATCGGACCCACCAGAAAGCAAGCTTTGCACTGTGCGCTCATAATCGGCTTCAACCAAGGCACCGTTAGAACCTGACGTCAGCTTGGCAATTTCGCGCATCATGCGCTGCTGGTGCTCTTCGGTTTGTGCGCCAGATGCATCGTTCTCAAGTACGATATCTGCTGCCTCATCCGGGTTCGCTTCTGCGTACTTCCAACCCTTCATCGACGCGCGCACAAAGCGCACGAGCTTGTCTTCCATCGCGGGATCTGCGAGCGCATCTTCAAGGACGTAAAGACCATCCTCAAGCGTCGCAACGCCCTGATCTTCGTACTTGAACACCATCAAATCGTCTGGCGTTAAACCAGCATCAATAACCTGCCAATATTCGTTGTAGGTCATTGTCGACACACAAGCAGCTTGCTTTTGTAGCAACGGATCCACATTGAAACCCTGCTTGAGCACAGTCACGCCAGCATCTCCGCCCTCGGTGCCGAGGCCAAGTTTGCTCATCCAGCTGAGGAAAGGAAATTCGTTCCCGAAGAACCAAACGCCAAGCGTTTTGCCTGCGAAATCATCCGTACTGGTGATGCCCGCATCTTTGCGGCACGTCAGCATCATGCCAGAGGACTTAAACGGCTGTGCGATGTTGACCATCGGCAGGCCCTTTTCACGCGCCGCGAGGGCCGCTGGCATCCACTCCACGGTGACGTCCGCACCACCGCCTGCAAGAACTTGCGTTGGCGCGATATCTGGGCCGCCTGGCTTAATGGTGACGTTGAGGCCTTCCTCTTCGTAGAAGCCTTTATCAAGCGCGACGTAATATCCGCCGAACTGCGCTTGCGTGACCCACTTGAGCTGCAGCGTCAAGTCATCAGCGGCTTGCGCCATGCTTGCCATTGCACCCAGTGCAGCGGCGCTGATCCATTTGGTAAATTGTGTCATCTCTCTCTCCTTGCTGGTTGGTTTATTATTTTTAATTTCTTTGTGACGGGTGCCAAAACGTCCATTTGCGTTCGAGCAGGGCAACGGCTCCGTAAAGAACTGAGCCTGTGATGGCTGCGACGACGATCTCTGCCCAGACCAGATCGAGTGCCAATTGCCCAACACTGGTGGAAATGCGAAAGCCCATGCCACGAATAGGCGAGCCAAAGAATTCCGCAACGATTGCTCCGATCAGCGCCAGCGTGGTTGCGATCTTGAGGCCATTAAAGATGAAGGGCAAGGCCATCGGTATGCGCAGTTTAAACAGGGTTTTCCAATAACTCGCCGCATAGGTCCGCATCAGATCGCGTTGCATTGCATCACTCGCGGCCAAACCTTGCACCGTATTCACCAGGATTGGGAAGAAAATCATCACGACAACAACAGCCGCTTTGGAGTGCCAGTCAAAGCCGAACCACATCACGAGGATTGGCGCCATGCCGATAATCGGAAGAGCTGCGGCAAAGTTGCCAACAGGGAGCAATCCACGCTTGAGGAAGTCGAAGCGATCTACCGCCAATGCTGTCGCGAACGCGGCCAAACAGCCAATGATGTAACCGCTCATCATCCCCTTTAATACGGTTTGCACCCAGTCCTGCCACAGGATTGAGGTCGAGGCCGCAAAGCGAGCAGCGATCACGGAGGGTGCGGGTAATAAGACTTGCTGGATCTGCAAACCTCGCACAACGCATTCCCATATGATGAGCAAAGTCACCCCAAAAATGATCGGCACCAAGAGCGACGTTGTGCGCGATTTCGGCAAAGCGGCGAGACGCACGTTGATGTACCAACCCAATGCCCAAATGAGCGCACCTGCGATCAGCCAACTCATTGCGCCATCCCCATGCGGTTCAACACGATGCGCTGGATAAGACCAATGATGGCCACAAGGCTGGCGGCAAGGGCAGCTGCAACGAGCAAAGCGCTCCAGATCTGGATGGTTTGACCATAGTAACTGCCCGCCAGCAGACGCGCGCCAAGACCTGCAACAGCGCCTGTCGGAAGCTCACCAACGATCGCACCAACGATCGCTGCGGCCATCGCGATCTTAAGCGACGTAAAGAGATATGGCATCGAAGACGGTAGGCGCAAACGCCAGAATGTTTGCGCACCAGAAGCGTTCCATGTACGCATTTGATCGAGCTGCATATGATCGGGCGCGCGCAGCCCTTTGACCATGCCAACGACCACTGGAAAGAAAGACAAATACATCGAAATGATCGCTTTCGGCAGCAGACCAGAGATACCAACCGCGTTCAAAACAACGATAATCATCGGCGCAATCGCGAGAATGGGAATAGTCTGTGACGTGATGACCCAAGGCATCACGCTCATATCCATTGTGCGGTTGAACACGATGCCGACGGCCAGCGCGATCCCAAGTACAGTGCCCAGCGCAAAACCCAGAAGTGTCGCGCTTAGTGTGACCCAAGAATGGTAAATCAAGGAGCGTTTGGAGGTGATTTTCTTCTCTACAGTGGTTTTCCAAATCTCACGCGTAACCTGATGGGGTGCAGGAAGCTTGGGTTTCTTCTGCGACCATGTATCGGCAATCAACTCGCTGGTGCTCAACTCTACCCCTGCGCGCTGCGCTTTATCGTAGGCCCAAGGCGTGTTGAGCCAAACCGCTGCCCCGTACCAAAGCACAATGATCGCCGCCACAACCGTGAGCACTGGCAAAAGCGTCCTCATCTGCGCCACTCCATGCGCAGTTCAGGCACGTTGTTAGATGGCTCCGCACCCTCGTTCGAGACTTCAACAAACCCTTCGCGTTTGTAGAACTTCTGCGCCGCGAGATTAGGCTCATGGGTGTTAAGCCATAAGTAGTCGCGACCCTCTTTGATCTTGTTCATCAACGCCTTGCCAATCCCGTGGCCCGGGGCATTTGCGTAAAGCCCGCCGATGCGTTGCCGCTTTGGATCAAAGGCGAGATAGCCACTCACAGGATCACCTGCGACGAGAATTATGCGTTCATCAAAAGCCGTCTCGATGAAGCGGCCAATTTCCACAGCATCGTTTGCGCTGTGCATCCACTGCGTGCGTTGTTCCCATGCATAGACAATTGCACCAAGCGTAGGTGTGTCTTCGCGCGTCGCGTGTCTGATCGCAAGATCACTCATCGCTGTGTCCTGCGCGTAAGCCTTCACGTACACGGTGTGCGATTTCAATAAACTCAGGGCTGTCGCGAATTTCAAGAGGGCGTTCCCTGGGAAGCGTGCTTTCGATCACATCCGCGATACGCCCCGGTCTCGGAGACATGACGACAATCTTGGTGCTGAGATAGACGGCTTCAGGGATGGAGTGGGTCACGAAAGCGATGGTTTTTTCGGTTCGATCCCACAGTTGCAAGAGTTGCTCGTTCAGATGATCGCGCACAATTTCATCAAGCGCACCAAACGGTTCGTCCATCAACAGGATATCCGCGTCAAACGCCAGTGCGCGCGCAATAGAAGCGCGCTGTTGCATGCCACCAGAAAGCTGCCATGGGAATTTCTTCTCAAATCCATCGAGTTCGACCAGCTCCAGAACACGCTTCACGCGCTCCACTTGGTCGGCTTTATCGTACCCCATAATTTCGAGCGGCAAGCGAATATTCCCGCCAATCGTGCGCCACGGATACAGCCCTGCTGCTTGAAATACATAGCCATATGCGCGTGCGCGCCGCGCCTCTTCAGGGCGCACGCCGTTCATTGTGATGCTGCCAGCGGTGGGCTGTTCCAAGTCCGCCATCACCCGCAGGAACGTGGTTTTGCCACATCCCGACGGGCCGATGAAGCTGACAAAATCACCTTTCTCAATATCGAGCGACACGTCCTTGAGCGCATGCACAGGGCCGTCATTGGTTTGAAAGGTCAGGCTAAGGTCTTTAGCGCTGATGATTTTGTTGTTACTCAAGTGCTTGACCTTGCTTTTAAATTCCCGCCGGAATATTCATAGGATCGCGTTTGATCATCTTGGGGGAATTCAACTCTTTCCATTTGCTCAGCGCAACATTGGGTGCCGCGAAAGCAGGGCGCGGAATGAAACGACCACGTCCCGGATTTGGCTGCGAATTTTGTCCCCAAGCCCAAATGACCTCACCTCGGTTCAGCGTATAGCGCGCTTGGGCCTTCACCTCGAACCCTTCAAAGACGTTGTAATCGAGAATGGAATGGTGATTTGCAGGGCTAATCGTCTTGGAAATTTTCGGATCCCACACAACGATGTCCGCATCCGCGCCCTCAACTATCGCGCCCTTTTTAGGATAGATATTGAGGATCTTCGCCACATTGGTCGAGGTGGCAGCCACAAACTCGTTCGGTGTCAGGCGGCCTGTCTCAACGCCTTCGGTCCAAAGCACCGCCAAGCGTTCCTCCAAACCATTTGAGCCATTAGGGATAATGCGAAAATCATCGCGGCCAGCGCGTTTCTGTTCAGTGGTAAAGGCTGCATGATCCGTCGCGACCACTTGCAACGATCCGGACTGAAGACCCGCCCAAAGGCTATCTTGATGCTCCTTATTGCGGAACGGCGGCGACATAACACGCCGCGCGGCATGGTCCCAATCCTCAGAGAAGTAGACGCTTTCGTCCAATGTCAGAAATTGTATCAATGGCTCGCCATAAACGCGCATCCCTTTTTGACGCGCACGGCGGATCGCTTCATGGGCTTGCTCACAGGAAACGTGTACGATGTAGAGTGGCGTACCAGCACAATCAGCAATCGTAATCGCACGGTTCGCAGCTTCGCCTTCAAACTCAGGGGGGCGCGAATAGGCGTGCCCCTCTGGCCCTGTTATGCCCTCGTCAAAGTATTTCTGCTGCATCTCGGCAACCAGATCGCCATTTTCCGCATGTACCATCGGCAAAGCGCCTAACTCGCGACAGCGCTTGAAGGACGCAAACATCTCATCGTCCTCAATCATCAATGCCCCTTTATAAGCCATGAAATGCTTGAAGCTGTTCACACCCATATCAACTGCATCTTTCATGCCGTTGAACACACCCTCGTCCCAACCGGTGATTGCCATGTGATAGCCAACATCCGAGCAAATCTGCGGTGCGGACTTACGGTGCCATTCATTGATCGCGTTTTTCAGATCTCCATCTTCACCCGGTAAGCAAAAATCAACGATCATCGTCGTGCCGCCCGTCGCAGCGGCCCAAGTCCCTGTTTCAAATGTCTCAGCGGCAGTGGTTCCCATGAAAGGCATCTCAAGATGCGTATGTGGATCAATGCCACCTGGGATTACATAAGCCCCCTCCGCATCTATATATTCATCTCCCTTCAGGTCCTCACCAATCTGCTTGATGACCTCACCTTCGATCAACACATCCGCTTTCCACGTGCGATCCGCCGTACAGACCATGCCACCTTTGATAACTTTCGTGTTCATCTCAAATCGCCTTCCTTATCGTCTTCATCTTGCCACTAAACTTCGTGAGAATCGCGCTTGTGCGATGGGGACTGACCCCCTTCTCACTCTACAATCTGCGCTGTTTCCAAAACTGCATGCATCAACACATCTGTTCCCGCACTCGCCCAATCTTTGGAAATCAATTCGGCTTCATTGTGCGAAAGCCCATCAACGCAGGGACACATCACCATCGCAGTCGGAGCACATTTGTTGATCCAGCACGCATCATGTCCTGCCCCTGAAATCAGGTTCATGTGCGAATAGCCAAGCCGTTCGGCCGCAGAGCGCACTGCTGAAACGCAATTCTCATCAAAGGTCACAGGATCAAAGCCACCAACCTTTTCGAATTCAACGCTTAAGTCCATCTCATCACAAATTGCGTGCGCATCGACGCGCAAGCGCGCTTCCATGTCTTCTATCACTGCTAAGTCGGGGGAACGGAAATCAACGGTGAACACCACCTTACCGGGGATCACATTGCGCGAATTGGGATACACATCAATATGCCCAGCTGCACCAACCGCATGGGGTTTATGCGACCAAGCGATCTGATCCACTTTTTCCAAAATGCGCGCCATGCCAAGTCCTGCATTCTTGCGCATCGGCATTGGCGTGGATCCTGTGTGAGAGTCTTTGCCCGTTACGGTCACCTGCGTCCAACTTAGCCCTTGGCCATGCGTGACGACGCCAATATCCTTGCCCTCCGCCTCTAGGATAGGGCCTTGTTCGATATGCAACTCGAAAAACGCATGCATTTTGTCTTTGCGCGCACCCACGGGTTCGTCACCTTTCCAACCGATGCGCTCCAGCTCTGAGCCAAAACTCAGCCCATCCGCATCCAACCGCTCATTCGCCCAGTCTTCCGTATGCACACCGGCGAATACTCCAGAGGCGAGCATCGCAGGGGCGTAGCGCGTACCCTCTTCATTGGTCCAGTTGGTCACAACAATCGGATGTTTGGTCTTGATCCCAAGATCCTTCATTGTGCGCAGAATTTCCAAGCCACCAAGCACGCCCAAAACGCCATCGTACTTGCCACCCGTTGGCTGCGTATCAAGGTGCGAACCTACGTAAACCGGCAAAGCCTCTGGGTCCGCACCGGCGAGTTCAGCAAACATATTGCCCATGCTATCAAGGCCCATAGTGCAACCCACATCTTCGCACCAACTTTGAAACAAGGCGCGCCCTTCAGCATCTTCATCAGTTAGCGTTTGGCGATTGTTGCCGCCGGCCACACCAGGACCGATCTTGGCCATCTCCGTCAAGCTATCCCACAAACGATCCGCATCGATTTTCAGATTCTCACCCGGTGCGGCCATGACATATCCCCTATAGAGTTTGCCGATCTGGTCGATCGGTCACTTTTTTACCATTTGGTAAAGACACGATTGCAATGAGAACGGAATGAGTCAAGGATTGACTTGTCCCTTTGCTCTGCGCAATTGGATCACACTTTAGGAACGCCTTTTTTCTGGGCATTGGACCGGTAGGATTTTGACACCTGTGACCCACACCGCAACTTCGAGCACCAAAGCCCCGAGCCGCATTCAACAGCGCAATCGCATCCTTATTCTAGACGCCGCACTTGAGGTGTTTTCGCGCCATGGCTATCGCGGTGCGACACTGGATCAGATTGCCAAGCAAGCGGGGCTAAGCAAGCCAAACATTCTGTATTATTTTGGCGGTAAGGAAGACATTCACGTCACGTTGCTAAACCAACTCATGAAGACTTGGCTCGATCCTTTGAAGGAGATGAACCCGAGCGGCGATCCGATCAAAGAGTTACTTGGGTATGTGCACCGCAAGCTTGATATGGCGCTGGAATTGCCGCGCGAAAGCCGTTTATTTGCAAATGAGATCTTGCAAGGCGCACCGCGCATGAGGCCGCATCTTTCGGCGGATCTCAAGCCGCTCTTTGACGAACAATCCCGCGTTATTTCCAATTGGATGGACGCAGGAAAAATCGCGCGTTGCGATCCCGGTCATCTGCTTTTCTCAATCTGGGCCACCACCCAGCACTACGCTGATTTCGCGGCACAAACCGAAGTTTTATTGCCCGAGGATGAGCGACGCCAAGACGGGGCAAGCGCCTATCTAGATCAGCTTTTCATCAAGCTACTGACCCCTTGAGCGCGCCTGATCAATCAGATCAAGAACGCTGGGGCCGAGGGCCGCCACAATATCGCGCACGCCTTCTTTGTTGGGATGAATACCGTCCAATTGCATACGCGCTCGCACCGCTGGGCGATCAACCGTGCCATCAGCTTGCAAGAGGCCTATAAAGAAATCCTGCAAATAAAGTGTGTCATATGTCGCAGCGAGATCTGGATACATTTGATCAAACGCCGCCTTATAGTCAGGGCCATTGTTGTTGGTCGCAACGAGCCCTATCAACAGCACAGGCAGGTCACGCAGTGCCGCCACTTGCAAAATACTCTCAAGGTTTGCGCGACTGCTTGCAGGATCAATTCCGCGCAGCAGGTCATTCCCCCCGAGCGCAAGGATCATGCCATCAACATCATCAGTCAGCGTCCATTCAATCCGCGCGGCACCGCCAGCCGTCGTATCACCGGACACGCCCGCATTGATCAAACGTACCTCGCCTCTTTGACGACTGTTGTCTTCCAGCCAATTTCCAAGCTGCGGCACAAACCCGTCGGGCGCGCGCAGACCATACCCTTGGGTTAGGCTATCACCAAAAGCAACAATCGTGGTGGGCTGCGCAGATACGGGTGTGACTTGCCCAAACAACAGGACAAATATCAGCGAAATTGGCCCGATCGTCTTGTTGAGCGCTGTGAAAAACCCATATCCCAAAGGACCACTCCTCATATCAGGCCAACAAAATGACCGCTGTTATCTCTCTAAAAGATGCAACTCTTTCGCTTGATGGCAATGCCGGTCGGGTTGATATTTTACATGGCATCACGCTTGATGCGCAAAAAGGGCAGTCATTGGCGTTGGTTGGTCCTTCGGGTTCAGGCAAGTCATCACTGCTTATGCTCATGGGGGGATTGGAGCGCTCAAGCGCAGGCAGCATCCACGCATTGGGGCAAGATTTAACGGCGATGAATGAGGATGGCTTAGCCCGCTTTAGACGCGCCTCCATGGGTGTCGTGTTTCAATCCTTCCATTTGATCCCCACGATGACCGCTTTGGAAAACGTCGCAACTCCGCTGGAACTTACGGGCGACAAGGACGCATTTGCCAAGGCCGAGGCAGAGCTGGCGACAGTGGGCTTAAGCCACCGCATCTCCCACTACCCGTGTCAGATATCAGGGGGCGAACAACAACGTGTCGCTCTGGCCCGTGCGATGGTTGTGCGACCACAGATTTTGCTGGCGGACGAGCCGACTGGAAACCTGGATGAAAGCAATGGCACCTCGATCATGGATTTGCTGTTTGAATTGCAAGCGCGCGACGGCGCGACGCTTGTTTTGGTGACCCACTCCAACGCGCTCGCGGCGCGTTGCGACACAGTTGTGAGATTGCGCGATGGCCGCATTGAGGAGGGAACCGCATGAACCTCGCGCTCGCTTATACATTCGCACGCCGAGAACTACGAGGTGGATTGAAGGGCTTTCGCATTTTCATTGCGTGCCTCGCCCTTGGAGTCGCAGCTATTGCCGCAGTGGGCACTGTGCGCGCCTCAATCGAAGCAGGACTTGTCCGCGAAGGGGCAGCACTTTTGGGCGGCGATGCGGAACTGGAACTGACCTATCGTTTTGCAACGGAGGAAGAGCGCGCATGGATGGATGATAACGCAGAACGCGTGTCAGAAATCGCCGACTTCCGCTCAATGGCGGTGGTTGGAGACGAACGCGGTCTAACCCAAGTGAAGGCCGTCGATGACAGCTACCCCTTGATGGGCGAGGTCGGCCTACACCCGCCCATGCCAATCGCGAACGCACTAGCTGAACAAAGCGTCCTCCCCGGCGCGGTCATTGAGCGCGTCTTGGTTGACCGCTTGGGGTTAGAAATCGGCGACATATTTAAACTGGGCACGCAGGAATTTCGGCTAACCGCGGTCCTCACCGAAGAACCCGATAGTGCTGGTGGTGGCTTTGCCCTTGGCCCACGCATCATTGTGCGACGTGAGGCATTGGCGATGTCAGGATTGCTAGACGCAGGCACGCTGTTTTCTAGCAAATATCGCTTGAAACTGCGCGACGGGGCAGACCTAGATGGCCTGAGTGCAAAGGCGGAAGCAGAGTTTTCACAAAGCGGTCTGCGATGGCGAGATGCGCGCAACGGCGCGCCGGGTGTGGCGCAATTTGTGGATCGTTTAGGGGCGTTTCTAGTGCTTGTCAGCCTGTCCGGGCTTGCGGTGGGTGGCGTTGGGGTGTCCTCCGCCGTCAACAGTTATCTCAAAGGCAAAACATCTGTCATCGCAACGCTGCGCGCGCTTGGTGCAGAACGCGCAGTGATTTTTCAAACCTACTTCATCCAGATCGGCGCGCTTAGCTTGCTTGGTATCGCGATTGGCTTGCTCTTCGGGGCATTCGCGCCGCTCGCGCTTGCGCCCCTGATCACAGAACGCCTGCCCATTCCCGCAGCCTTCGCGCTATATCCTAAACCCTTGCTTGAAGCGGCTGCATATGGCGTTCTAACCGCGCTCATCTTTACGACTTGGCCCTTATCACGCGCGGAAAACATCCGCGCAGCCACCTTGTTTCGCGATGCCGGCCAAGGGGGCGCGCGCTTACCTGCGCTTCGCTATATCATTGCAACACTCAGTCTTGTTGCGGTTCTTCTCGCTTTAGCGAGTTGGTTTTCGGGCACAACATTCCTGACGCTTTGGACCGCAGGCGGGATCTTTGGCGCGCTTGTCGTCCTCATGCTCGCGGCCCTGTTGATCCGGAACATCGCAAAGCGCGCCACACGATTTGCAAGGGGTCGGCCAAGTTTGCGGTGGGCCCTAAGCGCAATATCAGGACCACGCGAAGAAGCAGTATCAGTAGTATTGTCCCTAGGCCTCGGCTTATCAGTATTGGCAGCTGTTGGGCAGATTGACGGTAACCTAAGGGGTGCAATCTCGCGCGATTTACCAAGTGTTGCCCCGTCCTATTTCTTTGTGGATATCCAAAAGGATCAAATGCCCGGATACCTTGAGCGGCTACACCGCAATCCATCAGTCAGTCGGATCGACAGCGCCCCAATGCTGCGCGGGATTATCACACAGATTAACGGCACGCCCGCGCACGAGACTGCGGGAGATCATTGGGTGCTAGAGGGTGATCGAGGGGTTACCTACTCGACCGAACTCCCTGACAACACACGCCTTTTGGATGGGGAGTGGTGGGAAAACGATTACACGGGGTTACCTTTGGTCAGTTTCGCTGCTGAGGAAGCCGAAGAGATGGGATTAAAGCTGGGCGATACGCTGACAATCAACATCCTAGGACGCGATATCGAAGCAACCATTTCAAGCTTTCGCGAGGTTGATTTTTCTACCGCTGGCATAGGCTTTATCATGTCGATGAATCCCGCTGCACTTTCGGGTGCGCCGCACAGCTTTATCTCAACCGTTTACGCCTCGCCTGAAAGCGAAGCACAGATCTTGCGCGACCTTAGCACGGAGTTTCCCAACATCACCGCGATCCGCGTCGGGGATGCAATTGAGCGGGTGTCCAGTGTGCTTGCCGGGCTTGCGACAGCGGTCAGCTACGGGGCAGCGGCGACGCTTCTCACGGGTTTTCTTGTACTGATCGGAGCCTCTGCGGCAGGCGAACAAGCGCGCACATTCGAGGCCGCAGTTCTGCGCACTTTAGGCGCATCGCGGCATAAAATCCTCAGCAGTTTTGCCCTGCGCGCGGCGATCTTGGGGGGCTGCGCTGGCCTTGTCGCGCTCGGTGCTGGCATTTTAGGTGGATGGGCCGTAAGCACGTTCATCATGGAAACCAGCTATGAGATTATTTGGAGCAACGCTTTGGCAATCATTTTGGGCGGCATTCTGGCGTCGCTTCTCTCAGGTCTCGCATTTGCGTGGCGGCCTTTGACCGTACGCCCTGCACAGATTTTGCGAGCTCAAGAATGACCGCGCCCCGCTTCTTTGGCTACGGCAGTCTGGTCAATCGCGCGACACAAGATTATCCGAATATTCGACAAGAACGGATCAAAGGCTGGGCACGTGCGTGGCGGCACACACGGTTGCGCGAGGTAGCGTTTCTCACCGCCATTCGCAGCCCCCTTTCAGAAATTGATGGATTAAGCGCAGACGTGCCCGAAGCGGATTGGCCCGCCTTGGATGCACGTGAATTCGCTTATGACCGCGTCGCGTTGGACGGGCTATCAAACACCGTGATCTATGAGATTCCAGAAGGCAAACATAGTGCTGCCAGTCAAACGCATCCTATATTGCTCAGCTATCTCGACGTTGTCGTGCAGGGCTATCTGAACGAATTTGGCGAAGCCGGTGCCGCGCTTTTCTTTGCGACAACCCACGGCTGGGAAGCACCGATCCTGAATGACCGCAGCGCGCCGCGTTATCCGCGGCATCAAACGTTAAATACGTTTGAAACCGAGTTCGTAGATGACGCGTTGTCAGCGTTAGACTGCACGATCACACGCGCTTAGCGCTTCCAAGACCCATGCTGCATTTGACGAGCTTCACGCGCGAAAGGGGCGGCTTTGTTGACTTCGACTGCCCCGCTCTCAACCTTGCTCATCACACGCCATGCGAGCCACGCCGACAACAAGCCGAACACAATGCCGCCAACCGCTTGGCCAATCCCAAAAGACCTGGCAAAAAACAAGATTACACCCGCGTATCCAACCGCCGCTGCCAATTCAGCCTTGCCTAGCATGGAGATAAAAATCATATCCACAAAGTCGACAAGAAAGATCGCCATAAGGCCCACCGATGCGGTAAGAGACATGACCTATACATGTTTGAAGAGCGAGCCTGTGAAAAATTTAGCTTGCTCTGATATGTGTTTATCTTTTGGCTTTTATGACTTGCAAAAGCGGCATTAGCGACGCCATATCCGGTCCGCGTTCGCGCCCTGTGACCGCTTTGCGAAGCGGCATGAACAGGCTTTTTCCCTTACGCCCCGTCGCCTCTTTAACGGCGGAGGTCCATTCACCCCACGTCGCCTCCGTGTAGGGACCGTCGGGCAGCATTGTCATGGCCTTAGCTATGAAGTCTTCGTCGCCTGCCTCGATAATCGGATCAGCACCGTTTTGTGCCAAGTCCGACCATTCGGACAGATCGCTAAGCACCGTGACGTTCTCGCGTGCAACATCCCAGAACTGCCCCGCTTGATCCGCAGGCACACCGAGCGCTGCGATACGATCAGCAACCGCCGCTAGTGGCAGCGTGTGGTTATAACGCGCCGTCAACGGGTAGAGATCATCTACATCAAATTTCGTTGGCACAGAGCCGAATTGCGAAATGTCAAACCCTTCGATCAGCTCGTCCAAAGACGTACGCAAATCAACAGGCTGTGACGATCCAAGGCGTGCCAGTAACGACAAGAGCGCCATGGGCTGAACGCCCGCTTCGCGCAGATCGCGCAGGGCCAATGTGCCCAGCCGTTTGGACAGGCTCTCGCCCTGTGGACCCGTCAAAAGCGAGTGATGTGCGAAGTCGGGAACCGTGCTACCAATCGCCTTAATCATCTGGATTTGCGTCGCCGTGTTGGTCACATGATCGGAACCGCGCACAACATTCGTGACGCCCATATCCGTGTCATCGACGATGGAGGCGAGCGTGTAAAGCACCTGACCGTCACCGCGAATAAGCACGGGATCAGACACCGACGCCGCGTCGATGGAAGTATAACCAAGGATACCATCGGTCCACCCAATCCGTTCCTGATCAAGCTTGTAGCGCCACACACCGCTTCCGCGCTCTGCCCGCAGTGCGTCTTTTTCCGCATCAGACAACCCCAAAGCGGAGCGATCATAGACCGGTGGTTTTCCCATATTGAGCTGCTTTTTACGCTTAAGGTCCAGCTCTGTGGGGGTCTCGAAAGCTTCGTAAAAACGGCCCATTTCACGCAGCTTGTCAGCGGTTTCTGCATAGCGATCCAAACGATCCGACTGACGCTCAACCTTGTCCCACGTCAGGCCCAACCATTCGAGGTCTTGCTTGATCGCGTCCACATATTTCTCTTCAGAGCGCACAGGATCCGTGTCATCAATACGCAAAATAAACGTGCCGGCGGATTTGGCTGCGATCATGAAGTTGAACAAGGCTGTGCGCAGGTTGCCGACGTGGATGTAGCCTGTAGGCGAAGGCGCGAAACGAGTGGTGGTCATGTGCTGAACTCCTGTTGGGGCCGCTTTGTCATAGGCAGACCCCGATGTCCAGATTTGCCTATTCTGGATGCATTGTCCAAATCTTATTAAGGTCTTTCAAACCTGCAGTGATCAATTCTTCAAGAACGTTCAAATCGATATCCGCAAGCTTGTTCACATAAAGACAAGACTTACCAAGTTTGTGCTTACCAAGCCGCTTCATGGTCGCGCCGTAGGCCTGATAGCCGGGTATGATGTAGATCGACAGATTGGACTTTCGCTGGGAAAATCTTGTTGCGAGAAAATCGTCTTCGCGACCCTTTTCATATTTGTAGTGATAGCGGCCAAAACCGATGATGCTCGGCCCTCACATTTTCGACTCAAACCTCGTAGCATGCTTGAAAAGGTCGAGCAAAACATGGGCACCTGCTTTGCTGGTTGGGTGCTCGACCGTGTCGATGAAATCAATGGGATCGACCACTATTGCTTGGTTTTGTTCTGCGCCATTTCGCGATCCTTTCGTGGCGTCACGGGTGCAGGGCTGATGCACATGCCCTATCAAGTAAACAAGTCTACCTCGGAGAACCCTAAATGAGCAAACCCTACATTCTTCGCAGCTATGACAAACTGTTGCGTCTTCCCTTTGGTCGCCAGATTTTCTCCATCTATGCCGCGCGCAAAGCTCCCTATTTCCGCACGATCCGACCTTTGGTGCAAAAACTGGAAGCAGGGCATTGCGAGATAGCTTTGAAAAAGCGCTATTCCATTCAAAATCATATCAACACCGTGCATGTAATTGCTGTGGCAAACGGCCTGGAAATGGCGATGGGTTTTCTGGCGGAAGCTACGATCCCACGCCATTTGCGCTGGATCCCCAAGGGGATGGAGCTGACCTATCCTGCGAAGGCCGACACGGATTTGATCTGCGAAGCCCTCAGCAACCCCACCGATTGGGTGCCCGGTAATTTGCCGATCAAAGTCATTGCACGTCGGCGAGATGGCACCGCTGTAGTTGAAGGCGTTATAAATTTGTGGATCAGCGAAAAGCAAAAGCGGTAAGTGCAACCATTTTTGAGGTGGAGTTCATATTGCGCGCGGTGCCTTGAGCTGCGCCAATCAGCTTGAGTTTTGAAGTGCTCATTCCGTTCGGGTAATGAACATAGATCACGCCTGCGCCCGGAAATATAGCTTCATCTGTTTGCCCTTTTATGCCGACGTCAATCGATGCTTGTGGGTCGTCGTCAACAAAAACAGCAGTAACCTTATTGCCAGCGATCTCCACGAACGGGGTAGCCAAAGCGATTTCACTTAACTCAGTGTGACTTCGAACAAACACGCCAACTGGCTTACCCACATAAATCTCCAAAGCAGCGGACAATTTGCGAGCAATAGCTCTCAGATCTAGCGCACGGCTCAACGCAATGTTGCCGCGGGCAATGTAGGTTGTGACGTTTTCGAACCCACAATCTGCGCAGATACGTCGAAGTTCTTCCATCGGTAGTTTGCCTATACCCCCAACATTCAAAGCCCTTAAAAAAAACTCGGTAGCGTTTCATAACCCCAACCCATTCACGGTTTTCACAAGAGAGATCACTATAACAAAGAGCAAATTCGCCAGAATCTGTTTGCACATAAACCAATCGTGCTCACGCTGCTCTAACCCAATTGCACGGCCCGAGGATTGCTCATGAAAACCACCGTTTAATCTGCCAAAAACATCATCACGATGAACCCGCAAAAGCCAGACGCCTCGCACGTCGCTGTGCGCGACGGCAGAATTTTGGCCGTGGGGTCATTGGAGGAGGTCGCCACTTGGGGCCCTATGATTTGGACGAACAGTCGCTGATAAGGTGCTGTTCCCCGGTCTGGTCGAGGGCCACGCACACACGATGGAGGGCACGCTATGGCGCTATGTGTATTGCGGATATTTCGATCGAATGGACCCAAGCGGCACGACCCATCGTGGCAACACAAGCATTGATGCGGTTCTAGAGGCCTTGAAGGCAGCTGATGCCAAAATGGACGATCCAGATTCGCCACTAACGGGCTGGCAGCTTGATCCGATCTATCTGGAAAACAAACCCGTTACGCGCGCGCAGCTTGATACCGTTAGCGCGACCCGACGTATTGGTGTGTTGAACGCCTCGGTGCATATTCTATACGCGAATTCCAAAGCGCTAGAGCTTGCAAGTCTTTTAAAGAAAGGCGTCAATCATCCTGGTATCCTCCTCGGCGCTGATGGTTTGCCAACGGGTGAGCTAAAAGGCCCTGATGCGATGGCCCCTGTCAGTGTACATGTTGGGATGAGGGGATCTATCGCGGATGTAGACGAACGCGGCTTGCGCGATTTTGCGCGGCTCTGCGTGCGCACGGGCGTTACCACCGTCACAGACCTCGCCACGAAACTGGATCCCAACTCTGTCGATATGATGCTGCGTGTGACGGGTGAGCCAAACGTTCCCGCCTGTGTGGTGCCCTTGCGATTTTTCCTTGGCTTGTCGCCGAAAGAACTAGTTCCCGAAGTCGCACGTTTGAAAAAACTCTCGACCGACCCTCTGTCATTGGGTCGTATCAAGGTAGTCGCAGATGGATCTATCCAAGGTTATTATGCACGCCTGCGCTGGCCCGGGTATCACAATGGAACACCCAACGGACTTTGGTATGTAACACCCGAACAGATGCTTGAGCTCTACGAATTGGCGCTTGAGGAAGGTCTGCAAATCCACACGCATACCAACGGCGATCAAGCGACGCAGCTCGCTATTGAAAAGCTGGAACTCGCACTGAGGGAGCACCCCTCAAACGATCACCGCTTCGTTTTGCAACATTGCTAATTGGCGGATCGCGCGCAATTTACCCGCATGGCCGCCCTCGGGATGAGCGTCAATCTTTTCGCCAACCACCAATTTTATTGGGGGGATGAGCACTACACTCTTACCGTTAGCCCCGATCGCGCACTTCGCATGAACGCCGCGCGTACCGCGTTGGATTCCGGCATTCCGCTGGCCATGCATTTGGACGCGCCGATCACGCCGCTCAGCCCATTCTTCACAGCGTGGTGTGCGGTGAACCGTCTCACGCGCTCTGACCGTGTACAGGGAAAGCATGAAAAATCACCGTTTATAAGGCGCTGTGGGCGATCACCATGGGGGCCGCACATAGTCTTCATCTGGACGGGCTTGTCGGCTCTATCGAAGTGGGCAAACGCGCAGATTTCGCAGTTCTTGAAAGCGATCCACGCGTAGCAAATCCAAAGCAACTCAAAGACATCGAAATTTGAGGCACAGTGCAAGGCGGACGCGTCTTTGCCACAGCAGATGTCTGAACCGCTTCCCGTCACAATCATCGGCGGCTATCTGGTTGCGGGTAAAACCACCCTAGTGAACCACCTGTTGCGCACCGCACAGGGTCGCAAACTGGCGGTCATGGTCAATGAATTTGGCGCGCTCCCGATTGATGAAGATCTGATCGAAGCGAAGGGTGATGATTTGATTTCCATCGCAGGGGGCTGCGTGTGCTGTTCTTTCGGCACTGATCGAGCTTGGCAAACTGTCCGTACGCCCTGATCAGGTGGTGATCGAATGCTCCGGCGTGGCGATCCCCTCAGCAAGTGCTGCATCTGTGACTTTACTTGAAGGGTATGCGTCGGATGGAACCGTCGTGTTGGTTGATGCGGAAACGATCCGCACAGCGGCATTAGACGACTACATTGGTGACACGATCTTGCGGCAAGTGGCCAATGCGGATTTGGCTGTGATCAACAAAGCAGATTTGGTGGATGTCCCAACTTTGTCCGCCCTCGAAAGCTGGCTGTCCAACACTGCGCCGCGCACCAAGACTATCGTATCAGAGCATAGCAAAGTACCGCTTGGTATCGCGCTGGGCCTTGGCGCAACGCCGATCCAAAGCCAACAAATAGGCCATGCAGATGGGCTTTTCGACAGTATCGCCTTGCTCTTTGCCAATCCGCTTGATGGCTAGCCCCTTGCGAAGGCGTTAACCGATCCAAAGTTGCACATCACACGCGCGAAAGGGTTCTTTGATCCCATCCCTGATGGCCCGCGCAAAGCCTTGCACATAGTAGGAAACCGCTGGGACATCACAGATAGCCCGCCGAATGCGCCTTTGGGGATTGTATGCATTGGTGTGAAAGGGCAGTTTGAGCACGATCTAATCCGCAAGGCTGCCAAAGAGGCTTTATGACCAATCCACTTTTCGATGCGCTTTTCGCCCCTCATCTAGGCAAAAACACTCCGTTTTTGCACCTCGAAGACGGCATCACTCTGACCCACAACGCGTTTTTGCGCAAAGCGGCGCAAATCGGCGGTGCCTTGGTGGAATTGGGTTTATCGGCTGGTGATCGCCTTGCGTTGCAGGTTCACAAATCCCCAGAGGCTTTGGCCGTTTATGCTGCCTGCGTGCAAAAGGGGATAATATTCCTCCCTTTAAACACGGGCTACACCGCGGGCGAACTGGATTATTTCATCGAAAACTCGGGCGCGAAGTTAGTTATTTGCGACCCGTCCAAAGAGGGTAGCATCGCACCAATCGCAGAACGAACAGGGGCACAGGCCTTGACCCTTGATGGCTCGGGAGGCGGGTCGCTTATCGAGGCTGCGACCTCACAGCCTGAGACGACGAGCATCACCGCGCGCAGCGGTGATAATCTGGCGGCTTTTCTCTACACATCCGGTACAACGGGACGCTCCAAGGGGGCGATGCTGACTCAGGACAACCTGCTGTCGAACGCCGAGGTCCTCAAAGACTATTGGGCGTTTACGCGCGATGACGTCCTATTGCACGCACTGCCGATTTTTCACACGCACGGGCTGTTCGTGGCGAGCAATGTAATGCTTTTGTGCGGCGGCGCGATGGTCTTCATGCCCAGTTTCAACCCCGATACGATCCTCAAACATATGCCCCACGCGACCAGCATGATGGGCGTCCCGACATTCTACACACGCCTACTAGATCATGACAGCTTCACCCGCGAGGCGGCCGCACATATGCGGCTGTTTATTTCTGGATCTGCGCCAATGTTGTCCGAAACACACGCACAATTTGAATCGCTTACAGGTCAACGCATTCTCGAACGCTATGGTATGACTGAGACCAACATGAACAGCTCCAACCCCTATCAGGGCGTCCGCAAGGCGGGGACAGTCGGCTTTCCCCTGCCCGGTGTTGAGGTAAAAATCTGCGATCCCGAAAGCGGCGCGACCCTACCTCAAGGTGAAATTGGAGTGATCGAGGTGCGTGGACCAAACGTTTTCAAGGGCTACTGGAAAATGCCTGAAAAAACACGCGAGGAATTGCGCGAGGATGGGTTCTTCATCACAGGCGATTTGGGACAAATCGATGCCGACGGCTATGTTCAGATTGTGGGGCGCGGGAAGGATTTAATCATTTCCGGCGGCTATAACATCTATCCCAAGGAAATCGAGATGGTAATCGATGACCAGCCCGGTGTAAAAGAAAGCGCCGTGATTGGCGTGCCACACCCTGATTTCGGCGAAAGCCCTGTCGCTATGGTCGTGCCTGACGACGCTGGTCCTGACATTGATCAGATCACAATCGCGTGCGCGGCTGAGCTCGCCCGCTTTAAACATCCCCGCAAGATCATTATCCGTGACTCACTCCCCCGCAACACGATGGGGAAAGTGCAAAAGAATGCCCTACGTGAAGACTATAAAGACCTCTTCACCAACACAGAAAGCTAATCCATGAGCACACAAGACGAATTTACGCCCCCGAAGGTTTGGTCGTGGGAGCAGGAAAGCGGTGGCACATTCGCCTCAATCAACCGCCCTATCGCGGGTGCGACACACGACAAAGACTTGCCGCACGGGGAGCATCCGCTGCAGCTGCATTCCATGGGCACACCCAACGGTGTGAAAGTTACTGTTTTGCTTGAAGAATTACTCGCCGCAGGGCACGCAGGCGCTGAATATGATGCGTGGATGATCAAGATCGGCGATGGCGATCAATTCGGATCTGGCTTTGTAGATATGAACCCAAATTCTAAAATTCCGGCTCTGATGGATTATTCCGGTGACACGCCCGTGCGCCTTTTCGAGAGCGCGTCGATCATGATGTATCTCGCCGAGAAGTTTGGCGCTTTCATCCCCGAACACGCGCGCGCGGAATGCTTTAACTGGCTGTTCTGGCAAATGGGCAGCGCGCCCTATCTTGGGGGCGGCTTTGGCCACTTCTACCACTATGCGCCCTACAAAATGGAATACCCAATCAACCGTTTCGCGATGGAAGTGAAACGCCAGATGGATGTTCTGGATCGCCACTTGGCAGACAATGAATATTTCGCAGGTGGTGAATATTCCATCGCCGATATGGCGATCTGGCCGTGGTATGGTCGCTTGGCGCAAGGCAAGGCCTATGAGGCGGGCGAGTTCTTGGATGTGGAGAGCTACACCCACGTGCAACGATGGACCAAGCAAATTGCAGAGCGTCCCGCGGTGATCCGTGGGCGTATTGTGAATGTGGCGTGGGGTGCAGACAACGAGCAATTGCCAAACCGCCATTCTGCCGCGGACATTGATGCGGTTTTGGCGAAATCCGCGAGCTAAACGGTCAAACGCAATGACGCGCGTGGGTAACTATAGTTGCCCACGCATGTTCCAAAGTTCAGGGAACAATTCTACCTCAAGCATTTTGCGCAGATATTTTACGCCCGATGTCCCGCCTGTTCCGCGTTTAAAACCGATTATCCGTTCTACTGTTGTGACGTGATTAAATCGCCATCGGCGGAAGTAGTCTTCAAGATCGACAAGCTTCTCTGCTAATTCGTAGAGCGTCCAATATGCACTCGGGTCACGGTAAACTTGGGTCCAAGCATCCATGACTTGTGCATTTGCTTGGTGGGGTTGATCTAACCGATAGACGTCTTTTGGGAACGTTGCTCCAAGCTCTTGGCCTAAACAATCAAGCGCTACATGGTAGAGCGATTTTTTCGTCAACTCTTGCCCCAACATATGATGCAGTTCACCTCGGTGCTCGTGGACTTTCATCATCGCTCGGTTGCGATTCCCAAGAATAAACTCGATCAAGCGGTACTGATGCGATTGAAACCCAGACGACGCGCCAAGGTCTTCACGAAATTCTGTGTATTCACTCGGCGTCATCGTGCGCAGCACATCCCACGCATTGTTGAGTTGCTCGAATATCCGCGCAACGCGGGTGAGCATTTTGAAAACAGGCGGGTAATCGCCCTGCATTAGCTTGTCCCGCGCTGTCGAAAGTTCGTGTAAGGTTAGCCGCATCCAAAGCTCTGAAGTTTGATGTTGGATAATAAACAACATCTCATCATGTGCATTCGATCGCATCTTCTGCGATCCGAGAATGGGATCAAGCGATAGGTAATCGATGTAGCTCATGTCTTTCGAGAAAGACATTTTCGCGCCTTCCTTTTCAGGGTCGTAAGCTGACATATTTCGTTCCTATCAGGTGTCGTTAAGAATTATCCCGCCACCGATTAACAATCGGATAGCGGCGATCCAACCAGAATGCACGTCGTGACAGGCGCGTGCCAGGGGCGGATTGGAAGCGTTTATATTCGGAAATATAGAGCAGGTGTTCAATCTTTTTGACCACCGCGCGATCATATCCAGCGGCGACGCATTGCGCGACGGACGCATCATCATCCACCAGCATTTCCAAAATACCATCAAGTACGGGATAATCCGGTAAGCTATCACTGTCTTTTTGATCGGGACGCAGTTCTGCAGACGGGGGTTTGTCGATGATCGAGGGCGGGATAACCTCGCCCTTGGGGCCCATCATCCACTCAAAGTGGTTTTCATTGCGCCAGCGGCAAACTTCGAAAACGCGCACTTTGTACATGTCTTTAATTGGGTTATAACCGCCCGACATGTCGCCATAGATCGTTGCATAACCGACCGCGACCTCAGATTTGTTGCCTGTCGTCAAAAGCATCGAACCGAACTTATTGCTCATTGCCATCAACAAGAGACCGCGCAGACGGGACTGAATATTTTCTTCGGTAACATCCGCGTCTAACCCTTCAAACAAAGGCGCGAGTGTGGTGGTTATCGCATCATGCCCCTCGCTGATGGGTACGAAATTATACTCTGCACCGATCCGTTCAGCACAATCCTTCGCATCATCGAGCGAGCCTTGAGAGGTATATTCAGAAGGCAACATCACACAGCGCACGTTTTCTCCGCCCAGCGCATCTACGGCGATGGTTGCAACCAGCGCACTATCAATTCCGCCAGACATGCCCAGCAGCACTTTCTTGAAACCCGTCTTGCCCATATAATCGCGCAGCGCCGTCACGCAGACGCGGTAATCTTGTTCGAATTGACCAGGGATAATTGCCTTTTCGCCGCCATCAACGCGCCAGCCCTCATCTGTACGCGTGAGATCAACTTGGGTGATTTGTTTTTCAAAAACAGGCATTTGCATCGCCAGTTTGCCACCGGGGTTGAGCGCGAACGATCCACCATCAAAGACCTGATCATCCTGACCACCGACCATGTTTAGGTAGATTAGAGGTAATCCAGTCTCCACAACACGGCTGACCATCTGGTTTATCCGCACATCAAATTTACCGCGATAATAGGGGGAACCATTGGGCACCAACAGAAACTCTGCGCCCGTTTCTTCGAGCGTTTCGGCAACCTCTTCGTGCCACGCATCTTCACAAATTGGGCTACCAATGCGTGTGTTTCCCACAGAATAAGGGCCACCAAGCGGGCCACTGTCAAAGATGCGCACCTCGTCAAAGACGTCTTCATTGGGGAGATTATGCTTCAGCGACTTGCTGGAAATCTTGCCACCACGGCAGATGAAATAGGCGTTGAACAGCTTGCCATCCTCTTCCGCAGGGCCACCGATTGCCAAGGCGGGTCCATCAGCGCATTCCACAGCAAGCGCCTCAATCGCAGCCAAACATGCGGCTTGAACCGCTGGTTTCATCACCAAGTCTTGACTGTTGTAGCCAAGGATAAACATCTCGGGCAGTGCCACCAAATCAGCGCCTGCATCGCGGCCCGCTTCCCAAGCTGTGCGTGCTTTGGCGGCGTTGCCTGCTATATCACCCATGGTCGGGTTCAATTGGCCAAGGGTGATGCGAAAACGATTAGAAGACGTGGCAGCGGTCATATCAAGTGCTCCAGCAAGACGTGTTAACGCAGATGTATCCCTAGCCGCGCGTAAGGGAAAGAGGCACACGACACATGTCGGAAAATCCATTGGCTTTGCACAAGCGCTGAACTAGACTCGCGCCAATTGATAGATTTATTGGACTGGACGCCTGTCATGCGCATCACATCCCTTGCTCTTATGACGTCATTTGCAATGGCGCTGTCACCGCTGTCCGTCGGCGCTCAAACGACTGGTGTGCAAACCAAGCAATATGATGATGGCGGGTTCTATGAAGGGACGTTCAAGGACGGACTACAGCATGGGTTGGGTACGTATCGTTTGCCCAATGGCTATGAGTATTACGGCGAATGGATCTCAGGTGAAATTTTAGGCGAAGGCCGTGCGCAATTTCCAGATGGGGTGGTTTACGAAGGAGCGTTCGCCAAGGGTAAGCCCGAAGGCATCGGGCGCATCACTTATAGCGATGGTAGCACCTATGAAGGGGGCTGGCAAAACGGTGTACCCCAAGGCACAGGCGTGTCGATTAGTGCCGATGGCAGTCGCTACGAAGGCAACTTCAGAGGTGGCAAGCAGCATGGCAAAGGCAATCTGCGGCGCGCGGATGGCTATACCTATAAGGGCGATTGGGTGAATGGCGTCAAAGAAGGGGCGGCAACAATCTCTTACCCTGACGGGTCTGAGTACCAAGGACAGGTCCAGGACGGCAAACGCGAAGGTCTCGGTATTTTTACGCTAAGCGACGGGATGATCCTTGATGGTCCATGGCGCGGCGGACAGCTCAGCGGGCTCGGCAAAGTCATTCAACCCAACGGAGATCTCTACGAGGGTGAATTGGTTGCAGGACGGCGCGAAGGCAAAGGCAAAGTCACCTATCAAAATAGCGATATCTATGAGGGCGAATTTCTGGAAGATCTCCGCCATGGAATTGGCACGTTCACCGCGACAGATGGTTACATCTTTTCTGGCGAATGGCGCAAAGGTCTGATCGAGGGCGCGGGTCGCGTGAACTACCCTGACGGGTCCGTCTATGAGGGCCAAATGCTAAACGGATTGGCACAGGGCAAAGGGCAGATCACCTACCCTAACGGTTCAGGTTACAATGGCCAATGGGTCGCCAATGTGATCGAAGGCACGGGCCGCGCTGTTTACGCCAACGGCACGATCTATGAGGGCCAGTTCAAAGATGCCCGCCATGACGGGCAAGGCACGCTCACGCGGCCTGATGGGTATAGCTATGCAGGCACTTGGGTGAACAACCAAATCACAGGCAATGGCACTGCCACATATACAGATGGATCCATTTACGGGGGTCAATTCAAAGACGGCCAGCGCAATGGCCATGGTACGTTCCGCATGGCAGACGGATTTTCTTATGAAGGGGCTTGGGTGCTTGGCACCATGACCGGGCGCGGCGTTGCGCGTTACGCGACGGGCGATGTTTATGAAGGTTTGTTCCTAGATGGAAAACGCCAAGGCACAGGCAAAATACGCTATGTGGACGGCACGATTTTATCAGGAAAATGGGCCAACGGCCAATTGGTAGAGCCCATGGCAGAAGGGAATTAGACCGCCTCTCCAGCGTCCAATTTTTCTAGAAAAATTGCGGCATCCTGAAGGACTGTTGCGCGGTGGGTCTCATCCATGCGGTTCCATGTGCGGTACATATTTCCCATGCGCGGATTGTTCAAAAACCGATCTTCGTGTCGGATCAGAAAATCCCAATAAAGCACGTTGAACGGACAGGCCGTTTCGCCCGTTTTGTCCTTCACCGCATAGTGGCAGGACTTGCAATAGTCCGACATTCGATTAATATAGGCTCCGCTTGAAACATAGGGTTTGGAGGCGATGATACCCCCATCTGCGAACTGGCTCATCCCGATGGTGTTGGGCGCTTCCACCCACTCGAACGCATCTGCATAGACTTCCAGATACCACTCATGGACCTGTTCGGGATTGATCCCCGAAAGCAACGCGAAGTTCCCCGTCACCATGAGGCGTTGAATGTGATGAGCGTAAGCCTCGTCTCGGGTTTGAGCCACTGACTTGGAGAGGCAATGCATCTTCGTCTCCGCCCCCCAATATAGTGTGGGAAGATCGCGGTGATGACCCAGCGCATTGCGGCGCGTATAGTCCGGCCCTTCAAGGAAATAGATTCCGCGCACATATTCACGCCAACCGATGATCTGACGGATGAACCCCTCCACCGCATTGATCGGCGCGTGTCCATCTTTATGGGCCTTTTCAGCCGCTTGACAGATTTCCAAGGGACCCAGCAAACCGGCATTCAAGTAAGGCGAAATGACCGCATGATAGAGAAACTTGTTCTCGCTCAACATCGCGTCCTGAAAATCGCCGAAGCGCAGCAAAGCATGGGTGATGAAATGCTCTAAAGCCTGTAGCGCTTCTGCGCGCGTGGTCGCAAAATTGAAGTTCTCAAGCGTGCCAAAGTGGTCGCCAAAACTGGCCGCAACAAGATCAAGCACATCTTTGGTGATCGCATCAGGCTCAAACGAGAGAGGACCAGAATAACTTACATCCTTAGGTGCAGCTTTACGGTTGTCGTGATCAAAATTCCATTGGCCTTGGGCAGGTTTGCCATCTTCCATCAATAGGCCCGTCTTGCGACGCATATCACGATAGAAATATTCCATCCGAAGGGCTTTGCGCCCCTCGGCCCATGCCTCAAATTCGGCGTGTGTTGCAAGAAAGCGATCATCCTCAAGCAAGTACACCTGCAAGGGCGTGCCTTCTAACGCCTCAATCAAACGCCATTCGCCGGGCCGCGTTGCGATCACCTCTTTCGCACCGCTCTCTTGTGCGCGGCGTAAAAGTTCCGCCGGAATGCTACCCGCGTTTTGTGTGTCGTCCAACTGGCTGTATAAAACCTTCCAGCCATCGGTTTTCAACGCGGCCGCAAACTTGCGCATCGAGCTGAAAATAAAAGCAATTTTCTTGGGATGATGGCGTACATATGTCGCCTCAGACGCGACCTCTGCCATGACAATGATATCGTGCTCTTTGTCGGCAGCGCGCAAAGATGCAAGATCAAGACTAAGCTGATCCCCGAGTATAAGAACCAACCTCACCACGACACCTCTGCACCAGACCAGTCAAAGAACTTGCCAGTTTGAGTGGCATCTAAACTCGCCAATACAGACAACAGATTTTCTGCTGCCTGAGATGCCGGAACCGTCGCATGACGTGCTACGTACTTCTCCGTGAACGGCGTTTGAACCGTGCCGGGATGTAACGCGACGCAAGCGAGCTGCTTGTGCGTGCGCGCCAGCTCAATCGCAGCGGTGTGCACAATTTGGTTCACCGCGGCTTTGGCGGCGCGGTAGGCATACCATCCCCCCAAGCGATTGTCCCCGATGGAACCAACCCGCGCCGACAGCACAGCGAACTGCGCGGGTTGGGCACGATCCATCAAACGCGATGCATGTCGCAAAACCAGCGCTGGGCCAATCGCGTTCACTGCGAACTGATCGGCCATGGCTTGTGCACTTATATGCTTCAAGGATTTCTCGGGCACGGCACCTTTAATCTCTAATGCACCACTCGCAACGATAATCAGATCAAAGGTTTGTTCCAAATTTCCCAAAATACGCGCCACCGATGCCTCGTCGGTAATATCAAACCCGTCCACACTTCGCGACAGGCCCGACACATGCGTTCTGCGCGCGCCTAGAGCCTCCGACAAAGCCGCGCCTATGCCGCCTGACGCTCCGATGATCAATGCGTTTTTCCATTTCATGCCGTTCAGCTAAGCCGCACAAACAACTCGTCAATCCAAAAGGGGGTTTTCCTTAACCAAATTCGCGGTATAACGATCTTTATGAACATGAATGGCCATATCCAGATCGACGCACAGCGCCCCCGCGCTGAGTCTCTGCTTGGCCTACTGCTTCTTAGCTGCCTCTGAGCGTGCCGGTCGGCGCGAGCGCTCAGAGGAGGACAGTCAGCGCCACTTTACATAGAATTTCCGGTTATTAGGCCCTTGCAGATGCAAGGCGTATGAAAATGAGACAAACCATGAGCAATACTGATAAAGATCGCGTCGTAATCTTCGACACTACATTGCGCGACGGCGAACAAAGCCCCGGCGCGACGATGAGCCACGAAGAAAAGCTGGAGATCGCGGGTCTGCTCGACGATATGGGCGTTGATATCATCGAGGCGGGTTTTCCAATCGCGTCCGAGGGTGATTTTCGCGCCGTATCCGAGATTGCCAAGAACGCCCGCGATTCTGTGATCTGTGGATTAGCCCGCGCCAACTTCGGCGATATTGATCGCTGCTGGGAGGCGGTGAAACATGCTAAAAAACCCCGTATACACACGTTTATCGGCACATCCGAGCTGCACCGTGCCATTCCAAACCTTACCATGGACGAAATGGCCGTGCGCATCCACGACACCGTAAGCCACGCGCGCAATCTGTGTGACAATGTGCAATGGTCGCCAATGGATGCGACCCGCACAGAGGAGGATTACCTCTGCCGCGTCGTTGAAATCGCGATCAAGGCGGGTGCGACGACCATCAACATCCCTGACACTGTGGGCTATACAGCCCCAACCGAGAGCGCGGATTTGATCCGCATGTTGGTCAACAATGTCCCCGGTGCAGATGAGATCATCTTCGCGACCCATTGTCATAACGACCTTGGCATGGCGACAGCGAACTCTTTGGCGGCCGTCGAAGGCGGTGCGCGTCAGATCGAATGCACGATTAACGGATTAGGCGAACGCGCGGGCAACACGGCGCTGGAAGAAGTCGTCATGGCTCTGAAAGTGCGCGGCGATATCATGCCTTACCGCACGGGGATCGACACCACAAAGATCATGAACATCTCACGCCGCGTCGCGGCAGTGTCCGGCTTCGCAGTTCAATTCAACAAAGCGATTGTTGGCAAGAATGCCTTTGCCCATGAAAGTGGTATCCACCAAGATGGCATGCTGAAAAACTCGGAAACCTTTGAAATCATGCGCCCTGAGGACGTTGGCTTGACCGAAACCAACATTGTCATGGGCAAGCATTCCGGCCGTGCCGCTTTGCGTTCTAAACTGGAAAATTTAGGGTTCGAGCTGGGCGACAACCAGTTGAAAGACGTCTTTGTACGCTTCAAAGAACTGGCGGATCGCAAGAAAGAAATCTTTGACGACGATCTGGTCGCTTTAATGAACACCGCGTCCGATCCAGAAAGCGAGCGTTTAAAATTGACCTCCTTGTGCGTCGTCTGTGGCACGGATGGCCCGCAGGAAGCGGTGATGCGCATGTTGGTGGATGGCGTCGAAAAATCCACAACCGCAACAGGCGACGGCCCCGTAGATGCGACGTTCAATGCTGTTAAAGCCTTGTTCGCCCATGAGGCGCGTTTGCAACTCTACCAAGTGCACGCAGTGACAGAAGGTACAGACGCGCAAGCTACAGTGTCGGTGCGTTTGGAAGAAGAGGGTCGCACGGTGACAGGACAATCCGCTGACACGGATACAGTCGTGGCCTCTGCAAAAGCCTATATCAGCGCATTGAACCGTCTTTTGATGCGCCGCGAACAGACAGACGTCGGCTATGACACCAAAGGTGTCAGTTATAAGGATGTTTCCTGAGTTTGGTATAAAAGCGAAAACAAAGGCTTGGGCCTAACGAAACCGCCTTCACGAGACTGGGGCGGTTTCGCGCCTATGCATCCCCCACCCCCCCTTTTCCCTCGCGTAAAAACGCCTATAAGAACATCATCTTGGCCTCGAGAGAGTCGCGGAACCTATTTCTATTCTGAGCAGGACCACAGCACATGGCATTTTGGGACAAACTTTCTGGCCTCTTCACGTCAGACATGGCGATTGACTTAGGTACAGCGAACACGCTGGTCTACGTCAAAGGCAAAGGCGTTGTTCTGTCAGAGCCTTCCGTGGTTGCCTATCACATCAAAGATGGTGTCAAAAAAGTCCTCGCCGTGGGAGAAGATGCGAAACTTATGCTTGGCCGAACACCTGGTTCTATCGAGGCAATTCGCCCGATGCGCGAAGGTGTGATTGCGGATTTTGATACAGCCGAAGAAATGATTAAACATTTCATTCGCAAGGTTCACAAACGCTCTACGTTTTCAAAACCGAAAATCATCGTCTGTGTGCCACATGGCGCAACACCCGTTGAAAAACGTGCTATTCGTCAGTCGGTTCTTTCCGCTGGTTCTCGTCGCGCGGGTCTAATCGCAGAACCAATTGCAGCCGCGATTGGCGCTGGCATGCCGATCACGGATCCGACGGGTAACATGGTTGTTGATATCGGTGGTGGTACAACCGAGGTCGCGGTTCTGTCCCTTGGCGACATTGTTTATGCTCGTTCTGTACGTGTGGGTGGGGACCGTATGGACGAGGCGATCATCAGCTATTTGCGCCGCCAACAGAACTTGCTTGTCGGTGAAAGCACGGCTGAACGCATCAAGACCTCGATCGGTACAGCACGCATGCCAGATGACGGACGTGGCGCGTCGATGCAAATTCGCGGACGCGATTTGCTCAATGGTGTGCCTAAAGAAACAGAAATTTCTCAAGCGCAGATCGCAGAAGCACTTGCAGAACCTGTTCAGCAAATTTGCGAAGCAGTGATGACTGCGCTTGAAGCCACGCCCCCCGACTTGGCCGCGGACATTGTTGATCGTGGCGTGATGCTCACCGGTGGTGGTGCCTTGCTGGGTGATCTCGATCTCGCCCTGCGCGAACAAACAGGACTTGCCATATCTATCGCGGATGAAAGCCTGAACTGTGTGGCGCTTGGAACGGGTAAAGCGCTGGAATACGAAAAACAGCTACGCCACGCGATTGATTACGACAGCTAATTTCGGCATCGTGAAACGCAAGGGCGCTTAAGCCCGTTCAGCGGAGAACGCCTTGGCCAAAGACCGCGCACAAAGTGAAGATTTCACCGCCCCCCTCAAGCGATTGCTTTTGGGAGTCGTGTTCTTGTGCCTCTTTGCCATCTTCATGGTCTGGCGTATCGACAGCCCGCGTGTCGAGCGCTTTCGCCTTGCCGTGATTGACCGGGTTGTTCCTAATTTTGACTGGGCCATGGTACCTGTCACGGGCACCATCAATCTTGTGCGGGACTTTCAAAGCTACCAGCGGATCTATCGACAGAACCAAGAATTGCGCCGTGAGCTCCAGCAAATGAAAAGCTGGAAAGAGGCCGCGCTTCAGCTTGAACAAGAGAATGCGCGCCTACTTGATTTGAACTCGGTCCGACTTGATCCGCGCCTGACCCATGTGACGGGCGTGGTTGTTGCCGATAGCGGATCACCCTTTCGCCAATCCGTTTTACTAAATGTAGGTCGTCGCGATGGCGTGCTTGATGGTTGGGCGACGATGGATGGGCTTGGCCTTGTCGGACGGATCTCAGGTGTTGGTGAACGCGCTTCGCGGGTAATTTTGCTCACAGACACCACAAGCCGCATTCCAGCAGTCATTCAACCTTCGGGTCAAAACACGATTGTTGTAGGTGATAATACGCGTTCTCCACCCGTTGATTTCTTGGAAAACCCTGATCTGGTTCGCCCAGGGGATCGTGTCGTATCCTCTGGTGATGGTGGTGTTTTTCCCGCAGGTTTGCTGATTGGCCAAGTCGCAAAAGATCCCGGTGGACGTTTACGCGTACGCCTGTCTGCGGACTATGAACGGTTGGAATTCTTGCGGGTCCTACGCAATTACGGCGCGGAGCGGATTGAAGACACCGGCAGGCTAATCCGGCCAGAGGCTCTTCCTTCAAATCCCGAAACACCCGCCCCTGAGCAAACGAGCGAGGCAAGCGATGGCTGAACAGCGCCCTGCCCGTGTTTGGGTGATGCGAAGCCTCTACATAGGCCTCTCCTTCTTCATCATCTTTCTGCATCTTTTGCCCTTAGCGACCAGCCCCTCGCGATGGTTCGCACCTGACTTTTTGATGGCCTTCACCTTCGCATGGGCGATGCGGCGACCGGAGTATGTACCCGCCGTTTCTGTCGGCTTCATCATTCTGCTGGCTGATTTTCTGTTTCAACGCCCCCCCGGACTGCTCGCGGGTCTCATCGTTGTTGGTGCAGAAACCCTGCGCGCAAGATCAGTTGCAAACCGCGATATGCCCTATCTCGTTGAATGGATGAGCGTCGCAGGCGTGATGATCACCATCATCTTTGCGGAGCGGCTCTTCCTCGCAATCTTCTTTATTCCAGCGCCCTCGCTGAGTTTGGTCTTGATTCAGCTCGTAATGACCATAGCCTTATATCCACTCGTCGTGATGATTTCGCATTTCCTATTCAATGTGCGCAGACCAGCCCCCGGCGAAGTCGATGCATTGGGACATAGGTTATGAGACGTTCAGCCACTGAAACGACGCAAAGCGCCGCGAAAGTCACACGCCGTGGCTTGATCGTCGCTACCGCGCAAATGGGTTTTGTCGGAATTTTGGGTGCGCGTATGCGCTATATGCAAGTCGAGCAAGCGGATGAATTTCGCCTTTTGGCGGATGAAAACAGAATCAACATTCGATTGATTCCCCCTGCGCGCGGCCAATTGTTTGATCGAAATGGCGCTGTGATTGCCGAAAACGAACCGAGCTATCGCATCACTATGGTGCGCGAAGATGCAGGCGACGTGAATACTGTGATCGGGCGGCTCTCGACATTGGTCGAGCTAGACGATGATGAGTTGAACCGCGCATTGACAGAAATGAACCGCAGTGCGCCGTTCTTACCTGTAACAATCGCAGATCGCATTTCGTGGGAAGAACTGTCGCGCGTCGCCGCAAACGCCCCCGCTTTGCCAGGTGTCACGCCTGAGGTTGGCCTGTCACGTCGCTACCCACTTGGATCAGCATTTGCGCATGTCGCAGGATATGTCGGCCCTGTTAGTCAACGTGATTTAGAGCGCATTGAAGATCCTGATCAGCTCTTGCGTATTCCGAGATTTCAGATCGGCAAAGTCGGCGTAGAAGCAAAATACGAAGACCTGCTGCGGGGCAAAGCGGGCGCAAAGCGCGTCGAAGTGAATTCTATCGGTCGCGTCATGCGTGAACTTGATCGTCGTGAAGGCCAATCCGGTGCAAACGTACAATTGACTGTCGATCACAAGCTGCAAGACTATGTGCGAGCACGCCTTGGCGAGGAAAGCGCATCCGTTGTCGTTATGGATCTTAAGCGCGGTGATCTTTTGTCGATAGCCTCTTCCCCGACCTATGATCCCAACAAATTCGTCCGCGGTATATCCGTTGCAGACTATGCGTTCCTGCGCGACAATGATCATCGCCCTCTTGCCTCTAAAACGGTGCAAGATGCCTATCCCCCGGGATCCACTTTCAAAATGGTGACAGCGCTTGCCGCGTTGGAAGCAGGCTTGATCACCGCGGGAGACACCGTGCATTGTCCCGGCCATTTGGAAATAAGTGATCGCAAATTCCACTGTTGGAAACGCGCAGGCCATGGTCACATGAATCTCGAGCTGTCTTTGCGCGAAAGCTGTGATGTCTATTACTACGACCTTGCCCTTAAAGTTGGCATCGAAAATATTTCCGCGATGGCGCGCAAGCTTGGACTCGGTGAAAAACACGATATACCCATGTCAGCCGTCGCCTCTGGCCTTGCGCCGACAAAAGATTGGAAGATGCGTGCGCGCGGCAAAGAATGGGTTATCGGCGACACAGTCAACGCCTCTATCGGGCAGGGCTTTGTTCTGTCTTCGCCTTTGCAACTGGCTGTAATGACAGCGCGTCTTGCGACGGGTCGCGATATAAAGCCACGTTTGATAAAAACAGTTGATGGCGTTTCGCAGCCCAGCGGCTTGGGCGCAAAGCTAGATATCAACAAAAACAATCTGCGCAAGATCCGTAAGGCAATGTATGAAGTGTCTAACAACCGTCGCGGTACGGCTTATGGCAGTCGCATCATAGAAGATACGTTTCGAATGGCGGGAAAAACCGGAACTAGCCAAGTGCGCAACATTTCCGCCGCAGAGCGCGCGCGTGGCGTGACGCACAACGCCGATCTCCCTTGGGAGCGTCGCGATCACGGATTGTTTGTGAACTTCGCGCCTTTCGATAATCCAGAGATTGCTGTGGCCGTTGTCGTCGAACACGGTGGTGGCGGATCGACCGCAGCGGCACCCATCGCACGTGATGTCACCTTGCAAGCCCTCTACGGTGAAGATCCTCCTTTGGCTGCCTATCCAAACAAAGATCGCGGGCGTGTGCGGGCACAGCAGAAACGATTGCGTGATTTGATCAGCGAAAGTGCCAGTGACGGAAATGGCCGCGCATGAGTTATCTTGAATATACGGTCAAATCCGTACCAACCGGATTTTCCAAGTTCTGGCATCTGAACTGGGCATTGATCGTTCTCGTCACCACTGTCGCAGGCATCGGGTTTTTGATGCTCTATTCGGTTGCAGGTGGATCGTTTAGCCCTTGGGCGGAACCGCAAATCAAACGTTTCTTGCTGGGTTTTACCTTAATGCTGATCGTCGCGATGGTGCCCATTTGGTTCTGGCGCAATATCGCGGGCGTCGCTTATGGCGTGTCGATCATCTTGTTGCTCTACGTTGAATTTTTCGGAGCTGTCGGAATGGGCGCGCAACGCTGGATTAACCTTGGATTCATGCGCTTGCAGCCCTCCGAGTTGATGAAGATCGCTTTGGTGATGCTGCTCGCTGCCTATTACGACTGGCTGCCGCTTGCGCGCACATCGAAACCACAATGGGTCGCCATTCCGGTGCTGATCATCTTGTTGCCAACCATGTTGGTTTTGCGCCAACCCGACCTTGGCACCGCTCTATTGCTGATTTCTGGCGGGGGCTTACTGATGTTTATAGCAGGCGTGCATTGGGCTTATTTTGCGGCTGTCGTCACCAGCGGGATCGGGCTTGTCGCAGCAGTCTTTCAAAGTCGAGGCGAGGATTGGCAGTTGTTGAAGGACTATCAGTTCCGCCGTATCGACACCTTCTTGAACCCCGCCAGCGACCCCTTGGGCGCGGGGTATCATATCACCCAAAGTAAGATTGCATTGGGATCGGGTGGCTGGACGGGACGTGGCTTTATGCAAGGCACGCAATCGCGGCTAAACTTCTTGCCTGAAAAGCACACAGACTTCATTTTCACGACCCTCGCTGAAGAGTTCGGCTTTATCGGGGCCTTCTCCCTCTTGCTGTTGTATTTGCTAATCATTCTGTTTTGCGTGGTCTCCGCGATCAACAACAAGAACCGCTTTGCAGCGCTTGTCACGTTGGGTATCGCGGCCACATTCTTCCTGTTCTTTGCAGTGAATATGTCAATGGTCATGGGACTCGCCCCAGTAGTTGGCGTCCCCCTTCCTTTGGTGAGCTATGGAGGCTCTGCAATGTTGATTTTATTAATCGGTTTTGGCCTTGTCCAAAGCGCGCATGTACATAGGCCACGTTGATGGTGACGCAGGTTTTATTCGCCGCGAAGGAAGAGCGCTGGACTGAATATCAAGCGCCTTTGACCAGAGCACTTAAAGAGGCGGGTGTTGATGCTAACCTCGGCACAGATCTGCTAAATGAAGATGTCGAGTATATCGTCTACGCCCCTAATTCGAGCGTGCAGGATTTTTCAGTTTTTCCTAAACTGAAGGTGGTCTTAAACCTATGGGCCGGTGTCGAAACCGTCGCCCCAAATAAAACCTTGAAAGCGCCGCTCGCTCGGATGGTGGACCATGGGCTAACCCAAGGCATGATCGAGTGGGTGACAGGACACGTAATGCGCCACCACCTTGGCATGGATGCGCATATCTTCAATCCTGATCGCAATTGGCCCGGGGGCGCGCCACCTTTGGCCGAGCAACGGTCCGTTACGATCTTGGGTCTAGGGGCTTTGGGCACGGCTTGCGCGCAGATGCTGACGCAGATCGGGTTTCCCGTAAGCGGTTGGAGTCGCAAGCAAAAAGACATTGAAGGCGTAGCCTGTTACAGCGGTAATGCAGGCTTGAAAACCGCGCTAAACGGCGTGGAAATAGTGGTTCTGTTACTGCCGGACACCCCCGCCACCGAAAATGTTATGAACGGTGAAAGCCTTGGCTGGTTGGCCAAAGGTGCTACCATCATTAATCCCGGCCGCGGACCTTTGATTGACGATGATGCTCTGCTTGCAGCGCTGGACACGGGCCAAGTGGGGCACGCCACTCTGGATGTGTTTCGCATCGAGCCTTTACCACAGGATCACTCATATTGGACCCATCCAAACGTGACCGTCACACCACATATCGCGTCTGAGACGCGCACATGGACCGCCAGCCAATGCGTCGCAGAAAATGTGCGGCGCGGCGAAGCGGGCGAGCCGTTCTTGCACCTCGTGGATCGCAGCGTCGGGTATTAGTGAAGCTTCGGCGGTTTGTTGGGATCAGAGCCTGGCGCGGCGCGCACAACCTGTTCGCGCACCTCGGCCTTTGGTAACTCAAATCGCAGGCCAACCTTAGCCATCGCAGCCGCCATCGGGTCGCTGGTCTTAAAGAAGCCAACATCAATGCTGCCTGCTTCAATTCCTGAGAACGTCAAAGCCTCGCCAGCCGCAGTCGCGAGCGCAGTTTCCGCACCCTCAAGCGCACCGACTAAGCCTAACAAATGCCCCTGACGCCCACCTTCATAGTGGACAGCGACGAGATAAGCGTTGCTTGCGAGACCCGCAGCACTCGCTAATTTAGCGTCGAGCGCAGTGAGGAGTTCTTCGGGTAAACCCTTGGGCGCATAAAACTCTTGCGGCATTTCTTCCACCTCATCAGGACGATGATCCAACGTATCACAAAGCCAACTCACCGCTTCTGGCGGGATCAACATTTGCGATGATGCGACTTCCAGATTGATCCCAAGGCCAATCCCCTGCCCAGCGAGTATTCGCGCGACAATCCGGCCAGAAAGTGCCGCATAGGGTGCAGGCTTACCGACGAATTGTGCAAGACGTTCGATGCGATCAAACACGAGAACGAAACTGGCATCACCAAGATCAAAAATCTCTGGATTGATCTGATCACCGTCAGCTTCTTTGGTAAGCAAAAGAAACAACTCATTGTCCGCCAACCGCTCATAAAACCTTAGACGCGCGGCGTCGTCATTGGGTGCGTCCTCCATCGCAGCATGTGCGATGTCCAAGCTTGTTTCTTCGCTCATCTTAACACCTCTCGAACGCGTGCACGCAGCACGGGCAGTAAGTCCACTTCAAACCACGGATTTTTCTTCAGCCATGCGGTATTGCGCCATGAAGGATGCGGCAAGGGAAAAACCGACGGCGCGTGGCTTTGCCACTCCATGACTGTTTGCGTGACTTTGGGCGCACCGCCCAAGTGCCATTTCATCGCATAGCCCCCGATCAACAGCGTCAGTGGCACTGGCCCAAGAGCATCCATCAAAGGGCCGCGCCAAGATTTCGCGCAAATCGCAGGGGGCGGGAGTTCGCAGCCTTTTGCGTTGTAGCCCGGGAAACAGAAGGCCATGGGGGCGATAGCAAGCTTGCTTCGATCATAAAACGTGGCTTCATCCAGCCCAAGCCAGTCACGCAACCGATCTCCAGAGGGATCCGTAAAGGGGCGACCGCTTTCATGAACACGCGCACCCGGCGCTTGGCCCGCAATCAAAATGCGCGGTTTTACGCCATTCGCAGAAACCCAAAGCACAGGGCGCGGGGCATGATGGGTCGCAGTTTTCGCAAAGCTATCCGCGCATAACTGACATTTTGCGATATCTTGAAGAAGCAATTTCATCGGTGCGCAATTTAGAGGGACACGCCGTCACAACAAGCCCTATGACCGCAGTTTCACCACCCTATGCGCACCAATATCCGTCCAACTCGGAAAAATTTGGCTAAATTCCCTTACAAATCGCTCCCAATTACCCTCAAGCATTGAAACAATTATACATGATGTGACATACCGTCGACAATATCGGCACATAAAGAATGCTTAAGACACCCTATATGAAGTAGTGGTACGGCAGGCCGGATAGGAAAATGTTAGAGTTCGAGAACGTCAGCAAGTCCTTTTGGGCGGGAACGCAGCGCAAGGTGATCCTTGATCGCATATTGTTTCGCGTGGAGCTTGGCCGCCCCATCGGCAATCTTGCGCCTAACGGCACAGGGAAAACGACCCTCGTGAACATGCTGGCCGGCCTGGAAAAGCCCGATAAAGGCGAAATTCGGCGTGACTGTAAGATCTCTTTCCCGCTTGGCTTTATGGGTGGTGTGATCACCAAACACACAGCCATGGAAAATTCGCGCTATATCGCGCGGCTTTATGGGCTTGATCCCGACTATGTCGAAGCGTTCTGTCGCTGGCTGTGTGGGTTGGGTGAGTACTTTGATCAACCGCTAGGTATCTATTCATCAGGTATGCGCGCACGGTTCACCTTTGCGCTGCAACTCGCCGCATTGCTCGACAATAACCGCTCAAACCGGGCCAAAATTGTGGGTGCACAAGGCGATTTGAGTCGTTTCCACGCGCTGTTGGATCGCTTGAACGATCAGATGACAAATGCGTCGCAGGGTAAAAATCCATTAGCTAAATTAGCGGCTCAGATCCAGCTAGCACAGGCGGAAATGGCGACACGCGATATGCTTCTGGCCTCTGTCTTGGAGCAATTGGAGCAATTGGAGCAATTGGAGCAGACCCGCCGCAAAGCCGCATCGCAAGCGCGCTACCTCACCCAAAGTATGGAGCCGTTGCCAAGCCAAGACCCATCATATCCGCGCAAGTTCGAGAACACTATTTTGGCGTTTCTCGTTTTTGCCGGCATCTACCTTATGATCTCGCTTACAGCGTCGATCCTTCGCGAACAGGTATCATCCTAATATGAAAACTCTCGATATCGGCGGCTTGTCCGTCGGCAACACTGCGCCCCTGACGATCATCGCGGGCCCATGCCAATTGGAAAGCGCAGATCACGCGCAAATGATTGCAGGCAAAATGAAAGAAGCCTGCGATGCGGTCGGTGCGCAATATATATTCAAAGCGTCTTATGACAAAGCCAACCGCACCTCCCTTTCGGGTGAACGTGGGTTGGGGATAGATCAAGGCCTGAAAGTTCTAAGTGATCTCCGCAAGACGATGGGCGTGCCGATTTTAACGGACGTTCATAATGAAGTACAATGCCCCCTTGCCGCGGATGCGGTTGACGTGTTGCAAATCCCTGCGTTCCTTTGCCGTCAAACCGACATGCTTTTGGCCGCGGGTAATACAGGCGCTGTGATCAACGTCAAAAAGGGCCAGTTTCTGGCCCCTTGGGAAATGCCCAACATCGTTGCTAAGCTCGAAAGCACAGGTAACAAACGCATCATGCTAACAGAACGAGGCACGTCTTTTGGGTACAACACCTTGGTGGCAGACATGCGCGGCCTGCCCCAAATGGCACAAACTGGCTATCCGGTGGTGATGGATGCGACCCATTCCGTGCAGCAACCCGGTGGTCGCGGAAAATCATCTGGTGGACAGCGTGAATTCGCGCCTGTGATGGCGCGCGCGGCAGTCGCTGTCGGCGTTGCAGCGGTGTTTATGGAAACGCATCAGGACCCTGATAATGCCCCCTGTGATGGGCCTAACATGATTTATTTGGACCAGATGCCAAAAATTTTGAACACATTGATGAAGCTGGACGCAGTTGCGAAAGCCAATCCCGCAGAGATTTAAGAGAAGCGTATCATGCGCAAGCTTGCTCCAAGCGTCACCCCAAACACATGGGAATTCTTACGCGATGCGATGATCAAGCCAACTGGCTTTCGCGAATATGATGCCCGTTGGAAATATCCAGACGATATTAATTTGCCGGGGATCACGGCACTTGGGTTAGGGCTTGGCACGCAAATGCAGCGATGCGGGATCGAGCCTGTGATCGCTGTTGGCAATGACTACCGCTAACATTCCTTGTCAATGAAAAACACGCTGATCCTCGGCTTGATGCAGGCTGGCATACACGTAAAAGACATTGGTCCTGCGGTTTCACCAATGGCCTATTTCGCGCAGCTTCATCTGAACGCGCCTGCGGTTGCAATGATCACGGCCAGCCACAATCCGAACGGATGGATCGGCGTTAAAATGGGGTTCGAGCGTCCTTTGACACACGGCCCAGGCGAGATGAGCGAGCTACGCAATCTCGTCCTCAATAGTAAGTGGCAGCCCGCCAAAAGTGGCGGATATGAATTCGTAGACGGCGTGCGCAAGGCTTATCTTGATGACCTCGTTGGGGATTTCAAAATGACCCGCAAAAGGTCGGCGTCATCGTGGCCCGCGATCTGAGTAAGATTCACCCTAATGCCATCTTCGTGGCAGATGTGAAATCCACAGGGCTTTGTGCGGCGGATCCTGTTTTGCAGGCAAACGGCTTAACGGCGGATTATCAGAAAAGCGGCCACAGCCATATGAAACGCGGTTTTAAAAAACTGGGTACGCTCGTGGGTTTTGAGAAATCGGGGTACTACTTTTTGGCATAACCAGTCGGACGCGGATACGATTGCGGCATGCGCGTAGCGGTCGAGATTTGCAAATTGATGGACCGCAATCCCGACATGACGATGTCCGACCTGCGCAAGGTACTGCCAGTTAAATATGCAACTCCGACGATGTCGCCATATTGCGCGGATGAAGAGAAATATGCCGTGCTTGATCGCATCGTTGCGAAGTTGTGCGCCAAACACAACGCGGCCGAACCCCTTGCGGGACGCGCAATCAAACAAATCGTTACCGTCAACGGCGCGCGCGTGATCTTGGACAACAGGTCTTTGGGCTTGGTGCGCGCGAGCTCGAACACCCCGAATTTAGTCGTCGTCTGTGAGAGCACCGAAAGCGATTAAGAAATGCGCGCGATCTTTACCGATCTTGATGCGGTGATTCGAACAGAGCCGCTAGTTGGCGAGTATGGTCAAACGATCTGAGCCAATTTGGCACGGGTGACAAAGAAATAGCGCCTGCTATAAGACGCGCAAACATACAGATGATGCAGGAATAGCGACATGAAAGTACAGGTTTTCGGCCACAAATCCCCAGACACGGATAGTACAGGATCTCCCCTCATTTGGGCCTGGTATATGTCCGAGATCAAGGGCATGCCCGCCGAGGCGAAGCTTCTGGGCGAGCCGAACACCGAAGCCGCTTTCATGCTAGAGCGTTGGGACCTGCAAAAACCAGCGATCATCGCAGACGTTGAAGCCGGCGCGCCTTGCGTTGTTGTCGACACGAACAACCCTGCGGAATTGCCCGCCTCAATCAACGATGCGGACGTGCAAGCGATCATCGATCACCACGCTTTGGTGGGGGGATTGAAAACCAAAGGCCCTATCGACATCACGATCAAACCTTTGGCCTGCACAGCGACGATCATGCACAACTTGATGGGTGACGATGCCGCCAAGATGCCAGAAGCCATCAAAGGGGCGGCACTGACGTGCATCCTATCCGACACTTTGGAATTCCGTAGCCCGACCACGACAGCACATGACAAAGCGGTTGCCGAAAAACTCGCCGCCGATCTCGGCATTGATATTGCGTCATACGCCGCTGAAATGTTCGCCGCCAAGTCGGATGTGTCGAGTTTTTCCGATGCAGAGCTTTTGCGCATGGATTCGAAAGAATACGAAGTGGACGGCACCAAATTCCGTGTCTCCGTGCTTGAAACCACATCGCCCGCAACAGTTTTGGATCGCAAAGACAGCTTGATGGCGACAATGACAACCGTTGCGTCGGAAGACGGCGTAGATCAAGTTCTCTTGTTCGTGGTCGATATCCTGAACGAACAAAGCACGCTGTTGGTGCCAAACGATCTGGTGAAAACCGTTGCGACAAAATCCTTTGACGCGGACACAACATCCGACACAGTCGTTCTCGCAGGCGTTGTAAGCCGTAAAAAGCAAATCATCCCAAAGCTCAAAGTCTGATCTTATTAAGTGCGCCTCGAGGGGCGCGCACTTTATTTTTTGGTTTGCCTCCAGCGGAGGTATTTTTGGGCCAAAGACGGGGTGCTGTTTTGCGTGCAGTCCTGTAGCAAGACAGTGAACTTGTTTTTGAGGCCCGCACAATGACCCGCATCGTTTCCAATCTTGCCGAAATTTCCCATCAATATGACGCGCTTTTCGTGGACCTGTGGGGCTGTGTGCATGATGGTATCAAAGCGTTGCCTGACGCTGTCCAAGCCTTACAAGCATACCGTCAGAGCGGTGGTAAAGTTGTGCTTGTCACCAATTCCCCGCGACCGCGTGTCGGCGTTGAAAAACAATTGGTGCATTTTGGTGTACCTGAGGATGCCTGGGACACGATCGCTACATCTGGCGATTCTGCGCGATCTGCGATGTATCGCGGTGCAGTTGGCAAAAAAGTTTATTTCATCGGCGAGCGGCGCGATCAGGATTTTTTCCGACCTTTGGACATTCTGGAAAACCCTGTCGATATCACGCAAGTCCCGCTCGATGAAGCCGAAGGCATCGTCTGTGCAGGACCTTTTGATCCGATGGCCGATCTGGATGTGATGCGGCCCGACTTTCTTTTGGCAAAGCAATATGGCCTGAAATTGCTCTGCGCGAACCCCGATATCGTTGTGGATCGTGGTGAGACACGTGAATGGTGTGCCGGAGCGCTTGCCGCGCTTTACACTGAAATGGGTGGCGAGAGTCTATATTTTGGCAAGCCGCATCCACCAATCTATGACCTTGCACGTCGTCGCCTCAGTGCACTGGAGAAACCGATTGCGGATGACCGTATTCTTGCGATTGGTGATGGAGTTCTAACCGATATCGCTGGGGCAATAGGCGAAGATATCGATTCTCTGTTCATAACCGGCGGTTTGGCGCGCGAAGAAACGCAAACAGGCACTGATCCAAACGCATCTGTGCTTGAAAGCTATCTTTCTGAGCAAATGTCGGCCCCAACGTTCGCGATTGGTTATCTTCGATAACACTTTCCACTTGCCAGATGCTGCATTTGCAAAGTAATAAAGTTTCAAGAAGACCCGTATTTGGGTCTATTTATTACTTTGCAAGCCTTTGGAGGGTCTTATGTTGGACAACTTGCCCCGCGGAACGATCTGCATTGAAGACATTGAAATGGGCATGGTCCGCCATCTGCGAAAGGTCGTCACGGATCGCGATATTGAGCTGTTTGCGGAAGTCTCAACAGATCGCAATCCCGTGCATCTCGATGATGAGTATGCCAACGACACAATATTCGAGGGTCGCATCGCGCATGGCATGCTGACGGCTGGTCTGATCTCTGCTGTGATCGGTGAACAACTGCCTGGCCATGGCACCGTCTATATGGGCCAAAGCCTCAAGTTCCTCGCACCTGTCCGCCCCGGCGATATGGTGCACGCAGAAGTCGAAGTGATCGACATCGAGCATGCAAAACGCCGTGTTAAGCTGAATTGTCGCTGCATGGTCGATGGCAAAAAAGTGCTAATCGGCGAGGCGACTGTTCTCGCGCCAAGCCGCAAGTTCGACTGATCCGCATCGCAGCTTGCAACGCCCCAAAAGGCGGGCTACGCCAACAGTTATGCGAATTATCCGTGACTATACATATGTGAATGACCAAGATCGTGGCGCGAGCGCTGCGATTGGCAATTTTGACGGCGTGCACCTCGGCCACCGCGCAGTGATTGATATCGCACGCAAAGCTGGTGAAAAAGCTGGTGCCCCTTGTGGCGTACTGACCTTTGATCCGCATCCGCGACAATATTTTGCCCCAAACGCAGATCCGTTCCGATTGATGTCGCCGCCTGCAAAAGCAACTGAATTGGCCAAAATCGGAGTGGAACGCCTATATCAGCTGAACTTCAATGCGGCCCTTGCGGCTTTGTCCCCAGAGGATTTCGCCACTCGCGTCATTCATGAGGGTTTGGGTCTGCGACACGTCGTGGTCGGGGCTGATTTTTGTTTCGGCAAGAATCGCGCGGGCAAGGCGGCGGACTTACAGGGATTTGGCGAGAAACTCGGTTTTGGCGTCACAATCGCAGGGTTAATTGAAGGCACGCAAGGCCAAGTGTCTTCCACCAGCATTCGTCAGGCTTTGGCAAAAGGCAAACCCCGCGACGCGGCGGACATGCTGGGCCATTGGCACAGGATCGAGGGCATAGTCATCGGTGGTGAACAACGCGGCCGCGAGTTAGGCTATCCCACAGCCAACATGTCCATTGAAGGTCTGCATCCGCCCCGCTTTGGCGTTTATGCCGTTCTGGTCGAGGTTCAAGATGGCCCGCATGTGGGCAAATATCATGGCGTTGCTTCTATGGGGGTGAGGCCAATGTTTGGCATCAATCGCCCGAACCTTGAGACGTTTCTGTTCGACTTCACGGGCGATCTTTACGGTGCCACCCTGTCTGTGGCCTTGGTCGACTATTTGCGCCCTGAAGAGAAGTTTGATGGCTTGGATGCTTTGATCACGCAAATGGATGCGGATAGCGCCAAATCCCGCGCGATTTTGACCGCTTTATGAGCGATGATCTGATCGCAGCCAAAGGGCTGTCCAAACGCTTTTGGGAACGCAAAACCATGGCGCAGATGTCCCAAGATGAATGGGAAGCGCTCTGTGATGGCTGCGGGAAATGCTGCCTCAACAAGCTAGAGGATGAGGACAGTGGCGAGGTTGTTCTAACCAACATCGCTTGTCGCTTACTGGATGATAGCACCTGTCTTTGCGCGCAATATGACATTCGCCATCAGTTCATTCCTGAATGTATCGTGCTGACGGCCAGCAATATTCCCGAGCATCTTTATTGGATGCCGCAGACCTGCGCGTATCGCCTTGTCCATGAGGGTCGCCCACTTAAAGATTGGCATCCCCTGATTAGCGGCCACGCGAATAGCGTGCACGCGGCTGGGGTCTCGGTTAAAGATAAAACAGTCCCGGAATTTGAAATTGATGAAGATGATTGGGAAGAACATGTCATCGAGGAGCCACTCTAATGTTTTTCGCCTCTGATAACGCAGGCCCCGTGCATCCCGAAGTTTTAGCTGCGCTTGCCGCGGCAAACCAAGGCTACGCAATGCCGTATGGCGCGGATGATGGCATGGGTCGTGTGCGTGAACAACTGCGCGGTATTTTCGAGGCACCGGATGCGATGGTGCATTTGGTATCCACGGGCACAGCAGCGAATTCCTTGGCTCTGGCCTGCATGTGCCAACCATTTGAGACTGTCTTTTGTTCAAGCGTTGCGCATATCCATGAAGATGAATGCGCAGCACCAGAGTTCTTTTCCGGCGGCGCAAAACTGACGGTAGTGCGCTGTGATGTCGACAAAATGTCGCCCGACGACTTGCGTCAAGCAATCGCCAATGAAGGAACACGCGGTGTTCATGGCCCGCAACGCGGGGCAGTGTCGATCACGCAAGTGGCTGAAAAAGGATCTGTTCACACGCTTGATGAGCTGAAAGAGCTGGTTTCCGTTGCCAAGGAGTTTGACCTGCCTGTGCATCTTGATGGGGCACGTTTCGCCAATGCTTTGGCCACTTTGGGCTGTTCAGCGGCAGAGATGACGTGGAAACTTGGCATTGATGCTGTCAGCTTTGGCGGAACCAAAAATGGATTGATGGGTGTTGAGGCGGTTGTGTTCTTTGATCCCAAGACCTCTTGGGAATTTGAGCTGCGCCGCAAACGCGGGGCGCATCTTTTCTCAAAGGTTCGCTATCTCGCAGCCCAGATGGAAGCTTATCTCACTGACGATCTTTGGCTCATGAGTGCACGCAAAGCCAATGCGAATATGACGCGTCTCACGACTGGATTGCGCGATCTGGCAGGAACTGAATTCCTTGTAGAGCCCGAGGCAAACATGGTGTTCGCGAAAATGCCTCGCGCGACGCACAGACGTTTGCACGATGGTGGGGCTGTCTATTATCTCATGGATGGTGACTTAGAGGGAGATGACCCGAACGAGCAACTTTTGTGCCGTTTCGTCTGTGATTGGTCGATTTCTGAACCGCAGATTGATCAATTCATCGCCCTTGCTGTTGGCTAATCATCTGTAAAACTTCACGCGCCACGGCCTCTGGTTTTGTTAAGGGAACCATGTGACCACCACCCGGGATGCACACGCGCGTCGCATTAGGAATTCTACGCGCCAAGCCATCGCACACACTGTTCATCGCCGCCTCCCCCTGGCCACCATCAATGATCAGCGTGGGTGCTTTGATCGCCTCGAGCTTGTGCGTGCCAAGCAAATCATATGGGTCTTCGTTCACTGCGCGCGAACCTGCACCGATCAAAGGAATACGCTTGATAATTGCGTTTTGGCCTTCTTCTGGCAGGCTCTCCCACGGGCGCCCATCGCCATAAAGTTTCGTGAACATCTGCGCCGCCTTAGCGTGCTCGCCATCCGCTAAAGCTCGATAAAACCCGCTCATCACGCCCATTAAACGCTCCATGGCCATCGGGTTGTCTCGCTTGGCAACTGCCATCATGACTGGTTCTATAAGAGCTAAACTGCGCACCATTTCAGGCCGCTCCACCACCAAACGCAGCGCGACGGTCCCACCAAAGCTATGCCCGATCACATCCATCGGTTCGCTTAAAAGATCCAAAGCCATATCAGTCACGCGATCTTGCAGATCACCGTCATAGCCCCAATCTGCCGCGCGCCCATGGCCCGGCTGATCAAACCCGGTCAGGCTCAGTGTACCACCAAGGGCTGCACCCATCTTTGTGTACGCACCGCCATGACCAAGCGAGCAATGCAGCAAAAGACCCTTCCGCGGGCCAAAGCCATAACTGCTTAGGTTGCTGGGATGTCCTGCAAGAACACGCTTAACCACGGTTTAGAGATCGCCAGACAGGTAGGCGTCCAGATCGTCCAAACGATCCTGCCCCCAGAACCGTTGATCATCGTCGGTGACATAAAATGGCGCGCCGAAAGCGCCCGCGTTCATCGCATCTTCCAAGTTCGCGGCGTAGGTTTCCGCAGAACTTAGCATGTCCTTATCAGCGATTGACGCATCAAATCCCGCTTCAACCAAACACGCGCGCACAACCTCGTCTTGCGACACATCTTTGTCATCCACCCAGATTGAACGTCCAAAGGCCTGCATCAACTTGCCCATATCACCGCCGCCCTCTTTGCTGGCAGCAATAATCGCATAGCACGACGGTGCGGCGTTCATCGGCCAATGAGCAGGCTCCATGTTCAAAGGCAACATCGCCTTCTTTGCTTGGCGTGGCAATTCCTGCGCACGGTAGCTTATCTTGTTCGGATGACGATCTTTCGGCAATTGCCCACCCGTGCGCATGAAAAGCGCCGGCAGGTCGAGCGGTTTATAATTCACGCTCTTGCCATGTTTCGCAGCAATCTCTTCAAGACGGGTGCCAGCAAGATAGGCATAGGGCGAAAGCGTCGAAAAATAGTAGTCGATATGTGGCATCTGAGGTCTCTCCAAGGGCTGACTGCTTTGCCGAACGGTATCCTCGTGTTAAGTCGTATTCAACCTCGCGATTCTCCTCTGCTGACCCTAACCGCGAGCTGGCTGCCAAGGACCAAATTAATGCCCAATCTCACCGATCCCAAGCTCATTTCTGGTAATGCAAACAAGCCGCTCGCAACCGCGATCGCCCGCCGCATGTCGATGCACCGCGGGATGAGTGTCGACCTTGTCGATGCGCGTGTTGAACGCTTTAACGACGGTGAAATCTTCGTTGAAATGTATGACAACGTGCGCGGAGAGGATGTCTTCATCATTCAACCGACCTCCAACCCTGCCAACGACAATCTGATGGAATTGCTGATCATGTCGGACGCGCTGCGTCGCTCATCTGCTCAGCGAATCACGGCCGTAATTCCATACTTCGGCTACGCCCGTCAGGATCGCCGCACGAAAGCGCGCACACCCATCACTGCAAAGCTAGTGGCCAATATGCTAGTCGAGGCGGGTGTCGAGCGTATCCTCACAATGGATCTGCATGCGGCTCAAATTCAAGGCTTCTTCGATATTCCCGTCGATAACCTCTACGCCTCTCCGATCTTCGCACTCGATATCATGACGCATTTCAAGGATCAGATGGATGACGTGATGATCGTGTCACCCGATGTGGGCGGCGTGGCACGCGCACGTGAATTGGCCAAGCGGATCAACGCGCCTTTGTCTATTGTCGACAAGCGCCGTGAAAAGCCCGGCGAAATCGCTGAGATGACAATCATCGGTAATGTGGAAGGCAAAACTTGCATCATCGTCGACGACATTTGCGACACTGCTGGCACGTTGTGCAAAGCAGCGGAAGTGTTGCTAGAGAATGGTGCGAAGGAAGTGCATTCCTATATCACGCACGGCGTCCTAAGCGGTCCTGCGGTCGAACGTGTCACAAACTCCGTGATGAAGTCCTTGGTGATCACCGACACGATTGAAGCGACCGAGCCTGTGCTTGGCGCACCAAATATTCGGATCGTTCCGACGGCGCCAATGTTTGCCCAAGCGACGCTGAATATCTGGAACGGCACGTCCGTATCATCCTTGTTCGACGTGGACACGCTTGGCCCAATCTACGAAGGGCTCTATTCAGTTTAGAACGCTCAAAGGGCTGTGCGATGCAAACTTGGGAAATACATAGCTGCACCGGTAGCCCTCATTGCCGCCACGAAAACGGTTTTGCGGAGTTTGATCGCAAATTCTATTTATTCGGCGGGCTACGCATCTAGGCCGTAGACATCTTTGATCCTGCGACGAACACGTGGAGTCATGCCTACCCTCTCCCAATGGAGATCCATCACTTCCAGCCCGTGCGCGCCAGGGACGAGCTTTGGTTGCTCGGTACCATGACAGGCGTGTTACCGCGTGAGACGCCGTTAGACTATGTCTACATCTGCAAACCAGCAACGGACACATGGTCAGAGGTGCCAAGCATCCCAAAGGCGCGCGTCATGGTGCGTCTGGCTGTGTGATGCATAGTGATGGCTGGATTTACTTTTCCGTTGGTGTCGTGGACGGGCATCACTAGGGCACACAGGCTTGGTTTGATCGCTTGAACCCAGAAACAAGAGAATGGTAGATCCTACCAGATGCGCCAAACAAACACGACCATGCGCCGTCTGCGATTGTTGCTGACAAGCTTTACTTCTTTGGCAGGCGTGAAACCGGTCGACATAATGGACGGATTACAAAGCACTGTTCTTTGCAGCGCTCGCAGATGTTGATGTCTATGACTTTAAGACAGGGCACTGGATGGTCCACAAAGAACCCCTGCCAATCCCGACTGCTGCTGCGTGGTACGAGGGTTTTCGACAAAAATTCACTATGTCGGCGGCGAAGCGAGGCGTTCGTAGGGATGCAGATCTTTGATGCCATTTTTGGCAAATGGTCAGTAGGCCCGTCGCACAATCCCGCGTGTCATGGCACTAATTGCTGTGTCTATGATAACCGTCTGAGGATCGCCGCAGGCAGTGGCGCGCGTGATGGAGAACCTGAATTGACCAGCATCGAAAATCTCAAGTTAGACTAAGGGCGCACGCGTTACTCAACATCCCATTCTTCGTCATCGCGCAATCCACCCATCGCGATCCATGACAAACGCACGCGCGCAACGCGAGTATCGCCCCGTGTGCGAAAAATCAGTTCGAAGCCAGTGGTAGAGATATTCTTGGCCAACACGTCCGATCGCATATTAGTGTCTTTGTCCAAATCCATCAGCGACATCAGCACATGCACAGAAGATGCCGCTTCGAATGGTTCTGAAAACACTATGGTTTTCTTGCGCTGTCGCGTGTCGCTACCCGACCACATCTTACCATCATTCTCGTAATCAGAGAACATGATGTGTTCGCCTTGGTCTATTCCAAAGAGATGACTACGAATGCGTTTCGTGTGGCTTTCACGTAAATGAACGGATTTATTCTAATAATTGGTAACATCGAATGATGCCAGTAATTTGGCAAGCCTCGAACGCTTAGGCAATAAGAAAGCCCTCCCGAAATGACGGAAGGGCCCAAATTCTAAAATCAGCGATTATTTAGTTAACGCTGATACCAAGCGCGTCACCAATTGCAACAACATCTGCTAGAGCTTTGGCTGCATCATCTACGCCTTCACTCTTTGCATCTTGCGCTTTCGCAAACGCATCTGTCGCTGCGTCCAGCATGCCTTTAAGCGTCGCTTGATCCATGTCTACTTTCGCAATCGCACGCTCGGCCAGAACGGAAATACCGCCATCACCGATCTCTGCGAAACCGCCGGTTACCACATACTCTGCGTCACCCGCTGGGCCGCTCACTTTCAAAACACCGGGGCGTAGTGTTGTGATCGTTGGTGCGTGATCAGCCATAGCTGTCATGTCACCGTCAGAGCCTGGAATTTGCACTTCGCTCACCTGCATGGATGCGAGGCTGCGCTCTGGGGAAACCAGATCGAATTGCAATGTATCCGCCATGTTCGTCTCCTTTGTAGGTGGTGCTGAGCGAGCCCAGCAACGACCAAATCAACGATTAAGCTGCGTCTGCGGCCATTTTCTCGGCTTTGGCGATCACTTCGTCGATGCCGCCAACCATGTAGAAGGCGCCCTCTGGAAGGTGATCGTACTCGCCTGCGACAACCGCTTTGAACGACGCGATTGTGTCTTCCATTGGGACCTGAACACCGTCAGAACCTGTAAAGACCTTCGCAACGTCGAACGGCTGGGACAAGAAACGCTCAAGCTTTCGCGCACGCGCAACAGCCAGTTTGTCCTCTTCAGACAGTTCGTCCATGCCGAGAATGGCAATGATGTCCTGAAGCGATTTGTAGCGCTGAAGAACCTGCTGAACGTCTGTCGCAACCTTGTAGTGCTCGTCACCGATGATCAGTGGATCAAGCAAACGGGATGTGGAACCAAGTGGGTCAACAGCCGGATAGATGCCTTTCTCAGAGATCGAACGATCCAGAACCGTTGTCGCATCGAGGTGCGCAAAGGATGTCGCTGGAGCCGGGTCAGTAAGGTCGTCCGCTGGGACGTAAACCGCTTGAACCGATGTAATGGAACCGTTCTTAGTGGAAGAAATACGTTCCTGCATCGCGCCCATGTCGGTCGCCAATGTTGGCTGATAGCCAACAGCGGAAGGAATACGACCAAGAAGGGCGGAAACCTCCGAACCGGCTTGTGTAAAGCGGAAGATGTTATCAACGAAGAACAGAACGTCTGTACCTGTGTCATCGCGGAACTGCTCGGCCAGTGTCAAACCAGTCAAAGCAACACGCATACGCGCACCGGGAGGCTCGTTCATCTGACCGTAAACCAGAGCAATCTTGGAGTCAGGCAAGTTATCAGGAACGATAACGCCGGATTCGATCATCTCGTGGTAAAGGTCGTTGCCTTCACGTGTACGCTCGCCAACACCCGCGAACACGGAAACACCGGAGTGCACCTTCGCAATGTTGTTGATGAGTTCCATGATGAGAACTGTTTTACCAACACCCGCACCACCGAAGAGACCAATTTTACCGCCCTTCGTGTAAGGCGCGAGAAGGTCGATAACCTTGATGCCTGTGACGAGGATTTCTGTTGCTGTGGACTGCTGCTCAAACGTTGGCGCATCGCCGTGAATTGGGCGGCGTGCTTCGGCGTCGACTGGGCCCTGCTCGTCAACCGGGTCGCCTGTGACGTTCATGATACGGCCAAGTGTAGCCGTACCAACGGGAACAGAAATCTGGTTGCCAGTGTTGGTCACTTCTTGACCACGAACCAGACCTTCAGAGCCGTCCATCGCAATGGTGCGCACTGTGTTCTCGCCGAGGTGCTGAGCAACCTCGAGAACAAGTGTTTTGCCTTGGTTTTGTGTTTCCAGAGCGTTTAAAATCTCTGGTAGATTGTCTTCGAACTGCACGTCAACGACGGCGCCGATGACCTGAGTAATTTTTCCGACTGCATTTGCCATGTCGTAAACTCCGATATTTTAGAGCGCTTCCGCGCCCGAAATGATTTCAATCAGCTCGTTGGTGATGACGGCCTGACGGGAACGGTTGTACTGGATCGTCAGCTTGTCGATCATGTCACCCGCGTTGCGTGTTGCGTTGTCCATCGCAGACATACGTGAACCTTGCTCGGACGCCGCGTTTTCCAGCAGAGCTGAGAAAATCGCTGTGGCGACACCGCGCGGCAGCAAGTCAGCCAAGATGGCCTCTTCGCTTGGTTCATAGTCATAAAGCGTTGCTGCTTCGGCACCCTCTTCCGCTTCGAACGCGGCAGGAATAATCTGCTGCGCTGTCGGGATTTGAGTGACGACGTTCTGGAACTTCGCGTAGAAGAGCGTCGCAACATCAAACTCTTCGGCATCGAAACGCGTCAGAACATCGGATGCGATGTCTTGTGCGTTTGAATAACCAAGGCGTTTTACGTCAGACAGATCGACGTGGCCTACATAGTACTGACCAAAGTCACGCTTGAGGCTCTCGCGGCCTTTCTTGCCGACAGTCAAAATCTTGACCGTCTTACCGTTCGCGAGAAGGCTATCTGCGTGCGCACGGGCTTTCTTGGCGATGTTGGTATTAAAACCACCGCAAAGGCCACGCTCGGACGTCATGATGACCAACAGATGCACATCATCTTTGCCGCTCCCGCTAAGCAGTTTAGGCGCAGAGTCAGATCCACCAACAGAGGCTGCCAGCCCTGCCATCACAGCATTAAAACGCTCTGTGTATGGGCGTGACTGCTCGGCAGCTTCCTGCGCGCGGCGAAGTTTCGCCGCGGCAACCATTTGCATGGCTTTCGTGATCTTGCGTGTGTTTTTCACACTCTCGATCCGATTTTTGAGATCTTTAAGATTTGCCATCTAATTGATCCCCTTACGCAAAATCAGAAGCGAATTCGGTAAGTGCTGCGCTAAGTTTGTCGGCAATCTCACCTTTGATCTTCTGATCTTTGTTGGTGATTTCGTCCAAAATCGCTGCGTGCTTGGAACGCATATGTGCGAGCATGCCCGCCTCATAACGACCAACGTCAGACACTTCGATCTTGTCGAGGAAGCCGTTCGTACCAGCATAAATCACGCAAACGATTTCAGCGTTTGTAAGTGGTGAATACTGTGGCTGCTTCATCAACTCGGTCAAACGCGCACCACGGTTCAGCAACTGCTGCGTCGCCGCGTCGAGATCAGAACCGAACTGAGCAAACGCCGCCATTTCGCGATACTGAGCAAGGGAAAGCTTAACCGGACCAGCAACAGAGGACATCGCCTTTGTCTGCGCGGAAGAGCCAACACGAGAAACAGACAGACCTGTGTTCACAGCTGGGCGGATACCTTGGAAGAACAATTCTGTTTCCAAGAAGATCTGACCGTCTGTAATCGAAATCACGTTTGTCGGAATAAACGCAGAAACGTCACCGCCCTGTGTTTCAATGATCGGCAGAGCCGTCAAAGAACCCGAACCGTTGTCTTCGTTCAGCTTCGCGGAACGCTCAAGCAAACGGGAGTGAAGATAGAAAACGTCGCCTGGATACGCTTCACGGCCTGGTGGGCGGCGAAGAAGCAAGGACATTTGACGATACGCAACCGCTTGCTTGGAAAGGTCATCATAGATGATCAAAGCGTGACGACCATTGTCGCGGAAGTGCTCCGCCATGGATGTCGCAGCATAAGGTGCGAGGAACTGCAAAGGTGCAGGCTCGGACGCGGTTGCTGCAACAACGATGGAATATTCCATCGCGCCGCTCTCTTCGAGCTTCTTAACCAACTGCGCCACTGTGGAACGCTTTTGGCCGATCGCAACGTAGACGCAGTACAATTTCTTGTTCTCGTTGTCGCCAGCAGCTTCGTTGTAGGATTTTTGGTTCAGGATCGCGTCCAGAGCAACGGCAGTTTTGCCTGTCTGACGGTCACCAATGATCAGCTCTCGCTGGCCACGACCAATTGGGATCATCGCGTCAACGGACTTCAGGCCAGTTGCCATCGGCTCGTGAACGGATTTACGTGGGATAATGCCCGGCGCTTTGACTTCCGCAACAACACGCTTGGTTGTTTTGATCGGGCCTTTGCCGTCAAGCGGGTTACCAAGACCATCAACAACGCGACCAAGCAGCTCGTCACCGACTGGAACGTCAACGATAGAGTTGGTGCGCTTGACAGTGTCACCCTCTTTAATGTCACGGTCAGAACCGAAGATAACAACACCAACGTTGTCCGCTTCGAGGTTCAAGGCCATGCCCTGAATACCGCCAGGGAATTCGACCATTTCACCGGCCTGAACATTGTCCAGACCGTGAACACGCGCAATACCGTCACCGACGGACAATACGCGGCCAACCTCGGCCACTTCAGCGTCTTTGCCGAAGTTCTTAATCTGGTCCTTAAGGATCGCAGAAATTTCTGCAGCTTGGATACCCATTTATCCGACCTCTTTCATTGCATTCTGGAGGGAATTGAGCTTGGAGCGGATCGACGTGTCGATCATCTTCGAGCCAACTTTAACGACAAGACCGCCGATGAGGGATTCATCAACGGTCGCTTTGATAATAACGTCTTTGCCTACATTGGCCTTCAGCGTTTTCGCCAGTTTATCTGACTGCGCCTTGGTCATTGCAGTTGCGGAGGTAACTTCCGCCGTCACTTCGCCTTTGTCCTGTGCGATCAGATCACGCAGTTGGGACACAAGTTGCGGCAAAACGAACAAACGACGCTTGGAGGCCATAAGGCTCAGCGTGTTTGCCATGATTGGCTGCAACTTCATTTTTTTGGAGATCGCATTGATCGCCTCGCCCTGAACATCGCGGGAATACACCGGCGAAGAAATCAGATCGCGCATCTCAGCGCTGGCATCGAGCGCCGCTGCTAAATCGTCTACATTAGTTTCGAGTTTTGCGATGGCCCTGCCGTCTTTGGCAAGATCGAAAACTGCCGAAGCATAGCGCGCAGCGATACCTGAAGAAATCGAAGCTGTTTCGGACACGTCCACCCTTTCGATATTCTGGCTCTTTTTCCTGAAATTGAAGGATCAGGTCGAGAGCGATGGAGCTCCAACTCCCGTTGGTGCGTGAAATTCTGGGCCGATGTAGCAGAGGGTTTGCCGCATCGCAACATATCTTGATATAATTGCGTGAACGCATAATCCCTTGTTTTTAGGGCTTCGACGCAAGTGCGACGAGATGCGCAGGCAAATCACTGACAAAAATTGAAGGATCCCGTGACTTTACATGATTCCTTCAGAGAGCTTAACGCTCATCAACGCTCGCTGCGCAATCCTACCGCCGTTTCTGGCGCGGGCTTAGGGCTCAACACGTCCATCGGACTTGGCACACGTAGCCGCGTCCCTAATCCAAGTGGCGCATGCACACGCTTGGATGCCTCAACCATCAATACGCCCGATGGGAATATTGCTGGGATTTTGCCACCCATCCGTTCCAACACCCTACCGGACTTCATCCACGCGCGCTTAGCGCTTGGTGGTTGATAAAGCGCTGCCGCGTGGCGCTCAGGCAGAAATCCGTGACGTTTCAGTTGCGCTTCAAGTTGGGTGATCGTGTAAGGCCGCCCGAAACCAAATGGCGTCGCATCACTTCTCGACCACAATCCCGCACGGTTAGGCACGATAAACAACGCATGCCCCCCAGGCCCTAAAACGCGCCAACATTCATTTAAAACAGCAGTCGGATTCTCCGAGGTCTCCAACCCGTGCATCACAATCAGACGATCCACACGTCCCGTTTCAATCGGCCACAGCATTTCTTCACACAGCACAGACACATTAGGCAGACCCGCAGGCCACTGGATCACCCCCTGAGGTCCAGGCATCAAGGCCAGTACACGGCGCGCATCCTTGAGGTAGGGTCGCAACAAAGGCACAGCAAAGCCAAAGCCCGCAACGGTTTGCCCTTTCGCTTCCGGCCAAAGTTTGACCACGCGATCGCGCACAGCGCGTTGCGCCGCACGCCCCAAAGCGGAGCGATAATAGAAATTTCGTAGGTCCTGCACATCAAGATGCATTGCAGCCCCTCTCTCGATCAGCCAAGCTTAACTTGCATCATAGTGAGCCGGAGCCAATTTGCCATGCCTTATGAAATCGTGACGATCCCCTGCCTTGAGGACAACTATGCATTTCTGATCGGAAATCTAGACACAGGCGAAGCGGCAATTGTCGATGTCCCAGAGGCTGCGCCAATCAATGATATGCTTAAAACCAAGGGCTGGGAATTGAGCACTGTGCTACTGACCCATCATCATTGGGATCATGTGGAGGGGCTTGATGGTCTCACAGGGCGCGAACGCTTGAGTGTTATCGGCGCAACAGCCGATGAACATCGCCTACCAAAGTTGTCAAAGGCTGTGAACGAAGGTGACATCATCGATGTCCTAGGCACGCAGACTCATATCATCGACGTTTCCGGTCACACGCTTGGCCATATCGCATTTCACATGCCCGATCTTGATGCCGTGTTTACCGCTGATAGCTTGATGACCCTCGGTTGTGGCCGCTTGTTTGAGGGCACGCCCGCTCAGATGTTTGAGAGCCTAGCAAAGCTTAATGCGCTGCCGGACGACACCATTCTTTATTCTGGTCACGAGTACACATCGACCAATGCTAGATTTGCCCTGACTATTGAACCCGAGAACGCGGCGCTTATCTCTAGACGTGAAGCCACGAAATTGGCGCGTGCGGCAGGATCGCCGACTGTGCCCTCATCCCTCAAACGTGAACGCGCGACAAATCCATTCCTGCGCGCCCACGTTCCCGAAATCGCAGTGCATCTAGGTATGCCAAACGCCGCACCGGTGGATGTCTTCACCGAAATTCGAAAACGCCGTGACAAATTTTAAGCCGGCCCTAAATCAAGACTATTCGTCTCAATCATCCTTAATACGTGCCAGTCACATCAAAGTTGATCGAGAAAAGTCAGAATTCGCTTGAAGCTGGTCAGATATCGACCAAACTTCAAGACAGATGGCCCAGAGCTTCGGCATCCCCGAGCAGGGTCCAAGAAAAGGAGCACGCCCGTGCCATCATTTTCGACAACCCTTGAGCAGGCAATCCATGCTGCGCTGGCGCTTGCAAATGCGCGCCGCCATGAATTCGCGACACTAGAGCATCTGTTGCTCGCGCTTGTCGATGAACCCGATGCAAAGCGCGTGATGAAAGCCTGCTCCGTCGACACAGAAGAGCTGCGCCAAACATTAGTAGGTTTCATCGACGATGATCTCAGCAATCTGATCACTGACATCGAAGGGTCAGAGGCAGTTCCAACAGCAGCCTTCCAGCGCGTAATCCAACGCGCCGCAATCCATGTGCAAAGCTCTGGCCGCTCTGAAGTGACAGGTGCAAATGTTTTGGTAGCGATGTTTGCGGAACGCGAAAGCAACGCCGCCTATTTCCTGCAAGAACAAGACATGACGCGCTATGATGCGGTGAACTACATCGCCCACGGCGTTGCCAAAGACCCTGCGTTTGGCGATTCTCGCCCTGTGACCGGATCTGGAGAGATGGATGAAGACGGTGCTGCCGCAGCGATGGAGGGCGAAGAGAAAAAAGAAAGTGCTCTCTCGAAATACTGTGTGGACCTTAATGTAAAGGCCGCAAAAGGCGATGTTGATCCGCTGATCGGTCGCGACAGCGAAGTGGAGCGTTGCATTCAGGTTCTATGCCGTCGTCGCAAGAACAACCCGCTTTTGGTGGGTGATCCGGGCGTTGGCAAAACGGCAATTGCTGAGGGTCTCGCACGTAAGATTGTGCAAGGCGAAACACCTGAAGTCCTATCGCAAACGACGATCTTCTCGCTCGACATGGGCGCATTGCTGGCGGGCACACGCTATCGCGGTGATTTTGAGGAACGTCTCAAAGCGGTTGTGTCCGAGATTGAAGAACACCCCGACAGCGTCTTGTTTATTGACGAGATTCACACGGTGATCGGCGCTGGTGCAACGTCTGGCGGTGCAATGGATGCGTCCAACCTTTTGAAGCCCGCGCTTCAGGGCGGTAAACTGCGTACCATGGGGTCGACCACGTATAAGGAGTTCCGTCAGCACTTTGAGAAAGACCGCGCGCTCAGCCGTCGGTTCCAAAAGATCGACGTGAATGAACCTTCTGTCGAAGATTCAATCAAAATCCTCAAAGGCCTGAAACCTTATTTTGAGGATCATCACTCCGTCAAATACACCGCCGATGCGATCAAGACCGCCGTTGAACTGGCCGCGCGCTATATCAATGACCGCAAGCTGCCTGACAAAGCCATCGATGTGATCGACGAAGCAGGTGCCGCACAACGTTTGGTTGTGGAGAGCAAACGTCGCAAAACGCTGGGTGCTAAGGAGATCGAAGCCGTCGTCGCCAAGATCGCCCGCATCCCACCGAAAAGCGTTTCCAAGAGCGATGCAGAGGTGCTTAAGGACTTGGAGGCGAGCCTTAAGCGCGTCGTCTTCGGTCAGGATAATGCGATCGAAGCACTCAGCTCTGCAATCAAACTCGCGCGTGCGGGCCTTCGTGAGCCTGAAAAGCCCATCGGTAACTACCTCTTCGCTGGTCCAACTGGCGTGGGTAAAACCGAAGTGGCCAAGCAGCTTGCGGATACGCTTGGTGTTGAGATGTTACGCTTTGATATGTCCGAGTACATGGAAAAACATGCAGTTTCGCGTCTCATCGGTGCCCCTCCCGGCTATGTCGGGTTCGATCAAGGTGGCCTTTTGACAGATGGCGTGGATCAACATCCCCACTGCGTTCTTTTGCTGGACGAGATCGAAAAAGCTCATCCCGATGTGTTCAACATTCTGTTGCAAGTAATGGATCACGGTAAACTCACGGATCACAATGGCCGCGCGGTTGATTTCCGCAATGTGGTGTTGATCATGACATCGAATGCTGGTGCCGCCGAGCAAGCGAAGGAAGCTTTGGGCTTTGGCCGTTCCGCACGCGAGGGTGAAGACACCGCCGCGGTCGAGCGCACATTCACGCCAGAGTTCCGCAACCGTCTTGATGCGATCATCAGCTTCGGTGCATTGCCGAAAAAGGTTATCATGCAAGTGGTCGAAAAGTTCGTGCTCCAACTTGAAGCGCAACTGATGGACCGTAATGTGACCTTCGAACTGTCCAAAGCAGCAACTGAGTGGATAGCGGATAAAGGCTACGACAGTAAGATGGGTGCGCGTCCGTTGGGCCGTGTGATCCAAGAGCATATCAAAAAGCCGCTCGCAGAAGAACTGCTGTTTGGTAAGCTCGCCAAAGGCGGCGTCGTCAAGGTTGGTGTCAAAGACGGGAAAATCTCGCTTAAGACCGAAGGCCCTGACAAACCGCGCTTGTCTGGTAAAAAACCACCGCTGCTTACTGCTGAGTAATGCTTCGGACCTTCGCACTCATTGCCTGCGCCGCATCCCCACTTGCGGCCCGGGGTTGCGGTTTTCGCAACCGATTGACTGCACGTTGGGCGCGGATTGCTTCATCGAAGACTACGTGGACACCAATCCTTTTGAGAAGACATCCCAAGACCATAGATGCGGCCTGAACACACGTGATGGTCACACAGGAACCGATTTTGCGCTGATTGATTTTGCCTCTGTCGAGCAGGGCGTAGACGTTTTGGCCGCTGCGCCCGGTCGCGTTTTCCGGCTCCGCGACAGCATGCCCGATGATCGTTTGCAAAGAGGTGTGACCTCCCAAAATGCGTGCGGAAATGCCGTTATTCTGGCGCATGCAGACGGTTACCAGACCACCTATTGCCATTTGAAACGTGGCTCAATCAACGTCTCAATAGGTGATACCGTGGAACGCGGCCAACCCATTGGAAAAGTAGGGCTATCCGGCCGCACGGCCCATCCCCATGTACATTTCGGTATTAAAAAAACGGCACGCAACTCGACCCGTTCCGAGCTGAAACGAACGATCAATGCGCGACGGAACCAGGCCCGACGCTCTGGCTTAACCCGCCAGAGTATCACGCCACAATTCTGCGCTTAGCCGGCTTTTCTAACGCAGTGCCAAAGTTTCAAGACACCGTTTCAGGTGCTGCACGGTTGACAAATTCAAAGCCAGATCAACCTCTCGTCGTTTATGTCGAAGCCGGCTTTAGCCAGCACGGCGATATTCTGGACTTTAGCGCAACAGGTCCTCTTGGCGAGGCGTTTCACCATCGCATCTTGCTGAAACAACCGAAGAAAAGTACGCGCCGTGCCTTTGGTAAACGCGCACCTCAAGAAGGTTGGCCGCTCGGAGAATATAGAGGACAGATCATACTCACACGCAAAGGAAAATCATCGCCAATCGCTTTGCGCATGTCACTTCGCGTACTAACTGCCACTATTTTTCGGTAAATTTCAACTCGATACGACGGTTCTGTGCGCGCGCTTCATCGCTACCTTCAAGGTTCACAGGTTGAAACTGACCAAACCCGTTCGCCGCTAAACGTGTCGGCGGGATGCCTAGGAAATTCACCATATATTTCACGACCGACAAAGCCCGCGCTTGGCTAAGCTCCCAATTGTCTGCAAACTCACCCAGACCGGACAGGGGGACATTGTCTGTGTGACCGTCCACACGAATGATCCAATCGATGCCGTCGGGAATGTCATCGGCGACCGCACCCAAAATCGAGGCAACTTTAGCTACTTCACCGCGCCCTTCAGGCGATAACGCAGCACGTCCAGGCGGGAACAAAACCTCGGATGAGAAAACGAAACGATCGCCCTCAATACGAACACCATCTTGGCGGCCAAGAACGTCCCTCAAACGACCAAAGAACTCTGAACGATAGCGCTCCAAATCTTTGGTTTGTTCCTGCAAAGCCAGCGCTTCAACCTCCAGCCTTTTGCGCTCGGCCTCTTCCAACTCCCGCCTTTTGCGTTCCTCTGCAGCGACCCGCGCGAGTGCTGCATTTAGCTCGGACCCGAGGTTTTGAAGCTGGACTTGGGACGCATCGTCTTGAATTTTAGCTTCATCCAGAATGGCTTGCAGGCTGCCCAATTGCGCGCGGAGCGCTGCGACTTGTTGGTTTAGCGCCTCTGTTTGCAGTTGCGCTTGCGAGGTTCGTTCTTGTTCTTGCGCTAATTCATCGCGCGCCGCCGCCAGCAAAACCGCCTGCTGCGTTGCATCATCCAGACGCGTTTCAGCTTGTTGTTCCGCTTCAAGTTTCGCCGCCAATGCTGCCGCCAACTGGCGCTGAACCTCTTCGCGCTCAAGCTCTACAGCGGTGCGCGCAGCTAAAGCGGCGGCCAACGTTTGCTCTATCTCACTATCGTCCATTGCTACGATCAAATTCGCTTCTGCCAGCGCAAGATCATCACGTGTGCGCGCCAGTTCCGAGGTCAGCGCCGCGATGATTTCTGCTGATTTTTCCTGCACCGATACGATCTCCGCCAGTTCGGCCTCTGCCTTGCTCAGCTGGTGTGTGGTTTGGCTCAGTTGCGCGCGCGTTTCGGCCAATTGCCCTTCTGCACTTGTTAAGGCGGAATTGGTCTGCGTACTCGTGGCGGTCACAGTCTCAAGTTTCGCGTTCGTTTCAGTCAGCAGCGCTTCCGCCACGGCCTGTGCAGCCCTGAGCGAGGCAATCCGTTCCGCCGCTTCTTCCTCAGCGGTGAGTTTGATTGCCTCTGTCAATTCCTGTTTTTTGCGCGCAGCGTCCAAATCAGAGCGCGCCAATGCAAGCTGTGCGAGGACTTGCGTCAGCTCTTTCTCGACCGCTGCCTTCGCCGCATCCGTATCCTGACCGGAACTGACAGCCGCCGCCAATTGCGCCGTCAAGTCTTCGCTCGCAGAGCGCGCAGCCGCCAATAGCGTCAGTGTGTCTTCCGCAGCTTTGCGTTCCGCTTCAAGCGTAAGGGTCATCGCCATCAATTCGGCATCCGCAGTTTCAAGTCGCGCGCGCAGAGCCTTTGCGGCTTCCGCCTCAAGCAAACGTGCTTCTTCCTCTGCGCTCAAGGCCTCTTGCAACTCTGCCAGTTCTAAGGCGCGCGCGCCGATCACCGCGTCTTTGTCTTCGCCCTGAGCACGTAAATCCGCAATCAACGCATCCATAGCCTCGCGTTGCGCAGCCGCCAAACGCGCCGCTTCAACCTGTTCATCAATCTCAGAGCGCGCAGTTGCGAGAGCAAGATCAAGCGCTTCTTTCTCGCTCAACAACTCTGCTTGCGCCTGCTCCAAAGCCGCAACACTGCCCAAAGCGTCATTACGTTGCGACAAAAGCGATGCGACTTGCGCTTCAAAACTGGTTATTTGGGCCTGCGCCGCCGATAGCGCGCTATCTTGATCTGCGCGCTCTTGCTGCAAAGATGCGATCAACGCGGATTGCGCTTCGGCCCGCGTTGTTGCGTCATCAAGGGTGGCGTTCAAAGTGCCAAGGTCGTTTTCCAAACGCTCGCTGCGATCACGTTCCAAACCAAGCGCTTGCGCGAGGGCTGCGATTTCTTGGCCAAGATCGTCCAACTCGCTTTCTTGGCCCGTGATCGTCTCGCGCAGCACGAATTGCATCACCATGAACATGGTGAGCACGAACATCAAAACCAGTAAAAGGCCGGTCATCGCGTCGACAAAACCGGGCCAGATAGAGCCTTGGAACCTCTGACCTGTTCGCCGCGAGAGTGCCATTAGCCGCCATCACGCATGCGCGTTGCACGTGCTTTCGCCGCCCCGGCTGGCGCTTTGCGCGGTTGCGTCAATAAACGCCCCAAAGCGCCGATATCGCTGCGCAGTTCTGCCATGGTTTCAGCACGACCCGCTGACATTTCTTCGAGGATTTTCAACAGTTGCACATCCATCGAGCGCAATCGCATCCGGCTTTCCGCATCGATCCCCTCGCCACCGCCAAGCACGCCACCATCAAGTTTAGCGATCAACTGCTCCTGTCCTTCGGCAACACGAATGAGCGCATCTGTGGCCGTGCCCGTGGCTTCCATTCGTTCGGTCATGCTTGAAATCGCATCGGTTAACGCACCAAGTTTGTCGTCCACCATGGAGCGGCTCACGTCGCTTTGCGTGAACATGAACTGCAGCGCTTCCATCTGCTCGGCCATGTGATCGACAACCGCACCCATCACAGAATTTTCAACGCTGCCTTCGCCGTCGCCTGTCGAAAATCCGAGGCGCGTGATACTTGAGAGCCACTCTTCGAGTTCACGGTAAAAACGGTTTTGACCGTGCCCAGCGAATAATTCCAACAGGCCAACAACAAGCGATCCCGCCAGTCCCAAAAGCGACGAACCAAACGCAACACCCATGCCACCCATTTGCGCCTCAAGCCCTGATTGCAGGCGTTTGAACACGTCTGCGCCCGTCTCGCCTTCCGCTGCGCTCAGGTTGCGGATAGTATCAACAATGGCAGGAACGGTGGTCGCAAGGCCATAAAACGTTCCAAGAAGTCCTAAGAAAATCAGCAAATTAACAAGATATCGCGTAATTTCGCGGGCTTCATCAACCCGCGTCGCGACTGAATCCAAGATTGAGCGCGTCGAGCTGGAAGAGATCTGCATTCGCGCCCCGCGCGAGCGCAACAAAGTCGCGAGAGGAGCCAACAATTGCGGCGCTTTAATGCTCGGATCTTCGCGGTTCTCTGAGGCAAACGCTTCTAACCAGCGGACAGAATTGATCAATTGTCCAACCTGATAAAAACAGGCCATGACACCGATGAAGAACACAAACAGGATGAATCCGTTCAACCATGGATTGGCTAAAAATACAGGCAGCACGCGCGGCAGCGCGACAAATGCACCAGCCCCGACAAGACCTATAACAATCAGCATCGACAGGATCTGTCGAATAGGCTGAGAAAACTGCGCGCGCACCTCGCGGTCTGGCTTGTCCAAGGGGACTGCTCCTGACACGTTTCTTATTGGAAAACATTCTACTCAGATTGAACCCTTAAGCCAAGAGTTATGAGCACAGCGCTTTTACGCGCTCTGAGAGCCAGTTCAGATCCGTGTCTTCGATGCCCAATTCCACAAGATGACCCGCAGTATTGTGCAGATAGTCCGTGTTCGGTCCGCGGTCCCCGACGGCGCGCGCAATTACCTGCGCTTGCTCTTCCAAATCGAGATGACAGTATTGCACATGGTCTGGATCGATCACGTATGTCACCGCCTCGATCACCTCACCTGTGTTAAGATACACATCGAGAGTTTTCTCTAGATAGGCCGACGAGATCAACTCGCGTTCACGCAAATATGCCAGCGTTTCCACCTCTGCGCCCGCTTTCACGCGCAAAGCAACGCCTTTACAGTGCGCGTCTTTCATTTCATCCAGCGCGAGCACTAGCCCTGGATGTTCAGACGTGCCGCGATGATGGATCGAGCGCATACAAAAACTGCGCGCATAACCGTGCATAACGCCTACATGCTGCGCGTCCACCCCAAAGCCCGGATCCCACAAAAGAGAGCCGTAGCCAAACACCCACATCGTCATCGTACTGGTCCTTTTCTGATGCCTGCCTTAGATACGAGCCAAGCCTTAAGGAAAAGCCATGAAACGACTGCTATTTGTGATTATCGCCGCTGCTGCGCTTTATGCGGGCTATTGGTTTGTCGGGTCGAACGGAGCCACTGCAGGCTTTGAGCGCTGGTTCGAAGACCGCCGCACAGAGGGCTGGGTAGCGGACGTCGAGAGCATCGAAACACGTGGTTTCCCAAGTCGCTTTGACACGACCTTAACTGGGATTTCTTTGGCTGATCCTGATACGGGCGTCGCTTATTTCGCGCCTTTTCTGCAAATTTTTGCGCTCAGCTATAAGCCGGAGCACCTGATCGCCGTCTGGCCAAAGGAACAAAGCGTCAGCAGCCCATTCGGCAAGGCGGAGATCACAAGCGACGACATGCGTGCCTCTTTGATTGTGAAGAAAAACACATCGCTTGCTTTGGAAAAGGCAAATTACACGACTGATGCTGTGACGCTTCAAATGGACAACGGTGAAACCTTCGGGACTGCAAAGGCCTCGATGGCGATAGAATTGATTCCTGCCGCGCAAAACGCCTATCATTTCGGGGTGAACCTGAAGGACGTTTTATTGCCTGAGCCAAGGGGGATACGTCTTGAGGCGGGTATACTGCCCAAAACGCTTGAGTTCGCACGCGTCGATGTCACCGCCGCCTTTGATGCGCCCTGGGATTTGAACGCTTTGCAAAGCGCGCGTCCGCAACCCAAGCGCATTACTGTGAAATTGATCGAGGCGAAGTGGGGCCAGCTAGAACTACGTCTCGCAGGTGCGTTTGATGTGGACACCACAGGGCGTGCGACGGGTCAAATCACGATAAAGGCGCAGAACTGGCGCGATATCTTGGCGGTAAGTGCCGCGACAGGCGCAATCCCGACGCAACTGGTGCGACCGTTTGAGCAAGGATTATCATTGCTGTCAGGCCTGTCTGGCAATCGCAACACGCTTGATCTGCCTTTGACGCTGGATCAAGGCCAGATGAAACTGGGGCCGATCCCTATTGGACCCGCCCCGCTGTTTCGTCTTCGTTAAGCGTAGTGCTCTAACGTTACGCGCACCGCTTGTGCAGCCTCTGCGCCTTTTTTGACAAAGTGATCGGTATAAAAGCCGATGTGCTCTGCGCTTGGCTGAAAATGATGCGGCGTGAGAGAGACTGAGAAAGTTGGCGCACCCGTGCTCATCTGCGCCTCCATCAGTCCATTTACCACGGCAGCAGCCACAAAATCATGGCGATAGATCCCGCCATCAACGACCAGAGCCGCACAAACAACGGCATCAAATTCCCCTGATGCCCCCAGTTTTTTCGCTAAAAGCGGCATTTCAAACGCCCCCGGCACATCGAAGGGTGTGATCTGAACAGTCGCATCAACGCTGTCCATATCCGCCTCGAAGCCAACAAGAGCTTGATCCACGATCTCGCTGTGCCAACGCGCTTTGATAAACGCAATTTTAAGTAGTTTCGTCATTTTGGAACCTTTGTTTTAGACGTCACAAAAGTCCCAGAGCATCGCTTTAGCCTACCTGCCCCGAAGGACATGCAAACCGCTCTCTTTCATCCGGACTTTCACCGTCGGCTCTGGAATTCCACCAAATCTGCTGTCCCAATGATCCGCCTTAGGCTCACTAGCGCTCGCGGGCTATCACCGCCGGTAGGGACTTTCACCCTGCCCTGAGAACATCGCCTTGGTGACATGCGCGCGTAGGTCTTGCAAGAGGGCGTTCGCCACGTCACTTTGAACCGCAAACAGGAGAGCGACATGAGCGATTTACAGACGCGGCTGGCCAAACGCATTGAAGACAAACGCGACGATCTGATCGCGCTCACGCAGGACTTGATCCGCATTCCAACGCTCAATCCCCCCGGTGAAAACTACCGCGAGATCTGCACATTCTTGGGCGAGCGCTTGGCGCGAAGTGGGTTCACAATGGCAATGGTGCGCGCAGAGGGTGCGCCCGGCGATTGCACGAAATATCCACGCTGGAACGTTGTGTGCCGCCGTGAAGGCAAACGCCCGGGTGAATGTGTCCATTTCAACTCTCATATCGACGTGGTGGAGGTCGGCGCAGGCTGGACCTTTGATCCGTTTGGAGGGGAATTGAGCGACGGCAAAATCTATGGGCGGGGAGCCTGCGACATGAAAGGCGGTCTCGCCGCCTCGATTATCGCAGCGGAAGCCTTCGTAGAGGAATGCCCCGACTACGCGGGCGCGATAGAAATCAGCGGGACCGCGGATGAGGAATCAGGCGGCTATGGCGGCGTTGCTTATCTAGCAGAAAAGGGGTTTTACGATCCGAACCGCGTGCAGCATGTGATTATTCCTGAACCTCTCGGCGTAGATTCAATCTGCCTTGGTCATCGCGGTGGTTGGTGGGCTGAGATCGAAACATTCGGTGAAATCGCCCATGGTTGCATGCCGTTCTTAGGGGACTGCGCGGTTCGCCACATGGGGGCGGTGCTCGATAAATTCGAAGATACGCTTTATCCCGCGATGGCCGCGCGCCACACAGAAATGCCGGTGATCCCAGAGGGTGCACGCCAGTCGACAATGAACATTAACTCGATCCATGGCGGGCAGAATGAGCAGGCAGAAGATAGCACTGCTCTCCCTTCGCACTGCGTTCCTGACAGCTGCCGCATCGTCATTGATCGTCGCTATTTGGCGGAGGAAAACTATGATGGTGTCAGCGGTGAGGTGAAAAACCTTCTAGAAGACTTGCGCGTGACGCGGCCCAATTTTGAATATGCGATGCGCGAATTGAACCATGTCGCCCCCTCCATGACCGATAAAGAAGCGCCAGTTGTGCAAACCGTTGCCCGCGCGATTGAGGCAGTGATGGGCAAGAAAGTGCGCTATGTCGCGTCGCCCGGAACCTATGATCAAAAGCACATTGACCGGATTGGGAAGCTAAAGAACTGCATCGCATATGGTCCCGGCATTCTGGAACTGGCGCATAAACCTGACGAATATGTCGGGGTTGAAGATATGGTCGAGAGCGCAAAGGTCATGGCGCATACACTAGCGCAACTTTTGAATGGTGAGGTTTGATCATAGGTCTTGCGTGGCGAGTGTGAGACCTTCGATGATGCCCGTGAGCGCCGCACCGTGATGGATTTTTGCGTTTGGAAATGCGTTGGCGGTTGCAGTTTGTACCGCTTGCATTAAGCTGGATCCGCCCACGAAAATAAGATGCGTGACGTTATCGGGCGCATGATCTGTTTGGGCGATGCAATGTAGTGCTGTCTGCGCGATTTGCTCGGCTGACGCACGAAGCGAGTGGGCAAGCGCGAGCGCATAAAGCGGCGCGCTCAGCCCCTTTTCCAAAGGATCAAGGTTAATGTCTACGCTTGCGAGTGGTTTCGTGTTCAACCTTATCTTTGCCGCTTCAATGGCGAAGGCAAGATCGTGGCCGCGCTCATCCTCCAACACGCGCGCAAGGCGTTTGAGTTTGACTGGTTCCATCGCATATTGCAGCAGATCCTCTGCCGCACGGCGCGTATCAGGCGCGTAAAGGAACGGAATTTTCTGCCACGTCGCGAGATCCGCAAAGATGCCATTCGGTGCAAGATGCGTTTCCTTGCCAAACGCATGGCGAATTCGGCTGCCACGTCCCATCAAAGGCATCACATGATCAAAGCTGAGCAGGCGATCGAAATCTGTGCCGCCAAGGCGCAGACCCTCGCTTTGGACAATCTCAATCGCACCATTCCCTTTACTGCGAAACAGCGTGAAATCCGACGTACCGCCGCCAATATCTATGACAAGACCAAGATCATTGGGCTGCAAAACATCGGCCTGCGCGCGCGCCGCAGCCTCCGGTTCATTCATGAAATGGACGTCTCGGAAGCCGGCGATCTGGTAGCATTCAGTCAGGTCCGCAAGCGCTTGGGCGTCACGTTTGAAATCGCCGTGAAACTTAACGGGCCGACCAGAGAGAGCGCGCGTGTAGCTTTTCCCTGTCTGCGCCTCTGTGCGGTGCTTCATCTCGGACAAAAAACGTGCGACGATGTCGATGTAAATCATCCGTTTGCCTAGAAACGTGCTGCTTTCACGGATAAGCGGCGTGCCAAGCAGTGATTTGAGCGCGCGCACATAGCGCCCCCAAGCACCTTCGAACAGGGCCTGTTCCGCCGCGGACCCAAAAGCGATTTGCTTTTCTTCAAAATCAAAGAACAGCGCAGTGGGCAGCGTTTGCTCGCCGCTCTCAAGCTCGATGAGCCGGATTTTGCCGTTCTCAAACACCCCAACGGCCGAGTTAGACGTACCAAAGTCGATGGCTAAAACTGCATCTTGCTGCCCCATATCAACACCCTGCATGATCCAAAAGCAGCGCAGTACGAAGTCAAAGCAGCGCTTGCAAGCCCCGAATTCTCCGCAATCCTCCCTAGCCAGCTCCAATTGAAATGGCTAACGTCGTCGCTAATCAATCTTCGGGAGACAGAATATGACCAATTTCCGCACCCTTTTGCTAAGCGCAAGCGCCGCTGCTTTGTTGGCTGGCGCCGCTTTCGCGAAATCTGATATCACGGTTGCCTTGCAACTTGAGCCGCCGCATCTGGACCCAACATCTGCTGCAGCTGGCGCGATTGACAGCGTGCTCTATTCCAACGTCTTTGAAGGCCTGACGCGGTTTATGGCAGACGGATCTGTCGTTGCGGGTCTTGCCGAAAGCTGGGAGATCTCGGACGACGGCCTAAGCTACACATTCAAGTTGCGCGACGGCGCAACCTTCCATGACGGCTCCGCAATGGATGCGGAGGATGTGAAATTCTCACTTGACCGTGCGCGTGCTGAGGACAGCACAAACGCACAAAAGGCGCTCTATGCGGGCATCACAGACGTAATCGTGATGGACCCGATGACTGTGAAACTGACGTTGGCAGAAGCCAACGGTTCCATGCTGTTTAACCTCGCTTGGGGGGATGCGGTGATCGTCGCACCTGAGAGCATCGAGAACATCAAGCAAATGCCAATCGGCACAGGCGCGTTCAAATTTGTGAACTGGGTGCAGGGCGACAAGATCGAACTTGCGCGCAATAATGCCTATTGGGGCGACGCCCCCGCGCTAGAAGCGGCGACGTTCAAGTTTATCTCCGATCCGACTGCCGCCTTCGCAGCTGTAATGGCGCAAGACGTCGATGTATTCGCGGGCTTTCCCGCGCCAGAGAATCTGCCGCAGTTCGAAGCAGACCCACGTTTCCAAGTGCTCGTGGGCAGTTCCGAGGGTGAAACGATCCTCTCCACCAACAATAAGATGCCGCCTTTTGACAACGTGAAAGTCCGCCAAGCTGTGGCCCACGCGATTGATCGTCAAGCGATCATTGATGGCGCGATGTTTGGTTACGGTACCCCGATTGGTACGCATTTCGCGCCGCACAATCCTGACTATGTAGATCTGACTGCAAGTTCCACACACGACCCAGCAAAGGCAAAAGCGTTGTTGGCCGAAGCAGGCATGGCTGACGGATTTGAGACAACCTTGCACTTGCCACCCCCCTCATACGCCCGTCGTGGCGGTGAGATCATTGCCGCGCAGCTGGCGGAAGTCGGTATCAAAGCCGAGATTATCAACGTCGAATGGGCGCAATGGCTTGAAACTGTGTTTCGCGGCAAGGATTTTGGCCTTACGATTGTCAGCCACACGGAACCTTTCGACATCGGCATCTATGCGCGTCCTGATTACTACTTCCAGTACGACAATCCGGAGTTTCAGGCGCTGATGAAAAAGTTGAATGCGACAGCGGATCCGTCGATGCGCACGGATATGATCGCACAGGCGCAAACGACGATTTCACAGGACTATGTGAACGGGTATTTGTTCCAATTGGCCTTCCCGACAGTCGCGGATGCGAAGGTTCAAGGCCTTTGGGAGAACGCACCCACACAAGCGACCGACCTTACAGGGGTCAGCTGGTCGGATTAAGCGGTAGTCCGAATTTTCCAGAAAATTCGACGTCGTTCTAAATACGCGCGCGCAGTATTCCAATGCGCGTGCGTACTTCATCGCGCACATCGCCTTCTCGTGGTGTATCGGCAAGCGTCTTGAACCAAGTCTCCGGCGGATTACGGCCACGCGAGTTCCCCTCGAACCGCAGATCTCTCAGGAAATTCTCGGCTTCTGCGTCCAGAATTTCAGGTGCATCAAACCCGTTCAGCACGCCCCAAATCCGCGTCCAACAGCGACCCACGCTCCAAGGGTTATAGCCACCACCACCCAGCACCATCAACGTCGATGTCATCTCCATAGCAGCGCGCACGACAGCGGCATGCGCATTATTGGACAGCGAAAGCCGCGAAAGCGGATCCTCATCCAGCGCATCAGAGCCGCATTGCAGAACAATAGCATCAGGTTCGAAATCCGTGATCAAAGGCAGGATCAATTCCTCTAGGATCACGCGCATCTCGGTGTCGTTCAGCCCGCGCGGGGCGGGCAGGTTGAACGCGCTACCCCCCGCACTGTCCATAAAATCGCCCGTGAACGGCCAACGCTTTTCCTCGTGTACAGAGATCATTCGCACATCAGGATCGCCGCGAAATCCGACCTCGACCCCATCCGGATGATGCGCATCGATATCAAGGTAAAGGACGCGCGTCGCGCCATGGTGTTGCAGCGATTTGATTGCCAGCACGGGGTCATTCAAATAGCAAAACCCGTTAGCGCGATCTGGCATGCCATGATGCGTGCCCCCACCCGGTACATGAACGATGCCACCATCTTTTAGCAATTCGCCTGCCAAGATCACACCACCTGCACCCGTCGCAGGGCGGCGAAACATTTCGCCAAACACGGGGTTAGCATGCGTGCCAAGCTGGAACTGCGCACGCTCCGGATCGCTGACAGCGCCACGCCGCTCTGCCCGTGCAAGGGCAGAGATATATTCAGGGGTATGAAACGACCACAGCGCCCTTGGCTTGGCGCGCGGAGAGGTCACATATTGCGCATCAGGCAGCCAATTCAACGCGCGGGCAAGGTCCATCACCGTCGACACACGCGGCACGCGCAAGGGATGCGCAGGGCCATAGGACGAACCACGATAGATTTCTGAGCCGATAAAAAGCGGGCGATGCAACATGTCCCACCACATACAACACCGTCGCGCCACGACAAGCCCTCTGGACCCTTCGTCCCCTCTCGCCTAGCGTAGAAAAATGCTGCGCTACTCTCTCAAACGCTTGCTGTCGCTTGCGATCAGCTTGGTCATCGCCAGCCTCGTCATTTTTCTGGTGATTGAGGTCGCGCCGGGTGATCCTGCGTCCTTTATGCTTGGCATCAATGCACAAGAAGACACGCTGAATGCACTGCGCGAGGAACTTGGCCTGAACCAAAGCAAGCTGGAGCGCTATCTGTCGTGGACTTTCGGGATGCTTCAGGGCGATTTTGGCACGTCCTATACCTATCGAACGCCCGTTGCGGATATGGTGCAAGATCGGCTTTGGGTATCGCTGCCGTTGGCGATATACGCGCTCGCGCTCTCCACCTTGATCGCTTTTCCAGCGGGCATCTATGCAGCCTCGCGACGTGGTGGTCTTGGCGATGTCAGCATCATGGGGGCCACACAGCTTGGCGTCGCGATCCCGAATTTCTGGTTCGCGATGATGTTGGTTCTGGTTTTCGCGATCAACCTGCGTTGGTTCTCCGCAGGTGGTTTTCCAGGTTGGGAGGACGGCCTGTTCACTGGCCTCAAAGCCTTGACGCTTCCCGCAATCGCCCTCGCGCTCCCCCAAGCGGCGATCCTTGCGCGCGTGATGCGTTCCTCCTTGCTTGATATCCTCAACGAGGATTTCATCCGCACCGCCCGCGCCAAAGGCCTCACACCCCAACAAGCGCTTTGGCGACATGCGCTGCGCAACGCGCTTATTCCTGTGCTCACAATCATTGGTTTACAGTTTTCTTTCCTGCTTGCAGGCTCGATCATTATTGAGCAGGTTTTTTATCTTCCCGGTCTTGGACGGTTGGTCTTTCAATCCATTTCCCAACGCGATCTGATCGTGGTGGAAAGCGTCGTGATGCTTTTGGTATTCGCGGTCATTTTGGTGAACTTCATCGTTGATCTCGCATATGCATGGGTCGATCCGCGCTTGAGGTCGCGCACATGAAAACCTCGCGCAATCTTGTCATTGGCGCAGCGCTGAGCACGCTTTTTATCGCCGCCGCGCTCATCAGCTTCATCTGGACGCCGTTTGATGTGACTGAGATGAATATCCCCTCGAAATTGCAAACCCCAAACGGCACCAACTGGCTTGGTACCGATCATTTTGGCCGCGATATTTTCTCGATGATCATGGTCGGCGCACGCACCTCGATTGCGGTGGCGTTGGTTGCCGTTGGCATCGGAATGGGCGTTGGCGTGCCGCTTGGCCTCGCCGCCGCCGCGCGTCAGGGAAGCCTACTTGATGAGGTCATCATGCGCGGTAATGATTTGGTTTTTGCGTTCCCCTCCCTCGTTATCGCGATCCTAATCACTGCTGTATTCGGCCCCGGCGCGATCAATGCCATCATCGCGATTGGCATCTTTAATATCCCCGTGTTCGCGCGGCTCACTCGCAGCGCAGCACTCCCCCTATGGCAGCGCGAGTTCATCATGGCCGCGCGTGCTTCTGGCAAGGGCAACGCGCGTATTTCGATGGAACATATCCTGCCCAACGTCACCAACCTGTTGATCGTTCAGGGCACGATCCAGTTCTCCCTCGGCATCCTCGCAGAAGCGGGTCTTTCCTACGTCGGCCTTGGCGCGCAACCACCGCTGCCAAGCTGGGGACGTATGCTGGCCGATGCGCAAACAATGGTCAGCTTTGCACCACATCTCGCGCTCATTCCCGGCGGGGCAATAATTCTCACTGTCCTTGGCCTTAACCTTATGGGCGATGGCCTACGCGACCTGCTGGATCCACGCATCAGAGTGGAGCGCACATGAGCTTACTCACGATCAAAGACCTCTCTTTATCCATTCATGGAGCACCCATCCTAAAGGATGTCAGTCTCGGCGTCGCCCAAGGGGCGATCGTGGCGATCACGGGTGAAAGCGGCTCTGGTAAATCGCTTACCGCGTTTTCAGTAATGCAACTTTTGCCACGGGGAACTCAGACAACAGGTTCGATCAAACTTGATGGCAAAGAGCTGCTGAATGCACCCGACGGCGACATGTGTGCGCTGCGCGGCAATGATATCGGTATGGTTTTTCAAGAACCCATGACAGCACTGAACCCGTTGATGAGCATTGGCGATCAGGTCATGGAAACCATCCTGCTCCATACAGACAGCTCCCACGAACAGGCGCGCCAGCGTGCAGAGGAAACCCTTGCGCGCGTCGGCTTACCCCCTGAAAAATACAGCCTGGCGCGTTTTCCACATCAGCTCTCTGGCGGGCAACGTCAGCGCGTTGTGATCGCGATGGCCATCGCTTTACGCCCGCGCTTGTTGATCGCCGATGAACCAACGACCGCGCTTGATGTGACGACCCAAGCACAAATCCTCGACCTGCTGAAAGATCTTGTGCAGGACTTTGGCATGGGGCTTTTGATGATCACCCATGACCTCGCTGTTGTGTCCGCCATGGCCGAACGCATCGTTGTGATGCGCTACGGTGAGGTGGTAGAAACAGGTGCGACCAAGGCGTTGTTTGCCAATATGCAGCACGACTATACCAAGGCGCTATTCGCGGCTTCCGCCCATCAGGTGGCACTGCCCGAAAACACGCCGAAAGATGCGCTTTTGATTGTTAAAGACGCGATCCGCGATTACCCGAAACCCCGCACGGAATTATTCGCTCCACGCACCTACACACGCGCAGTCAACGCGGTTAGCTTCACTTTGCGCAAAGGTGAACGCATAGGCCTCGTTGGAGAAAGCGGGTGCGGTAAGTCCACCTTGACCCGCGCGATCCTTGGGCTTGAGCCACTTCAAGGGGGCAGCATAACGGCGTTAAATCAAAAGGTTGCCCCCGACATGCCAGCGGCGTTGCGCTCTGGCCTGCAGGTGGTGTTCCAAGATCCCTACGGCAGCTTCAACCCACGCCATAAAGTCGCGCGCATCATCACGGAACCCTTTCATTTGCTGCCCAATCCACCCCGCGGGCAAGAGCGCGAGAACCGCATTTCGCAATTGCTGACCGCCGTTGGTTTGCACCCTACTGATGCAAACAAATACATCCACGCATTCTCGGGCGGACAGCGCCAACGCATCGCAATCGCGCGCGCTTTGATCATTAACCCCGAACTGATCATTTTCGATGAAGCTGTCAGCGCACTAGACGTGTCGATCCGCGCACAAATCCTTGATCTCATCGCTGAACTGACACGGACCCATGATCTCAGTTATCTGTTCATCAGTCACGACCTCTCTGTCGTGCGTACGATTACTGATCGCGTGTTGGTGATGAAAGACGGCGAGATTGTTGAGGATGGTGAAACCGAACAAGTTTTCACCAACCCACGTCACCCCTATACTGCGAGCCTTATCAAAGCCGCCCCGACCCTTCCTGATGTGAAAGCGCTTGCCGATGTCTCTTCCTGATCTGCCCTTCAACCCAGCGCATTGCTTGATCAATGGCAAATGGCAAGCACCGCTCGATGGTCAAACGCTCGCGCTGATTGACCCCTCAGACGGCAGCGAACTGACCCAGATCGCGCGCGGCCAAAGCCGCGATATTAATACGGCTATAGAGGCGGCTCAGAACGCCTTGAACGGCGAATGGGGCAACAAAACAGCGCTGGAGCGGGGGCGAATCTTGACGCGCATCGGCCAGCTGGTTCTGGAACACGTTGATCTTCTGGCCGAACTTGAGGCGCGCGATGTTGGCAAACCCCTAACTCAAGCGCGCGCGGACGCCATTGCGCTTGCGCGCTACATGGAATTCTATGGTAGCGCGGCGGACAAGATCCACGGTGAAACGATCCCTTATCTCGATGGCTACACCGTCTACACGTTGCGAGAGCCACATGGGGTGACGGGCCACATCGTGCCTTGGAACTACCCGATGCAGATCATCGGCAGATCTGTTGGCGCTGCGCTAGCCATGGGCAACGCCGCCGTGCTGAAACCCGCGGAGGAAGCCTGCCTCACCGCATTGATGTTCGCCGAAATTGCGTGCACTGCTGGTCTACCAGATGGCGCTTTAAACGTTGTCCCAGGTCTTGGCGCAGAAGCGGGTGCAGCGCTCTCATCACATAAAGATGTGCAGCACATTTCGTTCACCGGCTCCGTCGCGACAGGTGCACTTGTTCAGCAAGCCGCAGGCACGAATGTTGTCCCCGTCACGCTGGAACTTGGTGGCAAATCCCCGCAATTGGTGTTTGAGGACGCAAATCTAGACGACGCGCTGCCTTTTCTTGTCAACGCGGGCATCCAGAACGCAGGTCAAACCTGCTCTGCTTCTTCGCGCATCCTTGTGCAGGAAAGCCGTTACGCGGAAGTCGTCGCAGCAATGTCAGAGCGTTACACTGCCCTCACCGTAGGTCCTGCAATGGATGATCTCAATCTTGGGCCATTGATATCCGCGCGCCAAAAAGAGATCGTCACAGGGTTTCTGGCGTGGGGCCAAGATCTGCAAATCGCAGCTACTGGCCAGATCGCTGAGGATGCCCCGAAACAAGGCGCGTATGTCGCGCCACATCTGCTTTTATGCAGCGATGCCAACCATCCTCTCGCACAAAAAGAAATCTTCGGCCCCGTCCAAATTGTCATCCCTTTCAAAGATGAAGAAGAGGCCGTCGCAATCGCCAACGGCACGGACTTTGGCCTTGTGGCAAGCGTCTGGACAGAGAATGGCGCGTGCCAAATGCGCCTTGCCAAAGCGTTGAAATCTGGCCAAGTCTTCATCAACAATTATGGTGCGGGTGGTGGTGTCGAACTTCCTTTCGGTGGTGTCGGAAAATCCGGCCATGGCCGGGAAAAAGGCTTCGAAGCCCTCTACGGCTTCTCAACCCTCAAGACGGTGGCCGCCAAACATGGCTAGGCTCGCGGTCTTCATATTCCTGTGTTTTTGCGCCATGTTCGCCGCTGCAATCTTTGGTATTTTGCACAATAAAATCAGCTTTGGGATTGGGGCGAGCTATTTTTACGACGTCAAATTTGCACAATTTGCGATTGATCCGGTTTTGCAAAATCGCATAGGGGCGGGCGTTGTTGGTGCGCTGGCGACTTGGTGGATGGGTCTACTCATGGGCCTGCCGGCGTTCACACTTGGCTTGTTCACGCAAGCAGGTCGGCGGCGTTATTTCTATGCTGGTCTCAAATCGATCTGGATTGCCACTTCCATCGCTGCCATCGGCGCCTTCATCGGCCTCGCGTTTGACCATATCGCTGACATCAATAACCTCGTAGGTTACCTGCCAAACGTCGATGCGTTCTCCGATCCAGAAGGCTTCTTACGCGCAGCAGTCATGCATGAGGCCAGTTATTTCGGCGGTGTTTTAGGCGCACTCGCCGCGCTCTACGTGATGTGGCGCGAACGTCCCAAAAAAGGAGATTACCATGCGTCTACTCAATAAAACCGCCATCGTGACAGGTGCAGGCTCTGGCTTTGGCGCTGGCATCGCGCGCAAATTTGCAGCCGAAGGTGCAAAAGTTCTCGTTGCTGATATCAACGCAGGGGCTGCGCAAACGATTGCCATGGAAATCGACGGCGTGCCTTGTACGGTCGATGTCGCTGACGGGGCCAGCGTGCAAGCGATGGCAGACCTTGCAATGAAAGAAATGGGCCACGTGGATATCATCGTGAATAACGCAGGCGTCACCCATTTGCCTGCCCCGATGGAGACGATTTCCGAGCCGGATTTCGACCGCGTCTTCGCTGTGAACTGCAAATCTGTCTATCTCATCGCGCACGCGTTCAATACACATATGAAGACCCGAAAATCCGGTGCGATCTTGAACGTTGCCTCCACCGCAGGAGTCAGCCCGCGCCCCAATCTAAACTGGTACAATGCATCCAAAGGCTGGATGAACACCGCCACAAAAACCATGGCCGTTGAACTTGCCCCCTTCGGTATAAGGGTCAATGCATTGAACCCCGTGGCCGGCGAAACCCCCCTGCTGGCCTCTTTCATGGGCGAAGACACACCAGAACGGCGCGCGCAATTCCTCGCGACCATCCCAATTGGCCGCTTTTCCACCCCCGAAGACATGGGCAATGCCGCATGCTATCTCTGCTCTGACGAGGCCAGCATGATCACCGGCGTTTGCATGGAAGTTGACGGTGGCCGCTGTATTTAGGCACCTCTTCATCTTGCCCCTTAAACTCTCGCCGAAGGCACCCGCGCTATGCAACCAGGCCCCCTAAATTTGATAACGGATGTGCAAGGTCTCAAAGTCGGCCACGCACAGGACCCAAACCTCAAATCCGGCACCACGATTTTGACCGCCGATAGCCCACTCACGTCCTCCGTACACGTGATGGGCGGTGCACCGGGCAGTCGCGAAACGGATCTGCTTGATCCCGACAAATCCGCGCCGGGTGTGAATGCATTCGTGCTGTCGGGTGGCTCCGCGTTTGGCCTTGATGCGGCCAGCGGCGTGGTTCAAGGACTGCGCCGTCAGGGTCGTGGCTTTCCCGTACACACGGCGCGTGTGCCAATCGTACCTGCTGCGATCATTTTCGATCTGATCAATGGTGGCAACAAAGATTGGCAACAAAGCCCCTACCCTAAGCTTGGTGAAGCAGCGCTTGAGAGCTCAAAAGCTGATTTCACTCTCGGTTCCGTTGGTGCAGGCCTCGGCGCGATGAGTGCGTCTTTGATGGGGGGCGCAGGGTCTGCGTCGCTGGTCCTCGACAATGGCATTACAGTCGGTGCGCTGATGATTGCCAATCCCATTGGCGCAGTCACAACACCCGGTGGTCGCCACTTTTGGGCCGCCCCTTTTGAGATTGAAGGCGAGTTCGGTGGCCTTGGCCCCGATCCACGATCCGGCCTTGGGCGCGATATGAAATCCGACAAGATCACCGCAATGATGCGCCACGCAAACACAACCATCGGTATCGTTGCGACGGACGCAAAGCTCAGCAAAGCGCAGTGCAAACGCATGGCCATCGCCGCCCACGACGGGATCGGGCGGGCCTGCATGCCAGCACACACACCCATGGACGGTGATCTGATCTTCAGCACAACGACGAGTGCAAAGGAGCTAAGCGCACCCGATCTTGACATTGCAATGATAGGCCACGCCGCTTCGCTCTGCGTTGCCCGCGCAATCGCCCGTGCAATTTATGAGGCGACGCCTGCGAAAGGCAATCTGCTGCCCACATGGCGCGAAAAAAATGCGAGCTGAAGTATGCCGAACCTAAAGCTATCCGACATCACGCTGCACTATGAAATCGAAGGTTCCGGCCTGCCGATCATTCTGATCGCAGGCATGCTCAGTGATAGCGCAAGCTGGGGTCCTTTGATCGCACCACTCGCTGAAAACTACACTGTTATTCGCCCCGACAATCGCACAACGGGTCGCACCGTGCCATCCACCGCACCCACCTCACCCGAACAAAACGCTACAGATATTCTTGCGCTAATGGACCATCTGAACCTAGCCCGCGCGCATATCATCGGCCATTCGATGGGCGGCTACATCGCGGTAGAGCTTGCGGTTCTCGCACCGGACCGCATCCAATCGCTCACTCTATTATGCAGTGCTCCCATGAACTTGCCCCGCTCTTGGCATCTGTTCCAAAGCTTTTGCGATATTCGCGCACATGGTCCCGAAGGTCTGTGGCTGCGCAGCCTGTTTCCTTGGCTGTTCCATCACAGTTTTTTCGACACCCCCGAGCAAGTTGAGGGCGCAGTTGTCGCCAGCCTTGCCTACCCACATGCGCAGAGCCTGAACGCGATGCAGCATCAAATTGACACACTGAAACGCTACAGACCGCTTGATCTGACAAGGCGCACCACCGCACCGACCCTCGCGCTTCTCGCTCAAAACGATCTGATCGTGCCCCATGACGAAGCCCTAGACCTGCTTTCAGAAATCCGCCAAGTTCGCGTCGAGACAATCGCGCAAGCAGGTCATTCCATCCATTGGGATGCATCCGCTGCGGTTCTGGCGCACCTTGCGCCCTTTTTGAAGGAGCACACATATGCACACTGATCGCTTCAGAAACGAAATGTCCGCGTGTGATCCTGACACCGTGCAAGGCCTCGATGACTTCGTGCATGGCTTCTTGGCCTATCAACCCAAGGCCGCAAACATCCTCGAAACTGCGGATAATGCCAAGAACAATGCGCTTGCCAACGCATATGCGGGAATGCTTTGGATGTTCCTTGAAGCACCCGTCGCCGCTGATAAGGCCGCACCCTACATCGCACGCGCTAAAGCGGCGCAAACCTCAAACCCGCGCGAACGCTCCACCCTGATGATCGCCGCGACATGGGCGTCGGGTGATGTGCCTGAAACCATGCAGATGTGCGAAGCTCATAGCGATCAGTACCCACGCGATCTGGTGATCATCAAACTTGCCCAATACTTGCACTTCAATGCAGGCGACGCCCCTGCCATGCTGCGCACTTGCCTCAAAGCTCTGCCTGATGCGGCGCATGAACCCTACGTCCATGGTATGATCGCATTTGGGTATGAGCAGTGTCATCAACTCGCTCAAGCCGAAGCCAGCGCGCGCCACGCTATAGAGATTGAGCCAAAAGATGCATGGGCACATCACGCGATTGCCCATGTGATGCTAAGCGAAGGGCGCGTGGTTGAAGGCGCTAAATTCATGGAGGAGATGGCTCCGCGTTGGGAGGGTCTCAACAGCTTTATGTACAGCCACAATTGGTGGCATCTAGCGCTGTTTTACATCTCCATGGGTCAGCACGACGACGTGCTTGCTGCCTATGACATCCATGTGTGGGGGTTGGAGAAGAACTTCGCCCAAGATCAAATCGGCGCGGCATCCTTGCTCGCGCGGATGGAGCTTGCAGGCATAGACGTAGGCGATCGCTGGGCAGATGTGGCGGATCACATCGCGCAACGCGGCGCGGATACAACACTACCTTTCCTCACCATGCAATACCTCTACGCGCTTGGACGCTCGGACAACCCGATGGCTGATACGTTAATCAGCGCGATCAAACAAAAGGCGAGCGCGCCGGGTTTTGACCAAGAGGTTTGGCAAAACGTGGCGCTACCTGCGTGCGAAGGGCTGCTCGCCTACACGCGCGGGGATTTTGAAACAACGGTAAAACAGCTGGGCTTTTCCTTACCACGTATGGCTGAAATCGGCGGCAGCCACGCACAGCGCGATTTATTCGAACAAGTCCATCTTGATGCGTTGATGCAAACAGACCGTCTCGCGCAAGCGCAACAAGTCCTTGAAATGCGGCGCACTTTTGACCCCGACGGCGTGCCACTCAATCGGATGCTCGCCGACGTTTACCAGAAAACTGGCCTGCCCGAGCTGGCCGAAACCGCGCTAAACCGCGCGCCACATTAATCTTCCCATGTCTAAGAATATCCCCGCCGGAGGCATCTGATTTTTCTAGAAAAATCGCGCATCAAACCTCTTCAACCTGCATGACCCCATCAAGGCTCTTGAGTGCGCCTTTAATCTGCGGATTCACTGGAAATTCGCGCCCCAAATCGACCTCGACCTCGCCCGGCAATCCGCTATCGAGCAAACATAACAGAACAGGTCCACGCGCGCCTTGCTTCACTGTTTCCTGCGCACGGGTCAACACAGATGCAATGTTCTCGACGGCACCTAAATTTTCGACGAAAATTCGCAAGCTGGTCTGGCCAGCATCTGCAACTACCACGTCAATCGGCGCAACGGATCGACCAAGAAGCTTTAACTGATCGCTCTCCATATTCGCTTCAACCGTCACAACAACCTTCGCCCCTGTCTCCAAAAACTCACGGCATTTATCCAACGTGTCGGAGAACAAAGTCACCTCATAGGCTCCGCTCGTGTCGCTCAGTTGCGCAAAGGCAAAACGATTGCCACGCGCCGATTTACGCTCTTGGCGACCCGCCACAACACCCGCAAGTTTCGCAACCAATGCCCCGTTTTCAGCCTTAGCTGTGACCTCGTCCAACGTCATCACACCCTTACGCTTTAAGGGAGCCATATAGTCGTCTAGCGGATGGCCCGACATATAAAAACCAACTGCGCGAAACTCTTCGTTCAACCGCTCCGCAGGCATCCAATCCGACACAGGGCTCAGGCGCGGTTCAGGCAAATCTGCCCCCGCCTCACCAAACAATGACACCTGATTGGAGTTCTTCTGCTCAAAAATCGCCTGCGAATAATTTACCAAGCCATCAAGACTATCAAACACACGCCGACGGTTCGGATCAAGCTGATCGAACGCGCCCGAGCGCGCAAGCATTTCCAAGGGACGTTTGCCCACGCGCTTTAAATCGACCCGCCGCGCAAGATCATAAATCGTGCTGAACGGCTTATCACCACGACCCTCAACGACCAGCTTCATCGCCTCAACACCCACGTTTTTCAACGCGCCCAGCGCATAGACCAACTCGCCCTGCGCGACCTTAAACGTCGCATCGGAACGGTTCACACAAGGCGGCACCCATGGCAGATCAAGGCCCTTTTTGACCTCTTCAAAATAGACCGCGAGCTTGTCCGTAAGATGGATATCGCAGTTCATCACGCCGGCCATAAATTCAACCGGGTGGTTAGCTTTCAGCCAAGCCGTTTGATAGCTGACCACAGCATAGGCCGCCGCGTGGCTCTTGTTGAAACCATAGTTGGCGAACTTTTCCAAAAGGTCGAAGACTTCCGACGCTTTCTTGGCTGGCACGCCGTTTTCTTTCGCGCCTTTCTCGAATTTGGGACGTTCCTTTGCCATCTCTTCGGCGATCTTTTTACCCATCGCACGGCGCAGCAAATCAGCGCCACCAAGTGAATAACCCGCCATGACCTGCGCGATCTGCATCACCTGTTCTTGGTAAACAATAATGCCTTGGGTTTCCTCAAGGATGTGGTCAATCAAGGGATGCACAGACTCGCGTTCTTTAAGCCCGTTCTTCACCTCGCAATAGGTGGGGATATTCTCCATCGGGCCCGGACGATACAAAGCAACAAGGGCAACAATGTCCTCAATACAGGTCGGCTTCATCCGCTTGAGGGCGTCCATCATCCCCGAGCTTTCCACCTGAAACACCGCCACCGTTTTAGCAGATGCGTAGAGTTTATAGCTCTTTTCATCATCCAGAGGGATCGCGTTGATATCATCAACCGTGCCAGCCGCTGGCGTATACAATTCCGTGCCATCCGCTGCGATATGGAGCTGACGTCCTCCTGCTGTAACCTGCTCCATCGCGTTTTGAATAACCGTCAGGGTTTTCAAACCAAGAAAGTCGAATTTAACTAGGCCGGCCTGCTCGACCCATTTCATATTGAACTGTGTCGCAGGCATGTCAGAGCGTGGGTCTTGATAGAGCGGCACGAGCGCGTCCAAAGGACGGTCGCCAATCACAACACCCGCCGCGTGGGTCGAGGCGTTTCTAAGCAGACCTTCCACTTGCTGCCCATAATCCAGCAAGCGTTTCACCACCTCTTCATTGCGCGCCTCTTCGCGCAAGCGAGGCTCATCGGCCAAGGCTTTTTCGATGGAAACAGGTTTCACACCCTCAACGGGGATCATCTTGCTCAGGCGATCCACCTGCCCATAAGGCATCTGCAAAACACGGCCAATATCGCGCACAGCAGCTTTCGAGAGCAAAGCACCAAAGGTGATGATCTGCCCTACTTTATCACGGCCATATTTCTCTTGAACGTAGTGGATCACCTCCTCACGGCGATCCATGCAGAAGTCGATATCAAAATCCGGCATGGAGACACGTTCAGGGTTCAAGAACCGCTCGAACAGCAGCGAATACCGCAAAGGATCAAGGTCAGTCACTGTTAGCGCATAAGCCACGAGCGACCCCGCACCGGAACCACGACCAGGACCGACGGGAATGCCATTGTCCTTGGCCCATTGGATAAAGTCGGCAACGATCAGAAAGTAGCCCGGGAAACCCATACCCTCGATAATATCCAGTTCGAAATCGAGCCGTTCTTGATACTCTTCCACTGTGACCGAATGCGGGATCACCGCGAGGCGCTTTTGCAAGCCCTCGTTGGCAATGCGACGTAACTCAGCGACCTCGTCATCCGCAAATTTAGGCAAGATTGGATCACGGCGATAGGCCTGAAACGCGCAGCGTTTGGCGATTTCGATGGTGTTTTCAATCGCCTCAGGTAGGTCCGCAAATAGGGTGAACATTTCCTCTTGGGATTTGAAATAATGTTGTGCAGTCAGCTTACGACGCGGATCTTGTTGATCCACATAGGCCCCATCCGCGATGCAAATCAGCGCATCATGGGCCTCATACATCGAAGACTTCGGGAAATACACGTCGTTGGTCGCGACCAAGGGCAAGCTCTTGGCATATGCCATTTCGACAAATCCGCGCTCTGTCAAACGCTCTGCTTCAGGGAGGCCACCGTTTTCGGGATGGCGTTGAAGCTCAACATACAAGCGATCCCCAAATGCGCCATGCAAACGATCCATCAGCGCCTCTGCCGCAGGGCGCTGACCGCCTTGTAACAGCTTGCCAATCGCCCCCTCAGGACCACCACTGAGACAGATAAGACCCGCATTCAACGTATCTAGATCATCAAGGCTCACCTGTGGCAATTGCCCGTCATTGCCGATGTAGAGACAACTGTTGAGCTTCATCAGGTTCTCGTAACCAACCTCATTCTGCGCCAACAGTACGAGCGGCGCAGGAGCCTTAGCACGTTCTCCCGGTTGCGCAACGAGATAGGTGATATCGACTTGGCAACCAATGATGGGTTGCACCCCTGCGCCTGACGCGCCGACCGAAAATTCGAGCGCTGCAAATAAGTTGTTAGTGTCCGTGACAGCCACCGCTGGCATGTCCATGGATTTGCACAAATCGGGTAGTTTTTTCAGCCGTAAAGCCCCCTCAAGCAGCGAGTATTCCGTATGAGCGCGCAGGTGAATGAATCGAGGAGCTTTTGTCATGCCATACTTTACGCGGGCTGCGCGGCCAAGAAAATCGCTAAAGCACCAAACACAAAAAAAACTCTTGCCAGTTTGCTCAATCGTGCCAAAGATAAGATTAATCGCCCGCATCGTTTCTACGCCGCATCGAAGCAGTGCACATCTTTGGGCAGGGTACCGCGGCGGGCACATATCATGAGCATCAAGTTTCTTCTAAACGGAGAGACGGTGGAGCTACCCGAGGCAAATCCGACGGTAACTCTGCTTGATTGGCTGCGCGAAACGCGCAGCCTGACGGGAACCAAAGAGGGCTGTAATGAGGGCGATTGCGGCGCATGTAGCGTGATGGTCACGGATAGGTCTGGCGCAAAAGCTCTCAATGCGTGCATCCTGTTTCTGCCACAGTTGCACGGCAAAGCGGTGCGCACGGTCGAAGGGTTTGCTGGCCCCGATGGAACGCTTCATCCTGTTCAAGATGCGATGGTTGAGAACCACGGCTCTCAATGCGGCTTTTGCACGCCGGGGTTCATCAGTTCTATGGTCGCCGCACATACTGCGGGTCGCACGGATCACGATGTTATTCTTGCGGGCAATCTATGCCGATGCACGGGGTACGCCCCAATCATACGCGCGGCTGAAGCGGCCCAAGATCAAGACGCACCTGATTGGTTGTCTGTTGATGATGAGGGCTTGCAAGGCGACACGTCCTCTCTGGTCAGTGCGCCTGAAACTGTCGACTTACTCGCAGAGCTATACGAGGCAAACCCAAACACCACCCTTATCGCAGGCGCTACGGACGTCGGGCTTTGGGTAACCAAGCAACTGCGCGATCTGGAAATGCCGATCTTTCTGAACCGTTGCGTTGATTTGCAACGGTTTGATCTGTCGGGTGACACTATTCGCATTGGTGCGGGTGTCACGATGGCGTGGCTCTATGAGACCCTATCGATCTATCATCCCTCCTATGCGGAGCTGATCCGGCGCTACGGTTCTGAGCAGGTGCGCCAAGCGGCGACCATTGGCGGCAATATCGCCAACGGCTCTCCCATTGGGGATAATCCGCCAGCGTTGATCGCGCTTGGGGCGACGCTTCACCTGCGTAAAGGCGATACACAACGCGACCTCGCGATCGAGAATTTTTTTCTAAGCTACGGCAAACAGGACCGCGTAGCCGGTGAGTTTGTCGAGGCGGTGACGATCCCCAAATCCGCTGTTGCGCTGCGTTGTTACAAGCTCTCAAAACGCTTTGATCAGGATATTTCCGCGGTCTGCGGGTGTTTCAACGTTAAGGTTGTGGATGACAAAGTCATCTCTGCACGCATCGCATTTGGCGGTATGGCAGGAATTCCGATGAGGGCTGCAAAGGCCGAAAAGGCGCTGGTCGGGCAACCTTGGGATCAAAAGCACATTGACCAAGCCGTCGCCGCGATGGCTGATGATTTCACCCCTTTGTCCGACATGCGCGCCTCCGCCGGCTACCGAATGCAAAGCGCACAAAACATGTTACGGCGCTACTTTTCTGAGTTGTCTGGTGTTGAGACCTCGGTTCTGGAGGTCACAGCATGAGCGTTGCAAAACCCCTGCCCCATGACGCCGCAAAACTGCATGTCACAGGTGCCGCGCGCTACGTGGACGACATCCCAACGCCCTCGGGAACCCTATCTCTGGCCTTCGGGCAAAGCGAGATTGCACATGGTGAGATCACAGGCGTTGATCTTTCCGAAGTGCGACACGCCGCCGGTGTCATCGCCGTCCTCACCGCTGATGAGTTGCCTTTTGACAATGATGTTAGCCCGTCCGCGCATGACGAACCTTTGCTTGCCAAAGGCACTGTGCACTACGTCGGGCAGCCAATTTTTTTAGTCGTTGCCACGTCTCACCTACTCGCCCGCAAGGCTGCGCGTTTGGGCAAGATGACTTATGCTGAAAAACCCGCACTCCTGACGATTAATGACGCTTTGAAAGCTAATAGCCGTTTTGAACAAGGCCCTCGCATTTATCAAAAGGGGGATGCCGCAGGCGCAATCGCATCGGCTCCAAACAAAGTCAGCGGTGTCATCGATATGGGCGGCCAAGAGCATTTCTACCTCGAAAGCCAAGCCGCGCTTGCCCTGCCGCAAGAGGGTGGCGATATGCTTGTGCACAGCTCGACCCAGCACCCCACTGAAATCCAACATAAAGTGGCAGAGGCTTTGGGCACGCCAATGAATGCGGTGCGCGTTGAAGTGCGCCGCATGGGCGGAGGATTTGGCGGTAAGGAAAGTCAGGGCAACGCCTTGGCCGTCGCATGTGCGATCGCAGCGCGTGCAACGGGTCGGCCTTGCAAGATGCGCTATGATCGCGACGACGATATGGCGATCACCGGAAAACGCCATGATTTTCGCATTTCTTATGAGGTCGGATTTGACGATGAGGGCCGGATTTCAGGCGTGGATTTTATGCAGTACACACGCTGTGGCTGGGCACAGGATCTGTCACTGCCAGTCGCAGATCGTGCAATGTTGCATTCGGACAATGCCTATCTGCTGGACAACGCGCGCATTGAGAGCCATCGCTTAAAAACCAACACGCAAAGCGCAACCGCCTATCGTGGGTTTGGTGGTCCCCAAGGCATGCTTGGGATCGAGCGGGTTTTGGATCATGTGGCCCATGCGCTTGGGAAAGATCCTTTGGTCGTGCGGCGCATGAATTATTATGCGGATATGCTGCCTGAAAGTGCGGGAGCCTCCGGTGGAAGTCTAAAAGGCAAGATGAAGCCCCAAACCACGCCTTATGGGATGGAGGTGGAGGATTTCATCTTGCACGAGATGACCGATGCTTTGGCGCTGTCATCGGATTATGAAGCGCGGCGCGCGGAGATTGCAAAGTGGAACGCAGCCAACCCGATCTTGAAGAAAGGGATCGCGCTGACACCTGTGAAGTTTGGGATTTCATTTACTCTGACCCACCTTAATCAAGCTGGTGCGTTGGTGCATGTCTATTCTGACGGCTCCGTTCATATGAACCACGGCGGCACAGAGATGGGCCAAGGTCTATTCCAGAAAATTGCGCAAGTCGCAGCAACGCGCTTCGGGATTGACGTAAGTGACGTCAAAATCACTGCGACGGACACAGGCAAAGTGCCCAACACATCAGCGACGGCTGCCTCATCTGGGTCTGACCTAAACGGAATGGCCGTGAAAGATGCGTGCGACAAGATCCGCGCCCGTTTGAGCGCGTTTCTGGCAGAGCATCATGGGGTTGATATCGATAGCATCACGTTTGAAAATAGTCGAGTTCATGTGACTGATCACGATTACAGCTTTGCCGAAGTTGCAGCCCTTGCCTATCAAAACCGGATTCCCCTATCTGCCACAGGCTTTTACAAAACGCCCAAGGTCGCGTGGGATCGTATCAAAGGCGACGGGAGGCCGTTTTTTTACTTCGCCTATGGTACCTCAGTCAGCGAGGTCGTGATTGACACGCTCACGGGGGAAAACCGTATTTTGCGCACTGACATATTGCATGATGCAGGCGCGTCCTTGAACCCTGCTCTCGACATCGGGCAGGTTGAGGGCGGCTATGTCCAAGGCGCGGGTTGGCTGACCATGGAAGAGCTAATCTGGGACGACACAGGCCGTTTGCGCACTCATGCGCCTTCTACCTACAAGATCCCTGCTTGTTCGGATCGGCCGGATATTTTCAATGTCTCGCTTTGGAGTGGCCGTAACCCTGAAGCGACGATTTACCGTTCCAAAGCTGTGGGTGAACCGCCGTTCATGCATGGCATTTCCGCGCTCATGGCAATTTCCGATGCGATTGGGGCCTGTGGAACAGGTTATCCTTCCCTGGATGCGCCCGCAACGCCAGAGCGAATTTTGAAGACCATCGAGCAGGTGCGCCATGGGGTTTAACCTCAACACCTTGCGTGACGCTGTTGCGAAACATGGGCGCGTAGCCCGTGTCGTGATCGCGGATGTGAAAGGGTCGTCCCCGCGTGAAGTCGGCGCTGCCATGCTTGTGTGGCAAGGCGGGCAAAGCGGAACCATTGGTGGCGGAGTTCTGGAATTTGAGCTGGCGAAAAGGGCGTTGCAAGTTGAAGGCACAAAACTGTCCCAGCATGCGCTTGGTCCTGAAATGGGCCAATGTTGCGGTGGTGCGGTTCAAATTGTGACGGAGGTTTTCGATGCCTCAATCCTCCCCGAGAGTACGGATGGCATAGTTGCCCGCGCCGTCGATGGATCTACAACCCCACCGCTCCGCGTGCAGAAAATACTGACTGAAGCAAGCAATGCTAGGCAATCACCCGATTCACAACTTTGCCAAGGATGGTTCATTGAACCTGAGCATCGCGCACATCGCAAGCTTTGGATTTGGGGCGCTGGTCACGTGGGGCGCGCTTTGGTGCACACGCTGTCGCCGATGCCAGACTTCGCGATCACTTGGGTCGATACAAACACGGCTCGCTTCCCCGACACCATCTCCGACACTGTCATACACATCCCAACCCATTCCCCCGCACAGCTTGTCACGCACGCACCCCCAGATGCAGAACATGTCATCCTCACCTATTCGCATGCGCTTGATCTTGAACTCTGTCACCAACTTCTGGGCCACGACTTTGCTTTTGCAGGGTTGATCGGGTCCAAAAGCAAATGGGCGCGGTTTCGCAAACGTTTGAACACGCTCGGCCACACAGATGCGCAAATTTCACGCATAACTTGCCCGATTGGCGACCCAGCACTTGGCAAACACCCGCAGGCTATTGCGGTTGGGGTCACAGCCTCTTTATTGAGGGTCTCAAATACGCTCGCCCAAACACAAAGGAGCTTCGCGTGACACAACCTTTGCTACGTCTCACAGGTTTGACCAAAGCCTATCCCGGCGTTGTCGCCAATAGCGATGTCTCTTTTGATATTTTTGCGGGTGAAGTGCATGCATTGCTGGGTGAAAACGGGGCTGGCAAGTCGACGCTGGTCAAGATGATCTATGGCTTAGTGAAACCAGATACGGGCAGCATGGCATTGAATGACGCGCCTTTTGCGCCCCCTGCGCCGAGTGCTGCGCGTCAGTCCGGCGTTGCGATGGTCTTTCAACATTTCTCTCTGTTTGAGGCGCTCAATGTAGCAGAGAACATCGCACTGGGAATGGAAAACGCCCCCAGACAGCGTGACTTAGCGGCGAAGATCAAAGAGGTCTCCCATCAATATGGCTTGCCGCTGGACCCCTACATGCGAGTCGGTGATCTCTCGGCGGGAGAGCGGCAACGTGTTGAAATCATTCGCTGCCTTTTGCAAAATCCGAAATTACTGATCATGGATGAACCTACCTCGGTGCTGACGCCGCAAGAGGTGGAAATCCTGTTCAAGACCCTGCGTCAGCTGAAATCCGAAGGCACGGCGATCCTCTATATCTCGCACAAGCTTGAGGAAATTCGCAGCCTCTGTGACACAGCCACAATCTTGCGTTTGGGTAAGAAGGTTGCGACCTGCACGCCCGCTGACACCAGCGCGAAAGAGCTCGCGGAGATGATGGTTGGCGAGACGCTGCATGTGCCCGAACGTGTTGCTGGCAACTTTGGAGACGTTTTGCTGAACGTGCAAAACCTGTCGCTGCCCGCGCCAAGCGAGTTTGGGACCGCACTGAAGGACGTAAATTTTGAGGTCCGCGCAGGCGAGATCCTCGGAATCGGTGGCGTGGCTGGCAACGGTCAGGACGAATTACTTGGGGCGTTGTCAGGTGAAGTGTCGAGCAAGGATGCCGTTGGCCTGCGTGGGCGCGACATTAGCAAACTTGGCCCTCAACAAAGGCGTGCCTTGGGTGTGTTGGCTGCGCCAGAAGAACGTCTGGGGCACGCGGCCGTGCCTGATATGAGCCTTACTGAAAATGCATTGCTCTCAGCGGCAGTGCGCAAGGATATGATGCGCTCTGGCTTTTTGAATTGGGGCAAAGCAAAAGACTACGCGCAAGAGGTGATCGAGGCCTTCGACGTGCGCACACCCGGGCCTGCCAACGCCGCGCGCTCCTTGTCTGGAGGGAACTTGCAGAAGTTCGTAATCGGACGAGAGGTCTTACAAGACCCTGACGTACTTATCGTGAACCAGCCCACTTGGGGCGTTGACGCCGCCGCAGCTGCAGCCATCCGTCAATCACTGATGGATCTTGCTGCAAAGGGGGCCGCACTCATCGTGATCTCTCAGGATTTGGACGAACTCATGGAAATATCAAATCACTTCGTCGCCTTGAATGAAGGCCGCTTGTCCGCCATTCGCCCTGTGCAGGGCCTAAGCGTTGAAGAGATCGGATTGATGATGGGCGGTGTGCATTCCGGCGTCGAGGGCACCGCATGATCCGCCTCGAGAAACGCGCGCAGCCAAGCCAGTTCTGGACCTTTGCCACCCCTTTCCTTGCCGTCATTATGACGATGATTGTCGGTGGCATCATGTTTGCAGCCCTTGGCAGCGATCCTTTTGAAGCGATCCGCACTATCTTTTGGGATCCTTTGTTCAGCGAACAGTTCGCCGCCTATTCACGTCCGCAACTGCTGGTGAAAGCAGGCCCTTTGATCTTGATCGCGATTGGGCTGTCCCTCGGCTTCAAGGCGGGCATTTGGAACATTGGTGCGGAAGGGCAATACATCATGGGTGCCATTTGTGGCGCGGGCATGGGATTGGCGTTCTACCCGTCGGAAAGCTTTTTGATCTTCCCGTTGATGATTCTCACAGGTGCGCTTGGGGGTTGGGCCTGGGCGATGATCCCAGCGGTCCTTAAGGTCCGCTTTGGCACCAATGAGATCCTTGTGTCCTTGATGTTGGTCTATGTTGCAGAGAACCTGCTGGCCTCTGTGTCTTCAGGTTTGTTGAAGAACCCTGATGGCATGGGCTTCCCGGGCAGTCGCAATTTGCAGCAATACCCAGCAGCCGCGAACCTTGAAATTTTCCAAGGTACGGGCATGCATTGGGGTGTCTTGAGCGCTTTTATAGCGGTTATCTTTGCTTACGTTTTGCTATCTCGCCACATGTTCGGCTTTCAAATACGCCTGACTGGGGAGGCCCCACGCGCGGCGCGTTTTGCGGGGGTTAACACGACGCACATCGTATTTCTTTGCCTTGGCCTTGCGGGGGCGCTTGCCGGCATGGCGGGCATGTTCGAGGTGTCTGGCCCTGCGGGTCAAATCACCATCGACTTCAATTCGGGCTATGGTTTCACTGCGATCATCGTCGCGTTCTTGGGTCGCTTGCACCCCATTGGCATCCTCTTCGCAGGTTTACTCATGGCGCTTACCTACATCGGCGGTGAACTCGCATCGCTCATGCTTGGTATTCCATCGGCGGCGATCCAACTGTTCCAAGGCATGCTGTTGTTCTTCTTGTTGGCCACAGATGTGTTCATCAATTTCCGCGTAAGAATTGGCCAAGGACACGTCGCATGATTCATAATCTTAAGATGCAACTGCTGATGGGCACCTTTATGGGTGCAATGATGTTGATGATGCTACACGGCTTTTTGACAGGTGAAGCGAACGCCTTCAGCTGGGCTACTGCAGTGTTTGTTGGTGCTCATATCGTTGTTGTTTTGCTTGCCGTTAGTGTTGTTTCGTTTGGCCTGACGCGGTTCGCTTGGATTAAGAAAATCACCGACAGATTACATCGCCCGTCCACAAAACATGTGCTTGTTATGCTGCTCAGTGCTGGCTTTACTGCGTTGTTCATCCACCTTTTGCACGTGAGTTTCTAATGGATCTTTCCTCCATCAACCCCGTCTTGTTGGTCGCGTCGCTTATGGTCTCAGCGACGCCCATTCTACTGGCCGCGCTTGGCGAACTTGTTGTCGAAAAGTCAGGCGTTCTGAACCTTGGCGTTGAGGGCATGATGATCACAGGTGCGATCTGTGGATTTGCGATTGGTGTCAACACAGGCTCGCCCGTTCTGGGCTTTATGTTCGCAGCGTTTTGCGGGGCTTTGCTGTCGCTCGCTTTTGGCATTCTCACGCAATATCTGCTCTCAAACCAAGTTGCGACGGGCCTGGGTCTTACGCTTGTTGGGCTTGGTCTAAGCTCCCTTATCGGCAAGCCTTACGAGGGCATCAAATCGCCAACCTTGCAAAAGATGGAGCTTCCTTTTCTTTCCGATCTTCCAATCGTTGGCCCGATGCTGTTTTCGCACGATCCGATGGTCTACCTGTCTGTTGTTCTAGTCGCCCTGACATGGGCCGTTTTGAAATTCACCCGTGCGGGACTGATCCTGCGCGCTGTTGGTGAAAGCCACGACGCGGCGCATGCGCTTGGGTATAAAGTCGTGCGCATACGGATTATGGCGATCCTGTTTGGCGGCGCATGCGCGGGACTTGCAGGGGCCTACATCAGCCTTGTGCGCGTGCCGCAATGGACTGAAGGGATGACCGCGGGTGCAGGTTGGATTGCGTTAGCCATCGTGGTGTTCGCCAGCTGGAAGCCTTGGCGCATCCTGATAGGTGCCTATCTTTTCGGCGGAGTCACTGTTTTACAGCTGAATCTACAAGCTGCGGGGGCCAAGGTTCCCATCGAGGTCTTGTCGATGTCGCCCTATCTGATAACTATCGCTGTGCTTGTAATAATCTCTGCGCGCGGGAATCATGGTGCTCCTGCCGCATTGGGCAAAATTTTCCACGCCTCTCGTTAAGAGCGGCAGAACACAACATCCACAGGGGGATGCATTCTATGAACCGCAGAACACTTCTCGCGACGGCGACAGCTGTAGCATTGGCAATGACAGGATCTGCTTTCGCAGACGGTCACGCAAAAACCAAAGTTGGCTTTGTTTTCGTTGGCCCAGTTGGCGACGGCGGCTGGACATATGAGCACAACAAAGGCCGTCTCGCAGTTGAAGCGGAATTCGGCGATAAGGTCGAAACAGTCTTTCAGGAAAGCGTTCCTGAAGGTGCAGACGCAGAACGCGTGATGTCACAAATGGCGCTCTCTGGCGCGGATCTGATCTTCACGACCTCGTTCGGGTACATGGACCCTACGATCAACGTAGCGAAGAAATTCCCAGACGTGAAATTCGAGCACGCGACAGGCTACAAGCAAGCCGACAACGTGTCTGTTTACTCTGCACGTTTCTATGAAGGCCGCGCAGTTCAGGGCCACATCGCAGGCAAGATGACGAAAACCAACAAAGTTGGCTACATTGCGTCCTTCCCGATCCCAGAAGTTATTCGCGGCATCAACTCCGCGTATATCCACGCCAAGCGCGTGAACCCTGACGTAGAGTTCTCTATCGTTTGGGCCTACACGTGGTTTGATCCTGCAAAAGAAGCAGACGCAGCCCAAGCGCTGATCGAGCAAGGCGCAGACGTAATCTTGCAGCACACAGATTCCACCGCTCCTCAGGCCGCCGCGGAAGCCGCTGGCAACGTCGTTACATTCGGTCAGGCGTCAGACATGGCAGAGTTCGGACCATTCCCGCGCGTCTCCTCCATCATCGACGATTGGGCACCCTACTACATCGCACGTACTCAAGCGGTCATGGACGGCACATGGGCAAGCACATCTACATGGGATGGTATCGGCGCTGGCATGGTTGCTATCGGTGAAATCTCCGACGCAGTTCCTGCAGATGTGAAAGCAGAAGCACTGGCAATGGTCGCAGCTTTGGGCGATGGTAGCTACCACGCGTTCACAGGCCCGATTAACAAGCAGGACGGTTCTGCATGGTTGGCTGAAGGTGAAACAGCAGATGACGGCACATTGGCTGGCATGTCCTTCTACGTTGAAGGCATCACAGGCGACATTCCGAACTGATTTTTATTGGTTAAGGTATCGAGGCCTCACTCAGAAATGAGTGGGGCCTTTTCGTTTCTAAGGCGCAAATTGCGCGAGCCAAACCGTATGCCCGCTACATGTTGGATCCTCAATGACATGCTCAATCACTTTAAATCCATTCTCCGCGAGCAAAGCCCGATATTCATCTGGATCTAGGCTGGCATGATAAAGCGCCTCACCCTCAAATTCACCTAAGGCTTCGCCACAACTTACCCCAGAGGTAAACATCAGCGCGGCTCTTGGTCGTGCGTGCTTGCGATAAATCGCAAATATCTTGCGTTGATCCTGAGCCGTGAGATGAAACGCACTGTTCCACGCCACAATCCCATCAAACGTCTCATCCAAATCAAGCAGACGCATATCGTCCACATGAAATGCCGCTTCAGGAACATTCAAACGCGCAATCTCGATCAATTCAGGTGAAGCATCTACCGCCGTCAGCTCGGAACACTTCTACGATAAATACTGCGCAAACGGTGCGCCTGCGCCGCAACCAACGTCAAGGAGCGTCGCATCTTTCACTGCTACGCTTAAGAAACGATCAAGCCAACTTTGCTCGAACAATTGCGTGCTGCGCCGCTGGATCCAGGCATTCGCGTGGCGATGATAAAGCCCGATGATATCTTTGTGCGCGTCACTCATTGCCACGAACATATGCACTTGGACTAAAACTGCCAAGCCGCCCAGCATCTCGCGCTTCGCAAGATGCGGACACTCGCACGCGACGCATTGCATCCGCATCATACGAAGCTTGGATTGAACGCTGCTTAAATGCTCGCTTAAATTTCGACTATCACAACGCAGAAGGAACATCACGATGGCAACATTTATTTCAAACGTCCCAATCTGGGTCCTCCCACTGTTCATAGTGCTCTTCATCGTCGGCCTGCGCGCCAGCAAGAACCGCAGCGTGCCAATCTTGTTGATCTATTCGCTGCCACTGTTGGGCCTTCTAACCCTGCGCAATATCACCTCGCTTGCGCCGCCAATATGGCTCTGGACTTTCGCTGCCGTGACATATGCCTCAGGGATCGCAATTGGCATGCGACTCCAACACGGCTGGATCGTGGCGCGCTACGAGCAGTTTGCACAAGTCAAAGGCGAATGGGCCACCATAACCGCGATGATGATCGTCTTTGCCACAGGGTTTGTGAACAGGTTTCTCGGCGCCACGATGCCCGCCCTTACCCAAACAGCTGTGTTCCTCACAGGCTTCGTCGCAATCAATTGCCTCGCCTCCAGCCATTTCTTGGGTCGCGCCATCACAACCCTGCGCATGCCTGTCAACCAGTCCTGATCCCCCTTTTCATGAGCACGCATGCATGCCACTCTCGCGCCAAGATAGAGCCGTTTGAAAGTGTACGCATGACTCGACACCTCCCCCCGACCGCCAGTATCGCAGAGCAAATGCAGGATGGCCGCTTGGTCGCGCCTTCTGCGAGCAACAACATGGATTTGATCAGCCAAGTCCTACGTGATGTCGCCCCCAAACAAGGCCACGCGGTCGAACTGGCCAGCGGCACAGGCCAACACTGCGTGGCTTTCGCCAAAGCCTGTCCTGCCCTCACTTGGGTGCCCACGGACATCGACAACGCGCGCCTTGCATCCATCGGGATCTACGTGAGCGAAGCACAGTTGGATAACCTGACACTCCCCGTGCGCTTGGACGCAACCCAAGCAGGGTGGAGCACGTCCACTGGCCCCCTTGATGTGATCGTGCTCGTCAATTTGCTGCACCTCATCAGCGAAGTCGAAGCGCGCACCGTGATAAACGAAGTCGCCAAAGCGCTCGCGCCGGGCGGCGTGTTCTTGCTCTATGGGCCGTTCATGCGCGGGGGTGAGTTGACGTCCGAGGGCGATGAGCGTTTTCATGAAAGCTTGATCAACACAGACGCTGAGATTGGGTATAAAGGTGATTTCGATGTGATCGACTGGGCGCAAACAGCCGGACTTGACGCCGCACAAATTCTTGAAATGCCCGCAAATAATTTGAGCCTCGTATTTAGTAAACCGGAGTAACCTTATGACTTTGACCCGCCGCGCCACGCTCGCGGGTTTGGCGAGCTTGCCGATGCTCTTCGCGCCATCCTTATTGCTCGCACGCTCCAAATTCAAAGATCGCGATCCCGTTAATTTCGGTCGTGGCGGTCCGTCAACGTTTCCCGTCCACGGCATCGACGCTGCGCGCTTTCAGGGCGAGATGAATTGGAAACAGATACGTCGCCAAGGCATCAAATTCGCGTGGCTAAAGGCGACCGAGGGCGGTGATTTACTTGATCCCGAATTCAAACGGAACTGGCGCGCGGCCAAACGTGCGCGCGTGCCTGTTGGGGCCTATCATTTCTACTACTTCTGCACCGATCCTGACACGCAGGCCAAGAATTTCATCAAAAACGTCCCGCGCCTGCGTGGTGGCATGCCACCTGTGCTGGATCTGGAATGGAACCCATTTTCACCAACCTGCACGTTGCGCCCGCCTGCGGCCGAGGTCCGTCGCGTAGCCAATCGGTTTATCAAAATTGTCGAGCGTCATTACCAAACCCGCGTCGTCGTTTACACCGCTCCTGATTTCTGGGAACGCAACGATGTTGCACGCTTGAAGCGCGACCTCTGGCTCCGCTCCACCGCTCAGCACGTGGAAAAGCGCTACGGCGTCAAAGGTTGGCAGTTCTGGCAATACACAGCGACTGGAGTTCTTGACGGGATCGAAAAAGAAGTCGACCTCGATTGCTTCAACGGCTCGGAAGCGCAGTGGAAACAATGGCGCAAAGCCCACGCCGTGCGTTAATCGCCGAACGATTTAGCAAGATACTCTTGGTAGGGCTTCGGCAACTCATCCGTGACGCCATATCAAAGCGCAGTTACGACCGACAGACCAAAGACTACACCAATGAGGGGCAGTGCTTTGTGCAAAACGTGTGCGGGGGCGGGCCAAATTGCAAACCGTGCAGCTGTGACGATATGGGTAAAAACTGCAACAATTCCGAGCAGATAGTACGGAAAAAGTACAAGCCATAAGGTAAACCGCTGACCACACCTGCCGCGAAATAGGTCGTTGTTTCAAAGTTATAGCTGATCCGCGCCATGACAATCGCACCAAGATGCTGAAGCAGGAACAAAACGATGTAGCCGCCTGAAATCACCTGCGCCCAAGCCCAAGACCCCTTTGGCTTGCCGCGTTTCAGGATTAGGGAAACGCCCAAAATGATCTGCGCTGCAAACAACGCAACCAACGGATATTCAACAAAACCAAGCCTGTAAAATTGGCGAAGCGTCTCCATCAAAGCGAGGTGGCTTTCGCGCCCCAGTAGTAGAACTGAATGATTGGCAAAGTGCAGCAGAATGAAAATTCTAAGAATTTTCGCGTTGAGCCTGTGAAGGTTTCTTAGGGACATCTCGCTCCCTAACGATATAGAATGTTTACGAAATCACAGCGCGGTGGCAATTGCTAAAGTGTCGCATGAAAAAAGGGCGGCCTAAGCCACCCTTTCAAACTTTTAGAAATTTCAAGTCGGCGTTACCCGTCGACGCGGATCGTTGTGTTTTTCGGATCATATGGGCTGTCCTCAACGATCTCTGCATCCCAAAGCTGGTTCAGCATTTTGACCTTCAACTTTTGACCAACCACAGCCAGTTCAGGTGATACATAGCCCATGCCGATAGACTTGGTGAACGCCACAGAATATCCGCCAGAGGTCAAACGTCCGACCTTGGTGTCCACATCATACAGCGCCTCTCGGCCCCATGGATCCGCATCGCTCGGTCCATCAATCAACAGCGTCACACATTTGGACCGCACACCAAGCGCTTCCATTTCTACTTTGCCGTTGAACTCTTTGCTCAGATCAATAAAACGCGGCAAATCTGCTTCCGCAGGTGTCGCATCTCGGCCAAGCTCATTGCCAAACGCGCGATAGGATTTCTCCTGACGCAACCAGTTTTGCGCACGCGCGCCAACCAGCTTCATCCCATGCGGTTCACCCGCTTTTTCAAGCAGATCGAATAGGTAGTTCTGCATTTCCATCGGATGATGCAACTCCCAGCCCAGCTCGCCTGTGTAAGCAACACGGATCGCATTCACGGGGCACATGCCAAGCTCGATCTGACGCGCAGACAGCCATGGGAATCGCTTGTTGCTAAGCGCAGTCGCAGGGTCAGCGTCCTTGATCACAGCATTCAGCACATCACGCGACTTCGGCCCTGCAATCGCGAAGACGCCCCATTGCGTGGTCACATCTTGGATCTCAATATAGCCAAATTCGCGCGCCTTATCTTCAGCAGATTTGCGCAAGAAATCAGCATCATACGCGGTCCACGCACCCGCAGAGACGAGATAATAGTTGTCTTCACCATTGCGCACGATCGTATATTCCGTGCGCGTCGTTCCCGCCGCAGTCAGCGCATAGGTCAGGTTAATGCGACCAATCTTTGGCAGCTTGTTACATGTGAACCAATCAAGAAACGCCGTCGCACCCGGTCCTTTAACCACGTGTTTGGTGAACGCGGTTGCATCAATTAGACCAACGCCTTCACGGATTGCTTTGGCTTCCTCAACCGCATGATCCCACCACGCGCCACGACGGAAAGAACGCCCATCATGGTCAAAATTATCAGGTGCATCCAAAGGCCCATAGTAGTTTGGACGCTCCCACCCATTCACAAACCCGAACTGTGCGCCGCGTGCCTTTTGGCGATCATATGCAGGTGCTGTACGTAGCGGACGACACGCAGGGCGCTCTTCGTCAGGGTGGTGCAATACATAGACGTGATCGTAGCATTCTTCGTTCTTGCGCGCTGCGAATTCCGTGGTCATCCAATCGCCGTAGCGCTTGGGATCGAGCGAGGCCATGTCGATCTTTGCCTCCCCCTCGACCATCATCTGCGCGAGGTAATAGCCGGTGCCACCCGCCGCCGTGATGCCAAAGGAAAAGCCCTCAGCCAGCCACATATTGCGCAAGCCCGGCGCTGGTCCGACCAATGGATTGCCATCAGGCGTGTAGCAAATTGGACCGTTGAAATCATCCTTGAGACCGCTCTCCTCGCAAGACGGCATACGGTGAATCATTGACATGTATTGATCTTCGATCCGATCCAGGTCGAGCGGGAAGAGGTCCGCGCGGAAACTATCCGGCACACCGTGTTCAAACACCGCCGGAGCGTTCTTCTCATAGACGCCAAGAATCCAACCGCCGCGTTCTTCACGCACATAGCTCTGCGCGTCCGCATCGCGGATAACAGGATGCTCTGGGTTCCCTCCCGCGCGCCAAGCCTGAAGCGAAGGATCAACGTCCGTCACGATAAACTGGTGCTCAACGGGAATCGCAGGGATCTTGATCCCCAGCATTTTTGCCGTGCGCTGCGCGTGGTTGCCAGAGGCGGTCACAACATGTTCCGCCGTAATCACAACTTGCTCGTCAGAGGCAATCAGGTTGCCCCCCTTTTCGATCATCTTGGAACAGTTCACATTCCAATGCGTGCCCGTCCATTCAAAGCTGTCCGATTGCAAACGACGAACAATCTCAACCCCGCGTTGACGCGCGCCCTTGGCCATCGCCATCGTCACATCGGCAGGGTTAATGTAGCCGTCCGTCGCATGATAAAGCGCGCCCTCAAGCGTCTCTGTGTTGATCAAAGGCCAACGCGCTTTGATCTCGTCAGGTGTCAGAAATTCATACGGCACACCACAAGTTTCAGCGGTTGAGGCATAGACCATATACTCGTCCATACGCTCTTTGGTCTGCGCCATGCGCAAGTTACCAACGACAGCGAAACCGGCGTTCAGCCCTGTTTCGGCCTCAAGCTCTTTATAGAAATCGACCGAATACTGATGAATATGCGTTGTTGCGAAGCTCATATTGAACAAGGGTAACAAGCCAGCAGCATGCCACGTGGAACCAGATGTTAATTCGTCACGCTCCAAGAGCATGACATCGTCCCAGCCCGCTTTGGCCAAGTGATAGGCAATCGAAGTTCCGACGGCACCCCCGCCGACAACCAAAGCTTTGACATTTGTTTTCATGTGCCGCGACTCCAAAAGAACGGTAATTGCAGGAGTTGTGCCAAATACGCGCACGTTGCGCGATGTCCAGCCGACTTAAAACTGCAAGTTTACGACTTTTGGTGAGATAAGCGTCAGTTATCGACCCTGCAAAACGAAACACCACCGCAACCGTTGCTTTTACGGCGGTTTGATTTGGCCCCCCCGCTTAAACGGTTCACACGGATCTTCGGCTCCTCTTGCTTTGCAGCTTGCGGTTTACTCCGCTCACGCCCGGTAGATGCGTTCGACAAAGACGGCAAACCGGTGATCCCAAGCGACGCGCGCGCCTCTTCCACTTCCTGCTGCAACGCTAAGGACATGGTGCCCAACTCGCGCACTTGTTCAGCAGTCGGTTTGGCCAAAATGACCTATGGCGCATCTTGAATATTATAGGTCAAACTTGATTTACCGCTTTCGTAACTGCCACCATTGGCGACAAGCAGCATCGAGTTGCGATAGCTTTCTTGGATCACTGTTCTAAGATCTTCAGTGTTGCCCGACCCGATCGGCGCAAAAACAGGTTGGCCATTTTTCTCGCCAATTTGAATTTTCGGCGCTCTCGACACAAACATATCGCGAATCGCAAAGCCGCGCTGCAAGGTCAACAAAACGCGCGCCTCGGCATAAAGCATCGACATCGCATTCACGACGTCTTGCTCTGTGACATTGATCGGGATTTGATGTCCGTTTCGGATATACGGCATCGGCATGGAGAGCAGATTGTTCATGCTTTCAAAATCAATCGCATGCAAAATTTCGCAGGTAGACGCCTGTGACGCATTCGCATGGACGCGCAGTTGCACTTCCTCATCAAGGCCGATTTTGGCACGAATGATCCGATAGTGCGTCGCAAGGTCCGTGCTCACAACCATGTTGCTCTGCCCACGCAATTCAACAAAGCCAACGCCGCTTATGACCGAATAGCCAAATAACTTTGCAGGCTGGTTCATTTTAGAAACCACAGAGTTCATTTCAGCCTTCGCAAGACCTGCCATGGACTTCTGATTTGAAGCTAGTTTCAGACGCATCTCGATGAAAACCGTCTCTTCGCCTCGCTCATACAGCCAAGAGCGGGTCGCAACATCTTCTATAAATTCGTCCGCACTTTGGCCCTTCATCATGTTTCTAACGCCTTTGGGCGTCGGACTCGCACTAACCCCACTCGTATCTTTGCGTGCTTTGGCGAGGTAATTGTCGGTTTCGCTCCAATCACCACCCCTTAAGGACCTATTAAAATTGGGCACAATCGAGGTGTTGTCGCCTTCATCAAAGCCGCGACGTTGCCAGCCTTCGGGCGCTTCAGGCAAGAAATTTCTTGTGGGTTTTTTCCATGCCGAGACACGAATTTTTCATTCACCGCAGCCGTCTTTTCGGCTTTAGCTTGGGTAATGCGCGCGCTGATCGAATTTATATAGCCACTCATACCGAACTCAAGCACCGGCTTATCCGCACGGCTCGCTTGCAATTGCGCATCAAGGCCAAGACCCACACAAGCCAAAAGTCCAAAAATCCGATCAAGAAATAATTCGGCATATCCATGCTCCGCTCAAAATTCCCCTAAGGGCTATATTGGGAGTGCGGCAACATTTTGCTCAGCGCGGGGCCTTCAAATGGCTTAACGTCTCAACATCAATCACCTTTGATGCGTAGAGGCACGCGATGTTTCAGGTTCAGACCTTACCTCTGACGCACCCTCTTGCTCAGGAGCATTTAACGTTTCGGAAATACGATCCAACTTCGCTTTCGTCTCTTTGACCTTTTGCGCAAAATTCGACGCGCGCATCGCTTCATTCGTAATGCAATACCTATTGAGCGGTGCGGTTGCCATTGAGACACCCTGCGCACCGACCGTGGATATGACCCCACGCTTAAGCAACATACCGTTCAATTCCGTCGCAATGGCACTGTCCACACGCAACAATCGTTGCAACATCGCAGGCGAACAACGGTTATGCGCCCGCGCCAAAAGCTTGGCATTGGCATAGTGCGAGGCAGCGGTTGGCGCAGCACTCACAGGCGCAAGCGACCCAGCAGCAGGCATTGCGGGTGCCGCAAACAAAGCAGCGATCGAAGCTGTAAAAGTTCGTCTGTTCATATCATCGACATAGTATTGCGAATGGCTCGCAACAAGGTCACACGTCAATTTCGAAGCGAATTACCCGGCTTCATCTTACTGATAAACTCAAATTTTCCTGCGCTCTACTCACCCAAAGCGACGCCTTCTCGGCGCGGATCAGCCCCACCTAACAAGCTTTCGCCAATCGAAATCGCATGCAAACCAGAATTCAGATCACGCACTTTAATCTCATAGCCAAGCGCTTCCAGTTCTGGCCCCATCGCCTCCATCGCGCTACCGGCTTCCAGATCATATGTACCAAATCGGTTCACAGCATGACCCAGTGAAACAGCCGCTTGCACATCCATGCCCCAATCGAGATGCGCGATAATCATCTTTGCAACATAGCCAATGATCCTGCTACCACCCGGACTTCCCACGACCAGCACAGGCTTGCCGTCTTTCAAGACAATCGTCGGTGCCATAGAAGAGCGTGGCCGTTTGCCCGGCGCGACAGCATTGGCGATCAGAACGCCATCCTTATGGGTGCGAAAGGAGAAATCCGTCAGCTCATTGTTCAACAAAAATCCACCTACCATAAGGCGCGACCCAAACGCGTTCTCAATAGTCGTGGTCATGCTCAGCGCATTGCCATAGCTATCGACAATCGAGATATGCGAAGTCGAGGGCAGCTCAATACTCTGGTCATCGGCCCACATCATCGCATGATCAAATGCGGGCATTCCCGCACTAACAGAGCCAAGCGCAGGGCCACCATCAAGCGCCTCGGCGCGCAGGCTTAAATACTCGGGATCAACCAACCCTTTGACCGGCACAGGCACGAAATCACTATCCGCCATGTAGCGCCCACGATCCGCAAAAGCGAGCCGCGACGCATCCCCGATCAAGCGCCAGCTTTGCGGGTTTTCTGCGCCAAGGGCACTTAAGTCATACCCATCCAGCATTCCCAAGATTTGCCCAACCGTCAAAGCCCCAGACGACGGCGGCCCCATTCCGCAGACCTCATGCGCGCGGTACGTGACGCAAACAGAAGCACGCTCTTTCACCACATAGCCGCGCATATCGGCCAAGTTCAAAACACCGGGATTGCCGCTGGTGTTGCGCACAGTGCGCACAATATCGCGGGCAATATCACCATTGTAAAAATTCACAGTCCGGTTCTGCGCTAGATCCCGCAGCGTCTCTGCATAATCGGGATTGCGCAGAACTTTGCCCTCTTTCAAAGGTTCGCCCAAAGGATAGAAATAGGCAGCTGCACCCCCAAAGCGCACCAAGCGATCTGAATCGCGCGCAATCATCCCTGCCAAACGCTCCGACACTTTGAAGCCTCCAGCAGCCAAAGCGATGCCATCTTCAAACAGCGTATCCCATTTCTGATTGCCCCACTTTTGATGCGCGCGTTCCATCAACGCAGGCGTGCCAGGCACCCCGACAGAACGGCCGCCAACAACGGCATCCCAGAACTTCAAGGGCGCACCTGTGTCGTCCTGAAACAAACGTGGCGTCGCTTCAGAAGGAGCTGTTTCGCGACCATCTAACGTGGTCACTGCATCGCTTTCCCGATCATACCAAACCAAAAAAGCACCGCCGCCAAGACCCGAACTTTGCGGCTCTACCAAGCCTAAAACGGCCTGCACCGCGATCATCGCATCCGCCGCTGTGCCGCCGCGAGCGAGCACTCTGGCCCCCGCTTGCGATGCCAAAGGATTGGCCGCAACAATCATCCAATCCTGTGCCTCGACAGGCGTTCCTGCCAACTTGGCATTAAGCGAAATCGTGGTCTCTGGCTGCACTGCATCTGCGGCCTCCTGAGCGTGCAAAACAAAAGGCGCGAGCAGCGCCAATCCCGTTGATATCAACCTTTGGCGCATACTCTCATCTCCCCTAATTCGCTTTACAACATGCCCGGCACAACCTGATCCGGCGGGCGATGCCCATCCGCAAATGTCTTAATATTAATGATAACTTTCTCGCCCATTTCCAAGCGACCTTCCTGCGTGGCCGATCCCATATGCGGCAACAGAACAACGTTCGGCAAGCCTTGCAAATGCGGGTTCACTTCCGATCCATGCTCATAGACATCAAGACCCGCGCCCGCAATTTCGCCCGCTTTCACCATCCGCGTCATCGCGTTTTCGTCAATCACTTCACCGCGCGAGGTGTTCACCAAAACCGCGCTTGGCTTCATCAACTTAAGGCGACGCGCATTGAGCAAATGGAAAGTCGTAGGAGTATGAGGGCAATTCACAGAAATCACGTCCATACGCGCGACCATCTGATCAAGGCTCTCCCAATAGGTCGCCTCCAAGCTGTCTTCGACCTCAGCGCGCAAACGGCGACGATTATGATAATGAATTTGCATCCCGAACGCACGCGCACGCTGAGCCACCGCTTGCCCGATACGACCCATGCCTAAGATCCCTAGGCGACGTCCACCGACGCGACCACCGAGCAATGCAGTTGGGGCCCAGCCTTCCCACGCACCGGATTGCATCACGTTGAGCCCCTCTGGGATACGCCGCGTCACCGCCAGCAAAAGCGCCATCGTCATGTCAGCCGTATCATCCGTCAAAACGCCCGGCGTGTTGGATACGAGCACACCTCTTTGGCGCGCAGTCGCAACATCAATGTGATCAACCCCGGCACCATAGTTCGCGATCAACTTCAAACGCGGCCCAGCCTGCGCCAGCAAACCCGCATCGATTTCGTCCGTTACTGTCGGCACCAGAATATCGGCGATTTTCATCGCATCCGCCAATTCAGCGCGCGTCATTGGCGTGTCATCATCGCGTAATGTCACATCAAACAGCTCTTTGATCCGCGTTTCCACTGCATCGGGTAGGCGTCGCGTCACGACAACACTCAAGCGTTCTGATGGCATCTTGCACTCCTTGCGTCTTTTCAAGCGATCCGTAGAGGTGCAGAGTGCCTAAAAGCGTCGGTCGCCACAAGAACTTAGACGCAATAATATTACGCAGTGAAAACACGGGCTCAGAAATGAAACCAATTGCAACGCTTTTGCGGGCTGGCCTACTTGCCCTCGTCGCCACGACTGCCAGCGCGTCAGAGCGCGGTGCAGTGACCAATCTGCCCCTGCCGCGCTTCGTCTCCCTCAAGGCGAGCGAAGGCAACGTACGCCGTGGGCCCTCACTGACCCATCGCATTGATTGGGTGTTTAAACGTCGCGATATGCCCCTCGAAATCACCGCGGAACACGGTCATTGGCGCCGTGTGCGAGACCGTGATGGTGTGGGCGGCTGGGTGCACTATTCCCTACTCTCGGGCACACGTTATGTGCTAATCGAACGAGATATGCTCGCGCTTTATCAACGCGCAGATCCGGCTACACCTGTGGTGGCGCGCCTAGAACTCGGTGTCATTGCGCGCCTTGGCAAATGTGGCCCCGAATGGTGCCGCTTGTCATCATCCGGCTACAAAGGCTGGGCCCCGAAACAATCCCTGTGGGGCGTTCAACCCGAAGAGCTTCGCGACTAACACTCTGCTCTTCCTATTTCCAAAATATCTTGGGGGGGGGCTGGGTTACTAGTCCTCCTGCCTTTCGGATTGGCAAAGCCAATTCGAAACAAGACTTATCGACAATAACTTCCAGAGCGATGACGCGCCGTGTCAAAATGGAAATGATCCTGATGGTAGCGATCCGCATTCGGTCCCAAAACCGTGCCAAACGGGCCACAAGCCGCCTTGTGCATCCGCTTCAAAGCTGGCCCATTCTTCGTAGAGCGCCATCCCTTCAGCACGGTAATCACTTCATCATTCTTTAGCTTGATCCCGGACACATCAATCGCGCGGCCCTTACCGTGCTCTGAAATCTTCGCACTCTTTTTGTTGTTGCGCGTGCGGCACGCGTAATGCGCGGCGACCCGCAAGGACTTCACACCGCCACCACGATTGCCCAGCGCACGCTTAACACCCTTTTCAACCCACTTTTTCAAGGCCTTTGCAGTCCCGCAATCCATGATCGAGGATTGGCTCAAAACCACACCCGACACGGATCGCACCTTCACTGCATTTTTCACGCCACAACCACGAATACGGCCAGGCACAGCACCAACCACATCCCCTTGAATGGCAGGATCACCACACACGGCCCCCTTCGCGCGGGCGCGCTTGGCTTTGCGGCGCTCTCCCATAACCTTTTCTGCCAAACCCTTGGGCCGCGTCACGGGATACAAAGAATTCGGCAAACTCACCGCCGCAGAGGCCAGATTAATCTGCACGTCACGCCCCATCGCCTCTTCCTGCTCGGACACTGGCCGTAACTTGGGCCGATGCGGGAGCGCTGCTTTCAAAGACTCCAATGCTTTGACAGAAGGGCGCAATTTAGGCCGCGTCAAAACCGGGGCGGCCACTTCACCCCGCGCCAAAGGACGCATCGTTGCATCGGGTGCAATCGCGGCCGCAGGCAGAGCCAAACACCCGACAAACAGCACAGCAATCGATCGCTTCATGACTTCGATCGTCCAAAATTCGGGGCATCTGTATCTTGCCCGGCCTCAACAATACCGCGCCGGATCGCGCGCGTGCGGGTGAAATAGTCATGCAACATATCACCATCCTCCGTGCGGATTGCGCGTTGCAATGCAAAGAGCTCTTCCGTGAAGCGCCCCAAAATTTCCAACGTGGCGTCTTTGTTGTTTAAGAACACATCGCGCCACATGGTAGGGTCGGACGCTGCGATGCGGGTAAAGTCGCGAAAACCCGCCGCCGAATAGTTGATGACTTCGCTATCCGTCACGCGGCTGAGGTCATCCGCAACCCCGACCATTGTGTAAGCGATCAAATGTGGCGCATGGGAGGTCACGGCCAATACCAGATCATGATGATCCGCATCCATACGCGCGGTCTTAGATCCCATCGCTTGCCAAAGCGTCTCAATACGATCAACGGCGTTTGCGTTGTTTCCCTCAACAGGAACAATTAGAAACCAACGATCTTCAAAAAGCTCCGCGAAGCCAGAACGCGGGCCAGAATGCTCCGTCCCTGCAAGCGGATGCGAAGGGACAAAATGAACGCCTTCGGGAATATGTGGCGCGACGGCATCGACGATAGCACGCTTCACCGACCCAACGTCCGTGACAGTCGCACCCTGCTTCAAAGCTGGCGCAATCTCACGCGCCACACTATCCATTGCCCCTACAGGCACGCACAAAATAACAAGATCGGCACCCTCAACAGCCTCTACGGCGGTGTCATAAATACGATCGCACAGACCTATCTCACGCGCCGTCTCCCGCGTCTCGCTTGAGCGCGCGTAGCCCACGACTTCGCCTGCCAAACCATCACGTCTCATCGCCCAAAACAAAGAAGACGCAATCAAGCCAAGCCCTATCAACGCGACACGCTCATATAGCTGGCTCATCGAGCACCGCCTTTAAACTGCCCCACCGCATGAGCCACTTGGCGACACGAGGCTTCATCCCCAACCGTTATGCGCAATGCATTTGGCAGTTTATAGCCCTTAACACGACGCACAATCAGACCCTGACTTTGCAAGTATGTGTCACAGGTTTCCGCTTCTTCCTCACTGCCAAATCGCGCGAGTATGAAGTTCGCTAGGCTCACATCAGACGGGACCCCATGTGCGGCCAACGCATGTGCCAGCCAGTCGCGCCATTTCGCATTCGCTTCACGGCATTGCGTCACATAGACTTGATCTTGCACGGCGGCCAAAGCCGCGCGCAAAGCTGCATCATTCACATTAAACGGCCCACGCACGCGGTTCAGCACATCAATGATCGCTTTCGGAGCATAACCCCAGCCGACACGCAGTGCACCAAGGCCGTAAATCTTAGAGAACGTCCGCGTCATCACAACATTTTCACGTGCCTCAACCAAGGCCGCGCCACCATCATAACCCTCAACATATTCCGCATAAGCCCCATCCAGAACGAGGATCGCTTGTTCGGGGATACCCGCGGCCAAACGCTCGATCTCGGAAAGAGCAATCATAGTGCCTGTGGGATTGTTGGGATTGGCGATAAACACGAGCTTCGTCTTTTTCGTGCAAGCCGCAAGGATCGCATCCACATCCGTGATGCGACTTTGTTCTTTCACTTCAACAGGCTTTCCACCCGCAGCACGCGCAGAAATCGCGTACATCGCAAAGCCGTGTTCTGTGTGGATGACCTCGTCACCTTTGCCACAATAACACTGGCACAGAAACGCTATGATCTCGTCAGAACCGGCACCACAAATGATCCGCTCTGCATCCAGATCATGGACCTCGGCAATCGCATTGCGCAATTCGGCATGATCCGCAGACGGATATCGATGCAAAGAGCGTGCACCCGCCTCATAGGCTTTCACAGCCGTAGGGGACGGTCCAAACGGGTTCTCATTAGAGGACAGCTTAACCACATTGCTCACCCCCTCCACATGCGCAGCGCCGCCCTGATAGAGCGGCATGTCCATAATGCCTGCGCGGGGTTTGATCTTGCTCATAAGCGGTCTCCTTATGGGCGTTTTATCTTTGCAGGGACGGGAAGGCTAGCATGAAAGGTGGCTGTGCTCGCCTCAATTGCTAAGATCGCCAGACACAGCAATTCTTTACAGAGCAGATCTGCGCACGTACGTCCGCCTCGAGCCCAAACCGACCGATATGTTGTTGCTGAGTTGGCATTGTCACAAGCCGCGCTTTTCCGAAAGAACGTTGGCAACTTCTTCCGAGATATCCAGACGCAGTAGATACTTACCAGAAGCAAAAATAAAATTCGGTGTGTCGATATTTACAATGGAAAGAGTTTGCCGAAGATGAGTTCCTGATATTGGAATGTAATCAGAGTTCTCGCCTGAAAATTTGTTAAACATTCTGCCACCAAACCAATGACTTCGTCGGCTTACAGCCTTAGCTATTTGGTTGCGGAAATGCAGTATTTGAAGAAGACCTTCGATGCCGTGTGGGAATAAATCTGCCGCGTTACTTGCAGCGGAAAAGACTGAGCTCAGCCCTGCCGTGGCAGCCTGAGATGTGCCGTCTTGGGTTGGAGAAGGTCCCTCTAATATTTTCAAGATTGGCTTGCTCATTGAATAAGAAATGCCCAGCAATGGTACCTGCTCAACGGGGACTTCCTCCGCTTAGCGGTCATCAAAAAGAGGCTCTGACAATGATTGCGGCAGCACATATGCAAAGCCGCATCCAAAATACCCCCCCAAACGCAAAAGGCCCGCAACATGTGCGGGCCTCCCTAATTCTATCGCGAAGAACCTTAGTTCTGTGCGTAATATTCGATGACGAGATTTGGTTCCATCAGCACCGGATAAGGTACATCGGACAAACCTGGTGTGCGTGTGAATGTCGCCGTTAGCTTGGAGTGATCAACTTCCATGTAGTCAGGCACGTCACGCTCTGGAAGCTGAACCGCTTCAAGGATCGCAGCCATCTGCTTGGAACGATCGCGAACCTCTACAACGTCGCCTTCTTTGACGCGGTAGGATGCGATGTTCACTTTCTTGCCGTTCACACGGACGTGGCCGTGGTTCACGAACTGGCGTGCAGCGAAAATTGTTGGAACGAACTTCGCACGGTACACAACCGCGTCGAGACGGCGCTCCAGCAAGCCAACCAGGTTCTCGCCCGTATCGCCTTTAACACGATCCGCTTCTTTAAAGATTTTCTTGAACTGCTTCTCGGTCAAATCGCCGTAGTAGCCTTTCAATTTCTGCTTTGCACGCAGCTGAAGACCAAAGTCGGATACTTTGGCTTTACGACGCTGACCGTGCTGGCCGGGGCCATATTCACGACGATTCACTGGGGACTTCGGACGACCCCAGATGTTTTCGCCCATACGGCGGTCAATTTTATATTTGGCAGATGTACGCTTAGTCACAATCTGGATCCTTTCAAGTTTCAATTTTGAAAGGTGCTGTCCTTTGAACAATCCTGCACGTGAAGTAAAAGCAGAACGGTCCCGACAGGCATCCCCTTACGAGGGCCACCAACACCAATAACGGCGCGCATATAGAGGGGGTATGGACGAGTCAACAGCCCTGAGGGCTAGCGCACCAGCTTTTTACAGGCCGCGTGCCGTGGACACGTCACAAGATGGTCATTGATCATGCCAACCGCCTGCATGAAGGCATAAACGATTGTAGGGCCACAGAACTTGAACCCGCGTTTCTTAAGGTCTTTAGACACCTGCGTAGAGAGATTGGTAAAGGCGGGCACCTCTGCCAAGGTGGTCCATTCATTCTGAATCGGACTGCCCCCAACATAGTCCCAAAGATAGCGATCAAAGCCTTGCTCTTGCTCGATGCTTTGCCACACGCGCGCGTTGGTGATGGTGGCCGCTATCTTGCCGTGATGGCGGATAATCCCAGGATTTTGCAGTAAACGCTCGATATCTGCGTCGCCCCAACCTGCTACAATATTAGGATCGAAACCTGCGAACGCTTCGCGAAAATTCTCGCGCTTCTTGAGGATCGTTATCCAACTAAGACCCGCTTGAAACCCATCCAAGATTAGCTTCTCCCAAAGCGCGCGGCTGTCATATTCAGGCACACCCCAATCTGTGTCATGGTAATGAATGTAAATTTCTTCTGAATCCGCCCAGCCGCAAATTTCGCTCATCACCATACCCTCAATCTTGATTCATCTAATGTTCTAATAAACTTGGAACAAAATAGGAATGTTAAACTACTGGTAAGAGATTCGAGCCTATCAGTCGTCGAACCCAAGGAGAGCGGCCATGGCGTCTGAGCGCAAACGCAACAGGATTGATCCTCAGAGCAATGGCGATCCGCTTTCAGCGGCGGTGAGCCAGCGTGATCGCTCGGCTTTGGATATGGTGCGTACTGCATTGGACCATAAGCAGGTTATGCTGGCTTATCAGCCTGTCATGGCTTCAACGGGTGGTGTAGCGTTTTACGACGGCCTCATTCGCGTGCTGGATGAAACTGGACGTATCATCCCTGCGCGCGAATTTATTAACGTTATTGAAGAAACCGAAATGGGACGCATCATCGATTGCCTTGCCCTTGAAAAGGGTATGCGCGCGCTGAGCAAAAATCCAACGCTTCGCCTGTCTGTTAACATGTCTGCTCGCTCCATCGGCTACGGGCGCTGGAAAAAGGTGCTAGAACGTAATTTGCGCACGGACCCCACATTGGACGAACGCTTGATCATGGAGATAACCGAAACATCCGCCATGCTTGTACCGGAGCTGGTGATCTCCTTCATGGCAGAACTGCAAGAACGCGGCGTTTGCTTTGCGCTTAATGACTTTGGGGCTGGCTACACCTCGTTCAGGTATTTGCGCGACTTCTACTTTGATATGATCAAGATTGATGGCCAGTTTATCCGTGGCATTTCGAATGATCCAGACAACCAAGTGCTTGTGCAGGCGCTTGTCTCGGTTGCTCAGCATTTTGACATGTTCACTGTCGCAGAATTTGTCGAGAACGTGCAGGACGCGGAATTTCTGGCCCAGAACGGGATCGACTGCTTGCAAGGGTATTACTTCGGTGCACCCACAGTGCGCCCCCCTTGGGGCGAAACGAACAACGGCTTGCAAGCCAGAGCCTGATCTCGCGCGAGCCATGCACCCCATGCAACCCAGTCCCGATATCTTTGACTGAGACACCCTGTCCGTTTACAGATAATGCCCGCTCACGCTATTGACCTAACGGAATGCTGACCTGAGCAGAATCGCGCACCATCTCCACATGGGGTTGCGCGCAATTTATGCTAAGCTGGCCTCACCACGTCTGAGCACAAAGGGATCAAATGACAAATATCGTAATCGCATCCGCCGCCCGTACTGCCGTTGGCAGCTTTACGGGATCTTTCGCTAACACGCCTGCACATGATCTTGGTGCCACAATGCTGAAAGGCCTTGTCGAGCGCGCGGGCATCGATGCCGCTGACGTATCTGAGACAATCCTCGGCCAAGTCCTGACAGCCGGTCAGGGTCAAAACCCTGCGCGTCAAGCACATGTGAACGCGGGTCTACCAATCGAATCTTCCGCTTGGTCCATTAACCAGGTTTGCGGCTCCGGCCTTCGTGCCATTGCACTCGCCGCACAACACATTCAACTTGGAGATGCGTCTATTGTCGCTGCAGGCGGTCAAGAGAACATGTCCCTTAGCCCCCATGTTGCGCATCTGCGCGCGGGTCACAAAATGGGTGATATGAAGTACATCGATAGCATGATTCGCGACGGTCTTTGGGATGCCTTCAACGGTTATCACATGGGTCAAACCGCTGAAAACGTTGCTGAGCAATGGCAGATCAGCCGCGACATGCAGGATGCATTCGCTGTCGCGTCCCAAAACAAAGCAGAAGCGGCTCAGAATGCGGGCAAGTTCGCTGACGAAATCGTTCCTTTCGTGGTTAAGACGCGCAAGGGCGACATCATCGTCGATCAAGACGAATACATCCGTCACGGCGCAAACCTTGAGGCCATGGCGAAGATGCGGCCTGCGTTTATCAAAGATGGCTCTGTCACTGCAGCAAACGCATCCGGCTTGAACGATGGCGCAGCTGGCGCACTTTTGATGACGGCTGAGGAAGCAGATAAGCGCGGCATCGAGCCACTCGCACGCATCGCATCTTACGCGACTGCGGGTTTAGACCCATCCATCATGGGCGTTGGCCCGATCCACGCGTCCCGCAAAGCGCTGGAAAAAGCTGGCTGGAAGGCCGAGGAACTCGACCTTGTCGAAGCGAACGAAGCGTTTGCAGCGCAGGCATGTGCAGTGAACAAAGACATGGGCTGGAACCCCGAAGTCGTTAACGTCAACGGCGGTGCAATCGCGATTGGTCACCCAATCGGCGCATCCGGAGCGCGTATTCTCAACACGCTCCTATTCGAAATGAAGCGCCGGGACGCGAAGAAAGGTCTCGCAACGCTTTGCATCGGTGGCGGCATGGGCGTCGCTATGTGCCTCGAGCGCTTATAAATTTGGAGGTGAAGGGCGCAACGCAGTGCCCTTCACCTCCAACCCACATTTCTTCACGAAACATTATTGCTAAAACTGAATGTCGTTGGGTAACAAGATTACCGACGCAAATATGAATTGGAGACTACATCATGGGAAGAGTTGCACTCGTCACAGGCGGATCACGCGGCATCGGCGCGGCCATTTCGAAAAAACTACAGGCTGATGGTTTTACGGTCGCAGCCACATACGCCGGAAACGATGAAGCCGCAGCAGCTTTCACCGCTGAAACAGGCATCAAAACCTATAAGTGGAACGTCGCCAGCTATGAAGAAAGTGCCGCGGGCATTGCTCAGGTAACAGCAGACCTAGGCGCGATCGAAGTTGTTGTGGCAAACGCGGGCATCACAAAAGACGCCCCTTTCCACAAAATGACTCCAGAGATGTGGAACCAAGTCATCGACACCAACCTAACAGGTGTGTTCAACACGGTTCACCCAATCTGGCCTTCCATGCGTGAGAACAAGTTTGGCCGCGTCATTGTGATTTCCTCGATCAACGGTCAAAAAGGTCAGTTCGCACAAGTTAACTATGCGGCAACGAAGGCTGGCGACTTGGGCATCGTGAAATCCCTTGCACAAGAAGGCGCGCGCGCAGGCATCACAGCCAACGCAATCTGCCCGGGCTATATCGCAACAGAAATGGTTATGGCCGTTCCTGAGAAAGTCCGCGACAGCATCATCAGCCAGATCCCTGCAGGCCGCCTTGGTGAGCCAGAAGAAATTGCGCGTTGCGTCGCTTTCCTAGCGTCCGACGGCTCGGGTTTCATCAACGGCTCCACGATCTCCGCGAACGGTGCACAGTTCTTCGTCTAAGACGTTTACTGACCGACAACAAAAAAAGCCCCGAACATCGCGTCGGGGCTTTTCCTTATTCAATTCTTAAAGACGCGTTAAATGTGCTCATCCTCAAGATGCAGCTTCATATCGATAAGGACCTGCTGGATCGCGACCGTCTCTTTCAACAAGCGCTTCGCTTCATTCATCGTTATCACCCCGTCTTCGATGGAGATATTGTACTCCGCCATCAGCATCGCAAAACGTTGGCTCAGGGCAGTAACGTCCTGATTGACGCCACCTTTGTCATCTGAATTCTTGCGGCGTTCATCAAAGGATAAGGAAATCCCTTTAAGCTCCGCCAAAGCCGCTGTGATATGCGGATAAAAGGCCGCTTCTTCCAAAGCCGCGAGTGCATCTACTGGCATAAAGCTATCCGAATGCTCTTCATTATCGGAATAATAACGCCCGAACGTCGCCTTGGACTTACCTGTCAATTCGCACGCAGGTTCGATACCCACGTCCTTCACTAACGCTTCGGTATGCTTCTTAAGATAACTGCCTACACCGGCCATACGTCTACCCTCAAAGTCCCCAAGTGCATTTACGGGGAAGTTCCCAAAAACATTCCCGTTAATCCTTTCGCGGTAATGTGAGATTTGTAAACCATTCCGAAAATCTTCGGATCGTGTGAGTAGCTAATAACCCTTGTGTAGGGGCGTTTCGCTAGGGAAGGCGTTTTAGCACTCTTTCTGCCATGGTGCATCTCTAGCTCGGGTAAGAGTATCGGGCGTAACGATCAGATTTTTTGATTGTTACGCCCTTTTTTTTGGCGCGTTCATCTTCATCTTCACCTTGCCAGCGCGCAAATTCATCGCCAAAATCCTGAACATGGCAAAACTGTATTTCCACTATTCAACGATGAACGCGGGCAAATCTACTGTGCTGCTTCAGGCCGCGCACAATTACATCGAAAATGCGATGAAAGTGTATTTGCTCACCGCGCGTTTCGACAATCGTGCAGGGGATGGCCGAATCGCGAGCCGAATCGGCATCGGTAAAGAAGCGGATACATTTGATGTAGAAGATGATCTGTTTGCCAAGATCGAAGCACGCCTGAACGACAGCCCCTGCGCCTGCATCTTTGTCGATGAAGCACAATTTTTGACCGAAGATCACGTGTGGCAGCTCACCCGTGCTGTCGATGATCTAAAGGTCCCTATCATGTGCTACGGATTGCGCGTTGATTTCAGGGGGAAACTCTTCCCAGGTTCCGCAGCCCTGCTCGCGCTCAGCGATGAGATGCGCGAAGTACGTACGATTTGTCACTGCGGAAAGAAGGCGACGATGGTTATTCGTCAAGACGACACAGGCCGCGCCTTGACCGAAGGTGAGCAAGTGCAGATTGGCGGCAATGAGGTCTACGTCTCCCTTTGCCGCCGTCATTGGCGCGAAGCGACGGGCAGCTAGACCGGATTTGGCAGCGCCTCGCCTTTTGCAAAAGCCACCGCGTTCTCCACCGCCATCAGCCCCATACTTGTGCGTACTTCTAGTGTCGCGGTTCCAAGATGCGGCAGTAGTGTGACGTTTTCCATAGCTTTCAAAGCATCCGGAACTTCGGGTTCAAATTCGTACACGTCCAGCCCTGCACCCGCAATGTCGCCTGCCTGCAAAGCTGCGATCAAAGCGACCTCTTCCACCACTTCCCCACGCGCGATGTTGATCAAATGCGCATGCGATTGCATCGCATTCAAGATCTCCGCATTAATCAAATGAGCAGTCGAGCCACCCGGCACGGCCACCACAAGAACATCGACCTGCGCAGCCAATGCAACAAGTGTTTCCACCTGTGTCGCCGCGAAATCCATCACTTTGCGCGACCGATTGAAGTAGCTCACCGTCATCCCAAAACCGAAATGACAGCGCCGCGCGATAGCTTGGCCAATGCGCCCCATCCCAACTATACCCACATGTTTGCCGCTCAAATGCAGCCCAAGCATTTGGGTCGGGTGCCATCCTTCCCAAGCATTTGCGCGCACCGTGCGTTCGCCTTCGCCCGCACGCCGTGCGCTCATCAGCATCAAAGTCATCGCAATATCAGCGGTCGCATCCGTTACGGCACCCGGCGTATTGGTCACCTCGATCCCAGCGGAGCGCGCCGCATCCGTATCGATATGATTGAAGCCCACACCGAAATTCGCCAACATTTTGGCCCGTGCTTCAGGTACATCCGCAAAAATATCAGCCGAATACATGTCACCCAAGGTCGGCAAAACGACATCGTAGTCCCGCAAGGAAGCACGCAACTCATCTGCATTCATTACAGCTGTGTTGTCGCGCAAGTCCACATCAAAAACCTTTCGCGCAGCATCGACAGCCGGTGCGGGCAAAGGCCGCGTGATCAACAATTTCATCAAAACAATCTCACTCCCATCGGCACATCATGATCCGGTGCAATTAGCACCACTTCACCGTTGGCGTCCGGCACGCCAAGCACCAAGACTTCGCTCATAAACTTACCAATCTGACGCGGTGGAAAATTCACCACAGCCATAACCTGTCGTCCGATCAAGCCCTCTGGGCTATAATGTGTCGTCACCTGAGCCGAACTTTTCTTCACACCCAAATCACCCCCGAAATCCACCTGCATCTTGATTGCCGGTTTGCGCGCTTCGGGGTAAGGTTCTGCATGGATAACGCGGCCCACGCGAATATCGACCTGCATGAAATCGTCGAAACTTATCTCAGCCATTACCCAATTCCTTCGAGCGATCGGTCGCCGCTTTCACGGTCGCCGCGATCAAAGGCATCAACGCTTGAGACCCCATCAACACCTCTAGCCCTGCTTGCGTCGTACCATTAGGCGAGGTCACGTTGATGCGCAGTTGCTCTGGGGCTTCATCGGCGACTTGCGCCAACACCCCTGCACCCGCAACCGTCGCTTTCGCCAGTTGCATCGACAAATCTGCGGGCAATCCTTGCGCCACTCCCGCTGCTGCCAGCGCGTCGATCATGTAAAACACATAGGCCGGGCCAGAGCCGGAGACACCTGTGACTGCATCCATTTGAGACTCGCTTTCAAGGCGCACAACTTGTCCCACAGCGCTTAACAAAGCTTCAGCCAAATCCAAATCCGCACTGGATGAATTGCCATTGCCGATGATTGCCGTGATCCCCTTGGCCACGGCTGCAGGTGTGTTGGGCATGGCGCGCACTATGCTCGCATCATTGCCCAGCGCTGCTTCATAAGCTGCAATCGAAACCCCCGCCGCGACGGACAAGAACACGACCCCTGCATTCGGCAAGGCTGCCAACGCGGGCAAGGCTTCGCCCATCATCTGCGGCTTGACAGCGATCAGCACAACGGCCGGAGCTTCGGGAAACCCCTCATTAATATGGACACCCGTGCCAATCAGCCACTCTGACGGATACGGATCTTGCACCCAAACCGATCCTGCAGGCACACCACGCGCCAGCCATCCCGCCAACATGGCGGAGCCCATTTTGCCACAACCCAGCAAAACCATGCCGCGTGCGTTTACTGTCTCTAGTGTCATGTGATCCCCCGAAACTACCTTTAGGGGAAAGTGTTACGCGCGCCCGTAGGCCTCCGCAATGGCGACTTCGAGCGCGTCTTTCACGCTGCGATCCCCCCACACAACCAATTGCAACGCTGGATAATAACGTTCCGCACTAGTCACCGCCGCGCTGATCATCGTGTCAATCTGATCCGGTCCCGCCACCTGACCGCCTGCCAAAACCAAACCATAGCGGTAGACCATCAACTGCTGATCTTCCCAATATGTATAAGCCCCCGCCCAGCAGCGATCATTGATCGCGTTCAACGCTTCATAAAGCTTCGGCAGCATTGCTTTGGGTGGCTCCATCTCAAACGTGCAGATCATACGTAGGGTTTCATCATAGGCGGACCACGCCAGCGTGATCGAATAGTTTCGCCACTGACCTTCCACCGACATCGCGATTTGATCATCGTGAATGCGGTCAAATTCCCATGCGTGATGCTCTGCAAGATGCTCCACCAGATCAATCGGGTGAATGTCGTCTTCGATATTGTGTTCGAGATTAGCCATGCTACGCCCCTAAATCTGGTCTGCACCAATGCATCTTGTGAAAGCTTGGTCTGTTCCTACCACATATCGTGAGGGTGTTGCATCAACCTGTAAAGCTATAACTTGGGGATAACCTCAATAAGCTGTGGACAAAAAAAGACCCGCCACAAAATGCAGCAGGTCGTTCATGAGCTGTAGTGCTAGAAACGCCTACTTAGAGGCAGCGTCCATTGCATCCAAGCGCGCCTTAAGCGCATCGTTCTCTTCGCGTGCCTTTTGCGCCATCGCACGCACCGCATCAAATTCTTCGCGTGTCACAAAATCACGATCCGCCAACCAGCGATCCATCAAGGATTTCATCGCGGTCTCTGCTTCGGTCTTTGCACCCTGCGCCACGCCCATTGCGTTGGTCATAAGTTGCGAAATATCGTCCAGAACTTTGTTTCGAGTTTGCATATTTGCCTCCATCGCGCCATTTGACCTTTATATGGGCTTGAAAGCAGCAGGCCACAAGGCGTCAACTCGGCGCATCCACGCAAGAGGCAAACACCATGCGCGCAGCGATCCAGTTTCCGCCGATCTCACCAGAGATCTTTTCGATCGAGCTGTTCGGCTTTGATTTTGCGCTGCGTTGGTACGCGATGGCCTATATTATTGGTATTCTCATCGGCTGGCGCTTGGCTCTGATGGCCGTCAAAGCCGCAAGGCTTTGGCCCGACAACACATCTCCCTTGACGCCTGCGCAGGTCGAAGACTTGCTGACCTCAGTCATTCTAGGCGTCATAGTGGGTGGCCGTGTTGGCTATGTGGTATTCTATCAGCCCGCTTATTATCTCGCTCATCCGCTCGAAGGGTTGATGATCTGGCAAGGTGGCATGTCTTTCCACGGCGGTCTACTGGGTGTGATCGCTGCGGGTCTGTATTTCTGCGCGCGCACAGGCATTTCCAAATTACACACAGCAGACATGATGGCACTGGCCGTCACCCCGGCGCTTTTCCTTGGCCGCGTGTCTAATTTCATCAATTCAGAGCTTTGGGGCAGACCAACAGATCTACCTTGGGGCGTTATCTTCCCAGATCGCGCCGCCCAAGCCTGTGGTCCTGTCATCGACATCTGCGCACGCCATCCTTCACAACTTTACGAAGCTATCCTAGAGGGCCTTCTGTTAGGTACCTTCATCCTTTGGCTCGTCTGGCGGCGCGATGCGCTAAAGAAACCGGGCATCATCATGGGCACCTTTTTTGCGGGCTACGGCATTGGGCGTTTCCTTGTTGAATTCGTGCGCCAACCGGATGCACAATTCATCACCCTTGAAAACCCGCTGGGCCTTGTGCTGCAAACGGGCGGCTACGGCTTTACCATGGGCCAACTCTTGTCGATCCCAATGATCCTGATCGGGATCTGGTTTATTCTACGCGCCCGCAAAGCATGACCCCACTAGAGCAGATACTTAAGAGCCAAATCGCCACGCAAGGACCGATGAGCGTGGCGGAGTATATGAGCACATGCTTGCTCCATCCCGAGCACGGCTATTACAGCACGCGCGATCCTTTTGGCACAGGCGGTGATTTCATCACAGCGCCGGAGATCAGCCAGATGTTTGGCGAATTGATCGGCCTCACGCTTGCTCAAGTCTGGATGGATCAGGGCCAACCCGCACGAATCGCTTTGGCAGAACTCGGACCCGGGCGCGGCACCTTGATGGCCGATATATTGCGCACGGCCAAGGCAGTGCCCAGTTTCGAGCAAGCCTGCGAGATACATCTTATTGAGGCCTCCCCAAAACTACGCGAGGTTCAGGCAGCAACTTTGTCAGCGCATACCTCAATCTGGCACGACCATGTTGACCAGCTCCCCAGCGATCTTCCGCTATACGCAATTGCGAATGAGTTCTTCGACGCACTCCCAATTCGCCAGATGGTCCGCGACGGTGAGGGATGGCGCGAACGCCAAATTGGCCTTGACAATGACGCGCTCGCCTTTGGGCTAAGCGCGCCTGCCCCGCTCACCGCTTTGGATCATCGCTTGAACGATACGAAAGACGGCGATCTCGTTGAACTCTGCGCTCAAGCCCCGCTAATCATGCGAGCCCTCGCGGAGCGGATAGAGACAAATGGTGGCACAGCGCTGGTCTTCGACTACGGCGATTGGCGCTCGCTTGGGGACACTTTGCAAGCGGTCCACGCTCATGAAAAAGTACCCGCCTTGCACAAACCTGGGCAAAGCGATCTGACCTCCCATGTCGACTTTGAAGTGTTGATCACCGATATGCCTTGCACGCATTCCCGCCTAACACCGCAAGGCGTCTTTCTGGAACGTCTTGGCATCACAGATCGTGCGCAAGCCTTGGCGAAATCCTTAGGCGGCACAGCCTTGGAGCACCACATCGCCGCGCATCGCCGCTTGACCCATCCCGATGAAATGGGAACGATATTCAAAGCCCTCGCGTTCTTTCCAAAAGGCACACATCCACCCGCAGGATATGAAGTATGACTATTGAGAACCTCAAAGCTGACATTCTTAGCCATGTGCAGCATGGATTTTTCACACGCAAAGGTGGTGTATCAAGCGGGATCTATGAGGGTTTGAATTGCGGTGTCGGCTCCAATGATGATGAGCAGGCTGTTGTCAGCAATCGTGCTCGTGTCGCCGAAACAATGGGGGTACAGCCGCTCGCACTTGTGGGCGTGCACCAATATCACAGCGCCGATGTCGCCGTCATTGACGCGCCAACGACCGAGCGCCCGAAAGCCGATGCGATGGTAACCAATCAAAAAGGCATCGCACTGGGTATCCTCACCGCGGATTGTCAACCGGTACTATTTTTGGACCCAGTGGCCAGCATCATCGGCGCAGCACATGCAGGTTGGAAAGGCGCGCTTGGAGGGGTTCTCTCCAACACGGTCGCCGCTATGGAAAAGCTCGGGGCCAAACGCGACAACATCTCAGCCGCAATCGGGCCCTGCATTTCACAAGCCGCTTATGAAGTCGGTCCAGAGTTCTTTGAAGACTTCATCGCGCAAGATCACAGTTTTTCGCGCTTCTTTGCAAATGGCCAAGAGGATCGCATGCAATTCGACCTTCCCAGCTTTGGCCTGCACATGCTGCGCGAAGCGGGTGTTGGCTCTGCGGAATGGATCGGACACTGCACATACCAAGATGCAGCGCGCTTTTACTCGTACCGTCGCACGACGCATCATAAAGAAGCAGACTACGGGCGCCTGATCTCCTGTATCCGTTTGTGAACAATCATGGGGTTTCCCCGCTATTAACCCAAATCGACCCAAAGCCCGCCACTTTGCCGCCCCAATCGGGCGGCATCACTGTTCCTGAGACGTAAACAAAAACAAGTATCAGGCAGTATTCGATATGAAACCCAAGGCACGCTTTATTGCATCGGTTGTGAAAACAACAAAATCTGACATCCCGGCACTCCCTTTTGAGCGCGGTGCACGTCGTGCAGCGTTCATTGCTAAGCGCGCAGGTGAGAAAACGGATCGCAAATCAGCCTAACCTAAATTCCAAGGTATCCCTTTGAGGCCGATAACAGCGCTGTGATTCGGCCCTGTTGGTGTGTAACGAGCCCGCTTCTGGGCAACATTGTGGCAGCTTTGCCTTTTTCTGGCGAAACAGTCAGCGCGTAACAAGTAAGATTGGTGTAGAAAAATGACAAAATTAACCCAAGTCTTGACAGACGCTCTCAGGGCATGACATCCAAAATTCAGATTTAACGACTTGTCCGGTCGTCGTTGTCGGTGGGGGCCGACGCGGTTGTGACATACCTCGATTGGTATTTTCATGGCTAACCAGCTCTCTCCCGCTTTGCGGTCCGAAAACACATATTCCCTTCCGGTCAAAACGGATCTGATTGCTCCTTCCCAAGAGCGGTCTCAGCGCACCCAGCCTCTCATGCGCAAATTTGAGATCGCAACGCCCCGTCCTTGTGGCAACGCGCGCACCTCTCATTACCTTGCGCCCGCTACTGGTCTGTTTGAAGCAACTTGTTCGGCCTTTGCACGTGGGGCCTTGATCTCCACACCAATGGGGCCTGTTGCCATCGAAGACCTTTATCCCGGCGATCTAGTGGATACGGTCGATGGCGATCCGATGCCTGTCACTTGGATCGGCTCCACTAGTTTTGTGCCAGCCCAAGCCCTTCCAACCTCCTCTCTCAAAGGCCTTATTCGCTTGGTTGCGGATGGCTATTCTTAATCCGGCGCGCTTGGTGATCTACTTTTGGGTCAGAACGCGCGTTTGCTGCAAAGCTCACCTGCGCTGAAAGAAAAGATAGGGGTCGGCGCTGTTTTGACACCTGTACGCGATCTGGAAGACGGTTTCTCCGCCTTCTTGCTCTCACCCCCAAGCCCTGTGCGCTTGTTCCATATTCGCACCGCAAAACACGCGGCGGTCTATGCTAATGGACGCGCGGTTGCGACATATCATCCCGGCAAAGGTGTCGAGGACTTGCTAGGCGACAACATGCGCTCGCTCTTTCTGTCGCTCTTTCCAGACATTGCTAGATTCGAAGATTTCGGCGCGTTGGCTTACCCGCGCATGTCAAAAGACACGCTCGAAAGTCTGACGCGCAATTAGATCATTCTGACTTGCTTAAGCGCTCTTCAAGCACATCAAACGGAACCCCGGGCTCGTCTTTTGCACCGCGAATGACGAGCGACGTTTTCACGCTGCCCACGTTTTCGGTGGTCAGCAATTGCGATGTGAGAAAGCTCTGGAAAGAGCTCAGATCGGGTGCGACGCATTTCAGCACGAAATCCACTTCGCCGTTGAGCATATGACATTCCCGCACAAGCGGCCAACTGCGGCACTGCTCTTCAAACGCGCTTAAATCGGCCTCGGCTTGGCTTTGCAGCCCGACCATCGCGAAGACTTGTACCTCAAACCCAAGTTCGCGCGCATCAACCTCCGCGTGATAGCCTTTGATATAGCCCGCTTCTTCAAGCGTGCGCACACGACGCAAACAAGGCGGAGCGGAGATTCCAACGCGTTTCGCCAATTCAACATTGGTCATGCGACCATCAGTCTGCAATTCCGCAAGAATTTTGCGATCAATCGGATCAAGTCGCGTACCAGCCATCAGTGTCCCCTAAAATAACTTTGCCAATATACTCTAGCCGCCCACAGATACGCAATAATATTTCGCGTTTGCGCAACAAAATTATCTGAACCGTAATAACTGGTCCGCATGCTCGCAAATCCGTGATTGGAGCGCTTGGCGCTTTTAGCGGCCCCGATTCCACGGTATAGGGAGTGCGAAATTCAGGATAGGACACCGATCACATGGCCGAAACCCGTCATTCTAAAGTACTTATCATTGGGTCTGGCCCTGCTGGCTATACCGCAGGCGTTTACGCGAGTCGCGCGATGTTGAACCCTTTACTCGTGCAAGGGATCGAGCCCGGTGGACAGCTAACAACAACCACGGAAGTTGAAAACTGGCCCGGCGATACAGAGGTCCAAGGCCCTGATTTGATGGTCCGTATGGAAGCCCACGCCAAAGCAATGGGCTGTGAAATCGTCAGTGACATCATCTCTGATCTCGATCTGTCTGAACGCCCGTTCAAAGCTAATAGCGACAGCGGCACGCTTTATACATGCGATGCTGTGATCCTCACGACAGGTGCGCGCGCGAAATGGCTTGGCCTTCCGTCTGAGGAGAAATTCAAAGGGTTCGGCGTGTCCGCTTGCGCAACATGTGACGGCTTCTTCTATCGCGGCATGGAAATCGTCGTCGTAGGTGGCGGGAACACGGCCGTTGAAGAGGCGCTGTTCTTAACCAACTTCGCCTCCAAAGTGACGCTAGTACATCGCCGTGATGAATTGCGTTCCGAAAAAATTCTTGAAGATCGTTTATTGAAGAACCCGAAGATCGAAACGCTCTGGTTCCATGAAATCGAAGAAGTCTACGGTACCGATGCTCCGCTCGGCGTAGAAGGCGTGAAAGTGAAGCACACGAAAACAGGCGAAATCACCGATCTGCCCTGCAAAGGCGTGTTCATCGCCATCGGCCACGCACCCGCGAACGAATTGGTCAAAGACGTGCTCGACACCCACATGGGCGGCTACGTTGTGACCCAACCCGACAGCACGGCAACCTCAATCCCAGGTGTGTTCGCGGCAGGTGATTTGACGGATCACAAGTATCGACAAGCCGTAACCTCCGCTGGCATGGGCTGTATGGCCGCCTTGGAAGCAGAGCGCTGGCTAGCTGAAAACGACGGTTAAACATCTGAAATTTTGAAATATTGCAACGCGCCTCTCAACCGGAGGCGTGTTTTTCGTTGTGCATTGGTCACGTTCAAACACGCCATATTATGAACACTTGAGCGAAAGTTTGAAATGTCAGATTTAAAGATTGTTCAAAAATGAACAAACATTTAGAAGACAACCATGTACGCTACTGAAATCAAATCGCAGCCTCAAGAAGAGGATCAACTCTTCCGCTTCTTGCGTCAGCTTGATTTGACGCCAGACGCATCGCAGCGCGTGATTGCCAGTGCGCTTGGCATCTCCCTAGGTCGGCTCAACACGCTTTTGCGTGCTACGGCTGACAAAGGCTTCATCAAGATTGGTGAGCGCAACAGCACCGACAAACGCCAGCGCGTCTCTTACGAAGTAACGTTTCGTGGCGCGGCCGAAAAGGTGCGCCTTACCGATCAATTCCTTACCCGCAAATTCGCAGAATACGACGCACTTCACGCCGAACTAACAGGTGCCACAAGCGGACTAGAACCTTTCAAACACAGGACCAAACTGATGCAAAATAATCTTGCTCCAATCTCCGAACTTTATGTCAGCTACGAGTCAGCGCAAAAGCTGAAGGTCGAAGCCGCAGACCTTACCTCGCATGATATGTCCCCGCGTCAGATTTGCGATCTGGAACTGTTGATGAACGGCGGCTTCAACCCGCTCAAAGGCTTCATGTCCGAGGCAGACTATGACGGTGTCCTCGAAAACATGCGCCTCGCAGATGGCGCGCTTTGGCCAATGCCAATCACTTTGGACGTGTCTGAGGATTTCGCACAGACCATCGAGCTTGGCCAAGACATCGCACTTCGTGATCAAGAAGGCGTTATTCTAGGCACGATGACAGTTACAGACCGTTGGGAGCCGAATAAATCTAACGAGGCGATTAAGGTTTTCGGTGCCGACGATGACGCCCATCCGGCGGTGAATTACCTTAATAATCAAGCAGGTAAAATCTATTTAGGCGGCCCCGTCACAGGCATTCAACAGCCGGTTCACTACGATTTCCGCGGTCGCCGTGACACACCAAACGAGTTGCGTGCGTACTTCCGTAAAATGGGTTGGCGCAAGGTTGTTGCCTTCCAAACGCGTAATCCACTGCATCGCGCGCATCAGGAACTCACCTTCCGCGCGGCGAAAGAAGCGCAAGCAAACCTGTTGATCCACCCTGTTGTTGGCATGACCAAGCCGGGCGATGTGGATCACTTCACCCGCGTGCGTTGCTACGAGGCGGTTCTTGATAAATACCCAAGCTCCACAACCTCAATGTCTTTGCTGAACCTCGCTATGCGTATGGCTGGTCCGCGTGAAGCAGTTTGGCATGGTCTGATCCGCGCAAATCACGGCTGCACGCACTTTATCGTGGGCCGCGACCACGCTGGCCCCGGCAAAAACTCCGCAGGCGAAGATTTCTACGGGCCCTACGACGCCCAAGACCTCTACCGCGCCAACCAATCCGAAATTGGCTGCAAAATGGTTGATTTCAAACACATGGTTTGGATCGCAGAGCGCGCGCAATACGAAGCTATTGACGAGATCAAAGACAAGGACAAGGTCACAATCCTCAACATCTCCGGCACGGAACTTCGTCGCCGCTTGTCCGAGGGCCTCGAGATTCCAGAGTGGTTCTCTTTCCCTGAGGTCGTCAAAGAATTGCGCCGCACGAAACCACCGCGTTCCAAGCGAGGTTTTACCGTCTTCTTCACCGGCTTCTCCGGCTCCGGCAAATCCACAATTGCGAATGCTTTGATGGTGAAACTGATGGAAATGGGTGGCCGACCTGTGACGCTTTTGGATGGTGACATCGTGCGTAAGAATCTCAGTTCCGAACTGGGCTTTAGCAAAGAACACCGCGATCTGAACATCCGCCGCATCGGCTATGTGGCCTCTGAAATCACCAAGAATGGCGGCATCGCCATCTGCGCGCCCATCGCGCCATATGCGACGACCCGTCGTGCTGTGCGTGAGGATGTGGAGGACTTTGGTGCCTTCGTCGAAATCCACGTAGCAACGTCGATTGAGGAATGCGAAAAACGGGATCGCAAAGGTCTTTATAAGCTCGCACGCGAAGGCAAGATCAAAGAGTTTACAGGTATTTCAGACCCTTATGATGTGCCTGCAAACCCTGAACTCAGCGTTGAAACTGAAAACGTTGAAGTAGACAATTGCGCGCATCAGGTTCTTTTGAAGCTTGAAAGCATGGGCCTCATCGCCGCGCAATAACAGAACAGGGCGCGTAGTTATGCGCGCCCTGTTCTACCAAACTTGCTGTTAGAGCGCGACAATCTCATCTGCACTCGGCACACGCCGATTGTTTTGTGGCGATCTTAAAGCAAGCGCTTGCGATCGCACCCAGTGTCATTGGCTTAGCCGCACTTGCTGTGGCCACAGCTGCCGCAAGTCATGCATCCCTCGACCATGCGCAGATCAAATTGACCGCAGCTCGGGCAGGCCTTGCCGCGGTTCTGCGGCATGCTAACGACCTCAGCTTTCGGATCGCTCTTAAGGCCCATGCCCTCCCCCTCGAGGAAACCGATCTGGATCAAATGCTGTTCCAAGACACCGCCAAGTGCCGCAAGGATGGATGGAATATACTTGCCACCAACCCACGCACCACCGCGCGGATCAAAGACCGCTTTCAACTCTTCCACAACAAACGACACGTCGCCGCCACGGCGGAACACCGCCGACATCATCCGCGTGAGCGCAACTGTCCAAGCAAAATGCTCCATGTTCTTGGAGTTGATGAACACCTCAAACGGACGGCGACGACCGCCTTCGATCACATCGTTAACAGTCAAGTAAATCGCATGCTCACTGTCAGGCCATTTTAACTTGTACGTCGCGCCTTCCAATGATTGCGGACGATCCAAAGGTTCGGACATATAGACCACATCGCCGTGCGGGCGCATGGGTTCCGCGTCCGTGTTGGCAATGACTTCTGGCGCGTCTTTGTTGTCTTCAGAGACGCTCAAAACGGACCCAGTCACATCGTTCGGGCGATAGGTTGTGCAGCCCTTACAGCCACTATCCCACGCTTCCATGTAGACCTCTTTGAAATCGTCGAATGCAATGTCTTCAGGGCAGTTAATTGTCTTGGAGATGGAGCTATCGACCCATTTCTGCGCCGCCGCTTGCATGCGCACGTGATCCAAAGGCGCAAGTGTTTGCGCATTCACAAAGTAGTCTGGCAGTTCCTTATCACCAAACTTGTCGCGCCACATTTGCACAGCGTAATCAACGACTTCCTCTTCTGTACGCGAGCCGTCTTTCTGCAAAACCTTGCGCGTGTAGGCGTATGCAAACACAGGCTCGATACCCGACGACACGTTGCCAGCATAAAGGCTGATCGTCCCCGTCGGCGCAATCGAGGTCAGCAAAGCATTGCGAATACCATGCTCGCGGATCGCGTCGCGCACGTCCTCATCCATGTCCTGCATCGCTCCACTGGCCAAATAAGCCTCAGCGTCAAACAAGGGGAACGCGCCTTTTTCTTTCGCCAAATCGACCGACGCCAGATATGCGGCGCGCGCAATTGCGTGCAACCATTGATCCGTTTGACGCGCCGCTTCCTCGGAACCATAGCGTTGTCCGACCATCAAAAGTGCATCCGCCAAACCGGTGACACCCAGACCAATTCGGCGTTTCGCAGCAGCTTCACGCGCCTGCGCATCCAGCGGGAATTTGGACGCATCAACCACATTGTCCATCATACGCACAGCCGTCGCGACCAGCTCGTTCAACGCAGACACATCCAAAGCAGCGTCCGCTTCAAACGGGTTAGGCACGAGGCGCGCAAGGTTAATCGAGCCGAGCAAACACGCACCATAAGGTGGCAAAGGTTGCTCCCCGCACGGGTTCGTCGCCGCAATCGTTTCACAATAGCCCAGGTTGTTGGCTTTGTTGATACGGTCGATGAAAATTACGCCGGGCTCGGCATAATCATAGGTGCCCTGCATGATCTTGTTCCACAACTCTAGTGCGCGGACCGTTCGGTAAACTTCACCGTCGAACTTCAATTCCCACTCTGCATCCGCCTTCACCGCTTCCATGAAGGGATCAGTGATTAGCACAGACACATTGAACATACGCAAACGCGCGGCGTCGGATTTCGCTGTGATGAAATCTTCGATATCAGGGTGATCGCACCGCATTGTCGCCATCATCGCACCACGACGCGAACCAGCACTCATGATCGTGCGACACATCGCATCCCACACATCCATAAAGCTTAACGGACCAGAGGCATCTGCGGCCACACCCTTAACATCTGCGCCCTTGGGACGGATCGTAGAGAAATCGTAGCCAATGCCGCCGCCCTGCTGCATCGTCAAAGCGGCCTCTTTCAGCATCTCGAAAATACCACCCATGGAATCGGGAATCGTGCCCATTACGAAGCAGTTGAACAAGGTCACATTGCGCGCAGTGCCTGCACCGGCGGTGATGCGCCCCGCTGGAAGATATTTGAAATCCTCCAAAGCCGCATAAAATTGCTCTTCCCAGTGCTCCGGGTCTTTTTCCACTTTCGCGAGGTCTTTGGCGATGCGACCCCAGGAATCCTCAACCGTTGCGTCTATCGGCGTGCCGTCCGCTTCCTTGAAGCGATACTTCATATCCCAAATCTGTTCAGCGATAGGCGCGGCAAAACGGTTCATGTGACGATTCCTTTGATGTGCAGAGGTGTAAGATAGCCTATTAAGGATGTGTTCAATAGGCGGCAATGAACTTTTCGGCACATCATGCAAATACTACGCCTTGATGTCGCTCATAGTTCACATACCATATGTTGCGTCAAAGGTGGGAATTTTCTGTGAACAAGCATATTAACCTTATTAAACTGAGCGTCGGCACAGAATCAGTTGAAAGATTGGACGCGTGGCAGCAAATGCGCGCGGCTGCGAATGACGGTTTGAACCGTCACGTCACCCGCATGTGGCCCAAGCGCGCGCTTGAAATCATGCGAGGTGGTTCGATCTATTGGGTAATCAAGGGTGTAATCCAAGCACGCCAACAAATTTTGCGGTTTGATGAAGTGATCAGCGACGATGGCATTCGTCGCTGCGCAATTGTTATGAAACCCGGCCTCATTCGCACGCAACATGCGCTTAAGCGCCCCTTTCAAGGCTGGCGGTATCTCAAGCCTGAAGATGCTCCCGCGGATCTTCCAGAAGACCGCATGCACGAAGAGCCAATGCCCGCCGAACTTAGTGCAGCACTTGCCGAAATTGGGGTCAGGTGAGCTTTAAGGTGGTTAACAATTCCGCCAAGTTCTTACGCTCAGCGTCACTGAGGTTAACATTTAGAGCTTTGAACAATGTCGCTTGAGAACGTAAAGCAGGGCCGTCGTCAAGCAACCTCAAATGGTTCGCACGCAAAGTTTCGCCTGTGGATGTAATATCCGCCACCGCCTCTGCCGTTTCGTTCTTCACAGTTCCTTCAGTCGCGCCCTGACTATCCACCAATTGGTAATCCGCAACTCCATTTTGGCGCAAATACTCACGGATCAAACGGTGATATTTCGTAGCAATTCTCAATCTAAAGTTGTTTGTCGCGCGAAACTTCGCAGCGGCAGCGTCAAGATCATCCAGCGTACGTACATCAACCCAAAAGTCTGGCACAGCGATGATCAGATCCGCATGACCGAAGCCCAAAAGCGCTAGCTCTTCGACCCTTTGCTCCCAATTGCTGAGCTTTTCGCGGATCAAATCCGTGCCCGTCACTCCCAAAAGAATGCGCCCTGCCGCCAGTTCACGAGGGATTTCACCCGCGGACAGCAGCACCAATTCGACACCGTCTACTCCGCGCACGGCACCCGCATATTCGCGATCCGATCCTGTGCGCGACAATTCAACACCGCGTTCGCCAAACCACTCAAACGTTTTTTCCATCAAACGGCCTTTGGACGGCACCCCAAGCTTGATCGTCATGCTGCGCCCACCAAGTCCAAAAGTAGATCAGGACGAATGACGCCGCCCACCGCTGGAATTTCAGCGCCTTGGCCCAGTTGCTTGGTCAGCGCATCATAGCGTCCACCGGTCGCGATAGGCGGTAGATCTGTTCGTGTTTCTGCGTAAAAGCCAAAGACAAAGCCGTCGTAATATTCCATCAAGCTACGACCATAGCTCGTCGCGAACTCGATTTTCTCGACATCAACTCCGCGTGTCTTCAACGCGATCATTCGCGACCTCAAACGTTCAACCGCAGGTCCAATCGCTGGCATCTCAACCGCGAGACCCCTCAATTGCGGCACCGCCAAAGGAAGCATCGCGCGGACGTTCAAAAGCGCATCCAACAAGTCTACAACAGCCTTGGGGATCGGAGTAATTTGCGCGTCTACGCGAAGCTCATCCAATCGGTCCTGCACATCAGATGTACGACGCAAACCAATCTCTGGACCCGCATTTTCAAACGGATTTTCCAAAGCCAAAGCTTCGCGCGCAACACTTGGTGTCGAATACTGTTCGAGCAATGAGCGAAACTTCTGTGGCCGCCAGATGTGACGCAGCAAAGCTCCCTTGCGTGCTTCAGATGTTTCAAGCGCTGACACAGCGGCGACTAAAATCCCTATGTCACCCGTAGCAGCCTTCACTGGGGCCGCGCTCAAAGCCTGCGCGATCAATGCAAATACTTCGGCATCGGCAGAAATCGGTTCTGCGCGGTCAAACACCTCATAGCCGACTTGCGTGTATTCGTTCGGGCGGCTCTCATCATCGTCTTGGCGACGAAACACGGTGCCCGCATATGTGTAGCGCGCGGGATCTGCCCCCGCTTCCATATGCATCTGCACGACAGGAACCGTGAAATCAGGTCGCAACATTTGCTCCCCGCGGAGCGCGTCGGATGTGATGTAGGCCCGCCCGCGAATATCCTCGCCGTAGAGGTCAAGCAACGTACCCGCTGGCTGCAAGATCGAGGTCTCAACAGGTAAAGCGCCAAGCTGTTCGAAATGCGCGCGTAACTGCGTCGCAAGAGTACTAACGCGAGTCATTATTCTTGGCTTTCCAGAATTTCGCGCACCTTCGCAACCAAATCGCCGCGCGGCACTTCGTATTGACCGGGGCGATCTTTCCATTCTTCCAGCGTCGCGCTTTCGGCAATCTTGGCCCCAAGGATCAGATCTTTGATTTGAATGACGCCCTTTTCTTTCTCATCACCACCCTCAATGATCGCGATGGGCGAATTGCGTTTATCCGCGTACTTGAGTTGGTTGCCGAAATTCTTGGGATTACCAAGGTACACTTCGGCGCGGATACCAACCTTTCGCAGCTCGGACACCATGCGTTGATAATCCGCCATACGCGCCTTATCCATGACAGTGACCACCACAGGACCCACCGCGTGACTCTCAACGTGACCCTTCATGCGAAGGGCGGCGAGCAAGCGATCAACGCCGATGGACACGCCCGTTGCGGGGACTTTCTGGCCGGTGAAACGCTTCACCAGATCATCATAGCGACCGCCACCTGCAACAGAACCGAAGTTGCGCGGACGCCCTTTTTCGTCCTGAATTTCGAAAGTGAGTTCGGCTTCAAACACGGGGCCAGTGTAGTAGCCAAGGCCACGCACGACTGACGGATCAATCTCGATCCGGTCAGGGCCGTAACCCTGTGCCTCCAACAACTCTGCGATTGTTAGCAATTCGTTAACACCCTCTTCGCCAACTTTGGAGCCGGCAACCAATTCGCTGAGACGTGCCGCTGTAGCTGCGCCGCTATCGCGTTTGGCGGACATGAAGCCCATGACGATGTCAGCTTGCGCATCGCTAAGCCCAGCACCTTTGGTGTAATCGCCACTTTCGTCTTTGCGACCCTCGCCCAGCAGCGCGCGCACGCCGTTTTCGCCGAGGCGATCGAGCTTATCAATCGCGCGTAAGACAATGCCGCGTTCGTCCGCTTTATCATCACCCGCAATGCCGCAGACTTCCATGACGCCGTTCAAAACCTTGCGGTTGTTGACGCGCACAATGTAGTCGCCACGCTCGATCCCGACGACTTCCAACGTGTCGCTTAGCATCGCGCAGATTTCGGCATCCGCCGCAACAGAGCCAGCCCCGACCGTGTCCGCATCGCATTGATAAAACTGACGATACCGCCCCGGACCCGGCTTTTCATTGCGCCACACAGGACCCATCGCATAGCGGCGATAGGGCGTCGGCAATTCATTGCGGTTCTGCGCATAAACACGCGCCAAAGGGGCGGTCAGATCGTAGCGCAAGGCGAGCCAATCTGCTGTCTCATACTCTTGCCACGCGAACACTCCTTCATTCGGGCGATCTACGTCGGGCAGGAACTTGCCCAACGCCTCGACCGTCTCGACAGCGGAACTTTCCAAAGCATCAAACCCATAGCGATGATACACACCCGCGATCTTTTGCAGCATCTCTGCGCGCTCGGTCACTTCCGCGCCGAAGTAGTCGCGAAATCCTTTCGGCGCTTGCGCCTTGGGACGGGGGGCTTTTTTCACTTTGGCCATGGGTCTCTTTCTCACTGGCTAGATGTCTGCCCTTTACCTTCCAAGGTCACAGGGGGCAACAGGTACGCGCGAATTGCGCAGCGCGCTGCGCCGTGTTAGCCGCACCCTATGAGTGAGATCCGTATCCAAGCCCTTGAAGAAAAGGCAGCCGAGTTGTTGAAAACAACCGATGAGTTGTCCGATGTGATTGCGCGTCAAGAACGCGAGATCGCAGTGTTGATGCACCGCGTTCAAATGCTGATGCAGCGTGAAGGGGAGCGTGACAGTCAGGGTGGCGGCGGCATTGTGCTCGGTGACGAACGGCCTCCGCATTACTAGGGTCAGGGCCCTAGGTCTTTATTTTAACTTTTGCGATCTGCTGCAACGACCCAACCGTCGTGGAGCAAGATATTCGACCAGCTCGCGTTGCTGCCAATGCGGTCATAAGTCGAAATGAACAAAGTGTTTTTTTCACCTTGTTGATCTTTGCACCACAGGCTTTGTTTTTACCAACACCACATACGGAGCGTTTGATCCCCTCATACGCCTGGTCTGTCAGACTGTAGGGTTGCGCTTTGCTTAGCAGACCATAGCGCAATTGTTCGTGCATCGTGGGACTGCCAAACAGAGCCAAAGGAGCCGTGAAAGTACGTGCACAATTATCATCAAACCCGGTCACATAGAAGGGGCGCGGCGCGCTGGAGCCGGGATTATTGTCTATCAGCTTATAGCCGCGACCACGCGCGGGAAATTTTTCAACCTGTTTACCAAGGCGTCCACCGAGCAGGTCACACACACGTGCCACAGCACCCGAGGGGAGCCGCGTTCCAAAAGCCACGATCTCAGAGTTAGGGCCTTTGTGCTTGCGGTTATTTTTGCGAAGCGGGGTCGAAAGCGGATCTGCCGATCTAGGCGCGATAACCGCGCCAAGAGACGCGGTTTGCACGACCGGCTCCGCAGGAGCTGCTTTGTCGCTGGCACGCGCGCCTGCCAAAAGGCCGAACAATCCACGACGTGGTTTTTCGACAGCCTCTGGCACGGCCTCGGTGATTACTGCTTGATTTTCAGGCGCTGCAGCAAGCGCCGTTTCCACGTTGTCGTCGAGGATTTGGGCGGTCGCTCTTTCTGGCGCTGCCAATGTGGCCACATCGACAGCCGGTTGATTTTCTTCTTTCGCGCGTAAAAACCCGAACAGCCCACGTAGTTTTGGTTCGGCAAAAGCGACAACTGTCGTGGTTTTTAGTGCTACGCTTGCCGTCGTATCTACACCAAACGCAGCGCTTACCGCTGCGTCGGTCTCTGATAGGGTCGCAGGTTCAGGCTTTGGATCACGGTTGAACAGGCCGGAAAACAGCCCGCCTTGCGTTGTGCTCTCAGTGGGATCAGGCAAGGCCGCGACGCTTTGTGTGTCGTCTGCAAGCTCGACCGACGAGAGTTTATCCACTTTCGCGAGCGGGCCGCCACAGGCCGTCAAAAGACTACACGCTGTTACAAGAGTAATAAACTTCTTCAACCGTCAATCCACGCCTAGAAACAGCAAAATATTTAGCGGCATTTCTAGAGAAATTCTTAAGCTTCGTAAACGAAAGCCTGCCCAAGTGGCAGAGCTTTGCTTGAAAGCACCTCCTGGCCGCTATTTAGTACCACAAATCACTCGGAGAGCACGCATGATCCTCAACGCGCAAGACATCCATAAGGGATATGGGACCGCTGATCTGCAGACGGATGTACTACGCGGGGTGTGTTTAGCGCTGGAAGCTGGCCAAAGCCTTGCACTAATGGGGGAATCCGGCTCGGGCAAAAGCACGCTCTTGCATCTAATCGCAGGCCTAGACGTCCCGGATCACGGTGAGATTGCGGTCAACAATCAGATCATGTCAAACCCCAGCGACACGAAGCGTGCAGAGTTACGGCGACAGCTTGTCGGGATTATTTTCCAACAGTTCAACCTGATCCCAAGCCTTCGAATAGATGCTAATATCTCGTTTCAAGCGCATCTCTCAGGGCGTTATGATGCAGATTGGTGCGCAAAACTTGCCACTCGCATGGGGTTGAGCGCGCATTTGGAGAAATATCCCGAAGCCCTGTCAGGCGGCCAACAACAACGCATCGCTATTGCGCGTGCCCTCGCGGCGAAGCCTGCGTTAATTTTGGCGGATGAACCTACGGGAAACCTTGATGAAGAAACCGCGCAAACAGTTTTGACGCTGTTGCTCGAGATAACCCGCGAGACGAACACGGCCCTATTGATGGTCACCCATTCAGCCACCCATGCAAGCGCGCTGGATCGACAATTGACCCTGCGAAGTGGCAAAATCGCGTGACGCAAGCGGGCACAGCCCTGCGTGCGCTATTGTCTCATTGGCGGCACGCGCCCTTGCAACTGTTTACGTTGCTTATGGGATTGGCCTTGGCCACAGCGCTTTGGTCCGGTGTTCAGGCAATCAATTCGGAAGCCCGTGCAAGTTACGGCGCTGCAGCGGCACAAGTCGCACAGGGCCAGTCTGACCAGATCGTCGCCCGCGCGGATGAGAATATGAGTGTCGCGGATTATGTCGCTTTGCGCCGATTAGGCTGGCTGGTGACACCACAGATCGAACACAGGCTGGAATTGGATGGTGAGACGGTGCGACTGCTTGGTGTAGAGCCACTCACTACGCCGAACCTGCCTGGATTTTTTGACATACAAACCTTGCCGATGGATCAATTCTTCTCACAATCGGGGTTCGCGTTGGTGTCTGAAGACAGTACCAAAGTGATCGAGGCGCTTGGCTGGGGATTCAAGATTGCACCCAATCTTGCCGCAGGCACCGCCATTGCGGACATCGGTTCCGTCGCAATGCTTGCAGAAGGTGGCGACACATTGGATCGGCTGATTGTGCTGGGAAACAACGCGCAAGACCCAGGCATACTGGAAGACGTCACACCGCATTTACAATATGTGAACGCACCTTCCGGCAACGATGATATCGCAAGGTTGACTGACAGCTTCCACATGAACCTTACCGCATTTGGCCTTTTGTCATTTGCGGTCGGACTGTTCATCGTCTACGGCGCTATCGGCCTCGCCTTCGAGCAACGCCGCACCATGTTTCGCACGCTTCGCGCATTGGGTGTGTCGCTGCGCCTCCTCATCACGCTCCTCGCCGCAGAACTGTTGATCTTCGCCACACTCGCGGGTGTCTTTGGGATCATGCTAGGCTACCTCATCGCCGCCACTCTTTTGCCGGACGTTGCAGCCACCCTGCGCGGGCTTTACGGCGCGGAGGTCGCTGGCACATTACAGATCCGCGCATCGTGGTGGATGTCGGGGCTTAGCATGGCCATCGGGGGGACGTTGATCGCCAGCATCGGTACATTCTTGCGCCTCGCGCGCTTGCCCTTGATGGAGGCGGGCACACCGCAGGCATGGGCGCAGGCCTCGCGGAAAGTCATGATCTATTTGGGTTTATTGGGATGCATCTTGCTGGGGGGTGCCGCTGTTCTAACCACACGTGCCTCGAGCCTCGTGCAGGGATTTGTGCTTTTGGGATGTTTGCTGATAGGGGCCGCATTCTTGCTGCCGCTGATATTGGATCGCTGCTTGGCCTTGCTCGAGCGTGCCACAAAACGAGCCCTGCCCCAGTGGTTTTGGGCAGACTCACGCAGTCAAGTGCCGGGTTTGTCAATGGCGCTTATGGCGCTTTTGCTCGCCATTGCTACAAATGTTGGGGTCAACACGATGGTGTCGAGCTTTCGTTTGACCTTTACCGGATGGCTTGATCAACGGCTCGTGTCCGAGCTCTATGTAACTTTGGACCGTGCTGAGCAGGCCAGCGATATGCGTCGCTTGCTTGCCGATGAAGTGACCACTTTTCTGCCTATAGTGAGTGCGAAGATCGAGCTTGGCGGACAACATGCCGAGGTTTATGGCGTGACGGATCACAGCACGTACCGCGATCACTGGCCGCTGCTCGAAGCCGCTGATAACGTTTGGGACAGATTGCAAGAGCCGGACACCGCGCTGATCAACGAACAGTTTGCGTTGCGGTCCGAACTGGCCGTCAGAGATCGCGTTGAGGGAGCACAGAACCAGACGATCGTTGGCGTGTATTCCGATTACGGCAACCCTGCGCCGCAGATGATCATTGGTATGGAGGCGTTCGCAATACTCTATCCTAACATCGAACCCGTGCGCTTTGGATTGCGTATCGCGCCTGAAAACATTGTGCGCGTCTCAAAGATTTTGCGCGAAGATCTAGGTCTTCCTGCTGACGCGATGGTCAATCAAGCGCGTATCAAAGCGCTCTCGCTCGGAATATTCGAGCAGACGTTTACAGTAACCGGCGCGCTGAACATTCTGACGCTCAGCGTCGCAGGATTTTCCATAATGATGAGCCTTCTGACGCTTGCCCAGATGCGCCTGCCACAGCTCGCACCAATTTGGGCGTTGGGGGTAACCCGCGCGCAGCTCGGGCGGTTGGAATTGATCCGCTCCGTCGTGTTGGCGGCGGTTGTCACTTGCTTGGCCGTGCCCTTGGGGCTTGCGCTATCTTGGGTGTTACTGGCAGTGGTCAATGTTGCGGCCTTCGGGTGGCAATTACCGATGTTCCTGTTCCCGAAATCCTATCTCGTACTCTCGGCCATTGCTTTACTAGCAGCGATCATTGCAGCCGCTTGGCCCGCGCAACGTCTTGCGCGCATCGCGCCACATCAGTTGCTGCAAGTCTTCTCGGGCGGACGTTAGGACTAACCAAACATGCCACGCCGCAGCAGGTTTAATCCACCGATGATCAAGATCAGCAAGGTCATTTTTCGAAACATCGCCTGATCGAATTGATCGGAAATTCTACCGCCAAGCCACATCCCAAGGATCGCTGTTGGCAAAAGCGACATCGACAGCGGCAAAGTCGCACTGTTCAAAATGCCCGACTTCGTATGACCAATAACCAGCAGCACCGCACCAAGACCGTAGATCACGCCTTGGGCTAACATTTGCTGTTTTTTTTCAGTGCCAATCATCGTCAGATACGCGACAGTCGGCGGCCCCCACATCCCAGACACGCCACCAATCAGGCCCGCAAACGCACCGATCCCCACGTCGAGGCCTTTGCTTTGGCCGTACGCGCCCGGTTTAGGCGCGCGACCAGACAACTGCCAAATTGCGAAACCCGTGATCGCAATACCGATGATCAACAAAAGCGTGCGTGCGGGCAGCAAAGGCACCAATTGCGCCGCGCCAAACATCATAAATGCACCAACGCCAAGGAACACTTTGAAGCGTTTGATCGTTTGCCATACATCGCGAATACCATAGCGAAAGATCTGCATCGCGTTGGTCACGAGCGTCGGCAGCAACAGTGCTGCAAGCGCGAGATCGGGCGCGGTGAAGGTGCTGATGCCAGAGAGCAAAATGGTCGGCATCGCAAAGCCAACAATGCCTTTGATCACACCTGCGAAAAAGGCGATGAAAAGCGTCATGATAAACAAAGGCAGCGTTAGAATCGAAAGAATAGCGTCCATAGAAGTGACATATCAGGGCAAGCATGCCACCGCGAGCCCTGGCGTAGCGCGCGGCGCAAGAGGATCAATGCGTAATATAAAAACAATTATCGATCTTCGTGCGCATTTAAGTTGCGCTGCAATTGCGAAAGGATTATTCCGGGGTAACCGCTTTTCAGGAGATGCCCGATGCCGCGTGATGGACAAGACATGACTTTGACAGCCACCGTAATTTTGCCCAATCTTTTGCAATTAACCAAAGCAGCGCTTGACCCTGTTGAGGCGATCTTTGACATCGCACGCAAGAAACTGCGCGCAACGGTGTCAGAAAATGATCGTATTTCTGGAAGACTTATTGAAGAAAATCAAACGGCTAGTCATGGTTTAGCGTGGCTCGCGACCTATGTAGAAAGTCTACGTCAGATGCAAGGCTGGGCCGAGCGTCAACAGGCGGAAGGTGGCTTCAACGAGCTGGAGCAACTGCTGCTTCAGATCACTTTTGGTGAGTACCTCTGGCAGATCTATGGCGGCATTCCGATGAATCAGGGAGAGATTCTGCGATTGCAAGATCTCGGCCTTGAGCAGGAAGATGTGCGTGCTATGATGGACGCCTCGGTGAGGACTTTGACGCAAGGCGGCAACACACAAGCCGCGCGCACGCGTTTGGTTGGACTGATGCAAGAGCAAAAGGGTGCCACGATGTATGGCACCTCCGGGCTCGATGAAGAGCTGGAAATGATCCGCGATCAGTTCCGTCGTTACTCTGTCGAAAAGATAGAGCCGCACGCGCACGAATGGCACCTCAAGGATGAATTGATCCCGATGGAGGTCATCGACGAATTGGCGGAGATGGGCGTATTTGGTCTGACCATTCCAGAGGAATACGGAGGGTTCGGGCTATCGAAAGCGTCTATGTGCGTTGTCTCGGAGGAATTGTCGCGCGGATATATCGGTGTCGGTTCGCTCGGTACGCGTTCTGAGATCGCAGCGGAGTTGATAATCGCAGGCGGCACAGAAGAGCAAAAACAGAAATGGCTTCCGCAACTGGCCTCTGCCGATACTTTGCCAACGGCTGTGTTTACGGAACCGAACACAGGCTCTGACCTTGGTGCCCTGCGCACGCGCGCCGTGAAGGATGACAACGGCGACTATAAAATCACGGGCAACAAGACGTGGATCACCCATGCGACGCGCACGCAGATCATGACGTTACTCGCACGCACAGACCCTGAAACGGACAATTACAAAGGCCTGTCGATGTTCTTGGCCGAAAAAAAGCCCGGCACCGAAGAGAACCCATTCCCGACGGAAGGCATGACCGGCGGAGAAATCGAAGTGCTCGGCTATCGCGGTATGAAAGAATATGAACTCGCGTTTGATGGTTTCCACGTGAAGGTTGAGAACCTGCTTGGCGGTGAAGAGGGCAAAGGTTTCAAACAGCTTATGGAAACCTTTGAGAGCGCACGCATTCAAACAGCGGCGCGTGCGATTGGTGTAGCGCAATCCGCGCTCGATATTGGGATGCAATATGCGGAGGATCGTAGGCAATTTGGTAAAAGTCTGATCAATTTTCCACGTGTGTCTAGCAAACTGGCGATGATGGCGGTGGAAATCATGGTAGCGCGTCAGCTCACCTATTTTTCTGCACGCGAAAAGGATGAAGGTCGTCGTTGCGATCTTGAGGCTGGCATGGCGAAATTGCTGGGTGCGCGTGTTGCTTGGACGGCAGCAGACAATGCATTGCAGATCCATGGCGGCAATGGTTTTGCGCTGGAATACAAGATCTCGCGCATTCTATGTGACGCGCGGATCCTAAATATTTTTGAGGGTGCTGCCGAAATTCAAGCTCAGGTTATCGCGCGTCGTCTTCTCGGGTAGCACGCGCTGAGCACCTATAGTTTGAACAGCCCTCGACATCTTCGTGATGAGGGTTTTTCTTTTTTCGAAAAAATTTTTCGAAATTCACTGACTGTCGATTGGGCCGATCTTTATTCGTCATCCTCATGAAAGCGCTTTTGCTTTGCATACATGAGGAGACTAAAAATGAATATTCTAACAACAGCCGCAATCGGTGCGGGCGTGATTGCAGTGACCTTACTGGCCATACAACTTTTGCCACGTGAAGTGACCGTTACGCGCTCTGCACAGGTTGATGCGAGCCCAAGTGACGTGATCGCGTTGTTCGCGTCTAACGAAGGATATCAATAGATTAAACCCTATAAGGCGTCTTACGAGAACCTTAAAATCACGCTCTTTGGCCCCTCAAGCGGCGTCGGTTCCGGTTTTCATTTTGATGGTAAAGACGCCAAAGGCAGCCAAACGGTGGCGCACGTCACTGATCGCTCTATCACCTACAACATCGACATGGGCGCGATGGGACAACTCAAGAAAATCGTCGAAGTTCGCCCCAGCGCGGGTGCCTCCGCCGGGGAGCGGCGCATGGAGGCTGATCTTGGCCACAACCCAATTGTGCGCGTTTTTGGGTGCGCGGTGCTTAGCTGTTGTTACGCGTCTTTAAGCTGTGCATAATCCATCAATACAGGGACGATCAGAAAGACAGTCCATTGGGGCAGCGCGAATAGCACGCTGAACAGCGTGATGTTGTACCACAGAAAAAGTCCTGCAAAACTGAGTTGAATCAAAATGATAAAGAGCGATAGCCCCGCGTTTCGGAATTTTGTGAAATAGGCGATGCCAAATGTCATGAGCGCCAGCAAGAGCTTGGCCACATGCCAGACCACCATCGCTATCGCTCTGATAACAGGACGCAAATTCGCCTGAAGAATTGGACTCATAATTTCAGGCGGCCCGGCAAACAGGTGAACCACTGTCGTAAGGCCCATAAAACCGGCTGCACTCCAAATTGCTATGTTCGGCTTTTGATTTTCCATACGCAAGCGTATCTAAAGCGCGCTTAAACCTGTCAATAAGCTAGCGTATGTAACGGTATGAGCAGATTGTCACAGACCGATTGGATCGCCGCCGGATTTCGCGCTTTGACGACGAAAGGCCCACAAGCGTTGAAAGCAGAACCCCTCGCGCGGGACTTAGGGACCACCAAGGGATCCTTCTATTGGCACTTCAAATACGTGCCAGCGTTTCAAGAACAGATGCTGAGCCATTGGGAAGAAAAAGCGACCCAAGATATCATAGCGGCCCTTGATCCGATCCCAACGCCTGCCGCAAAACTACGCGCGCTTTTGCAACTAGCGACGACCCCGCAGGAAGACTATGGCGGTGTCGGTACGGAGCCTGCGATCCAAGCATGGGCGCATGCTGATAAGAATGTTGCCGCCGCTTTGGCCCGCGTGGACAAAACGAGACTAGCTTATTTGCAAGACATATTTAGCGCGATGGACATGGCTAACCCGGACCTACCGCGCATTTGCTATGCGTCGCTAATTGTCCTGCAAGAACTGCCAGATGATGACGACAGCGCTGGCACGACACCTATGGCAACGTTGGTGCGTTTGATGATTGCCTTGGCGGAAACGGACTAGTTCGGCGCGCCCCATTTCCCTTTGAGTTGTTGAATTATCTGTTCACGCGACTGGCGGTAGGCATCCAACTTAGCCTCACGCGTTTTACCTAATCCAGTCGGGTCCATGGTCGGCCAATATTCGACCTCAAGATGAAAAATACGGGTCAATTCCAATGCGCGACGTTGGCTGGCGGGTGAGAGCGCAACGATCAAATCGAAAGAGCTGAGATCATCGCCAAACTGCTCCATCTCATCGAAAGAACGTGAGCGATGTCGTTGTAATTCGACGCCCATTTCTGCGCAAACAGCGATTGAAAATCCGTCGATTTCCAAATCATTATAAACGCCAACAGATTGCACATAGGTCTCGTGCCCGTATAATTTCTTCATGATCCCTTCCGCCATCGGCGAGCGTACAGCGTTGTGATCACAGCAAAAAAGCACCGATTGGGGAAGCTGTTTGAGCACTCTATCCCCCAAAATGCAAAACGCAGATGAGGGTGAACAGTCGGCGGGCTGTGTCGATGTCGATCTCTGCCTTACCCTCTAGGCGTTCTTGCAAAATGCGGCTGCCCTCCATGTGAATCCCGCGCCGTGCCATGTCGATGGCTTCGATTTGGCTGGGAGGCAGGTTTTTCACCGCGGAGAAATAGCTCTCGCAAATTTGGAAGTAATCTTTGACTACTTGGCGAAATGGACCCAGGGAGAGATGGAACTCCGCTGCGGGTTCTTTTGCTTCAGTCTTAATATCAAACACCAGCCGCTTTTCGCGGATCGCGAGCGTTAGATCATAGGGCCCCGCTGGCGTGTCGCGATCATCGTGTGCAGGCAGCGTGAAGGTGTTATCCTCAAGTAGGTCAAAGACCGCGACCTTGCGCTCTTGCTCGATCTCATGTGTGGGCGCGGGCAGATTGCGGTCGTCAATTTCGATACTGGTAATGCAGGACATTGGACTGTTACTCATTCAATTTTTGCAAACGGGCAGTCACGGATAGTCCATGTGCCTCTAGGCTTTCAGATGTTGCGAGGATTTCAGCAGCTGGGCCGATCGCGCGCAAGGATTCGGACGACATGCGCGCAAGCGTCGTGCGCTTTACAAAGTCCATAACAGACAGTCCCGACGAGAACCGCGCAGAGCGTGCAGTTGGAAGAACATGGTTCGGGCCGCCGATGTAGTCGCCAATCGCTTCGGGCGTCCATTGGCCAAGAAAGATTGCGCCTGCGTGCACACATTTGACGCTGAGTGCGTCAGGGTCTGCCACGCAGAGTTCCAGATGTTCTGGTGCGATGCGATTGGACAATTCTGCGGCTTCATCAAGTTTTTTCACAGTGATTACAGCGCCATATTGCCGCCATGACGCCCCAGCGATGGCGTGACGTTCAAGCGTTTCAAGACGTTCCTCAACCGCCCGCGCCACTGCTTGACCAAAACCAGCATCGTCCGTGATCAACAGCGATTGCGCACTTTCGTCGTGTTCTGCTTGGCTAAGCAGATCAAGCGCGATCCAGTCGGGATCGTTGTCTTTGTCCGCAATCACGAGGATTTCAGAGGGACCCGCGATCATATCAATACCTACTTTGCCAAACACACGACGCTTGGCCGCCGCGACAAAAGCGTTGCCAGGCCCTGTGATTTTATCGACGGGTTTGATCGTGTCGGTTCCATAGGCGAGTGCTGCAATCGCTTGCGCTCCACCAATACGGTAAATTTCATCAACACCCGCGATACGCGCGGCCAGCAGAACCGCAGGGTTCGCGACGCCACCTGGCGTGGGTACAACGATGGCGAGGCGTTCTACACCTGCAACCTTAGCAGGGATCGCGTTCATCAACACCGAGGATGGGTAAGAGGCGAGGCCCCCCGGCACATAAAGACCCGCCGCAGAAACAGGCGTCCAGCGCCAGCCAAGCGTGGCACCTGCCTCATCTGTCCAGCTCGCATCCTCGGGCATTTGACGTTCGTGATATGCACGAATGCGCGCTGCCGCGAGTTCGAGTGCAGCACGTTCTGCATCGGAAACTGACGCGCAGGCGGCTTCGATTTCATCTAGCGAGAAGGCGAGCGTATTTGGGGTCAAATCCATGTGATCAAACTTGGAAGTGAGATCAATCAAAGCCGCATCACCGCGTGTGCGCACGTCTGCAATTATGTCTGCAACAATCGCATCCACATCAGGGCTATCTTCACGTTTCGCGTTTAGAACCGCCGTGAAGCGGGTTTCAAAGTCGGCGTCAGTTGTACTTAGAAATTGCGGCATTGGCATCCCTCATGTCTGCGCCTTGACTTAGCGCGCGACATGGGGAGCCTCAAGGGTGCTTAGCTGCGGCGCGGCAGTGTGGTGAGCGCAAGACCAACGAGCAGAAACGAAACCACAGCGACAATTGTGCGGAATGTGTTCCAAAACTGCCAGCGTGGCGAATATTCGGCCCAGATCGCATCTGCCTCTTCGATGGGAGCGGTTCTGAATAGACTTCCAGCGCGATGTTCATTGGGACGTTGATATTTACGGTCGGAATAAATGCGCCAGCGATATAGATGAAACCAGCAAAACCCGACAGTGCTGCGACTTTGCGTTGTTTTAAGAGAAACGCAACCAGCGCGGTGATGAGTAAAACCACAGGCATGCCGAAGAACACATGCATGAAAACGCCATTGCGCACAGATATATTCATCGCATTCATCGCCGCGATGGCAGAATTAGCATCAAGTATGTTTAACCCCCACATCGTAGAGCAGATTCAAGCGTAGAAAAACCAAAGATCGCGCCGGAAAGGAGAAGCGATAGGAAGGTCAGAGGTATCAAAAGGCGGTGCATCGTATCAAATCCCATTTTATCTTATACGAGATGATATGAAAGGCGCGCAAATTTCCGTCGCTTTAATCAATCGTGGGTGGGCGCTTTTTTCGAAGGTGCCACATAGGGGCGCGTGACATCCTTCAATGCCACATCAAGCGCTTCGACGTCCAGTCGGATAGCACCGTCACCTGCAAGCGTCAGCGTCACATTGCCAGAGGGTGCTTTGGTTTCTTCAAACTCCACACTCAAAACCGACAGGATCATATCTGCATTGTTGCGATCAATTCCTTGGCTGGACACGTTGTTCACCTCAGACACGTTGAGAACTGATTGCACCCGTTCGGGCGTACTTTTGCTACCCTCTTCCCAACGGAATCGGTTGAGTAGAATCGCGAAACGGCGGTCCTTGCGGGCAAAGTGCATTTCATTAGCCGGAAAAACGCCATCCTGTATCAACGCGGAAATCACCTTGAGGTCATCGCCATCAAGGGCACCGATATTAAGCGGCGCTTCACCACCGTCTTCAAAGCGTGCGTCTTCGCTCATGATCCTTGAACCCGTTCGATGGTTGCGCCAACAGCGCTGAGCTTTTGCTCGATGCGTTCATAACCGCGATCAAGGTGGTAGACGCGGTTTACCTGTGTTTCGCCTTCCGCGCGAAGTCCAGCAAGGATCAAGGAGACCGAGGCACGAAGGTCTGTCGCCATCACTTGAGCACCGTTCATCTTCTCAACCCCCGTGACAGTCGCTGTGCCGCCCTGCACTTCCACATTAGCTCCCATGCGCAGCAGTTCGGGCGCGTGCATAAAGCGGTTCTCAAAAATGGTTTCGTTAAGTACGCTAACACCATCCGCAAAGCACATCATTGCCATGAATTGCGCCTGAAGGTCGGTTGGAAATCCCGGGAAAGGTTCGGTTATGACATTAACTGACTTAATGCCATTGCCAGGATTGGTGACCTTCAAACCGTGCTTGGTTTCTTCCAGAATTGCGCCTGCATCTTCCATCTTTTCTGCGAAAGACGGGATTAAATCCATACGACCACCCAGCAACTCGACAGAACCGCCCGCGATCATCGGAGCGATCATAAACGTGCCCATTTCGATGCGATCTGGAATGACAGCTTGGGTTACGCCGTACAGTTTTTCGACGCCTTGAATGGTGATCATGTCGGTGCCTGCGCCCTCGATCTGTGCGCCCATTGCAATCAAGCAATCGGCGAGCGCTTTCGTGTCAGGCTCTCGCGCAGCGTTTTTGATCACGGTCGTGCCTTTGGCCAGACACGCAGCCATCATCGCGTTTTCAGTCGCACCAACAGACGCGAAGCGCAGCGGAATTTCTGCACCTTTCAAGCCATTTGGCGCAGTCGCGTGGACATAGCCGTCCTTCAGTTCAATGTTCGCGCCCAAACGCTCCAATGCATCAAGATGCATATCCACCGCGCGCGCGCCAATCGCGCAGCCACCGGGCATGGACACAATCGCCTCGCCCGCACGAGCCAGCATGGGGCCAAGTACGTTGAACGATGCACGCAGTTTGCGCACCAGATCATAGTCAGCTTTATGAGAGGTGAGTTCAGTCGCATTCAGCGCCAGCACACGACCATTGGAAAGTTGCGCAATCTCGCAACCGAGCGATTCAAGAACGTCGCTCAGCGTTCCAATATCCGCAAGGCGTGGGACATTCGTGAGCGTCAAAGGTTCTTCCGTCAAAAGAACAGCGCACATGAGTTTGAGAACGGTATTCTTCGCACCCGCAATCGGGATTTGCCCGTTCAATGCGCCATTAGCTTTGACCAGAATTGAATCCATGTGCCTGCCTACTCTTTATGTATCGCCCTTGGACGTTTGCTCTATCTGTGCTTTCGTGCGCGTTTTTGCTTGCGCTTTACGCCGCCCTAAATTCGCTTTCAACGCCGCTTTGAGCCGATCCTCGCGGGAATTCGGCTTGGTGCTTTGCTTTTTGGGGTCATTCCGATCGTTCATCTGCCTTCTGTAACCTAGGCAGTTGACAGCGTCCAGATTACGCTTGCACGAGTGCAAAATTGGGTCTAATCAGCCGCCCACACGGCGCCGTTGTAGCTCAGTGGTAGAGCGCGTCATTGGTAATGACGAGGTCGGGAGTTCAATTCTCCCCTGCGGCACCATTAACTTCCCAGCAAAAGCTAGATCCGAACCGATATGCGCATCCGTTTTTCTCCTCACGTAACGGGCTATGCTGCGGCCTGGTGCATTGTGCTGGTGTGGTCGTTTTGGCTGATTGTAAGCAGGCTTGCTAATGACAGTGGTTTGACGATCTATGATCTTGCCGCGCTGCGTTATGGTTTAGCCACGCTAATCGCGGGACCGCTTTGTCTTTATTACAAACCCTGGCGCGGACTTCGGTTGATTCAGATTGCTGTGCTCTCATTTGTGCTAGGGCCGGTCTACATCCTGTTTGTCTTTGCTGGATTCATCTATGCGCCTGCCGCGCATGGGGGCATCTTTATGAATGGCGTGCTGCCCATCTTCAGCGTTTTGTTGAGCATCGCCCTTATGCGCCTCTTCCCAAGCAAAAAGCAGGTGTTCGGCGGGCTGCTCATTCTCGTGTCCACAATTATTTTGGCGTGGAATGCAAATAGCGACAGCGGTGCTGATGTTTGGATCGGTGATCTCTTCTTCCTTATCGGCGCTTTGTTTTTCTCGCTCTACATGATCTTAGCAGAGCGTTGGCAGTTGGGTGCGATGCAAATTATATTTTGCGGCACAATCGTGAATGCGGCGCTTTATATGCCTATTTGGGCGCTTTGGCTTCCCTCAAGTATAGGGACTGCGCCAATGGCACCGTTTTTGTTGCAAGCGATTTACCAAGGTTTTGTGCCCAATCTTATTGGCCTGCTGTTTGTCGCCCACGCGTCGCGCACGATCGGAAATGGCAATACAGCCTTTATTTTGGCTGCAGTTCCAGGTGGCGGCGCACTTTTGGGACTGTTGATCTTGGGCGAGGGCCTGACGATAGGGAGCATCATCGCACTTGTCGTTTTGACCCTTGGGCTCGTCATAAGCCTTCGAAGACGCGCTTTGACATGAGAAATGCCAAGAGCTGTTTTGGGAATGTGGCTCACTTAAAAAGCGAAACGTATTTTCGAATGATGCTAAATGCAGCGCCCAAACGGGGCCAACTGATTCGCTATTAGGACGACATCCTTTGAGTTTCGGGAGGAATTTTATGGCTTCCCTAGCGTCAAATGAAGGTTTTTTTCAAATTTTTTGCAGGCTCTGAAGAGCCATCAAAGTTGATTTGGCACTTCAAATTCACAAAAGAGTCCGTCTCGAACCGCATGGACCTTAAATGTGGCAATATTCTTGGATTGGCAGGCCAAATAATTCCCAAAGACGCAGATGAACAAAACAATCTTGCGCAACCTCTCAATTGTTTCCGAATCAATGACAGTTGAGGCGGGGAAAAGTGGATGGTTCAACTCACAACGCTCACCTTAAAGGCAAAAATATCGGCGAGATACCTGACTAAATAGGGCAAACGTAATTATAAAAGCACCAAAAATGAGGTGTTGCTTCAATAGTTTTCTGGCGTTCAACCAAGACGAAACGTTGACGAAAGTGTTCAATGTGTGTCGAAAATAAGAGCTAGAATAAGCTTTCGACACATTGATCGGAAGCATGAGCTGTCAACTTTAGCGCTCCCACATCAAAACTTCGCGATACGTTTCTGCAAGCGCTGTTTGATCACGCAAGCCTTGGCGGCTTTGACGTGGCTTTTGCAACCACGGAAAGTCTGATCCGTATGCGCAAGGCTTTAAAGCAAGCCGCGGTTTCGGTTCTAGGCGATGTTGTGAACGGTGTTCTTGTTACCGATATCGCGCGACAAGGCAACTGACGCGCATCACACAAGCGACCACTAGAAACTGCACATGTTTTTGATCTGCGCCACCAGCTCGGGATCTGCTGCGATGCAATCCGTAGCGATGCCCCGCGCCGTTTCAAGAAGCGCATCTGGTTCACATACTTGATCAATCAGACCGAATTGTAACGCAGCCTCTGCGGTGATTTTTTGACCACCCATGAGGATCAGTTTTGTACGCGCAGGTCCGACCAGCGCACGCAAACGCGCAGGATCCGAAGGCTGCGGCAAAAAGCCAAGCTTCATTACGGGATAGAAAAACTTCGCGCTCGGCACGGCCAAACGCAGATCGCAGGCCAATGCCATGCCCATCGCGCCGCCCGCGAGAGTTCCATTCAGCGCAGCAATCGTTAGGCACGGCAGCGCAACAATTGCGGCAGACAGTTCTTCCCAAACTGGGGATAGCGCCAAACCTGCCTTGGCTTCCTCCAGATCAGCGCCCGCGCTGAACACACGACCCGTGCCAGTCAAGACGAGCGCACGTGCGTCCTGTGCAGAGGATGCGATTTTTGTAAGTTCCTGCAGCATATCCGAGGTCAATGAATTGGCTTTATCCGGTCGATTGATCGTGACAGTCCAAAGTCCATTGGCTTTTGAAAGATCGATCATTCTAGACCAACCCGCGTCCGAATATCTGCGTTGCGCAGCGAAATTTCCTGACCTAGCCAATCATCCGCATCCGCACCGCACATCCAAAAGAGCGTGCGCGCGGGCCAATCTGCGGGAATGTGGATCTCCCAGTCCAACTTACTGACAGGATTGATCCCAGATTTCTTAATGTCGCGTTGCATTTGCGTGGCGACTGTACCCGGCGAAAGACCCATGCAGCGAACGCCAAACTCCGCGTTTTCAATATGCGCGCAGCCCGTCAACATTGCGGCACCCGCTTTAGAGCTACAATAGTGCGACCATCCTTCAATCGGATTTTGCGCCGCGCCAGAGCTGACCGTCAAAATTGTCCCCGCCTTAGCCCTCTGCATATGCGGCAAGACCGCCCGCATCCCATTGAAAACTCCCGTAAGGTTGATGTCTATAGCACGTGCCCACGCAATCGGGTCCACGTCAGAGAGGCGTGAAATCGGCTCGATCACACCTGCATTGTTAATCAAAATGTCAACGCTGCCAAAATGTGCATGGGCTTGGGCAACGGCCGCCTCCATTTCCGCATAATTGCTCACATCACAAAGGACCGCGAGCGCCGCACTGCCGATGTCTTTTGCAATCACTTCAATCTGCGACCCGCTGCGCGCCAAAAGCACAACATTGACCCCTTGATCGGCAAACAAACGCGCCGTCGCTTCGCCAATCCCACGGCTCGCACCGGTAATTATCGCAGTTTTTCCTGAAATCTTTGACATAAGCCTGTCCTTACCATTCGGGGGATTATCGCCGTATAACTCAGCAAACAGCGCTCCGTCTTGACGTTGCCCCAAGCTCGGTCAAATCTGCAAGGCAAATTATGCCTTTAAGGACTAAAATTATGACGCTTCGCTCTGCTATTTTCAGCACCACTTCGCTTGTTTTTTTTGCGACCTCCGCCTCTGCAGATGTTAGCGCCAAGGACATATGGACCGATTGGCAGTCCTACATGGCCGGCTTTGGCTACGCAGTTGAAGGACAAGAAACGATGTCCGGCAATACCCTATCGATCAACGGTTTGAAAATGTCTGTGCCCATGCCAGAGGGTCAGGGCGAGTTTGCAATGAATTTAGGCAAAGTCGATTTTGTCGAGAATGGTGATGGAACGGTTAACCTCGTCTTTCCTGAAGTGATGCCTGTGTTCTTCGAGGCGGCGGGTCCCGAGGGCGAGGCGGTCAAAGGCTCGCTCGATTACACCATGCGAAACATGAACATGCGCGCCAGCGGTGATCCAAGCAAAGTGATCTACGACTACACGGCAGACCAGATAGGCATCGTCCTAAATGAGCTGGCTGTTGAAGGTGAAACAATGCCAGAGGGCGCGTTGAACGTGTCATTCACTTCACAAAACCTAAGTGGCCAATCCGTGATGGTACCAGGAGCCTTGCGTAAAATCGCGCAAAACATGGCGCTTGGCGCGACGACGTACGCGGTTACCTTCAAAGATCCAAGCAGCGATGACGGCGTGAATTTCAACGGTGAAATGGCGTCATTTAGCTTTTCGATCGACTCCTTTTTACCTGCGAGCATGGACCCGAAGAACGTCGCAAACGCACTGGCTGACGGCTTCGCAGTGGATGGTGACATCAGCTACACGGGCTCTCAGACAACGTTTTCATTCACCGATGTTGGCTACACGATGAACGGGTCGAGCGGCGCTAAAACCGCGACGATTGCCGTGAAGATGAACAAGGATCTCCTTGAATATACCGGATCAAGCATAGGCGTGAACTTCAATTTGAATAGTGCTGAAATCCCGCTGCCCGTCGTTGCAGGTCTTGGTGAAATTGCGTTCAACTTGCTGATCCCAGTTGCAAAAACCGACACGCCAAGTGATTTTGCTTTTGGTCTCACGCTCGCTGATTTTGTGACCTCTGATGACCTTTGGTCCATGCTGGATGCGGGCAATGTTCTGCCGCGCGATCCCGTGATAATTTCTTTGGATCTCGTGGGCAAGGCGAAGATGCTGTTCGATTTCTTTGATCCAGAGCAGATGGCAGCCGTCGAAACGGGTGACGCGATGCCTGCTGAATTAACCGCGATCACCCTGCGCAATTTGCTTGTTTCCGCGGCGGGCGCAAAGCTGTCAGGTACGGGTGATTTCACCCTTGATTACAACGATCTAGAAAGCTTTGACGGATTTCCTAAGCCCACAGGCGGCGTTGATGTCGCTCTCGTCGGCGGAAATGAGTTGATGAACAAGCTGGTTCAAATGGGCCTTTTGCCGCAAGAGCAAGCCATGGGAGCGCGCATGATGATGGGTCTGTTTACGCGCCCTGGTGAGGGCGAAGACTCTCTCACGACGAAGATCGAGATCAATGAAGAGGGTCACATCCTCGCGAATGGCCAGCGCATCCAATAGATTAGGTCAGATTCTAACAAGAAAGGCCGCGTTTCACAACGCGGCCTTTCTTGTGTAACCTTGTAAGAGAGGGCTGCGCGGGCTACCTCCTGTGCAAGCAGGTTTCGGAGGCTCGATGTCCCAAAATTTAGAAGAACTCACACACGCCCTTTTGCTTAGCGCAAAAAAAGCGGGCGCAAACGACGCAGACGCCGTGGCCGTTAAAGGGACCGCGCTGTCAATTGACGTACGCAATGGCGTTTTGGAACAGGCGGAACGATCCGAAGGGGTCGACATTGGATTGCGCGTGTTTGTTGGTCAAAGACAAGCCTGCGTGTCCTCGTCTGACACATCGCAAAGCACCATAGATGCGATGTGTGAGCGCGCCATCGCGATGGCAAAAGAAGCTCCGGAAGATCCATATGCAGGCTTGGCTGATCCAGCGTCATTATCAGACGTACGTGATGCAGACGGGTTGGAATTGTTCGACCCCACACCAGAGCCTGATCCAGCGGATTTGCAGAACGATGCGAAGCGCGCAGAGACCGCAGCGCTTGAGCATACCGGCATCAGTCAAGTTCAATCAGCGAGCGGCGGGTACAGCTCCCGTGAAATCCACATCAGTGCCACGAACGGATTTACGGGTGGTTATCAGCGTACAGATCGCGCCACCTCTTGCGTCGCGATTGCAGGAACAGGTGCTGAAATGGAGCGTGATTATGACGGCGACAGTCGCATTTTTCAGGCTGATTTGCGCGCTGCCACTGAGATAGGCACAAATGCTGCTGAACGTGCTCTCGCCCGCATTGGTGCAACAAAACCGCCAACAGGCAGCTTTCCGGTTCTCTTTGATGAGCGCATTTCTTCAACCTTGATCGGGCATTTTTTGGCTGCCATCAATGGTGCCTCGATTGCGCGTGGATCATCATGGTTGCGTGACGCGCTTGATACGCAGGTATTGCCAGAGCACCTAAGCGTCATCGAAGATCCGCACCGCACGCGTATCCCCGGATCACGCTTGTTTGATGCGGAAGGTCTCGCAACCCAAAAACGGGCTATCGTTGAGAATGGTATGCTTACAGGCTGGACGCTAGATCAGGCCAATGCGCGAAAACTTGGAATGGCCTCAACCGCGAATGCGGCCCGCGGCACGTCTGCGCCGCCCACGCCGAGCAACTGGAATATTGAACTGACCCAAGGCGCGCAAAGCCGAGATGCGCTCTTGCGCGACATGGGCACTGGGTTGCTTGTGACGTCGATGATCGGCTCCACCATCAACGCGACAACGGGTGATTATTCACGCGGCGCAGCCGGTTTTTGGATTGAGAACGGAGAGATTAGCCACCCCGTTAACGAATGCACAATCGCGGGCAATCTACGCGATATGTTGCTGCGCATGACGCCGGCCAATGATGCTCGCACGCATTTGTCTCGCGTTGTGCCATCGTTGTTGGTTGAGGGGATGACCCTTGCGGGGAACTGATCTAACGCTGTTGATCGATGCGGCGAAAGCCTCTGGCGAGATTGCGAAAAGCTTCTTTCAAAAAGATCTTAAGAGGTGGGACAAAGCGGATGACGCTGGTCCTGTAACCGAAGCTGATCTGGCTGTGAACGAACAGCTTGAAAGAGATTTGCGCAAAGCGCGCCCTGACTATGGATGGCTAAGCGAAGAATCCGCGGATTCCACAGAGCGCCAAAGCAGCGAACATGTATTTATTATTGATCCCATTGATGGCACACGCAGTTTCATTGTTGGATCAAATACTTGGGCGCATTCGCTCGCCATCGCGCGGCGCGGTAAAGTTACCGCTGCCGTCGTACTCCTTCCGATGCGCGATATGATATTTACGGCTGAACTTGGAAGCGGCGCGCAGATGAATGGCACAACGCTTGCAACGTCCACTCAAGCTGATTTCAGCGGATCGCAGATCCTCGCGACGAAACCAAGCCTTGATGCAAAGCACTGGAAAGCGGATACACCCCCTGCATTTACCCGCCATCATCGTCCCTCGCTTGCCTATCGGTTGTCGCTTGTCGCGCAAGGTCGGTTCGATGGGATGCTGACGCTACGTCCCAGTTGGGAATGGGACATCGCGGCTGGCGCTTTGATCGTGTCGGAAGCAGGTGGAAGGATAACCGATAAAACAGGTGCCCCGCTTGCTTTCAATGGGACAGATCCGCGCCTAAACGGAGTTGTCGCTTCTGGCAAGGCGATGCACAGCGCAATTCTCTCCGAGTTGGCCGAGACTTGACGCCAGCACAACTATAGATACCCTAAGCCCAATAGAATATGGACTGGGCCATGGAAAAACGACTTCATCTGGTGTTTGGTGGCGAACTCGTCGATCCGACGAAAAACGTCTTTAAAGATGTGGACGACTTGCACATTGTCGGGATTTTTCCAGGCTACGATGCCGCTTACAACGCGTGGAAAGGGGAAGCCCAGCGCACGGTAGATAGCGCCCATATGCGCTACTACATCGCGCATCTGCACCGCTTGCGTAATGAGTGCACAGAATCCTCCGCGACAGAAGAATTAAGGTAGAATTTTGATGAGTTCGCTCAGCCTGACGGCCTACAAAGCGCTGGTGCGAACCACAACCCTGCCCCAAACAGATCCCTACCCCGAAAGGCCAGAGGGCCCTTTGATCTGGGGTGTTGTTCATGACGACACATCTGCGCGAGCGCTGATACATCTCGTGGAACGGCTGCGCCAAATTCGTGGCCCTTGCACCTTATTAACCACCTACATCGACAAAGCGCCACGTTTCGTGAACGGCAAAGGCACTTATTGCTTTGCCTTGCCTGTAGACACGAGCGAAACCGCGAAACGCTTTCTGGAGCACTGGACCCCTTCGCTTTGCCTTTGGTTTGGCGGCGAACTACGCCCTGCTTTGATCGCTCAAGCCAAGGCAAACAGCTTGAGTATGAAACTTGTGTCGGCACAAGAAGACTTGTTGGACCAAGCCATTTGGCGATGGCTGCCGTCGCTTTCGCGAGAAACTCTTGCGGCTTTTGATACTCTCGGTGCCAGTGACAAAGCCGCATATCGCGCGTTGCGTAAAATGGATGGTGCGCGACAAAAGGTCGAAATTCAAGGGGTCCTACAGGTCGCGGTGATGCCACCAACCGTCAATGAAAGCGTTTTTGACGACGTGTCGATAGACCTGAATGGTCGGCCAGTTTGGCTTGCTGCGCATATCCAAGAAGATGAGCTCAAGGACGTCCTGAAAGCACATCGCGCGTTGGTAAAGGTTAACCACCGTCTTGCCCTTGTTCTTGTCGCGGCGTCTTTCCCAGTTAGTATCGAAGCCCGCTCAGTGCTAAAATCACAAGGCTGGCGCGTGTGTCATTGGGAAGACGGCGATCCAATCGACGAAAGCACACAAGTGATCCTTGTGGAAGAGCCCGAGGAAATGGGGCTTTGGTATCGAGTCGCACCGCTCACTTTCTTAGGCAGTTCTTTAAAATCAAACTACAAAGGGTGCGATCCATATATCCCGGCAAGCCTCGGTTCCGCGATCATTTACGGGCCAAACATTGGGCGACACACCGACAGCTATTCACGCCTTGCTGCGAGCGGAGCCGCACGTATCATCAAAGATGTGCAAGGTTTGACGCAAGCTGTCGAAAACCTACTAGCCGCAGATCAATCTGCGCTGATGGCGCACGCCGCATGGGTCACAATTTCCGATGGTGCCGAGGCAACGGACGCTGTGATTGAGGACATTCAAATGCATCTCGACACTCTGGAAAGCATGTAATGAAAGCACCTGATTTTTGGTTCACACCATCAGACAGCCCTGATTGGCGCGCCAAGGTCTTGGCACCACTGGGAACGCTTTATGCGTGGTTAACCGCACGCCGCGTCAACACTTCCCCAAGCTGCATCGCCCCAATTCCAGTCATTTGCATCGGCAATTTGAATGCAGGCGGCACGGGCAAAACACCCACAACGATTGCGCTGGCTCAGATGCTTTTATCGATGGGAGCAATTCCGCACATCGTCTCGCGGGGATACGGCGGCAAACATGTTGGGCCACACTTGGTGCAGACCAGTAACGATGCAAGTGACGTCGGTGACGAGCCTTTATTGCTCTCTGCCTTCGCGCCAACTTGGGTCGCAAAAGATCGCAGCGCAGGCATTAAAGCCGCATATGACGCGGGCGCCAGCCATGTCTTGATGGATGATGGGTTCCAGAATCCGTCAGTGAAAAAGGCGCTATCAATTGTTGTGGTCGATGCTGAAAAGGGCTTTGGAAACGCGCGGTGCTTGCCCGCAGGGCCCTTGCGTGAACCTGTCTCAGCGGGATTGAAACGCGCTGATCTCCTGCTCTCCATCGGGTCGAAGCGCGCGCAAGCAAGCTTTGATCTCGCAAACCCACTAGATATGCCAAGACTTCGCGGGCATCTTGAGCCGCTTCAAACCGGAATAGAGTTTGAGGGCATGCCCTGCATCGCATTTGCGGGGATCGGTCATCCCGAGAAGTTCTTCGCAACCCTGAAAGGGCTAGGCGCTAAGATCATCAAAGCGGAAGCCTTGAGCGATCATCAAACGCTGACACCTGCACTGATGAAACGCTTGGAACATGATGCGCTGCTGAACGACGCGCAACTTGTTACCACTGAAAAAGACGCTGTGCGTTTGCCGCCCACCTTTCGCCAACAGGTCATTACGCTTCCTGTGCGATTGGCTTTAAGGGATGAAACAGCTCTACGTGCGGCGTTGACAGCACTGACGCCGTAACTCAAAACTGAACGCACAATAGAACCGTATTGACCCAAGGAGAGCACACAACATGATCGAGCAACTCAGCGCCATTGTTGGAAAAAATCACGTTCTTACGGGGGACGATATCGCGCGCTGGGGGCAGGATTGGATGGGCCAATACAAATCTGATCCCATCGCCGTTGTGCGTCCAGCTACCACCCAAGAAGTGGCCGAGGTGGTCAAGCTTGGCAACGCGACCAAAACACCAATCGTTCCAGTCAGCGGCAACACGGGCCTAGCAGGCGGCGCATCGGGTCAGGGTCACATCATGATCTCGATGGAGCGCATGAACCGCATTCACGACATCCGCAAAGACGCACGGATAGCGATCGTCGATGCAGGCGTCATTCTGGCCGATATTCATAGTGCTGCAGATGCAGAAGATCTGGTCTTTCCGCTGACCTTTGGCGCGCGTGGAAGCTGTCTGATCGGTGGCTGTATGGCGACGAATGCAGGTGGCTCCAACGTTGTACGCTACGGCAACACGCGTGATCTTGTGCTTGGCGTCGAGGTGGTGTTGCCCAATGGCGAAATCGCTGATCTGATGTCAGAGCTGCGAAAAGACAATTCGGGCTATAACCTCAAACACTTGGTTATTGGGGCGGAAGGCACGCTTGGAATCATCACGAAAGCTGTTTTGAAACTGTCGCCAAAGCCCAAAGCCTACGCAACCGCCATGGTTGCGGTCCCGGCTATTGGCGAAGGACTGCAACTGCTTAATCAATTGCAAGATGCCACAGGTGGCTGTGTCGAAGCGTTTGAATATATGCCGCGCGCCTATGTTGAACGTCACCTAGAAATCACGGAAAGTGCGCGTGAACCGTTTGACACCCCCTATGACGTGAACATAATGGTCGAGGTTGGAACGACCATTGCCGCCAAGTCCAACCCCGACGCATCTGGCCAAATCCCCTTGGTTGCAGAACTTGAAGAGATCCTTGCCAACTTGTTTGAGGATGGTGCAATTCTCGATGCAACAGTCGCGCAAAACGAGGCGCAAAGACGCGCAATGTGGGAAAGACGCGAAGCGGCAGCAGAAGTGGTCCTGGTCCATAGACCCTTGATCAACCACGACATTGCAGTGCCCCTAGAAAAGGTCTCAGCATTTTGCGAGGCGATGGAGAAACGTTTGCCGACACTCGATGCGGGTGCAAAAGCAATGATCGTGTCCCACTTGGGCGATGGCAACGTCCATTATTCCGTGTGGGGCAAAAGTCAGGATCCCGAAGTACACGACGCGATCACTGAAGCAGTGGAGGATGAAACCCTCAAGCTTGGTGGAAGTTTTTCTGCGGAGCACGGGATTGGCGTGAGTAAATTGCGCTCCATGGCGCGGCGCAAAGATCCTGTGTCGATTGCCGCGATGAAAGCGATCAAAGCAGCACTCGATCCGAATAACATCATGAACCCGGGTAAGGTTTTGCCCAAGTAGATCGGCTTAGCTGCGCCACTCAAAAAAGCCTTCGCCCGCTTCAGTCAGCAATTTTGCAGCCATTGCTTCGCCCATGGCAACGCCATCTTCAATGGTGCCACTGACATCATCACCGATGCTTTCAGATCCATCAGGACGAAGAACTTGACCACGGAAACGCATATTGCTGCCGTCGAGTTCTGCAAGACCCGCAATTGGCGTCTCACAAGATCCGTCCAACGCCGCGAGGAACGCGCGCTCTACCGCAAGTCGCTGCCCCGTTTGGGTGTCGTGGATCGCAGCCAACATATCGGCCGCGTTTGTGTCGTTGATACGACGCTCAATCCCGATTGCGCCTTGCGCAACGGCGGGCAGCATTTCGTCGGTTTCAATTGCGCTTTTCACAACATGGGCCATGCCCAAGCGGCGCAGTCCCGCCATTGCAAGGAATGTGCAATCCGCAACCTTGTCTTCTAGCTTTTTCAAACGGGTCTGCACATTGCCGCGAAATTCCACCACATTCAGATCAGGGCGATAGTTCAACAGTTGCGCGCGACGACGCAAAGACGAGGTTCCGACAACCGCACCAGAAGGCAGAGCAGCCAAACGTTCATGACCAGCAGAGACGAAAGCATCGCGCACATCTTCACGCGGCAAATAGGTATCAAGCACCAGTCCCTCAGGCTGTAAAACAGGCATATCTTTCATCGAGTGCACCGCAATATCAATCGCGCCGCTGAGCATATCATCTTCAATCTCGCGGGTGAAAAGGCCCTTGCCACCAATCTCTTTCAAAGGACGATCAAGGATCTTGTCCCCCGTCGTTTTGATCACTTTGATCACGAACGCCTCTTCAGGAAGATCGAATGCGATCGACAAACGACGACGAGTTTCATAGGCTTGTGCCAATGCCAAAGGAGAACCACGCGTGCCGATTTTCAGCGGTGAAGTCGGAGAAGGAAGAGTAATAGCCATGCGATATCTTTATGGGTGTATAGTGAAGTTGACAACTGTTGAGCGAAGTTTTCGCGCAAACTTTTCAACCTGCTAATTTCAGTCGTCCAATAAAATGCGCGCGGCATTGCCCTGTTCATCGTCATATTCATTGCTGCGCACCGTCCATATGAAGGCGGCAAGGCCAACACCACCAAGGATAAGCGAGACAGGAATGATAATAACAAGACCGTTCATTGGACCAACCTAATGCGTTGGGAATTCAAAAAAACTGTGATGGAAGAGATCAACATTGCCAAAGCCGCGGCCAGTGGCGTCGCATACCCCGCAAGCGCAATCCGAATTAAAATTCCATTATAGATCGTGGCGGTTGCAAAGTTTTGCTGGGACAGGCTGCGCGCAAGGCCTGCGATTCTCATCAGCAAAGGCAGCTCTTCAAAGCTATCTTTCAAGATCACAATATAGGACGCAGAACGTGACGCATCAAGAGCAGAAGCCGGCGCAATAGAAGCATGCGCCGCCGCAAGTGTGGCAGTATCATTCAAACCATCCCCAACCATCAAAACGCGTTCTGACTTTTCGCGTAGCTGCTCAAGTTAACGTAGCTTTTCTACTGGGCGCACATTTGCAGTTGAGGGCAAGCCTAGGTAATTGGCAAAGCGCGTCGCAGGCGCAATCGCGTCTCTCGTAACAATCTCAAAAGGCTGCGCGAGGCCTCGCACCACAGAACACACTCCTGTTCGCGGGGTTTTGCTCGCTTGGGTCTGGAGAGGCTGCGCATCGCCGAACTGAAGACCCAGGTCATCAATGTCAGTACCGAGCCAAGCCCCACGGCCAAGGCGCACAGTCATGCCTTTCCACTTGCTGATGACACTACGTCCCACAACTTCAGTAATCTCGCAGATCGGTATCGCACGCACACCACTTAATGCGTCAACCAAAGCGTGCGACAGCGGATGGTTAGAAGCCTGCGCTAACGCCTTAGCAACGGCTTTTTCTTTAGGTGTGATACCCTCTGGCAAAGTCACCGAGGGCTGACTCAACGTGCCTGTCTTGTCAAAGACAACGCAGCTGACGTCGGCCAAACACTCTAACGCGGTTGCGTGTTTCACGAGGTAGCCCATGCTGAACAATCGACTGATTGCCGCCGTCGAAACCGCGGGCACCGCAAGACCAAGCGCGCAAGCGCATGTGATGATCAGCACCACAATTGCGACGTTCAAAGCGTGGCGAATGCCGCCATCTGCCGCGACCCAGCCTACGAAGGCCAGGAGCGCCAATAAATGCACGGTAGGGGCATAGATCTGCGCCTCTTTGTCAGCCAACGCCGTGTAACTGTTGAGGCTGTTCTCTGCGGTTTCAACCATTCTTGCCATGCGGCGCAGGATGGTATTGTCGCCAACTGCACTAGCGCACATGGGCAACGGGGAAGCCACATTGATTTCACCCGCCAGAAAAAGCGCGTCCTCAAGTATCTCTACCGCAGCGGATTCACCAGGTAGAAAGGCGCCTTCAATCAAAGCCGAAGTGCTGATTAACACGCCATCCACTGGGATACGCGCGCCAGTGGGCACTAGGATCGTGTCACCAATGGCAAGATTGGTTCCAAGCTTAATGCTCTCCGAGATCGCACATGCATTTCAGGTTAGCTTTTTGTTGTTCTTATTATTCTTAATCATCGAATTAATCGTTGCCGCCATTTTGATGTCGATGGGCATGATGCTGGTGCCGCCCGCGATCGTATCACTACCCTTCAAACTGGTATTTTTTGTTGTCGCAGATGGCTGGATCCTGATCGCAAGCGAGCTCGTTCAAAGCTATTACTAGTGCAACGCAAAATTCAGCGGAATGCTTAAACCCACTTGGCCAAAGGTGGCAGGCTCATCAACACTGCATTGGCATCATGACCAGTCTCAAGTCCGAATTTCGTACCGCGATCGTAAACAAGATTGTACTCTGCATAGAGTCCACGATGCACCAATTGCGCGTCCTTATCAGCCTCACTCCAATCATCAACGCGCCGTTTCTCGATCAAAGGTTGGTAGGCGGGCAAAAATGCACGGCCAATATCTTGCGTCAGTTTAAAGTCGGCGTCCCAATTACCCGTGCAACGATCATCCATGAAAATCCCACCTACACCACGCGCTCGACCGCGATGGGGGATGAAGAAATATTCATCAGCCCAAGCTTTCAATGCGGGATAATGCTCAATCCCGTGTGGATCGAGAAAAACCTTTTGAGTGTTATGAAAATGCGCCGTATCTTCTTCATACTCAAGACAAGGGTTAAGATCTGATCCACCTCCGAACCACCATGCATGTGGCGTCCAAAACATGCGCGTGTTCATATGGACAGCAGGGCAGTGCGGGTTCTGCATGTGAGCAACAAGGGAAATCCCGGACGCCCAAAACCTTGGGTCTTCCGCCATCCCCGCTATCCCTTTTCGTGCGGCCATCGCCGCCTGCGCGCGTGGGGCAAGAGTTCCGAAAACCGTGGATATATTAACGCCCACCTTCTCAAAAACCCGACCACCGCGCATCACGCTCATTTCGCCGCCGCCTGCGTCTGTCCCATCATCTGAGTGCCGTGTGGTTTTAGTCACCTCAAACGCGCCCGCTGGTTTATCATTCATAAGGCCGACTGAATGGCTGTCTTCCAAGGATTGAAAAGCCGAGACGATGTCGTCGCGCAAAGTCTTAAACCACTGAGCTGCCTGCGCTTTTTCAGCTTGCATTTCAGATGTCATGTCGTGCTCTCCTCGGTAACTCACTCGTTTTTCTATTAATGTGCCGGAGCGTGCACCGGGTCAAGCAATGTACGACCACCATCAAGCGTTAAGATTTGGCCAGTCATAAATCCTGAGCCATCCGAAGCCAAATATTGCACCGCTTCCGCCAATTCATGGGGCGCAGCAATTCGACCAAGCGGTGTGTTGTCTTCGATTGTCTCGCGATATTCTTGGGAGTCGCGCAGGGTCTCTTTTAAACTGGCGCTCATCACAGATCCGAAAGCGACGGCGTTCACCCGAATTCGGGAGTCGGCCAGTCCCACCGCCATCGACCGTGTTAATTGGTCGAGCGCTGCAGTTGAAACCGAATAAGCCAAGAGTTCTGGACGTGCGCGGCGTGCGGCGATGCAAGAAAGGTTAATGATTGATCCGGCCGATCCCTCTTCGCGACCCTCGAATTGTTTTATCATCCGTCGTGCAACCAATTGGGACAGGCGAAAACTGGTCATTAAATTTTGCTGTAGCAGCACGTTCATCGAATCATCATCAGCATCAAGTGGATCAGTTTGTAAGATCTGACGTGACCCATTCACCAGAACATCCACTGAATCAAACGCGTCAATCGTCGCAGATAGCAAGTTTGCGACAGTCAGTTTTTCGCGCAGATCACCAGAAAAATAGCGGATATTGCCGTCTTCACTTTGATCGCCTAATTCACTAACCAGGCGGCTGTCATCCATATCCGCAAACATGACATTTGCACCTTGGTCAGCAAAATGACGCGCGATTGCAAGACCAATCCCGTTGGCAGCACCCGTCACAATTGCGGTTTTTCCATCAATTGAAAAAGACATCGTCACTCTCCGCGCAAATGGTTAATTTTTCGGTATTATCCAAGCTTAGCGCGCCCGCGCGTCGCGCAGACGACTTTGAAACGATTTGTTCGCGCGAGCAAATCATATTTGTCAAAACTTTGCTCTATCGTTGGTTCATATGGCAAATGCGCGTTGGCCACCAAAAACAGCTTGCCCCCAGGGCGCAATAAGCGTGCCGCGGCACGGACAAAGCTGATACCAATCTGTGGCTCTGCGATGCGGGAGGTGTGAAACGGCGGGTTCATGATTATCGCATCCAAAAGCTTGCTTGGACGCCAATTCAAAGCATCCGCCCAATGAAATTCAGCGCGCGGATCTTCAACGTTTGCGCGCGCGCATTCCAAAGCTGCGGCATTGTCCTCAACTAAATGTAAGGTCTCAATTGACGGATGTTCAGACAGAGCCCGATCAGAAAGATAGCCCCACCCTGCACCGAGATCGGCGACATCCCCGGACAGGCCCGTCGGGATATGTTTCATCAACATTTCGGAAGCGGTATCGATATCATCTGCGGAAAACACACCTGGCGATGTCAAATATCCGCCCTTATTTTTCTCTTCTGTGACAACGGGTTGCAGAAAATCTTGTGCGTTACCACTTTTGAACCAAAGCGTCTTTCCGTGACCTTTAGAATAACTCTCAACCCCCGACACTAAGCGGGTAATCTGTTTTGCAACGCTTTCTATGCCGTCAGTTTTCTGACCATCCACGATGATCCAACCCTCCGGTGCGGCCGCGATCGCAGCACTGATCAATTGCCAGATCTCTGATTTGGAGCGCGGGAGCAAAACCAAGGCATGTGCACATGTTTCATCTATCGCGCGTGTGACCGAAATATCCGCCGATTTAAGCGCTTTGTTCACAGTAAACATGTCACTGACACAACGCAGATCGCCCTTGTTGAGCCCACTCAAGCGCTCAAGTGAAATAGGCCCAAACACTGCAATCGTACCGTCAATCGCCGGCAAAAGCTCAGCGCGACGCGCAAGATCCAGACGCGCATGCTTCATAACAATGCTATTCTTTTTCCATCGTGCATTGCAAAGGATGTTGGTGACGCCGTGCGAAATCCATCACTTGGCCAACCTTGGTCTCCGCAATTTCATGGCTGAACACACCTACAACCGCGACACCCTTTTTATGGACAGTCAGCATAATCTCAAAAGATTGCGCGTGATTGAGGCCAAAGAAGCGTTCTAGAATGAGGACGACAAACTCCATCGGAGTGTAATCATCGTTCAATAACAGTATCTTGTATAGCGGAGGTTTACGCGTCTTCGGACGCATCTCTACGATGACACTTTCATCAGTGTCATCGTTAAAATTGCCAGAAGCTTTAATGGGCTGAAACGTCATCGGTGCGGCTGTTCTCGGATTCTCGGATATTCCATCTCTATATAACCCCAATACCCGAATAGAAAAGAGCGGAGCACATAAGCAAAGAGCTGAATCGTTCAAATTCTTCTAAGCGAAAAGCGAAGAGCGAGGGAAAAAGCAGCGCAAGAACACTTTCTTGACACAATCGCTTGTCTTGGGGTTGCTTGGCGTTCAACCGCTATATGTTGCTATTTCAAGAAGAAGAAAATCGATAAATTCCATTGTTTTGAATACTTTATTAATCGAAACTTATGTGTTATGCAGGAATCTAAAAAACAGGCCAGCCAAAAAATCGGCGGCGTTGAGGCAGAAAAAGGCAGAAATCGTGAAGGTACGGCACACATCGCCGGCCCGTTTAGGGCTATTGGTCATCTCACTTCTTTGGTTGGTGGTTGCGCTTCCGCTAAGCGTATCTGCGGCCCCTTATGCGGCTTATGTTATGGACGCGCGCTCTGGCGAGGTTCTGCATGCGCGCAACGCTGATACGCGCTTGCATCCAGCATCGCTAACCAAGATGATGACGCTCTATGTCGCCTTCCAAGCCATTGAAAATGGAGAGATTACTCTCGACACTACAGTGAAAATTTCTGCCAATGCTGCGGCGGAGCAACCCTCTAAACTTGGACTGCGTTCCGGCCAAAAGATCAAATTTCGCTACCTCATTCGCGCAGCGGCAGTGAAATCTGCAAACGATGCAGCGACGGCCATTGGCGAAATCCTTGAGGGTTCTGAAGCAGCCTTCGCGCGGCGTATGACCCGCACTGCAAAATCTCTTGGCATGTCCAAGACCACCTTCAAAAATGCTCATGGTCTGACAGAAAAGGGCCACCTCTCAACAGCGCGCGACATGTCCAAGCTGGGGCGCCATCTGCTTTATGACTACCCTGACTACTACAATTTATTTTCGCGCAAATCGACAGATGCGGGCGTGAAAACTGTTCCTAACACCAACCGGCGCTTGCTAAGCAATTACAAGGGCGCAGACGGAATTAAGACTGGGTACACGCGCGCCGCTGGTTTCAATCTTGTAGCCTCCGCAGAGCGCGGTCAGGAACGGATTATCGCGACTGTTTTCGGCGGCAGATCCACCGCGACACGCAATGCGCGGGTGGCTGAATTGCTCGACATGGGTTTCAAGCGTGCGCCCTCTCGCGTGGCGTTGCGAAAGCCCGCGAAACCCGCCTATGGCGGTTCGCGCGCGACTGCGAAAACCATCCGCGTTGTGCGCGCTGTTAAGAAAAGCCTGCGACCCAAAGCACGGTCCTTGCGTCCAGAAACTGCGTCGGTCCTTGTGTCTTTGAAGGATGATGTGCGTCAGGCCTTGGGGGAAGCCCAAGTCAACAGCGCCTCAAACGGGCAAGTCACGCGCGCCTCGACAGCGGCTGTTTTAAGTTCGCCAAAGCCCACAGCACGACCAAAAGCATTGCTTCTCGCTTCTCTCACGCAACCCAAACCAGAGCCGAGTGTGAAACCCAAGCAGCAAGTCGTCACGCGCGTTTCGACGTCAGGTGGGCAGCATTGGGGCATCAACATCGGCCTCTATCCCAACCGTTACAAAGCAGAGCGCGTTTTGCTGAAAACCGCCCTCGCCGAGATGAACGCACTTGACGGTGCTCGTCGCTCTGTGACGGAACGCAAAACTGGCTATGATGCTAATTTCATTGGCCTTTCTCGTGAACGTGCTGATCTGGCCTGTCGCAGACTTGCCGCACGCAATGTGCAGTGCTCTATGATCGGGCCCAGCTCTTAGAGCTGCAATCTAAACCACTTTAGAAACGTCTTTGGCGACGCGCGGTGCACGCCAGCGCGCGTCACAATAGTAGCCAAAGTCTTCCTCATCTTCAAACAATTTGACCAAGCGCCCGTTTTTGATATCAGTTCTCACCCAAACACCTGCGGTTACGGCAATCCCCTGCCCCATACGCTCAGCGTTCAGGGTCAAATTGCCCAGCAAAACCGTCACCCCGCTCTGCCCCGCATCGCACACACCTTGCTTGGCCAGCCACAGCAAACTTTCAGAGGTTCCGACTTCCTGCAAGATCCGGAACCGCGCAAGACCTGCCGGGGATGTTGGGCAATCGTCACAAATGAACGCTGGCGATGCGACCGCAAAGCGCAGTGTTTGAACGAACAGCTGCACGTCCAGCCCATCCCATTCCCCTTGTCCAAACCGGATTGCAAGGTCCGCGCCAGTCGGTCCCAACGCGCTCATGTCCGAGTTTAGATCAATCACCACATTCAACTCGGGATGTTTCGCGTGAAACTCCGCAAGTCTTGGCACCAACCAGTTCGCCACGAAACTCGGCGTAGTGGAAACAACCAAAGGGCGCTCTGCATCTTTTGTGCGCTGATCACTTCAAAACTGGAGCTTAACACTTTGGCAAGCGCAAGGCCTTCCTCCGTCAACAGCGGTTGCCTCGCGGTGCGATCCAATAGAGGCACGTTGAGAAAGCTCTCGAGATTTCTGGTCTGCTAGCTAATCGCCGCATGAGACACGCTGAGGGTAGCGCCCGCGCGCGGCATCGACCCACACTTTCCGCATAGGCATGAAACGCGCGAAGCACAGATAAGGACGGGATATCTAGCCAATTAATATGAAACCTCAGCTTACATATTGAAATTCTTCATGACTCGCATTTTTCCTCGTTTCAACAAATATTCAGAGCATGAAATGAATGAGGGAGAAGAAAATGTTGAACATACTCGCAGACAGCTTTATCCGCGCCTCCTACCAAGACCGCTATCCCAAACCGCGTTGGGACATGCTTGCACACTGGTGCGAACCGCATTATTGTACTCCGAAAACCCCCGCAAATTAGCCGCACAATGATTGATCCGATTGTCTCTCTGGCGCCGCAAATTGCCAAGAATTGCAGCCAAGGTACCTGCCGTGTCGGGCCAGCCTATTGCTGTCAAAAGTTAACAAAACGCCGCTAATTGACCACCCACGGCATCCAGCTTTGGGCGTTTCTACGTGCTCGCGCGATGATCCAGCGCCGCACTTAGAAGCGCCTGCGTATATTCATGTTGCGGCGCATTAAACAGCGCTTCACTCTCGCCTATCTCGACGACATCGCCTTGTTTCATTACCAAAACCTTATGCGACATCGCCCGCACAACGTTCAAATCATGGCTGATGAACAGATAGGCCAGTCCGTATTTTTGCTGCAAACCGCGCAGCAATTCCACGATCTGCACCTGCACCGTCATGTCCAACGCACTGGTCGGTTCGTCCAAAACTACCAATTTGGGTCGCAGTATCATCGCACGTGCAATCGCGATCCTTTGACGTTGGCCACCGGAGAACTCATGTGGATAGCGGTCCATAGTCTTTGGATCTAGCCCCACTTCGCTCATGATGTCCGCCACCATATCACGGGGCGTTTTTGCGCCATCTGTTCCGTGCACGCCAAGCCCTTCGGCGATGATCTGCTCTGCGGTCATGCGCGGTGACAAAGATCCAAAAGGATCCTGAAAGACGATCTGCATGTCCTTGCGCGCAGCTCTCAACTGACGAGTAGACCATGCGCGTGTGTCTTCGCCCGCAAAATTCAAACTACCCTCAGAGGCAATCAAACGCATCATCGCAAGCGCCAACGTCGTCTTACCAGATCCACTTTCCCCAACAATACCAAGGGTTTCACCCGCGCGCACAGACAGTGTCGCATCGTTCACGGCTTTGACGTGGCCAACAGCCTTCTTCAACAGACCTTGTTGAATAGGAAACCAGATTTTTAAATTTTTAGTGTTGGCAATTTCCTTAGCGCCAGCCGGGACAGGATTAGGGGTACCTACCGAATGCGCATTCAGTAAAATCTTGGTGTATTCGTGTTTAGGATTGTTAAATACCTCATCCGTTGGACCCGCCTCGACGATCTCACCCGCCTTCATAACGCAAACTTTATCAGCAATGCTGCGTACAATTCCAAGATCGTGAGTGATGAACAGCAAACCCATGTTTTTGTGCTTTTTCAGGCCTGCCAGAAGCTCTAGGATCTGCGCTTGGATCGTCACGTCAAGCGCTGTCGTCGGCTCATCCGCAATTAATAGATCGGGATCATTCGCCAAAGCCATCGCGATCATAACGCGCTGTCTTTGCCCACCAGACAATTGATGCGGATAAGAATTCAAACGGCTCTCAGGATTGCGAATTCCGACCTCATCCAGTAGCGATAAGATCCGGCCACGCGCCGCGTCTCCAACCACGCCTTGGTGCAAAGCCAGCGACTCACCAAGTTGTTTTTCCAATGTATGCAATGGGTTAAGAGAGGTCATCGGCTCCTGAAAAATAAAACTAATGTCGTTGCCGCGCACTTTGCGCAACAGGGCTTCGTCAGCGCCTACCATCTCTTGGCCCTCATAGGTGATCGACCCGCCTGTCACCGCGCTTGAGCCCAACAACGACACAGAACTCAGCGCTGTGACGGATTTTCCCGACCCGCTTTCACCAACCAACGCAACGGTTTCACCACGATCCACAGTGAAGCTGACGCCACGCACGGCCTCGCTTAGTTGACCATCTTGGCGAAAGGCAACTGTGAGGTCTTTGACCGTCAAAAGGGCGCTCATGAGAAGGTCTTTCTTGGATCAAACGCATCGCGCACGCCCTCAAAGATGAAGACGAGAAGCGACAGCATTACGGCAAACACAGTAAACGCGGTGAAGGCGAGCCAGGGCGCTTGCAAATTCTGCTTGGCCTGCAATGTCATCTCCCCCAGTGAAGGCGACGAGGAAGGTAATCCGAACCCAAGAAAATCGAGGCCTGCTAACGCGCTAATCGTGCCGGTTACGATAAAGGGCAACATGGTGACGGTTGCGACCATCGCGTTTGGCAACATATGGCGGAACATGATCACTGTGTTGCTGACGCCCAAGGCTTTCGCCGCGCGTACATATTCTAGGTTTCGAGCACGCAAAAACTCAGCGCGTACTACTCCAACCAATGCCATCCATCCGAAAAGAACCATAAGGAATACGAGAAGCCAAAAACTACGTCCCAAAATCGCAAACATGATAATGATAATGTAAAGCGAGGGGACCGCGCTCCAAATCTCGATGACGCGTTGGAAAATCAAGTCAACCCAACCCCCGAAGTAGCCCTGCAACGCACCCGCCGCAATGCCGATCACGCTGGCCAGTGAAGTGACAATCAATGTGAACAAGATCGACAATCGGAACCCGTAGATCACACGCGCAAGCACGTCACGCTTCGTGTCATCCGTACCCAGTAAATTTTCGCCGTTGGGTGCGAGCGGCGCAGCACCAGGACGATCAACTGTTGTGTCGTAAGCATACGGAATCATGGGCCAAAGCATCCACCCTTTGGAGAAATCTACGCCCTCTAACGTGCCTGCCTCAATGGCGTCTACCACCCACTCGGGATCGTCCCAGCACTTTTCCAAACCGCCTGATTTGATCAAACATTGCACTTCAATATCGCGGTAAACCGCTTCGGTTTCGAAATCTCCACCAAAGGCTGTTTCGGGGTAAAAATTGAACACGGGCATGCTCAACTCGCCGCGATAGCTGACCGCGATGGGTTTGTCGTTGGCGATGAATTCCGCAAACAGGCTTAGCCCAAATAACACCGAGAAGATGATCAATGACCACAGCGCGCGCCGGTTGTTTTTGAAGTTACGCCATCGGCGTTGATTGAGCGGGGACAGAGCCATGCGATCAGCCCTCCCGCTTTTCAAAGTCGATGCGAGGATCGACAAGCACATACATCAAATCGCTCAAGATACTAACAATCAAACCGATGAGGCCGAAGATAAACAGCGTGCCAAAAATCACTGGATAATCCCGCGCAACCGCCGCCTCAAAGCCAAGTCGACCCAAGCCATCGAGCGAGAAAATCGTCTCGATAATCAGTGATCCACTAAAGAACACAGAGATAAAAACAGCCGGAAAACCCGCGATCACAATCAGCATAGCATTGCGAAACACATGCCCATAGAGCACGCGGCTTTCGCTCAGCCCTTTCGCGCGCGCGGTCATCACATAGTGCTTTTTGATCTCATCGAGAAAGCTGTTCTTGGTCAGTAAGGTCAACGTCGCAAAGGCAGAAATGGTAGAAGCGAGCACCGGCAAAGCGATGTGCCAAAGATAATCGAGCACTTTGCCAATTGGACTAAGGTTCCCAAACCCTTCAGAGGTCAGTCCCCTTAGCGGGAAAATCTGCCAGTAAGAACCACCCGCAAATAACACGAGCAGCAGAATGGCGAACAAAAATCCAGGGATTGCATAGGCCACGATGATCATCGCAGAGGTCCATGTGTCAAAGCTCGTGCCGTCATGAACCGCCTTGCGAATGCCCAACGGAATCGAGACCAGATACGCAATAATCGTCGACCACAGCCCCAGCGTGATCGAAACAGGCATCTTTTCGAGCACCAAATCCACAACGCTGATAGAACGGAAATAACTCTCGCCGAAATCAAGCCGCATGTAATTCCAGAGCATGTTCAAAAACCGCTCGAGCGGCGGCTTATCAAAACCGAATTCTTTCTCTAACTCTTCAATAAATTCTTTAGGCAGCCCACGCGCACCGACATAGTCACTGTCAGATCCGAAGGTTTCTTCCGCAACATCATTGCCCCCGCCGGAAAAGCCCTCAAACACGTCACCCCCACCCTGCATTTGGGCGAGGACCTGTTCAACAGGACCACCGGGAACGAACTGAACTAGCGTGAAATTGACAATCATAATCCCGAACAACGTCGGTATGATCAGCAATAGCCGTCGAAAAATATAAGCGCCCAAAGCGATTTACCTCAAAGCGCCAGAAGCTTTCAGCGCTTCATGCTTCTCTTTGTTATACCACCAAAAATCGAGCACACCCAGCGCAAGGGGCGGCAGATTTTCTGGGTGCTCATACATGTCATAGGACGCAACCCAATGCTTACCCACATAACCAGAATGGATTTGAATGCGCAAATACCGCAACACTCGATCGAGCGCGCGCAACGCTGCCTCTTCTTCTTCCCGCGATGTGGTTTCAAGCGAGCCATCAATGATCGCATCCACCAACGGGCTTTGCAGTGACTGTGGATTATAGGAAGACACCACAGCCGTTTCTGAGCCATACGCCTGCTTGAGGCCCGTTCCTGCCGCCAAGAAAGGCTGGTTGCGGAAGTACATCATGTCCCAGTCTTTGTCGTAATAGCGCGACGCATATTGCGCAGAATCAATCTTCTCCATATCCGCGCTGATGCCCCATTTATTCAGGGTCTGGACGTAGGTCGTTATGATCGCTTCAACGGTGTCACCCGTACTGGAGGACAGCATAATTTTGAATTCAATCAACTTTCCATCGGCATCAACGAACTTGCCATCATCATTAACAAACCAGCCCGCGTCTTTCAGCAATTTCAGCGCCTTACGCTGATTGCGCCGATCAGAAACTGTATCACCGTTGGAGGTATGCGCCATCACAGCTTCGCCGTTCATCACCTCATCTGGCACAAGATCACCAAGGCTTTCTAGGAATGTACGCTCCAACCCTTCGGGCACGCCTTTGGCCTCTAGCGCCGAATTCTCAACAAAGGAATTGCGCTGTTTCGTCAGGCCAAACTGCAAAGACGAAGAGACCCATTCAAAATTATACGCAAGACTCAACGCTTCGCGCACACGCAGGTCCGTGAACGGTTCGCGCAGCATGTTGAACACGAAGCCAGAGGGCGTTGGCGGATTGCCGTTCGGCAACTGCTCGCGCTTGATATAACCCTTTTCGACGCCCGGGAAATCATATCCCGTCGCCCACTGTTTAGTGCTTGTTTCTTGACGGAACGTGTACTCGCCAGCCTTGAAAGCCTCAAATTCGGCGGTCTGATCGCCGAAATATTCTACACGCACGCGATCAAAATTATGACGCCCGATGTTCACGGGCAAGTGCCAGCCCCAATAATCCGGGTTGCGCTTGTAAATGATGAAACGGTTGATCTCGAAATCTTCAACCACATAAGGGCCAGAGCCAAGCTGCGTGAGCAAAGACGGCTCATCAAGACGCTCGCCAGTCTCTTCATACCAGTCTTTGGAAAACACAGGTGATCCACCAACTTGGCTTATCAGGGAGCGGCGTGAAATACCGTCAACAAATGTGTATTTCAGCGTTTGATCATCGATCACTTCAACACCCGAAATGCGTTGCTTAACAGAACGCGCGTAGCTGCGAATGCCCTGCTCTAGGAACAAATTGTGCGTGAACGCAGCATCATGTGCGGTCAACTGGCGCCCATCGGAGAATTTCGCTTCCGGACGCAGGTGAAAGACGCACCATTCTTTGGTCGCAGGATACTCTACCGCTTCGGCAAGGTGACAATACGCATCTGTTATAGAATCTGCCGGAACCGCAGTATCAAAAGGCGCGCGGCTGAACATCGCTTCCGAGATCAAACCCGAATACTGGCCGGGGCGGCCCTTGCTCGCATAGCGGTTCATGCCGTCAAACGTGCCGCGCGTGGAGAGGGAAATTTCTCCACCCTTCGGCGCGTCAGGGTTCACATAATCGAAATGGGTGAAATTCTGTGGATACTGCAAATCTCCGAAAAAGGAATATCCATGACTTCTGATGATCTCTTCAGATCCGCTTTGCGCCAATGCCACTTGCGGCAAGCCCATCGCTACACCAGCACCGCCAGCGGCCATGCCAAGCATCAGATCGCGGCGCTTCAAGGTGATTTCGCTTTTTGGAAATTTACCTGCCATCGTTGTCTCCCAATAACTGTCGCGTTTACGCTTATTTTCTATCTAACATAGCTAAAGCGCTGCACCCATCACATTCAAGCGTTGAATGAATGGACTGGTTGTGAAGAGAGTGTGCGCTGGCGCAAAATCAAGCAACCCCAAAGAAAAAGCCGCCCAAGCGGTTGGCTGGACGGCTTTTAGGATATTCAAAGTAGCAATCTACGCTATTTGATGGTCTCAAGGTAGGCAATCAAGTTCGCGCGATCCGAGTCTTTTTTCAGGCCGGAAAAGCTCATCTTGGTGCCATTAACGTAGCCTTTTGGGTTGGTCAGGAACGCGTTCAGCTCTTCGTAACCCCAGTTGCCTTCCATTTGGGCGAGCGTCGTGGAGTAGCCGAACCCTTCAATGGATCCTTTGTCACGGTTCACAGTGTTGAATAGGTGCGGACCGGTGCCGTTTGCGCCGTCTTCCAGCTTGTGGCAAGCTTTGCACTTGCCAAAGACTTTCTCGCCCTTGCCGATGTCTGCAGCAGCGATCAGTTCAACGATGTTGACCTCTTCGACTTCTTCAACTTCGTCAGCGCTTTCAACTTCAATCACATATCCTGCTAGGTGCTCGCCCTCGCCGTGACCACCACCCATGTGATACAGTTCTTCTGCGGCCCAGCTGCCCATCAGGAACAACAGCAATGCACCGCAACCAGCGCCAAGGATTTTGGTTAATGTCATGGTGTCAAACATGTGTCTTGTCCTATTGGATATCGTTGCGCGGACATCTATGGCTTTCATGAGACTAAGGCAAGGTGTAGAACCCGCGGCGAAACGCCCGAGTTGGACAGTTTTTTAGACACAATTTAAGAGGATACGCACCCATGACCAAAAAGATCGCATTTCAAGGCGAACTTGGGGCCTATTCCCACGAAGCTTGCGCACAGAATTACCCTAATATGGAACCGCTGCCCTGCCGCACGTTCGAGGATGTGATCAACGCCGTAAACTCCAAAGACGCTGAATTTGCGATGCTTCCAGTTGAAAACTCGACCTATGGACGTGTGGCCGACAGTCATCGTTTGTTGCCCAGTTCCGATTTGCACATCGTAGGCGAGGCCTTCACGCGCGTACGCATCAGTCTCATGGCGATGCCGGGTACTGCGCTTTCAAACATCAAAAAAGTTCGCGCACACACGGTTTTGCTCCCACAAGCGGCCGCATTTTTGAACAAACACAACATTCACCCCGAATCTGCCGTCGATAGCGCGGGTGCCGCGGCAGAACTGGTCAAAAACAGTGATATGAACAGCGGCGTACTTGCGAGCGAATTCGCAGCGCAGATTTACGGCCTAAACGTGCTTGCCAAGAACATCGAAGATCACGGGCATAACACCACCCGCTTTTTAGTAATGTCGCGCGACTGTGATCTTTCTAAGCGCGGCGATACGGGCATGTTGACCAGCTTTATCTTTCGCGTGCGCAACCTGCCCGCGGCACTTTACAAGGCGATGGGTGGTTTTGCGACCAATGGGGTCAATATGACCAAGCTGGAAAGCTACATGGTGGATGGGCACTTCACAGCGACGCAATTTTACGCTGACATTGAAGGCCATCCAGAGGATGAAAACGTCAAACGAGCGCTAGACGAGCTCAGCTATTTCACCAGCGAGATCACGATCCTAGGTACCTATCCGCGTGCGCCAGAACGTGCGTGTGCCACAGATTAAGTGCTGTTCTTAGATTTATACTGGCGTTCAATCATAAGCGCGAAATCAACCGCTCGCTTGCGAAACGCTTTTCCAAACGTGATTTTCCAAGCCGCATAGCTTGCACTATCGTAAGGCAAGATAGGCTTTCGGGTTGCAGCTCAATCGCGAAGGACGCTCGCGTACGGCTCTTGGATAACGGCATCAACTCCTGCGTCGCATAGGCGGTCACGTCGTTGCTTTGCAACTCAACCTCTTAGCCGTCACAGGGTTCATAGTCGATCAAATCCGCTTCGATCTTACGGTTTTTGCCGCGAAAATTGAATACGGGGGGCCAGGCCATGCCTGTCCCGTGACGTTTCAGCGAATTAGTTCTGCGCACCTCTGCGCCGCGCCGCAAAGCAGATCGCTCAAACTGATCAAAGTCCTAAAACCATGCGAAAACATCCACAATCGGCGCTTCGATATCTTCTTTTGTTGAAAACTTCATGAGCCTGACCGCTTTGAGTTTCTACTATTTTTGGGAATCTGTAACCTAAGAAAGTTATTTAAGTCTATCGCTCAGCCAATGCTCAAGAATGAAATGCGCGATTGCCCCTTTGCGCGCGGGCAGCATTTTGGGGTTCTCACCCGCAAAAGTCAGCATCATCTCTTCTCGGCTTACCCAGATCGCATCGTCGATCTCAACGGGATCAATGGTGATCTCATCATTCAGCGCCTCGCCATGACAGCCAAACATCAGCGAGTTGGGAAATGGCCATGGTTGGCTGGCAAGATAATCGACCTGCCCAACCTTGATCCCCGCCTCCTCAAAGACTTCCCGCCGTACTGCAGCTTCCAGCGTTTCGCCCGGCTCCACAAATCCCGCCAGCAGCGAATACATCCCCTCGGGCCAACCAGGCGAACGCCCCATCAGCACCGAATTACCTCGCGTGATCAGCATGATCACCACAGGATCAGTGCGCGGGAAATGCTTAGTCCCACATGTGCCGCAATCACGTTGCCAACCTGACATGCTCATCTGGCTCTCAGCACCGCATTTGGAACAAAACCTGTGACTCGAATGCCAAGAAAAGACAGCGCGTGCAGAAGCGGCAAGTTCCGCATCACGCGCCGTCAGCCGTGTCATATTACTGCGCAATTCCGCGAAGACATCTGTTTCAGGCAAATCAGGGTGCTGCTGTTCGGTCGGGTCAAGAAACATGTTCATCGCCGTTTCATCAACGCCCTCAGGGCTCCAATCCGACAGATCATGCGCAAAGACGGCATGCCCCTCGTCAATTCCTAGAAAAATCGCATCTGATGCGCGCCCTTCGAACACAGCATCGCTCATCGGGATGCGTGCGAGGGCGTCCCAATCTCCACGCCGAATCAGAGGCTTGCCGCGCCAGAACACAATCGCCTCCGACGTTGGATCGCTCAAATATGCCGCCATCTCGGGGGTATCACCACGAAACTGCGCGACGCGCTCCAGACCAGAGCCGCCAAATGTCACTGTTTCTGCTAATTTCATGCCTGCACTCCTCAAAACTTTGGCGCACGCTATGTCCGATGCGGTGGCAGGTTCAAGTCTTGCAATGCGCGCAGGGCAATCGTATATGAAACGGGAGAGGTTGGCGCGGGCGAGTGCCTCGCCAACCTGGTCAGATCCGGAAGGAAGCA